>NZ_WKJJ01000046.1 GCF_009674485.1 Pseudoduganella rivuli | reverse complement strand
ACCATAGCAAGTCGGTCCCACCCCTTCCCATCCCGAACAGGACCGTGAAACGACTTTGCGCCGATGATAGTGCTGCAACCAGTGTGAAAGTAGGTTATCGTCAGGCTAGTTATATAGAAAAACCCCGCTGAGTTAGCTCTTGGCGGGGTTTTTTGTATTGTGCATCGTGTTATCAATGTTACTATCTTTGTGTTTTGATAATTATCTAAAAACAAAGGAAAACATGAAAGCATACGCACTGGGTTGCCTCTTCGCCACCCTCGCCACATCGGGTACCGCTGCCGAACTGGCAAAAGACAAGATCCGCACTGAAGTCACGCGCACCAGCTATGGTGTGGTACACGTCAAAGCCAACGATTTCCGCAGCTTGGGTTATGGCGTGGCATACGCCTATGCCCAGGATAACGTCTGCATGCTGGCAGATACCTTCCTCACCGTGCGGGGGGAGCGCTCGCGCTACTTCGGTCCCGACGCGCACACCACCACGCCGAAAAACGGTGAATATGGTGTCGCCAACGGCTATATCGACCTCACCAATGAGCAAAGCGATTTCTATTACAAAGGGTATGTCGACATCGACCAGCTGCGCGCAGGCTATGCGTCCGGCAAGCAGGAAATACGGGATTTGCTGGTCGGCTACGTCGACGGCTACAACCGCTACCTGAGCGACAACCAGAAAAAATTGCCGAACGCCTGCCGCAATGCCGCGTGGGTCAAGCCCATCACGGTCGACGACATGTACCGCTTGGTGGAAGAAAAATCGCTGCACGCCACGGGTGACGTGTTTGCCGCCGGCATTGTCGGCGCCGCCCGCGATCCCGCCGCCCCCGTCGCCCTGGCGAAATCGCTGCCGTCAGCCGTGGCAAAACTCCCGACCGGCATGCCGGCCGGTATCGGCAGTAACGGTCTTGCTTTAGGCCGCGATGCCAGCGCCAACGGCCGTGGCCTGTTGCTGGGCAATCCCCACTACCCATGGAACAGCACGGAACGCATGTACCAGCTGCACCTGACGGTGCCAGGAAAATATGACGTCATGGGCGCCACCCTGGCAGGCTTGCCGGTCGTGGTCATCGGCTTCAACCAGGATATGGCGTGGACCCATACCGTCACCAAGGCCATCCACTTCACCACGTTCGCCCTGGCGCTGGACCCATCCGATCCCACCGGCACCACGTATTATCATGATGGCGCGCCCGTCAAGATGACGTCGCGGACAGTGGCCATCGACGTCCTGCAGGCGGACGGCACGCTGAAGTCCAAACAAAAGACGTTTTACGCCACCAAACACGGCGCGGTCTTCGTGAATCCCGCCGCCGGTGTGGGATGGACCGCCGAGCGCGCATTCGCGCTGGGCGATGCCAACCGCAACGGCACGCGCATGCTGGAACAATGGCTGACCTTGGGCCAGGCCGGCAATGTCGACGCAGCGAAAGCCAGCCTGTCCGGCGTGGGCGCGCTGCCATGGGTGAATACCATTGCAGCAGACCGCAACGGCGGCACGCTGTACATGGACGCCAGCCGCGTGCCGCACATGGGCGCGGATAAATTCGCCTCCGACTGCTTCGTCGTACCGGCGCTGCTGGCGTTCGACGGCACCCGCAGCGCCTGCGCATGGGGCCAGGATGACGGCGCCGCCGCCGGCATATTTGGCGCAGTCAATATGCCGGCCCAGGAGCGGGAAGATTATGTCGGCAATTCCAACGACGCGTACTGGCTGGCCAACGTACGCGCTCCGCTGATGGGCCCCGCGCCTTTCGGTTATTCGCCGCTGTATGGCTCGCCCGGCGTCGAACAGACGCTGCGCACGCGTATCGGTTTCAAACAGGTGGAGCAGGCGCTGGCCAGCGAGCGTCATCTGAACATGGATGACCTGGAAGACCTGTTGTTCAGCAATCGGGTCCACGCGGCGGAGCTGGTGTTGCCGGAATTGATCCCGGCCTGCTTTGCTTCCAATGACCGCGACTTGCTGCTGGCATGCGCGGTCTTGCAGACGTGGGACCGCAAGGCCGACATCGACAGCCGCGGCGCCGTGCTGTTCCGCGAATTCTGGCGTGCCGCCGCCGCGGTCCAGGATAAATGGTCCGTGCCATTCAATCCCGCCGATCCGGTGAACACGCCACGCGGCGTCGCGGTGGCAGCGAAACCGGCATTGCTGGACGCGCTGCGTACCGCAGTGGTCAAGCTGAACAAGCAGAATGTCCCGCTGTATGCCCGCCTTGGCGATTACCAGTCCGAGACCCGCAATGGCAAACGCTACGCTCTCCATGGCGGCCTCGGTGATGAAGACGGCGTCTACAACACCATGGTCATGCAGGGCGACTTGACGCCATCGGGCTACGGCAACGTCAACTGGGGCGCCAGCTATATCCAGGTCGTCGGCTTTGACCGTGACGGCCCGGTCGCACGGGGCTTGCTGCCTTATGGTCAATCGGTCGATCCGAAATCGCCGTATTACGATGACCAGTTGCCGCTGTTCTCGCGCAAGAAGCTGGTGAAACTGCCGTTCTCGGACAGCGAGATTCGTAAAGACCCCGCTTATAGCCGGAAAGTGTTGACCGACAAGTAAAATTTTCTTCTACAGCAAGTATTTTGAGCATGCTATATTGCTAACTTCAATGGCTTTATACGGGCTCAGTGATGAAGAAAAAGACGCTGGTCAAGGTTCTCGGTGCGGTGGCTGTCGGCGCGGCTGCGCTGGTTGGCTACCGCACCCTGGGATGGGACTTGATGAGTCCCGTCAACAGCCTGAACCTCGACCTCGCCAAGCCTGATGCACTGATCGTCACCGGAAGCCTGTCCGCACTGCCGCGCGACTTGCTGACCATCCCCCTGGCGCGCGATGTGTTGCGCGAAGATTTCCTGTTTTATTACGAGCAAAGCGAAGACCGCCTGGGCCTGAAGGGCAGCCTGCGCCGTATCGCCTATGAACATGAACTGGGATGGGGCGACCAGTTGATCCGCATGGTGCTGGACCAGCCTGCGGAAGTGGCGCTGTGGCGCGATGGCGATGGCTCGCTGAAGCATTTCGCGATCGCCGTCTCGCGCAGCCAGTTGAGCCGCTTGCTGGAAGAAGCGGGCAAGGTGGCGCTCAAGGATACGCAGTTGAAAATCGCCGGTGGCTTGCGCGTCGATGGCGATACCGTGCAAGTCTATGCCCTCAGTTATGCCTATGGCCGCACCATGCTGATTGCCGCCCACGGCGAACGGATGGTGATTTTGTCGCATCCGGGGATGCTGTATGGCGGCAAGGATGGCAAGCGGGCCGACAGCACGGCGGCCGATGTCGTTTCCGGTTTGCTGGCGTCGTCGGCCGACAAGCAGCGCCCCTTCCACGAACAATTCCACTTCGATAAGAAGCCCGCCGAAGGGCACAGCATTGCCGTCAAGGCGGACTTCCTGTCGTTCGGCTACCAGCCTTTCTTCGGTGCGTTGCAAGCGCTGCGCTTCGATTTCAGCAAAGGCGCATGGCGTTCGCAAGTGCTGATCGATGGCGGCAAGCTGGCCAAGGGCGGCTATGACAGCGCCGCACTGTGGCCCGCGTTGCCGCATAACCCGGGCGGTTGTTTCACAGTGCCGGCCGACTGGAAAGCGATGCAGCCCGTGCTGAAGCGCGTGGGCGGCAAAGCCAGTGTATCGGTGCAGCCATTGGCGGAGCAGTTGGCGGGGCCGGTGGCGGCATGCTGGTATGGCCATTCGCGCCTGCATACGCCGGTGTTCATTGCCAGCCGCGCCGCGAATGATGATGGCAAAGGTAGCGAAGCCTTGCTGGGCAGCCTGTTCGACGTGGCCGTCGGCGGCGGCGGGCAGGTGGAAAAGACGCAAGCCAAGGGCGGCGCCGTGCGCTGGCAGCGCACCGTGTCCACCAAGCTGGGCGACACGTCGCCAACGCTGGCGGTGGCCGGCAACACCGTGGTGTTTTCCGCCGATGCACGATTGGTCGACCAAGTGCTCGCCGTCAAGCGCAAACAGGCGCCGGCAGCGGCCGACCGCATGCCCGATCCCGGCCACACTGTCGGCCTGATCGCGCCGGCATCGCTGGCGCAACTGATCCAGAAGGAAGCGTTTGCGACCTTGCCGGCCAACCAGGAACCGGTGCTGCGCACGGCTGCCGATGAACACCTGGTGCCGCGACTGGAGGCGCTGAAAAAATACCCGCCGTATCGCATGGTGCTGAAAAACCTGCCGGCCTCCGGCACGGCATGGCAAGCGCTGGAATGGCAAGCCATCACGCAATGACGCGCCGCGCGGTCGTGCGCGCCCTGGCGGCCGCCTGTACGGTGGCGGCTGCGCCGCATGCCTGGGCGCTGAGAAGCCCCGCGCAGCAGCAGGTGCGGCTGTCCCAGGAACAATCCCGCGCATTCCAGGCGTGGATGCTGCGCATCGTCAGCGCGCAACTGGAGCGGGGACCGACGCCGCGCTGGCAGCACCGCGATTGTGCGGGCCTGGTGCGCTTTGCCGTCAATGAAGCGCTGAACACGCACGATGCCTGGTGGCTGCGCGCGAATGGCATCGCGACGGACCGGCGGCTGCCACCGGAACTGGATTTGAACCGTGAACAGGCGGCGCTGCGCAACCGCTGGATACAGACGGGCGGCCAGGTCGGCCACTTCGTCACGGCACTGGCGCTGGTGCAGCACAACAGCCGGTTTGTCGCCCGAGAAGTGAGCCAGGCGCAACCCGGAGACTTGCTGTTTTTCGACCAGGGCGACGAACAGCATTTGATGGTGTGGATGGGCGCCCGTATCGCCTATCACACCGGTACCGTGGCACCCGACGACAACGGCTTGCGGGCCGTCGATATCAAACAATTGATGACATGGAAGGACACCCGGTGGCAACCTGTGGCCAGCAATCCCAATTTCGCCGGTATTTTCCGGCTGTCGTTTCTGTCCTGAAGCTGTGGTTCGCACTGGGGCTGATCGCCATGGTGGCGCTCGCGCCGGCGGGCCGGGCCAGCGCGCAGGACGCAAGCGGCTACACCTTGTTCAAGGGCGAACCGTTCTTCCTCTTGTCCGACGCCGGCTATGGCAGCAAGGATGAAGCCAAAGTACGGCTGGAAGTGCCGGGACGCGATATGGGACGCATGAATACGGAAGCGTATTCGGGCGTCGACATCGTCGTCTACCGCGTGCCGGAACCGCTGGAATTTCTCAAGAAGCAGCGCAACCTGCACCGCATCCAGGTGGAAGGCAATTACCAGGGCGAAGGCCTGGCCAATACGCTGAGCTTCCTGTGGGATAGCTGGTGGAAGCAGGCGCGCCTGGCATGGCGCAAGATCTTTTCAACGGAAGCGCGCCGCGCCGTCACACAGGAGCAGCCGAAACTGGCCACCAATGAAGAGGCGCTGCGCCGTCCCACGGTGTTTGCCAACCACCCGCAATACAAGCCCCTCAAGGGCTACGAGATGGTGGACAGCTTCCGCTATCCGATCTGGCAGGCGAAGCAGATCGAGCCGCCCAAAGGCGTTAAGCTCGATGGCTCCAGCAGCGAATTCATCCAGCAAGGCAGCGGCAACGTGATGATCCCGGTCGGCAAGCGCAAGCCGGGACTGTACCTGGTGGAAGCCATCATCGGCGAACACCGCGCGACCACGCTGGTGTTCGTGTCCGATACCATGGCCGTCACCAAAGTATCGTCCGGCCAGATGCTGGTGTGGACGGCGCGCCGCGACAATGGCGCCGCGGTGCCCGCGGCAAACATCGCGTGGACCGATGGCGCGGGCGTGCTGCAATCGGCGAAATCCGGCAGCGACGGCGTCGCCGTCATGGAGCGCGGCAGCCCGGAACACACATACGTGCTGGGCGAAGACCGCGATGGCGGCGTGTTCGTGTCCGAGAATTTCTACTACGACAGCGAAATCTACAACACCAAGATTTATGCGGTGACGGACCGGCCGCTGTACCGCCCTGGCGATGAAGTCAACGTGAAATTCCTGGGCCGCGAATTCAAGTCCGCACGCGTGTCGCAAGCGGCGATGGCCGCGCCGGTGGCGCTGACCGTGTATGACCCGAACGGCACGCCGCTGTTGACACAGGCGCTGCAACTGTCCGGCGAAACGGGCACGGAAACGCGTTTCCGCTTGCCGGAGCAGGCGACGGCCGGCGGCTATGAGTTGCGCTTTACTTACCGCGACGGTGTCTATGGCGCAGCGTTCCGCGTCGCTGAATATGTGAAGCCGCACTTTGAAATCAATATCCAGCCGGCGAAACCCGAGTTCAAGACGGGAGAGAAAGTCAGCGGCAATATCGCGCTGCGCTACCCGGACGGCAAGCCCGTAAAAAACGCGACCTTGTCGCTGACTGTGCGGGGCCAGCAAAATACCATGGTGGAGGGCGAGTTGCGGTATGGCGGCCTGTTCCCCATCGAGCTGAAAACGGAAGAACTGAAAACGGATGGCAGCGGCAATGCCGCATTTTCCCTGCCGCCGGCCACCGATCCGTCGCGCTATATCCTCACCGTACTGGCCACCGATGGCGCGGCCTACCGCGTGAAAGCCACGCGCGAACTGATGATCGAGCGCTCGGCCACCAGCTACCAGTTGAAAGCCGCGCGCCAGTTTTCCGATCCGGGCCAGGCCGTGCATTTTGATTTGATCCCGGACGGCCAGGCCACCGTGCGCCCCGTGCGCTGGGAAATGGTGCAACTGGAAAAACAGACGAAAACCAATGGCGCGTTCGATCCGAATGCCAAGGGCTGGGACGTCACGTTCCCCGCATCCGGTTCGTACCAGCTGTCGCTGCGCGATGACAAGGGCAACTTGCTTGCAGCGGCCACCCATTGGGTCAGCGGCGAGGGCGTGAAAACATCGCCGGGCAGTATCGAAATTGTGCTGGACCGTGCGCAATACCGGCCGGGAGAGACAGCGGAAGCGCTGATTACGTTTTCCGATCCCGTCGACCAGGCCTTGCTGACCTTGGAGCGCGACAAGGTGGAACAGCATGGCTTGCTCAATGGCGGCGCTGGCTGGTACAAGGCGGTGCGCGTGGCGCCGGCGCAATGGCGCGTGCGCATTCCAGTGAAGGAAGAGCATGGGCCGAACATCACGTTCTCCGTGGCGCACACGCGCAATGGCGAATTCGTGTTTGAAAATGCCGGCTTGCTGGTGATCGAGCCGCGCATCGCGCTGCAATTCAAGACTGATAAAGAGGTGTATCAGCCGGGTGAAAAAGTCACGCTGGACGTGACCGCCACGCTGGAAGGCAAACCGCTGTCGACCCTGGTGGCGCTGGGTGTCGTCGATGAAATGATTTACGTGCTGCAGCCGGACATCGCACCGGACATCGCGGATTTCTTTTACCACCCGCGCCGCAACAATGTGCGCACCACGGCCAGCCTGTCGTTCATCAGCTACGACATGGCGCAGGGCCGTACCAGCGGCGCGCCGGCGCGCCACAATTACAACGAGCGGGGCGTCAAGGTGCTGGAGCGGCCGCGTCGCGACAATATCGATACCGCGCTGTGGGCGCCATCGCTGAAGACGGATGCCGACGGCCGCGCCCGCGTCACCTTCACCATGCCGGATGCGCTGACACGCTGGCGCATCACGGGCCGTGCGATGGATGCGCAGGGCCGCGTGGGGCAGCGTACCGGTTACCTGCGCTCGGACAAGAACTACTATGCCAAGTGGACCGCGCCCGACTGGCTGCGCACGGGCGATGCGCCCCGCGCATCGTTCGCGGTATTCAACCAGACCGACAAGGAGCAAAAGCTGGACGTGACATTGTCCGGCGGCGCGCAGCCGAAAACTGAAAAACTGTCCGCCAGGCCGGGCGTCAATTATGTGGAATTCCCGCTGGCTGCCAGCGGCGGCATGATGCGGCTGGAAGTGAGGCAGGACGGCAAGCTGGTCGATGCGCTCGATACGAACTTGCAGGCATTGCCTGCCGCGTGGAGCAGCCCCCGTTCGCTGGTGGTGCCGCTCGGCGGCGATAGCGGGTTAAAACTGCCGGCCGATGCGCGCAATATCCGCGTATCGTTTGCACAGGGGGCGTCCAGCCACTTTGCCCGTATTGCGGATGACCTGATCGAATTCCCGTACGGCTGCGTGGAACAGACGGCCAGCCGCCTGATCCCGCTGACGATGGCGATCCAGAGCCTGGGACCCGATGCGGCCGGTGTGCGCGACCGCCTGACGGCGACGCTGCAATCGCAGCGCCTGCGGCTGGTGTCGATGGCGGGACCGAAGGCGGTTTTCGGCTGGTGGGGCAATGCCACCCAGGGCAGCGCATTGATGACGGCCTATGCGTATTACGCGGACTGGTACGCGGCGCGTGCGTTGCGCATCGATATGCCGGCCGATCACTGGAACAATTTGCTGGCCGTGTATTCGGAGCATGGCTTGAAAGACGGCATGGCGGAGCGCGCGCTGGTGCTGTGGATGGCGCACGACATGGGCTTGCCGACCAGGACGCTGGCATCCGGGCTGGTGGACGATATCGCCGGCGTGACCTTGACCGACAAGGCCGGCCAGCAGGGGGTATCTTCCAGCCTGTTGCTGGGCGCCCCGGATGACCGCAACAGCCAGGCCATGGCGCTGGGCCTGGCGTCCGTGGTGGCGGCGCAAAACAGTGTCGCGTTGCCGCCTGCGTTGCAGCAGCAGGTGGCGGGTGCATGGAAAATCCTGCGCGCGTCGCCCGCGCCGGCCGCCCAGGCATTGCTGATGCTGGCGGGCGAATTGCCTGTATCGGCTGCGGACAGCGTGCTGTCTTCCGTGCGGGCCGACATGCCGACGCTGGACCGCGCGATGACCTTGCTGTGGGTGCAAAAAAAACTGGGCGGCGGCGCGTTTGGCAAACCACCCGCGCTGGCGCTGGACGGCCCGTGGCAAAAAGCCGATAGCCGTGGCGGCCAGCAGGTATGGCGCTGGACCGATACGAAAGCGGTACCGGACCAGTTGCGCATTGCCGCGGCGACGCCGGCGCCGGCAGGCACGGTGGCGGTGGTGCAATACGACAGCCGCGCCGTGGAAGCGCCATCGCTGCCGGTTGCCATCGAACGCCGCATCGTGCGCATGAAGCGGGGTGATAAAGGTTATACGACGGAACTGGTGAAGCCGGGCGAAGCGCTGCGCACGGACGAACTGTATATGGATGAAATCACGCTGAAACCCGCTGCGGGAACCAGGCACCGATATGGTTTGCTGGAAGTCGCGCTGCCACCGGGCGCCATGGTGGAAGCCAGCACCTGGGGCATCACGATGGCGGGCGATCCGCCGGCGCCGCTGGAGCGCACCCGCCACGCCGAGCGGCGCGATGGTTATGCTGTACCGGTCGAGCCGCTGGAGGGCGACGTGACGGTGCGCCATTTGCTGCGCTTTGCGCAGAAGGGCAGCTATGTCTTGCCGCCGGCACGCTTCCATCGCATGTACCAGCCGGAGCAAAAAGCATTTGAAGGCGATGGCAAAACCATGCGCACGCTGAAGGTCGAGTGATGTCAAAGGTATTGCCAGCGGTATACGGCATGACGGTGGCCGCAGTGCTGGCCGCCGCCATGCCATGCGCCGCCGCCAGCCTGGACGTCGCGTGGTGGAAGGATGGCCGTGTCCATGTCACGCAACTGCGGCAGGGGGGCGCGGCAGTCCCCGCATTCGACGGCGGCCGCATGGTGCCGCTGGGGAGCCTGTGGAAGCTGTTTGTCTACCTCTACACGGTGGAAACCAGGACGCCGCTGCCGGATTATCGTTGCGGCGGGCGCGATCCGGACGAGGTGTATTGCTGCGACGCGGGCCAGTCGGTCAGCCGCGACGCGGCACTGGCGCAATCGTGCGGCTTGTTCTTCGCGCCGGCGCGCCTGATGCTGGCCACGCCGCCGTGGCGTGCATACTGGACGCAGCGGCTGGGCGCCATACCGGCTGGCGACCTGGCGTGGCTGTCGGCGCCATCGCAACTGGCGCCGGAACGGCTGGTGCGGCTGGACAGCCTGCTGCGCGCGCTGGCCGGCATTCCGCCTGCAGGGCGCGCGGAAGCGGAGCAGGCGCTGTTGCGCGTGGTGCTGGACGGGCGCGGCGCCGACAGCGTGCGATGGTTTGGCAGCCGCCTGCGGGTCAAGACTTTCTCATGGCATGAGGGCAAGGAGCGCCTGGGCGGCGCCGCCGGCTGGCTGGCCGATGGCACGCCGGTCTGGTTCGCGGGGCAGGGCACCAGCAGCACGGTGTTGCGCGCATGGGCGCCGCGCCTGGCTGCCGTATTACCGCAGGCGGAGCCGGAGGACAGCGGCTGCGTCATGGTGGATTACTTTGTCCGTTATCCGTTGCGCACGGTGCGCGGCGATGAAGGTCCGGCCGCGCCGGGACCGCTGCGTGGGCGATACCGTGTGACGTTCGACAATGGACAGGCGCTGGCATTCCGCAGCGCGGGAGACATGGTGCTGGAAAAAGCACCGGATGGCCGCATGACATTGCGCGGGCGTTTCGGCGTCAACGAATATGTGGCGCGCGTGATCGATCGCGAAGCCGGCGCCGAGCCGGTGGAAGCGGCTCGCGCGCTGGCCATCGCCGCGCGCAGCTATTTGCAGCAAAATGCGCGGCAAGTGGCGGGTTGCCAGCATATTACCGACAGTAGCGCCACGCAGCGTGTCAGCCCGAATCCCGCCAGCGCAGCGGCATTGGCGGCCGCACGCTGGACCGACCAGCTGGTGGTCGATGGCGCGCCGGTGCGCTATCACCGCGATACGCCTTCCGCCGACACGCTGGCATGGACCCGTGCCGTCGCGCTGGCGCGGCAGGGAAAAACTTTCGATGAAGTGCTGGCCGATGCGTATCCCCATGGGGCACTGGCGGCGGCTGGCAACAGCGGCGCGCGCTGTTTACGGCTGGCGCAAAATGAAGTATGGCTGGAGCGTGAACTACCCCGCTGGCAGCGCGTGTTGCGGCAGGAAGCGGGCTATGAGGCGCCGCCACAATTGCCGGCGGTCTGCGCGCTGGCATCCGGCGCGCCGTATTCCGAGCAGTCGCGCAACCGTATTTTCATGCGGCCGTTGGCCACGCGCGAAGACCGCATCACGCTGGCGCATGAATACTTGCACCTGGGCTTGCGCCGCCACCCGCGCGGGCAGGATGAAGATTACGTGGAGCGGCTGGCGCGCCGTCTTACGGACTTGAAGCTGGAGGCGCCATGAGGCATCCGCACCGAATATGTTTGATGCTGGCGCTGGCCGGTCTGCCAGCCCTGGCACAGGAAGGCAATGCGCTGACCGCGCCCGGCGGTGGCTGGAACCGCGCGGGACTGGTCGACAAGTCGCAGGAACTGGCCGTCAATTATCCGTACAACCTGATCGACCGGGGCGCGCAGCGGGGACGTCGCATGATCGAGGGGAACTTGGGTAAGGCGGGGAAAAAGCGGCCATTCCACATGCTGGTGGTGAATGGCAACCCCACGCCGCTGTACACGGATGACGATGGCCGCTATGCGCGCGCCTATGCCTTCGGTTCCGGTTCCAACAGCGTGGAGGTACGCACGCCGGATGGCAAGTCACTGAAACGCGTGCAATTCTATGAGGCGGACCGCAGCAGGCCGCAGCCGGTGATCCGCGTGATTGCAGCGTGGGATGATAATCAGGCGGAAGTCGATTTGCACGTGGTGACGCCGGATGGCCAGCATGCATTCTGGGCGCACCCGGCGCTGACCAATGGCGGCGGGCTCGATGCGGATACGGTCGATGGTCCGGGACCGGAAAATTTCACGATGACGTCGCCGCAGCGGGGCTTGTACCAGGTGTGGATCAATTACTGGGGCAATTTTGGCGGCGATGGTTATCACTTCGACGAGGCGACGCGGCAGCGGCCCATCATCACGTCGCGCATCACGCTGGTATTCAATGAAAACACGACGAAAGAGCGGCGCGAAAGCTTTGTCGTGCCGCTGCGCCGCATTGGCGAACTGACACTGGTGAAGACCTTTAAATTCTGATTCACATGAAACCATATTGCTCAGGCTTGCTGGCGCTGTTCATCACATCGGCGCCATACGCGGCGGCACAGGTCACGCTGGATGCACCCGTGGGCGGCTGGCGTAACTCCGCCGGCGCCCGTGAAGAGTATACGCAGGCGGTCAATTACCCGGCCAATACCGTATCGATGCAGCCGGGCCAGGCTGCCACGGCGCAGATACGGGGGCGCATCAACAGCACCGCCAAGGACAAACCCGCCACGCTGGTGGTCAATGGCGTGCCGATGCCGCTTGAAGTGCAGCCGGATGGCAGTTTTGGCCGTCCCTATGGCTTTGGCAGCGGCTCGAACAATGTGGAAGTGCGCGCGCCGGATGGCAAGAGCCGCGCCCGCGCACAATTTGTCGATGGGTACCAGGGCAAGACGCAGGCGCGGTTGCGCGTCGTGCTGTCGTGGGACAGTCCGGGGACGGACCTGGATTTGCACGTGCTGGCGCCGGATGGCGGACACGCATGGTATGGCAACCGCGTGATGCAAAATGGCGGCGCCATCGATGTCGACGTCACCACGGGCTTCGGCCCGGAAATCTTTTCCAGTTCATCGCCACCGCGCGGTTTGTACCATGTGTACGTCAATTACTTCGGCAGTGGCAGCGAACGGGGCGTACTGACTATTGCCCAAGTGGCGGTCATCACCAACGAAAACACCCCGCGCGAAAAGCGGCAAGTGTTCCAGGTGCCGATGCGTGCTGCGGGGGAGCTGACCTTGGTGAAATCGTTTGTTTACCCGTAAGCCTTGCGCGGTGGGTGTGGCTTTGCTATAGTTCGGTCCCCGCAGCGCTGAGATGCCTCAAGCAAAACAGCGTAGCGAAGCAAGGGGTTGACGAATATCACGAAACACTAGATAATCTCGCTTCTCTGCTGCTGACGAACAAAACGCTTCGTCGAATACGAAAAGTAAGCAGCCTTCTTTAAAAATAAACAGTCGATAAGTGTGGGTGTTAGATGAGATCGGC
>NZ_WKJJ01000045.1 GCF_009674485.1 Pseudoduganella rivuli | reverse complement strand
CTGCCTGGCGCGCCTGGCGTCGATGCGCGCGCGCATCGACGCCGCCGGCCTGGCGCCGGCGCAGCGCGCCGCCTTGCTGCTCAATCTTGGACACCAGGCGGCCCAGGCGGGGACGCCGGCGCTGGCGCTGGCCTACGGCAGCCTGGCGCAAGCCCGCGACCTGGCGGTGGATGGCTCGCGCCTGAAAGCCGAGGCGCTCGATGCCTTGGCCCAGCTGTATGAAGGCCAGCGCCAGGGCGACGCCGCACAGGCGCTGACCCAGGCCGCGCTGGAACACGCGGGGCGCCAGCCGCCAGGCGCGGTGGCGGACCTGGTGGTGGCGCTGGAATGGCGCCTGGCCCGCCTCAGCCAGGCGCAAGGCCGGGTGGCGGCGGCGCTGGCGGCTTACCAGCGCGCCGCCGACCAGCTCGAGCGGCTGCGGCCCGACATGCCGATCGAGCTCGACGATGGCCGTACCTCGTTCCGCGCCCTGTTCGAGCCGATCTACCTGGGCCTGGCGGACGCCTTGCTGCAAGCGGCCGATGGCGCACCCGCGGCGGCCGGCGATTACCTGCGCCGCGCGCGCGACGCGGCGGAGCTGATCAAGCAGTCGGAGCTGCAGGATTACCTGGGCGACCGCTGCGCCACCGACAGCGTCAAAGGCGGCAGCCCGACCGTCATTCCGGCCGGCACGGCGGTGCTGTATCCGCTGATTTTCCCCGGCCGCACCGAACTGTTGCTGGAAACCGCCGGCGGCATTACCCGATACACCAGCAAGGTGGACGGCGCCGATGTGCGCGCCACGGCCACCGCCTTTGCCCGCGCGCTGCGCAACGGCGACTCCGGCTACCAGGCGGCGGCGCGCAGCCTGTATGACTGGCTGCTGCGTCCGATCGACGCCGCCGCTGCGGCCGGACATATCGATACGCTGGTGGTGGTGCCGGACGGCGCCTTGCGCCTGGTGCCCATTGGCGCGCTGCACGACGGCAGCCGGTTCGCGATCGAACGCTACGCCATCAGCACCGTCACCGGGCTGTCGATGACCAACACCGGTGCACCGGCCGCCGCCGGCGATGCGTCGCTGGTGGCGGGCGCCGCGCAGTTCGGCGGCGTGGTGGACAAGCTGATGCTGACCGCGCCAGGCAAGCGGCTGGCGCGCGACCTGGCGCGCAATGTCGGTGGGAGCGGCGTGGCCCAGGGCCGCATGCTGCGCGCGCCGGTCATGCCGGCCGGCGCATCCGGCGAGCGCCTGGTGCAGGATATGCGGGCCGCGCTGGCGCTGCCGGGCGTGGAGCGGGAAGTGGCGGCGGTGGGCGCGTTGCTGCCGGGCGTGGCCTTGCTGGACGAGCGCTTTTCCGTGTCGGCGTTCAGCCAGGCGGCCGGCTCGGGCGACTACAGCATTGTCCACGTGGCTTCGCACGGCATCTTCGGCGGCAGCGCCGACGCCAGTTTCGTGCTGGCCTATGACGACTTGCTGACCCTGGACCGGCTGCAAACCCTGCTGTCGGGCGAACAGTTCCGGCGCCATCCGATCGAGTTGCTGACCCTGTCGGCGTGCGAGACCGCCGAAGGCAATGACCGCGCCCCGCTGGGCATTTCCGGCGCCGCCATCAAGGCCCGCGCGAAAAGCGTGCTGGGTACGCTGTGGCCGGTCGACGATGAGGCGGCAGTCCAGTTGATGCAGCAGTTTTACCGTGGCCTGAAGCAGCGGCGCCTGAGCAAGACCCAGGCGCTGCGCCAGGCCCAGCTTGACTTGATACGTACCGCCGAATACGCCCATCCGCTGTACTGGGCGCCGTTTTCCCTGATAGGCAACTGGCTCTGACATGGCTTTCCACTTTCATGCACGCGGCGCGGTGCAACCGACTTTGCGCCTGACCTTGCTGGCCGCCGCGCTGGCCGGCATCTGCGCCGACGGCGTGGCGCAAATCCGCACCGACGCCAGCCTGGGCTTGCCGGCGCAAACCCTGAGCGGGCCGGCATACCGCATCCCGCAGAGCCTGGGCAAGCTGTCCGGCGCCAACCTGTTCCACAGCTTCGAGGCCTTCAACCTGGCCGGCGGCGAATCGGCCACATTCAGTACCAGCACGGCCGGCATCGCCAACGTGGTGACCCGCGTCACGGGCGGCACGCCGTCGCAGATCAATGGCCGCATCGCGCTGGAAGCCGCCAGCGGTGCGCCGGCGTTTTATTTCATCAATCCGGCCGGCGTGACGTTTGGCGCCGGCGCCGCGATTGACGTGCCGGGCGCCTTCCACGCCGCCACCGCCGATTACGTGCAGTTCGGCGACGGCCGCTTCCACGCCGGCCTGAAGCAAGCCAGCACGTTTTCCAGCGCCGCGCCGGAAGCCTTTGGTTTCCTCGGCGCCAGCCATGCCGCCATTGCGATTGTCGACGGCGCCCGGCTCGCCACGACCGATGGCGCGCTGAGCGTGGCGGGCGGCGATGTCACGCTCGACAGCGCCAGCCTGGCCAGCCAGGGCGGCGGCATCCGCATGGCGGCGGTCGGCGGCGACGCATCGGGCGGGGCGGTGAGCGTGCCCTTGTCCGGCCCCTTGCCGGCGCTGGCCGGCGCGCTGCTGATGGACCACGCGGCGCAGGCCACGGCCGGCGGCGCCATTACCGTCAGCGCCGGCAGCGTGACCCTCGATGGCGCCAGCACCATCCATACGCGGGCGCCGCGGAACGGCGATGCCGGCGCCGTCACGGTGTCGGCCGCATCCAGCCTGTCGGTGCTCAATGGCAGCATGCTGCGTTCGAGTACCGCCGGTGACGGCGCCGGCGGGGCGCTGCGCATCGATGCCGGCGCCGTCACGGTGGACGCGGGCAGCGATGGCGCCGATACCCGCATCGCAACTTTTACCGAACCGGGCAGCAGCGGCCGCGCCGGCGATGTGACGCTTGCGGTACGGGGCAAGGTCGACGTCCATGCGGCGCGCATTGGTTCCACCACGTTTGGCGCCGGCGACGCCGGCGCGCTGGCCATCGGCGCCGCTAACGTGCATCTCGATGGCGGCGGCAAGGTGGCGGAGCTGGAGAGCAATGCCGCCGCTGGCAGTAGCGGCCATGCCGGCCCGGTGTCGGTCACGGCGGCCGGCGCGGTCGAGGCGTATGACGGGGCGCAGATTCGCTCGGTGACCCTGGGCAAGGGTAATACCGGCGCCGTTACCGTGCGCGCCGGTGGCGATGTGACGCTGGACGGCAATGGCGCTGCCATCACGACCGTTGCCGCGTCGGGCAGCGGCGGCAATGGCGGCGCCATTGCCGTCCAGGCTGGCGGCGCCCTGTCGGTGTTCAATGGCGCCAGCATACGCGCCGACAGCTATGGGAGCGGCAATGCGGGTTCGGTGGCCTTGCGCGCCCAAACCATCGCCATCGACGGCGACAGCAGCGACAGTGGCGCCATCCATCGGGCGACCATGGTCAGTGCGCTGGCCAGCAAAGACGGCAGCGACGCCGGCAACATCAGCCTGGCCGCGGAAGACGCCATCGCGATTCGCAACGGCGCCAGGGTGATCACCAGCGCCTGGGGTCATGGCAAGGCGGGCGACGTGAGCGTGACGGCGCGCACGCTGGCATTGACGGGCTGCGATTGCGCGCCGGTGCCCACCGGCATCATGGCCGACACCAACGGCGCTGGCACCGGCGCCACGCTGAAAATCGACGTGGCCGGCGACATGCGCATCGAGCATGGCGCCACGGTCTCTGCCGTCAGCGGCGGCAGCGTTGGCGCCGCCGTCGTGGTGCGGGCCGCCAGCCTGACCGTGGATGGCCAGAATGAAACGCTGGCCAACGAACCGCCGACCGGGATCATGGCCAACAACTATGGCCCGAGCGGCGGCAGCATCGATATCGGCGTGAGCGGCCCGCTGAAGATCGTCAACAATGGCTTGATCGCCACCGATAACCAGGGCGGCGGGCCTGGCGGGGATATCAGGATCAGCGCCGGCGACATCCTGATCGACGGCAAGTACAGTTCCCGTTACGCCAATGGCCACGACTATAGCGTCACCGGCATCAGCAGCCAGAGCCTGGACGAAGGCAATGGCGGCGCCATCAGCGTGACAGCGGCCGGCACGCTGTCGCTGCTGCGGCGCGGCATCATTTCATCGAACGCGAATGGCGCCGGCAATGGCGGCAGCATCACGGTCAGCGCACGCGACCTGACCATCTCGGGGAACGGCACCTATATTGCCAGCGATGCCGCTGCCGGCAGCAGTGGCGCCGGCGGCAGTGTCGACGTTAGCGTGACCGGTGCGCTGGAGATGTATCGCGGCGCGCGCATCGCCGCCGATACCTATGCCGCCGGCAACGCCGGCAGCGTCAAGGTGCGCGCCGCCAGCATCATGCTGGACCGGGCCACCCCCGACGGCTTCTTCGATGCCGAAGGCATGACGCGAATTTCCAGCAGCACCTGGGAAGACAGCAGCGGCAATGCCGGCGGCGTCGACGTCGTCGCCAGCGGCACGCTGACACTGCGTAACAGCGTCGCCATCAATTCGCTGACGTCGGGCGCGGGCAACGCCGGCGCCGTCAAGGTGGCGGCAGGCGCCTTGCGCATGGGAACCGACAGCATGGCCGAAGACGCACCCGGCATCGGCAGCGATGCCGCGTTCGGCAGCAGCGGCAGAGCCGGCGCGGTCACCGTCAACGTGGCGGGCGCGCTGGCCATGGACGGCGGCACGATTTCCAGCGCAGCCAATGGCAGCGGTGCGCCCGGCAGCGTCACGGTCAGCGCGGCCAGCATCCGGCTGGACCAGGTGCTCGACCATTGGGCCAGGATCGGCAGCGATGCCTATGGCTGGACAGGGGAGTCCGGCAGCCCGGGCAGCGTGACGGTGCGCGCCAGCGGTGACTTGTCGGTGCTCAATGGCGCGCGCATTTCGTCCAATACGCGCACGGCCGGCGCCGCCGGCGCGGTGTCGCTGGCGGCCGACACCATCACCATCGGCGGCGCCGATTATGGCGGCGGGCGGGTGGAGTCGAAGACCCTCGGCAATGGCGACGCGGGATCGATTTCCATCGTGGCCAACGACATGACCGTGGGCGCGGCAGGCGCCGCCACATACAGCGGCCAGGTCTCGACGTCGGCCTGCTGCAATATCGATGGCAACGCCAGCACCGGCAACGGCGGCCGCATCGATATCAAGGTGGCCGGGACGCTGGCGCTGGAACAGGGCAAGATCCTGGCGTTCACCGCTTCCGCCGGCAGCGCGGGCGCGGTGGCGATCGATGCCGGCACCCTGCGCATGCAGGGCGACGGCGCGCAGATCCGGGCCGAGGCGGCGGAGGGTTCGCTTGGCCGGAGCGGCAACATCGGCATCACGGCGGCGCGCGCAGTCACGCTCGGCGGCGGCGCCAGCATTGACGCCAGCAGCCAGGCCGTCGTGGCGGAGCCCGCCGCCATCGTGCCCGGTTCGATCACCATCGCCGCGCCGTTGCTGCAAATGGATGGCGGTGCCGCCATTACCACCACGGCCGGCGGCAACGTCGCCGCCAGTCCCATCGCCTTGCACATCGCAGACCGCATGACCTTGAAACAATCGAGCATCAGCACCAGCGCCAACCAGGGCAATGGCGGCGCCATCGCCATCGACAGCAACGGCGCCGTCACGCTGGACCATGCGCTGATCACCACCTCGGTGACCGGCACGTCCGGCAACGGCGGCAATATCGGCGTGCGCAGCCACAGCCTGTTCATGAACACCGGCTTCATCCAGGCCAATACCGCGGCCGCCGATGCGCAGGGCGGCCTGGTGAATATCGACGTGCGCCTGCTGCTGGCCAGCGGCGGCACGCTGTTTGCCGGCGGCGCCACGCCGCTGGCGTTCCGCGCCGATGTGTTCAGTTACAACGTGATCCAGGCGGCGGCGCCGACCGGCGTCAGCGGCGCGATCACGCTGGCCAGCCCGCTGCTGGATTTGTCGTCCAGCATGGCCGGCCTGCATGCCGGCTTCATCGACAGCGGCGGACTGGGACGCAATCCCTGCCAGACCAGCGGCGGCAGTTCGCTGGCGGCGGTGGGGCGCGGCGGCTTGCCGCGTTCCGCGCGGTCGCTGCTCGATGGCGCGCCGCCCGCCGGCGCGCCGGACGCGGCGCCGGGCCTGGCCATGCTGGGCGGACGGGGGTGCTTATGAGCCGCATCATGAGCCGCAATCTCCGCACGCAGCGCAGCGCCGCGGCGGCAGCTATCGCCAGCCTGCTGCTGGGGCCTGGGGCCGCCATGGCGCAGCAAGCGCCCGCCGACGCCGTCAGCGCGCAGCCGTTTGCGTTGCCGCCGGTACCTGCGGCGCCGGCCGCCGGCGCAGCCGACGCCACCGACGCGCAGGTGACCCTGCGCCGCATCGACGTGCGCGGCAATACCGTGCTGGCCGAATCCGATCTGGCGGCGCTGACGGCGCCGTACCTGGGCCGGCAAGTCAGCCTGGCGGAGATAGAAAGCCTGCGCCAGCGGCTCAGCCGCCTGTACGTCGAGCGCGGCTACGTCAATTCCGGCGTGCAGTCGCCGCGCGAGATCGCCGATGGCCAGCTGGTCTTCACGGTGGTGGAAGGGCGCCTGACGCACATCCGCCTGCGCGGCATGGAGCGGCTCGACGAAGCCTACGTGCGCCGCCGCCTGCAGCCCGATGCGCAGCAGGCGCTGAATTTCGACGCGTTGCGCGAGCGCTTCCAGCTGCTGCTGTCCGATCCGCTGTTCGAGCGCATGCATGCGCGCATGCTCCCCGGCGCGCGGCTGGGCGAAGCCATTCTCGACGTCGACGTGGCGCGGGCTCGGCCCTGGCAATTGGCGGTGTTTGCCAATAACCACCGGCCGGTGGCGATCGGCGCCAATGCCCTGGGCCTGAACGGCTCCATCAGCAATCTGAGCGGGCAGGGCGATGTGCTGGACGCCAGCTTGCAGGGGCCGCTGGGCCGTGGCCGCGGTGCGCGCGGCACGCTGGGCTGGCGCATGCCGCTGGGCCAGGGCGGCACGGCGCTGACGGCGGCGCTCGACCGGGGCGCGTCGTCGGTCACCGAGGAACCGGCGCGCGAACTCGATATTCACAGCCGGCTGGACAGTTCCGACATCGGCCTGTCCCATGCGTTCATCAATACCCTGGGGCAGAAAGCCGAACTAGGCGTCAACCGCACCTGGCGCGTGAACCGCACCTGGCTGCTGGGGCAGCCGTATTCGTTCACGCCAGGCGAACCGGATGGCCGCACCAGGGAAACGCTGTGGCGGCTGTGGGCCGACTATGTGCGGCGTTCCACCAGCCAGGTGCTGGCGCTGCGCGTCACGTATATCGGCGGCGGCAACAACCTGCAACAGATCGCCGGCCTGCCGCCCAACGGCGCGGCTGGACGCCGGTTCCGGATCTGGCAAGCCCAGGCCCAGTATGGCCGCCAGGTGCTGGACAATGGCGCCGAGCTGGTGGTGCGCGCCGCGCTGCAGGGAACGCACGACCATTTACTGGCGCTGGACGCGATGGCGGTGGGCGGCGCCGCCACCGTGCGCGGCTTCCGTGAAAACCAGCTGGTGCGCGACAATGGCGCGACCGCCACGTTGGAACTGGATTACCCCTTGCTCAATGAAGCGTCGCGCGGCCTGGCGTTGCGTCCGTTTGTCGATATCGGCCGCGCGCATAACGTCGGCGAGACGGGGGCCACCCTGGCGTCGGCCGGGGTGGCGGGACGCCTGCGTTGGCATGGCGTGCTGGCGGAATTGGCGGTGGCGGGAAAATTACGCCACAGCGTGGCGTTGCCGGGCGGGGCGACGCTGCAGGACCAGGGTGTGCACCTGCAGGTGAGCTACAAGTTCTGACGGCCGCCGCAGGGGGCGGCGGCCGGCGCGGCTTATTCCAGGTTTTGCACCTGCTCGCGCATCTGCTCGATCAGCAATTTGAGTTCCATCGACGCGTCCGCCAATTCCTTGACGGACGCCTTGGCGCCCAGCGTGTTCGCTTCGCGGTTCAATTCCTGCATCATGAAGTCCAGGCGCTTGCCGACCTGGCCGCCTTTTTTCAGGATGTGGCGGGTTTCCGTCAGGTGCGCCGACAGACGGCCCAGTTCCTCGGCCACGTCGATGCGGATACCGTACAGGATGACTTCCTGGCGGATGCGTTCCAGCGCATCCTGGCGCGACAGGCTGGTGTTCGAACTCTGGCACGCGATGCCCAGCGCTTCCTGCATGCGTTCCACGGCTTTTTGCTGGAATTGCGCCACCACTTGTGGAATCAGCGGCGTGATGCGTTTGACGATGGCTTCCATCGATTCGATGCGCGACACCAGCATGGCTTCCAGCGCCGCGCCTTCGCGCTGGCGGCTGGTGACGAAGGCGCCTAACGTGCGTTGCATCAGCGCCGCCACGTCCGCTTGCAGGGTTTCCTGACCGATCTGTGCTTCCTCCACCATGCCGGGCCAGCGCAGCAATTCCGCCACAGTCATTTGCGGCGCCTGGGGGAAATGCGACGCGACTTCGCCTTGCAAACGTGACAACTCTTGCAGCAACTGGGTATTCAATGCCTGCGTGCCGGCCGCGGCAGCCTTGCGGCCAAAGCTCAGGCGCAATTCCACTTTGCCACGCGTGATGGCGGCCATGATCGCAGAGCGTAAATCGGGTTCGAGCGCGCGCAAATCGTCGTTGATACGAAACTGCAGGTCAAGAAAACGCGAATTGACGCTTTTGATTTCGATGGTCAGTGTCCCGGCCGCGCTTTCGCTGGTGGCGACTGCGTAGCCCGTCATGCTGGAAATGCTCAATGGATCTCCCCGATCTTTTTTTAATCTTTACAAAAACTGCGATTTCTTCACACAATCCAGATGTTGAGGCGAGGAAATCCTATGGCTGCACAGAACAACGCCCCGTTGCCGGAAGGGCTGGAAATTGCTGGATATCGCATTGTAAAGAAAATTGCGTCCGGCGGGTTCAGTATTGTTTACCTCGCCTACGACGGGGAAGGCAACGCTGTCGCCATCAAGGAGTACCTGCCCAGCTCGTTGGCGCTGCGCCAGCCGGGCGAACTGGCGCCCGTCATAGCGAAAGCCAACCTGCCCGTGTTCCGCATCGGCTTGAAATGCTTCTTTGAAGAGGGGCGCGCGCTGGCCCGCATTTCGCATCCCAATGTTGTAAGGGTGCTAAATTTCTTTCGCGCAAATGAGACAGTTTACATGGTGATGGCCTATGAGTCGGGCCATTCGCTGCAGGAACAGATCCAGCGCCAGCGCGCCAAGGGCAGCCGGCTCGGCGAAGCGTTCATCCGCCAGATCTTCCTGCAAGTGGTCAAGGGTTTGCGCGAAGTACACGCCAGCAAATTGCTGCATCTGGATTTAAAACCTGCCAATATCTACCTGCGCACCGATGGCACGCCGATGCTGCTGGACTTTGGCGCCGCGCGGCAAACCGTCAACAATGATTTGCCGATGCTGACGCCGATGTACACGCCGGGTTTTGCGCCGCCGGAACTGTATGTGAAAACTGAACCGCTGGGCCCCTGGACCGACATTTACAGCATAGGCGCGGCCATGTTTGCCTGCATGGTGGGCTCGCCGCCGCAGCCGGCCGACCAGCGCCGCAAGGAAGACAAGATGGCCGAGCACTTTGCCAAACTGGATGGCCACTACACGCCGGAACTGGTGGACCTGGTGCGGCGCGCGCTGGCAGTCGACCCGCTGGCGCGGCCGCAAAGCCTGTTTGAAATCCAGAAAGTGTTGCAAATTCCGCTGGCGCAGCCGCCGGCCGAACCGGGCGCCCTGGAAAAGCTGGGCGGGCAGGTGCGGGGCCTGTTCGGGCGGCTGACGCGAAAAAAGGATGCGGCCCAAACCACGCTGCATCCGTAAGGCAGGAAGGAGCAGGTTTATGCAATTTTCCGTGTACCAGGAAAGCCAGATCGGCGGCCGCAAGGTGAACCAGGACCGCATGGGCTACAGTTTTACACGCGACGCGCTGCTCTTGGTGCTGGCCGATGGCATGGGCGGGCACCTGCGGGGCGAAGTCGCCGCCACCATCGCGTTGCAAACCATATCAAGCCTGTTCCAGGAACAGGCCACGCCGTACGTGAAAATGCCGGAGCGCTTCCTGGAAGAGGCGTTCATGGCGGCGCACCAGGAAATCCACCGTTACAAGGCCATGCACAATTTGCCGGACACGCCGCGCACCACCGTGGTGGCTTGCCTGATCCAGCATAACCTGGCGATGTGGGCCCATTGCGGCGATTCGCGCCTGTACTGGATGCGGGGCGGCCAGGTGCTGGCGCGCACGCGCGACCACTCGCACGTGGAAAACCTGATCGCCAAAGGACTGGTGCTGCCGTCCGAGCGCACCACGCATCCGGACCGCAACAAGCTGTACAACTGCCTGGGCGCGTCGAGCCTGCCCAAGGTCGAGATCTCGCGCCGCGCCAGCCTGCTGCCGGGGGACGTGATGCTATTATGCTCGGATGGCCTGTGGAATGAACTGGCCGACGAAGACATGGCGCAGCGCCTGCTGACGCAAACCGTGGTGCGCGCGGTGCCCGACATGCTGCGCCAGGCGGTGGCCAGCGGTGGCGCCGCCAGCGATAATGCCACCGCGCTGGCCATCATGTGGCAGGGCAGCACCGCTGCCGATGGCATCCCTTCCGCCTTGCCCGGTACCAGCGCGTCGATGATTTCCACGGAAATGCTGGCCGAAGACCAGGTCAATTCCACCATCCTGGGCGCCGAGGCGCAGGCCGCGCAGCAAGCGAGCGCGGAGGCCGACGTCTTCGACGACGATGAAATCGAGCGGGCGATCGCGGAAATCCGCGGCGCCATAGAAAAATCCACGCAATTATTAACGAAGAGAGATCCATCCAATGACATTTGAATCCCGCCCGAGCGGCCGCCCAGTCGATGCGTTGCGCAAGGTTGTCCTGACGCGCAACTACACCAAGCATGCGGAGGGTTCCGTCCTGATCGAATGCGGCGATACCAAGGTGATTTGCACCGCCAGCGTCGAGGAAAAAGTGCCCGGCTTCATGAAGGGCGAAGGGCGCGGCTGGCTGACGGCCGAATACGGCATGCTGCCCCGCTCGACGCACACCCGCATGGACCGCGAAGCGGCCAAGGGCAAGCAAAGCGGGCGTACGCAGGAAATCCAGCGCCTGATCGGCCGCTCGCTGCGCGCGGCGTTCGACCTCGATGCGCTGGGCGAACGCACCTTGAAACTGGACTGCGACGTGATCCAGGCCGACGGCGGGACCCGCACCGCATCGATCACGGGCGCCATGGTGGCGGCCTATGACGCGCTGTCCAAACTGGTGGCGAAGGGCGCGCTGCCGGCCGTGCCGCTGAAACACTTCGTGGCGGCGATTTCCGTCGGCGTGTACCAGGGTGTGCCGGTGCTGGACCTCGACTACGTGGAGGATTCCGGCTGCGACACCGACATGAACGTGGTGATGACGGATGCGGGCGGCTTTATTGAAGTGCAGGGCACGGCGGAAGGCGCGGCGTTCGACCGCGAGCGCATGAACCGTTTACTGGACCTGGCGCAGGCGGGGATTGCCGATTTGATCACGTTGCAGAAGCAGGTGCTGGAACTGGCCTGATTACCGGGTCATCTTTTCCTGTAAGAACGCGATGAACGCCGCCGTCTTGCGCGCCAAGAATGCGCGCGCCGGATAGACGGCGTAATTCGACGGTCCCGGCGGCAGCGCCACGTCCGGCAGCAGCGGCACCAGCAAGCCCGCCGCCACTTCGTCGCGCACCAGCGGCGCGGGCACCTTGATGATGCCCGCGCCGCCCACGGCAGCCGTCACCAGCGAACCCCCGTCATTCATTTGCAGCGGGCCGTCGACCCGCAGCGTGTACGGACCGTCCGGCCCCATGAACGCCCATTCGTCGTACACGCGGCTCCCCACGGCGTACAGCAGGCACGCATGGTGCTGCAAATCTTCCACCGCTTGCGGCATCCCCGCCCGTTCCAGGTAGGAAGGCGCCGCCACGATGATGGACGGGTTGTCGCTCAGCTTGCGCGCCACCAGCGTGGAATCGACCAGGCTGGACGTGCGGATCGCCACGTCGATCTGTTCCGCGATCAAGTCCGTCATACGGTCGTCCAGTTGCAGCGATACCTTCACTTGCGGATGGCGCGCCGTGAATTCCGCCAGCAACGGCACCAGCAATTTGCGGCCCGCCATCGAGCACGACACGCGCAGCACGCCGCGCGGCTGGTCCTGGTACTGGCCGCTCAATTGTTCGACATTGGCCAGCGCCTGTTCGATGCGCTGCGCTTCGCGCAACACCAGTTCGCCGATTTCCGTCAGCGCCAGGCGGCGCGTGGAGCGCTGGATCAGGCGCGCGCCCAGTTCCTCTTCCAGTCTGGCCAGCTGGCGCGACACCACGGACTTGCCGCAGCCGAGGCGCTGCGCGCAGGCGCTGATGCTGCCGGCCTGGATGATGGCGGCAAAGATGGCCAGCCGCTGGGGATTCAGGGTGTGCATGGGATGATTGTTCCGGTTTGGTCAACAATATTGTGATGTATTGCCAGCTTATCAGGCAACGATGGGCGGCGTACACTGCTGTGCATCGACCACTTCGTGAGGAACTGCAAAATGACCGCCACCAACCGCCAATTCCGCCTGATCCGCCGTCCGCAGGGCGCCGTGCAAGCCGCTGATTTCGACTTCGCCACGGAAGCGCTGCGCGACGTGCAGGACGGTGAAGTGCTGGTGCAAGTGCACTATATTTCGCTGGATCCCGCCATGCGCGGCTGGATGAACGAGAGTAAAGAGTCGTACATGCCGCCAGTGGCGCTGGGCGATGTGATGCGCGCCATCGCGGCCGGCAAGGTGGTGGCGTCAAAACATCCGAACTTTGCCGTGGGCGACCATGTGACGGGCTTATTGGGCGTGCAGGAATACGCGTATTCGAACGGCCAGGGATTGACGAAAGTCGACCCGTCGCTGGCGCCGCTGCCGCTGTTCCTCGGTGCGCTGGGGATGCCGGGCCTGACCGCGTATTTCGGCTTGCTGGACGTGGGCCAGCCCAAGGCCGGCGATACGGTGGTGGTGTCCGGCGCGGCCGGTGCGGTCGGTGCGCTGGTGGGGCAGATCGCGAAGATCAATGGCGCCCGCGTGATCGGCATTGCCGGCGGCGCGGACAAGGTGCGCTACCTGACCGAAGAACTGGGGTTCGACGCGGCCATCGACTACAAGCAGGGCAACGTGGCGGAAGCCCTGAAAGCCCTGGCCCCGAACGGTGTCGACGTGTTCTTCGATAACGTGGGCGGCGCCATCCTCGACGCCGTGCTGATGCGCCTGGCCCATGGCGCCCGCATCGTGATCTGCGGTGCGATCTCGCAATACAACAACAAGGAAGCGATGCAGGGCCCGGCCAATTACCTGCAATTGCTGGTCAAGCGCGCCACGATGCGCGGTGTGATGGTGGCCGATTATTACCCGCGTGCGATGGAAGCCATCACGGCCATGGGCGGCTGGATCGCCGCCGGCAAGCTGAAAACCCGTGAACACGTGGTGACGGGGATTGAAACGTTCCCGGACACGTTTAACAAGCTGTTCTCGGGCGATAACAATGGCAAGCTGGTGCTGAAGGTGGCGTAATCGGCCACGTAGGTTCCTGCTGTGGCGCGCTGTACTCCGGTAGAACCTATGATGTAAAAGAAAGAGCCGTCGGCATAACGATTTCCTAAACTGGAGGTGCTAACCAATCCAAATAAGGGGATCATCATGCAAACGGCTCAAACTCATTTTACGTCGATTGAATTGA
>NZ_WKJJ01000044.1 GCF_009674485.1 Pseudoduganella rivuli | reverse complement strand
TGCCGTTCGACTTGCATGTGTAAAGCATGCCGCCAGCGTTCAATCTGAGCCAGGATCAAACTCTTCAGTTCAATCTCTGTTTTTCCGATATTGCTATCGGAGGTCACTCACTCAAAATACTGACGAAATTTCCGAAGAAATTTACGTTTAATTTTGTGCGAGTGTTAAATAATAATTTGAGCATCAGCAGCTTGCGCTGCCGGGCTGATCTCATCTAACACCCACACTTATCGACTGTTTATTTTTAAAGAAGGCTGCTTACTTTCGTATTTGACGAAGCGTTTTGTTCGTCAGCAGCAGAGAAGCGAGATTATCTAGTGTTTCGTGATATTCGTCAACCCCTCGTCTTTACTTCATCCTGCATCGCTGTCTCGTTGATCTGTCGCAGCGCTGCGGGGACCGAACTATAGCAAAGCTGCTTCGCTTTTGGCAAGTACGGCGGTAACATCGCGCCCATCTCCATTTCGTCACTCTTGCCATGCCGATCCCATCGATTAGTTCCACTGCTAACGACAACCTGTCCGCAGCACTCGACCGCGCCATTAATAACAAGACCAAGCCTTTGGGCAGCCTGGGCATGCTTGAATCGCTGGCCAAACAAATCGGCCTGATTCAAAACACGGCCGCGCCTTCCATTCAAGACCCCGCCATCCTCGTCTTCGCCGGCGACCATGGCGTCGTGGCCGAAGGCGTCTCCGCCTATCCGCAAGACGTCACGTGGCAAATGGTGGAAAACTTCCTGGCCCAAGGCGCCGCCATCAATGTCTTTGCCAAGCAGAACGGCATTGCACTGCACGTGGTCGATGCGGGCGTCAACCACGACTTCGGCCCGCGCGATGGCTTGCTGGACCGCAAAGTCGCTCCGGGCACCCGCAACTTTGCCAACGACCCAGCCATGACGGCCGCACAGTGTGCCGCCGCGCTGGAACACGGCATGGCGCTGGCGGCGGATTTGCCCGGCAACGTCGTCGGCTTCGGTGAAATGGGCATCGGCAACACCACCGCTGCCGCAGCCCTGATGCACAAGCTGACGGGCTTACCCGTGGCGCAGTGCGTCGGCGCCGGCACCGGCCTGTCATCCGAAGGCGTGCTGCACAAGCAGCGCGTCATCGAGGCGGCAGTGGAACACCACGCGGCCATCAACGAACCGCTGGACGTGCTGGCCACCTTCGGCGGCCTGGAAATCGCCATGATGGCGGGCGCCATGCTGAAAGCAGCGGAACGCCACAAGGTATTGCTGATCGACGGATTCATTGTCACCAGCGCCTTGCTGGTCGCCGCAAAAATCCAGCCAGCTATCCTGGACTACTGCGTCTTCGCGCACTGCTCCGACGAAAGCGGCCACCGCCGCATGCTCGACCATTTGCACGCCCGCCCACTGCTGCAACTGGGCCTGCGGCTGGGCGAAGGCACGGGTGGCGCACTGGCGTTGCCGCTGCTGCACGCCGCCGTCAATTTCGTCGGCCAGATGGCGACATTCGAGTCCGCGCAAGTCAGTGAAAAGTCCGCATAACGAGCCTACATAACTTATGCACCAGGTCCGCCTGTTCTTCACCGCGCTGCAATTCTTTACGCGCCTGCCGATTCCCCGCTGGGTGGGGTTCGACGCCGCCTGGCTGCACCAGTCGTCGCGTTACTTCCCGCTGGTCGGTGTCGTCGTGGCGGCAATTGCCGCGGCGGTCTACGCGGCCGCCGCGCTGGTGCTGCCCGCGCCGGTGGCGGTGCTGCTATCGACAGCCGCCGGTATTTACGCGACAGGCGCCTTCCACGAAGACGGCTTTGCCGACATGTGCGATGGCTTCGGCGGCGGCATGACGCGCGAACGCGTGCTGGAGATCATGAAGGATTCGCGCATCGGCGCTTATGGCGCCATCGGCACCATCTGCATGCTGGGCGTGAAATGCACCACGCTGGCGATGCTGCCGCCCGCCACCGCGATAGCCGCCCTGTTCTTCGCCCATCCGCTGTCACGCCTGGCCGCCACGGCGCTGATCTGGCGGATGGATTATGCGCGCGACGAAGGTAAATCCAAGCCGCTGGCGCAAAAGATGAGCGCCGGCGAATTCGGCCTTGCCGCGTGCACCGTGCTGTTGACAGCCGCCATTCTGCTGCAAGGCGGCTGGCTGCACTGGCAAGCTGCCGTGGCGGCGGTGCTCGCGGCCAGCGCCAGCACCCTGTGGCTGGGCATGAAATTCCAGCGCCGCATCGGCGGCTATACCGGCGATTGCCTTGGCGCCGTGCAGCAGGTGGCGGAGGCCGTCATCTATCTGTGTGTGCTGGGCAGCCTGGGACACAGCGCCTGGCCGGCATGACGCCGGGCGCCGCCTGGACATAACTGCATGCGCCTGATCCTGATCCGCCACCCACAGCCACTGGCCGAGCCGGGGCTATGCTACGGCAGCACCGACTTGCCCGTCCTGCCGGGCGAACCTGAACGCGTACTGGCGGCGCTGCACGCCAGCGTCGCCATTCCAGCAAATGCCCCCATCTACACCAGCCCCCTGCAACGCTGCGCCGCGCTGGCCCACCTGCTGGGCAAGCCTACTTTCGATGCACGCTTGCGCGAACTGCATTTCGGCGGCTGGGAAATGCGCCGCTGGGATGACATCCCCCGCGCAGACGTCGATGCCTGGGCCGCCGACCTGGCCCATTACCGCCCTGGCGGCGGCGAGAGCGCCACCGATGCGGCGCTGCGCGTCCTGTCCTTCCGCGCCAGCCTGCTGCAACAGGCACACACGGACGCCGTGATCGTTTGCCACGCCGGCGTCATGCGCCTGCTGATGGCGTACGAACCCGGCAAGGATGCGGCGCAAACCGCCCTGCGGGCCGCCAGTGCGGCGCACCGCATCGGCTATGGCGAAGCGGTCATTCTGGAAGCAACCCGCTGAAGTCCGTATAATGTCGGGTTTTGGTGCCCGCGCGCATGTTCATGCGTGCAGTTAAACGGGAAACACGAAGCGCGCCCCGCGTGCCAGCGTGTGCTGCCCCCGCAACGGTCAGCAAGTGCCGCCTCGCGCGGCAAATCGCCTCAGACACCACTGTGCATCGCATGGGAAGGTAAAGCGGTTTAACTTGCCAGCCCGGATACCGGCCAAAACAGGTGGATGCGCACCGAGACGACCAGTCCATGCGCTTCTGTTCAATCCCGCCGACGGGGAAGTCGGCTGGTTGCATACTATTATCAGAAAATTGCCATGAGCTTTACTGCCCCCCGCACCGCGTCCCTGACGTCGCTCGCGCTCGCCGTTGCCGCCGCTTGCGCCACGCTGACCGCCCCTGCCTACGCCCAAACCACGGCCATCGATGCTGTCATCGTGACCGCCACCCGCGCGCCACAACTGCAGCGCGACGTGCTGTCCGATGTCACCGTCATCACGGCTGAAGATATCGCCCGCTCCGGCGCCGGCTCCATCATCGACGTGCTGCAGCGCCAGCGCGGCATTGAAATTTCCCGCAACGGCGGCCCGGGCACCAACTCGGCCGTCTTCATCCGCGGCGCCAACAGCAACCAGAACGTGGTGCTGGTGGATGGCGTGCGCATCGGCTCGTCCACGTCCGGCGCGGCCAACTGGTCGGCGCTGCCGCTGCAAGCCATCGACCATATTGAAATCGTCTACGGTCCGATGAGCACCCTGTACGGCGCAGACGCCATCGGCGGCGTGGTCCAGATCTTCACCAAGAAAGGCGCAGGCGCGCCAGCCGTGACGGCATCGGCCGGTATCGGCAGCCTGAAGACCCGCGAATATGACGCCAGCGTCTATGGCGCCACCGGCGGTGAGCACAGCTTCAGCTACGCGATCAGCGCAGGCAAGGAAGAATCGGACGGCTTCTCGGCCACCATGCCCGGCAACTTCTCGTTCAATGGCGACAAGGATGGCTACGTGCGTGAAAACGCCACGGGCCAGTTCGGCTTCCAGCTGGCCAAGGGCCATGACGTCGGCCTGGTATTCCTGAACAGCCGCACCAACGGCCAGATCGACAGCGGCACGCCGGTTGTCATCTACGACGCGCGCAGCATCCAGAAACAGAAGAATGTCGGCGTCTTCACCAAGAACCAGTTCCTGCCACTGTGGCACAGCACCCTGCAATACACGCAGTCGGAAGACAATTCCGTGTCCGATCCCGGCACGGTTTCGGGCTACAGCTCGATCGTCAGCAAGCAGCACGACTGGACGTGGCAAAACGACATTCGCGTGGGCGACGATATGCTGCAACTGCTGTACAGCCACCGCAAGGAAGAAGTGGTATCCGGCAGCACGCCGGCGCTGGGCAAGGAGCGCAGCACCAACTCGCTGGCTGCCGCCTACAACATGAAACTGGGCGCGCACCTGGCCAGCGTCAGCGTGCGTAACGACGACAGCTCGCAATACGGTTCCAAATCGACCGGCGCGATTGGCTACGGCTACCGCTTCAGCAACGCGCTGCGCGCCAGCGCCACCTTCGGCACCAGCTTCCGCGCACCGTCGTTCAATGAACTGTACTACCCAAGCTACGGCCATCCGGACAACAAGCCTGAAAAAGGCCGCAACTTCGAAGCAGGCGTGCAATACCACGAAGGCGCGCTGGAACTGAGCGCCACCGTCTACCGCAACAAGCTGACCGACATGCTGGTCAGCACGTCGCCATGCCCGAAAGATGTGACGAAATATCCATTCGGTTGCGCCTACAACGTCAACAAGGTGACGCTGGAAGGCATCACCCTGGCGGCCAGCCACCGCGTGGGCGCTTTCAATGTCAGCGCCAGCGCCGACTTCCAGGATCCGAAAGACGAAACCACCGGCAAATCGCTGGCGCGCCGCGCGAAAGAACACGGCACCGCCACCGTCGACTACACGGCCGGCCCGCTGGTGGCCGGCGTCGAATGGCAAGTCTCCGGCAAGCGCTTTGACGATGCGGGCAACCGCAACCGCCTGGGCGGCTACGGCCTGGTGAACCTGTTCGCCACGTACCAGCTCACCCGCGACTGGTCGCTGGTCGGGCGCGTCAACAACGCCACCGACAAGAGCTACCAGGTGGCGCGCTACTATGGCGTGGCCGGCACCACGTACTTCGCCGGCATCCGTTACGGCCTGAAGTAACACATCCCGTAAGACCTGTAAGCTGCCGGACGGTGCGCCACCGTCCGGCAGGCGCAATCGATAAGGCTGCACATGCACCCACCTTCTACCAGCCTGCGCTCCCGGGCAGTGGCCGTCACCGGCGCACTGGCGCTGTTCGTTGTCGCCAGCCTGCTGTTCTCCGGCATGACCGGCTCCATTCATATTCCTGTGGGCGACCTTGCGAACGCATTGCACGAACTGTATGCCCCGGTTGAAGGTGTCACGCCCAGCCTGGCCGCAACCTTGCTGGAGTTGCGCGGCACCCGCGCACTGACCGCGTTCGTCACCGGCGCGGCCTTGTCGCTGTCCGGCGTCATGATGCAGGCGCTGTTGCGCAATCCCCTGGCCGACCCCTATGTGCTGGGGATCTCGGCCGGTGCCGCAGTCGGCGCCTTGTTTGCGCTGATGCTGATGTGCGCCGTGTGGATGGTCGACGCCGCCGCCTTCGCCGGCGCCGTGACCATTGCCATGCTGTTGTATTTCCTGGCACGGCGCGACATGCGCAGCGGCACGGCAGCGGAAGGCGGCACGGCATTGCTGTTGCTGACCGGCGTGATCCTGTCCGCCGCCTGCACGGCGCTGATTACGCTGATGCTGTCGATTGCGCCGGAAAGCCGGCTGCGTTCGATGGTGTTCTGGCTGATCGGCGATTTGTCCGGCGCATCCTTCCGGCTGATGCCATGGGTGGTGCTGGCCGGCTGCCTGGCCTTCGCACTGCGCAGCGCCCGCGCCATCAATGTCATGGCGCTGCACGCGGAAAGCGCGGTCACGCTGGGCATCAACGTGGGCTTGCAGCGCAAAGGCTTGTTCTTCGCTTCCGCCTTGCTGACAGCCAGCGCCGTCACCAATGGCGGCAGTGTGGGCTTTGTCGGCCTGATCGTGCCGCACGCATGCCGCTTTGCCTTCGGCGCCGACCATCGTGTATTGATTCCCGCCGCCACCTTGCTGGGCGGCGGCTACCTGGTGCTGGCCGACACGCTGGCGCGCACCATGATCGCACCACAGCAATTGCCGGTCGGCGTAGTGACGGCGCTGATCGGGACACCCGTATTCCTGTACCAATTACACAGGCTGCGCAAATGATCTCCACCCATGACTTAACCCTCAGGATCGGCGCCCGCACGCTGGTGCAAGGCCTCACGTGGCAAGTGCGGGATGGCGAATGCTGGAGCGTGATCGGCCGCAATGGCGCCGGCAAAAGCACGTTACTGCGCACGCTGGCAGGCCTGATCCCGGCCGATGACGGCCATGTCGCGATCCAGGGCAAGGCGCTGCACGACTGGCCATTGGCGGCGCTGGCGCGCGAACGCGCCTTCCTCGCGCAAAGCCGCAGCGACGCTTTTGCCTACAGCGTGCTGGAAACCGTGCTGTCGGCGCGCCACCCCTATCACGACAACCGCTACTGGGAAGGCAGCGACGATCACCGGCTGGCCATGGCGGCGCTGGCGGCCATGGAAGTCGACAACCTGGCGGCGCGCAATGTGCGCACCCTGTCCGGCGGCGAGCGCCAGCGCGTGGCGATTGCCGCCATGCTGGCGCAGGATACGCCGCTGCTGTTGCTGGACGAACCGGCCAATGCGCTGGACCTGGCGCACCAGGTCAGCGTGATGCGCCTGCTGGCCAATCTGTGCCGCGAACAGGGCAAGACCGTGGTGATGGTGGGCCATGATTTAACGCTGGCGCACAGCGTCTCCACCCATGCGCTGCTGCTGATGGGCGACGGCACGTGGCAGGCCGGCCCCGTGGCGGACGTGATGCAAACCGATATCCTTGGCCGCTGCCTGGATCACGACATTGAAGTGATCCGGCATGGCGCGCGCCATATCTTCATTCCGAAAGAAACCACTACATGACGACAGAACAAGACCAGGAACGCGCCGCGCTGAACGAGCGCCACCGCATCCGCATGGAACGCAAGAAGGAAATCATCGACGCGAAAATCGCGGCGGCCGACAAGCAGATCGGCATCATCATCGTCAATACCGGCAACGGCAAGGGCAAGAGTTCGTCTGGCTTCGGCATGGCGATCCGCGCCATGGGTCACGGCATGAAAGTCGGCGTGGTGCAATTCATCAAAGGCGCGATGGAAACCGGCGAGGAAATGTTCCTGCGCCGCTTCCCCGAAGAAATCAGCTTCCACTCGATGGGGGAAGGCTATACGTGGGTCACGCAAGACCGCGAACGCGATATCGCCAAGGCGCAACTGGCATGGCAACAGGCCAAGCGTTTCCTCACCGATCCGGACATCGGCCTGGTGGTGCTGGATGAACTGAATATCGCGCTGAAATACCGCTACCTGGATATTGAGACCGTGCTGACCGACTTGCTGGTGCGCCCCGCCATGCAGCACGTGGTCATCACCGGCCGTGGCGCACCGCCGGAACTGATCGACATCGCCGATACCGTCACGGAAATGGAAGTGGTCAAGCACGCATTCAAATCCGGCATCAAGGCGCAGGCGGGCACGGAATGGTGATGGCGTCGCATTACAACGCGCCGGTGCTGATGGTGTCCGCCGTGGCGTCTGGTCAGGGCAAGACCACCGTGACGGCCGCGCTGGCGCGCAAGCTGGTCAACATGGGCCGCAAGGTGCGTGTCTTCAAATGCGGCCCGGATTTCATCGACCCGGCCATCCTCGAGCGGGCCAGCGGCGCACCCGTGCGTTCGCTGGACTTGTGGATCGTGGGCCGCGAAGCGTGCCGCGCGCAACTGGCCCAGGCAGCCATGGAAGCGGATGTGATCCTGATCGAAGGTGTCATGGGTCTGTATGACGGCAATCCGTCGTCGGCCGACCTGGCGCGCGAATTCGGCGTGCCCGTCATGGCGGTCATCGATGCTGGCGCGATGGCGCAAACGGCCGGCGCGCTGGTGCACGGCTTGCGCGACTACGGTCCGGTGGAGATGGCCGGCGTGATTGCCAACCGTGTCGGCAGCGCGGGCCATGCCGCCATGATTACCGCCGCCCTGCGCGGCATTCCCCTGTTTGCCACGCTGCCGAAACAGGCCGTGTCGCTGCCGGAACGGCACCTGGGCCTGGTGCTGCCGGATGAAATACCCGATCTCGATGCCCTGCTGGACAACCTGGCGGCGCAATTGAATTTCGACGAAGCGGCATGGAGCAGCCTGCGCCCGGCGCGTTTGCAGCTGGACGATGCGCTGCAGGCGCCCACCACGGCGCCGGTGCCGCCACTGCTGGCCAGCCGCAAGATCGCCATCGCGCGCGATGCGGCGTTCATGTTCCTGTATCCGGCCAACGTGGATACCTTGCGCGCGCTGGGGGCCGAGGTGACGTTCTTTTCACCGCTGGCGGACCAGCCGCCTCCGTTCGATGCCGATGCGATTTACCTGCCAGGCGGTTATCCGGAATTGCATGCGCAGGCGCTGTCGGAAGCCGCGCACTGGCAGGCGTCGATGCGCGCCGCGCACCAGGAAGGTGTGCCGATCTGGGCGGAGTGCGGCGGCATGATGGCGCTGGCGGAAACGCTGTCCGACAAGGAAGATACTGTATGGCCGATGGCCGGGCTGCTGCCGGGCCATGTCGCCATGCAAAAGCGCCTGGCGGGACTGGGTTCGCAAGCCATGCCGACGCCGCAGGGTGAATTGCGGGGCCATACGTTCCATTATTCGTCCATGCAGACGGTTGCCACGCCGCTGGCCCACACGGTGAAACATCCATCCGGCGCGCAGGGCGAAGCCGTGTACCGCGTGGGTTCGCTGACGGCATCGTACTTCCATGCCTACTTCCCGTCGAATCCGGCCGCCGTGGCGGCGCTGCTGTCGCGGAGCGGCGCATAATGCGGACCCTGGTGTTCGGCGGCGCGCGCTCGGGCAAGAGCGCCTACGCGGAAAAGCTGGCCATCGATTCGGGCAAGGAAGTCGTCTATATCGCGACCGCGCAGGCGGGCGATGGCGAGATGGCCGTGCGCATCGCGCATCACCGCCAGCAGCGCCCGGCCAGCTGGACCACGGTGGAAGAACCGCTGGCACTGGCGGCCATGGTGACGCAGTGGGCGGCGCCGCAGCGGCTGGTCCTGGTCGATTGCCTGACGTTGTGGCTCACCAACCTGATGTTCGACGGCGCCACCGAATATCCCGACGTGGGCGCCATCGCATTGCCGGCGCGTTTTCATGAACAGCGCGCGGCGCTGCTTACGGCGCTGGACAATGCGGCAGGCGTAACAGGTGATATCGTGCTGGTGTCGAATGAAGTGGGCATGGGGATCGTGCCTTTCGGCGCCGTCTCGCGCGCCTTTGCCGATGAAGCGGGACGCCTGAACCAGGCCGTGGCCGCTGTCTGCGACCGCGCGGTCTTCGTGGCGGCGGGCCTGCCGCTGGTAATGAAAGGCGCGCCATGCTGAGCGGACTCGGTGCGCTGGACATCGCGCTGCTGATGGCGGCCGGCGTCGTGCTCGACGCACTGCTGGGAGAAGCACGGCGCTGGCATCCGCTGGTCGGATTCGGCCGGCTGGCGTCCGCCATTGAAAAAATATTGAACCGCCACGGCGGCTATGCACACGGCATCGTGGGCTGGCTGCTGGCCGTGCTGCCACTGACTTTATTGGCTGGCGTACTGGCCGGTTATGGCGGATACGCCGTGCACGCGCTATTGCTGTACCTGTGCATCGGCTTGCGCAGCCTGCGCGACCATAATGTGCCGATCGCTGACGCCCTGGTGCGCGGCGACTTGCCACGGGCACGGTGGCTGACTTCGCGCATCGTCAGCCGCGATACCAGCGAAGCCGGTGAAGCGGACCTGGCCAAGGCCAGCACGGAATCGCTGCTGGAAAACGGCAACGACGCGGTATTCGGCACGCTGTTCTGGTTTGCCGTTGCGGGCGGCCCGGGCGCCATCCTGTTCCGCCTTGCCAATACGCTCGACGCCATGTGGGGATACCGTAATGCGCGTTTCCTGCGCTACGGCTGGTGCGCCGCCCGCATCGACGATGCATTGAATTTGATTCCCGCGCGCCTGACGGCGCTGTCGTATGTGTTTCTGGCGCCGACGCTGGATGGCAAACGCCGTGCATGGCATTGCTGGCGCGCGCAGGCGCCTGCCTGGAGCAGCCCCAACGCCGGTCCCGTGATGTCCAGCGGCGCCGGCGCGCTGGGCTTGTCGCTGGGCGGCGCCGCCGTGTATGACGGCGAAGTGGAGCAGCGCCCGCCGCTCGGCCTGGGACAGCCCGCGCGCACGGCCGACATCCTGCGCGCCTGGCGGCTGGTGCGCAATACAACGGCGCTGTGGCTGGCCGTTGCGTTCATCATTGCACTGGGAAGACACCATGCCTGAACACGGCGGTAATTTGCGCGACGCCATGCGGCGTTATGGAGAACACGACTGGCTGGACCTGTCCACCGGCATCAATCCCCATTGGTACCCGGCGCCACCGATTGCCGGCAATGCGTGGCACCGCTTGCCGGAAACCGATCCTGCACTGGCGCAGGCGGCGCAGGCTTTTTATGGCGCGCCGCGCATGCTGGCGGTGGCCGGCACGCAGGCGGCCATCCAGGCATTGCCACGGTTGCGTCCCGCATCGCGCGTGGTGGTGTCGTCGCCGTCCTATGCCGAACATGCCCATCACTGGCAACAGCATGGCCATGCGATGCGCGAAGTGCCCTACGATGAACTGGCCGCGGCGGTCGATCATTGCGACGTCATGGTGATCTGCAATCCGAACAACCCCACCGGCGCGCACGTGCCGGCGCAGCAGTTATTGCAGTGGGCCGAGCGGCTGGCCGCGCGTGGCGGCTGGCTTGTGGTCGATGAAGCGTTTGGCGATACCGTGGCCGGCAGTGTGGCGGCGCAATCGGACCGGGGATGGGCCGAGGGCGGCGCGCTGATCGTGCTGCGCTCGGTCGGCAAATTTTTTGGGCTGGCGGGCTTGCGGCTGGGCTTTGTGGCCGCGCCCTTGCCGCTGCTGCAACAGCTGGAAGCGATGCTGGGGCCGTGGGCGGTCAGCGGCCCCGCGCAGCAAGTGGCGCTGGCCGCGCTGTGCGACACGCCGTGGCAGGGCTCAATGCGCGAACAGCTGGCCCGGGATGGCGCGCGCTTGCAGGCGCTGCTGGCCCGGTATGGAATCGCGTCGTCGGGGACGGCCCTGTTCCAGTGGTGGGCGGAACCGCGGGCGGAAGCATTTCATGAACATATGGCGCAGCGCGGCATCTGGGTGCGGCTGTTTCCCCGCGCCGCGCGCGGCATCCGTCTCGGCTTGCCGCCCGATGAAGCGGGCTGGCGCCGTCTCGAACAGGCATTACAACTTTGGAGTCAAGCATGAAGATCAACCGCAATGCATTGGCGTCGGCCTTGCTGGCAGCCATGGCCACGCAGGCGCAAGCCGTCATTACCGTACAGGACGACGACGGTAGACCTGTCACGCTGCAAAAACCCGCGCAGCGCGTGGTTTCCATGGCGCCGCACGTGACGGAAATGCTGTTCGCGGCGGGCGGTGGCGACAAGATCGTCGGCGTGGTCAGTTATAGCGATTACCCTGAAGCCGCAAAAAAAATCCAGAACATCGGCGATAACCGCAATGTGGATATGGAACGGGTGGCGTCGCTGAAACCGGATTTGATCGTGATCTGGATGCATGGCGCGTCCGAACGCCAGATCGATACGCTGCGCCAACTGGGTATTCCCCTGTTCCACAGTGAACCGAAAAAACTGGCGGACATCCCGAACAATGTGCAGCGCATGGGCAAGCTGCTGGGCACCGAAGCCGTGGCCGACAAGGTGGCAGCGGACCTGCGCGGCAAACTTGCCGCATTGACGGCGCAATATGCGCAGCGCCCGCCAGTGCGTGTGTTTTACCAGGTGTGGGACAAGCCGCTGTACACGCTGGCCGGCGGCCACATCATCAACGATGCGATGCGTGTCTGTGGCGGCGATAACGTATTTGCCGCGCTGAAGACCACGGCACCCGTGGTCGATGTGGAAAACGTCTTGCGCGAAGACCCGGAAGCGGTATTTGCCACTGCGGAAAAAAATTACGGCGGCGTCGACTTGTGGAAGCCCTATAAGAATATGAAAGCCGTCAAAAACAACAATCTGTTCACCATCGACAGCAGCCTGGTGAACCGTTCAGGCCCGCGCATGATCCAGGGTACGGCGATGATTTGCGAAAAGCTGGAAGAAGCCCGCCAGCACAGGAAAAACTGATGACCGCTTACCGTACCCTGATGGTGCAAGGCACCACGTCCGATGCGGGCAAAAGTACCGTGGTGGCGGCCCTGTGCCGCCTGTTCAAACGCGCCGGCGTGCGCGTGGTGCCATTCAAGCCGCAAAACATGGCGCTCAACAGCGCCGTCACCAGCGACGGCGGAGAAATCGGCCGCGCCCAGGCATTGCAGGCGGTGGCCGCCGGCGTGGCGCCGCATACGGACATGAATCCGGTGCTGCTGAAACCTTCCAGCGACATCGGCGCGCAAGTGATCATCCACGGCAAGGTGCGCGCGGAAATGAATGCACGCGATTACCACCAATATAAAACCGTCGCGATGGGCGCCGTGCTGGAATCGCACCAGCGCCTGCTCGCGCAATATGACACGGTGATGGTGGAAGGCGCGGGGAGTCCCGCTGAAATCAATTTGCGCGACCGCGACATCGCCAACATGGGCTTTGCCGAAGCCGTCGACTGCCCGGTGGTGCTGGTGGCCGATATCGACCGGGGCGGTGTCTTTGCGCACATCGTCGGCACCTTGTCGTGCCTGTCGGAGAGCGAGCGTAATCGCATTATCGGCTTTGTCATCAACCGCTTCCGCGGCGATATCAAATTGCTGGAGCCGGGCCTGGTCTGGCTGGAACAGCAGACCGGCAAGCCGGTGCTGGCGGTACTGCCCTACCTGCACGGGCTATACCTCGATGCGGAAGACGCGGTGCAACCGGTGCAGGCGTCACGCGGCGCATTCCGCGTGGTGGTGCCGAGCCTGCCCCGCATGAGCAACCACACGGACTTCGATGCGCTGCGCGCGCATCCGGACGTGGACTTGCAATTCATCCGCCAGGGCGAAGCGATCCCCCCGGCGGATTTGATCATCATCCCCGGCAGCAAGAATACGCGGGGCGACCTGGCGTGGCTGGAAGCGTATGGTTGGCCGGCACAGATCGCGCGCCACTTGCGCTATGGCGGCAAGGTCATCGGTATTTGCGGTGGTTTCCAGATGCTGGGACGCGATGTGACGGATGAATTCGGTGTGGAAGGGGCGCCGGGTATGTCCACGGCGCTGGGGCTGCTGGATATGACCACGGCGCTGACGCGCGAAAAACGGCTGGTGCAAGTGCAAGGGACTTGCGCATTTGCGCCGGACGCGGCCGTGGCCGGCTACGAAATCCACATGGGCGTATCCAGCGGTGCGGCGCTGGCGCAGCCTGCTTTCCATATCGACGGACGCGCGGAAGGCGCGCTGTCGGCGGACGGGCAAGTACTGGGCACCTACCTGCACGGCTTGTTCGATGCGCCGCAAGCCTGCGCGGCGCTGCTGGCGTGGGCCGGCTTGCGCAGCGAACACCGCGTTGACACGGCCGCGCTGCGCGAAGCCAGCCTGGACCGGATTGCCGATGCCGCGCAGCCACTGTTCGATGCGCTGATGCGGCGCTGACCGTCGGTATCGCTGACAAAGCGCGCTCGCCATGGCAGGACAAGGCACGCTCCGGACGAGCCGGTGGGGTCGTTCGCGGCGTTGTATCTTCCGATTGCGATGCTCCGACCTGCATGATCTGGCCGGGCGACGTCCATGTGCCGCCGCGTGATCGCTTGCCGTCAGGTGATGTCGATCTGCCCGTTCGTCCCGCCCCAGCCGTTGCGGCTCCACGCCAGCTGGTAGGTCGTCATGCCCTGCGGTGTGTGCTGGCCAAGGCCGACGATGGTGCCGATCTTGAATTTGTCGTCCACCGGCGCGAAGAAAATCGTGCCGCCGCCATAATTGCGGCCGTGGCAGGTATGGTGAAACACGGTACGTCCCTTGAAGGTGCGCGCCGTGCCGCCACCGCTGGTCGTGCCATTGTGGTTATGAAAGAAGTCCGCCAGATGCCCTGCGTGCGTGGCGTTGATGGCCGGTAGATGCGTATTGATCCAGGTGGTCAGCTCCGTAATGCTCAACACGCCGTGACTGCCGTCTGCTTTCGCTCCATGCATTTCCATCGTTCCCTCCTGTGGGTTGAGATCTTCGTACTCCCCGCATGCCTTTGTAACGCTTGTCCAAGCGGGTTGCAGTTTGTAAGTGAAATGGTTTTGCCGTGCTTTGGCCACTTCGCATGTTTTTAGAAGTGACCTTAACTGTTGCGAATAGAGTTAAATGGATCCCGTAAAGCCGGGCCCAAAAAAGCGAATGTATTTCATTGGGGAGAGCAGTGAGGCTTAAAACTGTTTAACCCCTCAACTTGTCCGGATGTAGCCGTATTTATCGATAGGCCTCCGCTGGAGCCGCCGATCGCAATGTTGTTCATTGTATACCACCCTGGTTTGGTCCGAAAGCCTCCCACCGAGTATCACTAATTCACCGTCCCCCAACGAATGGCCCTGAAATGCAAAAAACCCCGCCAGAGCTAACTGACGGGGTTTTTCTATATAACTAGCCTGACGATAACCTACTTTCACACTGGTTGCAGCACTATCATCGGCGCAAAGTCGTTTCACGGTCCTGTTCGGGATGG
>NZ_WKJJ01000043.1 GCF_009674485.1 Pseudoduganella rivuli | reverse complement strand
GCCAGCTCGAGGGCATCAACAACAAGATAAAGGTAATGAAACGGATGGCCTATGGCTATCGCGACTCGGAATTCTTCTTCCTGAAGATCAAAGCAGCGTTTCCCGGCAATCCGTGAAGAACCTTTTTATTTTCCCGAAGAGGCAGTACGCTTCACCTTTCGCATCAAACTCTGCGTATATATAACTTCCGAATTGTCGAATTGTTGAATAGCTATGGCGATCTGTAATTTGTTGAAATTTATCACTCCCTGCAGCGCCCCACTCTTGCTCCCATTTTCCCGAAAGATCAACTGGGTGGTCCCGAAAAAGTCCGCGAACAGGAAGCCACCAGAAATATTTAACGAAATAGTGCGCTAAACTGAAGTCAAGTAATGTTTTTACGATTAAGACTGCAACTGGTGCGATTAGTCCTGTTGCGATAACATTGTAATCAAGGCTCATTATGTTTCAATTTTTTTGTAAAAAATAAATTGTATCAAATTTCCGAAACTTAAGAATGCTTTGTCAAGATTTTTGTTTTTTTGGGGCAGGGCTAGCCTCTTCCTGATATTCCAATTCGTCTGCGACACTTCGTGCGGTAGGTACTATGTACGAGTCTACGGCTATGCTCACTGGCCGCTAGCATACGCTGCATCTAGATAGAGTGACTAAATGATTTTTGTGCCAGTTGTTAAAAATATACACACGAGGTGCTGAAGTTTAAGTATTTAACTGTAATTCTTGCATAGGTAAAAGCGAAAGATGTTAATGTAAAATCAGCTAGAATGAAAAGTAACGATTGACGGCCTTATACCTGAGAGCAGATAAAGGCGATAGATAGGGTGAGGGAATGATCAGCTGCGTTGACGATCTCCAGCAATGGTTCCGCCAGAGCGGCGTCGATGCATTGCACGCGTGTATCGGTCCGCTGCCCACGTCCGGCGCCGCGCTGGGGCGCTGGACCAGCGACGGCCCCGCCCAGATCATCCGTTCCGTCAGCCCCCATCCCGGCAGTTACCGCCTGGCGCTGATGATGGAACCGCTCGACGCCCGTATCTGGCACGGCAATACGCCTGTGTGGGGCGGCACGATCCCGGCCAGCCGTTTCCGACTGTGTCCACCGGGCGAGCAGGGGCGGTGGAGCCAGTTGAGCGGCTGCGATATTGTCAATGTGTTCATTCCCATCGCCCTGGTCGACCAGTTGGCCATGCGGCGCGGCGATGAAACGGGCGCCGTGCTGACGGCCAACAAGTTCGTGTCGGACCGTACGGTGCTGGACATGGTGCGCCGCATGCTCGACGCGCGGGCGCTTGCCGGGCCGCTGGCGCCGGACCTGTGCGACCACACGGTGATGACCCTGGTGTGCTACCTGCTCGAACATTATTCAAAACCGGACCACGCGCTGGATGGCGGCCTGTCCGGCGCCCGCCTGCGGCGCGTGCTGCGCCATATTGCCGAACATGCCGATGCGCCGCCGTCGAACGGCGAACTGGCCGCGCTGTGCGGCATGAGCGCCGCCCATTTTTCCCGCGAATTCCACCGCGCGGTGGGCGTGCCGCCGCACCGCTACGTGCAGGAGCGCCGGCTCGAACAGGCCGCCGGCGCGCTGGTGGGCAGCGATGCGCGCATCACGGACATCGCGCAGGAAGTGGGTTTTCAAAGCGCCAGCCACTTTACCCGGGCCTTCAGCGCGCAATACGGCATGTCGCCCGCCGCGTGGCGCAGTACCCGGAAAAACCCCGCCCCCTCAACCCCGTAGGGCGGACGGCGGCAAATCCGCGACAGTTCCCCACGTTCATAGCAGTTTCGTGCAATTCCCGCACGAACAGGCAAGCCGCGTTTTGCCAACAACTCTACAGTCTCTGAACCAAACCAAAACCACAAGGAGACAACCATGCCTTACCTGCGCCGTACCGCGGCACTGCTTGCATTGCTGGCATCCCAGGCCGCTTATGCGGATAACATTTCGCTGCGGTTTAACTTTACCGAGGGCCGTACCGGCACCGCCTTTACCGCCACCCATGCCGAGATCGGCACGTTTGCCGTCACCCCCGACGTGCGCAAAGGCGCCGAGGGCGGCCAGTGGCGCGTGGTGGCGAAAGATGCCGCCGGCAATATCCTGCACGAAGTAACCGTTAACAACAGCCAGCAGCGCCACATCGAAGCCTTCAACCGCAAGACGGGCGCGATCGACGTGTCGCAGCACGTGAAACGCCCGGAAGGCGTGTTTGAAGTGTCGCTGCCGTTCGACAAGAACACGGCCAATGTCGAAGTGCTGCCTGTCATCCATGGCAATGGAAGCAGCGCCAAGGCCGCCGTCGCCGCGACGCCGCTGGCCGCCTATGGCCGCGCCGCCTTGGAGCAACTGGCCACCACCACCCAGGCCGGCAAAATGAATAAAGCCGCGCTGGCGCCGGCGGCCACCGCCACCACCATCCTCAACAGCGGCTCGTCCGCCACCAAGATGGACTACGTGTTTGTCGGCGACGGCTACACGGCGGCGGAAATGGGCAAGTGGCAAGCCGACGCGCAAAAGGTCATCAATGGTTTCCTGGCCGATCCCGTGTTTGCCGCCAACAAGGCGTCGATGAATATCCGCCGCGTGGACGTGGCCAGTAACCAGTCCGGCGCGGACGAGATCGACAAGGGCATTTATAAAGACACCGCCATGGATGGCGAGTTTGGCTGCTTCAACATCGACCGCCTGCTGTGCGTGAATTCCACCAAGGTGTACAACATCGTCGGTTCCGTACTGCAGCCGGACCAGCGCGACGTCATCATCGTGATTTCCAATTCGACCCGCTATGGCGGTTCCGGCGGTGAAATCGCCACCTTGTCGATGGCGGACCAGTCGATTGAAATCGCGCTGCACGAGATCGGCCACACGGCGTTTGCGCTGGCCGATGAATATGAATACGGCACCTGCAGCACCACGTCGGAGCCGACCGAAGTCAATGTGTCGCTGAACGGCACGCGCGCCGTGAAATGGGGCAATTTGATTGCCGCCAATACCCCGGTGCCGACGCAGCCCGGCGTCTATGCCAATGGCACGGTCGGCATCTTCCAGGGTGCGCAATATTGCGCGGCCGGCAAGTACCGTCCGACGGAAAATTCGCGCATGCGCACCCTGGGTTATCCATGGCACGCCGTCAATGAAGGCGCGGTCCGCAACGTGTTTGCCAAGTACACGGGCCCGGCCGGCGTGACGCAGACCGGCACGCTGGCATCCGGCGGCAGCGCCAATGCGCCGAGCGCGTCGCCCGGTTATGTGTCGGCCGCTGCGGGCACCTTCACCTTGCAATTGACGGGCCCGGCGGGAACGGATTTCGACCTGTACCTGTATAAATACTCGGGCAGCGCGTGGGTCAAAGTCGCCGCCAGCGAAGGGCAGACGTCGACCGAATCCATTTCATACAATGGCACGGCCGGTTACTACTATGCACAGGTGAAGTCGTATTCGGGCAGTGGCGCGTATACGCTGACCTATAACTTCCCGAAGTAAGCGCGTAAAAACCGTGGTGCGGGCGTTGTCTTATGGTAATATTTTCCTTTTTGATAACTTCAATGCCCGCCCACTTTCTCTCCCGCCTGTGCGCCATCGCTGCCACATGCTGCTTGTTGCCGGGGGCTGCCCAGGCCCAGGCCGCCCTGTTTTCGTCCGCCCCGTCAGTTGTCAGTCAGACCACATGCTTTACGGATAAGGCGCTGAATGCACTGTTACCGAAACGCTCTCCAGACACCAGTGAAAACGTTGCGGCGGGGAATAACGACAACCGTACCCGAAACGAAGAAATGGTACGGCGGTTACGCGAACAGCTGGACTGCTTTGCCTTTACCTATAAAGTCGACGGATTGACCGTGGATGGCCATGTGGTCAAACCTAAACGCAACGACGGGCGCAAATTACCCGTGCTGGTGTTTAACCGGGGCGGCAACATCCGCAGGGAGCCATTGTCGCTACGGGAGCTGGTGCGTGACCAGATGCAGTGGGCTGACCAGGGTTATATCGTTATTTCCAGCCAATATCGGGGTGTCGGCCACGATGAATTCGGTGGCCGGGATGTGAATGACGTGATGGCGTTATTACCTGTTATCGACGGCATGCCGGAAGCGGATCCTGAAAAGATCGGCATGATTGGTATCAGCCGCGGCAATATCATGACGTATCTGGCCGCCGCGCGCAGCCGTCGTATTAAAGCCATTGCGATCTGGGGCGGTGTTTCGGATTTGTTGACGGAATTACCGCGCCGGCCGGAAATGGAACGGGTGATGGAGAGGCTGATCCCCGATTATGAAAATAACCGGGAACAAGCGTTGAAAGACCGTTCCGTTTTATATTGGCTGGATCGCATTGATCCGAAATTGCCGGTACTGCTGTTGCATGGCGATGCCGATGTCCAGGTCTCAAAAGAGAACGCGGTCGTCATGGCGCAAAAGCTTAAAGAACGGGAGCAGCCTTATAAGCTGGTGATCTATCCGAATGGCGACCATGGATTGACAAAATATCCGATTCCGGTCCGTAAGGAGTTAATGGAATGGTTTGGTCGGTATTTGTAAAATCAAAAAAATACGCTGAAAAAGAAATGGCCACCCTATGAGAGTGGCCATTTGCGAAGTACCTGCCCGGTCCCGCTCTGCAACTCCGGCGCACCTGTACTCCACGTCTTCACTATAGCACGCGCTTTTAAAAAATCGAGCAAAAAAATAGTATGGTGCGAGGAAACTCATTCTTCCCGGCACATTGCTCAAATTAATCTTAATTTCGCTCTCATAGCAGCGAACTATTTAAATAGCCGCCCCGCGAAGACCAGGCGATAACGTTGCTGGCGGCAGACCGGTGCGTCCATGGGGGCGTCCACTGTCGTACGGGCGCGTCAGCTGTTCCATAGCGTTCCTCTATGCAATGGCGAAAGTGCATGCAGTCTGTGCCAGAAGCTGGCGCATACGTGCTAAGATTTGGCCCATGATCGCCCAAGCCCTCTTCACACCCGCCCAGCAAAAGCTGCTGGGGTTGATGTTCGTTCGCGTCAACGATGGATTTCACTTGAACGAGATCATGCGTCTCACAGGGTTAGGTAGTGCATCTGCGCAACGTGAATTGCGGCGCTTACACGATTCCGGATTGATCGTTTCCGAACGCATCGGCAATGTGCGCCGTTTCCGTCCAAATAAAGACAGCCTCGTTTATGAGGAGTTGTCCAGCCTGGTTCGTAAAACATTCGGCCTGGTCAGCGTATTGAATTCCGCATTGTCGCCATTGGGCGATGTATTGAATGTGGCCTTTGTGTATGGCGCCAGCGCCATGGAACAGGAAGCCACGGATGGCAAGATTGAATTGCTGCTGATTGGCGACAACACCAGTTATGGCGAATTGCTGTCACGGCTCCCGGTGGCGGAACGTATTTTGCGCCGTAAAATCAATCCCAACCTGTATTCGTTGCCGGATTTCCGCCGCCGTTTGCGGGAGCAGCAACAATTCCTCGTGCAAGTATTACGCGAACCCAAAGTATTTGTATGGGGCGATGAAACCGATTTGAATTATGTGAGCCGTATCGAGGAGAATTGATATGCAGGCGCAGGCGGAGCGGTTCCATACTTTTAAAGAGTTTTATCCGTTTTACCTGCAAGAGCATGCCAATATTACTTGCCGCCGTTTGCATTTTGCCGGCTCCACGTTGGTTGTGTTGATCCTGATTGCTGCCGTTGTGCTTGAAAATTATATGCTGCTCTGGCTGATGCCTATTGCGGGATATGGCTTCGCATGGGTTGGTCATTTCTTTTTCGAGCATAATCGTCCCGCCACATTTAAATACCCTGTATATAGCCTGATCGGCGATTGGGTGATGTATAAGGATATGTGGACCGGTAAAATACGCTGGTAATTCTTTCACGCCAAATATTTCCGGCTGACATTTTGTGGCGGGACTGCCGCAGCGTCCCGGTAATTAATTACTTTCTCCTTGACACCCATTTGGCAGTCGTCGATGCTTTCTATAATGCATGTGCGATGACTGACGCCGCCCGGGAGGGTCTTTGAAACCCCTGTTCTACCCCGCTATCAACTTGATGAGCAGGCTGCGCTATGCGCACAAATTTGTCCTGCTGGGCATCCTCGCGCTGGGCGCCATCGTCGTGTTGCTGGCGCAATTGTTCGTTGCGATGGACCAGGTGATCGAACCGTCCCGCAACGAATTGCGCGGTGTCGAAGCGCTGGTGCGCCTGAACCGGGTTATTCAGCTGGTCCAGCACGACCGCGGCCTGTCTGCCGGATTGCTTGGAGGTAACCCCGCATTTGGCCCGAAGCAGCGCGCCAAAGCCGCGGAAGTCGACCTGGCCCTTGGCCAATTGTCGGAATTCCTGCCCCCGGCCGTGGCCGGGTCGCAGCGCTGGCGCGAAGTCTCGTCCGACTGGCGCGCACTACGCCAGTTCGGCCTGGAATGGACGCAAAAGATCAATACGCTGCGTCACGAGCAATTGATTGCCAAGATGCTCACATTGGGCACCGACATTGCCGATACCAGCGCGCTGACCCTGGACCCGGAAATTTCGTCGTATTACCTGATCGACACGCTGGTCAAGTTGCCCTTCTTTACAGAGCGGCTGGGCCAGTTGCGGGCGGCCGGCGCCGCCATGGTGGCGCGCGGCGCCGTGACGGATGCGGAAAAACTGGAAATGGCGGGCTTGTTGGGGCACATGCGCATCGCGCGCGACTTGCAGACTGCGAACCTGGAAAAAGTCACGGCATACAATCCCGTGCTGCGTCCCGTGATCGCGGGCCTGGACCAGCGGGTCGAAACCGGCATCCGCAATACCATCGCCATCGTGCAGGATGAAATCATCGGCGCCCGCCTGGGCATGAGCACGGCTGCCTACATCGACCATTTCACCAACCTGATCGACCAGTTTTATACGGGTGGAGAAGAAGTGCTGGCGCCCGCGCTGCGCACGGCGCTGAACAGCCGCATCGTCCACGCGCGCGAACGGCTGGCTTGGGCGGGCGGGCTGACCTTGCTGGCGTGCCTGTTGTTTGCGTATTTCGCCGTCGGCGCCTACCTGTCGCTGACCGAACAGATCCAGCACGTGCTGGCGACGCTGCGCACCTTGGGCGACGATTGCCGCGACCGCGCCGACATGGTGGAAGCGATTGCGGCCGGCGACTTGAGCCGCGACGTGCGCGAACCGCCACCGCTCGAACTGGGCAAGTTTTCCGGCTTGCGCGATGAAATCGGCGCGTTGGGCATGGCGATTGCCGGCATGAGCGATGCGCAACTGTTGCTGGGCCGGGGCTTTGCCCGCATGACGCGCACCTTGCGCATCCACCGCGACGACGAGCGGCGCCAGGACTGGTTCAAGAGCGGCATCAATACGCTCAATGTGCAATTGCGGGGCGACCGCCAGCTGGACCAGTTGACGGGCGCCGTGATCCGCTTTGTGACGGAACAGGTGGGCGGCGCCGTGGGCGCGCTGTACCTGTTCGACGCCGACCGGCAAGTGCTGGAACTGGCAGCGTCCTATGCGATGACGCCGTCGCAGCCGCCGCGCAACCAGGTGACGCTGGGCGAAGGGTGGGCCGGCATGGCGGCGGTCGAGCGCCGCACCGCGGTGTTGAAACAGGTGCCGTCGTCCTATCTCGACGTCGGCTCGGCGCTGGGCAGCACGGCGCCCGCCGCCGTGGTCGCGGTGCCGCTGGTGCATGACGGCAGCCTGATGGGCCTGGTGGAACTCGGCACCCTGGGGGAACTCGACGACATCAAGCTCGCATGGCTGGAGCAGGCGGCGGAAGCCGTGGCGGTGGCCATCGGCGTGGAACAGGCGCGCCGCCGCGTGGCCACGTTGCTGGAACAGACCCAGGTGCAGACCGAAGAATTGATGGTCCAGCAAGAGGAATTGCAGCAATCGAATGAAGAACTGGAAGAGCGCGCGCAATTGCTGGAACAGCAGCGCGAAGTGATCCGGCAAAAGAGCGCGGAAAGCGAACAGGCCAGCCGTGAATTGCGCCGCAAGGCGGACGAACTGGAGCGTACCAGCGCGTACAAATCCGAGTTCCTCGCCAACATGTCGCACGAGTTGCGCACGCCGCTGAACAGCATGCTGATCCTGTCCAGCCTGCTGAAGCAAAACAAGGAAGGCAAGCTCAGCGATAAGCAAGTCGAATATGCAGCCACCATCAACAGCGCCGGCAAGGATTTGCTGAACCTGATCAACGATATCCTGGACCTGTCGAAGATCGAGGCAGGCCGCGTGGAATTGCAGCTGGAAACTGTCGCGCTCGACAACCTGGCGGCGCAATTGAAAGACTTGTTCATGCCGCAGGCGGAACACCAGGGACTGGCGTTTTCCGTCGATCTGGCGGCGGGCGCGCCGTCTTCCATCAAGACCGATCCACAGCGCCTGCAGCAAGTGCTGAAAAACCTGCTGGCCAACGCCATCAAGTTTACGTCGCATGGCAGGGTGGGCCTGTCGATCCGTCCTGCCGTCGCCGGCGAACATGGCTTGCCGGATGCCGCCGTGGCGTTTGCCATCAGCGATACCGGTGTCGGCATCGCGCCGGACCAGCACGAACGCATTTTCCACGCCTTCCAGCAAGCGGACGGTTCGACCAGCCGCAAGTTTGGCGGCACGGGACTGGGCTTGTCGATCTCGCGCCAGCTGGCGCGCCGCATGGGCGGGGAAATCGCCCTGTCCAGCGCACCGGGCGCCGGCAGCATCTTTACGTTGTTCCTGCCGCTGGACGGCAGCGCGGCGGCCGACCTGCATGCCGCCGCGCAGGCCGCAACGCACATGACGTCGCAGACACCGATGGCGTCCATGACGCCGGCAATGCCATCAATGCCGGCAATGCCGGCAGCGCCGCCAGTGCGTGCGCCTGCCGCCTCGCCTGCGCAGCCACAGGCGCCCGCCCGCGTCCCCGAATTCCCTGCTGCCGCATGCGGCGCCGCCAAGCCTGCCCCATTTGCCGCGCTGGCGGCGACGCCGGAAGGTCAGCCGGCCGGTGCGATGGACGACGACCGTTGCAGCGTGCTCCCGGAAACCCGCTGCATCCTCATCGTGGAAGACGACCTGGCGTTTGCCGGCATCTTGCGCGACACCGTGCGCGAACACGGGTTCCAGGCCATCGTCGCGTGCGATGGCGAAGAGGGGCTGGCGCTGGCCGAGCGTTACCGGCCCACGGCGATCCTGCTGGACGTGATGCTGCCCCATATCGATGGCTGGGGCGTGATGCGCAGCATCAAGGACAACCCCGCCACCCGCCACATTCCCGTGCACTTCATCACGTGCCTGGAAGACCGCCAGAAGGCGCTGGGCCTGGGGGCGATCGGCTTCATCACGAAACCGGTCAGTGCGGAACAGCTGGACCAGGTGCTCGATTCAATCGGCGCCGTCATCGACCGCAAGGACAAGCGCCTGCTGGTGGTGGAAGACGACGAAGTGGAAGCCATGAGCGTGTCCGAACTGCTGTCCACGGACGGCCTGGATATCACGATCGCCCGCTCAGGCCAGGAAGCGCTGGCCTTGCTGGCGCAGCGCTATTACGACTGCATGGTGCTGGACCTGGGGCTGTCCGACATGTCCGGCTTTGAATTGCTGGACCAGTTGCAGGCAAGCCAGTGCGCGCCGCAAATGCCCGTCATCGTGCATTCCGGCCGCAGCCTGACGGAACTCGATGAAGCGCGCCTGCGCCGCTATACGGACAGCATTATCGTCAAGGGCGCCAAGAGTCCCGAACGGCTGGTGGGCGAAGTCAGCCTGTTCCTGCACCTGGTGGAAAGCTCGCTGCCGCAAGACCAGCAAAAAATGATCCGGCGCGCGCTCGACAAGGAAGCCATGTTCGAGCGCCGCAAGGTGCTGCTGGTCGACGACGATATCCGCAATATCTTTTCATTGTCGTCGGTGCTGGCCGAGAAAGGCATGCAGATCGTCGAAGCGGGCAACGGCATCGAAGCGCTGGCGCGGCTGCAGGAACATCCGGACATCGACATCGTGCTGATGGATATCATGATGCCGGAAATGGATGGCTTCGAAGCGATGCGCCGCATTCGCCGCGATGCGCGATGGACGCGCCTGCCCGTGATCGCGCTGACGGCCAAGGCCATGCTGGGCGACCAGAAACAATGCCTCGACGCGGGCGCCAGCGATTACCTGGCCAAGCCGGTCGACCTCGACAAGCTGTTCTCGCTGATGAGAGTCTGGCTTTATCAGGCGGGGGAGGTGGCGTGAACGAGCAGCAAATCGCCGCGCTGGAAATCGATTTGCTGGTGTCCGCCATCCGCCAGGCGCATGGCTACGACTTTTCCGAATATGCGCAGGCGTCGCTGGCGCGGCGCCTGACCGCGTGGCTGGCCAAATCCGGCTACGACAGCTTTGGCGCCGCCATGTCGGCCGTGCTGCGCGACACCGCTTTGTGCCGCTCGCTGGTGGAAGACGTGACGGTCAATGTGTCCGACATGTTCCGCGACCCCGTGTTTTTCCGCGCGCTGCGCGCCGAAGTGGTGCCGCACCTGCGCACCTATCCGCACGCGAAAATCTGGGTGGCGGGATGCGCGGGCGGTGAGGAAGTGCTGTCGCTGGCCATCATCCTGCGCGAAGAGGGTATCGGGGACAAGTGCCGCATCTATGCGACGGATTTGAACGAGGCGGTGCTGGAACGGGCGCGCCAGGGCATGTTCGATTTGCGCGACATGCAGCGCTATACGCGCAATTACCAGCAGTCGGGTGGCAGCGCCGCTTTTTCCGATTATTACGTGGCGCGCTATGGCCGGGCGTTGTTCGATCCGGGCTTGCTGCGCAACGTGGTCTTCGCGGCGCACAACCTGGCCACCGATGCCGACTTCAGTGAAATGCAATTGATACTGTGCCGTAACGTCATGATTTACTTTAAGCCGTCGCTGAAGGAACGCTTGCTCTCGCTGTTCGACGGTTGCCTGACGCCGGGCGGCTTCCTGTGCCTGGGCGCCAAGGAAACGCTGGACCAGCGGGGGATTTCGCCGCATTACCGCGAAGTGGTTTCCCACACCCGCATCTACCGCAAGGAATATGCGCGGGCGCTGCGCACCGGTACGGCGCCGGGACCGGCGGGAGCCGCGCAATGAAAGCCGCCGCCACGAGCGCCGTCCGCAAGCCGCGCTATCGCGCCGTGGCCATCGCCGTCTCCACCGGTGGCGTGGAGGCGCTCAAGCGCGTGCTGCCCCCGTTGCCGGCCAGCTTCCCGCTGCCGGTGCTGGTGGTGATCCATATCGCGGCCGCCAGCGGCGACGGGCTGGCGCGGCTGCTCGACGCGGTGTCGCCGCTGCACGTCAAGGAAGCGGACGAGGGTGAGCAAGCCGTTGCGGGCACGGTGTACCTGGCGCCGCCCGGCTACCACATGCTGGTGGAACTCGATGGCAGGATGGCGCTGGCGCTGGATCCGCCCGTGAATTTTGCACGCCCTTCGGCCGATGTACTGTTCGAGTCGGCCTGCGCCTGTTATGGCGCGGCGCTGATCGGCGTGGTGCTGACCGGCGCCGGTTCCGACGGCGCCAGCGGCCTGGCTGGCATCGGCGCCGCGGGCGGCTATACCATCGTGCAAGACCCGGCGCGCGCTGTCATGGATTCGATGCCGCGCGCCGCACTGGCGCGGCGTGCGCCGGACAGCGTGGTGGCGCTCGATGACTTGCCCGCGCTGTTGCAAAAACTGGCGGCGGAGACCTTGCCATGAACCGCGCGCACCCGTTCCCCATTCTGCTGGTCGACGACAACGACGCCAATTTGCTGGCGCTGTCCGGTTTGCTCGACGGCGTCGACAACCTGGAAATCGTCACCGTCACCAGTGGCGAAGAAGCGCTGCGCCAGCTGTTGCGGCGCGAGTTCGGCCTGGTGCTGATGGACGTGCAAATGCCCGGCATGGATGGCTACGAAGCGGCCACGCTGATGCGCGCCAATCCGAAGACCCGCCATGTGCCGATCGTGTTCGTGACGGCGGAAATGGACAGCGCCCAGTTCGCATTCCGCGGGTATGAAACCGGCGCTGTCGATTACCTTGTCAAGCCGATCGAAGCGCTGGTGCTGCATGCCAAGGTCAACGTGTTTGCCACGTTGTTCCGGCAACGGCTGGCCATCATTGATTTCGAGCGCTACGTGCACCAGGTGGAAAACGTGCTGGCGGCGCGCCGTATCGGCCCGGAAGGCCAGCAGTTGCGGCTGCTGATTGTCGACGACCAGCCGGCCAACCTGCTGGCGCTGGAAGGCATGCTGGGCGAATTACCGAATGTGCAGCTGGTGCGGGCCAACTCGGGGCCGGAAGCGCTGCGCGCCGTGCTGCGCGCCGAGTACGCGGCGGTGCTGCTGGACGTGCAAATGCCGGGCATGGATGGTTTTGAAACAGCGGAACTGATACGGGCCAATCCCAAGACCGCGACCCTGCCGATCATCTTCGTCACGGCCGGCATGAAGGGACGCGACGCCCAGTTCAAGGGTTATGAACTGGGCGCGGTGGATTACCTGATCAAGCCGCTGGAGCCGGCGATCCTGATGTCCAAGGTGCGCGTGTTCTGCGACCTGTACCAGCAGCGCATGGCGCTCGAGCAGCAAAGCTCGCACCTGGAAATCCTGGTGGCGGAGCGCACCGAGGCGCTGCGCCGCAGCGCCGACGAATTGACGGAAAGCCGCGAGCGCTACCGCCGTCTGCTGGGCGCCGTCACGCACCAGCTGTTTTCGCTGCGCCCCGCCAACGGCACGCTGCGCTCGTACGGCCACGGTTCCGGCTGCGAAGCGGTGACGGGTTATCCGCCGCAAGCGTTTGAAAACGATCCGACCCTGTGGCTGACCATCGTGCCGGAAGCGGACCGCGCGCAGGTGGCCGCCCGCGCCGCGGCGGCGCTCGATAACAATGCCATCAGCCAGCTGGAACACCGCATCCGCTGCGCGGACGGCATGCCGCGCTGGGTGCGCTCTACGTTCGTGCGGGCCGGCACGGACGAAGCCCCGGCCTGCGACGTGCTGATCGAAGACATCGACCAGCGGCGCCGGGTCGAGGAAGACCGCGCACGGCTGGTCGACCAGCTGGCGCTGGCCACGCGGGCGGCGCGCCTCGGCATATGGGACTGGAACCTGGCGACCGATGAACTGGTGTGGGACGAGCGCATGTACCAGATGGTGGGCGTCGCGCCGGGCGACCTTGGCGATGCGCACCACACGTGGCTGGCGACCGTGCATCCGGAAGACCGTGCACTGTGCGAGCGCGCCAAGCTGTTTGCACTGGAAAAGGACGTCCCTTACGACATTGAATTCCGCATGTGCTGCCCGGACGGTTCGATCCGCCACATCAAGGCCGACGGCCAGGTGGTGCGCAATGCGCAGGGACAGCCGATGCGCATGACCGGCATCCATTACGACATCACGGAGCGCAAACAGGCGGAAGAGGAAATGCGGCGCCACCGTGACCACTTGCTCGAACTGGTGGACGAGCGCACCGCGAGTTTGCTGGCCGCCACCAAGACGGCGGAAACGGCGAACCGCGTGAAGTCCGAATTCCTGGCCAAGATGAGCCACGAATTGCGCACGCCGCTCAACGCGGTGATCGGCTTTTCCCAGTTGATGGCGCGCACGCAGTCGCTGTCGCCGGACCAGCAGCGCAACCTGGAAATCATCCATCGCTCCGGCCAGCATTTGCTCACCCTGATCAATGACGTGCTGGCGCTGTCGAAAATCGAAGCGGGCGGCACGCGGCTGGACCCGGTCGATACGGACCTGGTGCGGCTGCTCGATGAAGTGGCGGAAATGCTGCGCATCCGCGCGCAGGCGGCGGGGCTGGAACTGTTGCTGGAATTGGACGGCATGCAGGACGGCGCGTTTGCCGTGCGCGTGGATTCCGTCAAGTTGCGCCAGGTGCTGATCAACTTGCTGGGCAACGCGCTGAAATTCACGCAGCAGGGCAGCGTGCGGCTGCATGTGCGGGCGCACGTGCAAAATGGCCAGGCCCGTGTCGCGTTCACCATCCGCGACACGGGCGTCGGCATGTCGCCCGCCGACTTGCAGCGCATTTTCGAACCTTTCGTGCAAGTGGGGGCGCACACGGGAGAAGGCGGCACGGGCCTGGGGCTGGCGATTTCGCGCCAGTACGTGGAATTGCTGGGCGGGGAACTGGAAGTGGAGTCGGAACTGGGACATGGTTCGATGTTCCGCTTCGCGCTGACGCTGCCGGTGGCGGCCCATGCGCCGGCCACGCCGGTGATGCAGGGCCAGGTGCTGGGGCTGGACCAGTCGCAGCGGGGCAGGCGCGTGCTGGTGGCCGACGACGACCGCGAATCGCAAATGCTGCTGGGCGAATTGCTGGAGCCGCTGGGCTTCGTGGTGGCGTATGCGGGCGATGGCATCGAAACACTGTCGCGCATGAACAGTTTTACGCCGCACCTGGTGCTGATGGACTGGCGTATGCCGCAGCTGGACGGGTTGGCCACGATACGGCGCATCCGCAGCCAGGCGGACGGGCCGCAGCCGCGCATCATCATGTGCACGGCCAGCGCCTTTGAAGAACAGTGCACGCTGGCGCTGGAAGCCGGTGCGGACGCGTTCCTGCGCAAGCCGCTCAACGTCAATGAACTGTATGCGCATATCGAGAACCAGCTGGGATTGCATTTCCAGCGGGGACCGGCGCCGGCACAGGCCACGGGCGGTCTCGCGCCGAACAGCGTGGCGGAAGTGTTGCGGGAAGAGCTGGCGGCCTTGCCGGAAGAGATACGGGGTGCGCTGAAGGAAGGGGCGCTGGCGCTGGACCAGCACCGCCTGGCCGGGGCGCTGGCGGCCATCGAGCAGGAGCACCCGGACCTGGCGGCGCGGCTGCGGCATATGACCGCCGCGTTCAGGTACCGGGAATTATGGGCGTTGTTGCCATGAACGCCCCGGGAACGTCGTCACGGCGGCGGCGCATCCGCGTAGAACCTATGATGTAAAAGAAAGAGCCGTCGGCATAACGATTTCCTAAACTGGAGGTGCTAACCAATCCAAATAAGGGGATCATCATGCAAACGGCTCAAACTCATTTTACGTCGATTGAATTG
>NZ_WKJJ01000042.1 GCF_009674485.1 Pseudoduganella rivuli | reverse complement strand
GAAGCGTTTTGTTCGTCAGCAGCAGAGAAGCGAGATTATCTAGTGTTTCGTGATTCTCGTCAACCCCTTGCTTCGCTACGCTGTTTCGTTGATCTGTCGCAGCGCTGCGGGGACAGAACTATAGCAAAGCAACACTTCTCACGCAAGTTAACTTGAAATGTAGGTAAACTACAAAGTAAACGTTGACACAAATTTCACACACACGTAGTTTACCCATAGCTACCACAGCCATTACCCAATGACTTGGTAGTATTCATACAAGCCACACACAAGCAGTCCCGCAAAGGGCAATCCGCACGAGACATTCCTACGACAGCAGTTATCGCATTTTCCGGCGAGGTACCCCTTCGTCCGGACGGCGCTGTCGCGGTCACGCCCCTGCGCTTTCCATCAGCAGTTCAACCTGTTAGGAGATGTGCATGCAATTCCGTAAGAAGCACCTGGCCGCCTGCCTGGCCACCATATTTACCGCCAGCATCGCGTCAGCCGGCACCATCCCGGCCGCGCACGTGTATCACAACCACATGCCGAACTTTTGGCCGTTCTACGCGGTCGATCCTGTGGCCAAGTACAACGCCACCGCCGTCGGCGCCCCCATCCGCTACACCTATGACGGCGAAGTCATCAACCTGAAGCAAAGCCCGCCGGCCGGCTACAGCTATTACCTGCCCGCGTCCTTGGGCGGCGCCATCATGCCCCATGACGACCTGGTGGCGTATTACTCGCACGATGCGAAAACCGGCGCCTACCTGTACTGGCCCATGCAGGTGGCCAACGAGATGCAAAGCTGGTCCAGCGCCAAGGGACAAATCCACGTCACCATGTCGGGCGCCGTCATCAACAACGTGCAAAGCCTGAACACGCTGCAAAACGTCCCCGGCTACACCAACCCGTCGTGGGGCGCCGCCTGGCTCAATACCTTCACCACGCTGAAGACCGCCAATAATTACCGCACGCTGGACACCGTGCATTTCACGGGCCACCACACCATGGGCCCGCTGGTCGGTTCCGACTACTTCCTCAAGGATTTGATTTACCAGAACGTGACCCTGGCGCAGCCCAACTTCCTCGGCAACAGCTTCCAGTCATCGAAAGGCTACTTCCCCACGGAGCTGGGCTTTTCCGAGCGCTTGATTCCCACGCTGTCGAAACTGGGCGTGCAATGGTCCGTCCTCGGCAATAACCACTTTTCGCGCACGCTGAAGGATTATCCGTACACATCCTATGACGCGGCAGGCGACACGCTGACGTCGCCGCCCAATCGCGCCAGCCTGCGCAACACGTCCACCACCGGTAGCTGGGTCGCTGCCGCCATGGCGCATGAACAGCAAGTGGTGGTCAACAAATTCCCGTTCGCGTCCACGCCGCACTGGGTGCGCCACGTCGATCCCGCCACGGGCGCGGTGACCAAACTGGCCGGCATTCCCGTCAGCCAGAACGGTTCATGGCTGGAAGGCTGGGAAGGCGCGGTCACGGTCGATGAAATCGCCCCTTACTCCGCGCTGGAACCGCGCCAGTTCTTCGTCGTCGCCCATGATGGCGACAATTCCAGCGGCCGCGCAGGTTCGCTGGGCACTTGGCAGGCCGGCCACTCCACCACCTGCAGCGGCAATGGCTATTGCCTGGGCATCGATGAATACCTGAAAGCCAAGCCGATTCCGGCGGGCGACGTCCAGCACGTGCAGGACGGTTCGTGGATCGATACCCGCGACTCGTCGTCCGACCCAACGTGGTACCACTGGCACTTGCCGTTCATGATCTGGAAGGGGCAGTTCGCGGAATTCAACCGCGTCACGGGCAATAACCTCGCACCCAAGGTCAACCTGAAAGGGCAACAGGAAGGCGCCACCGTATCGCTGGAGTATGGCTGGCACTACCTGGAGCGCAATTTCGCGCTGCTGCAGGCGGCGCTGAACTATGCGAAGACCGCCGAGCAAATCTGGCTCGATGCGCACCCGAACCACTGGTCGCCCACCACGGCGCTGGACAACCAGGTCACCCATCCCGGCAACCAGCTCAATCCATGGATGATGTCGTACCCCGTCAAAGGCAATCCCGCCTCCGATTATGCGGGCGGCGCCAACCCGGCGGAACTGGCATGGTACTTCCTGCTGCCCGCCATGGATTCCGGTTTCGGCTACTACGACGAAAACAAGGACGATTCCGTCAAGCCCACGCTGGCGTTCAACAATGCGCTGTCCTTCGCCAAACCGTATGTGCAGGCGCACCTGGCCAGCGACCGCACGGGGCCGTCCGTCTGGTGGCCGCAGCGCTACCCGTACAACCCCGGCTCCGTCAATGCATCGAAGGCGGAAGGCTGGACCGTCCAGCATTACAGCAATGACTTCGCCATCTATACCTATGGCCACGACGTGTCCGGCATCGCCAGCGCCAAGGTCAGGGTGCGCGTCCACGCCACCAACAATATCGACGCCAGCGACGATACGTACAAGGTCTATGACCCGGCGGCGCTGGCTGGCGCGCCGGGACTGTCGATCACGCCAGCCAGTGTGGGCGCATGGCAGGACTACCCGATGCAGGTGCGCGACCTGCAGCCGGACATGAATGGCGTCGCGTGGAACGCCGCCACGCGCGACACGATTGCCGCCTTGCCCGCGCAAGACATCGGCGACCTGTATTACGCGTACATTTCCGACTACCGCAACCAGTTGCTCGACTATTACGTGGAAATGACGGATACGCTGGGCAACGTGACGCGCTCGGAGATCCAGCAAGTGTTCGTCGGCGCGGGCCGCTACAAGACCGTGTCCGGCGGCTCCGGCTATGCGGAAGACATCAACGGCGCCATCAACGGCGTCTATCCCTTCCTCACCGTGGACAGCACGCCGCCGTCCACACCCGGCACGCCCGCTGCGAACCAGCTGACCGACCGCTCCGTCACGCTGGCGTGGCAAGCGGCCACCGACAACATCGCGGTGACGGGCTACAAGGTGTTCCGCAACGGCGTACAGGTCGGCACGCCGGCGTCGAACACCTTTACCGACAGCGGCCTGGCGTCGTCGACCGCCTACACCTACACGGTGACGGCATTCGATGCGGCCGGCAACCAGTCCGGCGCCAGCGCCGCGCTGGGCGTCACCACCAAGGCGGCGGACACGCAAGCACCCACAGCCCCCGGGCAACCCGCCGCGTCGAATATCACGCCAATGGGCGCGACATTGACCTGGACCGCCGCAACCGACAACTACGGCGTGGCAAACTACCTCGTACTGCGCAATGGCGTCCAGGTGGGAACCAGCGCCAACCTCAGTTATGCGGACTATGGCTTGACGCCGTCGACCACCTACAGCTACACCATCAAGGCGCAGGATGCGGCGGGCAATACCGGCCCCGCGTCCGCCGCCCGCTCAGTGACGACGGCGGCAGGCAATGTGGCCACGGTGTACTACCGTCTGCCATCCGGCTGGAGCAGCGCCAACATCCACTATTCGCCGACCGGCGGCACGTGGACCACGGTGCCCGGCGTGGCCATGGCGGCGGCGTGCACCGGGTGGGTGTCGTACACGGCCAACCTGTCCACCGCAACGGGCTTGCAGGCGGTCTTCAATAACGGTTCGGGCACGTGGGACAACAATGGCGGCAAGAACTACACGCTGGGAACCGGCTTGTCCCGCGTGGAAAACGGCGTCGTCAGCACGGGTACGAATCCATGCGTCGTCGACACCACGCCGCCGACCGCGCCGGCGGGGCTGGCAGCCAGCAACGTCAGCGCCACCAGCGCCACCGTGTCGTGGGCCGCATCGTCCGACAATGTCGGCGTCACCGGCTATTACGCGTACCGCAACGGCGCCCTGCTCGGCACCACCACCGGCACCAGCTATACCGACAACACGGCGGCGCCGGCCACGACCTACAGTTACACGGTCAAGGCGTTCGACGCGGCAGGCAATGCATCGGCAGCCAGCAGCGCGCTGCCGGTGACGACACCTGCCGCTTCCGGCTGCCAGGTCAGCTTCACGATCGCCAATGCCAATACGGTGGTGGGCCAGAACCTGTACGTGGTCGGCAACAACGCCAGCCTGGGCAACTGGACACCCGCCAGCGGCTTTGCGCTGGCGATCCAGGGCAGCGGCGCCAATGTCCCATGGACCGGGACGCTGAGCCTGCCGGCCGGCACGTCATTCCAGTACAAGTACGTCAAGTGGAATGGCAGCACGGCCGCATGGGAAAGCAACCAGGCCACGACGTCGGGTAACCGTGAATTTGCCACGCCGGCGTCGTGCAGCGGCACGGTGCAGCGTTCGGATGGCAATTTCAAGTTCTGACGCCTGCACTGCCATGCTCGCGCCGGCATGGCGGCTCGATAAGACCGATCCGCCCTACATGGCTTGATAGCCGCCTGCCTGCAAGCGCTCGCGCATCATGGCGCGGGCGCGGTGCAGGCGGCTTTTCAGCGCGGCCACCGAGACTTGCAACTGCTCGGCGGCTTCCGGCGCCGTCAACTCTTCCACATCGCGCAGCACCAGCACGTCGCGGTATTCGACGGGCATCTCGGCCAGCAAGCGGGCCAGGTCGCGCCGCAATGCCAGCGGACTGGCGGACTGCAAACTGGCTTCCAGTTCCTCCGTCAACGGTTCCGTTTTACGGCCCAGGCGCAGCAAGCGGTAGCATTCCCGCTCGACGATCCTGAACAGCCATCCTGCAAAAGCGGCCACCACGCGCACGGAGCCGATACTACGCTGCACGTTCCACAGCGCCACCTGCACCGCGTCGTCCGCGTCTTCGCTGGTGGCACAGGAGCGCCGCGCGAAGCGGCGCAAGTCCGGCTGGGACTGCGCCAGTAATTGTTCCATGGCCCGGGCATCCCCCTGCCGGGCGGCTTCGATGAGTGACGTGTCGATTTTCATCTTGCCATTATGACAGTGCCGCGTTTCCATGCGGGTTCCTGCCACTTGTAAAACACCGACAGCGATTCGGGACGGTCCGCGCTGCGCTCCGTCGCCAGCGTCGCCATGTCCACCAGCTCGAAACTGCGGCGGAATTTGCCATCGGCCCGCACGTCGCGCGCCACCAGCATTTTGTCCGCGCCCGGCACCCAGCCGGCGAATTCCGCGTAACCGATATCCGGGTTACTGCTGCCGGGGGGCAGCACGTCCACGCGCCATTGCTGGCCATCGCGGCGCAACAGCCACAATTCACGCCAGCCTTCCATCGGCTGCACCGCCAGCGCCAGCGCGGCGCCGGATGGATGGGCGCGGGCCGACGCCGGCCACACCACGCCGTACGTGCAGCGGCGCAGCAATGGCGCCTGGGCCGGATGCTTGTCATCCGTCAGCAGCAGGCAGGTTTCCCCCGGCTGTCCCGGCGCCAGGGCCAGCGTCAGGCCACCCGGTCCCGGCGCCGGCGCCACATTGGCCAGCGCGCCCCAGCGCACGGCGCCCACGCGCACCGCGGCTTCCGCATATGCCGGCAAGTCTTCTTCCGCCAGTTCTTCGCGGTTGACACCCGCCAGCCATTGCAACGCACGTTCCGCTGCCGGGGCGCTGCCTTTGCGCGCCTGCTGGAATGCAATGGCAGACCACACCAGCGCCTTGCGCAGCGACAGGCGGTTTTGCACGTACGCCGGCAAATCCTGCGCAGGCACGGCATCGAGCAAGGTTGCGTGTTCCATCGTTAACACGGGCGGCGGCGCGCCCGGGCGTTGCGGGGCCAGGCAGTCGGGCCGCGTTTGCGCCAGCACGGCGCGGGCTTGCTGCATGGCGGTATGCGGCAGCGCCATCGCGCGGCGCCACGCATCGCCGTCATAGCACAGCCGCATTTCGCCATCCCGCTCGATGCTGCGCAGGGTGACGCCATATTGCGCCGCCACTTCCAGGTGCGCCGCCGTCACCGCTTCCGCCTGCGCGCCCTGGCGCATCGATGCGCGCTGCGCCAGCCGCTCCGCCATACCGCCCAGCGCATCAAATGGTTCCGCCGTCATCGCACGGGCAGGCGCCGCTTTCAAATATGCCGCCGTGTACGCGATGCCCAGCGCTTCGGCGCCCGGCGTATCGCGCAGAAAGCGCACCACGGCCAACAGTTCGGGCGCATCCTGTTCACTCGCGGACAAGGGGCGCGTGCGCGCCGCCCGCACATAGCCACCCCGCTCGCGACGGTAGTCATACACTTGCAAGTACCCCTGGCGTTCGCCGCGCACTTCCACCACGTCGCCCTGCCACAACACGGCCTGCTGCTGCGCCGACTCCTTGGCCGCGGCGCGCAGTGGCGTCTGGTCTTGCACGACGATGGCCAGCGCCGCTGCCGCGATGGCCGATACCGGGCCGGCCATTATTGCTGCCCCTGCTCGGCTTGCGGCGCGGTTTCCGGCGCCTGTACCGCGCCCGCAGCGTTGCCATTCATGCCCAGCAATCCGGCGCCGATAAAGCCGCCGCTGACGGATGGCGGTGCGATGATGACGGATACCTTGTCGGACAATTTGTCCGCCATGGTTTTCTGGATCAGCAACGGGTGCCGGCTCAGCAATTCGCCTTCGCGCGCCATTTGCGCGCTGGTGGTCTTGCCCAGCGCTTCCTGGCGATACGCTTCCGCATCGGCCAGTTTGCGGCGCGATTCCGCTTCACCCGTCGCTTCGATCACGCGCGCCTGTGCATTGCCTTCCGAGACGCGGATGCGGGCGACTTTTTCCGCATCCGCTTCCAGCTGACGTTGTTCGACCTGCTTTTGCTTGAACGGCAGCACGTGGCGCATGGCTTCTTCCTGCGCTTTGGCGGCAATCACCTGTTCGCGCGCCGCCGCTTCCGCCGCTTTTTCTCGCCGGACCTTGTCCGCGTCCGCTTCCAGCTCCGACTGTTTCACCTGCTTTTCCTTCAGTTCCAGCGTATAGCGCATCTTTTCACTTTCCAGCTCTTCGGCCAGCAATTTTTCCATGCCGGCCTTGAAGTCTTGCGGCAACGCGACCTTGCCGATCGCGACCGAGCGCAGCACGATGCCGTCCGCCGCCAGCCGGGGTTTCAGTTCGCCCTCAATCGCGGCCTGGATTTCCGCCCGCTTGGACGAAAAGATTTCCCGCACCGTATAGCGGGTGAACACCTGGTACATCACACCCTGCATGGCCGGCGCCAGCACATCGGACGGCACGTCGGCGGGCAACTTGCGCGCCAGGTCGGCCAGCCTGTTCTGGTCATAGGCGTAGCGCAGTGTCAGGTCGACACCGACGGACAAGCCTTCCTGCGACTGGAATGGCGCATCACTGCCGGTGGCGGGACGGTATAACTGGTCGCGCAGCGGGAAGCGGCGCAGCAAGTGCATGCCGGGAATGACCACCGTCACGCCTTCGCCCACCTGCACGGCGGAACCCGTCCACTGGTTGACTCTGACCGCGCCATCGCCGCGCGCCACCATTTGCACGGGCGGATGCGTGTAAATCACCCAGCCGGCAGCGCCGGTAACGGCGGCCATCGCCAGCAGGTTGCGGGGACGGGGCGACGCCAGGACCTTGGCTCCCCGGACGGCGGACTGGAACACATGACGGACACCGCGGCCTGCTGCGGCAAACGCTTGTTTGATCGCCAGCACGATGGCAGCGATACGGACGGACATGGCATTCTCCTTGTAGGACATTGCGCGGGACGAATTGCCCCGCCGCTGACGCCATGGTGCGGCGGAGGGACACGAGCATTCAATGGCGCGCCATGCCGCTTCATTCCGGGCTGTGAAGAAATACTCACGGCCAGCCCTGTGACTTTTTCAATAAAACCGGAGATACTTGAATGAAGTCAGTTTCATTCCCAGGAGTCGCGCCGTGCCCAGAGTTGCCGTCATCGAAGACGATCTTCCCACCAGTAACCAGCTGGCAGGCTGGATCGCAGCCGCCCGGCCGGGTATCGTCATCGACCAATGGACCACGCGCGACGCGGCGGAGCAAGCCATCGAGCGGGAACATTACGACCTGGTGGTGCTCGACATCGAACTGGGACGTGAACGCCACGCGGGTGTCGCCATCATCAATGCCATCAACAAGCGGCACGGCACGCCCGTGCTGGTGGTGTCGGCCATGCCGGCCACCATCTACCGCTCCATCATGAAGGCGCTCGATGCATGGGATTACCTGCAAAAGAGCACGTTCGACGAAGCGGATTTCGTCGAAACCTTCCTCGATATCCTGCGCTCCGTGAAGGAGCACAGGCCAGCGGAAGCACTGGCCATGGACCCGTTGCGGCAGCGTTCGCCCACGTGGAATGGCCAGCGCATCAACCTGCCGCTGACGGCGCAGCGCATCCTGGCGGCGTTGTTCGCCAAGCGGGGTCAGGTCGTGGGCTACGATGAATTGTTCGACGTCGTCAAAAGCGGGCGCAACCGCGACAATATCCGCAAGCACGTGAGCACCATCCGCGATGCATTCCGGGAAATCGATCCGGAATTTGCCTGCATCGAAAGCGTGCCGATGCGGGGTTTCCGCTGGACGGATCCCGCCTGACATGGCTGAGATGGCTGATGCCGGTACGACCATGTCGCCGATGAATAAACTGCGGCGTCACCTGCGGCAACTACGGTATTGGCGGCGTTTGCCCAGCCTGGCGACCTACCGGCTGCGCATCGTGCTGCGCATGGCGTTCCTGTCGCTTGCGCTAGCCATCGTGGGGCTGGCCATCTCCGTGCTGCAACAGGAAAAACAGTTGAGCTACGAGAGCTATGCGCAATCGTTCCGCAAGACGCAGGATCAACTGGCCGCCACCCTGCGCCACCCGGCAGGGCAACTGGCGCTGCTCAATCCAAACCATGCCCCGGAGGGCGGCGGCTTGCGCCCGCTGCTGCTGCCCTTCCCCGCGCTGGATTTCGACGACCAGCACAAGGTGCGGCAAGCCATCGCCATGTCCGGATGCCTGGCGCAGGTAGGCCCGCAGGGTTCGCTGTGCGCCGGCATCGGCAACAATCCATGGGCAGGCGGCTTTATCTATGTGGCCGGGACCTTCGACAGCGCACGCCTGCAACCCCATGCGCGGCGTGAGCCGGATGTCACGCAGGCGCACCGCGTGGAAGTCAGCGTGCAGATCCGGGGATTGCACTACCGCTGGATCGCACCGTTTGAAATCCCTATCGATAGCGCGCCTTCCGGCGGCGGCATGCAGGGCCGCCTGACGGGACTGAATGCGCAGGATGCGGGCAAACCGAATGCCCGCCCCGTGCGCGACTTCCGTGGCTGGATCTGGCAAAGTCCCGTCTGCACCAGCGCGGGCCTGGCGCCGGGCGATGCCGCGTGCCGCCACAGCAGTTTCTTTTCCATCCGGTTGCCGGTCGGCGTCTTGCAGGATGCGCTGTTCGACCAGGCCCGTCCCGTGTGGCCGCCGGCCGACCTGGACAAGATCAGCGTGCACGTGGCGGTGCTGCCGCCCGGCGATGGCGCCCCGCTGCTCGACACCGCCCGGGATCCCGTGACGCCGCCATTTTCCCTGGCCAGCTTGCGCGCACAACTGCTGCCCGGTGAAACGCTGGCCATCGCACTGCCGGGCGGCGCGGAAATCGCCCGCATTGCCGGCGCCGCCAATCCCGCCGCGCCGGCCTCCCCTTTGCTGCTGCGCCTGATCCGGCGCTTGCCGGTGGAAACCGAAAGCGCGCCGCTGGACAGCAGCACGACTGTCGCGACGCCGCTGGGCGACTATGTGCTGAAGCTGCACGGCGATGCCCGCAGCGTCAACCAGAACCTGGGCGTGGTGGCGACCCGCGTGTCGTGGTTCGTCGGCGCCATGCTGGGCGCGCTGCTGCTGGCCTGGCTGGTGGTGGAAGTCGGTATCATCCGCCCGATCGGCATGCTGACACGCCGCGCGAACAGCGTGGCGCGTACGGTGAAGGGCAGCGACAGCCTGGCGCAACTGGATTTCAGCGATTTGCGGGGCCGCGACGAATTGGGTGTGCTGGCGTCCTGCTTGCATGATTTATTGCGGCGCGTGCATGAAGATGTTGAGCGCGAAGAAATCCGCGCGGAACAGGAGCGCGACATGTGGCACGCGGTGGGCCATGAAATCATGTCGCCGCTGCAATCGTTGATGGCCTTGCATGGCAATCATGGCGACCAGAGCCTGCGCTATATCCAGCGCATGCAGCAGGCGATCCGCATCCTGTATGGCAGCGCGTCGCCCGGCGAAGCATTCCAGTCCGGGCAAGTGCAAGTGGAAGACGTGGATTTGCAGGCCTTCCTGCACGACGTCGCGGCGTACGCGCCATCGGCCGGCATTGCCGACGTGCGCTTTACCAGCCACGCCGACGGCGCGGTCATGGCGCGCGCCGATCTGCACGCGCTGGAAGATGTGATTACCCACGTGCTGCACAATGCGGACCGCCACCGCACGCCTGGCAGCGCCATCACGATGACGCTGGCCGTTACGGAGCGCAACGCCACCATCACCATCCACAACAGCGGCAGCCATATCGCGGCGGATTTGCTGGACAAAATTTTCGAGTATGGGGTGTCCGGCCGAGAGAGCGGCGGCAGCCGTGGCCAGGGGTTATTCGTAGCCAAGACTTACATGGCGAAAATGGGCGGCACCATCGCCGCGCACAATACGGGCGATGGTGTCGTGGATGGCGTCGTCTTTACGCTGACGTTGCAGCGCAGCGCTTAAGTGCTTGCGCACGCACGTCAGTGCATGCGCACTTTCAGGATATCCGGCCCCGCTTCGATCACATCGAAGCCCGGCGATCCCGCCCTCTGCATCATGCGGTCGTCCGGCCCGGGCATACCGGCGCTGACGCGGCCTGCCGGATCGAACTCCAGTGTCTCCCGTCCCCGCCGGCTGGGCGGGAACGGGAAGGTGGCGCGGGGACGGTAGACCTGGATGTCGCCTTCATCCTCTTCGAATGAATGCGCCCAGATTCCTGCTCCCATCGATGGCTGGTTGGGTTCCATCACGCGTTCATCGTCACCAGCGTATCGATTACATTACGCGATGTGACCGGCACAACCTGCGGCTGCTGTCCATCCGGCGCAGGCAAGCCGCCCGGAGGCTGTTCGCCTTCGCGGAAGGCCGTGATGACACCGCCCATGGCTTCGTAACCGGTGACGGACGGCCCCCACGCGGAGCCATTCCACCACTTGTGGTACAGCGCACTGTCGGTGCCGGTGACGAAGACGTCGAGACGGTTCGGTCCCCACGACACCACGCGTGGCGCCGACGTGCAAATGCCGCCCATGTATTCGTAGCCGGTCAGCGACGGGCCCCAGGCGGAGCCATTCCACCATTTGTGGTACAGCGCGCTGTCGACACCCATGACAAACACGTCGAGACGATTCGGACCCCATGCCACCACTTCCGGTTCTCCCACGCAAATGCCTCCCATCCGTTCAAAGCCGTCGACCGATGGGCCCCAGGCGGAGCCGTTCCACCATTTATGGTACAACGCGCCGTCGGTCCCGGTAACAAAGACGTCGAGGCGGTTCGGGCCCCACGCCACGGCGCGCGGCGCCGAAGTGCAAATGCCGCCCAGCCGTTCATAGCCCGTAACCGAAGGCCCCCATGCCGAACCGTTCCACCATTTGTGGTACAACGCGCGGTCCGCGCCGATCACGAAGATATCGAGCCGGTTCGGGCCCCACGACACGATTTCCGGCTGCCCGATGCAAATACCCCCCATGTTTTCATAACCGGTCAGCGACGGCCCCCAGGCGGAACCATTCCACCACTTGTGGTACAGCGCCCGGTTGGCGCCCAGCACGAAGACATCCAGGCGGTTCGGGCCCCACGAGACGACGCGGGGATCACCCAGGCAAATTCCGCCCATGTTTTCGTAGCCTGTGACGGACGGTCCCCAGGCGGCCCCGTTCCACCACTTGTGGTACAGCGCGCTGTCGACGCCGGTGACGAACACGTCGAGCCGGTTCGGGCCCCACGCCACCGCTTGCGGCACGCTGGTACAGACACCGCCCATGTTTTCATAGCCGGTGACCGATGGCCCCCAGGCGGAACCGTTCCACCACTTGTGGTACAGCGCACGGTCGGTCCCGAGCACGAAGACATCGATGCGGTTCGGGCCCCATGCCACCACCGGTTCGGAGCTGGGGCGCACCGTTGCTCCAGCGCCCAGGCCAATACTGGCGCGTACGCCATCGAGGCAGGCCTGCATGCGGGACACCTGGCCGGCCGTGAACATCACCATCGCGCGGTCATCGACATAATCCATGTAATTCATGAACATGTCGCCATTCGGACCATTGCTGCACGAAACATGGGGGAAGGAAGGCGTACCGGTGTTGAAGCCACCCTGGTTGGGTGTGTCGCTCACATTGTCCGTGCCGGAACAGCCGGTGCCGTCATCGCCCCAGATATGGTTCAGGTTCAGCCAGTGGCCGATTTCATGGGTTGCCGTACGGCCCAGGTTGAACGGGGCCGCCGCCGTGCCATTGGTACCGAATGCCGATTGCAGGATCACGACCCCATCGGTTGCCGCCGGGCCGCCGGGGAATTGCGCATAGCCCAGCAAGCCGCCTCCCAGCTGGCAAACCCAGATATTCAGGTATTGGTCGGCAGGCCATGCGTTCAAGCCGCCGCTGGCGGTGGATTTAACGGCGTCGTTGTCGGAGAACGAGGCCACCGTGGTCTGGCGGCGCTCGATACCGCTCGTCGGAGCGCCATTCGGGTCGGAGGTAGCCAGGAAAAATTCAATGCGGGCATCTGTCGCCAGGGGCAGGAACGGCGCCGGCGTGGTGCTGACGTCCGGATTGGTGCGGCGGAAGTCACGGTTCAGCACATCGATCTGGCTGGCAATCTGAGCATCGGAAATGTTTTGCGCCACGGTGTTCCAGACCACGTGCACGACCACGGGAATCCGCGTGACGCCGGTACGCTGGCTGGACTGCAAACCGGCTTCGTAGCGCTGCGCGTGGATTTCGATTTCATCGCGGGCACGCGCATAGTCGGGGTTGGTGGACAGCAGGCGCCGGTGCACATCCATGGTGGCGCAGCGGCGTACTTGCGGCAGGTTTTCGCCGCCATAGCCGCCGGGACCACCGTAGCCTCCACTACCACCATCTCCGCCGGATCCTCCCGGGCCGCCCATTCCGCCGGAGCCGCCCGAGCCGCCAAACCCGCCGCCGCCATTCATGTCGCCGCCAGGCATGCCATCGTCGCGGCCGCCGCTTCTTTCATTCATGCCGCCGGACGGCATGCCATCCTGTGGCCCCCGTTTCGACACGCCGGGCATGCCACGGTCGTTCGGGTCAGCCCAGCCCAGCGAACCTTCGCCGGCCATTTGCTGGGAAACGCTGGTGTTTTCACTTTGATAGCCCATGCCGGTATCGCTGCAACCGCAGCCTTCCGCCGTCGGCGCAGCCGCACCTTTCTGCTGTTTCGCTCTCATGCTGCCTCCCTGTCTTTGGATGAAGCGCATGTGTAAATCACACGCGTCTTGTAAGACTAAGACAAAGATAGTGAAAGAAGTTCCATTAAATCTCGCACATTCTCACGCATTGCAAAATTAATATTTACCTGCTGAGCAGGTGGCGATAGTTAAAATGAATTTCGACTTTCCATCAGGATTTTATTTATTCCGAATTGCAAAGATGAATAGAGCCCGCCATTGTTCTGGCGGGCAGCAATCAGCCTTCCTGGAATACTTCCAGCGAAATGAAAACGCTGATCTCGTCCGATACCGCAGGCACATATTTATCGACACCGTAGTCCGTACGCCGCAGCATGGCCGTCGCCTCAAAACCGGCGCGTGCCGGTTCCACGCTGGATGCGGACTGGATTTTATTGACTTTCGCCTGCAATACGATGGATTTGGTTATTCCATGCAGGAATAAATCGCCGGTAATACGCAGCGTATCATTCGGCCCTTTCTTCACTTCCTTGCTGGTGAAGGTAATATCAGGGTATCGGTCCGCCGCGAAGAATTCATCCTTCTGCAAACGCCGGTCGAGAAATTCAATAGCGGTGCGCAATCCCTGCAGTGGAATCCGCACAGACACCGACGATTTCTGGATATCGTTTTGATCCAGTACGACTTTGCCTTCCAGTTTTTCAAAACGGGCGGCTTGTTTGGCAAAGCCGAAGTGATTCCAGTTGAATGCCACCACACTATGGCTGGGGTCGATGGTGAGCGTTTCTGCACTGAATGCACTCTGGCAAGCGAAAATAAACACGGAAAAAATGAAACGTTTCATTGATGGCTCCTTATCGGGATCAAGTGTTTTTCACGCACAGGGCGCGGCTGGCGCTCGCGGCAAAACGCAGCGCCATGGTCTGGCGGCCATTCACCAGGGTTAAGCCCCAGGCCAATTGCTGGAAATCGTAGGATTGTTCCTGGGTCACCGCCATGCCGCTCCAGTGCCAGGCGCTGGTCAGTTGCAGCAATGCCGGCGCCGCGCAAACGGCATCGCCGCATGGGGCCATTTCTTTTGTTTCCACGGCCGTCGCGTACACACTGCGCAACTCATCGATACTAGGCAGGCGCCATCCGTCGCCCCGTTTGGTGCAGTAGGCGCCGGCATCGCTCCAGTTGATATCCCGGCCATTGTCGCTCCTGGTCCACTGTAATCCGGTCTTATTTTGCAGCAACACGTCGTGGCCGAGCGCTGTCCAGCCAGAGGCGGCGACTGCCGACGTGCATGACAACGTCAACGCCAGGCATCCGATTACTACACAGGGGTATTGCATGGGAGGGTCTCCATTTTCAAGGATTGCCATCACGGGATGGATGGCGCGGCTCACACAGTGCGCTTTCCACCGAAGAAAGTCCTGAAAACAGCCTGAAATTGGCCTGAATATGCCCTGAAATCGTCTGAATCCCCGGTGTCACGGAGGGATATAATCGCGCAACACAAAATAGCGGCGATCAAACGCCCGGCCCGATGAATACTTTGACAGCGGAAAAATTGCGCGTAGGCGCATGGCATATTGATTCGAACCTGGGGCAGATGACGCGCGGCACAGAATGCGTCCGGCTTGAGCCGCGCATGCTGCGCCTGCTGCTCTGCCTGGCGGACCGGGCTGGCCAGGTGGTCAGTGCGGAAGAATTGCTGGAACAGGTATGGCCCGGCGTGGTCGTCTCCGCCGACTCTGTCTACCAGGCCATTGCATCGCTGCGGCGCCTGCTGGGCGACGATCCCAAGCAGGCCAGCTATATTGTGACGGTGCCGCGCCAGGGTTATCGGATGGTTGCCGAGATTGGCACATGGATAGCGCCGGATGCGGTTGCGCCAGTGTTAAACAGCCCGAAGGTGAACCGTCGCCGCCTTGCATTATTGATCGGTTCCAGCGCGGCCATTTTAGTGGGCGCCGGATTGTGGTGGCAAAACGCGCCGGCCAGCCATTCGTCCAATGGTTCGACGCATGCGGGACGATACCAGAAATCCATCGCGGTCTTGCCGTTCCTGGATTTGACGGAATATATGAAGCAAGAGTATTTCGCCGATGGTATGACCGAGGAATTGATCGGCCGGCTCAGCAAAATTCCCGGGGTTCGCGTGCCTGCGCCCACGTCATCGTTTTATTTCAAAGGCAAACAACTCCCGGTGGCGGATATTGCGCGGCAATTGGACGTGAACTATATCCTCGACGGCAGTGTGCGCACGTCCGGCCGGACCATGCGTATATCCGCGCGTTTGGTAAAAGCCGACAATGCTTTTGTGATTTGGACGGAAACCTATGACCGGCCTGTCGATGATTTATTAAAGGTGCAGGATGATATTTCGGAAAATGTCACCAAGGCGCTCAAGGCCGCGATCGTTCATTAGGCAGTTCATGTGCCCAATATGGGCGCACAAAGCAAAAAACCCCGCCAAGAGCTAACTCAGCGGGGTTTTTCTATATAACTAGCCTGACGATAACCTACTTTCACACTGGTTGCAGCACTATCATCGGCGCAGAGTCGTTTCACGGTCCTGTTCGG
>NZ_WKJJ01000041.1 GCF_009674485.1 Pseudoduganella rivuli | reverse complement strand
GCCGCGCTGGCCGCCCGCGCCGTGGCGGGCGGTTCCCCGGCTGGCCCGTCGCCGCTGCCGGCGACCAGCCGCGCTGTCAGCACCGCCATGGCGGCGCCGATAAGCAGTCCGCTGCGCATGATCACAGGCCGTAAATGATGGAAGCGATGTTGTCGTAGATCGGATAGACCGCCGACGGTGCGTTTTCCCAGCCGATCACGTCAAAGTGGTCGTACTGGTTGTAATAGCCCAGGTAATTCCACGTGCCCTTGACGGACGTGCCGTCGAAGTTGCGCAATGGCTGGCCGCTCGGTCCCTTCATGCTGACGGTGTTGACCACGCCATCGTTCGGATACCAGGTGGAATCCGTCTGCACGCGGCCGGCCGCCGTTTGCGTGTACGAACCCATGCCGGGTTGCAGGATCGACGGCACCACCCATTCGCCCGCCGTGTTCTTCAGGAAGAAGATCATGTCGTTGCGCGCGTACTGGTAGCTGCTGCTCTGGAACGGCGCAATCACGCGGTCCGTGTTGTTGCAGCAGAAGCTGCCCTGCTCGGTGGCTTTGGAACCGATCGAGTAGTAGTACACGTTGGGCGACGTCTTGACCCAGGCGTTCAGTTCGGCGGCGCCGTCCGGACCCAGGTCCCATTGCGCGGCGTCGTGGTTACCCAGTTGCCAGAATGGCGCGCCCTTGGTGCGGGCCACGAAATCGCTGATGGATTCCGACGGCCCTTGCGCCAGGCCGTACTGTTCCAAGCGGAATTTGTAGATGGCGTTGCTGCTGCCGCCCAGGCCCGCCACTTCCACGATCTTGCCGGCCAGCTCGGACACTTTCGGTACGTAGTCGACGATCACGTCGCGCAACGTGGTGCCGTTGTGTGGCGTGGCAATCGTCGTCGCGCTCTTGACCCAGCCGGTCTTGCCGCCCGTGTACAGCGCGCTGTCGCCCTCATTGCCGTTGGGCGAACCGTTTTCCAGCAACTGGATCAGCGTGCGCACGGTCTGGCCGCCCTGGCTGTGCGACACCAGGTGGACCGGGTGCTGCGCATCCCATTGCGGATACAGCGCGACCGGGTAATTGTTGGGATTGTTGTTGGGATCCACGGCCCAGCATTTGCCGGCCGGTTTCTGGATTTCGCCGGCCGCCGCGTGCAGCGCCGTGTGGCGCGCGCCGTAGTCGACGCAGCCACCCTTGATCTGGTAATACAGTTCCACGGCACGGTCCCAGTTGGAGCTGACGGGACCGACCGCCGCCGTATACACCTTGCGCTCCGGCGTGCGCAGGTGGCCGGCGACGTCGTTGAAGCCGCCCCAGTACAGGAAGCCGGTGCCCTGCAACGTATCCGGGCCAAAGCCCAGGAAACCGTGCACCAGCACGATCGGATAGCTGTTGGCGGCATGTGCCGCCGGGGCTGCGAGCGCGCCGGCCAGGGCGGCTGCGGTGGCGAGTTTTACCAGAACTTTCATATGAATTCGTCTCCGTTAGGTGTGGTTTAGCTACTGTTGTTCTTGTGATTCCATTTCACCATGAAGCCGGGAGGCGGGCGACCCGCATGAACGGGCCTGTAAAGCCAATCACATGGGCTGACGAGCCATGGCCAGTTTCTGCAACACCGAATACGCCAGCTTGATGCGCGCATCGTTGGGATAGGCGCGGTTCGCCAGCAATACGATGCCGATGTTCTGCGCCGGGACGAACACCACGTAACTGCCGAAGCCGCGCGTGGAGCCGGTCTTGTTGTACAGGGTTGGCGCTGCCGGAGTTTGTGGTGTCAGCGCGCGGGCGGGCTGGGGTTCGAACGCCATGTCGCCGGAGTTACCCTTCAACAGTTGATCGAGGCTGACGGGATATGGATACGATTCCCAGCCCAGTCCCTGCGCCATCGGCCCCACTTGGAAATACGCGGTTTGCGTGGTATGCACGGCGCGCTGCATGGGCGCGGCCAGTTTCGACGGATCGATTTGCAATTGCACGTAGCGGATCATGTCGGCGGCAGTCGACTTGACGCCATACGCTTCGCTATCGAACAAATCAGGCCGGACACGGACCGCCTGCTCCTTCGAATAGCCCCACGCGTAGCTGGCCATGGCCGATTGCGGCACACGGATGTAAGTGTGCTGCAGGCCCAGTTGCGGGAACAGGTCGCGCTCCGCCGCATCGGCAAAGCTGCCACCCAGCGCCATGCCGGTGATATACCCGAACAGGCCGATGCTGGGATTCGAGTAGCTGCGGCGTTGCCCGGGCGCGCCGTCGGCCTTGAAGTGCTGGAAATAGTCGAACAGCTGCGCCTGCGTTTTCACGTCGTCGGGAATTTGCAGCGGGAAGCCGGCCGCCGTATACGTCCCCAGGTGCAGCAGGCTGGCGTGATCGATGGCGCTGCCTTTCAGTTGCGGGACATATTTTCCCGGATGGTCGGCCAGCGACAGCTTGCCCAGCGCCTGCGCATAGCCGCCCAGGGTGGCGGTAAACGTTTTGCTGACCGAACCCAGTTCAAACAGCGTGGCTTCCGTGACGGGCTGCTTGCTGTCCCGCGCGGCCACGCCGTAATTGAAGAACATGGCCTGGCCGTCGACCGTGACGGCGACCGCCATGCCGGGCACGTCGTATTCCGCCATGACGGGACCGACGGCGGCATCGACGACCTGGCGGATGGCGGCGGCATCGGGTGCGGCCACGGCGACGGCGGGGAACAATGCGGCACAAGCAGCGGCGAACAATTTCAACATCGTGAGTCTCCTGTTTAAAAACAATGGGCGTGACAAGGCACGCCGCGGATCGCGCCGCGTGCCAGTGGAAAAACTGTTGGGGGGAAAAGCCGGTGGCCGGGTTACAGCGCGTCCAGCTGCGCGGGCAATACACGCAGCAAGGCTTCGCGGGCGCGCGGTCCGGCCGCATCGGCCTGCTCTTGCTGGTCCTGGTTCAGGTGCGCAAACACGACGGTGCGGTTGCCTTTGACGGCCCAGCCGACGAACCAGCCGTAGGCATGGGCCCGGTCATCCTTGCCATCCGGGCCGACAGGCGAACCGGTGCCGGTCTTGCCGTACACGTCCCAGCCATTGGCCAAGGTGCGGATTTTCAGCAGGCGGCTGGTCATGTCGTATGTCTTCGCCGACAGACCCAGGTCGCGGTTGACCAGGCGGCGCAGGAACGCCACCTGTTCATCGGCGGAAATCCGCAGCGACGAATTCACCCATGACAGGCGCCAGCCATTGTCAGCGCCGGCATCACCCGTCGTATCGCGGTTGCCATAGCCAAAGCGGTCCAGGTAGCGCTGGAATGCAGGAACCCCCACCTGTGTTGCGACTTGCTGCGCATACCAGAGGTTGGAATTGTGTATCCATTCCGTCGGGTCGGTCGACGCTCGCCACGATGCATTCCACGCCGGATAACCTTCGCGGAACGGTAACCTCGGCGCATGTTCATCTTGCAGGATGCCACTGTCATAGCCCATCAGGCTGACCGCGATATTGAAGGTCGATGCGGGCGTCACGCGTGCATCGCACTGCCCCTGGCGCAGCAGCGGCTGGCCGGTGGCGGCATCGGCCAACGCCAGGCAGTGCAGCACGCCGGCGGGCGTTGCCGCACCCTGCCATGCCAGCGCGGGCTGCAGCGCATAGCTGCCGAAACCGGTCGCCACCAGCGCGGCGACGGCCGCCAACCGGACACGGGCGCCATGCGCCGCACTGGCCGGCGTGCGGATCAGCGCCACGCGCGCCTTGACGGTTTCGACACTGACGCCGCCGAACGCCAGCGCTGTTCCCACAGGCAGGCATTGCAGTTTCAGTTGCGCCACCAGGGCTGCCGCATAGGCCTTGCGTTCCTGCGCCGGGCGGCCGCGCAGCACGTCGCGGTCGCAGCCCAGTTCCTGCGCCCACAGCAGGCTGGCGCGCAGCAAGCGCATGAAAGGGTTGAACCACAGCAAGGTTTGCAGCAGCACGCCGGCCAGCATCCAGTGCACGTCGCGGCGGCGCCAGTGCGTCAATTCATGTTCGACGATCAGGCGCTGCTGGGCCGGATCGAAGGCCCGCAAATGGCGGGGAATCAGCAGGCGTGGCCGCGACAATCCCAGCAGCATGGGTGGGACGGCCGCATCGACTTCGATCACCGGCACGCCGTTATCGCCGATGGGCGCGGGCGAACCGCTGGCAGCCAGCTGCCGTAACAGGCGCTGTGCGCGCCATAGCCGGGCGGTATGCCACCCCAGTCCCGCGACATACGCGGCAAACCAGCACAGCGCCAGCGCGGCCAGCCATGACGATTTCGTGTTGCCCGCGGCATCGGCTGGCGGTGCCGGTACCGCCATCACAGCCGCCGGCCTGGCCGGTTCGATATAGCGGGTCACGGCCGCGTCGACGGCTTCGATATCCACCGGCGGCAGCAAGCGGATGCGCTGCTGCTGCGGTACCAGCGTCACGGCAAAGGCCGCCACCACCGTCAGTTGCGCCAGCAGCCAGCCGGTGCGCTGCATGGCCAGCGCCGGCAACAGGCGGCGCAACAGCAGGCACAGCGCCCATACCGTCAGCCCCGCCGCGACGCTGGCCAGGCTGGCCAGCAGGAAGCGCACCAGCACGATGTCGAACTGGCTCAGGATGGGGTTCAAAACCGGGTTCACGGCTGGCCTTCGTCGGCGGGCCAGTCTTGCAGCATTTGTTCCAGTTCCGCCAGTTCCGTCGCATCAACCAGCTTGCTGCCCGTGAACATGGCGACCGGCAAAGGCGCATCCAGTTCCATGACACGTTGGCCGAAGTCGCGGGCAAAGGCCGCCAGCGTGCCGACTTTTTCCAGCACCGGCGCATACACTTGCACGCCATGGGCGGCGGCCTGGCTGACCATACCCTTTTCCAGCATGCGTTCGACGGTTTTACGGGTGGACGACAGCGTCCAGTCCAGTTCGGCGGCGACCGCATCGTGGATTTCACGGGTGCTGAGCGGCTGGCGCTTCCAAAGCGCTTTCAGTACGCAGAGTTCTGTAACGGACGGGACGGTCATGGCGGCTCCAATGTGACGCAGGTCAGCTATGTGACAATACGGAACATTGCGCGACAAGTGTCACACTCGTGTCAAGCGATGGATTGAATGCATCAATTCAGGACATCAATGCAGGCGCCCTTGCGGCGTGGCGCGCCACCGCCGTCCCCGCAGCCATGCGGGCGCCGCACCGGCACGCGCTGCCGCAGTGACGGCGGCCTTGGGCCGGCGGCAACCTGGCACCCCTTCAATACGCGACAAAATTCGCCTCCTGCACGTTGTCGGCCAGTTCCTCGGTAAGGCGGTTCAACTGCACCAGTTTGATGGGGTGCACTTCGGCGGCCGGTTTCACCACGGGCTGCGGCGCCGCCGGCGCCGGTGCGCGGACGCCGTTGAAGAAGCCCATGACCTTGCGCAGCACTTCGGCTTGCGCATTCATTTCCTGCGCCGTGGCAGCCAGTTCTTCCGAACTGGCCGCATTTTGCTGGGTCGTGATATTCAATTGGCTCACGGCGCTGTTGATCTGTCCCACGCCCAGCGATTGTTCCTCGGAAGCAGCCGCGATTTCCTGCACCAGGTCGGACGTCCGTTTGCTCTTGGGGACTATCTGGTCCAGCAATTTGCCGGCCTTTTCCGCCAGCACCACGCTGGAGCGGGCCACCACGCCGATTTCCTTGGCGGCGTCCTGGCTGCGTTCGGCAAGTTTGCGCACCTGGGTCGCCACCACGGCAAAGCCTTTGCCCTGCTCTCCCGCGCGGGCCGCTTCGATGGCCGCGTTCAGCGCCAGCAGGTTGGTCTGGTATGCGATGTCATCGATGATACTGACCTGGCTGGCGATTTCATTCATGGCTTTGACAGTCGCCTGCACCGCTTCGCCGCCTTCCGACGCCTCGGACGATGCGCTGCTGGCCATGCCGTCCGTCAGCTTGGCGTTTTCCGTGTTTTGCACGATGGATGCCGTCATCTGTTCCAGCGATGCGCTGGTTTCTTCCACGCTGGCCGCCTGTTCCGTCGCCGCCTGCGACAGCGACATCGCCGTCTGGCTGACCTGGCCGGAGGCGGCCGCGATCGATTGCGCCGCCACGTTGACGTCCGCTACCACGGAACTCAGTTTGGCCACGGTGTTATTGGTGTGGTTCTTCAACGTGGCAAAGGCGCCTTCGTACTGGTGTTCGATCTTCTGGCTCAGGTCGCCCGACGCCATGGCGCCCATGACACGGCCCACGTCGTCCAGCGTGCCGCGCAATTTATCGGCCATGTTGCCGATCGCTTGCTGCACCTGGCCGATTTCATCGGCGCGGTCGCACACGATGCGGTTGCCCAGGTCGCCGACGGCGATCGCGTTGGAGATCCGCACGGTTTCACGCAGCGGCCGCGTGATGGAAATGGTGATCAGGAAGCCGATCCAGCCGGCCAGCAGCGAGATCGCCGTCACCGACGCCAGCAGCGTGTAGACGGCGCGCGTCAGGCGCGCCGCCCGCGCTTGCAGCAGCTGGTCCAGCTCGCCCATCGCCAGGTCCAGCAATTTGAACTGGTTATCGATGGCCTTGGTAAATTGCGCCACGTATTCGGTGGGCGGGAAGCTGATCTTGTCGGCGTTGATCAGGTGCGTATCGGCCAGTTGCATGGCTTGCTGGGCTTCGCCCAGGCTGTCTTCCATGATGCGGCCGAGTTTTTCGCGCAATTCCGGATTGGCCGCGCCCGCCTTGGTGAATGCCGTGCTCATGGCATTGTGGTGCTCGCCGGCTTTTTCCAGCAGCGACGACAGCGCGGTGCGCTCTTCCACCGTGACCTTACTTTGCGTCAGCAAGTTGGCGCCGCGTGCCCGCAGCCGGCCCAGGTCTTCCGTCAGGGCCGGCAAATGGTACAGCGAGCCGAAAATCAGGTAATAGCTGTCGACGTCCGGATCCAGGGTCAGCAGGAAGTGGTCGCACACCATGTCCAGGACGCCCGTGACTTTGGCGATCAACGCCGTGTGGCCTTCCGTGCTGGATTTGCCGCTGACCCGGGCATTGGCGACGTCGGCCGCCAGCGCCTTCCACTGCATTTGCGCCTCATTCCATGCGGCCAGGATGGCGGGGTCGGTGACCCGCTCGGCCAGCATGCGCTGCACGTTGACATACGAGCGTTCCGCTTCGATTTGCTTGGCTTTGAGTTCGGTGGCTTTTTCCTTCTTGCCACCCAGGACCAGCGCCGACAAGCCGCGGCTTTGCTGCGTCAATTGCAGGGTGCGCAGCATGGCTTTCGCGGGCACCGTTCCCAGCGTTTCCGTGCGCGCCGCTTCCAGTGTCTTGTACGAATCCCGTATGTACAGGAAGCTGGGCACACTGACGAGGATAAATCCCATTGCGGCAAGGATGGCGAACTTGCGCCACAGGAGTAACTGGTTCAGGAAACGCATCATGGCAACCTCCATTCAGTCCGAAGCTGGGCAAAGCAGGGGCAACCGGTGCAGCGACGGCACCGGGGAATTCCGTATTCAGTCAGGAGCAATGCGAGAGGGGGGACTACGCGGCTGTGCGGCAGTCTTCGTAATGCAATATAGCAAAGAAAAAAGTGCGCGAAAGAATATTATTGAGTTAGCGCAATTACTGGCTCACGAGCGCAACATTGTGACAGTTGGATAGAAAGTCACCCCATTGCTTGTGCTATACAAGTCGACCTGCCCTCCTGCCTGCACACAACCCCGCTATAATCGGCGTTCCTCATTTGACAGCAACGCCATGCCTATTTCATTCCGCTGTTCGCTTGCTTTGCTTGCCATCGCCTCGACGCTGCCCGCGGCAGTCCTGGCCGATGAATTGTTCCACACCATCGACGACAAACCGCTGAGCCAGGTGTGGATTAACCCCGGCTTCTATTCGTTCCATTTCGACAGCGGCAAGAATTTAAACAACAGTAATTTCGGTCTCGGCGCGGAATACCGTTTTTCCACGGTGATGTCCGCCACGGCCGGCCGCTTTTACAACAGCGACCGCCGCTATTCCAATTATGCCGGCGTGTATTGGCAGCCGGTGGCCATCGGTCCGCTGCGGCTCGGCGCCGTGGCCGGCGCCTTCAACGGTTATCCGCGCGCGCGCAACGGCGGCTGGTTTCCCGCCGTGATCCCGGCCATCAGTTACGAGTATGAGCGCGTGGGGGCGAACATCGCGGTGATTCCCGGGTACAAGGATCGTCTGTACGGGGCCATTTCTGTGCAATTGAAATTCAAACTGACGGAATAAGCCAGCGCCGGTGGCTTGCGTCACCGGCGCTGGGGCATTTAATGGCCCTTGCCCTTCGCGGACACGGCAATCTGTTCCAGGATGTGCTTCGGCACTTCCGCGTAATGCTTGAACTCCATCGTGTACGTCGCCCTGCCCTGCGTCAGCGAACGCAGCGTGGTGGAATAGCCAAACATTTCCGCCAGCGGCACCAAAGCACGGACCAACTTGCCGCCACCGCCAGGGATTTCATCCATGCCCTGCACCATGCCGCGCCGCTGCGTCAAATCGCCCATCACATTGCCCATGAATTCTTCCGGCGTTTCCACCTCGACGTCCATCATGGGTTCCAGCAGCACCGGGCCCGCCTTGCGCATCGCATCCTTGAACGCCATCGACCCCGCCATGCGGTACGCGTTTTCGTTCGAGTCGACGTCGTGGTACGACCCGAACGTCAGCGTGACTTTCACGTCCACCACCGGGTAACCGGCCAGCACGCCCGACTGCAGGGTTTCCTGGATACCCTTGTCGACGGCCGGGATGAATTCGCGCGGGATGGTGCCGCCCTTGATGGCATCCACGAATTCATAACCCTTGCCGGCGCCGGACGGCTCCAAGGTGATCACCGCGTGGCCGTACTGGCCCCGTCCGCCCGACTGCTTGACGAACTTGCCTTCGACATCGGCCGCCGAACGCGTCACGGTTTCCCGGTACGCCACCTGCGGTTTGCCGACCGTCGCGTCGACGCCGAATTCCCGCTTCATGCGGTCGACCAGGATTTCCAGGTGCAGCTCGCCCATGCCGGACATGATGGTCTGGCCGGATTCCTCGTCCGTATGCACGCGGAAAGACGGGTCTTCCTGCGCCAGCCGGTTCAGGGCGATGCCCATTTTTTCCTGGTCCGCCTTGGTCTTCGGCTCCACCGCCTGCGAAATCACGGGTTCCGGGAACACCATTTTTTCCAGCACGATCACGTGATCCGGCGCTGACAACGTATCGCCGGTGGTGACGGCTTTCAGGCCGACCGCCGCCGCGATATCGCCCGCATACACTTCCTTGATTTCCTTGCGCTCGTTGGCGTGCATTTGCAGGATGCGGCCCAGCCGTTCCTTCTGGCGCTTGGTCGGGTTGTAGACGGTATCGCCGGAATTGACGACGCCCGAATACACGCGGAAGAACGCCAGCTGGCCCACGAACGGGTCGGTCATGATCTTGAACGCCAGCGCGGAAAACGGATCGGTATCGGACGGATGGCGTTCGATCGGATTATCGTCTTCATCGTGGCCGGCAATCGCAGGCACGTCGACCGGCGACGGCAGGTATTCGATGACCGCGTCCAGCATCGCTTGCACGCCCCGGTTTTTAAAGGCGCTGCCGGCCAGCATCGGCACGATTTCATTGCGCACCGTACGCGCGCGCAGGCCCGCCTTGATTTCCTCTTCGGTCAGGGCATCGCCATTCAGGTATTTGTCCAGCAATTCGGGCGAACCTTCGGCCGCCGCCTCCACCATGAAGTCGCGCCATTTCTGCGCCAGTTCCACCAGGTGCGCGGGAATGTCTTCATAGGTGAACTTGACGCCCAGGCTGGCGTCATCCCAGTTAATGGCGCGCATTTTCACCAGGTCCACCACGCCGTGGAAGTTGTCCTCGGCGCCCGTGGGAATCTGGATCGGCACGGCGAAGCCTTTCAGGCGGTCCCTGATTTGCTGCTGCACGCGGAAAAAGTCCGCGCCCACGCGGTCCATCTTGTTGACGAACGCGATGCGGGGCACGTGGTATTTATTCGCCTGGCGCCACACGGTTTCCGATTGCGGTTGCACGCCGCCGACGGAGTCATAGACCATGACGGCGCCATCGAGCACGCGCATCGAGCGCTCGACTTCAATCGTGAAATCCACGTGGCCCGGCGTATCGATGATGTTGATGCGGTGCTCGGGGAAATTGCCGGCCATGCCTTTCCAGAACGCCGTGGTCGCGGCCGACGTGATCGTGATGCCGCGCTCCTGCTCCTGTTCCATCCAGTCCATGGTGGCGGCGCCGTTATGCACTTCGCCGATCTTGTGATTGACACCGGTGTAGAACAGGATGCGTTCGGTGGTGGTGGTTTTACCGGCATCGATATGTGCGCTGATGCCGATGTTGCGGTAACGCTCGATGGGGGTTTTGCGGGTCATCACATGCTCCTTGGTGAGAAGGACGGCAACGGCATGTTGCCTGTCGATTCTAGCAGTATTGGAATCCCCACGTATGGCGTCACTTGTTGCATTTCAACCCCTGACGCGATGCTTTCCATTGCACCTTGCATGTCACTGCCCTAACCTGAAATGGAAGTTTCTGACAGGCAGCGTTTAACCGGGAGAGCGGCAAAATGAACTTTTCAAACCTTAAAATAGGCGTCCGGCTCGGGTACGCCTTTGCCTTGGTGGTCGGCCTGCTGGTATTGATCGTCGCAGTGGCGATATCGCGGATGAATGATGCGGGCGTTCGCATGACGAATATGCTGGACGACCGTTACTACAAGATAGAACTGGCCAATGGCATTCGTTACAACGTGGCCGTGATCCACCAGTTGATGCGCGATGCGGTGCTGGCGGAAGACCCGGATGCTGTCGGGCGCACTGCCGACGCCATGAACGCGCTGCGTGCAGCCAACAAGGAAAAATTGGCCAGGCTCGACGCGGTCATCAATGTGCCGAAAGCCCGGGAAATCTTCACGGCCATCACGGCGGCGCGGGCGCAAGACCTCGCGCACCAGCAAGCCCTGCTGAAACTGCTGGGCGCCGGCCAAGCGGCCGAAGCCCGCACGCTGCTCAACGGCGACGTGCAGCGGGCGCAGCAAGCGTATGTGAAATTACTGGCGGACTTTATAGATCTGCAGCAAAGCATGATGGCGACCGAGGCCGTGTTGGTAAAAGAAGGCTTTGCCAGCGGAAAGCTGATCATGCTGGGCGTGGCAGGCGCCGCGATCCTGTTGACGGTGGCGATCGCGTGGCGCGTGGCGGGCAGCATTACCCGCCCTCTCAACGAAGCGGTCGGCATGGCGCGGCGTGTCGCCGATGGCGACCTCAGCATCCGTATCGACGTGACCAACACCAATGAAACCGGCCAGTTGATGGGCGCGCTGAAAGACATGAACGACAGCCTGGTGCGGATTGTCTCCCAGGTGCGCCATGGGGCGGAGAGTATCGTGGCCGCGTCGACGCAAATTGCCAGCGGCAACATGGACTTATCGGGCCGCACGGAACGCCAGGCCAGCGCGCTGGAGGAAACCGCGTCATCGATGGAAGAATTGACCGGTGCGGTGCAGCAAAACGCCGGCAGCGCGCGCGATGGCAACCGCCTGGCGCAGTCGGCCTCGGATGTTGCGGTGCGCGGCAAGACGGTCGTCTCGCAAGTGGTCGATACCATGAATGCGATCAACCAGTCGTCGCACAAGATTGTCGACATCATTGCCGTGATCGACGGCATCGCTTTTCAAACCAATATCCTGGCGTTGAATGCCGCCGTGGAAGCGGCGCGCGCCGGGGAACAGGGGCGCGGTTTTGCCGTGGTTGCCAGCGAAGTACGCAGCCTGGCGCAACGCTCCGCCGCAGCGGCCAAGGAAATCAAGGAACTGATCGGCAATTCGGTCGAACAAGTCGGCGCAGGCGCGCAACTGGTATCCGCCGCCGGCAGCACCATGGACGACGTGGTCGACAGCGTCCAGCAGGTGGCGGCCATCATCGGCCAGATCAGCAACGCCAGTTCGGAGCAAAGCGCCGGTATCGAACAAGTGAATAACGCGATAGCCGATATGGATGATGTGACGCAGCAAAATGCCGCGCTGGTGGAACAGGCGGCCGCCGCCGCACAAAGCCTGCGGGAGCAGGCGGAAAACCTGTCACGCCTGGTCGGCGTCTTCAAGCTGGGCGCTGTGACGGGACCGTCCGGCGTGATGGCCGCCGGAGGCCACCGTCAATTGGCCAACGCCGGCAAACCCGCGCTGGCCTAGCCAGTCGGTCCGGACGTCAGGAAGGTTGGGAGTCCGGGCGCGGGTTCAGCGCCCGGGCGAGCCGCGCAACACCCGCGCCGGCAGCAGGACGATCGCCCGCAATAATTCAAATACCGCCTCCACGCCGACGCCGATCAGCCGGAATGGCAGCAGGAGCAGCCACACCACCGGATACAGCACCAGTGCCAGCAAGGCCAGTGGCCAGCACAGGAACAGCAGAACCAGCCACAACACAAAGCTCAACATGGGACGCTCCAGGGTAAGAGTGCGATTTCGATTCTGATACTGTAGTTTTCCTAACGTTGTCGGACAATACCTATGCGATCAAGTGTCACCACGCGCGACAAATTGCGCAAATCAAGGGGTGAACGGTGTGACAGCTTCTTGCCTTCTGATACTATCGGCAATAAAAAGCACAACCGTTCGTGGAGATAACCATGCATCACATCCCTGAAGTACTGCGTAACCTGTCCATGCCGGTGATCGCATCGCCGATGTTCATCGCCAGCGGGCCGAAGCTGGTGGCGGCCCAATGCAAGGCGGGCATCGTCGGTTCCTTCCCCGCGCTGAACGCGCGCCCGGCCGAATTGCTCGACACGTGGCTGACGGACTTGCAGGCGGAACTGGCCGCCTACCAGGACGCCAATCCGGACGCCATAGTCGGCCCGATTGCCGTCAACCAGATCGTCCACCATTCGAACACCCGGCTCGAGCACGACGTGGAGGTGTGCGTCCGGCACAAGGTCCCGATCGTGATTTCCTCGCTGCGCGCGCCGCCGCCGGAAATGCTGGACGCCATCCACAGCTATGGCGGCATCGTGCTGCACGACGTGATCAATATCCGCCACGCGCAAAAGGCGCTGGAAGCCGGTGTCGATGGACTGATCCTGGTGGCCAGTGGCGCGGGCGGCCATGCGGGTACGTTGTCGCCGTTTGCGCTGGTCGGCGAAGTGCGGCGCTTCTTCGACGGGCCGGTCGCGCTGTCCGGCTCGATCGCCACCGGCGACGCGATCCTCGCTGCCCAGGCGATGGGTGCGGATTTCGCGTACATCGGTTCGCGCTGGCTGGCGACGGAAGAGGCCAACGTCGATGAAGCGTATCGGCAAGCGATCATTGAATCGTCGGCGGCGGACGTGGTTTACACCAACCTGTTCACGGGTGTGCACGGTAATTACCTGAAGAAGTCGATCCTGGCGGCGGGGCTGGACCCGGAAAACCTGCCGGTGGCGGACAAGACCAAGATGGATTTCGGTTCCGGCAGCGGCAGCAAGGCCAAGGCGTGGCGCGATATCTGGGGCGCGGGACAGGGTGTGGGGTTGATGCATGACGCGCCGTCCGTGGCGGAGGTGGCGGCGCGGTTAAAGGCGGAATACCTGGCCGCCCGCCAGCGGCTGTTGGCCTGACCGGCACACGCGGCGCAAACCGCGTAGGGCGGTAATCCGCAGGATTGCCGCCATGCCGGCAACGCGGCGGTGTTTCAGGCAAACGCCGGCAAATGATGCGCCGGCTGCAGCGCCGCTTCATACAGCAACCGGCACTCCAGCGACGCCTGCAACGATGGCAGCGACCCGCCGGCGCGGTACTGGAAGCTGACCAGCAACACATCCCCCTCTTCCACCTGGATCGGCCGCTCCAGCGGCAAATTCATGTAATGGTTCAGCCAGTCAATGGTGGTGTTACGCTCGCTGACCACGGCCAGGATGTTCTTCGTCACGAAGCGCATGGCGTTGACGCAGCCGCCGCGCGTCGCAACAAATTTGCCTTCCCAGCGGTACAGCGTATCGTTGGGCTGCGTGAAATCGACCACCGCATACACGGCAGGCTGCGCCATTTCCACGGTGCCCGGGTAAATCGCCTGGGTTTCCTGGAATTGCACGATGGGCGCATAAAAGCCTTCGAAATCGTATTCCTGAGAAATCGGCTGCGCCGCCATGATGGCCGCTTCCGGCAGGAACACGGGCAGCGGGCCGCCGAAGCGTGCCAGGTAGCGGCGCTTGAACGATTCAATGACTTCCACCTGCTTTTCACGCAGCATGCCGACGTGGATCATTTCGCAAATGACGACGTCGACCGGTTCCGGCGGCAGGTATTCAAAGGCATCCGCGTGGATGACCTCGACCTTTTCCCCGTTTTGGTTGATGGCGAGAAATTTGCGCGCTTCCTTCACCATGTCCGGGTTGAATTCGACGCAATAGACTTTGCTGGCCTTCGCCGCCGCAAAATACGACATGACCCCGGTACCGCCACCCAGTTCCAGCACTTTCATGCCCGGTTTGACCGCATAGTCGATGGCGGCCTTGAAACTGTGCATGCGGTTCTGGTCCATCAGCATGTTGTGATGGTAGTGTACAGGGATGAACTGCCCCAGGTAGCAGCTCTCGATTTCACGTTCGTTCAGCATGGTTTTCCCTTTTCAGCGCGATATTGGCATTGTGCATTTCAATTCGCTTGCTTCATTCGGCAAGCTGAAGGGGAAAATGCCGTCAATTCAATGCATCGACAAGCAAGATTAAAGCTGTACGTATGGTGAAAATTCGAGAGATTTCTTTAACTCAATTTATGGATAATGCAAGATTGCCGGAGACAAACTAACCATCCACAAGCCCGGCAATTTATCCGGAGATTTGCATGCAACGTCGAATTCCATCGCGGTACGCACTGATTGCTTTCGCAGCTATATGTCAAAACCTTGCGCACGCAAAGGATACTGCGCTGGAACAGCGCCTGATGCGGCTTCCGCCGCTGCTGCAAACCAGTAAAGAGGCCAACCTGCGGTTACTGGGCAAACGCGCGGAGTTTGAAAAATCCTACGATTTGTTTATCCGCTATACGGAAGGAACCATTTATAACCCCAGTACAGCCACCTACGACAAGGTGAATTTACGGGCTTATCAGCGAAAAGCCGACAAGGGATGGGATGCACAGGATGGCAACGGATCCCGCTTCATGGCGCCAACCGTCGTCATGGAACCGGGACAAACCGTGCGCTTCCGGCTATATAACCAGTTGCCGGAACTGCCGGAAAGCCAATGTCAAAAAGCGGGCATCAATGCGCCTGGCCAGCCCGGCTGTTTTAACGTCACCAACCTGCATTCGCATGGATTGTGGGTATCGCCATCGGGGAACAGCGATAACGTGCTGCTGTCGATTAACCCGAATGTGAATTTCGAATACGAATACAATGTCCCGCTCGATCATCCGGCCGGCACATTCTGGTATCACCCGCACCAGCATGGCAGCACCGCCATGCAAGTTGCCAGCGGCATGGCTGGCGCCCTGGTGGTGCAAGGCGACCGCTATCCGACGCGCGAGCATAACGGCGACCTGGATACCCTGCTGAAATCCTTCCGGCCCGTGGGAGGCAGCAGTGCCGAAATCATGCTGCTGCAGCAAATTCCCTATGACTGCTTGTCCGACAATCAGACGAAAATCAACTGGAATTGCCGGCCCGGCGAAACCGGCGTAGTGGAAAACTTCGGCCAGGTCGGTCCACCGGGCATCTGGGTCAAATCCGGTCGCCATACGTCGCTCAATGGGCAGGTTCAACCTGTGATTGATCTGACCCAGCAGCAGGTGTACCGCTGGCGCCTGATCGATGCCGGCTTCCAGGCCCCGGTGGTGTTCCATATCAAACACGCCAGCGACCCTGCCAAGCTGGCTGCCTACCTGACACGGCCCAAAGCCGGCACCGTGGGACCGGAACAAAAAGGCGATGAAAACATAGCCGAGCTCTGTAACGGCCCCGACGTGATGCAATTCGAAGTGGCCAGCGATGGTTTAACGCATGCGCGCATCATCGGGAAAACCCTTAATACCCTGCAGCCGGGTTATCGCAGCGATATTCTGTTTGCGCTGCCCAAGGCTGGCAGCTATTGCGTAATCGGCGACAATAGCGTTGCCGACGCGAATGGCAATACCGCCAGTGCCCGCTTGCTGGGCGTTATCCGCGCCAAACCCAATGCCCATCCTGCCGCCTACGCGAAGGCAGGGCTTTCCCAGTCTCAATTCATGCAAAAGGCGCTCATCAACGCGGCGCAAGGCATGCCGTCAACGCGGATCGAACCGGAAGTCCGGCAGCGCGTCATTGCCGATCTGACCGACGGCATGCGCCTGAGCAAATTCACACCCCACAAAAACTTCACTGCGGAAGAACTCGCCAAACTGGACAGCGGTAAGAAGGAATATGTGACCTTTAACATCGCCCCGGCGGACGGCACGACCAGCCCGACCCTGTTCATGGTGATGGGCGACCCGGCGCTGAACCAGAAACCTGCCGAGAAATTTGCCTATCAACCTGACCGCATCGACCATACGCTGATCCTGGGCGACCAGCAAATGTGGGAATTAACGTCCAAGCTCGGCAACCACCCGTTCCATATCCACGTCAATCCATTCCAGGTCGTGAGCATTGAAAACCATAATCCCGGCAAAGCCAGGGACGACATCGATCCGCAATACAAGGACTTGGTGGGGACGTGGAAAGACACGCTGTTCGTCATGCAGGGCTACAAAATCCAGGTCGCCACCCGCTATCAGCGCTATATCGGCGAATACGTCTTGCATTGCCACATCCTGGAACACGAAGACCAGGGCATGATGCAAAACGTGAAGGTCGTGTTGCCTGACGGCCGGGGCGGTGCCGCGGCCATGGGCCACGGCCACCATCACTAAAAGCACGCCGCGCCGCCCGGCAGGTTTGAGCGCGGCTTACTTGCCGCTCATCACGGTAATGGCGGCCTGGTGCGATTCGATGGCTTTGGCGATCCACGGTTTATCGGCGCGGCGTGCAAATTCGGCCGCGTCGATTTTAAAGGCAAAGTCCTTGATCGTGGCGTCGGCCCCCTCGCGCAACAAGAACTGCACGGCCTCTTCCTTGCCTTCGCGGGCGGCCAGCATCAATGGCGTGAAGCCCGTCGGCGAGGCGGCGTCGATGTAGGCATAGTGTTCCAGCAGGATCGCCATGATTTCCAGGTCGCCCGCCGTAGCCGCAAAATGCAGCGGCGTCCAGCCCTTGCGGTTCACTTGCGCGCCTTTCGCGATCAACGCGTTGACGGCCGCCTTGTTTTGCTTGAACGCCGCCATCATCAGTGCCGTGGTGCCATTGGGCGACGTTTCTTCCAGGTTGACGCGGGGATGCTTCAGTATCTCGCCGAGCACTTTATTCGAATCGTAGCGCATGGCCACGATCAAGCCCGTTTCGCCGCGGTCGGACTCGTGCACGTTCGGGTCCAGGCCCCGCGCCAGCACGTCGCGCACCACCCGGTCATTATCCATCTGTGCGGCACGGAAAAACGCCACCTGGTCATCCGATTCCTGCGCCTGCGCCGGCAAGGCCAGCGGTAACAACGCACAAACGGACAGCAGCAGGCGGCGCTTCATGGATAGGCCTTTCAGCGGGCGGTGTTAAACAGCGTGAAGAAGTTGTCGGAAGTCTGTTGCGCCACCTGTTCCAACGGCACGCCTTTGAGCTTGGCGATGTATTCGGCCACGTGGCACACGAAGCCCGGTTCGTTCATCTTGCCCCGGTGCGGCACGGGCGCCAGGTACGGCGAATCCGTTTCAATCAGCATGCGATCCAGCGGCACTTCCAGCGCCACGGCCTGCAATTCTTTCGCACTCTTGAACGTGACGATGCCGGAGAACGAAATATAGAAACCCATGGCCATCGCGGCTTTCGCCACTTCCAACGATTCGGTAAAGCAGTGCATGACGCCGGCCACGCCACCCTTGTCAGTCCCCGCGCCCTCTTCCGCCATGATGCGGATGGTGTCTTCGCTGGCGGAGCGGGTATGGATGATCAACGGCTTGCGCGTGATGCGCGATGCCTTGATGTGGGTGCGGAAACGTTCGCGCTGCCACTCCAGGTCGCCTTCGAGCCGGTAGTAATCCAGGCCGGTTTCGCCGATGGCGACGATGCGCGGATTGTCGGCCAGTTCGACCAGCTGTTCCACCGTCGGTTCCGGCGTGTCTTCGTAATCCGGGTGCACGCCGACGGAGGCATAGATATGCGGGTGCTGTTCGGCCAGCGCCAGCACTTGCGGGAAATCCGGCAAATCCACCGAGACGCACAGCGCATGCGTGACGTTATTTTCCGCCATTTTGGCGAGCAGCTCCGGCATCCGAGTGGCCAGTTCGGGGAAATTGATATGGCAGTGAGAGTCGATAAACATGGCGCGATTGTACCCGATTCGCCGCCACCGCCGAAGCCGCGACAAGCCGGCCTACCACCATCCCTGCTGGCCGGCATGCGTGTCGGAAAAGCATGCCGGCCAGCAGCGGCGCGGCGATGCTTCGGAGTATATTTAAATCGTGTTCGTTAATTGCATCTTATATTTCTGCACTATGAGACTTGATTCGTTACCTGTGCGGTGGTTAATTGCAATATGTTTTAATATGATCTCGCCAGCCATCACCAACGGAGCTGTCCATGCATCCTCTCCTCGCCCTGTGGGATACCCAACCCACCCAGCAATTCGCCCAGTTCGTCCGCACCCAGGAATTCGCGCAAATCAGCCGCCGCGCCGGCACGGCTTCCCCGCCCCGTCCCCTGTCGCCGGATTCCGTGCACGTGTACGTGACGATGTTCGGCAAGTTCGCGCGCTGGATGGCGGACCACGGGCGCCGCTTCTCCGCCCTCACGCCGGGCGACATTCACGACTTCATCGCCGCAGGTGAGCACGGCAAGCGGGAGTTGAACAGCGCCATTGCGCGCCGCTACATCCGCCTGCTGGAGCGCTGCTACATCTACCTGGATGTATCGCCCAACCCTGCTCAGCTTGCGCTGATCCGCGAGGAACAGACACGCGGCCTGACGGAAGATGCGGCCATGGTGGTGTTGACGGCCGCGCAGGCGGAGAGCTTCGTGGCCGCCCTGCCCGACGTGCCGCCGTCGGTGCGCCGTGGCGGCGCATGGAATGGCTGGAAACGGCGGCGCGACCGCGCCATGCAGCTGGTCATGATGTGCGGCGGCCTGAAAGTGGCGGAAGTCATCGGCCTGCACTTCGATGAAATCGTACCGACGCCGGAACTGGACGGTGCGCACCGCATCAAGCTGACGCCGGCCGACAAGCACGACACCAGCTACAAGCACGAAACCCTGCTGCCCGCGTTCGCCGCCGCCGAAGTGTTCCGCTGGCTCGACGAGCGGCAAGCCATGAAAATCCCCGGCCCCCTGCTGTTCCCCGCCAACGTGCGGGGCGAAGTGCTGGACAAGGCCACTGTCTACCGCCAGGTGAAAGCCACGTTCCAACGGGCCGGCATCGCCGTTCCCCGCAGCGGCGGCCGCACGTTGCGCAACACGTTTGCCGTCAAGGGATTCAGTGAGGGCACGCCGGCCAGTGAAATGGTCGAGCGGCTGGGCCTGGCGTTGGAGCGGTCGACGCAGCCGTATGCGCGATTGGGTGGCGCCGCGAAATCCGGGTGAGAATTGGAGTCGGTTCGGGCTGGTACGGCATTTCAGGTGGTTGGGGCGGTCCGGCTGACGGAATTGTTGGGCGGCTTATACATGGAATGCAAGGACAAGTTAGGTCGGGGGGAATGCACCACTTACCTTCCCAATAAGATTCGAGGCAAATACGAGCAACGCCACCCACCCCAGCAGAGACATGAGCAGAAGGTTGCGGATATACGCGCTTCGCTGTTCTTCTTTGGTGAGAACGCCGCCTCGTGTTTGCATTGGCTTTCCATCGATCCAGACAATAACGAGGGCAAGCTCGTAAGCAAGCGATAGAAGCATGCCTGCCGAAAAGGCGTAGGCAGCGGCATGCGAATTAGAGAGAGCAGCCAGGACAATTGCGACAGCAGCGATAACGACTGTGCCAAGTGCGCTGTTTTTGATGGTCGTGCGAGTGTTCGACTTTGGCATAGTAGGCCTAACGTCGCTGTTCAGCGGTGCCGTGAGGCGTCCGCTGGAACTGAAGGCTAGGACATTTCATAACGAGGTTTCTCCAATGAGCCGAATAACCGGGGCCTCACGTGCAACGACATCGACACGACCATTTAGGCAGCTCAGGACGTAGTGATAACGAGGACCGGTAAGTATATCCGGTTCGTAACACATTACATTCAAGAATTCCAAGAACTTCGATTTTTCAAAGCGTGCAAATTGCGCACCTTCGCCGATGGCCGTTTCATCATCGCAAAATGCGAAATCCTCTGATACCGACGAGACAATAACGTTCACAAAACTTAACTCGTATGTCGGCGAGGGAGTGATTACCTGCACATCAGACATTACATCAGCAATAGACCGGCCGACTGGTGACTGAACTTCCGGCGATGGAACCTCATGACGTACAACTACTTCGACGCCAATTGCGCCACTTAAGCTGAATGAGCACAGCCAGATTGGCCTTTGTAATTCCGGGACGAATGCCATGAAAAAACCTAACGTAAAAAGTAACTGGCTGCCGGAAAGCGCAGCGTGGAGGCAGTCCAGTTGGCTGCAGGGCTGGGACGGAGCGCGATTTTCACGATTTTGGTTTCTCAGTTTTTTCAACAACGCTGACGTCTTCTCCTGAAAGGAGATCTGAGAGCTCCTCAGGTGAGAGCTTCTTCATTTTTTCTTCAAGCTTTCGATCGTAGTTCCGGTCGTTCGGGCCCAGCCCTTTTGCGCTTTCCGGCCATACTGTTGAACGAAGCGACCGAGCTTCGCAGCCAAGGTGGACTTTGTTCGTCTAGGTAACATCAGATTCCCAACGAATGAAAGGGACTTCCCCCGTCCCACATGCGCAGCTTGGAACTTGCTGCAAGCACCTACGGTCTAAGGATGAGGAAGTTGTCTTCATCAATGGCCCAAATGGGGGAAGTCATGAACAAGG
>NZ_WKJJ01000040.1 GCF_009674485.1 Pseudoduganella rivuli | reverse complement strand
ATGCCGGCTGCCCCGGCGTCAAGGAAGATACACCCTTGACCCCGGGCCAGTCGGCGAATAGGCGGAGCACAGTTTGGAAAGAATTTGCTGACGTACCTGGACAAACTTCATAGAAGGGCGGCTTTTATAAAGCCGCCTGCTTGCATCGCGTTGACGCATGCATGGCGGCTTCCGCTGCGCGGAAACCGCCCTACGGTTTTAGCCACGTAGGCCGGATCAGCCGGCGCAGTCGGCGTAATCCGGTAACCGCGCCACCAGTTTAGTTGGTGTTCAAGCCATACTTCCCGGCCCGCACCCACACCGTGACTTTCGCCGGCGGCGCCTGGAAGTTGGCCCAGCCGCTGGCGTTGGCGCACACTTGCGACGCGACCGCGTTGGTGACGTCCGTGAAGCACTGGTTGGCGTGCGCGGTGCCCACGTACATCCACTTGTAGCCAGTCGTGCTCTGGTTATCGTTCATCAGCACGGCCAGGCCATACCAGTGTTGCGCATTGCCTTCGCGGGTCCAGCCCACCACGTCCGAATGGTCGAAGTAATCGTTCTGGTTGCCATAGGCGTGGAATTTGCGGGCTTTCATCAACTGGTCCAGCATCCACGAATGGTTGGCGACCTTGCCCGGCACGCCTTCATAATCGCCCAGGAACACGGTCGGGTAACCGCCCGAGCGCAGCAGGATGGTGGCGTACGCCATCGGCTTGAACCAGTCCTGCACTTTCGACGACAGGCCGCGGCCGTCGAGCGTGTCGTGGTTGTCGACGAAGGTGGCGGCGCGCGCCGGCTGCCACGACACCAGCGTGTTGGTCAGCAAGGAGCCCATGTCGAAGCTGCCATAAGCATTGCCGGCGGCCTGGAATTTCGCATGCAGCGGCACGTCGAACGCCGACATCGTGGTGGCCGAGCCGGGATTGACGGTATTGACGTAGCTGTTCAGGCGGTTGATGTCGCTGTCCCAGTATTCCGCCACCGCGTACGCGTTCGGCTTGCTGGTGGCGCTGCGCACGTACGACAGCCACTCGGGGAAGTAGGACGCCATGATGTGCTTGGTCGCGTCGATGCGGAAGCCGTCGAGCTTGGCGGTATTGGTGTACCACACGCCCCAGTCTTTCAAGTGCTGGCGCACGTCCGGGTGTTGGAAGTCGACGTCCGCGCCCATCAGGAAGTCATAGTTGCCGTATTCGGTCGATACTTCCGGGTCCCAGCCTTTGCCGGTGCCGCGGAATTTATAGATGCGGCAATTGGTGCAGCCATCGGCGCCCAGGTTTTGCGCGTAATCGGTGCCGTCGAAGTGGTACCAGTTCCAGCGGAAGTTGTTGTACTTGAGGGTGCCGTCGCCTTGCAGGCGGCCGGGGAAATTAAAGCTGGTCCACACTTGCAGGCTGACGTCGCCGCCATACTCCGAATTGCGGTTGTTCTGGTCGACCCGCACGCCGGTGGTCCATTCGGTGGTTTCCGCGCCCATCTTGTGGTTCAGCACGATGTCGGCATAGACCTGGATGCCGTTCGCGTGGGCAGCATCGATGGCGGCAATGTATTCCGCCTTGGTGCCCCAGCGCGTGCGCACGGCGCCTTTCTGGTTGAACTCCCCCAGGTCAAATAAATCGTAGACGGCATAGCCGACGTCATTGACGCCGCCGCTGCCCTTGTACGCGGGTGGCAGCCAGTACGCGGTGATGCCGCGGCTGGCCCACGCGGCCGAATTGTTCTTGACGCGGTTCCAGTGCTGGCCGTCGCCATTCGAATCCCAGTCGAAGTATTGCAGCATGGTGCCGTTGGTTTGCGCGCAAGCGGCGCCGGCGGACAGCGCCAGGGCGGCGCCAAAAATGAATTGCTGGATCTTTTGCATCGGTGTCTCCGTAATTGTTTCGTTGCGGTACTTAATCTAGTTTTGTTACGTCACAACGTTTGTATTGCGATTACAAAATTCCGTGTAGTCTCCTCTTATTCCTCCTGTGGCTGAATTCAATAATAAGTAGTTTCATTACATTTGTTCAAAAAGTAAACCGGATTGTTACAAACTGTGGTGCGCAATACCCAGTTCCAGGCGGCAATGGGCGAGGCGCGGGGCGGTGGCGGCGCGGTACAATACATCCTTTGAAATTTCAGCCGGAACCCGTCATGACCCAAACCCTCGTCCTCGCATCGAACAACAAAGGCAAGCTCAAGGAATTCAATGAATTGCTGGCCACCGTCGGTTTCGACGTGCGTCCGCAGGGGGAATTCGACGTGCCGGAAGCGGAAGAGCCGTTCGCGACGTTCGTGGAAAACGCGCTGACCAAGGCGCGCCATGCGTCGCGCCTGACGGGCTTGCCGGCGCTGGCGGACGATTCCGGCGTCTGCGTCAATGCGCTCAAAGGGGCGCCGGGCGTGTATTCGGCGCGCTATGCGGGCGAGCCGAAATCGGACGCCGCCAACAACGCCAAGGTCATTGCCGACCTGGCGCAGCATGCGGACAAGTCCGCGTACTACTACTGCGTGCTGGTGTTCGTGCGCCACGCGGACGATCCGCAACCGGTGATTGCCGATGGCCGCTGGCATGGCGAAATCATTGCGGAAGCGCGGGGCGAAGGCGGTTTCGGCTACGACCCGCACTTCTACATCCCGTCGCTGGGCAAATGCGTTGCGGAACTGGCGCCGGAAGAAAAGAACCGCCTGTCGCACCGCGGCCAGGCGTTGCGCGTGCTGGTGGAAAAACTGAAATGATCCCGATCAAAGTTGTCGGCGCGGGTTCGCCGAACACGGCCTCGAACGCCACCCCTAAACCGGTCGATGCGCCGGCGTCCGGCTATGCCGGCGCGGCAGGCGCCGCGCTGAATTATCTGCAGCCGGGCGCGCTGAACCTGACCGCGCTGCCGCCGCTGTCGCTGTACATCCACTTCCCGTGGTGCGTGCGCAAGTGCCCGTATTGCGATTTCAATTCGCATGAAGCGCAAGACCGCGCGTTCCCGGAAGACGACTACCTGGCCGCGCTGCGCACCGACCTGGAAATGGCGCTGCCCCTGATCTGGGGCCGCAAGATCCACACCATCTTCATCGGCGGTGGCACCCCCAGCTTGATGTCCGCAAGCGGACTGGACCGCTTGATGTCGGACGTGCGCACGTTGCTGCCGATGGATGCGGACATCGAGATCACGATGGAAGCCAATCCCGGCACGTTCGAAGTGGAAAAGTTCAAGTCGTACCGCGCCAGCGGCATCAACCGCCTGTCGATCGGCATCCAGAGCTTCAATGCCGAGCATTTGAAGGCGCTGGGCCGTATCCACGACGGCGGCGAGGCGCGCCGTGCGGTGGAAATCGCCCATTCGACGTTTGACAACTTCAACCTGGACTTGATGTACGGGCTGCCGACGCAGACGCTGGAGCAAGCCCGCACCGACATTGAAACCGCGCTGAATTTCAAGCCGCCGCACCTGTCGCTGTACCACCTGACGATGGAGCCGAACACGGTGTTCGCCAAGTACCCGCCGGTGCTGCCGGACGACGACGCCAGCGCGGACATGCAGGACATGATTGCCGAACTGACCGCCGCACATGGTTACGGCCACTATGAAGTGTCGGCCTACGCGCAGCCTGGCCGCCAGGCCCGTCACAACTTGAATTACTGGACCTTCGGCGATTACCTCGGCATCGGCGCCGGCGCCCATTCGAAGATTTCATTCCCGCACCGCGTGTTGCGCCAGGCCCGCTACAAGCAGCCCAGGACTTACATGGAGCAGGTCAGGGCGGGCAGCCCCGTGCACGAGGAACGAGAACTCGGCCGCGCCGACATGGGCTTCGAATTCATGCTGAACACCCTGCGCCTGCGCGACGGCTTCCCGCCGCAACTGTTCCCCGAGCGCACCGGCCTGCAAATCAATGCCATCGACAAGGCGCTCAATGCGGCGGAAGCCAAAGGCTTGCTGGTGCGCGACCACATGCTGATCAAGCCGACCGAACTGGGGCAGCGTTTCCTCAACGATTTGCAGGAAATGTTCCTGGGAGAGTAAGGGGTTTAAGCGAACCCCTTAACCACCCGCAAATCCGGCTTCTCCACCCACTTCGCAAACGCTTCCGCCATGCGTTCGCTTTCACCGATGGCGGTTTGCCAGTCGCGGATGCGGGTGTCGTGGTTCTGTCCGTAGGCCTTGAAATCGGAACGGTCCGGCAGCTTGCCGTTCGGCAGGCGCGCCAGGAAGGCGGGCGATGGCGACACCAGCACGACGTTTTCCAGCGCTTCATCGCGGGCGCGGCGCCACGGCATGGATTTATCCAGCCATCCCGGCACGATGTGATCGGAAAAATGCGGGTACAGTACCAGGCCGGGATCGCGCTGGTAGGGCAGATGCAAATGGTAGTCGATCAGGCCGCCGTCCCAGTAAGCGCCCGGCGGCGCGCCGGGGATGCCGGTGACCGCTTCCAGCACCAGCGGGATCGAACCCGACGCCATCAGCGCGCTGTGCAGGTTGGCTTCGGACAGGCCGACAAAGTGGCCCGCAAACGCGTCGAACGAGCGCTTCAGCCAGGCCGCATCGTCGCGGTGGTCATGGAAAATCACGCGCTCCATCGCGCCCGCCAGGCGGTCGCGCGACATGGCATTGCCCAGCGCCGCGCGGATAAAACCGGACATTTCACGCCAGCGGCTGCCGGCGGCATTGGCCAGCGGCCCGGCGCCGCGTACGGTGATCACGGACAGATGGTAATCCGGGTTGGCCAGCATTTCCGCGCCGCGGCCATCGAGCAAATCGTCCAGCAGTGCGCGGCAGGTGCGGCTGACATAGGCGGCATCGACTTTGGCCGGATAGCGCTGGTGGGCGTACAGGTGCGCCAGGCGCTTGTGCGCGGCGACGGGATCGGCGAAGGTGCTGGCCGCCATGCGCCACGCGCCGATGGAGGCGCCGATCAGGCGGCGCTGGCGCGGGGCCTGTTTGAAAAAGTCGCCAAACATCCACAGGTCCATACCGTTCAGGATCAAGCCTTTCGGTCCGCCTGCGGCGGCAGGCACGATGGCGACGTCGGCCGCCTGGAAGCCTTCGCGCTGGATGCGCTGGCGGGCACGGTTGCCGATGCGGATGGTGATGGGGGATTGCATGGTCGGAATGGAGCGGATAAAAAGCTATTGTACGCCTGGCCGCAGGCGTCAACGCGAGGAGCATGGCGGCTTCGCTGGCGCGAAACCGCCCTGCGGATTTAGGGTCGCGTGCGTTATTTCACGCCGCCGCCCAGCGCCTTGTACAGGTCGATGGCGCTGGTTGTCCGCAGCAGGCGCGCTTGCACCAGCGACTGTTCCGCGCTGAACAATTCGCGCTGCGCGTCCAGCACGTCGAGCGAACTGGCCACGCCGTTTTCAAAGCGCAGGGTCAGCAACTTCAGGCGCTCGGCCTGCGCTTCCTGGATGGCCCGCTGCGCCGTCACCTGGCTGCCCAGGTAGGTGCGCGCGGCCAGCGCGTCGGCCACGTCGCGGAACGCGGCCTGGATGGTTTTCTCATAGTCGGCCACCGCGATGTGCTTGCGGGTTTCCGCCAGCGACAAATTGGCCTGGTTGCGGCCGGCGGCAAACACCGGCAACACCAGTTGCGGCGTGAACGACCACGTGCCGCTGCCGCCGTCGAACAAGCCGCCGAAGGTCGGGCTGGCGCTGCCCAGCGCGGCGGTCAGGCTGATGCGGGGGAAGAAGGCCGCGCGGGCCGCGCCGATGTTGGCGTTGGCGGCCAGCAGGCGCTGTTCGGCGGCGCGGATGTCGGGACGGCGCGCCAGCAAATCGGACGGCAAGCCTTCCGGCAGCGCGCTCATGGCGTCAAGCGCGGGATCGGACAGCAGGGCGGACAGCGTACCGGCGCCGCTGGCCGGAACCGGTTCGCCCACCAGCAATGCCAGCGCATTGGCTGCCTGCGCCCGCTGGCGCGCCAACGTCAGCGCGGCCGCGCGCGCGGTTTCCATCAGTGTTTCATTGGACCGCAAATCCAGCCGCGACGACGCGCCCGCTTCCAGGCGCTGCTGCGTCAAGCCATAGGTTTTCGCACGCGCATCGTAGGTGCGTTGCGCCAGCGCCGCCTGTTCGGCCAGCGCCCGCTCCGTGTAATACGCTTTCGCGGTTTCCGCCACCACCGTCAATTGCGCCGCCACCCGCGCTTCATCGGTGGCGAGGTAGGATGCCAGCGCCGCATCGGACAGGCTTTTCACGCGGCCGAAGAAATCCAGCTCGAACGCGGGGATCACCAGGCCCGCATCGGCGCGCTGGCCCACCACGGCCTTGCCGCTCGGCGACAAGGCGGCAGGCGTGCGGGAACGGGCTTCGCTGACATTGGCGTTCACATTGGGCAGCCGGTCCGCCGATTGCACGTCATACAGCGCCCGCGCTTCTTCCACGCGCAGCGCCGCCGTGCGCAAATCGCGGTTGTGTTCCAGCGCGGCGGCAATCAGCTGTTGCAGGCGCGGGTCCGTGAAGTAGTCGCGCCAGCCTGTGTCATACGCGGCCTTGCCTTGCGGCGCGGCAGAAGGGGTATTGCCCGCGATGGCGGGCAGGGCCGGATAGCTGTCCGCCACGGGCGCGGCGGGACGTTCATAACGCGGCGCCATGGAACAGCCTGACAAGGCGCCGCCCAGTACGGCAATCGTCAATACAGGGAACAGTTTTACGTTCATCGGTTTCATTTGGCCGGGTTCTCCGGTAAATCCAGTTCATGCGCAGCCAGCCGGCGCTGGCGCTCGCTGCCCTTGAAGATGCGGCGGATCACGACGAAGAACACCGGCACCAGGAACACGGCCAGCACGGTGGCGGTAATCATGCCGCCCATCACGCCGGTGCCGATGGCGCGCTGGCTGGCGGAACCGGCGCCGCTGGCCACCACCAGCGGCAACACGCCGAGGATGAAGGCCAGCGACGTCATGATGATGGGGCGGAAGCGCAAGTGCACCGCTTCCAGCGTGGCTTCCACCAGCCCCTTGCCCTGCGCCTGCAAATCCTTGGCAAACTCGATAATCAAAATCGCGTTCTTGGCGGACAGGCCGATAATCGCAATCAGGCCCACCTTGAAGTACACGTCGTTCGGCAAGCCACGGATGGTGGCGCCCAGCAGCGCGCCCAGGATACCCAGCGGCACCACCAGCAGCACGGCAATCGGAATCGATTCGCTTTCGTACAGCGCGGCAAGCACCAGGAAGGCCGCCAGCATCGACAGCGCGAACAGGGCCGGCGCCTGCGCACCGGAAGTTTTTTCTTCCAGCGACTGGCCGGTCCATTCGATGCCGAAGCCGGGCGGCAATTGCTGCGCCAGCCGTTCGATTTCCGCCATGGCTTCACCCGTGCTGTAGCCGGCTTGCGCGTCGCCGCTCAGGCGGATGGCGGGGTAGCCGTTGTAGCGCACCAGTTGCATGGCGCCCGTCACCCATTGCGATTTGGCGATGGACGCCAGCGGCACCATGGAACCGGACGCGCTTTTCACGTGGATGCGCAGCAAATCTTCCGGCTGCAGCCGGCGGGCGGCATCGGCCTGCGCAATCACGCGCTGTTGGCGGCCGCTGGACGTGAAGTCGTTGACATAGCTGGAGCCGAACGCCACCGACAGCGCATTGTTAATGTCGGCAAACGACACGCCCAATGCATACGCTTTTTCGCGGTCGATATCGAGTTGCAGCTGCGGCGCATCTTCCAGCCCTTCCGGGCGCATGCTTTTCAGGACCGGGCTTTTCGCCGCCAGGCCCAGCAACTGGTTGCGCGCCGCGATCAGCGCCGCATGACCCAGGCTGCTGCGGTCTTGCAGGCGCAGCGTGACGCCGGTGGCGTTGCCCAGTTCGCGGATCGGCGGCGGGCTGAGCGCAAAGATGCTGGCGTCGGCAATGCCGGACAAGCCTTTGAATGCGCGCTGCGCGACCTTGTCCGCCGCATCTTCCGGACCCCGCTCATCCCAATCCTTCAGCGGGATGAACACCAGGCCCGCGTTCTGGCCATTGCCGGAAAAGCTGAAGCCCGCCACGGCAATGGTGCGCGCCACGGCGGGTTGCTGGCGCAGGTAAGACTCGACTTTTTCCAGCACTTCTTCCGTGCGGCTCTTCGACGCGCCGGCCGGCAATTGCACGTTGGCGATGATGTAGCCCTGGTCTTCGTTGGGCAGGAACGATGACGGCAGGCGCACGTACAGCCATGCCACCACGCCGCAAATCAGCGCGAACACGATCATGTAGCGGCCCGTACGCGTCAGGATGCGCGCGATGAACCCCTGGTAACCGCTGGCGGTGGCGGCAAAGCGGCGGTTGAACCAGCCGAAGAAGCCCCGTTTTTCATGGTGACCGGCTGGAATCGGTTTCAGCAAGGTGGCGCACAGCGCCGGCGTCAGCGACAGCGCCATCAGTGCCGAGAACACCATCGACGACACCATCGACAGCGAGAACTGGCGGTAAATCGCGCCCACGGCGCCGCCAAAGAACGCCATCGGAATGAAGACGGCAATCAGCACCAGCGTGATGCCGATGATGGCGCCGGTGATCTGTTCCATGGCCTTGCGGGTGGCGGCGCGCGGCGACAAGCCTTCCTCGCTCATGATGCGCTCGACGTTTTCCACCACCACGATGGCGTCGTCGACCAGGATGCCGATCGCCAGCACCATGCCGAACATGGTCAGCACGTTGATGGAGAAGCCCGCCAGCTGCATGACGGCGAACGTACCCAGCAGCGCGACCGGCACCACGATGGTGGGAATCAGCGTGTAGCGGAAATTTTGCAGGAACAGGTACATCACGAGGAACACCAGCAGCACGGCTTCCAGCAGGGTTTTCACCACTTCCTCGATGGAGATTTTCACGAACAGCGACGTGTCGTACGGGATCGTGTACGTCAGGCCGGGCGGGAAATATTTCGCCAGTTCGTCCATCTTGGCGCGCACCAGCGTGGCGGTGGCCAGCGCATTGCCTGTCAGCGATTGCTGCACGGCGATGGCGACGAACGGCTTGCCGTTCAGGCGCGCGCTGATGGCGTTCGACGCGCCCGCCATTTCAATCCGCGCCACGTCGGACAGGCGCACGGTGGCGCCGCTGCCGGCGCCGCGCAGCACGATGCGGCCGAATTCCTCGGGCGACGTCAATTGTCCCTGCACCACGACAGGCGCGGACCAGGTTTGCGAACGGGGGGAGGGCAAGTCGCCCAGCGTACCGGCCGTCACTTGGGCATTTTGCGCGCGGATGGCGGCCGTCACGTCGGCCATCGACAGCTTGTAGCCGACCAGCTTGTCAGGGTCGATCCAGATCCGCATCGCGCGCTCGGTGCCGAACAACTGGGCCTGGCCCACGCCCGGCAGGCGCTTGATTTCATTGACCACGTTGCGGGCCAGGTAATCGCCGATGGCGGCCGTATCCATCGATCCGTCGGTGGACGACGCGCCGACGAACATCAGGATATTGCTGCGCGCCTTGTTCACTTGCACGCCTTGCTGCGTCACGGCCTGCGGCAGGCGCGACTCCACGCGCTTGATGCGGTTTTGCACGTCCACCGCAGCCAGGTCCGGGTTGGTGCCGGGCTGGAACGTCACGGTGATGCTGACCGAACCGCTGGCTTCGCTTTGCGACTCGACGTATTGCAAGCCGTCCGCGCCATTCATTTCCTGTTCGATCACGCTGGTGACGGCGTCGTCCAGTACCTGCGCCGTGGCGCCGGGGTAATTGGCGGAAATGACGATGGACGGCGGTGCGATGGTCGGATATTGCGCCACTGGCAGCGACGTGATCGCCAGCATCCCGCCCAGCAGGATGAACAGCGCGATCACCCACGCAAAGACGGGGCGGTCGATAAAGAATTTTGCCATCTGGTCTCCCGCTTATTTGGCCGCGGCGGCAGTGGCCGGGGCCGGGCCGGGGGCGGGTGGCGTCGGCGCGCTGACCTGTCCTGGTGCATTGCCGGCGGGCGGACCTTGCCATGGCGTTGGCGTCACGGTGCCGCCCGGCTTGGTTTTCTGGAAGCCTTCGACGATGACTTTCTCGCCGCCTTTCAGGCCGGAACTGATGATCCAGCGGCCATCCTGCGCGGCGTCGGCTTTCACCGGTTGCGACGTGACCTTGTTGTCGGCGCCGACGACCAGCACGGTGGCGCCTTCCGGTCCGCGCACCACGGCTTGCTGCGGCACGGCGATGCCCGATTCGTTGACGGCCTGTTCCAGGCGGGTGCGCACGTACATGCCCGGCAGCAGGGCGCGGTCCGGATTCGGGAATTCGGCCCGCATCGTGATGGCGCCCGTGGTTTCATCGACGGTGACATCCGAGAACAGCAGCTTGCCGGCTTTCGGGTAGGGCTGGCCGTCTTCCGTCACCAGCGTGACCTTGGCGGCGCCCGCGTTGCCCTTGCCGTCGGCGGATTTCAATTTGCCGTCCGCCAGCGCTTTCCGCAGCCGCAGCACGTCCGCCGACGATTGGGTAATCGTCACGTAAATCGGGTCCAGCGTTTGCACCACCGCCATCGGCGTCGCTTCGCCCTGGCCCACCAGCGCGCCTTCCGTCACCAGCGCGCGGCCCACGCGGCCGGAAATCGGCGCCGTCACCGTGGCGTAGCCCAGGGTCAGCCCGGCGGTCTGGCGCGCGGCGCGCGCCGTGGCCAGGTCGGCCGTGGCCTGCTTTTGCGCCGTCACGGCATCGTCGTATTCCTGGTTGCTGACCGCCTGCGCCGCCAGTAACGGTTTATACCGTTTGACCTTCAGTTCGGCCTGTGCCAGGTTGGCTTCGGCCTTGGCGACGGCCGCCTGCGCGCTGTCGTAGGACGCCTGGAATTGCGCCGGATCGATCCGGAACAGTAAATCGCCCGCCTTGACGTCGCTGCCTTCCTTGTAGACGCGCGCCAGCACGATACCGGGTGTCCGTGCGCGCACTTGCGCGATGCGCGACGCTTCCAGCCGGCCCGGCAATTCGGCGGACAACGTCAGTTCGGCGGGGGCGACCGTGTAGACGGCAACTTTGGGGGGCGGCGGTGGGGCGGCGGCAGCCTTGTCGTCCTTGTGGCCGCAGGCAGCAAGCAACGACAATACGGCAACGGGGATGCAGCGGGGAACTGATCTCATGGATATCTCTGGAGTGGATGGTCAACGCGGTACGCCCCGGCGCCTGCGGCAAGAGCGGTGTTGGCCATTGTATAACAAGGACTTATGTAACGTTTTGTTATACGTTACAGCCTTGCAACATACATTCCAGAAACAAAAAATGGGGCGCGCAGCCCCATTATTGCCAGTCTGCGAAGTGGATTAACGCATGGCGGAAATGATTTGTTTCAGCTTGCCGGAATCGGCGCAGAAAGCGCGGATGCCTTCCGCCAGCTTTTCCGTCGCCATCGCATCTTCGTTGAGCATGAAGCGGAACGATTTCTCATCGACGGTCAGTTGCACCAGGCCGGCGGCGCCGGCGTCGACGCCCAGTTTGCGCTCGACCGGGCCGGTGGTGTCGGCCAGCTTTTGCAGCAAATCCGGGCTGATGGTCAGCAAGTCGCAGCCGGCCAGTTCCAGGATCTGGCTGGTGTTGCGGAAGCTGGCGCCCATGACTTCCGTCTTGTAGCCGAATTTGCGGTAGTAGTTGTAGATGCGCTTGACCGACTGCACGCCCGGGTCTTCCGCGCCGACGTAATCGATGCCGGTGCTCTTCTTGTACCAGTCATAGATACGGCCGACGAACGGCGAAATCAGTTGCACGCCCGCTTCCGCGCACGCGATGGCCTGCGCCAGCGAGAACAGCAGGGTCAGGTTGCAATGGATGCCTTCTTTTTCCAGGATTTCCGCAGCGCGGATCCCTTCCCACGTGGACGCGATCTTGATCAGCACGCGCTCGCGGGGGATGCCGGCCTTTTCATACAAGGCGATCAGTTCGCGGCCCTTGGCCACGTTGCCTTCGGTGTCGAACGACAGGCGGGCATCGATTTCCGTCGACACGCGGCCGGGAATCACTTTGAGGATTTCCGTGCCGAAGGCGATCAGCAAGTGGTCGATGATGTCGCCGGTGGAGGCGTTCGGGTTGTCGCGCACGGCTTTTTCCAGCAGTGGCTTGTATTCATCCTTTTGAACGGCTTTCAGGATCAGCGATGGATTGGTGGTGGCATCGCGTGGCGTATATGCCTTGATCGACTGGAAATCGCCGGTATCGGCAACGACGGTGGTGTATTGCTTGAGCTGTTCTAATTGGTTCATAGCATTCCAGGATGAAAGTGACAAAGGACTGAACGGAACATTGTACACAATCGGCGGGTACACTCAGCACATGAATCAAGTGCTGTTCTGGATCAGTGAAAAGTCGATTAACATTGCACCATATTGATCATCAGGAGTTTTGTCTTGAGGCTACCCATGATTCGCATCCTGCCCGCCGTGCTGCTGGCCGCCGGTCCAGCGCTGGCGGCGGTCGACGACGCCGCGCTGCGCCAGTGCCGCGCCATGGCCGATGCGGCTGCCCGTGTGGCCTGCTATGACGCGATTCCGCTGGGGCAGCCCGCCGCGGCGCCGCGGGCGGATGAGCGGGCAACTGAGCGGGCAAATGAGCAGCGCCGCGCGATCGACACCTTCGGCATGCCGGCCGGCGTCCGCAAGGAAAACCGGGTGGACAGCTACGAGACCCATATCGCCGGCCGGTTCGACGGCTGGGAAGGGGGCCAGGTGATCCGGCTGGCCAACGGCCAGGCGTGGCGCGTGGTGGACAGCACGGTCGATACGCTGGATTTGACCGACCCGAAAGTCACGGTGCGGCGCGGCCTGTCCGGCGCCGTGTTCCTCGACATCGACGGCGCCAACCGTTCACCGCGCGTGCAGCGGGTCCAGTAACGCCAGTGTGATCGTGCGCCTGCCCGAACGCAGCATCGCGACCTACCTGACGCTGGCATTTTCCGGCCTGACGGTGGTGTTGACGGTGGCGCTGGCCGAAGCGATCGGCGCGGCGGCCGGCGATGAAATCAAGGCCGGCATTGGCCAGGGCTTGACGGAACTGGCGCTGCAGACGGCGGACAAGCTCGATCGCGGCATGGCCGAGCGCTACCGCGAAGTGCGGCTGATGTCGCGCAACCAGGTGCTGATTGCGGAGGATGGTCCGCTCGACAAGCGGCGCGCCATCCTCAATGACCGCCAGGCCACGTATCACTGGTATGCCTGGATCGGCCTGGCCGGGCTGGATGGCAAGGTACGCCTGGCGACACAGGGCATGCTGGAAGGAGCCGACGTGTCGAAGCGGCCGTGGTTCCGCAATGCGCTGGCGGGCACCTACGTCGGCGACGTGCACGAGGCCGTGTTGCTGGCCAGGCTGTTGCCCAGTCCTGACAATGAGCCCAAGCGCTTTGTCGATATCGCTTTTCCTTACTCCGATGCGGATGGCAAGCCGGCCGGCGTGGTGGGGGCGCACCTGTCGTGGCAATGGGCCAGGGAAGTACAGCAATCCGTCATGCAATTTCCCCAGTCGGCGGGCGGGCCGGCGCCGGGGCGGCGCAACATGGAAGCGCTGATCGTCGGCGGCGACAGCGTCGTGCTGCTGGGGCCCACCGGCCTGCAGGGGCAAAAACTGGACACCGCCGCTGCCCGCGCCGTCCTGTCCGGCGCGACCGGCCACACGCTGGAAACGTGGCCGGACGGCCGCCAATACCTGGTCGGCTATGCGAAGACGCGCGGCTACAACGCTTACCCGGGTCTGGGCTGGAGCATCATGGTGCGCCAGAGCGTGGACGACGCCTATGCGCCCGTGCGCACCATCCAGCGCCGCGTGCTGTGGACGGGCGCGGCGCTGGCAGCGCTGTTTTCCGTGCTGGGCTTATTGCTGGCGCGGCGCCTGGCGCGCCCGATGGCTGCGCTGGCGGCATCGGCCGGCCGGGTCGGGCGCGGCGAAGCGATGGCCGTGGAACTGGGCGATGGCGGGCGGCACGGCTATGCGGAAGTCACGCAGCTGGCCGGCGCACTGAATGCGCTGGTGTCGAACCTGCTGGGAAAAACGGAAGAATTGAACGAACTGAACCGCTCGCTGGAACAGCGGGTGGCGCAGCGCACGGATGACCTGGAACGGGCGCTGGCGCAAGTGCGGGCCGAACAGCGGCGCGTGCAAACCATCATCGACAGCGCGCAGGATGCGTTTGTCGGCCTGGATTTGCAGGGCCGCATCACGGACTGGAATGGCGCGGCGGAACACATGTTCGGCTGGAGCCATGCGGAGGTGGCGGGCAAGCCGCTGGAAGACTTCCTGATTCCCGCCCGTTACCGCGATCACTATGTCAAGGCCATGCGGGGCTTCAATGAGCTCGGCGATGCCGACCTGTTGAACCGCCGCCTGGAGCGCATCGTCGTCAACCGCGCCGGCCAGGAAGTGCCGGTGGAAGTCACCGTGGGCCTGGCGGGTTCGCGGGACCAATATTTCTTCAGCGCGTTCCTGCACGATATTTCCGAGCGCAAGAAGGTCGAGCAAATGAAGAATGAATTCATTTCCACCGTCTCGCACGAGTTGCGCACGCCGATGACATCGATCCGCGCATCGCTGTCGATGCTGGCGTCCGGCGTGGCCGGTGATTTGCCGGACGATACAAAGCAATTGATCGACATCGCCCATGCCAGCTGCGAGCGGCTGGTGCGGTTGGTCAACGACGTGCTCGATATCGAGAAAATGGAGTCGGGCAAGATGGAATTCGACTTCCAGCCACAGGCGCTGCTGCCATTGGCGCGTACCGCCATCGACGATGTGCAGGGCAGCGCGGCGCACGCCGGCGTCACGCTGGCGCTGGAAGAAGGACCGGACGCGGCGGCGGCCTGCGCGCAGGTGGATCATGACCGCCTGATCCAGGTGGTGGTCAACCTGCTGTCGAACGCCGTCAAATTTTCCCCGCCGGGGGGGCGGGTCACCGTGACGGTCGAGCGGCTGGCCGATGGCGGCGACTGGGCCGTGATCCGCGTGGCGGACCAGGGGCCCGGCATCCCGGACGCCTTCCGCGACCGCATCTTCCAGAAATTCGCCCAGGCCGATTCCACCGATACGCGCCAGAAGGGCGGTACAGGATTGGGTTTGTCGATCTGCAAGAGCATCGTGGAGCGCCATGGCGGCGCGATTGCCTTTACTTCGGAAGCGGGCCGCGGCACGGAATTTACCGTGCGCCTGAAGGCGGCCGGTCCGGCGTAGCAGCCGGTTCGGTTGCCGGGAGGGCGTCGCCCGGCTCATGCACGGCCATGCCCGCAAATGAAGACCACGCGGAAAAATCCCTTTCCAGTTGCGGCAACAGCACCTGCAGCCGCGCCGGCTGGCGCTGGAAGGTGGTGGCGGAGCCGTCCAGCAGGCGGTTGCCGCTGTAGCGGAAGCCGGTTCCCGGCAGCCCCGCTTGCGGCTGCTTCAACAGCACCAACGCATCGAAGGGCGCGGTGAGCCCGGTCTGTTCCGGCGATAGCGTGATAGCCCACAGTTCCGCAGGGGCGCCGTTCGCGCGGACGTAGCGGTGTTGCCGTTCCGGTGCGATGGCGCCGGATTCCAGCGCGATGCGCACGCCCACCCCGTGGGTGACGCCCCAGTCGAGGAATGGCGTGGCAAAGTCGCGGATCTGTTCCTCGTCCGTGCGGTAATCCATGACAGTGACGATGGATGCGGCCTGCGCCAGCGCGGCGAGCAGGGTGTCCTTGGCATGCCACCAGAACGGCACGACGAAATCCAGCGGCAAGCCCCCGGCCGCCGCTTTCAGGCCGGCCAGCAATTGCGCATAGCCGAGGTCGTGCCGTTCGCTTGCCATGCCGTAGCCGTCGATCAAATAGTGTTCGATGTCGAATTGCACGCCCTGCAGCCGCGCGGCGGGTTCCACGCCGCGGTTGTAGGCGGCGACAGCGCGCACCCGGTCGGCGGTGGCGGCGTGGTGCGCCGGCAGCGCCATGTGGGGATCGCCTTCGACCGCCCACAATGCGATGCCGGCGCGGCTGGCCTGCCGCGCGAAGGCGGCCAGCCGCGCCGGGTGCGATATCGCCGCACCTTGCGTCGGCACCGTGATGAACAGGCTGCGCATGCCATGGCGGCGCGCCTGTGCCAGGACTGCGGCCGGGGCGCCGATCCAGTCCTTTGCGCGCCATACCCAGGTAGCGCGCGCCCGCACGGGGCCGGTGGAAGGTTGCGGCTGTAATTGCAGGCTGCCGATGGCCAGGGTAGCGGCGTGGCCGGGGCAGGTCAGCGCGATATGGCGCCAGCCTGCCCGGTCCCAGCCGGAGGCGGGCAATGGCAGCACCGCGTGCGTGGCGCCGCTGCCAAGCCGGCCAAGGTCGAGCGCGCGTTCATCGGCGGACGCGGCATCGTCGGCCAGCGCCACGGAAAACACGCCATCGGCCTGGTATTGCGCTGCGAGCACCAGCGCCGCACGCGGCATGGCCCATGGCGCGGACAACAGCACGCCGGCGGGCTTGCCGCCGCCGCGGCACTGTACGGTGAGGCGGCCGTCTGCCACCTGCGCGTGGACGCGTTCTTCCACGCCATAAGGACGCAATTGCAGCCGGTCCAGCAAATTGACGTGCAGCGGCGCCGCCGTGCGCGCCGCCGGGGCATGCGTGGCGGCGGCCGGCGGCAGCACGGTTTCCACTGCGCCCAAGGCGGGTGTGCCGGCCTGGTCGGCGCGCTCGGGACGGTAAATCAGGATGGTGCGGGCGTCGGTAACGCGGTCCGATGGCGTGGCGGGACGCACCGCGGCAATCTGCCCGGGCGCTACAGGCAGTGCGATGCCCCGGCAACCGTCCGGCAGCGGGCCGGCGCGCACGCGCAGGACGGGAGGTGCCGGCGCGCCGTTGCCGCGCGTATCGGCGGCGCACACTTGCAGCCAGGAGGGGGCATCCGGCGCCGCCATCACGGGCGCGGTTGCAAGCAAGGCCGCCGCACCGATGGCGGCGGCAAGGCGGCACGCATGCGCATCGTCCATGTCAGGCCTTGCTCTGCCAGTTGCCCTTGCGCGTCATCGCGCCCCAGCTGGACTCGCGCTGCGTGGCCCAGCGCCACAGCCCCACCAGCCGCCACCAGCTGTTCAGCTGGCGATAGCCGAAGTTTTCCGCGATCACCACCAGCGCCAGGACACCCAGCTGGCGCATGCGCGGGTAAATGTGGAATGACATTTCCTCCAGCATCAGGCCGGACGCGGACAGCAGCACGCCCAGCCCGATCGCGACAAACAGGAAAATCGCAAAGGCTTGCCATGAAATCCAGCCGAACCAGAACGCCACCGCCATGAAGAGGTAACCGCCCAGCTCCACCAGGGGCCCCAGCCACTCGAACAGCATCATGAACGGGAACGCCAGCCAGCCCGGCACGCCGCCGCGCCGGTTGAACATCAGGCCCCAGTTGGCCGCCAGGCTTTCCGACAAGCCCCGCTGCCAGCGGATGCGCTGGTTGCGCAACGTCGCGTGGTCTTCCGGCGCCTCGGTCCAGCACACGGGGTCCGGCACGAACTGCACGCGGTAAGGGACGCCACGGTCGCGCAACTGGCGGTGCATGCGCACCACCAGTTCCATGTCTTCGCCGATGGTCTTGGGCTTGTAGCCGCCGGCCAGCACCACGGCGTCCTTGCGGAACAGGCCAAACGCGCCGGAAATGATCAGCATGCCGTTGATGGTGGACCAGCCCAGCCGCCCGAACAGGAAGGCGCGCAGGTATTCGACTACCTGGAACAGCGCCCAGATATTGCGGGGCAGGCCGATGCGCGTTAAGAAGCCGCCCTTGACTTCGCAGCCATTGGCGACCCGCACCGTGCCGCCCGATGCGACCACGGTGGCGTCGTTGAGGAACGGACGCACCAGCCGGTGCAGCGCATCGCGCTGCAGGATGGAATCGGCATCGACGCCGCAAAACAGCGGGTAGCGCGACGCATTGATGCCCGCGTTCAGTGAATCGGCCTTGCCGCCATTGACCTTGTCGATGACGCGCAGGTTGGGATAGCGCGTGGAGCGGTAAATCGTCCGTACCGGCTTCGTTTCCAGCTGCACGCGATACGCTTCCGGGAAAGGTTCCAGTGCGAAGTCCTTTTGCAGCACGGCCAGCGTATTGTCTTTCGAGCCATCGTTGATGACGATGATTTCCAGTTCCGCATACGACAGTTGCAGCATCGAGCGGACCGATGCGGCAATCGTGGCTTCTTCGTTGTACGCGGGCACCAGCAGGCTGATCGGCGGCTCCAGCGATGAATACACTTGCGGCAAATCGTCGAGGATGTTTTCCTGGCTGCGGCGGTGCAGCGCCACCACCGACAACAGGTTCAACAGCAGGTAGCCGCCATTGAGAAGGATGAAATAAACAATGACGAAGTGCGTGAAAAAGTCGATCGCCATGTGCAGCATCAGGTCGCCCCTTCCGCCAGTACCTGGCGCATCATGTCGGCGCCGAAGCGGTCGGCGCCTTCGCAGACGGCCTGGATATCGGCCGTGGTCAGGAACGGCAGCGAGACCAGCGCCTGCGCGGCGCGGTAGCGCACCCACCATTGCGAATCGCACAGCATGCCCTGCAAGCGGGGCACGTCGTTGACGTCGCCGATATGGCCCAGGGCGCGTGCCGCCTGCAGCCGCACGCGCCAGTCTTCATGGCTGATGTGGCTGCGCACCAGGTCCAGCATGTCCGGCATGGCCGCCATCCGCAGCACGGCAATCAGCACGTCGACCGAACCGTTGCCCGGCAAGCCTTGCAGCACCTGCGCCGGCAAGGTGGCGCGCAACCCTTCCAGCAGGCGCAAGGCGGCAGGCAGGCGCTCCGGCGGCAATTGCGGAATCGCGGCCACCAGCACGGGCGTCCAGTGCACATGGGCGTCCTGCAGGATTTTTGCCACCTGCGACAGCGCCCAGTCGTCGCGCCGCAACAGCAGCGGCGCCAGTTCTCCGGCTGCCGCGGCCGCATCGATTTGCACCAGCGCCCACAACGCGTGGACGGACGTGGCGGGATCGTCGCCGGCGGCTTCTTTCAGCAAACTTTTCCATGCACGGCGGTCGCGCAAATGGCCCAGCGCCAGGATCGCCAGCAGTTTGCGGGCGCGCTGCCCGGACGCCAGCAAGGCATGGGCCATGGCGCTGCAGTCGAGGGCAAAGCCCACCTGGTTCAAACCGGTGCTGGCTTCACCCCGCACGGACTGGTGCAGGCGTACCCACAGTTTCAGGAACGTCAGGCGGTCGCGCTTTGCCAGTACCGGCAACGCTTGCGGTGGTTCGCCGGCCAGCGCCGCATTCAGCAACGGACGCCAGACGGCAATGACCCGTTGCTCCTGGCGCTGGCGGCGGCGCAAATCGTCGCGCAAGACAATGATGTACAGGCCGATGCCCAGGGTCAGGGCCAGTGCACCGGCGCCGGTCCACGCGGCCGCCTGCAGGATCGGGTCGGCCAGCCGCCCGAATATCTGGGAGGGCAGCAGCAGCGCCATGTCAGGGCTGGCGCAGATAGCGGCGCACGCGCGCCAATAATTCCGCCGGCTGGAAGGGTTTGACGATGTAATCGTTGGCGCCCGCATCCAGCGCGCGCACGATGTCACGTTCCGTGGTCTTGGCGGTCAGCATGACGACAGGAACCTGCTTCCATTCCGGCAGGGCGCGGATGATGCCGATGACTTCAAAGCCGTCGAGGTAAGGCAGCATGACGTCCAGCAGCACCAGCGCAGGCAATTCCGCCGCCTGCTCGACCGCCTGGCGCGCGGCCAGGCCATCGGCCGCCAATTGCACCCGATAGCCTTGCCGCTCCAGCATGAATTTCAGGATTTGGCTGATGTGCTCATCATCCTCAACGACGAGAATGAACGGCTGGCTGGCGTCTTCGGTCATGGTAATGGTCAAAAAACGTACACCAAGTCATTGTACCGAAAGTGCCTGAAAGCCCGCGTAGGGTTGAAATGCCACTGTTTATGACAAATAACGTTGTATGTCACTCAACATTTATTGAGGCAGGTCTATGGATATGCTACTGTGCCAGTTCATAGCCACTTCTGGTTTCCATGTCATCCAAACCCAGCCGGCGCAGTGCGAGGCCACTGCCTATCGAATTGCATCGCTATAGCTTAGGCCATGGAATTGCCGCCGCACTGCTCGGCGTGTTTTTGACCGGATGTGCCGCTAAGCGTTCCCAGTACGATGTTCCTGTAGTATCCGTTCCCGCAGCCTTCCCGAAGGCAGCCATCGACTCTGCCCCGGCGCCGGCCACACCTGCCGCTTCCACGGGCAGGCTGGCCGCCGGCGCCAGGCTGGATCAGGTATTGCCGGAATGGTGGCGGCTGCTCGGCAGTACCGAACTGGATGACCTGGTCAAGCGCGCGCTCGAGGGCAATGCGGAACTGAAAATTGCCGCGCTGCGCGTGCAGCAGGCGCGTGCCCGCACGTCGCAGGCCGTATCGGACCAGTTGCCCGTGGTGACGGGATCGGTGCAGCGGCGGCGCGAAGCGGCCGAAGGCGATGTCGGCGGCGGTGTCACCAGTTCCCGCACGCCGGCCCGCACGGTCAGCCAGGTGGGCGTCCGGGCCGATTTCCGTGTCGACGTCTGGGGCGAGCGGCAATCGCAGTTTGAATCGGCTGAATTGCAGGAGCGCCGCGCCATGTTCCAGCGCGACGATGTGCAGCGCAACCTGGTGGCCAATGTGGTGGCCGGCTATATCGATTACCTGTCATTCAACGACCGCTTGCGCGTGGCCACGGAAACCGATGTGGCGGTGTCCGGCATGCTGGCGGCGGTGGAAGCGCGGCTGGAGCGGGGCGACGCGACATTGATCGACATGGAACAGCAGCGTGCCGCCGTGTATTCCGTCAAGGCCACCATTCCCGCGCTGGAACAGCAGCGCGATGAAGCGCTGAACAACCTGGCCGTGCTGCTGGGCGTTGCGCCCGGATCGCTGCAAGTCAAAGGCCAGGGCCTGGCCGCGCTGTCGTTTCCCACGGTCTTGCCGGGTGTGCCGTCGGCATTGCTGCTGCGCCGTCCCGACGTGCGCGTGGTGGAAGCGCGCCTGCTGGCGGCCGATGCCGATATCGACGTGGCGCGCACCCGTCTGCTGCCGCCGCTGGACCTGTCCGCGCAGGCGGGGTACGGCAGCCAGTTCATGTCGCGCCTGTTCGAACCGCAAACGCTGTTCTGGAACGTGGTGGGCAACCTGTCGGCCACGATCTTCGACCATGGCCGGCGTTCGCGCGAAGTCGATGTCGCCAGCGCCGTGCACCAGGAAATGGTGGAAACCTATGCCCGCGTCATTTATGGCGCCGTGCGCGAAGTCGACGATGCGCTGAACGGTATCCGGCTGGGCCGTGCGCGCCTGGCAGCTCAGCGTGAAGCGGCGCAGGCCGCCAAGCGGGCATGGGATTACAGCCGCGAGTCGTACCAGGCGGGCGGCATCGACCACCTGCTGTTGCTCGACACGGAGCGCACCTACCACCGCATGCTCGATGAGCAGGACAATATCGACCTGCAGCGCTACCGCGCGCTGATCAACCTGTTTACCGCGCTGGGTGGCGGCACGGCCAGCGGCGAGCCGTTGCCGGGCAAGGGCAAGCGCCCGGCCGCGCCGGCGGCGGACGACGCCGGCCGCGTGCTGACGGACATCGCCCAGAACCAGGTCCCGGCGCAGGCGCTGGCGCAGGGCGAATGGCAGCTGGAACTGGCCGCTGTCACCGATGCCGCCGGTATCGCGGCAGCCTGGCGCGACCTGCAATTGCGTTTCCCCGACCTGATGTTCCAGCGCACGGTCGCCGCGCGCAAGCAGGACGGGGCGGGATTGCGCGTCTTCCTGGCGCGCTTTGCCACGGGCGCCGAAGCGGAAATCGCATGTGCCCGGCTGCGTGAACAAGCGATCGCCTGCCGCACGGTGGCGCCGGGCGCCGTGCCGGAAGGGATGCTGGCGCCTTCGGCGGCGGCGTCCAGGCCGGCGGCGGTGTCGCACCAGCCCGCGCTGAACGGCCGGGCTGGCGGTATGGCGCGCCTGCCATGACCGATGCCCGGCCTGATCCGATCGAGCCGGGCGCCGCGCCGGCGTCCGAGGGCCAGCCCGCCCATGTGGAACTGACGCCGCGCCAGCAGCAAATCATGGAATTGCTGCGCGCCGGTAAAGTCAACAAGGAAATTGCCCGGGAACTGGGCATCGGTGTCGGCACCGTCAAGCAGCACGTGGTGACGCTGTTCAAGCGCCTCAACGTGCGCAACCGCACGATGGCGGTGACGCGCGGCATGGTGCTGGCCGAGCCGCGCCCGGCGGAGACGCACGAACACACCGCCACGGCCGCGCCGTCGCCGGCCACCGGCATGCTGGAGCGCCGGCCTTGCGCGGTATTGAGCCTGGCGTTGCCGGCGGAAGCCGACGATGCCGCCGTGCGGCGCCTGCATGACAGCCTGGCGGCGCTGGCCTGCGACCTCGATGCCGTGTTCGTGGCGCGGCGCGGTAACGCTGGCGACCTGATCTTCGGCCTGCACCAGGTGGGCGAGCGCGATTTGCTGCGCGCCATGGCGTGTGCGCAGCGGCTGTATGAAACATTCAGCGCGGAAGCGCCGGCGTTGGCCGGCGCCATGCGCGGCGGCCTGACCGTCGGCATCGTCGTGGCCAGCATGCTGCGCAACGGCGGCTGGTCCGGCGAAGCGATCGTCAGCACCGCCATAGCGGGCGCGCGCGAGTTGCAGGAGCAGGCGCCCGCCGGCCAGCTGGCGCTGGGCCGTCCCGTCTTCGACGTGATGCAGGCGCAGGGCATCCGCAGCGACGCGCTGTTCGGGGCGGGGACGGCGCCCGGCGCGGTGGCGTTCAACGCGCTGGCAGGCATGGACTGGCACGGCGAACGGATCGCCTATCCGCTGGTGGGGCGCGCCGACGAACGCAAAACGCTGGAGCGGTGCCTGCGCGACGCGGCCGCAGGGCAGGGCGGGTTGCTGCTGCTGGAAGGTGAAACCGGCATGGGCAAGTCGCGCCTGTGCAAGGCGTTGCTGGCGCAGTGCCGCCAGGCGCAGGGCCATGCGGTGGCGTACGCGGTGCCGCAGGATGCGGCGCAGCGCGATACCGCCGGCGGCGTCATTGCCATGCTGGATGGCTCGCAGCCCCGTCCCGGCGCGCCGCTGGTCGCGGTGGTCGACGACTACCATTTCCTGTCGCCGCAACAGCGGCTGGCCGTGCTGGAGCGGGCGTACAAGTCGGCGCAGGCTGGAGCGCTGGTGGTGCTGTCTGGCCGCCGCGTGCCGGAGACCGGGGCCGCCGGCAGCACGGACGATGTCCCCGTGGTCCGGCTGGCGCTGAGCCGCCTGAGCGGCAAGGAAATCGAAGCGCTGGTGCGCCAGGTGCCCGGCGCGCAAGGCATGCCGGCCGCCCAGGTCCAGCACATCGTCGCGGATGCGGCCGGCGTGCCGCTGTTTGCGGTGGAGCTGGCCCGGCATTGCCACGAAGTGGGCGTCGCGCTGCCGCTGCTGGTGATCGTCATTGCGCGGCTGGACAGCCTGCACCTGGACCGCAAGTTGTTGCGCGTGGCGGCGCGCCGCAGCCTGCCGCCGACCACGGCGGAAATCGCCGCCATGCTGGGCCAGGCGCCCGACACCGTCGCCGACGCGGTGCAGCGCGCCGTGGCGTCCGGCGTGCTGCGGGAAGATGCCGACGGCCGCCTCGATTTCGGCCATCCGCTGCTGCGCAAGATCATCGATTATTTATCCCTTGAATAAATGAACAACTCCACTTCCCCGGCCCCCGAAGCGGGCGGCGCCTCGGCGCTGCGCAGGTTCCTGCGCGACAGCCCGCTGGGACAGGTGCTGAATTCACCGGACTTGCGGCGCGTGGCGCCTGGCCTGGCGCTGTCGGCATTGCTGTCGAACGTGCTGGCGCTGGCGCTGCCGCTGGCGATCCTGCAAATCATGGACCGCGTGGTCGGCAACCAGTCGCTGGAAACGCTGGCCTTCCTGGTGGGCGGCATCGTGGTGGCCCTGGTGCTGGAAGAAGTGCTGCGTACGATCAGTTCCGTGGTGACCGGCTGGCTGGGCATCCGCTATGAACACCGGACCGGGATGGCGGCGCTGGGGCGCCTGTTGCGCGTGCCGATGCGGCGCTACCGGGGCGAGGAGGCGGGCACCTATGCGGAGCGCATCCTGGCCAGCGCCAAGGTGGCCGAGTTCTATTCGGGCCAGGCGCTGCTGGTGGTCTTCGACCTGCCTTTCGTGGTGATCTTCATGGCGATCATCATTGCCATCGGCGGCTGGGTGGGGCTGGTGCCGATCGCGCTGCTGGCGGCCTTTGTCGCGCTGAGCCTGGGCTTCGGCAAGCGCCTGAGCGACCAGATCGAACAGCGCCAGGTGCTGGACGACCGCCGCAGCAGCTTCCTGGCCGAAGTGCTGACCAATATCCACACGGTGAAAACGCAGGCGATGGAATTGCTGATGCTGCGCCGTTACGAGCGCCTGCAGGAAGCCAATGCCCGCATCGGCGAGCAGCTGACCGGCAACAGCGCCCGCGCCAATGACCTCGGCGTGCTGTTCTCGCAAGTGATGGTGGTGGCCGTGATTTCCGCCGGTTCGACGGCCGTGATCCTGGGCCAGATCACGCCGGGCAGCCTGGCCGCCATCATGATGCTGTCCGTGCGCGCGTTGCAACCGCTGCGCCGCAGCCTGTCCGTGTGGCTGCGTTACCAGTCATTCGTCTCGGCCCAGCAGCGCCTGGATGACATCATGTCCATGCCGTACGAGGATGGCGCGGGCCTGCCGCCATTGCAGGCGGTGACGCAAGGGATCGAGCTGCGCGACGTTTCGCTCAGCCATGGCGCCGAACGTCCATTGTTTTCGCACCTGTCGCTGACGATCCCCGCCGGCCAGTGCGTCGCCATCCAGGGAGACAGCGGCAGCGGCAAGACCAGCCTGCTGTCGCTGATCAGCGGCCTGGAACAGCCCGACCAGGGCCAGGTCTTGCTGGACGGCGTTCCCGTGGGCGCGTGCGCGCCGGACAGCATCCACAAGCAAATCGCTTTCCTGCCGCAATCGGGCAAGATCATGGCGGGCACCATCCTGGAAAACCTGACCATGTTCGACCACCAGCTGAACCCGGCCGCACTGGCGGTGGCGCGCGAAATGGGGCTGGACCGCATGGTGGCCGGCATGAAGGCGGGCTATGAAACGCCGCTGGGCGAGGGCGGCGGCGAAATCCTGCCGGAAGGCGTGCGCCAGATGATCGCCATTGTGCGCGCGCTGGTGCACAACCCGAGCGTGATCCTGTTCGATGAAACCAATATCGCCCTGGACATGGAAGGTGACAAGCGCCTGCGCGATTACCTGGCCGGTTTCAAGGGCTCGCGCACGATGATCATGGTGACGCACCGTCCATCGATGCTGTCGCTGGCGGACAAGGTGTATTCGCTGACGGATGGCCATTTGCGCGAAGGCTTGCTGCGCGAAAAAGAGAAGATGGCGGAACAGGATGCGCCATCGCTGGCGGCGCCGGAGCGCCCGCAACCGGTGACGGATGCGGCGGCGTTGGCGGCCGGCTATTATCCGAATCCGTCCGACCTGGCGCGCTGCCTGTCGCCGCTGCTGACCGCCCTGGAGTGGCAGGGACAGCCGCAGCACCTGGTCGACGCCATGCCGCACCTGGCGCAGGAACTGGATTTGTCCGGCCTGTGCAGCGTGCTGGCCAACCTTGGTTACTTCCCCCGTCACTTCCATACGTCGCTGGCCACGCTGGACGAGCGTCTGCTGCCTTGCCTGTTCCTGCCGCAGGATGCGCCGGCCATGGTGGTCCTGGGACGCCGCGCCGACGGCGCATTGCGCGTGTTCGATGGCGGCACCGGCAATGAGGTCGCGCTGGATGAGAATGTGCTCGGCCAACTGGGTGAAGCTTACCTGTTCCAGCCTGACCAGCGCACGGACCCGCGTTCGGCGCGCAGCGCCAGCGCCGGCAGCTGGTTTGGCGCGCTGGTGTGGCGCCTGCGTAAACACCTGGGCATGATCCTCGGCCTGACGGTGTTGTCGACCGCGCTGGCGCTGATGCCGCCGCTGTTCGTCAAGGCGGTGTTCGATACAGTGATCCCCAGCGGCGATATCCGGCTGGGGATGTTCCTGACCCTGGGCGTGCTGCTGGTGGTGGGGCTGGACTGGCTGTTGCGGGGCCTGAAAAACCGTATTCTCGCCTATGTCGGTGGACGAACAGAATATGTGCTGGGCACCGGCGTGTTTGAGAAAGTCATTTGCCTGCCCGCCACGGCGACCGATGGCGCGACCAGTACGCGCCAGCTGGAACGCATCAAGAACCTGGAGAGCTTGCGCGACTTCTTCCTGGGGCCGATGGTGCTGATTGCGTTCGAACTGCCGGCCAGCCTCGTGATGTTGCTGGCGCTGGCGTTCGTCAATGCGTGGGTGGTGCTGGTGGTGCTGACGGCCGTGGCGCTGTACGCGGCGCTGTGGTTCGGCACGCGCCGGTGGAACCAGAGCTCGACGGCGCGCGCATCGCAACTGGGCGGCGCGCGCAGTGAATTCATCAACGAAGTGCTGTCCAATATGCGTTTGATCCGCAGCGCGGGCGTGGCGCACACGTGGCTGAAACGGTTCCAGGATGTCAGCGGTAAAGCCGTGCTGGCGTCGTTCCAGGACCAGCAATTGCGCATCCGGCTGAATGGCGCGGCGCAAATCCTCGGCATGTGCACGGGCTTGTTCTCGATGGCGGCATCGGCCTATCTCACCATTACCGGCAACCTGACGGGCGGTGCGATGGTGGCCACCATGATGATCGTCTGGCGCCTGACCGGTCCGATCCAGAACGTGTTCCTGGCCACCAGTTCGCTGGTTCGAACCCGCACCAACATTCGCCAGATCGAAAACCTGATGCGGCTGCAAACGGAGCGGGAAAGCGGCATCAAGCCGTCCGTGCGCCCCGCGGTGGCGGGCGAACTGTCGCTGTCGCGGGTATCGTTCCGCTATGCCAACGACGCCGACCCGGCGCTGCTGGGCCTGAATTTCTCGGTGGAGCCGGGGCAGATGGTGGTGATCGCGGGGCCGAACGGTTCCGGCAAATCGTCGCTGCTCAAGCTGATCGTGCGCGTGTATTCGCCGCAGGCCGGCACCATCCGCCTCGACCAGGTCGACATCCGCCAGATGGCGGCGGCCGAACTGCGCAGCGGTATCAGCTACATGCCGCAGAACTGTGAAATCTTCCATGGCACGATCCTGCAAAACCTGAAGCTGGTGCATCCGGTGGCGACCGACGACGAAGTACGCTGGGCGATCGACATGGCGGGCTTGTCCACCGATATCGCTGCCATGCCGGAAGGCGCGGAGACGCGGATTTCGAACAGCCGCCTGGAGCAGCTGCCGTATGGCTTCCGCCAGCGCCTGCTGCTGGCGCGCGCCATGCTCAAGCCCGCGTCCGTGGTGCTGCTGGACGAACCCGGAACCGGCATGGATGAAGCGGGCGAACAGGCGCTGGTGCGCTGCATTACGTGGCTGAAGGGCCGTACCACCTTGCTGGTGGTGTCGCACCGGCCGGGGCATATGCGGATGGCCGACCGCGTGATCTACATGAAGGGTGGTGCAGTTGCGGCGATGGGGCCGTACGACAGCATCAAGAACACAGTGATGGCAGGATAACTCTGATGAAAAAACTTGTACAACAAGTGCTGTTTGGGGCCGAGGGGCAGACCGGCATGGGCAGCCGCAAGCGTCGGCTGCTGTCCGAATCGGCCCGGGTGGAAGAAGAACTGGTGCCGGCTTTCGTGCGGCCGTTGCTGGTGATGGTGGCCGCGGTGGTGGTGCTGTTCTTCCTGTGGGCCGCCGTGACGCACATTACGGAAGTGGCGCGGGCGCCTGGTGAAGTGGCGCCGGCCGGACAGGTCAAGGTAGTGCAGCACCTCGATGGCGGTTCGGTGGCGGAAATCCTGGTCGAGGAAAAAGCGCTGGTGCAGCCGGGGCAGGTGCTGCTGCGCCTGGACGGATCGCAAGCGCTGTCCGATTTGCGCCAGACTGGCGCGCGCATGGTGGCGCTGCGGCTGCGCCTGGAACGCCTGAGCGCCTTCGTGGAAAACCGCAAGCCGAAATTCGAAGAGCTGGCGCCGGACCATCCGGAACTGGTGGCGCACCAAAAGCAGATTTACCAGACCCAGTTGTCGAGCCGCGATTCGGCGCTGGCCATCCTGGATCACCAGATCAGCCAGCGCAGCGACCGTTTGCAGCAGATCCAGAAGGCGCTCTCTACGGCGCAGGAGCACCAGGGCTTGACGGGTGAGCTGGCGACGATGCGGGAAGACCTGGCCAGCCGCAAGCTGGTGAACCGTTCCGTGCTGCTGGAAACGCGCCGCGCCAAAGTCAGCGCTGAGGGCGAAGTGGCGCGCCTGGCGGCCGATGCCAGGGTGTCGGAACAGGAGCTGGCGGAAAGCCGCAGCCGCCGCGTCGATACGCTGAACGTGCAGCGCCGCGACGCGCTGGCGGAAATCGGCTCGGTCAGCGCGGAACTGGCCGAAGTGACGGAATTGCAAGCGCGCCTGCAAGCCAAGGTGGACCGGCTGGTGGTGCGCGCCCCGGTGCGCGGCTATGTGCAGGATATGAAAGTGCAAACGGTGGGGCAGGTGGTGCAACCCGGCGGCCTGATGATGCAAATCGTCCCCGATTCCGTGCCGCTGGAAGCCGTGGTGCGCATTGCACCCAAGGACATCGGCTATGTGAAGGTGGGCCAAACCGTCAATTTGCGCGTCAGCAGCTTCGATTATGCGCGTTTCGGTTTCGCCGAAGGCAAGCTCAAGCGCATCACGGCGACTTCCGTGGTGGGCGAGGATGGCCGGCCATATTTCCGTGGCTGGGTGGATTTGCCGCAACCGTATGTTGGACACAACAGTGACCGTTATATGTTGCAACCTGGCATGGGTGTGGAAGCGGAAATCCTGACCGGCGAGAAAACCGTGCTGGCTTACCTGTCCAAGCCGCTGCTGGAGATGTTCTCCCGGTCATTCCGTGAGCGTTAATTTCCACATGGAATTATTTTTCTTGGTTTAAAGTTAATTTTCTGGGAGGCACTATAACCTCTGGCCGTCTGGAGGATTGAATAGCGGAAAGCTACACTGCAAATAGGCAAAATTCGCCAAATTCGCAAAAATTCGCTAGGAAAACGGTCATGGCTGACAACAATCAACCCTCGGACAACCAGCAACCTCAGGAAAGCACCGCCCCTGCTGGTAACCAACAGGAAGCAGCCCTGTTTGATGACTTGACCGTATTGAGCCGTGGCGAAGGGTTGGGCGACACGACCCGCACCGATAACCTGGGCGCGGCTCCGGAGCGGGTCGACAGCACCGGTAATGAAAACGTCCAGGCGGACGTGCGGGGCAATGACACGCGCGACCGCACCGGCACGGATGAGGGCGCAGCCGCCGGCCAGGGATTGGGTGTCAACGGCGGCGATACCGGAAACGGCCTGACGCCTCCGGTGATCGATAACGGCAGCACGGGTGGCCAGTTGGGCGTGCCATTCGTCGACCAGGTGGTTCCTGCGGCGCAGATCGATCTTCCCGCGGATACCGGCGCGGCAGGCGGCGCCAACAATGCTGCCGCAGCCAGTGTCACAACACCGGCAGGTGGTACGGGGGACAGTGGTGGCGCCGGGGGGATTGCCGGCGGCACGGTTCCGGAAACGAGCGGTGTTGCCGCGCCGGCCACCGAAGTGAATGCGGCATCGGCTACTGACCAAACCACGACGGATGCACCAGCGGCCACGCAGGCGCCGACAGCCACGCCGGCGCCGACGGAAGCGGCGGAAGTCACCGAAACCCCGGCGCCAACCGACACGACGGCCCCGGCTGCAACGGCAGCGCCTACGGATACGGCCGCACCGACCGATACGGCAGCGCCAACGGTAACGCCCGATCCAACGGCAACCCAGGCGCCGACCGCCGCACCGACCGATGCGCCGACAGAAACTGCTGCGCCAACGGAATCCCCATTGCCGACCGTGACGGCAGCGCCGGCGCCAACGCCGGAACCAACGGTGACTTCGGCACCCGAGGTAACGCAGGCGCCTACTGCCGCTCCGACGGAGGCGCCAACTGTGGCGCCTACCGTTGCGCCAACTTCCGCGCCAACCGATGCGCCAGCACAGACGGAGCCAGCTACGGATGCACCGAACTCGACTGATGAGGCATCGACAGCACCTGTCACTGATGAGCCTGGCACGACTGAACCTGCGGTAACGGAGCCGGCAACGACGGAACCTGCCACGACTGCACCTGCAGCAACAGAGCCAGCTACGACTGCGCCGGCAACGACGGAACCCGCTACGACTGCACCGGCAACCACGGAACCGGCCACGACGGCGCCAGCAACCACGGAACCCGCTACGACCGAGCCTTCAACGACGGGACCAGCGACGACCGAGCCTGCAACGACTGAGCCAGCAACGACTGAACCAGCAACGACTGAACCAGCAACGACTGAACCAGCAACGACTGAACCAGCTACTACTGAGCCTGCAACGACCGAGCCTGCAACGACCGAGCCAGCAACGACTGAGCCAGCAACGACTGAGCCGGCCACAACAGAGCCTGCGACAACCGAACCAGCAACGACTGAGCCGGCCACGACCGAACCTGCGACGACTGAACCGGCTACAACCGAACCGGCCACGACCGAACCTGCGACGACGGAACCGGCTACGACTGAACCGGCTACGACTGAGCCTGCGACGACGGAACCGGCGACAACCGAGCCGGCAACGA
>NZ_WKJJ01000003.1 GCF_009674485.1 Pseudoduganella rivuli | reverse complement strand
GAGGGCCAGGCCGGCATCGCCGCCGGCCAGCCGTTCGGCCTCGGCATACGCCTGGCGCGCGGCGTCGGGCTGCTTGCGCAGCTGGGCCAGGTTGCCCAGCGCCAGTGCGGCCCGCGCCCGGTCCTGCCCCTGCGCCATGGCGTACGCGGCATGCAGCGGCGCGTCGGCCTGCTCCAGGCGGCGCGCCTGCAGCAGGGAGGCGCCCAGTTCGGTGGCAGCCTGGCGCCGCTGGACGTCGCCGACCGCCAGCGCCTGCGCCGCGCGCAGGGCATCGATGGCGAGGGTCAGGTTGCCCTGTTCGCGTTCGGCGGCGCCGCGCGCCAGTAATGTGTCAAATGAGACATCAAATGAGGCGTCAGCCGCCAGGCAGGCGCCTGCGCGCAAACACAGGACAAACAGGCATATCAGGCGGACACAGGCAAGCCATCGCATGGTCGGGATAGGAATTGAGAAATTGGGCGGCGGCACGCCGGCGAAGCGGCAGGACGCTGCTGGCCGCAGCCCTGCGGCGTGCAGTGTGACAGCATTGATTGCCTATTGTCAATTTCCTATGTGCATGATGCAACTTATATTGCACAAATAATAATCATACCCGGCAAGTCGGGAAAAATTCCCGAATACTCTATGGTACATTCCGCACCTTCATGGACGGTGGGTAGCCTATGCCGCAAGATTCTCCGGATACATTGCCTCCCGCGGAGCATGGCAGGGACATCAATCTCAAATCTCATCTATTGCTGCGGATAACGCTGTTCGCGCTGGCCATCGGTGTATGCGCGACAGCAGTCGTGTTCCATCAGGCGCAAGACCGGATACGCGTACGCATCGCGCAGACCGGCGGCACCGTAGCGCGCCTGTTGACCGCGGAAGCGGCACAACCCCGCGGCGTGTTCGACATCGGATTGGCGGGGCTTGAGACCGGGCTGGCGTCACTCGACGGTATTGGCCAGTTACTCAACATTTGTGTCGCGGTGGAAGATACCTACAAGACACGCCCCGTACTTCGGCGCTGTTTTGGCGAGGCATCGGCTCCTCCGGCGGCTGTGCGCTGGGCCCTTGCCCACTTGATTGGACCGGAAATCCATTACCGCGGCGCGATCGGACAATACCCGGGCTTCAAGATCGGCGAGTTCGTCGTCTCGCCCAACCTGGACTGCGAAGCCTTGATCTTGTGGCACCAGATACGTACGGTGCTGGGCATGACCGTCGGCATCCTCGTGCTGAACCTGCTCATCTACCTGCCGGTACGCCGCGCCCTTCAGCCGACCGACCAGATATTGGCGGTCATCGAACGCGTCGAAGCGGGCGACCTTGCCGCCCGCATGCCGCGTCCCAGGCTTATCGAGCTGCACCGCATTGCCGCCGGCTTCGATCACCTGACCGAGCAACTGCAAAAGACCACGGCCAACCAGCGTCAGCTGGCCCAGCGGCTGCTTGCGGTACGAGAGGAGGAACGGCGCTACCTGGCGCGCGAACTCCATGACGAATTTGGCCAATGCCTGACCTCGATCGGCGCCGATGCCGCGTTCATCACGGCGCGTACGCGCGGACGCCACCCCGAGTTGTTGCCGGCGGCACAGTCCATCGCGGCGGTGACCGTGCACATGCTGGAAGCCCTGCAAAGCATCCTTTGCCAATTACGGCCTGTCGGCCTGGAGGAATTCGGCCTGCAAGCGGGGCTCGAGCAACTCGTCGCCGGCTGGCAACGCCGCAGCCCCGCGTGTACCTTCGACTTGTTCATCGAAGGCGGCATCGACGATTTGCCGGATGATTTGACGGTGAGCCTCTATCGCATCGTCCAGGAAAGCCTGACCAATGCCTTGCGCCACGGCGCCCCCCGCCATGTGACGGTGCGCCTGGCCCGCACTGCGCGGCAGTGCACCGTCCGTATCGAGGACGATGGAGAAAAACGCGAAGCCAGCACTTCCGGCAGCGGACTGGGGGTGCTGGGCATGAATGAACGCGTTGCCGCCCTGGGCGGGCGCTTTGCCATGACCGCGAGATCGCCACAGGGAATGCGGGTAGACGCCGAGTTTCCAGCCGAAACCTTAACTATCCTGGAGAATCAATAGTGCAGAACAAGACGCGCTTGCTGCTGGTGGACGATCACGCGGTGGTACGCGAGGGTTACCGCCGGCTACTGGAGTCGAGGCCGGACTTGACCGTTGCCGGCGAGGCGGCCACCGGGCGCGAAGCGCTGGATCAGTACCGGCTGCTGGCGCCCGACGTGCTGGTGCTTGACCTTGGCCTGCCCGATATTGGCGGCGTGGAATTGATACGGCGCCTGGTTCAACGGCACGCGGATGCCCGCATCCTGGTCTTCACCATGCATCGGGAACCCATCTATGCGAACCAGGCGTTACGTGCCGGCGCGCTGGGCTACATCACCAAGAGCAGTTCGCCCGACGAGCTCGTTGCCGCGGTGTACCAGGTCGCGGCGCGACGCAAGGTCCTCAGTCCGGACATCGCCCCCGACCTGGCGCTCGCGCTCCTTGCACCATCAGGGACACCGCTGACCGAATTGTCGCCAAGGGAATTCGAAATACTCCGCTTGCGGCTCGACGGCCGCAGCTCGGAAGAAATCGGCGAGCGGCTGTCGATCGCCGTCAAGACCGTGCAGAACTGCCACTACCAGATCAAGATGAAGCTCGGTGTGCGTACCGACATCGAGCTGGCCCGGGCCGCGATCAAGCTCGGACTGTTTTAAGGCCTTCAATAAGATGGGTGCAGGGCCTTCAGGCCGGGCCCCCACATATCACTCCGGCCGGCCTGCCAGTTGCGCCTGGTAAAGCTCTACCAGCGTCTGGAAGGTGATCGTTCCGACCGGATCGCCCGCGTCATCGAGCAGTTCGTAGATCAGTTCGTCCGTACCGGGCCGGATGCTGAACAGGACGATGGCCTCCTGTTCTCCGCCGCCTTCCCGGTGCGGGCGTTCGCTCGCCGGCGACACCGTGTACCTGCCCGCGCGCCGGATTTCACGCAGGGCGCCGTCGGTTTCATACAGCCGGTGCTCTCCCTGGATTACAAAGGTGTGATTCAGTGCGTGATGAACGTGCAGGACAATGCGTTGATTGGCCGGCAGCTTGAACACGGCGTCGACGATGCGGCTTTTTTCATCCACATGAAGAATGCTGTAGTGAAAAGCAGGTTCAAACTCGCCAAAACGGGTCCACTGGATGGCACTGGGGTCGAATTGATAGATAGTCATACGTCTCCTGGTTATCGGGTCACTGGCGAATCGCCATCAACATTAAACCCGTCGCACCGCTGTTTTCCCAGGGCGCCTTGCCCGCCATCGGCCGGGAATTTTGCCCGGCCCCCGCGTGCCGCGAACTTGCCGGCGGTCGGGCAAATTTCCCCGCCCTTTGCAGGCAATCGTCCGTTTTCAGGGCGACTGGCGCGGCCATAAAATCCACTTTTCGAATGGGCAAGACCGGCAAGCCGCTGGAACCGGCGGCTCCGCGTGGCGCCCTCACATTCAAGGGGAGTGGCTATGCGACGTCGAACCTTCATTTCCGCCTGTATCGGCACGACCGTGGGAGGCTTGGCCGGCCTCGCATACCGGCATGCGAACGTGGCGTCCGGTTCGCCATTGCGCGGCGCGGCCGACCCGTCGGGCGCCAGGCTCTACAGCGCGACCGACACGGCATTTGGCACCACCATCACGGCCAGGGTGCGGCATAAAGACCAGCGCCAGGCCGAATTGGCGATCGAAGATGCGTTCGGCGCGGCAAGGAAAGTGGACGCCTTGATGAGCATCCATAGCGAAACCAGCCAGGTATTTCGCCTGAACCGGGATGGGCGCCTTCGCGATCCCGATCCGCATTTGCTGGAGGTGCTGCGGCGGGCGCAAACCATCTCCACGCTGACCAATGGCGCGTTTGATATCACGGTTCAACCCCTGTGGTCGGCATTCAGCCGTTCCGCCGCGAACCATACCCTGCCCTCGGACCAGGAAATCGCCATGGCCAGGCAATTGGTCAACTGGAAGCATCTGCTGGCCGGTCCGCGTCAGCTCAGCTTTCGGAAAGCCGGCATGGCCATCACCCTCAATGGCATCGCGCAAGGCTATGCCGTCGACCTGGCGCTGGCGGCGCTCAAGGCACGCGGCGTGGAACACGCGCTACTCGATACCGGAGAATACATGTCAAACGGCGCGCGGGCGCCTGGCCATCCATGGCTGCTGGGCGTGCAAGACCCACGGCATGCCGATGCCTGTGCCGGCACCTTGCGATTGGATGGGCGCAGCGTGGCCACCTCGGGAGATTACGAAACCATGTTTACCCCCGACTTCGTCAACCACCACATCTTCGATCCGGACACGGGGCATTCTCCCCTTGAACTGGCCAGCGTCACCGTGGTAGCCCCCACAGGCTGGCAGGCCGATGGCTTGTCAACGGCGCTAATGGTCCTGGGACCGGACAAGGCAATGGCGCTGGCCGCCGAACTCGCCGATGTCGATGTATTGCTGGTCGGGAAAACAGGAAAGATCTGGACAACGCCCAATTTGCCCGCGCTTCGGACCTAGGCGGCCCTCACGTACGCATCCCGCAGCAGTCATCCATGGAGAATCTCATGTGGCAAACCATCCTGGCACACGTTCAACGAACGCTGCGGCCCCATCCGCATTTCCGTCTTGCCATAGGGATGTCGGTCTTGCTTCTGCTGGCCGGCAATTTGACATGGGCCGGCGACCTCACCAAGGCCGACATCGAACGCCGTTTCAGCCACCCGTATCAAGTACAGGACAAACTCGCCGACCTCCCCGCCTGGCCCATCACCAGTGCGCTGGAGCAGCATGCAGGTCCGGTGGCCTATGTATTCGAATCCATCGACCTCGCGCCCCTGCCCGGCTTCGAAGGCTCGCCGATGAATTTCCTGGTATCGATTGATCGCAAAGGAAACTTTATCGGGGTTGAACTGCTCAAGCAACGCGAACCCGTCTTCACATTCCGCGATCTGGGCGGCAAAGGCGATTCCCTGTTGCGCGAGTTTATCGCGCAGTATGCCGGGCGTAACATCCGCCAGCCCTTCCTGATTTCAACCGGCCCGACCAGCAATCGAACGGGACAGCCCAGGAACCATGACGGCGTGGCGATGCTCGATGGAATATCGAAGGCGACCACCTCGGTTCGCATCATCAACCAGTCGGTGCTCGATGCCGCCGGCAAGGTTGCGCGCGCCAAGCTCGGCTTCGCCGCGCGCAACGAAACCGGACGCGCGGCGCAAGTCCGGCCCGACGTCTATGACGCGGTCAGTTTTGACGATATGCTCAAGAACGGCATGGTCGGCCACCTGCGCATCAGCAATGCGCAGGTCGAGCACATCTTCGCCGGCACCGAAGGCGCCGACGTGGACGAGCGAGCCCGGACCCATCCGGACGAAGCGTTCGCCGACCTGTATATCGCCTACCTGAACGCCCCGACGATCGGCCGCGCCATCCTGGGCAACGCGCAATACCAGGCAGTCATGAAGCGCAACTTCAACCAGCATCACCTGTGGTGGATCGCCTCGGCCGGCCGCTATCCCATCATCACCGACGACTTCACTCCCGGCGCACCAGTCCCGCGGCTGGCCATGAGCCAGGGCGGCACGTTTCTTGAATTGCGGGACCAGGATTATGAACCGGCCGTCGCCTCCGCTCCGCCGCGCCTGAACGCCTCGCGCCTGTTCGGCGTCAATGCCACGTCCGGCATGGATCCGGGCCGTCCGCTGACACTGCACTTGAAGATCACGCGCGCCAAAGGCAGCGTCATGCCGACCCTGGTTTCCAGGGAGGTCATGCTGCGCTACGCGCCACCCGCAAGCCTGTTTGCCTATCCGCCCGAGCCGACGCCGGAATGGCTGCTGGCCTGGAAGGCGCGCTGGATCGATCTGGCCGTACTGAGCTGTGCACTGGCGCTGCTTGCCATGGTACTCGCCAGGCCGCGCCGGGTGGCGCTGGATGCAAGCAGGCTGCGCCGTTTTCGCCTGGGATTCCTGGGCTTCACGCTCGTGTATATCGGCTGGTACGCGCAAGGACAACTGTCCGTCATCCAGCTCACCGGCGCGATCAAGACACTGCACGCCGGTCTCAGCCTGGCAAGCTATCGGTGCGATCCGATTTCGTTGCTGCTGATCGCGTTCACCTTGATCACGTTTGCCGTCTGGGGCCGCGGCACTTTTTGCGGATGGCTATGTCCATTCGGCGCGCTACAGGAATTCGTCGACCTGCTGGCCCGGCGCTTGCGCATTCCACGCTGGCGCATCCCGCTGCACATTGCCCGGCGCATGGAATGGGCACGCTACCTGGTGCTCGGGATCCTGGTCGGCGCAGCCCTGCTGCTTCCCAGCCAGGCGGAGACGCTCAACGAAATAGAACCATTCAAGACCGCCTTCACGCTCGGCCTTGAGCGGACCTGGCCATACCTCGCCTATACATTGGCGGTGCTGGCGGCCGGCGCCTTCTATTACAAGTTTTTCTGCCGCTTTGTCTGCCCCCTGGGCGCGGCAATGTCGCTTGGCGGACGCTTGCGCCGCTTCGACTGGATCCCGCGCCGCAAGGAATGTGGCCAGCCATGCCAGCGCTGCACGTCAGCGTGCAAATATGACGCCATTGAATCGAACGGGGCAGTGCGTTACGACAACTGCTTCCAATGCCTCGATTGCGTCGGCATCTACCACGACAGGCAGCGCTGCGTCCCGATCATGCTATTTGAAAAAAAAGGCAAGCGCCTGGAACGCAAGGTCGAACATGCCGCCCTGCGCTGACCGTTCCGCGCCGGCCAGGCGCAGCGATTGGGCGTCCGCCACCACCGGCAGGCGCTCCACGCGGTGCACGGCCATGCGGGTCGCCACCACCCGGCAGGTTTCGCCCGGCAGTGCGACGAGGGGCGGTTCGGCAAGAGCAGCATCACTCCTGCCGGCGTGAAATATGCCGAGAAATCATGTTCCCGCCGCATATAGAACCAAAAAGTCATTACACCCATGCATCAATCATCACGCAGCAATGCAGACGCGACGGTAAAATATGCAACACCGCGTCATTTTTCACGCTGATTTCGTGCCGAATCAGCAATTTAATCGGGGCAATATGGCCACCGCCTCACCGCGCTGAAAATCCGGTTTTCCCTCTGTAAACCGGGCTCCACACACTCGTCGCCAGCCATGCATACCTTGGTAGTAAATTGCTATGCATAAGATTTGACGTATGGCAGCTATTTCCGTGGCGTAGTGGGTCGCCCCCTGTCAAAACCCTACTCTACCTATACCGACTGGGCGCTCGCCCAAGAAGTCAGCAAGCCAACACAGGGTGCTGCGCAACGATAAACACCCCCAAAAACATAACTCAGACACGCATGGGGCGGCCGGGGTAAATGGCCGCATCAGCGGAGAATAGATAGGAGCAGCACAACATGAGCCAACCTCAACTCCGGCCAGTCGTCAGCCAGGATACGCCGCCAGCGGCGCCCAAAGAAGTCAGCAAGATCGACGACTACTTCAAGATTACGGCGCGTGGCAGTACGCAACGCCGTGAAATCATTGCCGGTATTACCACTTTCCTGGCCATGGTGTATTCCGTGTTCGTGGTTCCGGGCATGCTGGGTAAAGCCGGCTTCGACGTCAGCGCCGTGTTCGTCGCGGTCTGCCTGACGGCCGCATTTGGTTCGCTGCTGATGGGCTTCTGGGCCCGCCTGCCAATCGCTGTTGGCTGCGCCATTTCGCTGACCGCCTTCATGGCATTCGGCCTGGTGCTGGGTAAAGGCCTGTCGCCGCAAGTGGCGCTGGGCGCGGTGGCCCTGATGGGGATCGTCTTCACGCTGATTTCCGTCACCGGCGTGCGTTCGTGGATCCTGCAAAACCTGCCGCAAGGCGTGGCGCACGGCACCGGCGTGGGGATTGGCCTGTTCCTGCTGCTGATCGCCGCCAACGGCGTCGGCCTCGTGATCAAGAACCCGCACGAAGGCTTGCCTGTCGCGCTGGGCGATATCACCGCCTTCCCTGTGCTGATGAGCCTGGTTGGCCTGGCCGCCATCTTCGGCCTGGAAACCCGCAAAGTACCTGGCGGCATCCTGCTGGTCGTGGTGGCCCTGTCCGCCGCCGGCCTGGCATTCGACCCGTCCGTGAAATTCACCGGCGTGTTCGCCCTGCCGAGCCTGGGCGCTGACGGCAAATCGCTGATCGGCTCCATGGATATCCAGGGTGCGCTGTCGATGGCCGTGCTGCCTTCCGTGCTGGCCCTGGTCATGACCGCCGTGTTCGACGCCACCGGCACCATCCGCGCCGTGGCAGGCGAAGCCGGCCAGATCAATGAAAACGGCTACATCCACAATGGCGGCCGCGCGCTGACCACCGACTCGATTTCGTCGATCTTCTCGGCACTGGTCGGCGGCGCTCCTGCCGCGGCTTACATCGAATCGACCGTGGGTACCGCCGCCGGCGCCCGTACCGGCCTGGCGGCTGTCGTGGTTGGCGCCTCGTTCCTGGGCCTGATCTTCTTCTCGCCACTGGCCGGCCTGGTGCCTGCCTACGCCACCGCACCAGCGCTGATGTACGTCGGCCTGCTGATGCTGGGCAGCGTGTCCCGCATGCACATGGATGACAAGATCGACGCCCTGTCGGGCCTGGTGTGCGCCGTGTTCATCCTGCTGACCTGCAACATCGTGACCGGCATCATGCTGGGCTTCTGCACCCTGGTGGTGGGCCGCGTGATTTCCGGCGAGTTCCGCAAGCTCAACACCGGCACGGTGGCCATCGCTGCCGCGCTGGCGATCTTCTACGGCGGCGGCTGGGCAATCTAAGCTTCGCTCCGGAAAAAAAACCGGCAGCCGCTAGGCTTGCCGGTTTTTTTTACTTTCAGGGGTTGGCTTACAGTGCCGGCCTCGTTGCCGGCCGCTGCCCGCCGACGCCGTCGAACCACGCCAGCGCCTGGCCCCACAGCGCCTGCGCGTGCGGCCGGAAGTAGCCCATGTGGCCGATGGCGCCGATGCCCGATTGCTGGGGATCGACATCGATGCCACTCCACGGCGCATTGCGGTAGCCGGCCATGAAGGCATCGCGCGAATCCGGCGGCGCCCACAAATCGTCGGCCGCATTGACGGCCATGATGGGCGCCCGCACTGCCGCGAAATCGCGCGCCACCTGCCCCATTTCCGGATCGTCGAAGAAGTAATGGGGGTAATGGCACCAGCGCTTCCACTGCGTATAGACGCCCAGCGGCAAATCCTCGCCCATGCCCAGCCGCTTCCATGCGAGGAATCCCTTCCAGCGCACCAGCAGCGGCCCCGCCACGTGCCACATGAATTTCACGCGGATGCGTTCCAGCGGCGGCATCCAGCCGTGCCAGCCGGCGCCCGTGCCGAACACGTAGAGACCGTCGACTTTCGCATGGTTCGGCAACAGGCCGAACGCATGGCCGCCGAACGAATGGCCCACCATATATAAAGGCGCGGCCGATGCCTGCGCCGCGGCGGTATCGACCACGGCCGCCAGGTCCAGCTTCGCCCAGTCCAGGAAGCTGGCGCGGAAACCCCGCAGCTTGCCGGATTTCGATTGCGCGATGCCCCGGTAATCAAAGGTCAGCACCGTGTAACCGCGGCTGGCGGCAAATTCGGCAAAGCGGCGGTAAAAGCCTTGCGGCACGCCAGTGGCGCCCGCCACGATCAGGCGGGCCCGCTCCGGGCCCTGGGCCGGGTAGCGCAGCGCGGCCAGCGGATAGCCGTCGGCGGCGTGGATGGTCAGCGCTTGCGCTATGGTGGCATTCATGGTGACTCCTTCGGGTTCAACAGCGACAGCAAGGTTTCCGTGGCCTGCATCATGGGCGCCACGTCGTTGGCAACGCGCGCCTGCAGCAAGCCCCCTTCATACGCCGCCACCATCAGCGCAGCCAGGCCCTGCGCGCGGATGTCATCGTGGCCGGCGCGCACCAGCGCCTGTGCAATGCGGTGGCGGATCGCATCGAAACCGTTCGCCAGCGCCGCGCGGATCTCCACGTCGGCCGCCGTCGATTCCAGCGCCACGGCCGCCAGCGGGCAACCCAGTTCAAAGCCGCTGTCACCCAGGCCGCCCACCGCGCGGACGATCCAGGCGCGCAGCGCGTCGGCCGGATTGCCATGTGTGAGCATCAATTTGTCCAGCCACTCGCATGACCAGTCCACCGTGCTTTCAATGGCCGCCACGGCCAGCGCGCTCTTCCCGCCAGGGAAATGGTGGTACAGCACGCCCTTGGGCGCCTGCGCCAGCGCCAGGATGTCGCTCAATCCCGCGCCGTGCAAGCCACGGGTTTGCAAGGTGCGGATCATGGCGCCCACAAGGCGTTCGCGGGTGCCAGCCGGGGTTGTTTTTTCAGTAGCGGAAGTCATGGTGATAATTCTATAGACCAGTCGGTCCAGTTTCAAGCAAAAAGATACGGGATCCGCACGAAAGTGGTGATCCAAGGCAAGCCTTGATAAAATACGCCTTTGGGCAACCGTAATCGCGTACTGCCCGCCAGTTACAGAAAGTACAACATGAGCCTACCTCACGCATTCTCTGGCAGCCTGTTCATGGTGGCCGCGCCGTCCGGCGCCGGCAAATCCACGCTGGTCAACGCACTGCTGGCGCAAGAACCCGGCATCAAGCTGTCGATCTCGACCACGACCCGCCAGCCCCGTCCGGGCGAAGAACATGGCCGCGAATATTTCTTCACGACGCCGGAAGACTTCGTCGCGCGCGCACAGGCCGGCGAATTCCTCGAGTGGGCCGAAGTGCATGGCAATTACTATGGCACGTCGCGCATTTTCGTCGAAGAACAGATGAAGACCGGCACCGACATCCTGCTGGAAATCGACTGGCAAGGCGCGCGCCAGGTGAAGAAGCAATTCCCGCTGGCCGCCGGCATCTTCATCCTGCCGCCATCGATCCAGGCGCTGGAAGAACGCTTGCACAAGCGCGGCCAGGATGAACCGCACGTGATCACGCGGCGCCTGCTGGCCGCGGGCGGCGAAATCGCCCACGCGCCCGAGTTTGAGTATGTTATTATCAACCAAGACTTTCCCGTCGCCCTGGCCGAGTTGAATGCGATTGTCCGGGCAGCCCGCTGCAGGTTCTCGCAGCAAGCAGCACGCAACGTATCGCTCTTCGCCCAGCTGGGCATCCACGCGGAGCACGCGGAATAATCCGTCCCAGCATCATCCGTAATCAAGACACCGAATTGGAGTAATAGATGGCCCGTATCACCATTGAAGATTGCCTGAAAAACGTACCTAACCGCTTCCAGCTGACCCTGGCCGCGACCTATCGCGCCCGCCAGCTGCTGCAAGGCCACACCCCGAAAGTCGACGCCAAGGACAAACCTACCGTTGTTGCACTGCGCGAAATCGCGGCCGGTAAAGTCGGCCTGGAAATGCTGAAAAAGGTTCCTATGTAAGCTGGGCGGCCACGCCCTTCACTTGCAGACGCGGTTCGAACGTTTACAACGTTGTAATTGGACCCGTATGAACCTGACACCTGATGATGTAACAGGCAAGCCCGCCAGCCGGGCCAAGCGCCCGGCCTCTACTGAGCCGGGCGTTCCCGCTTCACCACCCACCGCTGCTTCCCCTGTGCCTTCTTCGCCACTGGCTACCCCTACCCTGACTGCGGGCGTTGCGTCCGTTACCCACCTGACTGAAAAGCTGGCTGAATACATGTCGGCCGCCGACCTGAAAAAGGTCAAGGAAGCGTACCGTTTCTCGGACGAGATGCATCTCGGCCAAGTCCGCAAGTCAGGCGAACCCTATATCTCCCACCCTATCGCTGTCGCGGAAATCTGCGCCGACTGGAAGCTCGATGCGCAAGCCATCATGGCCGCGCTGCTGCACGATGTGATGGAAGACCAGGACGTCAAGAAGGAGGAATTGATCGAGCGCTTTGGCGCGCCGGTGGCGCACCTGGTCGATGGCTTGTCGAAGCTGGAAAAAATCGAGTTCCAGAGCCAGATCGAAGCGCAGGCGGAAAACTTCCGCAAGATGTTGCTGGCCATGGCGTCCGACGTGCGCGTCATCCTGATCAAGCTGGCCGACCGCCTGCACAACATGCGCACCCTGGATGTGATGGCGCCGGCCAAGAAGCGCCGCATCGCCGGCGAGACCATGGAAGTGTACGTGCCCATCGCGCACCGCCTGGGCCTGAACAATATCTACCGTGAATTGCAGGATTTGTCGTTCGCGCACCTGCACCCACTGCGCTATCACGTGCTGGCCAAGGCCGTGAAAGCGGCGCGCGGCAACCGCCGCGAAGTGGTCAAGAAAATCCTCGAGTCGGTGAAAAACACGCTGGGGGCCGCCAATATCGAGGCGGAAGTGTATGGCCGCGAAAAAACGCTGTACGGCATCTATAAAAAAATGCGCAGCAAGCGCCTGAGTTTTTCCCAGGTGCTGGACGTGTACGGTTTCCGCGTGGTGGTCGACAGTTTCCAGAATTGCTACGTGGCGCTGGGCACCCTGCACTCGCTGTACAAACCCATGCCGGGCAAGTTCAAGGATTACATCGCGATCCGCAAACTGAACGGCTACCAGTCGCTGCACACCACGCTGATCGGTCCGTACGGCACGCCGGTGGAATTCCAGATCCGCACGCAGGAAATGCACCGCACGGCGGAGTCCGGCGTGGCGGCGCACTGGCTGTATAAAACCGGCGACACCAGCATGACGGATTTGCAGCAGCGCACCCACGCGTGGCTGCAATCGCTGCTGGACATCCAGCAGCAAACCGGCGACTCGGCGGAATTCCTGGAACACGTCAAGGTCGACCTGTTCCCCGATTCCGTCTACGTGTTTACGCCGAAATCCAAGATCATTGCGCTGCCGCGGGGCGCCACGCCGATCGACTTCGCGTACGCGATCCACACCGGCATTGGCGACCACACGGTGGGCGTCAACATCAATGGCGAATCGGTGCCGCTGCGTACGGAATTGCGCAACGGCGACATCATTGAAATCATCACGGACCCGCAATCGCGCCCCAGCCCGGGCTGGCTCAGCTTCGTGCGCACGGGCAAGGCCCGCTCCGCGATCCGCCACCACCTGCGCACCATCAACCTGCCGGAATCGATCGCGCTGGGCCGGCAATTGCTGGCGCAGGCGCTGGCCGTGGCCAATATCGATCCGACGTTGCCGGAACCGCTGGCCGAACGCCTGCTCAACGAATCGTCGGCCAAGTCGCTGGAAGAACTGTATGCCGACATCGGCATCGGCAAGCGCATGGCGGCCCTGGTGGCGCGCCATATCTTCGGCTTGATGGGCGGCGAATCGGCAACGATGCCGGTGGACCACAACAGTGCGGCGGAGCTGGACCCCGTCACCATTTGCGGCAGCGAAGGCGTATCGGTGCAACTGGCGCAATGCTGCCTGCCGATTCCCGGCGACGGCATCATCGGCCAGTTGCGGCGCGACCAGGGCTTGCTGGTGCACACCACCGATTGCTCGGTCGGCAAGCGCCAGCGCCAGAAGGAACCGGACCGCTGGATCCCCGTCAAATGGGGCCACGACATCAACCGCCGCTTCGACGTCCGCATCAAGCTGCTGATCGAAAACGAAAAAGGCATCCTGGCGCGGGTGGCGGCGGAGATCGGCGAATCCGATGCCAACATCACGTTCGTCGGCATGGATGAAGACGCGGAACACGTGCTGCACCAGTTGCGCTTCACCGTGCAAGTCAAGGACCGCGTGCACCTGGCGGGCCTGCTGCGCAACGTGCGCAAGGTGGCGGGCGTGAACCGCGTCCTGCGCGAGCGCAGTTAAGAACGCAGGCGGCGCCACCCCAGCAGGCCCAGCCCGGCCGCCAGCATCATCCACGCCCCCGGCTCCGGCACCGGACTCAACAACATCGCCACGCAGTCGCTGCCATTGTTGCGGCATGCCTGCCCCACGATGACGCCACTGTCGTTGATGTCTTCCGCGCGGCTGATGGTCCAGCCGCCGCCGTTGGTCACCAGCGCATTCAAGTCATATTGCTCGCCATTCAACATCAGGTAGCCGTGGTCGGTGGCGCCAGCCACCCTGAAATTGCCGACCACCGCGCCCAGGTTGTTGATGGCGTTGGCCATGTTTTCCGTGGTGAAGTCGCTCAGCGGCGTCATCTGTCCGTTCTGATACAGGAAGGAATGCGTATGCACTTGCGCGCCATTGCCGAAATACGATGCCCCGACGACCGCGCCCGCTTCATTGATATCGCGCGCGCTGCTGTGAGCATAGCCGTCCGTCGGCAGGGTCCCCAGCCGCGTCAGCGTGCCATGGTCATACAGCACCGCCTGGTTCACCGGCTCGGCGTAATCGCTGTTGCCGGCAATTTGCCCCGCATCGTTGATGGCGATGGCCTGCGACATGGGCAACACCGTTGTCTTCCCGTTCGCGTACAGGAAGGTGCCGCTATTGCTGCCCGCTTCCGTCACGGCCACCACGGCGCCGGCGCCATTGACGTCCTGCGCCCGCGTAAAGCGGTACATCCACGAACCCGGGGCCGGCGGAAACACGTCCGGCACGCCACCGAGGCTGCCCTGGTGGTACACCAGGCCATCGGACCACATCCATTGCCCGCCTGCTTCCTCGTACGTCTGGCTGACGCCCGCGATATGGCCCTGCGAGCTGATGCCATACACCAGCCCGAACGAATCCGGCAGCAGCGCATACTGGCCGTTCGACCATCTAAAGGTGCGGCTGCCCAACGTGCTGTCCCAGCGGTTGCCGGCCACCAGGCCGGCATTGTTGATGGCGACGGCGACGCCGTGCGCCTGGTCGAGCAAGGTCATGCTGTATTGCGGCGCAGCCGCGGCATGTAATGGCCCGCATAGCAGCAAGGCGGGCCAGCAAAGGCGTAATTTGTTCATGCAACCTCCAGTGGATGAGTCAACGGGGCGCGCACCGTATCGGGACGCCGCGACATGCTAGTCCGGCGGCGGGCTGCGCACGGCAGGTGCGGCAATAAATCCGCGCTGGTGTGGGATGGTGGCAAATGGTGAACCGTGCGCGCCCGGCTTGGCGTATGCTGGCGCGGCGGCAGTAACGCCTGCGGACGCTATTCCAGCGGGTCGTACCAGTAAGCTTTATGGCCCAGCGGGGTCTGCGGCGACAACGTGGGATTGTCCAGCCTGAACACGCGGCGTTTGCGCAAGCCGGTCTGCTCGATCACGCTGTCATAGAAGTCATGGAAGATGCGGTCGAAACGGCCGTCCGCCAGCAGCAGGTGCAAGCCGTATTCCAGCCGTTCCGCGAGGCGCGCCTGTCCCGGCGTGACAAAAAAGTAGCGGGGCAGCGGCATGTGGATGGCAAAGCTCTCTTCCAGCGCCAGCGCCGGAAAGGCGTGGATGTATTGATCGCGCTCGTATAACGCTTCCTCCATACCGCGCGGGAAGTGGGGGAAACGGCCGGCCGCCAGCATGCTGTGCAAACCCGCCGTCGTATTACCCACGACAACAGAAAAACCCGCGCGCTGGAACGCCGTCGAGGAACTCCATTGGCGGCCCGCGCCCAGCGGAATGCGCTTGAGGTGCTCCAGGGTGCGGACGGCGCTGAATTCCGCCTGGCGCCGTCCGTCGATCAGCGAAATGCGGTAACCGGCGAGGCCTTTGTCGACCGGGATACGGACCGGCGTCAGGTCGCGCTCCCACTCCAGCGACGTGATCTGCGCACTGAGGTTGACCAGTTCACCCTTGATCATTTCCCGCAGCAGGCGGTCGCGTTCCATGCCCAATGTCGCGGTACGTAATAAATACGGTCCGAACCGCGTGCTCGACGCATCGAGCGCGGCCGTCAGCAAGTGCAGCGTATAGCGGTCGCGCGTATCGTTGCGGCTAAAATTATAGTCAAGCACGTACCTGTCCGGCGCTCGCTGAGTAGCGACGGGTTCCTGCGCACTGGTGGTCCACGGGCGTAGCGCCAATGCGCACAAGGCGGTGGCGAACGTGCGCCGCGCCTTATTCGCCGGGTGCGGGATAGCTCACCTCCAGGATATCCAGGTCTTCCACGCCGGTCGGCGTGTGCAGTACCACAGTATCCCCTTCGCGGGCCTTGGTCAATGTGCGGGCAATCGGCGAAATCCAGCTGACTTTACCCTTCAGCGGATCGAATTCATCAATGCCGACAATGGTGATCGTATGTTCTTCGCCGTCCTGTTTCGCGTACGTCACCGTGGCGCCAAAGAACACCTGATCGCTGCCATGATGGACGCTGGGATCCACCACTTCGGCCAGGTCCATGCGCTTGGTGAGGAAGCGGATGCGGCGATCGATTTCCCTCAGGCGCTTCTTGCCATAGATATAGTCGCCGTTTTCCGAGCGGTCGCCATTCGAGGCGGCCCAGTGCACGACTTTCACCACTTCCGGCCGTTCTTCATCGATCAGGTGCAGCAATTCCTGCTTGATACGCTGGTAGCCGGCCGGGGTGATGTAGTTTTTTGAGCCTTTCGGAATCGGCGGCGCCCCGTGCAGGTCGTCGTCGTCCTCGTCGTGATCGCTTTCTTTGACAAATGCCTTGTTCATAATCAACTTTTAAGGGTGTTTCCCGTATCATCAAACCATGAAGCGATTGTACACACTCAGGCGCCGCCTGCTGGCGCCCCTGGTCTATCTGGCCGCATTGATCCTGCTGCTGGAAGAATGGCTGTGGGACGTGGGCGGGCGCCTGATGGCGGCGCTGGCGCGGCTGATCCCCATGCCGCGCGTGCGGGCGTGGATTTGTTCGCTGGGGCCGGTGCCCGCGCTGTGTTTATTTGTGTTGCCGGGGCTGGCGCTGTTTCCCGTCAAGATCCTGGCGCTGTTCGCGATAGCCAAAGGCCATGCGATTGCCGGCATTTCCACCATCGTCCTTGCCAAGGTGGCGGGCGCGGCGCTGGTGGCGCGCATTTATGCGCTGACGCAGCCGGCGCTGATGCGCCTGGCATGGTTTGCCTGGGGCCATGACCGCTTCATCGCATTGCGCGACCGCTGGATCGGCCGGCTGCGCGCCACCCGCGCCTGGCAGCATGTACAAGAGCTGGCGCAACAGGTGCGCCACTGGCGCCACGGCTTGCAGCGGAAACTGCACCCGGCACGCCATGCGCGCAACGGCATGCGGCTGCTGCGCGTGTTGCGGCGCTATATCGCGCAATGGCGGGCCAGGAGAAAACAGCCGTGAAGGCAGTGGCGTTCAGCGCCGCCCGGGCGGTACACTGCGCACCATGAGCCATCCGCCCCACCCCGACCGCCATCCCGAACCGCATGCCGATGCGCATGCGGATACCGAGCCGCATTCCCATGCCGCCGCGCTGCGCCAGGCGCAGGCCCGCTTCGACGCCATCGTGCGCAATATGCCGGGCCTGGTCTACCAGTTCGCCTGGTACGGCGATGGCCGCGTCGCCTTCCCTTACCTGTCCGACGGTTGCCAGGCGCTGCTGGGCATGCCGGCCGCGGAATTGCGCCTGCATCCGGAGCGCTTCGAAGCGCTGATCCTGGACGACGACCGCAAATCGTATACGGACGCCATGCTGGCCTCCGCCACGGCGCTGTCGGCCTGGAACTGGGAAGGCCGCATCTGGGTCGATGCCTGGCGCGACGTGAAATGGATCAACTTGCGTTGCACGCCACACGCCTTGCCGTCCGGCGATGGCGTGCAGTGGGAAGGCATCATGACCAACATCACGGAAAGCAAGCTGGAACAGCTGGAGGTCAGGAAAAGCCGCGCCAGGCTGGCCGAACTGACGGCCCACATTGAAACCGTGAAGGAACAGGAACGCACCCGCATTGCCCGCGAAATCCACGATGACCTGGGCGGCAACCTGACCGCCATCAAGATGGCGCTGGCCATGCTGGCCAAGCGCTTGCCGCCGGACCCGGCGCTGCAGGAGAAGACCGCGTATGTGGATGCGCTGGTGGACCGCACCATCGATGCCGTGCACCGCATTTCCCTGGATTTGCGTCCGTCCATCCTGGATTTCGGGCTGGTGGCGGCGCTGGAATGGCAAGTGCGCGAATTTGCCGACCAGACCGGCATCGACTGCGTCTTCACCTGCGCCGACAAGGACATCGATGTGGCGCCGGACCGCGCCAGCGCCCTGTTCCGTATCTTGCAGGAAGCGCTGACCAATATCGCCAAGCACGCCCACGCCTCCCACGTCGACGTGCAGTTGTCGCGCACGCGCAGCTACCTGCACCTGAAGATTACCGACAACGGCCTCGGCATCCGCCAGGCCGACCGCAGTAAACCGCAATCGTTCGGCTTGCGGGGCATGGCGGAACGGGCCGCCGCGCTGGGCGGCACGTTGTCGCTGACCCACGCGCATGGCGGCGGCACGGTCGTGGCCATCAAGATACGGCGGGATTAGTTCGTGCGCAGGTTACAATGAACACATGATTGATATTGCTGTAATGGAATGACTGACAAAGCCCTCATCAAGGTCTTCATCGCGGATGACCATGCCATCGTGCGCGAAGGCTTGAAACAAATCCTGGCGGATACCCGCGATATCGTGGTGGCGGGCGAAGCGGAAAACGGCGTCGACGCCGTCAAGCTGTTCCGCCGCTCGGGTTGCCACGTGGTGTTGCTGGATATCTCACTGCCGGACAAGAGCGGTATCGATGTGCTCAAGCAAATCAAGAAGGAAAAACCCGACCTGGCCGTGCTGATGCTGTCGATGCACCGCGAAGACCAGTACGCGATCCGGTCGCTGAAAGCCGGTGCGGCCGGCTACCTGACCAAACAAAGTGCACCGAAAGAGCTGGTGACTGCTATCCGACAAGTCGCCGGGGGATTAAAATATGTCAGTCCTGCACTGGCGCAGGAACTGGCCAACCACCTGGGTGAAGACCACGAAGCGCCGGCCCACGAAACGCTGTCCGACCGCGAATACCAGACGCTGACCATGATTGCATCCGGCAAAACAGTCGGCGCCATCGCCAAGGAATTGTCGCTGTCCGTGAAAACCGTCAGCGAATACCGGGCCCGCCTGCTGGCCAAGATGAAGTTGAAAAACAGTGCGGAACTGACGCATTACGCCATCAAGAACGGCTTGATTGAATAAACGATGCGACATGGCTTAAGTTCAACGGCACTACTGTCGCTTTGCCACATCGGCGGCGTCACCCGCCGGCAGATGCCGCAAAGTAATAGTAGTTCCACCCGTTAATCAAGGATTTGACCGGCTGGCCGCTGAACTATCATGGAGCCAGTCTGTCAACACTGATAACAAGAGGCTGTGCGCCACATGTCCAAACCTAACCAACCTGCCGCCATGGAACAGAATCCGGCAGACATCGCCCGGGAAGCGTTCCGCCGCCTCGCCCTGCGCCGCATCTCGCCCACGCCCGAAGCATACCGCGACATCTATTATGAAATCGCCGGCATTGCACCGCCGCCGCCACCGGCGTTGCAGGCGCCCACCGCGGCCCCGGAAGCGCGTCCCGACCCGGGACCGGAATTGATGCTGTACCAGTTCGCCAACCGCCTGGCCGACCAGCCGGGCGACCTGTCCGAGTTCGGCCGCCGCCTGAACCGCGCCGTCAAGGGACGCGACTGGGATGGCTATGCGCGCACCCTGGCGCAACTGGCGGAACGCCCCGCCCCCAAGAAAGGCATCGACCTGGCGGAATTGCCGGATGGCGAACAGACCAAACAATTGCGCGACATGCTGGCCCGCACGCTGACGTTTGCCGTGGCATCGCTGCTGAACACCAATCCGGTGCTGGCGATGGAAGCCGAAGCGCTGGGCGCCGCCACCAAGGAAGCCCATTCGGACGCGGCGCTGGCGGAAATCGGCAGCCGCCTGAAACAGCTGTGCTACCAGATTGAATTACGCAGCGGCGACCAGGGCGAGCAGCAGGAATTGCTGCTGCGCCTGTTCCGGTTGCTGCTGGAAAACGTCAGCGGCTTGCTCGACGACGATTCCTGGCTGCGCGGCCAGATCGACATGGTGCAGGAATTGATTTCCGGCCCGATCGACTCGCGCAAGCTGGAAGACGCCACGCGCAGCCTGAAAGACGTCATCTATAAACAGAGCCAGTTGAAGCATGGCTTGTCGGACGTGAAACTGACCGTCAAGAACATGATGATGACGTTCATCGACCGGCTCGGCCAGGTAGCGACGTCGACCGGCGACTTCCACGAAAAGATCGGCGGCTATTCCGAGAAAATCCGCAACGCGGACAAGATCAGCGAGCTCAACGAGATCCTCGACGATGTATTGAAGGAAACCCGCATCGTCCAGAGCGAAGCGCTGAAAGCGCGCGACAACATGGTGATGGCGCGCCAGGAAGTGCAGGATGCGGAAGCGCGCATCCATGCGCTGGAAGCGAAACTGCAGCACATGAGCGAACTGGTGCGCGAAGACCAGTTGACGGGCAGCCTGAACCGCCGTGGCCTGGACGATGTGTTCGAGCGGGAAATGGCGCGCGCCGACCGCCGCGGCACGCCGCTGTGCATTGCCGTGCTGGACCTGGACGATTTCAAGCGCCTCAACGATACCTATGGCCATATCGCGGGCGATGGCGCGCTGAAGCACCTGGTCAAGATCGTCAAGGAAACCATCCGCTCGATGGACGTGGTGGCGCGCTTTGGCGGCGAAGAATTCCTGATTCTGTTGCCCGAAACGACGATCGAAGCGGCATCGCAAACCATGACGCGATTGCAGCGGGAACTGACGCGCCACTTCTTCATGCATGACAATGAGAAAGTGCTGATCACGTTCTCGGCCGGCGTGGCGCTGCGCCGCCCGGGGGAAGACCAGACGGAACTGGTCAAACGTGCGGACAAGGCCATGTACCAGGCGAAGCAGACCGGCAAGAACCGGGTGGTGATTGCCGACTGAGCCGCCGCGCCACCACGACAAGGCCCGCCTCCGAGCGGGCCTTTTTACTTCCCAGCAAAAATCCAGTCGACATTTCGGGGCCTGGCCCCAAAAGCACTGTCGTGCTCTTTTGATATTAAATCCGACCTCTCCACAGGGAAGCGGGCCTGCTTTAGACGGTTTTTTGGAAATTTTTAGGGTGAAAAAATATTTTTTTTGGCCCTAAAGTTCACATTTTTTGCGCCGCTTAAGCGTGCATCAGGGGGCGAGGTTTAGGGCGAAATGAAAAAATTTAGGATGTTTATTCCCCTTAATTTTCCCATGGGGCAACCGTTACCCAAAATAACAGCGGCTTGATCGTCTCGGAACAGCGAGGCGGGCCAAAGTGAAATGAGCACGCAGCCCAAACTAGTAGTAAATGGAGAATCATCATGGCCCAGACCATCAACACCAACATTGCCTCCCTGAACTCGCAGCGCAACCTGAATTCGTCGCAATCCGCGTTGTCCACTTCCCTGCAACGCCTGTCGTCCGGTCTGCGTATTAACAGCGCAAAAGACGACGCCGCAGGTCTGGCAATTTCGGAACGTTTCACTTCGCAAGTTCGCGGCAATAACCAAGCAGCCCGCAACGCCAACGACGGTATCTCCCTGGCGCAAACGGCTGAAGGTGGCCTGAGCACCGCCGGCGACCTGCTGCAGCGTATTCGTGAGCTGGCAGTTCAGTCCGCTAACGGCTCGAACTCGGCTTCCGACCGCAAATCGATCCAGAACGAGGTTGCCGCACTGTCCTCCGAACTGAACCGCGTTGCCACTTCCACCCAGTTCAACGGCCAGAACGTACTGGACGGCACCCTGACCAACACCCAGTTCCAGGTGGGCGCCAACTCGAACCAGACCATCAACATCGGCGTGCAATCGGCAAAAGCCACCGACATCGGCAACAACACGATCAAACCGGTCGACATTGCCACGTCGCAATCGCAAGCTGTTGCCACCGCGGTCAACAACGTGACCGCCAACGAAGAACTGACCGTCAGCTCCGGCGCCGGCGTCACGTCGAAAGTGTTCGTCACCGCCGGTGACAGCGCCAAGAAAGTGGCGGAAGCCGTCAACGCCAACACCGGCACCAGCGGTGTCAGCGCACAAGCCAAGAGCGTGGCGACGATTTCCAACATTGCTGACGGTACCGTACAGTTCGAACTGCGCGGCGCCAACTCGATCGCCAACGACGCCAACTCGAAAGCCGTGACGATTTCGGCTTCCGTGGCCGGCGGCGACCTGTCGGCCCTGGCCCAGGCAGTCAATGCGCAAACCGCGACCACCAACGTGACGGCGACCATCAAGATCGACCAGACCACCGGCGCGAAAGAACTGGAACTGGCGGACAACACCGGTAACGACATCAACTTCCACGAAACCGATGCCACCGCCAACACCGCAATGGCAACTGCCCAGGTGCGTGGCCATGACCTCGGCGGCGGCGCCGGTGCAGGTGCGGCCGTGGCATGGGGTGCGGACGTGACCGTGGGTGGCCGTGTCGAGTTCTCGTCCGATTCGGGCTTCTCGATCACCAGCAACGGCGCAGGTGCTGTGACCGGCGCCGTGACCGTGGGTTCGTCGCTGAGCTCGGTGTCCAACATCGACGTGAGCACCGTGGAAGGCGCCAACGACGCGCTGCTGACCATCGATGCCGCACTGAACTCGGTCAACAGCAACCGTGCATCGCTGGGTGCGATCCAGAACCGTTTCGCTTCGACGATCTCGAACCTGCAAACGACGACGGAAAACCTGTCGGCATCCCGCAGCCGTATCCAGGATACCGACTTCGCGGCAGAAACCGCCCTGCTGACCCGTGGCCAGATCCTGCAACAAGCTGGCACCGCGATCTTGGCGCAAGCGAACTCGCTGCCTAACGGTGTGCTGTCCCTGCTCCGCGGTTAATCGCGATGACATGATGGCCCGCCATCGTTGATAACAGGTTCCCCGGCTGATTTATTCCGCCGGGGATTTTTCGCAAAGGAAGCATCATGACTATCGACTCCATCAGCTCCTCTGGCGGCGCCCGCAGCGTCGACCGGACTGTGGCAGCGGCAGACACAGTGGCGCCGGCCAGCACCGGCCGCGCCCCTGCGGCGACAACGCTGGAAACAGCGAATGCGGTCAAAGGTGCGGCGCCTGTGCCTACGCTGGACGAAGTCAATCAGGCAGTGTCGGAATTGAACAAGGCATCCCAGGCCAAGGCACAAGGCCTGGAATTTTCCGTGGACAACGACAGCAAGCGTACCGTTGTCAAAGTGGTCGACCAGACCACCAAGGAAGTATTGCGCCAGATTCCATCCCCGGAAGCGCTGGCCATTGCCAAGTCGCTGGACAATGCGAAAGGCATGCTGATCAAGCAAACCGCCTGATCCACCTACCAGGCGGTGCGCTACGGCGCGCCGCCCTTCCCTCCGCCATGGCAGCATGGCCATAAGCGCCCCTGCGCGCAGCGTTGTTCGCTCTTTGTATTTTTCCCGCACATTTTTCCCATCGGCACGCAATGGGAAGGCCGGTTTTTCGTCTGCCGCTTTTTTAAGCGTATGATGAACTGAGCTATAAATCCCCTTCTCAAGTCCTCTTTGATTGTGCCGATAATGACTTAACCTAATGCTTTCAACAGGAGTACAACGTGGGCATTTCCTCACCGGGTATCGGTTCCAATCTGGACGTCAATGGCATCATCAGCAAGCTGATGGCTGTCGAGGCTGCGCCAGTGGCGACCCTGGACAAGAAATCGGCCAGCTATCTTGCCAAAGTCACTGCCTTTGGCACGGTATCGGGCGCGTTGGGCACATTCCAGGGTGCACTCTCCAGCCTGACGTCGCTGTCGGGCTTCCAATCGTTGAGCAGCAATTCCAGCGACCCCAATATCCTGACCGGCTCGGCCACGTCCAAGGCCTTGCCTGGCAATTACAAGGTCGACATTTCCCAGGTTGCACAAGCGCAAACCCTGGCGTCCGGCGGCTACAAGTCGATTTCGTCCGCCATCGGGCTGGGCGCGAAGACCACCATCAACATCCAGCTCGGCACCGTCTCGGGCGGCAGCTTCGGCATGAGCAGCCTGGCGCTGGGCGCCGGCGTCGTCAATGGCGGTATCACGCCGGGCGCGCTGAGCCTGAACGGCACCGCGATCGCCACCGATGGCAGCACGCGCAGCGCCAAGCTGCTGGCCGACGCCATCAATGCGAAAAGCGGCACCACCGGCGTGACGGCCAAGGCCGATACCACGCAAACCTCCGCCACGCTGTTCGGCAGCGGCGGCGCGACCACGTTCGGCGCCATCGATACCAGTGGCGGCGGCACCTATAAACTGTCGGTGGGCGGCGTCGACATCATCAGCCAGGCCACCGGCATTGCCTCCGGCGGCGCGGGCGCCGTCGACGCGGCGGCCATCGACGCGGTACTGGCGGGTAACAACAGCGTGACCCAGGCCCTGGCCAACGCCAACATTACGGTGTCCGGCACGGCGGCCGACGGTACGTTGCGTTTCTCGAATACGGACGGCAACAACATCGCCGTCAACGAAAGCACCACCGGCGCCGTCACGGGCGGGATCGGCAACAGCGGCACGGCCAATACCGGCTACAGCGCCACCGTCACCAGCTCGGTATCGCTGGTGTCGACCAACGGCACGCAAATTTCGGTGGGCGGCAGCAACCCGGGCGCGGCAGGCCTGACGGCCGGCGTGGGCGGCGCCTACCTGGGCGCCACGTTTGCCCAAGATGGCACGCGCAGCAGCGGCAATATCGTGATCGACAGCACCAACAACACGCTGCAAGGAATCCGCGACGCCATCAACAAGGCCAATTTCGGCGTGACCGCCAGCATCGTCTCGGACGGCAGCACCGGCACCCCGAACCACCTGGTGCTGACGTCGTCCGCCACCGGCGCCAACTCGAACATGAAGATCACCGTCAGCGGCAACAATGGCGATCCCGCCGATGCCGCCATCGAAAGCCTGCTGGCGTACGATCCGGGCGGCGTGCAAAACCTGAGCCAGAAAACCGCCGCGCTCGACACCTTGGCCAACGTCAACGGCATTCCCGTCACCAGCCATAGCTCCGGCATCTCCGGCGCGGTGGAAGGCGTGACCATCAACGCCGTGAAAACCGGCAGCGCCACGTTGACGGTGGCAAAAGACACGGGCTCGCTGAACAGTTCCATCAGCGGCTTCGTCAAGGCCTTCAATGAATTGAGCGGCCAGATCAAATCGGTTTCCAGCTACAACGCGGAAACCAAGGAAGCGGGCGACCTGCTGGGCGATTCCACCATCCAGACCTTGCAGGCATCGCTGCGCCGCCAGTTGACGTCGTCGATCAGCGGATTGCAAGGCAGCAAGCTGACGTCGCTGTCGCAGATCGGTATCGCGTTCCAGAAAGACGGCACGCTGACACTGGACAACACCAAGCTGCAAAAAGCCATCAGCACGAATTTCAACGACATCGCGGGCCTGTTTGCCGCGGTCGGCCGCAGCAGCGACGCCGATGTCAGTTTCGTGTCGTCGCGCACCGCCACCAAGGCCGGCGATTACCGCGTCGACATCACGCGCCTGGCCACGCAAGGCACGCTGACCAGCGCGGCCGCCGTGCCGGCGTCGACCACGATTGCCGCCGATACCGTGTGGACCGTCAAGCTGAACAGCTCGACGTCGTCCGCCTCCGTCACCACGGCGTCCGTGAAAATCCCGGCCGGCACCTACACGCCGCAGGAACTGTCCACGGTATTGCAGGCTGCCATCAACGGCGCCAGCAATTTCACGCAAGCCGGTTCCACCGTGTCGGCCGCCATCAATGACGACGGCACCTTGAAAATCAATTCGACCAAATACGGTTCGACATCCAACCTGACCCTGACCAGCGATACCGGCACGGCGGTGGCCGACATTTTCGGCGGCGCCGCATCGGTCGACGGCGTCGACGTGGCCGGCACCATCGGCGGTTATTCCGCCACCGGCGACGGCCAGAACCTGACCGGTGCGCCAGGCGCGCCAACCGAAGGGTTGAAGCTGGAAGTCAAGGGCGACACCATCGGCGCGCGCGGAACGCTGGGCTTTTCGCAGGGCTACGCGTACCAGCTCGACACGCTGGCCAAGAGTTATCTGGGCGCGACCGGCATCCTGACCGGCCGCACCAAAGGCTTGAACGATAACGTCAAAGATATCGCCAAGCAAAAAGATGCATTCAATGCCAAGCTGGTCGATATCGAAGCCCGCTACCGCAAGCAATACACCGCGCTGGATACCGCGTTATCCAGCATGAACAAGACCGCTTCGTTCCTGACGCAGCAATTTGCATCAATGAATAAATAACAGGAGAGATAGTATGTTCGGATCAAGGCAAACTGGCGTGAATGCCTATGCAAAAGTGGGCATCGAGACCGGCGTCCTCGCGGCCAGTCCACACAAGTTGATCGTCATGCTGTTTGACGGCGCACTGGTTTCCATCAGCAACGCGCTGATGAATATGCGCTCTGGCAATATTGGAGAAAAAGGCAAGGCCATCTCCAAGGCCATCATGATCATCGACAGCGGCTTGCGCGCATCGCTGGACAAGAAAGTCGGCGGCGACATCGCCGAAGGCCTCGATGCGCTGTACGAATACATGAGCGGCCGCCTGCTGACCGCGAACCTGAAAAACGATCCTGCCATCCTCGAGGAAGTCCAGCGCCTGCTGACGGAATTGCGTGATGCGTGGAACCAGATCGGCGATACCCAGGCGGTGAAAAGCCCGCAGCCATCGATGCCTCCTTCGTCCCTGGCCAACAAATATGCGAGTGCCTGAATCCATGATGACCAACCAACAAGTTTTGACGGTGTACGCGGAAATGGCTGACTTGACGGAACAGATGCTCGACGCCGCCACGCGCAGCGAATGGGAGCAACTGGTGGAACTCGAACAGCGCTGCGCGGCCCATGTGCGCACGCTGCAGTCGGAAGAAGGACAGCAACCGCTGGTGGGCGAACAGCGCGAGCGCAAGGTTGAACTGATCCGTAAAATGCTGACGGCGGACCGCAAGATCCGCGATATCACGATGCCGTGGATGGCTCAGCTGTCGGCCCTGATCAACAGTACCGGCACCGAGCGCCGCCTCGTCAACGCCTACGGCGGCGTTTGATTAACTAAGGAGCCCCCATGTTGCCGCCGCGCCTGGACGCCGCCGGCGTCAAGCCGGCCGGCGCAGTCACCCCGCCAGCCGCCGCCATCCCCGTCAGCGATGCGCGGCAAGCCATGCTGGCCCGCACGCTGGGCTCGATGGTGGGGCAATCGATGCAGGGCCAGGTGCTGTCCAATTACCAGGATGGCAGTTCGCTGGTGCGCGTGGCAGGCGCTTCGGTCCGCATGATGCTGCCGCCCGGCACGCAGGTCGGCGCCGAATTGCCGATGACGCTGTTGTCGGTCACGCCCCGCCCCACTTTCCAGATTGGCAATAACACGGCGCAAACCGCGGTGCCCCTGTATTCCGAGGCGGGACTGGCGCAGGGCGACGCGGGCGAAGCAGCCCAATTGCCATCGCAAAACACCCCGATGGCGGCCGGCCGCCAGCCGAACACGGGCGCCGCCGGCATGCCGTTGCCGGCCGCTGCCGATGCGCCGGCCGAGGCCGAAGCGGCCGCGCCGCATGCGCCGACAGCCGGCCAGGCCGCCAACGCGGGCGCCAATCCCGCTGCTGCCGGCAATGCAACCAGCGCCGCCGCCAATGCCGCTGCCATGGCCGCCAATGCACAGGCGCAGGCCGCCGCCGGCAAGGCTGCGCAAGCGGCCGCCCAATTCACACAAGCGGGACAGGCCGGCGCACAGGCCGCCCAGCCCGGCAATGCCGCCCCCGCCCAGCAAGCCCGCCCGCAATCGCTGGGCGCCATGTTGCTGAGCAAGGCGCCGCTGACGCCGTCCGACCAGTTGCCTGACCTGGGACGCGATACCCCCGCGCCCAGCCTGAGCCAGGGTGCGCGCAGCATCGCCAGCGCGCTGGCCAACGCGTACCACACGCCCGACACGCCGGCCACCATTGCCGGCAAAACGCCGCTGGTGCAGGAAGGCGCGCCGGAGCCGAAGCAACTGGCGAAAAGCTTGCAGGATGCGCTGGGCGCCAGCGGCCTGTTTTACGAATCGCACGTGGCGGAATGGGCCGAAGGCAAGCGTCCGCTGGCGGATTTGCAGCGCGAACCGCAAATGCAGCGCCCCGAGACCCAGTCAGGCCGCCAGAGTGCGGAAACGCTGGCGCGCGCCGCGCAGATGGCGCCGGATTTAACGGCGGCGCAAATGATCAACCAGCAATTGCATGCGCACGAACAGCAGCGCGTGCAGTGGAATGGCGAAGCGTGGCCCGGCCAGCCCATGCAGTGGGACGTGCAGCGCGAGGAACGGGATGCCCGCGATGCGCGCCGCGAGCAGGAGGAGCGGGATGCCAGCACGGTCTGGCGCAGCGGCGTGCGTTTCAGCCTGCCGATGCTGGGCAAGGTGGCGGCCGCCGTCACCCTGGTGGGCGACCAGGTGCATATCCAGCTGCAGGCCGGCAGCGACGGCAGCGCCGACACGATGCGCGCATGGGCCGGCGAATTGCAGCGGGCGCTCGACGCTGCCGGTTCACCGCTGGCATCGCTGTCGATCGGCACGGACCACACCATCACCGGGGCAAGCGATGGCGAAGCAGCCTGATTTCCGGCCCCTGCAAAGCGCGGTGGCGCTGGCGTACCGCAGCGGGGAACCGGCTCCGAAAGTCGTGGCCAAAGGCCGCGGCCTGGTTGCCGAACAGATCATTGCCGTCGCCAACGAGCACGGCGTGCATATTCATGAGTCCAAAGAGCTGGTGTCGTTGCTGATGGACGTCGACCTGGACCGGCAAATCCCGCCAGTCCTGTACCGCATAATTGCGGAACTGTTGGCCTGGCTTTATCATATTGAAACAGCGCAAAAGTCCGGCTTGCCCCTCCCACCGCCGCCTGACACCAGCTCTCCCTTAACCGAAGAAGATAAAAATAGATGAACCGAATAGAAGCGGAACTGGAAAACTGGCACGACTTTGAAGTCGAATCGCGCAAGGAAATCATCGCCCTGCTGCGCAGCATCGGCGAAAAAAACCAGCTGATCCGCATGCTGGTCCATGGCGAAGCCGACGTGTGCGTCACATCCATCCTCGAGGTGGATGCGGACAATAACGCCGTCATCCTTGATTGCTCGATCAACCCGGACCAGAACCAGCGCATCCTCGGCGCGCGCACGCTGTCGTATGAAACCACCTTGGACAAGATCCGCATCCTGTTTGCCAGCGAGCGGGTCGAACAATGCCGTTACCAGGGCAACCCCGCATTCAAGATCGCCCTGCCCCAGTCGCTGATCCGTTTGCAACGCCGCGAGTATTACCGCATGAATACGCCGGTGACGAACCCGGTACGCGCCGTGATCCCGCTGCCGGCCGAACTGGGCGGCGGCACCAGCAGTTTCCCGCTGGCCGACATCAGTTGCGGCGGCATCGCCATCCTCGATAACAAATTGCTGCTGGGCGACACCATGGGCAAGACGTATGAGGATTGCCGCATCGAGTTGCCGGAGGTGGGGACCGTCATCACGAGTTTGCAAATTCGCAACATGATTGACTTGACCTTGCTGAACAACAAATCGAACCGCCGCCTGGGTTGCCAATTCCTCGACATGCAGCGCGGCGCATTGAATTCCGTGCAGCGCTATATCACCAAGCTGGAGCGCGAACGCAACGCCCGCATTGCCGGCCTGGGCTGACCGTTACACTTGCATGTTCATGATGTCGTGATAAGCCGACACCAGCTTGTTGCGCACCTGGACGGTGGCCTGGAAGTTGAGACTGGCTTTTTGCATGGAAATCATGACGTCGGACAGGCTGACCGAATCGTCGCCCATCTGAAAACGCTTGCCCAGGTCCGAGGCCTGGTTCTGGCTCACCGCCACCGCATCCAGTGATTTCTTCAACGCGTCGGAAAATTCGACTTTCGCAGCCGGCGCTTCCGTCTTGATGGCAGGCGGCGTCGCCTGCGGGCGGGCCGCATGCGCTTTCAATTGCTCCATCATTGCCTGGATACGGCTGCTGTCGATACCGAGACCGCTGGTTTTCATAGTGACTCCAAATTGTTGCTTTCACGGAACACCATCACGTTAAAATAGGTGGCGGTTCCGTCAGTGCTGGCAGAATATCAGTCGCTGCGCCAGTGGCCTGCGCGGAGCAGCGCGGTAAACCTGCCTTTATTTCCGGGATCGCTTGCTGCCTCCGTGCACCATAATGTGCAACAGCATCCACCCATCTCACTTTGAACCGCCATGGCAGCAGCAGCCGAACAACTCGATATCGAAGAAGCAGCGGATCCGGCAGTCCCGCCGGAGGGGAAGCCGCCGTTCCTGCAAACGCAAATGGGCAAATGGGTGGTGCGCGGCGCCGGTGCGGCCGCGCTGCTGGCCCTGATCGTCGCCCTGTGGCTGTGGAACCAGCCCCCCGCCTATGGCGTGCTGTTCTCCAATTACACGGACCGCGACGGCGGCGCCATCACGGCGGCGCTGGACCAGATGCAGGTCAAGCACAAGTTTTCCGAAAACGGCCAGGCCATCCTGGTGCCGACCGAACAGGTGCACGACGTGCGCCTGAAACTGGCGGCGCAAGGCTTGCCGAAAGGCGGCAATGTCGGCTTCGAGCTGATGGAAAACCAGAAACTGGGCGTGTCGCAATTCCACGAACAGGTGAATTACCAGCGCGCGCTCGAAGGCGAACTGGCCCGCTCGATTGAATCGCTGTCCACCGTGCAGGCGGCGCGCGTGCACCTGGCGATGCCGAAACCGTCCGTGTTCGTGCGCGAACAGCAAAAACCCACCGCATCGGTGATCCTGACCTTGCACCCCAACCGCCAGCTGGACCCGGCCCAGGCGTCCTCCATCGTGCACCTGGTCGCGTCGTCCGTGCCGGAATTGCTGCCGTCGAACGTCACCATCGTCGACGGCGCCGGCAATCTGCTGTCGAACCAGAACAAGGGCAATGAAGCAGGGTTGAACAAGAACCTGGACGCCAGCCAGCTGAAATACGTGCAGGAAGTCCAGAAGCAAGTCATCAAGCAAGTCGAATCCATCATCCTGCCGATCGTCGGCGAAGGCAACGTGCGCGCCGAAGCGGTGGCGGACGTCGACTTCGCTGCCGTGGAACAGGCGGCCGAATCGTACAAGCCGAATTCGCCGCCGGCCGCCTCCGCCATCCGCAGCCAGCAAAGCAGCGAAACCAATGGCAGCGGCACCGCCAATCCCAACGGCGTGCCCGGCGCCCTGTCGAACCAGCCGCCCGGCGCCGCCACCGCCCCGCTGACCACCACGCCGCCCGGCACCGCCCCCGCCCCCGGCACGCCGGCCGGGACGCAGACCACGGCTGCCACTGGACCGAACCACAAGGAATCGACCACCAATTATGAAGTCGACAAGACCGTGCGCTATGAACAAAAGGCCATGGCCGGCCTGAAGCGCATGACGGTGGGTGTCGTCATCAATTACCGCCGCTTTGTCGATACCAAGACCGGTAAGGTCACGATCAAGCCGTACACGGCGGCGGAAATGGAAAACATCCGCAACCTGGTGCGCGAAGCCATGGGCTTCAACCAGGAACGGGGCGACTCGCTGTCCGTGGCGAATGCGCCGTTTGACGGGGTCGACAAGCCGTTCGAACCGCCAGTCGTGCTGGACTGGTGGCGCGACCCGGCCAACTTGCCGCTGGCAAAGGAACTGGCGAAGTTCCTGATCACCGCGCTGATCCTGCTGTACATCCTGCTGCGTATCGTGCGTCCAATGATGCGTCCGGTCTTCAAGAAGATCGACGAAATCAACGAGCCCGAGCCAGAACCGGTCGAGGAAGTCGTCGAGGAACCGGAAGGCCCGACAGAAGAAGAGCTCATGGAGCTGGAACTGGCTAAAATGGAAGAAAGCACGGCCCGGACTTACCGCGACAACCTGGCGATGGCCAAGAAACTCGCCATGGAAGACCCCCGTATTGTTGCCAACGTGATCAAGGAATGGATAGGCGCAAATGACTGAGAATACTGGACTGCAAAAAGCCGCCATCCTGATGCTGGCGATGGGTGAATCGGAAGCGGCCGAAGTGATGAAATTTCTGGGCCCGCGCGAAGTGCTGAAGCTCGGCGCAGGCATGGCCACGATGAAAAACGTGCCGCACGAGCAAGTCATTTCCACCCTGGACGACTTCCGCGACCGCTGCGCCGCCGCTTCCACCGTCGGCCTGGATTCCGACGAATACATCCGCCAGGTGTTGACCAAGGCGCTGGGCGACGACAAGGCATCCGTGCTGCTGTCCCGCATCCTGGGCGGCAAGGACGCGTCCGGTATCGAATCGCTGAAGTGGATGGATTCCAATTCCGTGGCGGAACTGATCCGCAACGAACACCCGCAGATCATCGCCACCATCCTGGTCCACCTGGAGCGCGACCAGGCGTGTGAAATCCTCGGCCACTTCACCGACCGCCTGCGCAATGACGTGGTGCTGCGGATTGCCACGCTGGATGGCGTACAGCCGGCCGCGCTGCGTGAATTGAACGACGTGCTGACCAAGCTCTTGTCCGGTAATGAAAACATCAAGAAATCCACGTTGGGCGGTGTCCGCGCCGCGGCGGAAATCCTGAACTTCATGTCGGGCGAGCAAGAGCAGAACGTGATGGACAACATCAAGAACTACGACAACGACATGGCGCAAAAGATCATGGACGAGATGTTCGTGTTCGACAACCTGATCGATATCGACGACCGCGGCATCCAGTTGCTGTTGCGCGAAGTCCAGTCGGAAATGCTGATCGTGGCGCTGAAAGGCGCATCCCAGGAATTGCGCGACAAGATCTTCAAGAACATGTCGGCCCGCGCGTCGGAAATGATGCGCGAAGACCTGGAATCGAAAGGCCCGGTGCGCCTGTCCGAAGTGGAAACGCAGCAAAAGCAAATCCTGCAAATCGTCCGCCGCCTGGCCGACGAAGGGCAGATCGTCCTCGGCGGCAAGGGCGAGGATTCGTTTATCTGATGCAGTCAATGAAGTTGTAAATGGCTCACATACCGAAAGAACAGCAAACCGCCTACCAGCGCTGGGAAATGAAGTCGTTTGGCGACTTCCGGCCCAGCACGCTGGCGCGCATTGCCGCCGAAGAAGCTGCGGCAGCGCCCCCTCCTCCGCCGCAGCAGCAAGAATACGAACCGGAATATGCGGAGCCGGAAGCGCCGCAAGTGCACTACCCCAGCGAGGAAGAACTGGCCGCGATCCGGGAGGAAGCGCGCATCGAGGGCTATGGCGCCGGCTATGCGGCGGGCCACGCCGAAGGCCACGCGGATGCGATTGCGCTGGGCAAGGAAGAAACCGATCAGAAATTATTGCCGCTGCGCGACCTGGCCGACAATTTCAGCGCCGCGCTGCAAGGCGCCGACACGCTGATTGCCGCCGATGTGCTGGAACTGGCGCTGCAACTGTCCAAGGCCATGCTGAAGCAGGCGTTGCAGGTGAAACCGTCGCTGATCTTGCCGATCGTGCGCGACGCCATTGAATACTTGCCGTCATTACAACAACCTGCGCTGCTGATGCTCAATCCCGACGATGCGGAAGTCGTGCGTGAAGGGATCGGCGAAGAACTGGAAAAAGGCGGCTGGCGCGTCATTGACGACCCGTCCGTGGAACGTGGCGGCTGCAAGGTCGATACGGCCAGCAACCAGATCGATGCGCAGACGTCGGCCCGGTGGGCGCGTTTGACCCACGCGCTGGGCAAGAATATTGACTGGCTTGACTGATCAAGATGCCACGCGACCCTTCCGCTCATACCAAACGCTGGAGCAGCTACCTCAACGATTGCTCCACCCTGGTGGATTTCGTCGAACCCATGCAAGTGTCGGGCCGCGTGACGCGCGTGGCCGGACTGGTGATGGAAGCCGTGGGCTTGCGCCTGGCGGTGGGCGCCGCCTGCACCGTGCCGCTGCCGTCCGGCGGCAAGGTCGAAGCGGAAGTCGTGGGGTTTGAAGGCGAAAAACTGTTCCTGATGCCGCAAAGCGATGTCGAAGGCATCGTTCCCGGCACCCGCGTGTTCCCCATCGAACAATCGATCCCGAAACCCGGCAGCGTCGCGCACCCGCGCCGCCGCCCCAGCGACCGCGCCCGCCATTTGCCGGTCGGTTATGAATTGCTGGGCCGCGTGCTCGATGGCGCGGGCCGTCCGCTGGACGGCATGGGCCCGGTCCATACGACGGACAGCGCACCGATCAACGTGCGCCCGGCCAACCCGCTGAACCGCGCCCCCATCGTGGAAACCCTGGACGTGGGCGTGCGCTCGATTAACGCCATGCTGACGGTCGGCCGGGGCCAGCGCATGGGCTTGTTCGCCGGTTCCGGCGTGGGTAAATCCGTGTTGCTGGGCATGATGGCGCGCTATACGGAAGCGGACATCATCGTGGTCGGGCTGATTGGCGAACGGGGCCGTGAAGTCAAGGAATTCATCGAGCACATCCTCGGCGCGGAAGGCCTGGCGCGCTCCGTCGTGGTGGCGGCGCCGGCCGACACCCCGCCGTTGATGCGCATGCAGGGCGCCGCCTACTCCACCGCGATTGCCGAATATTTCCGCGACCAGGGCAAAAACGTGCTGCTGATCATGGATTCGCTGACCCGCTATGCGATGGCGCAGCGGGAAATCGCGCTGGCCATCGGCGAACCGCCCGCCACCAAGGGTTATCCCCCGTCCGTCTTTGCCAAGTTACCCATTTTGGTGGAGCGCGCCGGCAATGGCGAAATGGGCGGCGGCTCGATTACCGCGTTTTACACGGTGCTGACCGAGGGTGACGACCAGCAAGATCCGATTGCCGATTCGGCGCGCGCGATCCTGGACGGCCACATCGTGCTGAACCGCCGCCTGGCCGAGGCGGGCCACTACCCCGCCATCGATATCGAACAATCGATCAGCCGCGCGATGCACTCGATTACCTCAAGCGACCACCAGAACCGGGCGCGCCACCTGAAACAGTTGTATTCCCGTTATGAACGCAGCCGCGACCTGATCGCAGTGGGCGCCTACAGTCCCGGCAGCGACCCGGTGCTGGACCAGGCCATCAAGTTGCATGACAAGATAGAGAAGTTTCTACAACAGCAAATCACGGAACGCGTCAGCATGAGCGAGAGTTTAGGGCAATTATCCGTTCTGTTCGACTGATTGCCCCGATGAGGCCACGCCTATAATGAATCATCATGGCTTCCCAATCCCAACTCCAAACCCTGATTGAACTGGCGCGCCGCGAAACCGATGACGCGGCCAAGCGCCTGGGCCAGGCATTGAAAGCCGTCCAGGACGCGGAAGACAAGTTGAACATGCTGATCGGTTATCGCGACGAATACAGCAAGCGCTTTGCCGCCACCCAGCAAGCGGGCATCACACCGATGGCTTACCGCAACTTCCAGGCCTTCATGGGCAAACTGGACGATGCGATCCGGGGCCAGGAAGAAGTGTTGAAGCATACGCAGGCGCGCGGCGAAAAGGAAAAAGGCATCTGGCAGGAAGCGGAACGCAAGCGCATGTCGTATTCGACATTGAACGACCGCGCCATGGCCGCCGCCTTGCAGGCTGAAAACAAGCGCGACCAGAAAGCCATGGATGAACACGCGGCCCGCCAGGCCTTTCATAAACGTTAATTGACGGCGCAACCATGCAGACTCCGCTCATCCCGAACATCACGTCCACCGCCACGGGGACTGCGGCGCCGTCCAGCCGCACTTCCACCGCGGGTGCGGATGGCTTGTTCTCGCAATCGCTGACGCGCCAGATCGAACAGCGCCAGGCTTACAGCAACCAGATGGCGCAACCCGCGCAAATGGGCGCGCGTCCGCAAGCGGCGCGTGCGCCCCAGGCGCAAAGCCCGGCCGCGCCGCGCCCCGCGCAAGCGCAGCCGCCCGCCAAGGCGCCGGCAGCGCCACAACAAGCACCGCAGCCGCAACACGCCCAGCAGGCGCAGCAAGCGCCTCAAGCCCAACCTAACCAGGCACCGCAGCCGGCCGACAGCGCGGACGCGCACACCGCTGACGCCACGGCCCAGGACAGCAACGCCGGCGACGCCGGCCAGGCGGCAGCACAGGCGCCGGCCAGCGACAGCACGGCGGCGGACGCAGCCCAGGCGGCGCAGGCAGCGGACAACGCCGCAGCGGCCGCCATGGCCGAAGCCGCCGCACCAGCCGACGCCATGGCCGCCATGCTGGCCATGCTGGCCGGTTACAACCAGCCGCAGCAAGCCGCTCCGGCAACGAGCGCTACCGCCGCAGCAGCCGACGCGTCATTGGCCGCCACCGTCACCGCACAAACCGCCGGCGCGGACTTGCCGGCCGACCTGGCCGCCGCCGCAGTTGATGCGGCGGCGCTCGCAGCGGAAAACGCTGCCGCCGCGCCGGCCACGGATGCCGCCGCCGGCGCCGCCACGTTCGACGCGGCATTGAATGCCGCACTGGCCATGACCGGCCCGGCCGACGGCGAAGCCGCGGCCACCGCCACCACGAAGACCGCCACGCCGGCGCAAGCGCCCGTATCCGCCACGGCGGACGATGCGCTGCTGCCGCAGTCCGGCGTCGCGGTGCAGGACGCCACCCCATCCGACACCACGGCCACTGCCGCCACGGGCGCCACTCAGCAAGCCCTGCCGCAGGATGGCAAAACGGACACCGCGCAAGACTTCGCCGCCACGCTGGCCGCCCGCAAGGCGCCCGATACGGCCGCCGACACGACCGCTGCCGCCGGCGTCAAAGTCCAGGCCGATGTGCGCCAGCCTGCCGGCGCCGAGCGCGCCCAGGACAGCCGCGCCCCGGCCATCCGCGCGGTGGAAGCCAATACCGCCGCCAGCGCCCCCGCTCCCGTGGCGCAGGCGCAGTTGGCCTCCGCCAAAGCTGCGGAAGCCGTCGCCGCCAACCAGTTGCCGGCCCGCGTCGGCACCACGGCATGGGACCAGCAACTGGGCCAGAAAGTCGTGTGGATGGTGGCCGGCGGCGAACAGAGCGCGTCGCTGACGTTGAATCCGCCAGACCTGGGCCCGATGCAAGTGGTGTTGAACGTGTCGAACGACCAGGCCAGCGCCAGCTTCACGGCCGCCCAGCCGGAAGTCCGCCAGGCGCTGGAAGCGGCCATGCCGCGCTTGCGTGAAATGATGAGCGAAGCCGGTATCCAGCTGGGCAGCGCCACCGTGTCGGCCGATACGTCCGGCCAGCAGCAGGCCTTTGAACAAGCGCGCGCCGCCCAGCAAGGCAATGGCGGACGCGGCGGCCGTGGCCAGGGTGGCAACGGCGATGGCCAGGGCGGAGCAAATGGCGGCAACGACGCCACACCGGCGCCGCGCCGGCGGGTATTGGGCGCAGTCGATACCTTCGCCTGATGTCCACGCGTGCCATAATACCGACATTGATGTATTGATTGATTTCAGCGGGCAAGGGTTATTTTGAAAGCAAATCCCAAAGCAAAGGCGGAGCCGAAAGTCGAGGCTGCTGCACCGGTCAACTCCAAGAAGAAGTTGATCATCATCGGCGGCCTGGTGGCCGTGCTGGCCGCCGGTGGCGGCGGCGCCTGGGTCATGCTGAAAGGCGGCGGCGACCACGATGAAGCGCCCGCCAAGCACAGCAAGAAAAAAGAAGCCAAGGCCGGCCCGCCGATTTACGTGACGATCGAACCGTTCACCGTCAATCTGCAACCGGAAAACGGCGAGCAATACCTGCAAGTGGCCTTTACCCTGCAAGTGGCCGGGCTGGAAGACGTCGATGTCATCAAGAACAACATGGCCAAGGTACGCAGCCGCGTGCTACTGTTACTGTCAAGCAAGAAGGCATCGGAAATCAATACGCCGGAAGGCAAGCAGCAGTTGAGCGAGGAAATCCTTGAACAAATCAAGGAACCGTTCGAACGCAGGGGATCGGAACAGGAAGTCACGGAAGTGCTGTTCACGTCATTCATCATTCAATAATTAATAGCTTTTCTCAGTATCAATACTAGCCATGGCGGATAATTTTCTTTCCCAGGAAGAAGTTGACGCCCTTCTGAAGGGTGTCAACGGCGATCAGGACGACATCGCCACACCCGAAGAAGTCACCGGTGTCCGGACATATAACCTTGCCACGCAAGAGCGTATCGTCCGTGGCCGGATGCCGACGCTTGAAATCATCAATGAACGTTTTGCGCGTTTGTTGCGCGTCGGCCTGTTCAACTTCCTGCGCCGCAGCGCGGAGGTATCGGTCGGCTCGGTGCGGGTATCGAAGTACAGCGAATTCATCCGTAACCTGGTGGTGCCCACCAACCTGAACCTGGTCCACATGAAACCGCTGCGCGGCACCGCGTTGATGGTGTTCGACCCGGGCCTGGTCTTCCTTCTGGTCGACAACCTGTTCGGTGGCGACGGCCGCTTCCACACCCGCGTGGAAGGCCGCGATTTTACGCAGACGGAACAGCGCATCATCCTGCGCATCCTCGATATCGTGTTCGAGGCGTACACCAAGTCGTGGGAACCGGTGTATCCCGTCGAGTTCGAATACATCCGTTCTGAAATGAATACGCAGTTCGCCAACATCGCCACGCCGAACGAAGTGGTGGTGGCGTCGACGTTCACGGTGGAACTGGGTTCCGTGTCGGGCCAGATCCACTTCTGCATGCCGTATTCGATGATCGAGCCGATCCGCGATGCGCTGACGTCGTCGCTGCAGGGCGAGGCGCTGGAAGTCGACAAGCGCTGGATCCGCCTGATGACGCAACAGATCCAGATCGCGGAAGTGGAACTGGTGGCGCGCCTGGGCACGGCCAAGGTGTCGTTCGATGAAATCCTCAACATGCGGGTGGGCGACATCATTCCGCTGACCATCCCGGAAACCATCGAAGCCACCGTCGACGGCGTCCCGGTGCTCGATTGCACTTATGGCGTCCTGAACGGACAATACGCGCTGAAAGTAGAGAAGTTGCTGGCGAATTCCGACAGCATGAATGCAAAATAAGGAGTGAAAGATCATGTCGGATAACCAAGACGATCAAAGCCTCGACGACGATTGGGGCGCGGCGATCGCCGAACAGGCCAAGGCGGAAGCGGAAGCGCTGGCCAGCCAGCAGGCTGCGCAAGCCGCCGTGTTCAAGGATTTTTCCAAGCAGCCGTCGAAAACCGAAACCCACAACGATATCGACTTCATCCTCGATATCCCCGTGCAACTGACGGTGGAACTGGGCCGCACCAAGATCGCCATTAAAAACCTGCTGCAACTGGCGCAGGGTTCCGTGGTCGAACTGGACGGACTGGCGGGCGAACCGATGGACGTGCTGGTCAACGGCTGCCTGATCGCCCAGGGCGAGGTGGTGGTGGTGAACGATAAATTCGGTATCCGTTTGACCGATATCATTACGCCATCCGAACGCATCCGAAAATTGAATAAATGACGCAAGTGTTCGACAAGCCCGCAAGGGCGATGGCCATGCTGGCATGCGTGCTGGCCTTTTCCTCGATGCCTGCCATGGCGGCCCAAACCGCATCCGGTGCGATTTCCGGCGCCAGCGCGGCAACCGCGGAACCTGCCGCCTCCGCCGGCGCCGAAGCGGCTCCGGCCGCCGTGCAGGCCACGCCGCCAGTTACCCCTGCCGCCACGCCGGAACAGCAAGCCGCCCTGGCCGGCGCCCGCCCCGCCACGCCGCTGCCCATGCAAGCGCCGCCCTCGCCCGGCGGCAGCCTGCTGCAGACCACGCTGTCGCTGATCGTCGTGCTGGCCGTGCTGGTGGGACTGGCATGGCTGTTGAAACGCTATGGCCCGAAAAGCGTGACGGGCAGCGCCAACGTCAAACTGGTCGGCGCGCTGAGCGTGGGTACGCGCGAGCGCATCCTCGTGGTGGAAGTGGGCGAGCAATGGATCGTCGTGGGCGCTTCGCCCGGCCGCATGAATGCGCTGGCCACCATGCCGCGCCAGGAAGCCGAACTGGCGCCGCCCGCACCCGGCGCCGGTTCCGGGCAGGCGCTGCCCAGCGCGAATTTCGCGGAATGGTTCAAACAGACGATCGAAAAACGCAATGGCAAATAAGCACGGCCTCACGGCAACCACCGCGAAGCGCCTGCTGGCCGCCGCCCTGACGGCCCTGCCATTGCTGGCGGCCGCGGAACCATCGATCCCTGCCTTTACCAGCACGCCGGCCGGCGGCGGCGCCACGAATTATTCGCTGTCGCTGCAAACGCTGATCGTGATGACGGCGCTGACCTTCATCCCGGCCGTGTTGCTGATGATGACGGGTTTTACGCGCATTATCATTGTGCTGTCGCTGCTGCGCCAGGCGATGGGCACGCAATCGGCGCCGCCCAACCAGGTCATGGTGGGGCTGGCGCTGTTTCTCACGTTATTCGTCATGAGTCCCGTGCTGGACAAGATTTACGTGGACGCTTACCTGCCGCTGCAGGAAAACAAGATCACCATGCAGGAAGCGCTGGAACGGGGCGGCGCCCCGCTGAAATCGTTCATGCTGAAACAGACGCGCCAGGCCGACCTGGCGCTGTTCGTCAAATTGTCGCGCACGCCCGCGCTGCAGGGGCCGGAAGACGTGCCGCTGAAGGTGCTGGTGCCGGCCTTCGTTACCAGCGAACTGAAAACCGCGTTCCAGATCGGTTTTGCCATCTTCATCCCCTTCCTCATCATCGACATGGTGGTGGCGTCCGTGCTGATGTCGATGGGTATGATGATGATGTCGCCCGCCGTGATTTCACTGCCGTTCAAGCTGATGCTGTTCGTGCTGGTCGATGGCTGGCAATTGCTGCTCGGCTCGCTGGCGCAGAGTTTCTACTGATGGTGCGGATATGACACCGGAAAGCGTCTTGACGATGGGCCGCCAGGCCATGGAAGTCACCCTGATGGTGGCGGCGCCGCTGCTGCTGGTGGCGCTCGTTATCGGCCTGGTGATTTCGATTTTCCAGGCCGCCACGCAAATCAATGAAGCCACCCTGTCATTCATCCCGAAACTGGTCGGCATCTTTGTCGCGCTGGTGGTGGCGGGCCCATGGATGCTGTCCGTCATGCTGGACTATATGCGCCAGGTGTTTACGGGTATCCCCGGCCTGGTAGGCTGAGCTCGTCCATGACAAAAAAAGTTTCCTGACAGCCTCATGATCACGCTGTCCAGCGCCGATATCAACATATGGATTGCTTCGCTGCTGTGGCCGCTCGCGCGCATCCTGGGGCTGATCACCGCCGCACCCGTGCTGGGCAACCGCAGTGTTCCAACTACGGTCAAAGTCTCGCTGGGCGTGCTGCTGGCCCTGGTGATTGCGCCGACTGTCCCCAAGCTGCCGGCCACCGACCCCATGTCGTATGCCGGTTTGCTGATCCTGGTGCAGGAAATGCTGATCGGCGTGGCCATGGGATTCACGATGCGTATCGTGTTTTCTTCCATTGAAATGGCCGGCGAAATCAGCAGCCTGACCATGGGCCTGGGCTTCGCGTCGTTTTTTGACCCGAATACCCAGGGAAGATCATCGGCTATCAGCCAATTCCTTGCGTTAGTTGCTACAATGGCATTCATTTCTATTAACGCACACTTGGTCTTGCTGTCGGCGCTGGCGGAAAGCTTCCAGACCTTGCCGGTCTCCGGCATCCCCATCAATGGCGGCGGCTTCAAGCGCGTCGCCGACTGGGGCGCCCGTATTTTCAGCGCAGGCTTGCAATTGTCGCTGCCCATCGTGGCCGCCCTGCTGATCACCAACGTGGCGCTGGGCGTGCTGACGCGCGCCGCGCCGCAATTGAATTTGTTCGGTATTGGTTTCCCGATTACGTTGGGGATTGGTTTTATTGTGGTAGCGACAACGCTGCCGTATTTGGGCACGCCGCTGGAAAATCTGTTCCTGCAAGGCGTGGAGAAAGTCAGGGAATTCCCGCGCATCTGGGTTGCGCGAGAGCCACAGCCGGCGTCACGTACCGCCCCGCCGGCAGCCCCGGCGCTTAATCAAACGCCCCCGGCAGTCGCCCAGTAATTAAGCAGTACGTGCAATCAATTGATTTCCATGGAGAAAGTCCTGGTGTATCATGGTTGAGCCGCCCAGGAGAAAAAACTCATGAGTTCCATCGTCCCAACTTTCTCAACTGATCAGATCGTCGCGTTCACGACGGATCAGCTGATTTCCTTCACGACCGAGGAAATCGCCGATCTGACCACGGAACAAGTGGCGGTGCTGACGACCGACCAATTGCCGGCGTTTACCACGCTGCAAGTGTCGGCCATGGAAACGGACGATGTGGCAGCCCTGACCACCGACCAGATCCCGGTGCTCTCGTCGCTGCAGGTGATGGCATTGAAAACGTCCCAGCTGCGCGCGCTCGGCACCGCGCAACTGGCGGCAATGGAATCGCAGGACGTGGCGGCCCTGCGCAGCAACCAGCTGACGGCGCTGCAATCGCAGCAACTGGGTGCGCTCAGCACCGACGCCCTGACCGCACTGACGGCAACGCAGGTAGGCGCCATTACGTCGCTGCAAATCATGGGGCTGACCAGCGACCAGCTGGGCGTGCTGACCAGTGTACAAATCGCCGCCATCAGCCGCACCACGCTGGCTTCGCTCGACACCCTGCAAATCAGCACGCTGTCGACCACTGCGCTGACCTCGCTCAGCAGCAGCCAGCTGGGCGCCCTGACGTCGCTGCAGGTACCGGCGCTGACCACCGACCAGATCGTCGCGCTGACCAGCAAGCAAATCAATAGCCTGTCGGCCGCCTCGCTGGCGCTGTTGACGACGGAACAAATCGCCGCGATTGAAACAGACGATATTCCCGGCCTGACGACGGCCCAGTTGTCCGGCCTGTCCGGCGACCAGCTGGCCGCCATCAATACCGACCAGATTATTGCGCTGACGACGGCGCAAGTGGCGGCGCTGCGCTCGACCGTCATCGCCAGCCTCACCACGGCCCAGATCCAGGCGCTGGAAACGCGCGACATCGCCGCGCTGACGTCGCGCCAGGTGATGGCCCTGACCGACGAACAGTTGGCCGCGCTGACCACCGACCAGATGGCCGCGTTTGAAACCGCGGACTTGCGGGCGCTGACCAGCGACCAGGTATCCGTACTGAGCACGGACCAGTTGACGGCGCTGTCGACGGTGGCGCTGCTGACGTCCGCGCAATTGCGGGGCTTGACCAGCGACCAGATCGCCGCACTGGAAACCCAGGATATCGCCGGCTTCAGCAGCAGCCAGTTGAATGCACTGACGGAAGACCAGGTTGGCAGCCTGACCAGCGACCAGATCATCGCGTTTACCGCCAGCCAGTTCGCAGCCATGCCGACCGGCTTCCTGTCGCGCCTGAGCACCACGCAAATCGGCCAGATCGAAACCAACGACATTGCCGCCCTGCGCACCAACCAGGTCGCGAAACTCGGTTCGGACCAGATTGCCGCGCTGACCACCGACCAGTTCAGCGCGCTGAACAGCACGGCGATTTCCGCCTTCGCCACCAGCCAGGTGGCGGCACTGACGACGGAACAACTGGAAGCGCTGACCACGCTGGCAGCCATGACCAGCCGCCAGATCGCGGCCTTGACGACGGACCAGATCGTCGGCCTGTCGACCCGCAACCTGGCCACCTTGACCAGCAGCCAGATCAATGCGCTGAAAGACGAACAAATGGTGGTGCTGAACAGCGACCAGCTGGCAGCGCTGTCCACCAAGCAAATCCAGGGCTTCAATTCCGCCGCCCTGCTGGCGCTGACCACCGATCAGATCCAGCAGATCGAAACGCAGGACATCGCCGCCCTGCTGTCGTCCCAGCTGGTCAAACTGTCCGCCGAGCAAATCGGCGCGCTGACCACCGACCAGGTGGCCGCGCTGTCGACCGCCGCCGAAGCGGCGCTGACCACGTTGCAGATCGGTGCGCTGTCGACCGCGCAACTGGCCGCGCTGCCATCGCTGGCGGCGCTGACGTCGCGCCAGCTGGGCGCCATGACCAGCGACCAGATTGCCGCTTTCACCACCGCCAGCCTGGCCACGCTGAAAACCAGCCAGATCGCCGCGATGACCGGCGACCAGCTGTCGGCCTTCACATCCGACCAGTTGATTGCGCTGTCCGGCACGCAAATGCGCGCGCTGTCGACTGCCGCACTGTCGGGCCTGTCGTCGGCCATGGTGGCCGCGATTGAATCGAACGACCTGGCCGCCATGTCGTCGCGCCAGTTGGCGTCGCTGACCACCGACAAGATTGCCGCACTGACCACCGACCAGTTGCCCGCGCTGGGCACGTCGCTGATTGCGGGCCTGACCACCGACCAGGTTGGCGCGCTGAACACGGAACAATTGAACGCGCTGTCGAGCCTGACGGCGCTGACCACGCGCCAGCTGGCAGTCCTGGGTACGGACGTCATTGCCGGCCTGGAAACCAACGATTTGCAAGGCTTGAAATCGTCGCAAATCGCCGCGCTGCAATCGCACCAGGCGGCGGCGCTGACCACCGACCAGATCATTGCGCTGACCGATGCGCAAATGCGCGCGATGAACACGGTCGCCCTGCAAGCGTTGAATTCCGACCAGTTGCGCGCGATCGAAGTGGATGACCTGGTCGGCATGCGCTCGAACCAGTTGAACAAGCTGCTGACCAACCAGATCGCCGCGCTGACCACGCTGCAAATCGCCAACCTGACCACGTCGCAGCTGGCGGGCATGACGGCGGAACAGAAATCCGCGCTGACGACGGATCAATTGGCGGCACTGCAGTCGATTTCATCGTTCACCACGGCCGCCATTGCCGCGCTGACCACCGACCAGATCGCCTCGCTGGCCGACGCGACCCTGGCGACCTTGCGCACCAACCAGGTTGCCGCGCTGACCAGCCTGCAATTGCAGGTCTTGACCAGCAACCAGATCGTGGCGCTGACCACGCAGCAATTCGCCGCGCTGACGACCAAACAAATCGCCGCGCTGACCACCGACCAGTTGCCATTCATCGAACTGACGGACGTGGCGGCGCTGCGCACGTCGCAACTGGCCGCACTGAACACCGAGCAGATCGAATCGCTGACGACGGAACAGTTCGCCAATCTGACGACGCAGGAACTGGCCGGCCTGACAACCCTGCAAATCGCGTCGCTGACGCAAGCGAAACTCGATGCGCTGTCGTCGCTGGCGCCGCTGTCGAGCCGCCAGCTGGCCGCGCTGACGACCGACCAGATCGGCGTGCTGGCGCTGGACAAGATCACCACGCTGAAGAGCAACCAGATTGCCGGCCTGACCAGCCTGCAAGTAAGCGCGCTGACCACCGAACACATCGCCACCTTCAACACGGCGCAAATCCGCAGCCTGTCGACCTCCACGCTGGCCGCGCTGAGCGCCACGCAAGTGGCCGCCATCGAGGCCGACGACATTGCCATCATGCTGACGCGCCAGATCGCGTCGCTGACCACCGACCAGATCATGGCGCTGACGGTGACGCAGTTGGGCAGCTTCACCACGCAGCAAATCGGCGCGCTGAACTCGCGCCAGCTCAATGCCATGACGTCGGACCAGATCGCCGCGCTGTCGTCGCTGGGCGCGATCAGCACCACGCAGATCGCCGGCATGACGTCGGCGCAAATCCAGTCGATCACGCTGCCGCAAATCGCCGCGCTGCGCACCAACCAGCTGGGCGCCTTCACCACCGAGCAGATCGGCTACTTCACGGCTGACCAGATTGCCGCGCTGACCACCGGTCAGGTGGCGTCGCTGTCGAAAAACCTGCTCAATGCGCTGACGGCCGACCAGATCGCCGCGATTGAAAACGAAGACATCGCGGCGCTGACCACGGGCCAGATGGCCGCCATGTCCAGCACGTTCGCCCAGTCGCTGACGCAGTCGCAATTGGGCGAACTGACCAGCCGCGAAATCGCGTCGATGAACACGGCCGCGCTGACGGTGCTGACAGCCGACCAGATTGCCGCGCTGAGCGGCCTGACGATGCTGACGTCGTCGCAAATTGCCGCCCTGAACAGCGACCAGATCGCCACGCTGGCGGATGCCGACCTGGTTTCGCTGGCAACGCGCCAGATCGCCGGCATGGGCAGCATGCAAATGGCGGGCCTGACTGCGGCGCAAGTCGCCACCCTGACCAGCGCCCAGATCCGCGCGTTGGGCGTGAAAGCCATTGAAGCCATGACGGCCGAGCAAGTGGCCGCCATCGAAGAAGCGGATATCCCGGCGCTGAGCTCGCGCCAGATCACCACCTTCGACACGCTGCAAATCACGTCCATGACCACGGCGCAATTGCGCGTGATGACCAGCTCCAGCATTGCCGCGCTGACGCCGGCGCAGCTGGCCGCGTTCTCGGATACGCAAATGGCGTCGCTGGGCCGCATCTCGGACTACACGACGCAAATGATCGCGGCCATGTCCACCGCGCGCATTGCCGCGATGACGGTGGAAGACTTGCAATTGCTGAACACGCAGCAAGTCGCGGCGATCAATTCGGAGCAGTCCGGCGCACTGACCACGGCCCAGGTTGCCGGCTTCACCAGCAGGCAGTTTGCCGCGCTCAATACGCGCGCCCTGACCGGCCTGAGCGCCACCCAAATCGCCAAGATCGAACTGGAAGACCTGGCCGCGCTGACGTCGCTGCAAATCCGCGCACTGGACAGCGTGCAACTGGGCGCACTGACCCTGGACCAGGTGGCCAACCTGTCGACCGCCGCCGTGCGCGCCATGACGTCGGTGCAGATCGGCGCCCTCAATACCGCGCAACTGAGTTCGCTCAGCACGCTGGCCGGACTGGCCAGCACGCAAGTGGCGGCGCTGACGTCGACGCAGCTGGCATCGATGAGCGGCGACCGGCTGGCGACGCTGACGTCGGTCCAGTTGGCCGCACTGACCACCAGCCAGTGGCAATCACTGAACACGACACAAGTGGCGGCGCTGGACACCAAGCAATTCCAGTCGCTGTCGACCAAGGCCATTGCCGCCCTGACCAGCGCCCAGTTCGGCGCGATGGAAGACGCCGACCTGACGGCGTTGCGCTCCAACCAGGTGGCCGCGCTGAATACGGCCCAGTTGTCCGCCTTGTCGGCAGACAAAATGGCGGCGCTGCATTCGTCCGGCGTGGCGCAATTGAATACCCTGCAAATCAGCGTCCTGAACACGGCACAGATTGCCAGCCTGACCACATTGCAAGCCCGTTCGCTGTCGACCCGCGCGATTTCCGCGTTGAGCACGGCGCAAATTTCCGCGATGGAAGCGGACGACCTGGGCGTGCTGCGCACGTCGCAAATCCGCGCGCTGACCACGGCGCAACTGGCGGTACTGAGCCAGGCACAGCTGGTCGCGCTGGATTCCGGCCAACTGGCAGCGCTCAGCACGGCGCAAATGGCGGCGCTGTCGTCGTCGCAGTTCAACTTGCTGGACTCGCTGCTGTTCCTGACGCCGGCGCAAGTGGCGGCGCTGCCGACCGAACGCATTGCCACCTTGGACAGCACCAAGCTGGAACAGCTGCGCAGCGCGCAATTGGCCGCCATGACGTCACGCCAGGTGGCCGCCATGACGACGGCCCAGTTGTCGGCCCTGTCGACATCGCAATGGCGCGCCATCGATGCGGACGCCGTCGCGGCGCTGACCACGTTCCAGGTTTCCAGGCTCGATGTGGAAGACCTGGCGGCGCTGGTGACCAGCCAGGTCATGGCGCTGCGCACGGACCAGATCGCCGCGCTGACCACCGATGAACTGGGTGGCCTGACGTCGTCCCAGCTGGGTGCACTGACCAGCCTGCAAATGTCGGCGCTGGGCACGGCGCATCTTGCTGCACTGTCGAGCCTGCAAGGCTTCACGACCCGGCAATTGTCCGGCTTGTCCAGCGCGCAGCTGACGTCGCTGGACGAAGCGCACCTGGGCACCCTGCGCTCGTCGCAAGTGGCCGCGCTGAACAGCCTGCAAGTGTCGTGGCTGACCACGGCGCAAATCAGCCAGCTCAATACGCTGCAAGTGAAGTCGCTGTCGTCGAAAGCGCTGGATGGCTTGTCGACCACGCAATTGCGCGCGCTGACTGCCGATGGCTTGCAAGCACTGACCACCGGCCAGTTCACCACGCTGTCGACGGACCAGATCCAGTCGCTGTCGACCGACCAGATGGGCTTGCTGAATTCCGCGCAACTGGCCGTACTGACCACGGCGCAAATGCGCGCCCTGTCCAGCAGCCAGATTGCCGCGCTGTCCAGCCTGCAAGGCTTCGGCTTGACGCAACTCGGGGCGCTGGCCAGCGAACAATTAAGCACCATCGGCGACGCCCAGCTGGCCACCATCCGCACCGCGCAATTTGCCGCGCTGTCGAGCCGCCAGCTGTCGTGGCTCACGTCGACGCAAATCGTCGCGCTCAGTTCCGGCCAGGTGCGCTCGCTGACGGCAAGCGCGCTCAATGGCTTGAGCACGCTGCAAATGGCGGCGCTCGATGCGGAAGACCTGGCCGCCATGACGAGCGCGCAAGTGGTGGCGCTGCGCACCGACCTGATCGGCAGCCTGACCAATGCGCAGGTGGCGGCGTTGACGTCGCAGCAGTTGGCGATGTTGAAAACCGCGCAAATCGGCGCACTGGGCACGGCCCAGCTGGCCGCGCTGGATTCGCTCAGCGGCCTGACGACCACGCAGCTCAATGCGCTGACCACGTTGCAGCTGACGTCGCTGGACCAGACGCACATGGACACGCTGCGCTCGTGGCAGATCGGCGGCCTGTCGTCGCGCCAGGTGGCGGCGCTGACCAGCAGCCAGATCGCCGCCCTGTCCACCTTGCAAGTGCGGGCGCTGTCGGTGTCCGCGCTGGGCAACCTGTCGACCGCGCAAGTCGTCGCCATCGAACTGGATGACGTGGCGGCGCTGACATCCACGCAAGTGGCGGCGTTCAAGTCGCAGCATATCGCGGCCATGAGCAACGACCAGCTGGGCGCGCTGACCACGCGTACCGTGTCCGGCATGAGCACGTACCAGATCGCGGCGCTGTCGACGGCCCAACTGAGCGCGTTCACCACGCTGGCCGGCCTGACGGCTGTGCAGATCGGCGCCCTCAGCACCTTGCAGGCGACGGCGCTGAATGCGGACCAGATCGATTCGTTGAAGACGCACCAGGCCGCCGCGCTCAGCACGCAAGTGCTGGCCGCGTTCAGCACGGCGCAAATCGCCATGCTGACCAGTGCGCAACTGAATGCGCTGACGGCGCGGGCACTGAACACCTTGTCCAGCACGCAATTGAATGCGATGGAACAGGACGACTTCCAGGCGTTGAAGTCGACACAGATCGCGCTGCTGACGTCGACGCAGATTGCGTCGATCTCGACCGACCGCATCGGCTTGATGAACACAATGCAAATCCGTGCGCTGAAAGCCACGCAGATTGCCGCGCTGACCACCGACCAGCTGACCAATATGACGGTGGCGGAATTCGCCGGCTTCTCGGCGACGCAAGTCAAATCCTTTACCGCGGCGCAGCTGGCGGTACTGACGACGGAACAGAAAGATGCCTCGCCGCTGGGCAGCCCGCTGCAGCTGGACCTGGACGGCGACGGTATCGAAACCTTGTCGTTCGACGCCGGCGTACGCTTCGACCTGTTTGCCAACGGCCAACCGGTGCAGACCGGCTGGGCCGGCCATGGCGACGGCTTGCTGGCGCTGGACCGCAACCATGACGGCGTCATCAACGATGGCGGCGAACTGTTCGGCACGTCCACCGTGCTGGCGGACGGCAAACGCGCCAGCGACGGCTTTGCCGCACTGGCGGAATTGGACAGCAATGCCGATGGCGTCATCGACAGCAAGGATGCCGCCTATGGCGACTTGCGCGTGTGGGTCGATGGCAATGCCGATGGTGTCAGCCAGGCGGGTGAATTGCGCTCGCTGCACGATGCCGGCGTGGCCAGCATCAACGCGGGCGGCGCCGCCGTCAGCGAAAAAGATGCGGGCAACTGGATCGGCATGCGCGGCAGCTTTGTCACCACGGAAGGCTTGCAGCAAGGCGTGGCCGACGTCTGGTATGCGACCAGCCGCAACGATGATGCGGGATCGCTGCGCGAACAGGTGGGTGCGCTGACGCAGGCCATGTCCGGCTTTAACGCTGAGAATGGCGGCGTGGCGGGTGGACTGGCGTGGAACGACACGGCGCCGACCAGCTTCGCCACCTTGGCGGCCGGGGTCGACCAATTGGCGCGCGAATTGCGCAGCTATGCGGACCGCAGCGCGGGCGCCGACCACAGCGCGGCAGCTGGCCTGACGGATGACCAAAAGCGGCGCGAACCGCCGCCGGGGATCCTGGCGACGAAATAACGGTAACGGGTTGCGTAGGGCGGTTTCCGCTTGGGCGGAAGCCGCCATGCATGCGCCGCCATTGACCGATGCAGCACTGGTCCGCACGCAATGGCGGCAAGCCTTCAGCTTACCGCCCTACGCAATCATCCCGCCTCCTGGATCAGCCTTCCGTGGGTAGCAACGCAAAACGCCCGGCGCACTTTGTCAGTGCACCGGGCGTTTGCGTTTCAGGCGGGCAGTAATCAGCCGATGAAGTTAAACAGCGACAGGCTGGTCAGTGTCTTATACGACTTCTGCGCCGCCTCCAGGCTGATTTGCTGCTGCGTGAAATTCGAGATGGCGGTGATGGTGTCGATGTCCTGCAAGTCCGACAACGTGGACGCATACTGGATATTCAAATCTTCACCCGCGCTGTCCAGGTAATCCATTTCCTTCAGCCGCGCCCCCACGGAGGCCCGCACCGACAGCACGTTGTCGATCGCGTTGTCCAGGTTGGCGTTGGCGGAGTTGAGCAGGTTATTCAGCTTGGCCTGCCCCACTTCGCCCGTGGCGTCGGAGCGCAGCGCATTGATCACGTCCTGCACGGTCTCGAACACGGATTTCTTATCGCTGGGGTTGACGGTGAACTTGTCCAGGTCCGCCGGATTGCCGTGGATTTCGAATTGCAGCCCGTCAAACGCGATGGTTTCACCGCTCTTGTACGGAATCGGGTCCGGCGGAACCGGGTTGGGCGGCACCGGCTGGCCCAGGGTCAGATCCGTCACCGTGTACGTGGTCACGGCCGGGATGCCGGGCGAACCCGGCGTCACGCTGAAATTGATTTCGTACTGGTGGTCCGTGATGGCATTGGCATTGGTCACGGAACCGGGCGAAATAATACCGCTGCCGCCGCGCGTCGCGTTGGCCGGATCGGCGCCGGTTTTAAAGGTCCCGTTGCCAGTAATATTGTTTTCAAAGATCGACGAGCCGGAATCGCTGATGGCCAGGGTCCGGGTCGAACCCACCTGCAGCGAACGTTCGCCCTGGTCGCCCTGGTAGATCGCACCGGTCGACGTCTTGGCGAACGGCACACTGTCCTTGTAGCCGGAGAACAAATAGCCGCCGGCGCCGTCGGCCGTGTTGGCCACGCCCAGCAGGTCCGACATGCGGGCTTCCAGTTCCACCGCGATCATTTCCCGGTCCTGGTTCGTCATCGAGCCATTGCCGCCGTTGACCGCCAGCGTCTTGATGTCCTGCAGCAGCGAGGTGGTGGACGCCAGCGCGACTTCCTCCTGCGACAGCGAGGAACGGGCATTCTGGCGGTTAGTCACCAGTTGCGTATTGACCGACTGCGATTGCGTGATTTCCAGCGCGCGCGCCGTGGCGATCGGGTCGTCCGACGGCGCCAGGTTCTTGCGGCCGGTGGCCAGCTGTTGCTGGATCTTCGACATATTCGTTTGCAGCGACGACAACTGGCTCTTGCCGTGGTCGAAAATCGTCTTGGTGCTGATGCGCATGATCATGACTAATACTCCTTAGCGGCCCAGCGATACCAGCACGTCGAACAGCTGGCTGGCGATCTGCATCACCTTGCCGGCCGCCTGGTAAGCCTGCTGGTAGCGCAGCAATTCCGCCGCTTCCTCATCCAGGTTCACGCCCACCACGCTCTGGTACGCATTGGTGGCTTGCTCCGCGGCGGAATCCGCCGCCAGCCCGCCGATCTGCACTTCGCGCGCCTTGTTGCCGACCGCGTTGACCATGGCGGCATAGCCGCTCTGGAACGTGGTCTTCCCGTTATTCAACACTGTCTTGGTTTGCAAGGCGGCCAGCAGCGCGCCATTGCGGTTGTCCTTGGTACCGCCCGCGTTCGGGGCCGTCACGGCAAACGTATCGTTGTTGCCCGGCGTTCCAGAGATCGCCACACTGATGCCGCCAAAGGTGAAGGTATCGCCATCGGTATAGGGAATCGGTGTGGTGCCGGCAGGATAAGTGGTCGACGCGCCATTGACGCCCTTTACCACCACATCCTGCGCCGCCGGGAAACCCGTGAAGCCGCCGGCGGCCTGGTCGTACGTCAAGGTCACCGTGCCATTCAGCGTATTGGCGGGATCGAGGAAGGCCGCATCGACGGAACCGGCGCTGATCTTGCCATTGCCGGTATTGGTCAGTGGCGCATTGGTGGTGACCGGGGCGGCCAGCGCAATCTTACCGACGTCCGTCAGCGCCACGCCGATGTCGGATGCCGCATTCATCGTCGGCTTGATTTCAAAGTGGTCGCCAGTCTGCGGGATGCCGGTGATCGTGTATTCGACACCGTCGATCATTTGCGGTTCCGTTTGCGGGAATGGCGAAATAATGGTCGACTGGCCATCGGACTGGCGCTTCAGGAACAGGTTGGTGCCGTCGTAATTCAAGTCATAGGTGCTGGTGGTCAGCGCACTGGCATCCTTGACGATACCCGTGACTTTTGCCGTACTCAGCGGCGAGTTACGCTTGTCGACGCCGACACCGACTTCAATATCTTTAAAGAAATTACCGCCAATGTCGCCATTCCGGTCCTGCCCCAGCTTGTGCTGGGCATTGAAGGCAGCCGCGATGCCGGCGGCCACCTGTCCCAGTTGCGCCTGGGCCTGGTCCAACGATTCGCTACGGAATTTCAGCAAGGCGCCCAAGGTGCCGCCGCCCGTCAGGGCCGTGTCCGGCAAGGTGGAAATTTTGTCGCCGGCGACATAGCCGATCGACAGCTTGTTCACGTCCGACAGCGACGTCTGCGTAGCCAGCTGGTAACTGCGGTTGCCGATCACCAGCGGCTGGCCGGTGCCGATCGACACGGTCAACGTATTGCTGGCGCCCTTTTCCACATTGACCTTGACCAGCTTGTTCAATTCGCGGATCAGCTGATCGCGCTGGTCCAGCAAGTCATTCGGCATGCGCGACGCATCGGCGGACATGCCGGCAATATCGTTATTCAACTGGGCAATCTTGGAGCCATACGAATTGATCTGGCTAACAGTGGTCGACACTTCCGCGTTGACGCCCTCGCCGATTTCCGTCAGGCGCTCGCTCATGCTGTGGAAGCGGCCCGCCAGCGTATTGGCGGTCGACAGCAGCGCGCTGCGCGACGCATCGGTGGCGGGATTGGACGCGGCATCCTGCACGCCCTTGAAGAAATCCTGCAGCGCCGGCGTCAGGCCGGACGTGGAATCGGCCAGCAAGTTGTCGATCTGGCTGATTTGCTGAAAATAACCGTTTTGCTCAGCCTGGGTCGACTGGGCATTCATTAGGGTTTTGTTGAGGAAATCATCATACTGGCGCACGATGGCCGTCACGGTGGTACCCGTGCCGAGGAAGAAGCCGCCGGTCGCTTCCGGCTGCGCATTTCCCTGCAACACCGTCTGCCGGCTGTAACCTTCCACGTTGGCATTGGCGATGTTGTGCCCGGTCGTGGACAGACCGATCTGCGCCGCCATTAAACCCGTTTTACCTACGCTGAGGATACTCATGATGAAGTGTGCTTTTTTGCTTGATCTGTGTAGTCTACGGCAGGCTGCGCCAAAACTTGAAATTGCCTGTCGTTACGGTGCGCGCGACGACAGGTCAAACCAGTGACCGTTTGATAATACTTGTCAACTTGGCAGCGTAATTCGGGTCGGTCGCATAGCCGGCGCGCTGCAAGCCTTGTGCAAACTTGGTGGCGTCGCCGGCGCTGGCCAGCACTTTTTCATAGCGCGGGTTATTGCTCAGCAATTTCGCATAATCCTTGAAACTGTCCGCATAGGTGTCATAGGCGCGGAAACGTTCGACTTTGCGTTGCGCGACGCCGTTGACGTATTCCGTCGTGACCGCCTGCACGGTCTTGCCTTTCCATTCGGAACCGGCCTTGATGCCGAACAGGTTGTGGCTGTTGGTGCCGTCGCGGCCCCTGATTTCACGGCGGCCCCAGCCGCTTTCCAGCGCGGCCTGGCCCAGCATGAACTTGGCCGGGATGCCGGTGGTTTTCGATGCTTCATCGGCATGGCTGCCCAACTTGTCCTGGAAGGCGCGCACGTGGGGCGCCTGGTTGGCGCGGGCGGCTTCCTGTTCCGGTGTGAGCGCTGTTTTCGCCGCAGGGCCGCCCACCGCCTCCAATGCTTTTTGCAAGCGCTGCGCGGCCAGCGCGGACGTGCCGTCCAGTCCTGTCAGCGCGCTTTCATCGCCCAGCTTCAGCGCCTGCGCGTTTTGCGATTGCGACAACTGGCGCACCAGCACATCGGCCAGGCCCATGCCTTTGTTGGCCAGGTTCTGGCTGGTTTGCTGATCCAGCATGGCCGTGAACGTCTTGGTTTGCTGGCTGTCCATCATGCCGTCTTGCGGCGTGGCGTCGCGCATGCTTTTCATCACCATGTTGAGGAACATGGATTCAAACTGCTTCGCTGCGCCTTTCAGGGCTTCCGGCGAGCCCTCCTTGGCTTGCTGGCGCAGCGCGCCCATGCCCTTGACATCGGACGCCAGCGTGGCGGACAGGTCGGTGGATACGGGACTTTGACGGATCATGGCGGCCTCAGATGATTTCCAGTTCGGCGCGCAATGCGCCCGCGCTCTTCATCGCTTGCAGGATGGCCAGCAAATCCTGCGGCGTGGCGCCGATTGCGTTCAGTGCCTTGACGACATCGGCCAGCGAAGCGCCGCCGTTGACCATCATGACCTTGCCGCTGTCTTTTTTGATATCGATCTGGCTGTTTTGCGTCACCACGGTCTGGCCGGCCGACAAGGCATTGGGCTGGCTCACTTGCGGGTCCGTGCTGACGGAGACGGACAGGTTGCCGTGCGAAATCGCGCAGGTTTCCAAGGTCACCGCCTGGTTCATCACCACCGAGCCGGTACGGGCATTCATGATGACCTTGGCCGCCTGTTTGGCCGGGTTCACGTCCATCGCTTCCAGCGCGCCGATAAACGACACGCGCAAGTCCGACGACGACGGCGCCTGCACGCGGATCACACGGCCATCCAGCGCGTAGGCAATGCCGGCGCCATACTTGTCGTTGATGGCTTCCACCACGCGGCTGGCGGTGGCGAAATCCGTTTCCTTCAACTCCAGGCGAATCATGTTGTTTTCGCCCACGTTCGATGCGACCGCGCGTTCCACCGTGGCGCCGCCGGAAATGCGGCCCACCGACAGGTGGTTCACCACCACGGAACTGCCGCCCGACTGCGCACCGACACCACCCACCAGGATATTGCCCTGCGCCATGCCGTACACCTGGCCATCGGCGCCTTTCAGCGGCGTCATCAGCAAGGTCCCGCCACGCAGGCTTTTCGCGTTGCCCATCGACGATACCGTCACGTCCAGCAACTGGCCCGGCTGGGCGAACGGTGGCAGCGACGCCGTCACCATCACGGCCGCCACGTTTTTCAATTGCAGGCTCGATGCCGACGGCAACGTGATGCCCATCTGTTGCAGCATCGATGCAATGGTCTGTACGGTGAACGGCGTTTGCGTGGTCTGGTCGCCCGTGCCGTCCAGGCCGATCACGAGGCCATAGCCCATCAACTGGTTGCTGCGCACGCCGGCGATATTGGCCAGGTCCTTGATGCGTTCCGCATGACTGGCGGGAGCGCATGCCAGCAGCACGGCCAGGAACAGGGTTTGAATAATGTTCTTCATGATCAGAATGGCAACAGGCTGAGGAAGAAGCGCGACACCATGGAATTCATTTCCGCGCGGTCGATCTTGCTGTTGGTGCGGTATTCGACGCGGGCGTCGGCCACGGCGGTCGACAGCACGCTGTTGCCGGTCGTGATGGAATCCGGGTTCACCATGCCGGAGAAGCGGATGAATTCGGTCCCCTTGTTCATGGCGATCTGCTTTTCACCGGCCACGATCAGGTTCCCGTTCGGCAGCACTTCCACCACCGTCACGCCCATGTTGCCGGTAAAGGTGTTGCTGGCGCTCTGGTTGTCCGCATCGGCGAACTTGCTGGAACCGCTGGTGGACACGTTGGCGCCCAGGTTGCCGACCAGCGGCCCCGGCACGGCAAAGGCCATGCTGCCGGACTTGCTGCCGGACGTGGCGCCCGCTTTCACGGCGGCGGTCTTTTCCGTGATGACGAGATTGAGGACGTCGCCCACGTGGCGCGCGCGGCGGTCTTCGAAATGCGGACGGTACGATTGCTGCTGGAAGATGGCGCCATTGGTGGGCGCCTGCATTTGCGCCATCGTCAATGGCCGGGCCGTGGTCGGCTGCTGCACGATGGACGTGGGCGTGGTGCCGCAGGCGGCCAGCGCCAGCATGGCGGCAACAGGAAAGAGCATGCGGGTCATGGCTTACCCCTTACAGTTGCGCCAGCTTGGCCAGCATCTGGTCGGACGTGGTAATGGCCTTGCTGTTGATCTCGTACGCGCGCTGGGTCTGGATCATGTTGACCATTTCCTCGACCACGTTGACGTTCGACGTTTCCACGTAGCCTTGCAGGATCACGCCGGTGCCATTGGTGCCGGGCGTATTGGCTTGCGCGGCGCCCGACGCGCCCGTCTCGACGTACAGGTTTTCACCTTTCGATTCGAGGCCGGTCGGATTGATGAAGGTGGACAGCTGGATGCTGCCGATCTGCTGCGCGGCGGTCTGGCCCGGCAGCGTCACGGACACGGTGCCGTCGCGGCCGACCGTGATGCTTTGCGCATTGATGGGGATGGTGATGGCCGGCTGCAGCACGAAGCCGCTGGACGTCACCATCTGGCCGTTGGCATCGCGCTGGAACGAACCGTCGCGCGTATAAGCGGTGGTCCCGTCCGGCAACAGCACGTTGAAGAAGCCGTTACCGTTGACCATCAAGTCTTTATCGTTGCCCGTGGCTTGCGGATTGCCCTGGGTGAAGATACGTTCGATCGCGACAGGACGCACGCCGGTGCCGATCTGCATGCCGGACGGCAGGTTGGTTTGTTGCGACGATTGCGCGCCCGGTTGCCGTACGTTTTGGTACAGCAAGTCTTCGAACACGGCGCGGGATTTTTTGAAGCCGTTGGTGCTGACGTTGGCCAGGTTGTTGGCAACCGTGTCCATTTGCGTCTGCTGCGCTTCCATGCCGGTTTTGGCGATCCACAGCGAACGTATCATGATGTTCCCCTCTCATAGGCTTTACCACACCACCATTATGGAGGGAACAACGTCAAGTCAAAGCGAGGATCTGGGTGGCTTTCGCCGCGTTATTCTCGGCATTCTTCATCAGGCTCATCTGCATTTCAAACGCGCGCCCCAGCTGGATCATGTTGACCATGGAATCGACGGCGCTGACGTTGCTGCCTTCCAGCGCGCCGCTGACCAGGCTGACCCGGGGATCGAAATCCGCCGGCTGGCCGGAACCCTGGCGGAACAGGCCATCGGCGCCGCGCGTCAATTCCCGCGCGGGCGGATTCACCAGCTTGATACGGCCCAGGATATTGGCCGGGCCGGGCTGCGTTTGCCCGGTGCTGATGACGCTGACGGTGCCGTCGCCGGCAATCGCGATGTCCGAATCGGGCGGGATCGCGATGGGACCGCCCTCGCCCTGGATGGTCTGGCCGCTGGTGGTTTGCAGCAAGCCGTTTTCACTGACCTTGAAACTGCCGTTGCGCGTGTATGCTTCGGAGCCGTCGGCGCCCTGCACGGCAATCCAGCCGTCGCCCCGCACCGCCACGTCGAGCGCGCGGCCGGTGGTCATGATGGGGCCGGCGCGGAAATCCGCGCCAACCGTGTTGTCGACCACGAAGGTACGGGTCGCCAGGCCATCCGACTGCACCGGCACGGCGCGGAACGAATCGAGCTGGGCGCGGAAGCCCGTGGTGCTGACGTTGGCCAGGTTGTTCGACACGGTCGCCTGCTGTTCCAGCAAGTGACGCGCGCCGGTCATGGCGGTATAGATCAGCTTATCCATGGCTTGCCCTTTCAGCTATTAACGCAGGTTCACGAGGGTCTGCAACACCTGGTCCTGCGTCTTGATGGTTTGCGCATTGGCCTGGTAGACGCGCTGCGCCGTGATCATGTTGACCAGTTCGGCCGTCAAGTCCACGTTCGACGATTCCACCGACGACGAACGCAGCGAGCCCATGGTGCCCGTGTTCGGCGCGCCGATCTGCGCCGGACCGGATGCCGAGCTTTCCACCCAAGCATTGTTGCCAAGCGGCGTCAGGCCATCGACACTGGTGAAGTTGGCCAGCACGATCTGGCCCAGCGGACGGGATTTACCGTTGCTGTACTGGCCAAGGATCACGCCATCCGAACCCGCGGCAAAGCGTTCCAGGTGGCCGGACGAGTAACCATCTTGCGTGGAGGCTTTTTCACTGGTGCTGATGCCGTATTGCGTGGTACCGACGAAATTGGTCTGGATCGTCAATGGTTCGACCGAACCTGTGTCCGGGAAGATCGGCAAGGTAATGCTGAACGGCAGCGTGTTGGTTGGATCCAGGTTGGTCATCGCCGTGGTATTCAGCGCGCCCTGCTCGTCGAAGATCAGGGTCGACACTTTCCGGCCCGGCGCGCTGACGGCGTCGCCCAGCTTGCGCATGATTTCATCGGGGTTGGTACCGACAATCGCACCGACGTTAGTGGCGCCGTTATAGGCAGCCGTCAGCGTATCGATCTGCGCCTGGGTAGCCGTTACGCCCACAGTATTCGGCAAATCATTCATGGCGTTCAGCATGGCGTCGCCGGCGGCCTGCGCAAAGTCCAGGTTGGCCTGGGCAATCGCCGCGGCATCGCCGGTCTGCAGCGCGGCCTGGTACGCGGTGCGTGCCGCATCCACATTGCCGTCATTATTGACGGAGGCCGCCACCAGCGCGGCCGAACGTTCGCGGCCGTCACTGCCGACATAGACGTCCCACGTATTCGCGGCCGTCTTCACATAATAGGTGGACAGCACGTGCGGATTACCCAGGCTGTCGAACACGTCCAGCACGGTCTGCTTGTTGTACGTCAGCGGGTCCAGCGCATCGAACGGCACCTTGGCCGGCACCAGGCTGCGCGAGTCCAGGTTCAGCTCGAAGTTGGCTTTCGTCGTGGCGACCGGCACCAGGTCCGACGAATCGATCTTGATCGGGTCCGGCGCGCCTTGCAGGATCACGCCATCCTTGTTCGACTGGTAACCGGACAGGAAGTTGCCCTGCGCATTCGTAATGAAGCCGTTTTTATCCAGCAGGAACTGGCCGTTACGGCTGTATTGCACGGCGCCCGTCGGCGTGGTCAGGCGGAAGAAGCCGCCGCCGTTGATGGAGATGTCCAGCGGGTTATTGGTGGTTTCGATATTACCCTGCGTGAATTGCTGCGCCAGGCGCGACACGGACACACCGATACCGGCATTATTGCCCGACACGCCGTTCAGCGAATTCGCATACAAGTCGGCAAACTGCGCCTGCGATTGCTTGAACCCCACCGTGGCCGAGTTGGCGATGTTGTTGCCGATAACGTCGAGCGTTTTTGCTGCGGCGTTCAGGCCGCTGAGTCCTTGCTGGAACATGATATCCCCTGGTGGTGTGGGTTACAGAATTACAGAATTTGTTTGATGTCGTCCATCGTCAGCTGCGCGCCCGTGGGCAGGTTCAGCTTGACGCCGGCCGAGCCGGTCGAGACGCTTTGAATCACATTGAAGGACAGCGCGGTCGCGTCCTTCAACGCTTCGCCGCCGCGCTTGGCGGTGACGGAGAAGCTGTACTTGCCATCGGGCGCCGTGGCGCCATCATCCATCTTGCCATCCCATGCCAACGGCGCGGTGCCGGCTTCGGACGCGCCCAGGCTGACGGTTTTGACCAGCTTGCCGGCCGGACTGAAGATTTGCACGTCGACGCTGTCCGCCGCCGTGGCCAGGTCGATCCCGTAAATGCCCTTGCCTTCGCTGACATTGATGGTCTTGCCGGCGGACAGGACGCCGTGGTTGATCAGGCTGGTCGCTTGCAGGCTTTCCGACGATTTATAGCTGGCTTTCAGCGATTCCAGCGTGTCGTTCAATTTGTTCACGCCCGTCACCGTGGACAGTTGCGCGAACTGGCTGGTGACGGCGGCATTGTCCAGCGGGTTCATCGGGTCCTGGTTTTTCAGCTGCGTGACCAGCAAGGTCATGAACTTGTCCTGCTCGGCGGTCACGCTGTCGGTCGCCGTGGCTTTCTTCGGATTGACGCTGTTCAGCAGGGCTTCGGATGGGCCGGCGGCAGCGGCAGTGTTAGTGATGCTCATGATTATTGCCCGATCGTTAAAGTCTTCAGCAGCATGGTCTTGGCTGCATTCATGGTTTCCACGTTGGTCTGGTACGAACGCGATGCCGACAGCATGTTGACCATTTCATCGACCACGCTGACGTTGGGCATCGTGACATAGCCCTTGTCGTCGGCCAGCGGATGCTTGGGATCGTAGATTTGCTTGAGCGGCGACGGATCTTCGATCACGCGCTGCACCTTGACGCTGGTGGCGGCGCCATTGCTTTGCGACGGCTGCGCTTCGAATACCACCTGCTTGGCGCGGTACGCTTCGCCGCTGGCGCTGGTGGCGCTGTCCGCGTTGGCCAGGTTACTCGCCACCACGTTCAGCCGCTGCGCCTGGGCGCTCATGGCCGAACCGGAAACATTGAAGATATTAAACAGCGACATGATTACTGGCCTCCCTGGATTGCCGTCATCAAGCCCTTGATTTGCGAGTTGATCAGCGTGATGCCCGCTTCGTAGCGCAGTCCATTGTCGGCAAACTGATTGCGCTCCACGTCCATATCCACGGTATTCCCGTCGACGGCGCCCTGCACGGTGCCACGGTATTGCAGGGCGGTGCCGTCCGGCAGCAGCATGCCGGCCTGCGCCGGATTCGGGTAATGTTTGGCAGCCGTGGTCTTCAGCGCTTGCTGTGCACCGCCGTTGCGGTCCATCGCCCCTTTCAGCGCGGCGCTGAAATCAAAATCGCGCGCCTTGTAGTTCGGCGTATCCGCATTCGCGATGTTTGACGCCAGCACGGTCTGGCGTTGCGAGCGCAGGCTCAGTGCCGTCTCATTAAAGCGCAGGTAATCGTCCAGTTTCCCTAACATCGCGAATTCTCCATCAGTGATGGGAGCCATCTTAACCAGCCACTGTGAAACACGATCGAACGATAAGCCCGGCTTTTGGGGCCTTATTCAACGCTTGGGATTCGCAGCCGGGGCCTATCATGGCAGCATTCAAAGAGGTGCCTTATGAAACTGCCTTCTATTCCCGTAGGGCGGTTTGCGCGACGCGCAAGCCGCCATTGCATGCGACCCGATAGCGCTGGCATGGCGGCTTGGCTGACGCCAAACCGCCCTACGTTATTCGCCGCCCTCGCCCTGGCCAGTGCAACCGCGCTCGCGCAGCAACCCGCGCGCCAGGACTTGAACCAGTTGAAATTAACTGTCGAGCAATTCCTGCAAAGCCAGGTCGCCGGCATGGCAGGCCAGGTCAGCGTGGCGGTCGGTCCGATCGACCAGCGCATGTCGCTGGCATCGTGCCCGCAGCCGCAAGCTTTCTTCATGCCGGGCGCGCGCGCGTGGGGCAAGACCACGGTGGGCGTACGGTGTGCGTCCCCGTCCGCATGGACGGTGTATATTCAAGCGAACGTCTCGGTGCAAGCCGACTACGTGGCCAGCGCGGTACCGCTGGCGCAGGGTCAGCCCATCGAAGCGACGCAACTGGCGATGGTGCGGGGCGACCTGACCACGTTGCCGGCCGGCGTCGCCACGGACGTTGGCCAAGTGATTGGCCGCAGCAGTAATGTTTCCCTGGCGGCGGGTACGCCGTTGCGGTTGGATACCTTGCGCAGCAAGCCGGTGGTGCAGTCGGGGCAACTGGTGAAACTGGTGTCGGGCAATGCCAGTTTCCGCGTGTCGTCCGAGGCGCGGGCGGTGGCAACGGCGTCGGAAGGACAAATGGTGGCCGTCCGGACGGCCAACGGATCGCAAGTGACGGGCATTGCCCGGGCAGGAGGGCTGGTGGAAGTGGCGTTTTAAAAGCGCCAAAGGGTTATGAGAAAAAATTGCTCAAAGGTAAGCTAAAGTTTCATCAAGTTGTGCCGTTAGAGACTCATACCCCGGAGTGTCACACTCCAACCAGATGAGGATGATGCTGTGAAAATTAACGACACACTTAAGGGCACGCCAGGTTTACCGTCGTCGTCCCCGGCGTCGGCGAATAATGCGCGCAGTGCGGAAAAAGCCGCGACCACCCCGGTCGCCACTGACAGTGTCCGCCTGTCCTCGCAGGGCCAGGCCATGGCGGCGAGCGGCGCCGGCGGCAGCAGCGGCGTGTTTGATACGCAAAAGGTCGACCGGATCAAGGAAGCCATTGCCAGTGGCAAGTTCCAGGTCAATTCTGAAAAAGTGGCGGATGGCTTGCTGGAAACAGTGAAAGATTTGCTGCACTCTCGTAAAAGATAGGTAACACAATGCAAACGGTATCGCCGATGGACAGCCTGCGCGAAGAGCAGCGCGTCATTACTTCCCTGCTGGAAGTACTGAAACAGGAACAGCAATGCCTGATTTCAGCGGATATCGATGCCTTAACCGCCCTCACCCCGACCAAATCCGCTTTGGTCAACGACATGGCCATACTGGCCAGCCAGCGCCACAGCGCGCTGGGTGCGGCAGGATTCAAACCGGAAGAAGCCGGCATGGAAGCGTGGCTGGCCGCCAGCGGCGATGCCGGCGCACAGCAATTCTGGCAGCAAGTGCTGGATCTGACGCGCGAAGCCAAGGAATTGAACCGTATTAACGGTGCGCTGATCAACAAACACCTCAATCACACGCAAGGCGCGCTGCAAGCGCTGCGCCCGCAAAGCCCTGCGCCAAACATGTATGGGCCGACGGGGCAGACCACCAGCACGGCGACGCGACGGGGGTTTGTGGCGGGCTGATGCGGGCGCCCCTGTGCCGGCGTCCTGAGCGCAGACTACTTCGCGGCAGCTTATTCAGCAGTGTATCCAAACATCGTGTTGAAACGCGCCAGTTTGGCTGCTACCAGAGCCTTCTCCTCCACTGACAATTCGCTTCGATACTTATCGAGGCTGGTATTTTTTATATCCTGTCCCGATTCCGGTGTCCAGAATGCATGATCGGCATCATATGCAAAGGAGTCATCCGGAGGATTCAGTTTGACTCTTGCGCCGATAAAACTGCTTAATTGTTTGAGCACAGCAGGGTTGTGCCCAATCAGTTCCTCATATTTCACGAGACAAACATTGTCTTTTTCATGCACAGCAATGATGACCTCACATAGCCTGGCAATGTATTCAACAATGTCACCAAAATCCATCGGCGTAATAAAAGATTGCTTTCCCTGTTGTCGCTGGCGGTTCCTGACCCTGTAAATCGAGGCGGCCGTCGACATTGGATTACGGATAGAAATGATGAATTTTGTCCTGGGCATCAGTTCGATGAATGTCGGTATTGATTTGAGCGCGAGCGGGTCCTTCAGCACCAGTGTCCCACCGTTGATTTCGCGCCTTATCGCATGGAGCAAGCCTGAAAGGAAGGTTTGGTACTGCTCGACATAGGCAGCTCGGCCAATCGGTTCAAATGCCTGGTATTGCTCCAGCACCTGAAAGGATTCGATCGGTATCCGTAATGTGGACTCTTCGCGAATGTATTGTGAATCCAGCGAATGCGCTACAACCCGCTGCAGCAATGTCGTTCCGCTGCGCATGACACCACTGACGAAGACACACTCCAAACCGGCGGGCGGTTGAATTTGGGTTTCCTTCACCACAGGCACGGTTTTTTTTCCAAAATGCGCTGCAACAAGGGCCGGCCATTGCATGATTTTTTGAAAAAAACTATGTTCACAACTTGGTGCCGCCATCGGTTCAGGGCGAGTCATATCTACTCCAGAAATAAATGGCAATTATGCCAACGTAGAAACAGGAAAACAAACGAACAGGGATAGGCTGGAGATCCAATTGCTCCGGCAGCGAATGACATGAAAAGGCGCGGATGCCGAGAGAAAATACGTCCCTCAAGGAATGAAGTCATTGTTGTGATAACAGATTAAACCGCAAATATGGCGCAAAGAAGTGCGCTCTTTACGGTGTCGGCGTTTGCGCTGGCGGCACTGGCCCCGTCGGCACTTCGGTCGAGGGATCCGGCATCCCCGAAAGTATGGTCACCGCCACACGCCGATTGCGCGCCCGCCCTTCCGCTTCGCTGTTCGGCGCCAGCGGAATATTGTCCGCATGGCCCACCGCCGACATGCGGGGCGGCGGCACGCCTGCATCAATAAACAGCCGCACCACGGCGCCCGCACGGGCCGCCGATAATTCCCAGTTGGACGGGAAATTCGCGTTACTGATGGGTACGTTATCGGTATGCCCTTCCACCTGCACCGCGTGAGGGTCGTTTTTCAGGATGCCCGCCACTTCCGTCAACGCTTCGCGCGACTCTGCCGTCAGCCTGGCTTGCCCCGGTTCGAACAGCACGGATGCATTGATTTCCACACTGACGCCGCGGCTGTTTTGCGTCACCCGCACCTTGCCTTCCTTGACCAGCGGCGCCATGGTCGACAACAAATCCTGCGCCAGCTTGGTCATCTGCTCTTTTTCCTTGCGCAGCAATTCCGTGCGGCGTTTCAGCGCGGGATTGGGAATCGGCAAGTTCAGCACTTCGGTATTGATGGGCGTGGCGGAACCCTGGCCGCCGAACGCATCGCCCAACGCATCGGAAAACACTTTGTATTTACCGATGTTGACGGATGAAATTGCGTACATGACAACGAAGAACGCGAACAGCAACGTGATGAAATCCGAATACGAAATCAGCCACCGTTCGTGGTTTTCCGGTTCGTCGTCGAATTTGCGGCGGGCGCGGCGCTGCATCTCAGTGCTCGCGCAGCAAGGTGGCGATGCGTTCGTCGATCACGCGGCTGTGGTCGCCGGTGGCGATGTCGTAAAACACGGCGGCGGCGATTTCCTGCTGGTGCACTTGCTGCGTGACGATATTTTTCAGCTTGTTGGCGATCGGATAAAAGAACAGGTTGGCCAATCCGACGCCATAAATCGTGGAGACAAACGCAATCGCGATGCCGGGGCCCAGGCGGGACGGATCAGCCAGGTTTTCCATCACCTGGATCAGGCCCAGCACGGCGCCCAGGATGCCGATGGTCGGCGAATAGCCGGCGGCGGATTCCCAGATACGCACCGCCTGGCGTTCCGCCGTTTCAAACGCCGTGATTTCGGTGTCCAGCAACTGGCGCAATTTGTCGGGATTGATGCCGTCGACGATCAGGCGCAAGCCTTTCGCATTGAACTTGTCCTTGGAGGCCAGCATGTAGCGCTCCAGCGACAAATGGCCGTCGCGCTTGGCGGAATTGTTCCAGGCCGCGATATCGCGCGCCAGCGATGCGCGGCTGTCGGCCGGCGGCGCGATAACCCAGCGCAGCATCTGCATGCCACGGGAAAAGGTTTTGGGGCGGGTTTGCAGCAGGACGGCGCCCAATGTGCCGACCACGACAATGGCAAAGGCAGCCGGCTGCAACAATGAACTGAGCTTGCCCCCTTCCATGCCCTGGCCGATCAAGACACCGGCCACCCCGAGAATAATGCCCGCTATGCTGGCCCAGTCCATGCCTGCTCCCGGAGCGATGCACGCAGGCGTGCCACCGCTTGCGTATGCAATTGCGATACGCGTGATTCAGAAACGCCCATGACGGCGCCGATTTCCTTCAGATTCAACTCTTCCTCGTAATACAGGCCCATCAGCATTTTTTCGCGCGGCGGCAGCGCGTCGATGGCGTCGATGACGGCCTGGCGGAAGTCGGTGTCGAGCAGCGCCCGCAACGGATCGGCGTCTTCGTCCGAATGGTAGCGGTCGAGGAAGCTGTCGTTGCCGTCGTCGTCGTGGAAATCTTCGTAATACACCAGTTGGTGGCCGCCGCCTTCGGACAGCATTTCCTGGTAATCCGCCAGCGACAGTTTCAGCGACTTCGCCACTTCCGATTCGCTCGGCGGACGGCCCAGGCGCTGTTGCAGCACCGCCATGGCATTTTCAATCTTGCGCATGTCCTGCCGCATCGAGCGCGGCAGCCAGTCGCTGTTGCGCAGCTCGTCGAGCATGGCGCCGCGAATGCGCATCACTGCATAGGTCTCAAACTGGGCGCCGTGGGTTTCTTCATAGCGGTTGATCGCGTCCAGCAAGCCGATCATACCGGCCTGCACGAGATCGTCCACTTCCACGCTGGGCGGCAGTTTCGCCTTCATATGATGGGCGAGACGCTTGACTAACGGCATGTGCTCCGTCAGCAGCGTATTTTTGTCCGCTTTCCCTTTGACCGTGTACATAACTCTTTTTAGTTGTTCTCTTTCTGCATGCAACGAGCACTGGTTACAGCTGCGGGGCGACGCTACGCGCTAATTCGCCCCGCCATGCCTGAATGCGAGCCAGCCAGCGCCAGGCGCCCGGCAAGCTCACGGAACGCAACCGATGCGCCCGCCAGCGGAAATGCGTCGACCACCGCGCGCCCCAGGCGTGCGGCGCGCTGCAAATACTCGTCGGCAGGCACTGATCCCATCGAAACCAAATTTACGGCCAGGTAACGACTGGCCGCTTGCGCCATATTATCGTAAACCACCCGTGCTTCGGCCTCTGATGCGCCGGTGACCAGAATACCGAAGGGCCGGCGGCCCAATTCCATGTTCAGGCGCTTGATCATCGCGTAGGCATTGGTGATCGACGTCGCGCTGTTGGAAACCTGCACCACGATCTCGGAACTGGCCATCACAGGCACGGGAAAGGCCGTACCGTCGAACTCTCCGTCGACAATCACCATACCGGTCTGTTTGGCCAGCACGTCGAACGCCTTGGCCAACCGGCGCGTTTCATCCGGCCCCGTGCTGCGCACGCCGCGTGTCATCGATACCACACCGAAGCCTTGCGGCACCTGGTAAATCACCTGGTTCAAGCCGCATTGCTGGCGGGCCACATCCAGCAGGCTGGCGCCATTGTCGACGCCCAGGCGGGAACCCACGCCATGCGCCGACGCGCACGCATCGACCAGCAACACGTCATTGCCGGCGCGGGCCAGCGACGCGCCCAGGTTCACCAGCATGGAACCCTTGTCATCCTGCGGCGTGGCCGACAGGAACGTCACGATGCGGGGCCGCGGCCCCGCCAGCATGCGGCGCAGGCCCTCCGCCTGGTCAAAATTAAAGCTGGTCATGGGCCACCTCGCACTTCAATTTCAGTCGGTTAACACACACATTAGCCAAGGTGCACCTCGCGGAAATCCTGCGCGCCGGACATCAGCAGCGGCAAATCGCTGTCGTGGTACTGGGCCGCGGCGCCCTGCTTCAGGCGGAAAGCGCGCTCGACCAGCTGGGCCGGGTCGGCCAGGTGCAAGTCTTCCGGCACGCGCTGGCCATTCGACACATAAAACATGTTGAGTTTCTGGCGGATCACCACGTCGAGCACATTGCCGATCGACGCCGCTTCGTCCAGCTTGGTCATGATGCAACCGGCCAGGCCAGTGCCTTGGTAGGCGCGCACCACTTCGTTCAGGGTTTCCTGGGTCGACGTCGCGTTCAGGCACAGCAGGCGTTTCACGGGCACGTCGGAGCCTTGCAACATGCCGATCTGTTCCGCCACCATGTGGTCGCGCTGGCTCATGCCGACCGTATCGATCAGGATGGTGTGCTTGTTGCGCAATTCCTTCAGGGCGATACGCAGGTCCGCTTCATCCTTGACGGAGTGCACCATCACGCCGAGGATCTTGCCGTAGATACGCAACTGTTCGTGCGCGCCGATACGATAGGCATCGGTGGTGATCAGCGCCAGCTTTTCCGGGCCGTGGCGCATCACGCAACGGGCCGCCAGCTTGGCGGTGCTGGTGGTCTTGCCAACGCCGGTCGGGCCGACCAGCGCGAACACGCCGCCCTGCTCGATCAACTGGTCTTCATTGGTGATGGCGGACAGGTTGCGCGTCAGGACGGTTTTAATCCAGCGCATGCTGTCGGCGGCATCGCGGCCGGCCGGCAGTTTTTCAACCAGGTAGCGCGCCAGGCTGGCGGAAAAGCCGGCCGCCAGCATTTCACGCAGGACAGCGGCTTTTTGCGGTTCGCGCTGCTGGGTCGAGCCCCAGGAGATTTCCGCCAGTTGCGTTTCCATCATGCCGCGCATGGCGCGCAGTTCATTCATCATGACGCTCATTTCCGCTGCCGCATTGGCTTTGGCGCCGGCGACGGCTTCCGCCACCATGGCCGTGATGCGCTCCATGTCCAGCGCCGGGGCGACCGGTTTGGCGGGCGCGCTGTATTGCGGCTGCGCCGGCATCTGGCGCGGCGCCTGCTGCACCGGCGCCACCGGACGGGCGGCCGGACGCGGCATCGCTTCCGGCGCGGACGGGCGCATGGCGGCTGGGCGCACCGGCATGGCAGGGGCCAATGGTGCGGCGGCGGCGCGCGCCTGGTAGCTGTCGAAGGCGTCGAAGGCATCCATCGGCGCCTCCGGCAAATCCAGGTAAGGGGCCGGCTGCCCCATCGGCGAATCCACCGCGGGGGATGCCAGCGAAGCGGCATCGTCATTGGCCAGGGCGAGGATTTCCACTTCGCCATCGGTTGGACGGTTCGACAGGATCACGGCATCCGGCCCCAGCGCTTCGCGCACCTTGCGCAGCGCTTCACGGGACGTTGGTGCGGTAAATTTTTTGACGTTCATGGCTTTTCCCCTGTTTTTCGGCAGGCCCGGCGTTCTCGATGCGCTGGGCTCACTCCGACAGTTGCATTATTGGGGATGCAACAGGGAAACAATCGATGGAACAAGGCGGGAAAATGCCCTTATTTGCACGACTAGCTTGCCAATAAAAATAATGGCGTCCAACTGGACGCCATTGTGCATGGACTAAATCGAGGTGACCATTCAGCCCAAGCCGGCTGCAGCACGCAGAATAGCAGCCTTGTCCGTACGTTCCCACGTGAATTCCGGCTCTTCGCGGCCGAAGTGGCCATAAGCAGCAGTCTTCTGATAGATCGGGCGCAGCAGGTCCAGCATTTGCACGATGCCTTTCGGGCGCAGGTCGAAGTGCTCCTGCACCAGCGCGGCGATTTTCTCGTCAGCGATCACGCCCGTGCCTTCGGTGTACACGGTGATGTTGATCGGACGGGCCACGCCAATCGCGTACGACACTTGCACCTGGCACTGGCGCGCCAGGCCGGCGGCCACGATGTTTTTCGCCACGTAGCGGGCCGCGTAGGCTGCGGAACGGTCGACTTTCGACGGATCCTTGCCGGAGAACGCGCCGCCGCCGTGCGGCGCAGCGCCGCCGTAGGTGTCGACGATGATCTTGCGGCCGGTCAGGCCACAGTCGCCCTGCGGTCCGCCGATAACGAAACGGCCGGTCGGGTTGACCAGGAATTTGGTGCCGTTCAGCCATGCCGATGGCAGCACCGGCTTGATGATTTCTTCGATGACGGCTTCTTCGATCTGGCCATGGCGAATATCTGGTGCATGCTGAGTCGACAGCACGACGGTGTCAACCGCCACCGGCTTGCCATCCACGTAGCGCAGCGTGACTTGCGACTTGGCATCCGGACGCAGCCATGGCAGGCGGCCATCCTTGCGCAACTGCGACTGGCGCTCGACCAGGCGGTGCGAGTAGTAGATCGCGGCCGGCATCAGTTCCGGGGTTTCATCGCAAGCGTAGCCGAACATCAGGCCCTGGTCGCCGGCGCCCTGGTCCAGGTCGATACCCTTGCCTTCATCGACGCCCTGGGCGATGTCCGGCGATTGCTTGTCATAGGCAACCAGCACGGCGCAGCCACGGTAATCGATACCGTAGTCGGTGTTGTCGTAGCCGATGCGCTTGATGGTTTCACGCGCCACGTTGATGTAATCGACGTTGGCGTGGGTGGTGATTTCACCCGCCAGCACGACCAGGCCGGTATTGCACAGGGTTTCAGCGGCGACGCGGGCTTTGGGGTCCTGCGCCAGGATGGCGTCCAGGATGGCATCGGAAATTTGGTCGGCAACCTTGTCCGGGTGGCCTTCCGAAACGGATTCAGAGGTAAACAGATAATCGTTGGACATCGCAAGCTCCTGATAATGGTTGAATAAAAATTGTCGCAACAACCAAAACCGGCTTGCGACGCTTTAGCGAGATTTATATTCCGCCTCGCAAGTTGTCTGTTAACTCGGCGGTGAGTTATCAAGATACTACCATAAACATGCTGCAAAACAAGATGGAAACTGCGCGATATATGCCGCGCAGTTCCAAACTTACTGAGTCCCCACCAGCGCCGTCACGCGGATCGTCTTCGACTCGGGGATTTCCGCGTGCGACAGCACTTTCAGTTGCGGCAATGCGCGCCGCAGGAAGCGCGCCAGCAGCACGCGCAGCGGCCCCGGCACCAGCAACACCGGCGTCAGCCCGAGCGCTTCCTGCTGCGCGGCAGCCTGCGCCGCCGATTGGGCAATCGTATCCGCCAAGCCCGGCTCGATGCCGGCGCCATCCGCCCCGCCCTGCGCCATCGCTTGCATCAGCAGGCGCTCCAGGCGGTTGTCCAGCGTGATGACGGACAATTCGCCGCCGGTCGGGAACAGTTGCTGCACGATGGCGCGGCCCAGCGAAATCCGCACCAGCGCCGTCAACTCGTTGGGATCCTGCGTCACGGCGGTGTGCTCGGCCAGGGTTTCGATAATCGAGCGCATGTCGCGGATATGCACGCCTTCGGCCAGCAGGTTTTGCAGCACTTTCTGCAGCGCCGACAGCGACATCATCTTCGGCACCAGGTCTTCCACCAGCTTGGGCGACTCTTTCGCCAGGTGATCCAGCAGCGACTGCACTTCCGCACGGCCCAGCAATTCGGACGCGTGCGTGGTGATCAGGTGATTCAGGTGCGTCGCCACCACGGTACCCGCGTCGACCACCGTATAGCCCATGGTTTGCGCCTGGTCGCGCAAGCCCGCGTCGATCCAGATCGCCGGCAAGCCAAACGCGGGGTCCTGCGTCACCAGGCCAGGCAAGGTACCGCTGGCCATGCCGGGATTGATCGCCAGATACTGGCCGTTGAACGCCTCGCCCGCCCCCACTTCCACCCCCTTCAAAGCAATACGGTAAGCGGAAGGTTTCAGTTCCAGGTTGTCGCGGATGTGCACCGGCGGCGCCAGGAAGCCCACTTCCTGCGCAAATTTCTTGCGGATACCCTTGATGCGCTTCAGCAGTTCGCCGCCCTGCGCCTTGTCCACCAGCGGAATCAGGCGGTAGCCCACTTCCAGGCCCAGCGTATCGACCGGCAGCACGTCCTGCCACGTCGCTTCTTCCGATTCCGGCGCCGGCGCGGCGGCGCCTGCCCCGCCCTGCGCCGCGTCGGCCGCAGCGGCCGCTTCCGGCGAACCGGGCAATGGTGGCGCACCTTCCTTCGCGCGCTTGGCCAGCAGGTAGCCGCCACCGATCAGCGCCGACGCCAGCAACAGGAACACCAGGTTCGGCATGCCGGGGATCACGCCCATGCCGCCTATGATGGCGCCGGTGATGTACAGTACCTGCGGCTTGGCAAACAGCTGGCCCACCACCTGGGTGCCCACGTCCTGCTCGCTGGCCACGCGCGACACGACGATACCGGCCGCGATGGAAATCACCAGCGATGGAATCTGCGCCACCAGGCCGTCACCGATGGCCAGCAGCGTGTACAGCTTGGCCGCTTCGCCAAACGCCAGGTCGTGCTGGATGACGCCGACCAGCAAGCCGCCGATGATGTTAATGACGGTCACCATGATGCCGGCCACGGCGTCGCCGCGCACGTACTTCGACGCACCGTCCATCGCGCCATAGAATTCCGCTTCCATCGACACTTCGCTGCGGCGCTTGCGCGCTTCCGCTTCGCCGATCAGGCCGGCGTTCAGGTCGGCGTCGATCGCCATCTGCTTGCCCGGCATCGCGTCCAGGGCGAAACGCGCGCCCACCTCGGCGATACGGCCCGCACCCTTGGTCACCACCGTGAAGTTAATGATGGTCAGGATGATGAACACGACGATACCGACCGTGTAATTACCGCCAATCAGGAAGTGGCCGAACGCCTCGATCACCTTGCCGGCCGCCGCGCCGCCGGTATGGCCCTCGGTCAGCACCACGCGGGTCGACGCCACGTTCAGTGACAAACGCAGCATGGTCGACACCAGCAGCACGGCGGGGAATGCCATGAAGTCGAGCGGCTTGACCGTATACAGGCTGGTCAGCAGCACGATGATGGACAGCGCAATGTTAAAGCTGAAGAACAGGTCGAGGATGAACGCCGGCAGCGGCAGGATCATCATCACCAGCAGCATGATGATCAGGATCGGCGCCGCCAGGCTCTTGCTTTGTCCGGCCGGCATGCTCAGGCCGCTGACGCGGCTGGACAACCAGGGTGGCAAATAGGCGTTCAGGCTCTTCATTACTCGACTCCGTTATATCTTCTTATGTCTTCTTCTGTGACGCGGGGTGGTGCGGGTCCATGTCGTCCGGCACGTCCAGCTTGGTCGGGCGGTCCGGATAGCGCAGGCCCGGCTTGAACATGCGCAGCTGGTAGACGTAGGCCAGCACTTCAGCCACGGCAGCATACAGGCGCTCAGGGATCTCGTCACCGATATCGCTGTGTTTAAACAACGCCCGCGCCAGCGGCGGCGCTTCCAGGATCGTCACTTTGTGCTCTTTCGCCAACTCGCGGATCTTGGCCGCCACCTCATCGGTACCCTTGGCCACGACTTTCGGCGCGCCGCGCGAACCGTCCGCGTATTTCAGCGCGACCGCATAGTGGGTCGGGTTGGTCACCACCACGTCGGCGGTCGGCACGTCGGCCATCATGCGGCGCTTGGCCATCTCGCGCTGCATCTGGCGGATCTTGCCCTTGATTTGCGGATTACCGTCCGATTCCTTCGATTCCTGGATCAATTCCTGGCGCGTCATTTTCAGCTTGTTGGCGTAATGCCACAGCTGGTAAGGAGCGTCGATGGCGGCAATGAAACCCAGCGCACCGACGATGAACAGGAAACTCATGGCCAGCATTTCCAGCAAATGCGCCATGCCGGCGCCCAGCGGTTCCGTCACCAGCTGGATCACCGCCTCGCGCTGGCGCATGACGACCAGGTACGCGACAAAGCCCACCACGATGGTCTTGGCGATGGCTTTCACCAGTTCCACCAGGGCATTGGTGGAAATCATGTTGGTCAGCCCGTTGATCGGGTTGAGCTTCATGAAATTCGGGGTAATCGCCTTGCCGGAAAACAGCCAGCCGCCCACCAGCATGGGCGACGCCAGCGCCACGAACATGACAGCCAGGCCCAGCGGCATGCAAGCCAGCATCACGCGGCCGATATCGATGCCGACGCGGGTCAGCAGCACGTCGGGATTGTAGATTTGCTCCGGGCTCAGGGCCAGGCCGGACACCATGGCGGAACTCAAGTCCCGCACCAGCCCGGCACCCGTGATCCACAGGCCGGCGCCGGCAGTCATCAAGACAGTAAAGGTCGCGACTTCGCGCGACCTGGGAACATCGCCTTCTTCACGCGCCTGCTCGAGGCGCTTCTGTGACGCCGGTTCTGTCTTTTCGCTTTCGCTCTCTTCTGCCATGTCCCGCACCTTCGCTATCGATGGGCTCGATTATCGCGCGCACAACGACATACCCATCGGCGGAATAACGGTGGAATTCCCGGTTAATTCGAATTTCCCTAGAACAACAGATACGACATCCCATAAATATAAAGTGTGAATATTCACACTTTTAACATTTATCCTCGGACGCACCAAGAATTACATAAAAGACATTACTTTATTCTATCTAGCAATTGCATAAACATGGTGAAACATGCTACAGTGCAACATACGTGTAACCCGTAAATCCAAGGCGCTTTCTGCGCTGTCGCAACGAAAAATGCTCTGAGGCGATGTCATTTAGCGCTGCTGTGCGCCATACGGGTTCCTCGCCGTGGTTTTTACGTGAATAAATCACAAGTTGTGATATTCATCACAGGAACATTTGCCACTTATCAATTAGCATATTTAGAATACTTACCGTCCGTCCATATTCGAACACTGCAAACACAGGCTCATGGAAATAACGAATTCAGTCGTACTGTTACAACCAGGTATCTACATTTTGCGGCACCCCAAAGGCGGGCAGCCGCCGATGACTGTTTCCCGCGCCCCGGGCAATCCTGAAAACAATGGCCGTATTGAAGCGATCTGGACCAAGGGCACCATGGGCGCCACGCTGCGTGACGGCAGCGACTGTATCGTGATGCATGTGCAGGATGCACCGGCGGAATTGCTGGTTAGCGCCTTCATGGCGCAGGCTGGCGTAACGGCGCCGACGCTACGTATCGACAAGATCGGCCTGGATGAACCGGAACAGCGGGTAGCACCAGTCCCGTCTGCCCCTTCGTTTACACCTGCACAGGCCGCGGCGCCTGTGGCCCCTGTCTCCCTTCCGGCAGATCAACCTATCCGTATCAGCAACGAAGGCTTGTCGCTGATTGGCCACATTGAACGCATAGGCGATGCAGTGGCATCAGAAGGGCAATTCCTCGGCGATCCGGGCAGCGGGTTGCGGCTGGAAGGCTTCCAGGCCATGTGGCCAACCCATCCAAAGGAAGTTGACCTGGCTTACAGTGTGACGCTGGAAGGCCTGGGCGCCACCGAAACTGTGACGACTGGCCAGTTTTGCGGCAGTAAAGGCGAATCGCGCCGCGTGACGGAAGTGACGTTCACGCTGGTGGGTGCCAATGCGCACAAGTTTGAGTTGAATGGCGTCGCCCACTTCTCCGGCGGTTTTAGCGTACCGATCACATCCGGCCTACCTGCCAGCGGCCCCAGTGGACTTGAACACTTGACGGCAATAAAGCTTAGCGTAGATATTGCTCAACTGAACCAGCAACAGCCACCAAATCCTTGGGACCAGTCACCACGCACCAAAGTATTCAAAGCCAAACGCAACAAATAGCCTTAGCAGCAACACCTGTGTGTGTAGGACTTACGCGGTCGGTTCCAATCTCCGCCTATCGGAGTGTGGCCGGCCGACCAACGTAGTTCCAATTTGAAAGGAGAAGTAAATGTACGAAACATCAACCACTACGGTGGTAGGCTCTTTGCAGAGCAGCAATAATCCGGCGTTCCAGGATCAGACCACTGTCAATGAAATTATTGCGCTGACCTCGCCTGTCACCGGTGGTGTTCCTGACACCACCGTCGTCATCCAGCAAACCACCCTGAGCGAGGGCTCTTCCGCGCCGGCACCAGCTGCTGGCACCGAAATCACAGTGCTGACCGTGACTGAAACAGCGACCTCTGGCGATGCGGTTGTCATTGGCCCTACGGCAACCAAGAACGTGCCGGTGGTAATCATCCAGGGTACGGCTAAAGTCGACGTCACCCTGAATGATGGCGCCACTACTGGCGGTCCTGCCGTTACGGCTACCGCTGCCGGCGCCGATGCGCCAGTGATCGGCGCCCAGCGCGTTGTTGTGGCAGGTGCGGGCGAATCGAAGTTCACGATCGCTGACGCCAAGAACACCAAGCTGAGCCTTGGCACCGGCAACAGCACTGTCGTCACCGGCCACGGTGTTGACACCGTGGTCGCAGGTTTGGGTAACAGCACCATCACCGGCGGCAACAGCGATTACTCCGTGGTTAAACTGGCTGGCACCGCATCGAACTACACCGTTGCAGCCGGCACGAGCGATGTCGTAGTAACCGACAAGATCACCGGCGTGACCACGAAGATCGAGAAGATCCAGTACGTGGAAGTTGCTGGCGGCGACGCCCTGGTCTTCGCGAAGACCGCAACCGAAGCATCGATCGCAACCTTGTTCGAAGTAGCCCTCGGCCGCACCGCTGACGCAGCCGGCCTGGATTACTACTACGACCTGGCGAAAGATGGCGCAACCCTGAGCCAGATCGCCAACGCTCTGGTGAAATCGGCCGAGTTCGGTCCACGTGCCCTGCTGGATGACACCGCCTTCATCAACAGCCTGTATCAGAACACCTTCGGCCGTAACGGCGACTCCGGTGGCATGACTTACTGGCTGGGAGCGATGCACGACCACGGCATCAGCCGTGCGGACATCATCCGTTCGTTCGCCGAGATTCACACGCTGAACATGCAAGGTACGCACTCTCCTGGCGCAACGGCACTGGAAGCAACCCTGGTCGGCAACGTCACGATCGTCTCGGGCATCATCTAAGCAACTCTTTTATGATGCACCTACAAGGGGGGATCCCCCCCTTTTTCTTGTCTTGCTCCCCTCGACTGCGCGCCGATGCACTATTATCACGCGCAGTCGAGGCATTCAAAGCCGGCCACCATGCCGATGCGCTGATTGCCGTGGAATACCTGTGCCGCCTCTATCCCGAGCAGCACGTTCCGGCAATGCTGCGTGCCAAAGTTCTTGAAACTTCCCGTCCCGAATTGAGCGCCAAGGCCTGGTACCAGGCGTGGAAGAGTGCGCCCGACCTGCCCATGCTGCAGGACGCCATGCTGCGCTGCTGGCTTGCCACAGGCGCAGTAGACAGTGTGCGCATGCTGGGTCCAGCTTTCCTGCCGGCGCGGTGCCGCACCGCCTCGCATACGCCACTATTATCGATACTGCGTGAAGCTGGTGTCACCACCGTTGGGGCATGCTGGAAAGCAGACGATGCCATCGAGGGAATGCTGTTCGCTCCCGCCGGCGGCCCGGCCACGATGCGCGTACTGCTGTCCGACGAAACCAGGCAATATCAACTGGACGTGCCGGCGAACGGCCAGCGCTTCCGCATCAATTACCCGCATCCGGGTGTGTGGTCACTGGCATTCGATACTGGTGCAACAGCGCAACTGCTGCAAGGTTCGCCGCTGGTCTTCGACGCCCAGCTCACCGACCGTGCACAACAACCTGCTTCGCCAAGACATCAGGCAAACGCCGTGACCGCGGAGCGCGCGATCGACGTCATCATCCCCGTATACGGCGATGAAACCCGCACCCGCGCCTGTATTGCCAGCGTGATGGCCAGCATGCAGCACAACCGCGCCGCCGCCCGTATCGTCGTGGTGGATGACGCCAGTCCGGAACCTGCGCTGTCCCGCTGGCTCGACGCCCAGGCAGCGGCTGGGCATATCGTCCTGCTGCGTAATTCACGCAACCTCGGGTTTATTGAAACCTGTAACCGCGCGATGCGCCTGCAGCCAGAACACGACGTCATGCTGCTCAATGCCGACACGCTGGTACATGGCGACTGGCTGGACCGCCTGCGTGCAACGCTGTACAGCGCGCCCGACATCGCTACTGCCACGCCATGGTCCAACAACGGCGAAATCAGCAGCTTCCCCACCATTGCCATGGCTGCCCGCGGCCCGCTGCCGGACCAGCTGGCGCGCCTGGACCGGACAGCGGCTGCGCTGCGCAACAGCGGCGCAATCGAAGATATGGAATTGCCGACGTGCTGCGGCTTTGCCATGATGATTCGCCGCACCGTGCTGGACCAGGTAGGCTTGCTGGACGGCGTGCACCTGGTACGCGGCTATGGTGAAGAAGTCGACTGGTGCCTGCGCGCCGCCACCGCCGGTTACCGCCACCTGCTGGCCACAGGCGTGTTTGTCGCCCACACGGGCACCGTGTCATTCCGCTTCGAAAAGACACTGCGCGTACGTGAAAACCGTGCGGTGCTGGCTGCCCGTTATCCAACTTACCATACGTTATATGCCAGCTACCTGATGGAGGATCCGCTGGAGCCTGCCCGCACCGCGCTCCGTTCAGCACTGGAACAACAACAATGCGACTGGCTGGCGGCTGCCGTGAAATTGCAGGAAGGCGCACAGGAAATTGCCCGGCCCGTACCGGCTGCGCTGCGCTCATCGTGCGTCCGCATCGGTGTGTGGCAGCATCGCCAGCATCATCCACATGCCAGCAAAGTGCTCGCACTGGCGCGGCTCATCGCCAGCCGCCCCGACATCAACGTGCGCCTGTTGATTATTGGCGAAGCCACTGAAGCACTGTGGCATACCGGCGTGACCGATGTCCTGCCATCCGGACTATGGGACGAAACCGCGCTCCTCACTGACGCCGCCATCAGCGGCCTGGCAGGGTGCGCAGCGTTGTTGGTTCAACACGATTTGATAACCCCCTTACAAGTACCGCGCGTGGAACTGGACGATGAGTTCATGCCCGATGTATGGTTGAACAATTGGTTGGCGCAACATGAAGCGCCGACCACTCGCACCAACAAGCCCAACCTGAAAGAGACCGTAGCAGTATGAAAATGGAAACACTCCCTGCCCCGCGCAAAACCCGCGCGAAGGCAGTGAAGGCGGCACCAGGTTCCGACAAGCGCTGGACCGGCGCACTCGAAGGTATGCACCGCGGCCTGGTTTATGGCTGGGTGCTCGATATCAAACAACCTGAGCAACGGGTAGTCCTGGAAGTATTGCGCGATGGCGATGCCATCGGCACGGTTACAGCCGATATTGCACGTGGCGACCTGGCGGATACCTTTGCGAGTGTTTTACCAGCCGGGACTGTCACCGATGTTTGCCACGGCTTCATCGCCGACCTTGGCATTATCAAACCGGGGCATCAAGGCGTGGTCACGATGCGCATCGCCAACACTGATGCGCTCCTTCCTGGCCATGTTGAACTGGCCTCCTCCACTAAACCACCTGTTGCCGCGCGCAGTGCCGTGTTCAGCGACGGTGCGTTGCGTCTGCACGGCTGGGCCATCGATAACCGTGATGAGCGCCGCAAAGTAACGGTACGTGCGTATGAAGGCGAACAATTACTTGCTGAAACCCTTGCCGACATCACCCATCCTGCTACGCGCGCATACGAAGTCAATGACCACGGCTTTATCCTGAACCTGCCGATCAAGCTTGGCGATGGCCTCAGCCACACGGTGCGCGTAGTCGACGACCGGGGCAATCAGTTGAATGGCAGCCCATTGACCGTGTGCTGCTACGCGCAGGGTGTCAAAGCGCTATTGCCAGACGATACAGGTGTGCTGGGCTCGGCAATTGACGGCTACGAACGTGTGCTGCCGCGCAGCCTGGCGATGCACCATTACCGCGAATGGCATGCGCAGTTTGAAACTCCGGGCAGCGTACCGCCGCTGCCTGACGCCCTGGCAGCCCTGAAAGTCGGAATCCTGGTCCATGGCGGCCAGCAAGGCGACCAAGCCGCTGCCGCACGTACACTGGCCAGCTTGCAACAGCAATCACATCCACTGACGCACGTATTCGCATTGGAACCAGGTGTGCCTGATCAGCAGCGGGCGCTGCACGCGATGCTACAGGCAGCGCTGATTGCACGCTGCGATATCATCGCCTGTGTGCGCAACGGCGACACGCTGGCGCCACATGCGGTGACGGCCGCCCTGCACGGTTTTGCCGATGCGGCAACGCAACTGGTGTACACCGACAGTGAGCGTGCTGGCCGCCCGTGGTTCAAACCTGCGTGGAACCCGGAATACGCACTGGCCAGCGACTATCCGCTGGACCTGGTATTTGCGCGCGCCCCGGCAGTGGCTGCGCTACCGGTTGAGACCCGTGCCAACGCGGCACTGCTGGTCTGGTCCCTGCTCGCAGCACAATGGGAAGCCGCACAGCAAACTGTTGTGCATGTTCCGCGCGTGCTGCTGCAGAGCGATACGCCGCTGTCCGCGCAAGAACAGCAGCAGCGTTACGAAGCGGCCACTACCGTGCTGGGCCAGGTTGACACGAAAGCCGCGTTGCAACCACTGGCTGGCCCGGGTGACGCCGGCTTTATTCCCCGCCGGATAGTGCGGGCACTGGGCAAGCGGGACAGGCAGCGCAGCGTCAGCCTGATCATTCCTACGCGGGACCATGTGGAGTTGCTGGAACGCTGTATCAGCACCATCCAGCAACATACCAAGTGGGAAAACCTGGAAATTATCGTCATCGATAATGACTCCGCCCTGCCGAAAACCAAGGCGTATTTCCGCAAGATCAGCAAACAAGGGGTGCGGATCCTGCCTGCGCCAGGTCCGTTCAACTTTGCAACGCTGAACAATGCCGCAGTGGACGCGGCCACCGGGGAGATCGTCGGCCTGATCAACAATGACATCGAAGCGATGCACGACGGCTGGCTCGAGGAAATCGTCAGCCACCTGCTGCAACCGGGTGTCGGCGCCGTCGGTGCCAAGCTGTTGTGGCCAAACGGCATGGTGCAGCATGGAGGCGTACTGATGGGTGTCGGCAACGTGGCAGGACACTTCGGCAACCGCCTTGCCGAGCGCGACTGGGGCGACCATGGCCGCAACCAGTTGTTGCAGCAAGTAAGCGGTGTTACCGCTGCGTGCCTGTTCCTGCGCAAAAGCGATTACCTGGCCGTTGGCGGCATGAATGGCGTCGCGTTCCCCGTGGCATTTAATGATGTTGACCTCTGCCTGAAACTGCGTACCGCGGGCAAGTCCATTATCTGGACGCCTTACGCCACCATGTTGCATGCAGAGTCAGCCAGCAGGGGAACGGATGACAGCCCCCAAAAGAGTTTGCGCGCCCAGCGTGAAATCGACCAGTTACGCACCAGCTGGGGCTATTTGCTTCAGCATGATCCCGCCTACCATCCGAGCCTGAACCTGGATGCATACAGCCACGCATTTGGTGGCCTGGCACTGCCGCCGCGTGATCGCGCGCCTCGCCAGGCTGGTTTCCCGGTACAGGTTCAGGACAGCGTACTTTAAGCTTCATTAGGTGAAATAGTGCAACCAGCGAAGTCTACCAAGGGCCCATTACTGGACCTGCTGCATGTCGGCTGCGGGCAAAAAAGGCCCGAACGCCTGCCTGCCTGCTTCCGTACGCCGGCATGGAACGAAATCCGGTTTGATATTGATTCTGCCGTTGAACCAGACATTATTGGCAGTATCACTGATCTCAGCTTGATCGGAGATGCGACGATGGATGCAATCTGGTCATCACACAATCTGGAACATTTGAACTCATTCGAGGTGCCGCTGGCGCTTGCCGAATTCCGGCGCGTGCTGAAGCCCAATGGATTTGCACTCATCAGCGTCCCGGACTTGCGCGCAGTCGCCAGGCATATTGTGACAGGTCAACTGGACAAGCCGCTTTACCACTCGGCGGCCGGCCCCATCACGGCCATCGACATTGTGTATGGTCACCAATTATCACTGCAGCACGGCAATGACTTCATGGGCCACCGGACAGGCTTCACCGCCGACTCCCTGGGCCAAGCCCTATGTGAATCCGGCTTTCCGGAAGTGCGGGTGCATACCGGCTCCAACTGGGACCTCTGGGCTGTCGCCTTGATGCCGGAAACCAGCGAAGAGGTGTTTCAACATTTGTCCGGAGTGATGCAATGAACATCCTGTTCATCCATCAAAATTTTCCCGGACAATTTCTCCATCTGGCAGCTGATCTTGCATCCGATCCGCGCAACAAGGTCGTTGCGCTGACAAGCTGTATCAATCCTGCGCCTGCGGGCGTGATCTTGCGCCCCTACACGCTACTGCGGGCACCGGCACAGGAAACGCATTTCTTGTTGCAAGAGCAAGAAAGCCATATATTGCGTGCTGAAGCGTGTGCTGCCGCAGCACTACAACTCAAACATGACGGCTTTACGCCTGACATTATTATTGCCCATCCCGGCTGGGGAGAGGCCTTATTCCTAAAAGAAGTTTTCCCGAACTCGAAGCTGGTAATTTATTGCGAATATTACTATGCGGAATACGGTCAGGACGTTCACTTTGATCCAGCGCAGCCTAAGCTGACATTTGCACAGCGTTGTAAGCTGCGGTTGAAAAATACGACAAATCTGTTAAGCCTGGAAATTGCAGACGTCGCCATTTCACCCACACGCTGGCAGAAAAGCACTTATCCGTCCTGGGCACAGTCCAAGATCACTGTTATCCATGACGGAATTGATCAGGACCGGTTGAAATTCAATTCCGAAGCCAACCTGCAAGTTCAAAAAGCTGGCACGGGAGTGATACGTTTCCGGCCTGGCGATGAAGTATTGAGTTATGTTGCACGCAATCTCGAGCCAGTCCGCGGCTTCCAGGTATTCATGCGTTCGCTGCCGCACGTCCTTCGCCAGCGCCCCAATGCCCATGCCGTCATTATCGGCGGCAGCAATATCAGTTATGGCGCATGCGCACCGAGCGGAAAAAGCTGGCAAGAGCATATGATCGCAGAAGTTGGCAGCCAATTGGATATGCGGCGCGTACATTTCCTCGGAAATACCTCGTATGGCACCTATCTGGACGTGTTAAGCATCAGCCGCGTGCATACGTATTGGACAGTACCTTTCGTACTTTCATGGTCATTTCTCGAAGCCGCTATCGCGGGAATGCCCGTTATTGCTTCAGCCACACCTCCAGTGCAAGAATTTTCGGACGAACTGGATGTCCAGGAAATCGATTTTTTTGACCACCTCGGCTTTAGCGACGCTATTGTCGAACATTTGTCATCCGGGCCAAGACCAAGAGAAACCAAAGCGATTTCAAGATGCATGCTGTCCGATTGCGTAAATGCCCAAAAGAAACTGCTAGCTACCCTTTAACTTCAGTAACCTTCACCTCCCTACACTCGTCACTAAGGAAGCACTGATATGAGTCAAACTAATATACCGGATGACATCAAAGTTCATGGTGTTTATGAGCGGACTGTCAATAAAGACTGGATGGACCCTCATATCGAAGAATTGCAACGTGACGGGTTTACTGTCGTTCGTGGCGCTTTAAATAGCGAACAGTTGAACCAAACTCGGGAAGGGCTGGACTATCTTTACGATTTCCAATTGAAAGAGTTTGGCGAGGAAAACCTTGCAGCGATCAAAGATAAATACATCGTCCGTTCTATGCTGGCATATGATGATTTCTTCCTTGATCATATCGCCCTTAATTCAAAAGTACTCCCTATTATCAAGAAGGTATTGGGAACCAACATCAGCTTATCATCCCAGGTAGGGATCATGAGCCCTCCGAACGACATCCTTTATCAAACGGCATGGCATCGGGAATTGCAGTATCAGCACTTCACCAGCTCCCGTCCAATTGCGCTGCAGACATTAATTTGTGTTGACCCGTTCAACGCCACGACTGGCGGCACTTTCTTCTTGCCTGGTTCGCATTTGCATGAGCCGTTCCCGTCGAACGAATACATCCGAAAGAACGAAATTCAGATTATTGCAGATCCTGGCGATGTAGTTGTTTTCAACGCACTCACTTACCATCGTGCTGGCGTAAATTGCTCACAGTCGGTCCGGCGAGCCATCAATAACTTGTACACGCTTCCTATTATTCAGCAACAAATCAACATATCGCGCATGCTGAATGGAAAGCACAAAGATGACCCGTTCCTTGCCGGCCTGCTTGGCTACCGCTGGGAAACAGCAGACTCTGTATTAGCTTGGCGCAACGCGCATTTGAAAAAATAACATAAGAAATGTACAAACATGCTTAAAAATCTCTTCTCTGCCGCAAGCTACTCCGAGAGCGAAAAGGCTTCAATCACGAAGATCCTTTCTTTCGACGAAAAGGAATACCTTGATAAATATCCAGACGTCGCCGAGGCCGGTGTCAATGCGCTGGACCATTTTCTTGAACTAGGGATGCACGAGGGACGCTTCCCTTGGTCTTTGGCTGACGAGCGCGAGTCATCCGTCACCAACAATAATAGAACATTTACGTTCGCCGAACTTATCGGGTTTGATTCGACCTTCTACAGTGCAAAATATCCGGACGTTCCGTCAAACCAACTGCATCATTTCTTCCGGCATGGCATGGCTGAAACCCGCCAGCCATTTAATTTCCATGACAACCTGGTTTCCGAAGGGCTGACATGGAAGGCAATCGAAAACGCCGGCCTGGAAATCGAACGGTCGCTGGATCAACAATTGTTCATCGAAATCGAGCAGGCAAGCGGCTTGATCAATGAACTGCTTGACGTTGCGACAAACAAGCGGACGCATCCCAAGACATATCGAAACAACTTTTGGCTGGCGCTGGCCATTGGCTTTCTCTCAAGGAAAGAGTATGGCGCCGCGACTCTGTGCTACAACTATTTCTTCAACTATTTCTTGCCGATGCCATTGCTGGGCAATTACAGCAATGGCATATATATCGCCGGAAAGCGCCGCACCCTTGCCGAGTACACAAAGCAAAATGCCATTCCGACCCGGCAATTGGCCACTGCGCGTACGGTCACGGTCAACGACCCGGTATTCTTAAACAGGAAAAATCCTCCCGCAACGCCGGAAGTTCACGAACTTCCTCGTCCGATCTATACCGTCCTTCAAGATGTCAACGTCATTGGCGGGAACAGCATTATTATTGCCGGGCCACACGATTTCATTTACGACTATATTGATGCCGACACCGAGCGCCAGTCCGAATTCAAAGGTCCGAGTTTGCTGCATGTCAGCAACGACAGTTGCAGCATAAAGTATTGCCCTACCGACATTTATGTCCAGGAGGCCTTTTCGCTACTTCACGACCATGGCCACAATTACTTCCACTGGATGATTGAGGTCTTGCCTCGATATTTGTTAGCCCGTCGCAATGGATTAGCCAAAGACGTCACGCTATTGATTGATGAGCAAATTGGCCGCTTGCAGGAAGATGTACTGCTCCAGGTTGCCGGGAAAGACGTCAAACTCGTCAAAGTGCCGCGTAATTCTTCAATACGTGTTGGCCGCCTGCACTGCGTGACGGACTTGTCCGTGAACACCGTCCACACGCTGGATTTGCCATTGAAGTCTGACATCCTAATTTCTCCAACGGCAATTGAATTGCTCAGGGAGGTTGGGCAGCCCTTCAATGTCAGCGGCATCAGCAAGTTCGAGAAACTGCACATAGTGCGTCACAACGTCGAATTCCGTCGTTTGTCCAACCGGAACGTGATGCGGACGATGTTGGCAAACAATGGCTATTGGGGCTTCGATCCAGGCTCCGCCACGTTTGAAAACCAGGTACGGGTGTTCTCAAATGCAAAAATCGTAATTGCCGAAGCAGGTGCCGCATTGGCGAACATGGTATTTTGCCAACCAAACAGTACTATTTGTGTGCTGGTCAACGGGTACAAGAACAGCAATTACTACTACATTGTCGAGATGGCTGATGCGCTTGGCATCAATCTGGTCTTCTTTGAATGCCTCAGGCTTGTTGGAACGCATGCCTTGGGCGTCCATGACGATATGCTGGTTCATGTCGGGTTACTGGAAGAGAAATTAGCCGAAATTATGGCTGAGAAAACGCGTCAAGCGGATACCGCCATTGGCCATCTAAAAGCGGTGGCAGTTTCAGACACCAGGAAAAAAACAAAAAAGAATAACTTATCCCAGAAAAAAGTTATCACATTACCCGTAGCCATCAAGTAATAAGAGAAATTTATGAAACGAGTTTTTATTGGCGGTATGGGTCGCTCAGGCACGACCATTACGCTGAACGCGTTATATCGCCACGGTGAGCTGGCTGCCGTTCCTATTGAAACAAAGTTTCTCGTAGAGGCGGACGGCTTTTCTGAACTGGCCAATGCGCTGACTTCAAACTTTTCGACCGCCGTCGCCCCGCTGGCGATCGAACGTTTTAAGAATCTCATGCTTAACCTGGTTACAGGAAAGGAGCCTTCGCCATTTAGCGAAATGCATGACTTGGCGCCGAACTTTTTCCCGCATTATGAAACAGCCGTACAGGAGCTTTGTTCCAATTTTGTTTCGCGCGTTCGTTTCGATCGGGAAGAACTGCTGATCCCTATGCGGCGCTTCGTCGAGATCACTTTTGATGATCTGGCATTGCAAGCCGAAAAAACTGGCTGGGTCGAAAAAACGCCGGCGAATCTTTGGCGAATCGATTTCTTACGCGAGCTTTTTCCAGATTCCTATTTTGTTCATCTTATCCGCGATCCGCGACTTATCTTTTTATCGCTGCTGGAAAAGAATTGGCTACCTCGTGACCTGAAAATCTCGGTCCCACAATTCCGGGATATGGCAGATGCGCTGGTAGCGCAGCGTCGCAAACTTCAAGAACTGCCCAACTATATCGAAATTCACCTCGAAAGCTTGGAATGCGCGTTAGCGGACACATTGCAGGGATTGGCGTTTGACCTCGGATTAAATCCTTTCACGGATGAGGCTATTGTCGGTGTTGGGGATGCAATGAAGAAATACAATGAGTCCAAACCCGATGATGAGAATGCGATTCGATTCACTCTGGAAGAGGCAACTTGGATTAATCAGCAACTGCAGTCATCGGTGTCCGAACTGGCCTACCCGAACGACTTCCCATTAGTTGCAATGAAGCAAGGATAACATCATGTTTGACAACATCACTGAAATCATTTCCGAGCAGCAGAACTTACTGCGCCGAGATAATATTGAGGAATTTCTCGAACGCATGTTTCGCTTATTCCTTGAACTGAGCAATGCTCCGCAACTGCGCGGCAAACAAATTAACTCCGGCATATTTGATGAACTCTGCCAGGCAGCAGGGCAAACCTCGGCATTCGAGCTATATCAGCAATTCCAACCCGCCGAAGACGTGCCCTACAATGTCATACTCGTTACCGAATTGACAGTACAAGGCGGTCACGTGGAAATCATCAAAGATATTCTTCGCAACAGCAAGCTCCCGGTAATTTTGCTGGTGACTAATATTCACAATAAAAAAGATCCTATTCTGCGAACGATTTCTGAGGAGTGCGACTTTTCCGAGACCGTTCTTATTGAAGATAATCGCCTGCTTGAGAAACTGCGCTTGACGCAAAGTGTCATTAATCACCCGAAAGTCCATCGCGTATATCTGCTGTCGCATCCATACGACTCGGTCGCGATCGCAGCGATTACGCCATCAATTGCCAAAAAGGCACTTTTCCTGCACCATTGTGACCATACCCCTTGCCTGGGAAGTCATCTCGTTGGCGTCGAGCATTTGGATTTGCATAATATCGGCTTCAGCCGTTGCCGCCACGAGCATAACTTAACGAATAATCGCTATTTGTGCTTAACGTCCGCTGGCGAAGACATCAAGCCCAAGAGGACAAATTTCTCGAAGCCGGTCTTCACTTCCGCAACTTGTGGCAGTATTCATAAGTTGCAAAATATGGATTATCACCTGTCATATAAAGACCAGATTGTCCAAGTATTAAAAAACAAAAAAGGCATCCACTATCATATCGGATATTTGCCAGGCGACTTCCTGAGCGGAATGGCAAATTTGCTTGAAATGCATGGCATCGAAGAAAATCAGTTTTGCTACCTTGGTGAAGCACCAGGACTGGCCACAATATTGAGCACGCTGGATGTCGACCTTTACATTCCTACGATGCCGCTATCTGGTGGCAAGGCCTTGGTTGACGCTATGGCTGCTGGCGTCCCAATTTTATTACATCAGCATGCGCGGGACCGTATCTGGGGCAGCATCGACCTGGTTTATCCCGAAGCACCGACTTGGCGCGACCTGAAAGAAATGAATGCCATTCTCGATCAGTTTGACGAGCGTTATTGGCAGCAGCAGTCCAAGGCAAGTCGTGCATACTTCGAACGCTTCCATAACAATAAAATGTTCTCGGAACAACTGGAACGCGCTGGTCTCGACATCAACGCTGTAGATATTCCACCGCTAAAACCGTACCGACCTGACATTGGTGCTTTCCTTCACTTTGCTCGCAACTCCTGAATAGCTGTTATACGAGGACACCATGGCTGAAAAGATTGATTTCGACAAGCTCAACTTTGAAAAATTTCGTGAGCTTGCTCTCAATGACGACTTGAGCGCTCATGAAAAGGTTGGCTTTCCCAACTCCTATCGAGAAGATAAGGAACCCCTCATCTTCGCCGATATGGTTAAGAAACTGACCTCGCTCGAAGGAAAAGGAAAGACGATTCTGGAAATCGGGCCCGGATGCAGCCGGCTGCCTGCGATGCTTGCCGACCTGTGCCAGGAGCGGCAACATGAAGTGCTGTTTGTGGACAGTACCGAGATGCTGGCCTTGCTGCCGGACGGCCCTCACATCAAGAAAATTCCCGGACGTTACCCGCAGGTTCCATCCCTGTTCGAAAGCTATACCGGCAAGGTCGACGTAATCATCGCCTACAGCGTCATTCAGTACGTATTTGCGGAAGGGAATTTGTGGGACTTCATGGATCAGTCCATGAATTTACTCCGCGACGGCGGAGAAATATTCTTTGGCGACGTGCCAAATATCACGATGCGAAAACGGTTCTTTTCCAGCGCAGCAGGAATCGCGTGCCACCAAGCTTACACCGGAACCGATCAATTGCCAACCGTGGTATTTAACCAACTCGAGCCCGGCCAAATGGACGATACGGTAGTATTGTCCATGTTGGCACGGGCCCGGTCGCAAGGTTTTCATGCATGGGTATTGCCACAAAGTTTGGACTTGCCGATGGGAAATAGGCGTGAAGATATCTTAATTAGAAAGCCATAATCATGAAAACAAAAAAACTCATTATAGTTGGCGCCTCTGGTTTCGCGGAAATCGCTCATGAATATTTTGATGCAGACACCGAATACGAAGTCGTCGCTTATGCAGTAGAGGAAGAGTTTTTAAAAACTGACACGTTGAACGGCTTGCCGGTTGTGGCCTTCGAAACGATGCACCAGCGCTTTGCTCCACAGGAGCATTCTGTTTTCGTAGCGGCAACTTACACTCAACTGAACAGATTACGTGCCAGGCTGGCTGCCGCGTCCAAAGAAAAGGGTTACGCACTTGCTTCGTATATTAGCCCAAGAGCGTTCATTTGGCGCAATGTGGAATTAGGTGAGCATTGCTTTATTTTTGAAGACAACACGGTCCAGCCTTTTGTCAAAGTCGGCAATAATGTCGTGATGTGGAGCGGGAATCACATCGGCCATCATTCAAAAATCAAGGATAACTGCTTTATTTCGTCCCACGTGGTAATTTCCGGTTTTTGTGACATTGGTGAAAATAGTTTCCTTGGCGTTAACTGCACGATTATCAATAACATCGAGATCGCGAAGGACAATTGGATCGGCCCGGCTGTCACCATTACGCACAATACTGATGTGGCGGCTTTCTTCAAGCCGGCGAAGCACGAACCTGCCTCTGTAAATACTTATCGCTTCCTGCGCATTAAGGAGGAGTAGGCTTCATGGAATGGAAGAAGTTAGGAGTGGTTTACTCTCCTGATGGGAGTGTGCCTTGGGCAAGCTCCCATGCAATGATACCGACTCCCATCCAGTTAAATGATGACGTCATTCGGATTTTCACGACGTTCTGTGACGCGCAGGGGATCGGCCGGCCCGGTTACGTCGACGTATCTACGGCCGATCCAACCAAAGTTTTGGAAGTTTCCTCGCAGCCTCTGATGGATATCGGGAGACCCGGCACCTTTGACGAGAATGGCGTACTTTGCTGCTCCGTGGTACCGATGCCGGGTAATCAGCTCTATATGTACTATGCTGGCTTTGAGCTCGGTACCAAGATCCGATATCGCTTGCTTACTGGGCTTGCCATTAGTACTGATGGCGGCCGTAGTTTCCGGCGCCATGCCGAGGTGCCGGTTCTTGAACGGTCCGATGGTGAGTTGTTTATTCGCGGTGGACCGTACGGTATGGCAGAAGGCGACATGGTCAGGATGTGGTATGTCGGTGGCAGTGAATGGATTGATCTGAACGGCAAATCAATGCCGGTGTACGATATTCGTTATATTGAGTCACCAGACGGTAAAGTTTTCGGCCCTGCCGGCGAAGTGCAACTCAGTATCACAGAACCGGATGAACACGGTTTCGGTCGGCCGTGCGTCATTACCAAACCGGGTGGCGGCTATCGCATGTTTTACTCGGTACGTCGGCGTTCGTTCGCTGCATATCGCTTGGGTTATGCTGAGTCCTCGGACGGGAAAAACTGGGTTCGAATGGATGACCAAATGAATTTGGATGTGAGCGCCGAGGGATTTGATTCGGACGCCATTATGTATGCTGCTCCCATCCAAATTTCAGATAAATTGTACGTTTTTTATAATGGGAACGATTTTGGGAAAGCCGGTTTCGCCGTTGCCGTATTGGAGCACGAATGAGTTATTCCATTCGCCCTTTTTCTGACGGCGATGCGGCTGCATGGGACTTGTTCTGCGACAACTCCCTGCAAGCCACGTTTTTGCACACTAGAAAATTTCTTTCATATCATGGCACGCGTTTCGAGGACCAGTCACTGATAATTGAAGAAGATGGAAAATGCTTGGGTTTGCTGCCTGCCGCCCGCCATCCGTCTGACCGAACAACCGTGGTCAGCCACCCGGGCAGCACCTATGGCGGCATTGTTCACCAAGGCGCATTGCGAGGCGAACGGATGCTGATGGCGTTGCGCGCCATCATCCAATATTATCGAGATGCTGGTTACTCGAATTTTTCCTACAAGGCTGTGCCGACCTTTTATCATTCGGTTCCGGCGCAAGACGACCTTTATGCTTTCCATCGCTTGAATGTTAGCCGCTCTCGTTGCGATATCAGTAGCACGATCGAGTTGACCTCCAGACTGCCCATCAGCAGTCGTCGCCATCGAAGTTTAAAAAAGGCTATTAGCAATAACCTGACGCTGAGCGCTGAACTATGCCACCTGCCGGCGTTATGGGCGGTCTTGGCGGACAACTTGGCGCGCAAGCACGGCACAAAACCTGTGCATGCCCTTGCCGAGATCGAATGGCTTATCGACCGCTGTCCGGACAATATTCGTATTTGCTGCGCATTGGCCGATAACCAGGTGGTTGCCGGGGTGGTTTTGTTCATATCAAAGACCACGTGGCATGCCCAGTATATTGCGTCTAGCGAACAGGGTTATGAATTAAATAGTCTGGACCTTATCTTTTCCCACTGCATTGAATTGGCCCAATCGTCAGGGAAGCGTTATTTTGATTTCGGCATCAGTACTGAAAGCAATGGCAACATATTAAATGAGGGACTGTTTTGTTTCAAATCAGAATTTGGTGCCGGCAGTACCGTTCATGAATTTTTCAATATAAACCTGAGAGAGGCTCATCATGGCATTGAGTGACTGCAAAATCATCGAACTTCCCCGCATTCCTGACCAGCGCGGGAACTTGACCTTCGTGGAAGGTGGGCGTCATATTCCATTTGACCTGAAACGGGTTTATTACCTCTACGATGTTCCAGGAGGCGCAACCAGGGCAGCTCATGGCCATAAAGAGTTGCACCAATTGATGATCGCGATGTCTGGAAGTTTCGACGTGCGTCTGGATGATGGCAAAGAGAAAAGAACGTATCACATGAATCGCTCTTATTATGGCCTCTATATTCCGCCCATGATGTGGCGAGATTTGGATAATTTCTCTTCCGGCGCGGTATGCATGGTATTGGCTTCGGATTACTACTGCGAAAATGATTACTTCCGGGATTACGACGCCTTTTTGAAGGCTGCAAACAAAGGAAATCTATGAAGGTGCCTTTTTTAGATTTAACGACAACGCATCTGGAAATCCAAGATGAATTAAGTGCCGCGTTGCAACGAGTAATTCATTCAGGCTGGTTAATTGCAGGGCAAGAATTATCCAGCTTCGAGAAAGAATTTGCGGAATCATGCGGTGTCAAACATTGCATTGGCGTCGCGAATGGGCTCGATGCCTTGTTTTTATTATTGCAAGCCTATGGAATAGGGCCTGCAGATGAGGTTCTTGTTCCGTCAAATACCTTCATCGCCACCTGGCTCGCTGTCAGTCGCTGCGGCGCCACACCAGTACCTGTGGAACCACTGGACGGAACATATAATATTAACCCGGCAGCCATCAAAGCTGCGATAACCACGAAGACCCGGGCGATTATGCCTGTGCACTTGTATGGGCAAGTCGCAGATATGGACCCTATTAATGAAATCGCGCGCGAGCATGGGTTAATTGTTATTGAAGATGCAGCACAGGCCCAAGGAGCTGAATATCGAGGGAGACGTGCCGGCGGCTTGGCTCACGGCGCTGCAACCAGCTTCTATCCAGGAAAAAATTTGGGGGCGCTTGGAGATGGCGGTGCTGTATTGACTAACGACCCGGAAATTGCGGCCAAGATAAAGCGTCTGCGCAACTACGGCTCGGAGGTCAAATACCAACATGATGAAATCGGTTGCAACTCTCGACTGGATGAATTGCAAGCGGCGTTTCTTCGAATTAAGTTATCCAAACTGGACAGCTATAACGCGCGGCGCCGGGAAATCGCAGCAGCCTATAACCATGGCTTGGCCAATTTGCCGATCACGTTACCGGAAGTTCCCGAGTGGGCGTTGCCTGTATGGCACTTGTACGTAATACGCTGCGCCAATCGTGATCAGCTCCAGCAAAAACTGGCTGAGCGAGGTATTGGCACCATGGTGCACTATCCTATCCCCCCGCATCGCCAAAAATGCTATGAAGCTTTCTCGCATTATAATATGCCAATCGCTGAAAGCATGGCTGCCGAGTTGCTAAGCTTGCCTATGTCACCGACGATGTCTGATGAACAGGTCGCTTTTGTGATTGATTCCGTTCGTGCAGTATTGCGATAACTGATTGCGCGGGCGGCACTTCATGCAATACTTTCCTGCAGTACTTTTCTAAAAGGATCATTGCTGTGCCGCTCCCCGCATTCAAACCGACGCGCCAACAGATAAACAGTTACATCGCACGATACCAGACTATTCGAGGCGCTACGCGCCCTGACGGAATCAATGTCGCGAAGCCGGTGCTGGGTTTCCTGGAATCAGAAGATGAGAAATGGATATCTGCCGAGAAGCAGAACGAGATACCTGCCATTGTGCAGGCGGCCGGTTTTTTTGTTTATTTTGTTGAATGTGTCCCGGGCAGCGGCTGTGCGATGCATAACCATGACTCCACAGAAACCTTCATTATTTTGGAGGGAACGTGGAAAGTCCTCTGGGACGGAGAGTCTGGCGTCGATCATACCATATTGAACAAATATGACACGATGAGTTTCCCGGAAGGCGTCGTCAGGCAATTTATCAATATCGCAGCCGATGAAGGTAAAACCGCAGGCATTTTGTTAGCTATCGTAGAAGGAAATCAGCCATTCGCCGAACGTTGCGAAGAATTGCACGCTAAGCAAGAGCAAGCTCATTTACAAGAAACTTCAGGCGGGGAAAATTCAGTGGAATGCTGAACAAGCACTCCTTGCCCATCACGTTCTCAGGACATATTGCAGGGCATTTCCCGGAGTACCTTCATTGTACTGGCTCCGCCAGGCTCACAATGCCGCGTGCCTGCAACAACGCCACCACAACATCAACGGATTCCTCGAGCGAGAGTACGGAAGTTTCCACCACGAGGCAGGACGAACGCGGTGGCTCATACGGCGACGAAATACCGGTGAAATGTGCAATTTCTCCCGCTCGCGCGCGCTTGTATAATCCTTTGACATCCCGTTCCTCACACACTTCCAGCGGACATTGGCAGTAGATTTCAATAAAGTCACCTGCCCCAACCAGATTGCGCACGCGGTCGCGGTCGTCTTCGAAAGGGGAAATGAATGCAGTCAATACCACAATTCCCGCTTCGACAAACAGTTTGGCGGCTTCCCCGACACGCCGGATGTTCTCTGAACGTGCCTCATCGGAAAACCCCAGGTCTGCGCACAAACCGTGGCGGACGTTATCGCCGTCCAGCACAAACGTCCTACAGTTTTCCTGGTGCAAGCGCTCTTCGACAGCGTGTGCCAAAGTGGACTTGCCTGAGCCAGATAACCCGGTAAACCAGACAAGCGCGCCCTTATGTCCATTGAGCTTTTCGCGTCGTGCGCGGGTGACAGTCGCATGGTGCCATATAGTGTTGCTGGATTTCATATGTTGGGTACGCAGATCATGAGAGTAAGAATTACGATCAATCATGATGACATAGTTGTTTATTTCCCACTAGAAGATAAGTGTTTCACCTATATTAAAAACAACTAATCTTCAGGCTATCCATCCACTTCGTGCAAGGGGCTGTCATAATATAATTCGAAAAAGTAATAAGCATATTCACAAAGGGCATAATGAAAACCGTTCTCATTGTCGGTGCCGGGTTTTCCGGCGCAGTCACCGCCGCCCGGTTGCTGCAGCAACAGCAAAACGGTTCACTACGCATTCTCCTCGCAAATGGCAGCGGCCGCGTCGCACGGGGCATGGCATACGGCACCCAGAGCCCTGACCACACGCTGAACGTCCCTGCCGGCAATATGAGCGCCTTTGATGACCTTCCCAACCATTTCCTGGACTTCGCACGTATGCGCGATCCCGGCATCCACGCCGGCAGCTTTGTCTCGCGCAGTATTTACGGCGACTACCTCGAGTGGCTGCTGGAACAGGCGGAACGACAGGCGCAACCCGGCACCAAACTGGAGCGCCTGTATCAGCATGTGAACCGGATTGTCCCCAATGGCTCGTCCGCCATGGTGACACTGGAATGTGGAGAAACGATGCAGGTCGACAAAGTTGTGCTTGCGCTCGGACACTTTCCTTCTGCCAATCCCCGCATCGCCGACATGACTTTCTACGGCAGCTCGCGCTATATCCGCGATCCGTGGGATACGGTAAGGCTGGAAAACATTGCCCCGGACGACCCAGTCTTGTTGCTGGGAACCGGGCTTACCGCGGTGGACATTGCCATGACCTTGTTACATCGCAATCCCAAGCGCCCGGTCACAGCGGTGTCGCGGCGCGGGCTGTTGCCACAACATCACCGGCACGGCGCCCATCCGCCCATCGCAAATCAAATGCCGTCGACGATCTGGGGCAATGCTTCAACTGTAAGGGAACAATTCCGCGGCTTTCGCCATTACAGCAAACAACTCGCCCTGGAACAGCGTGACTGGCGTGAAGCAATGGCGCTGCTGCGCCCCGTCACTGCGGACATCTGGCTCACTTACACGGAAAAGGAACGCAGGCGCTTCCTGCGCCACGTACAACCGTATTGGGATACGCACCGCCACCGGTTGGCGCCAGCAGTCTTCGAGCGCTTTGACAGTGCAAGAAAAACAGGTGTGATCCGCACTCTGGCTGCCCGCTTGCGCGGTTTCGATGAAAGCAACAGTGGCATCACCGCCACTGTCCAGCTACGCGGTGCCGCGGAAAACACCAACCTGCGTACCGCATGGGTCATCAACTGTACTGGTCCGTGTGCAAATCCCCATGGCACTGGCAATACACTGGTGAATCAATTGCTTGAAGACGGCCATATCCGCGCGGACAAACTTGGACTGGGATTGGAAATAGGACCTGACTGCGCTGTGATCAACAAGCAAAATCAGGCTTCGGATGTTATTTTTTATATAGGTCCATGGCTGAAAGCCAATTACTGGGAAGCCACGGCAGTTCCCGACCTGCGCCGCTTCGCCAGCGCATTGGGAAACCGGCTCCTGGCGCCTGAATAATCCAGTAGAAAACACCTCTCGCGAAGAGTCGCCGAACACAGTTACAATACAGAACGATTAATGATTTACTACGCCTCTCCATGAAGAATCTCCTGCCCGGCGTCCCTCACGTCGAGTCCCCTTTCTTCCAGCAAATCTTCAGCGATCCGGCTATCGATGACGACACCCGCCGCATAGCGCTGGAACTGGCAATCAAGGGCTATGCAGTCCTCGATTTCCCCGATCCGGAATTCGATGGCAAGGCCGAAGCGATCAAGACCGACTTGCGCCCGCACTATGACCTGGAAGGCTGGCAACAAAGTGGTCACCAACAAGGCATCAGTTTGCGCGTCCAGGATGCATGGGAATTCAATGACCATGTCAAAAGTATTGCATGCAACCCGCAGATCCTGGACTTGCTGAGCAAACTGTACGGCCGCAAGGCCTGGCCATTCCAGACTCTGAACTTCCCTGTCGGCACGCAACAACATATCCATACGGATTCCATCCACTTCAGCTCCAGCCCGGAACGCTTCATGTGCGGCGTGTGGGTAGCGATGGAAGACATTAACGACGAAAACGGCCCGCTGGTGTATTACCCTGGCAGTCACCGCTGGCCGATCTATACAAATGAACACATCGGCCGCTGCGTGGCGCTGATGGAAGGAACGCCGACGCAGGGCCTGTATGAAGAAATGTGGCGCGCGCTGGTAGAGTCGCATGGCGCACAACCCGAGTATTTCCATGCCAGGAAGGGCCAGGCGTTGATCTGGGCCGCCAACCTGATGCATGGCGGATCACGCCAGGTCGATCCGGCGCGTACCCGCTGGTCGCAAGTGACGCATTACTATTTCGACGATTGTTCATATTACACGCCGATGGCATCGGACCCGTTTTACGGCAAGATTGACTTCCGCAAACTGGTCGACATCGGCACGGGCGAAGAAAAGCGCCATCACTATGCCGGTCACCCGGTGCCGCAAGGGTTCGTCGAAACGTGCTCGGGCCAGGGCGGCCACCAATGGGATGATTTCGATGGCGAGCTGTACCTTGCCGCCAACCCCGATGTAGCGGATGGTGGCTGGAACCCCGCCGAGCATTATCTGAAGTACGGCCGCAAAGAGAAGCGCCGCCTGCGTCCGTGACCATGGAGCACTTGCTGCCCGGCGTTCCGCTGGTGGAGTCGCCATTCTTCCGTCGGATATTCGACGATCCGGCGATTCATCCCACCGTGCGCAGCGTCGCGCACAGCCTTGCCACGCAGGGTTTCGCGCTGATCGAATTCCCTGACGCCGATTTCAGCCGCAAGGCGGAGTCGGTGAAGGCGGCGCTCGGCAACCGTTTCGATTTCGACGCCTGGCGCGCCCACGGGCATCGCGAAGGGGTCAGCTTGCGGGTACGCGATGCATGGCAGTTCAACCAGGATGTGCGTAATATCGCCGGTAACCCCGCCATCCTGGCCTTGCTGGGCCAACTGTACGGCCGGCGCGCACGGCCATTCCAGACCTTGAATTTCCCGGTCGGCACGCAGCAACACGTCCATTCGGACACCGTGCACTTTCACTCCAACCCCGAGCGCTTCATGTGCGGCGTGTGGGTGGCCATGGACGATGTCGACGAAAACAATGGGCCGCTGATGTACTACCCCGGCAGCCACCGCTGGCCCGTCTATACGAACGAGCATATCGGCCAATGTTCGGCGGACCGCGAAGATTTGCCGACCCAGGCGTTATATGAACCCATGTGGCGTGCATTGGTGGAGGAGCACGGCGTACAGCCGCAAATCTTCCATGCGAAAAAGGGGCAGGCGCTGATCTGGGCCGCCAACCTGTTGCATGGCGGTGCGCCGCAGCTCGACGCGATGCGTACCCGGTGGTCGCAAGTCACCCATTATTTCTTCGATGACTGTGCGTATTACGTCCCGATGATGTCGGATCCGTTTTACGGCAGTATCGCGTTCCGCCACCTGACTGACATCGCCACCGGCGAACCGATGCCGCACCGGTATGCCGGACGGGCGGTTCCTGCATCATTCCTGGAAAGCAGCGTGCCGCCGAACATGCGATGGATGGCGGATTTTGACGGGGCGCTTTACCTGGCGGCCAATCCCGATGTGGCTGCGTCAGGGATTGGGGCGATGGAGCATTACTGGTTGCATGGGCGGCGGGAAGGACGCAAGTTGCGGCCGTGACCCACCACGCATGGCACGCCGGGACCGATTTATACCGGCGCCAGCAGCGCCAACTGTTCCTCATTCAAATAACACCACTCCCCTTCCTGCAGTCCCAGCGACGCCAGCTCCAGCCCGCCGATCGCCGAGCGGTGCAGTGCGCTGCAATGGTTGCCGGCGGCGGCCAGCATGCGCTTGACCTGGTGGTATTTGCCCTGCTCCAGCACGATCTCCAGCAAATGCTCGCCCTTTTGCTCGCACACCAGCGCCGCCAGCGGCGCCGGTTCGTCATGCAATTGCACACCGGACAGTAGCTGGGCCACCAGCTCCGGCGTCACCGGTTCGGCCGTGGTGGCTTGGTATACCTTGGGCACGTGGCGCTTCGGCGAGGATTGCGCATGAATGAACGGGCCATCATCGGACATCAACAACAGCCCCGTGGTGTCATGGTCGAGACGGCCAACCGGCTGCACGTCGCGCCAGGTGAACTGTTCCGGCAACAACGTCAACACGCCCGGATGATGGCTGGGCTTGCGTGAACATTCGTAATTGGCGGGTTTATACAGCGCAAGATAAACGTGCTCGCGGACGACCCACTCTTCATCGAACACGGACAGCACCAGGCCGTCGGTTTCCAGGGTTTCCTTGTAATTGTCATGGACTTCGCCAGCAATGCTGACTTCGCCATCTTCGATAAGGGCACGGCAATACTTGCGGGTGCCAAAGCCCTGCGATTGCAGGATGCGGTCTAAAGATAATTTACTCATTCGCGAGACTTTACCAGATGCATCTTCGACAGGCTAATTGACATAGATCAAGGTTGATGCTGCTCCCAGGATTACACTGAATTTACCGTAGGAATCCACCTAACCGCTGTAAGAATCAGGAGGGCGTATGCCCCAGTCTGTCTTCCACTTTATGGCGCAACACACTGGCGAGTTGATCCTCATCCAGGCAAAAGGCGACAGCAATACAGAACAGGCGGCATGGCGCCGGGAGGCGCAGAGGCAATTCCTGGACTGGCTGGGGTCTGGCGGCTTCCACTCGGAAGCAGAAGAAATCCATGCGCGAAGCGCAAATGAAAACAGCGGCACTTCTGCCGCCGTTCTCCAGTCCCATCCCGGGACTCAATGCGAGGAACTGAAATTCACTCGAGTCCGCATTCGTGATGCGGTTGAGTAGTTCGTTTCTGACAGTGCAGACAACGAGTTAGGTTGTTTTGCGGCCTCCCTTGGAATGAACTACACCACCAATATAGCCCACACTCGGGGGATTTCAAGGGTCAAAAAGGCATAAATGCTAACATCGATCTGTGCATAACCGCACTGATGCGCATCAGCTCAACTATACGTTTACCGCTCCGTTTGCTCAGCGGATTTCCCGTCCCGCATTGCGAACGGTTGCCTTCACGACACCCTCGCCCATCGCCGCGCCAAACTTCTTCAGCACCCGCTCCGGCAAGCCCTCATGTTGCGTGTAGTCCACAATGTCTTCCGCGTGGATCACATCGCGCGCCACGGTATCGACCGTGCCCAGGCCATCGGCCAGGCCCATGGTGATGGCGCGCTCGCCGGTCCAGAACAGGCCGGAGAACGTTTCCGGCGTCTCCTTCAGGCGCTTGCCCCGTCCGGCGCGCACCACACCGATGAATTGCTGGTGGATTTCATTGAGCATGGTTTGCGCATGCTGGCGGTGCTTGTCCGACAGCGGCAGGAAGGGATCCATGAAGCCCTTGTTTTCCCCTGCGGTCAGCAAACGGCGCTCGACGCCTGCCTTGCTCATGATGCCCGTGAAGCCGAACCCTTCCATCAGCACGCCGATGGAACCCACCACGCTGGCCTTGTTGACATAGATCTGGTCAGCAGCGGCGGCAATGTAATAGCCGCCGGATGCGCAAATCTCATTGACCACCACATACAGTTGCTTGCTTGGGTACCCTTTGCGCAAGCGGTGGATTTCGTCGACGATCATGCCGGCCTGCACGGGACTGCCACCGGGGCTGTTAATGTGCAGCACCACGGCCACCGAGCCACTGTCGGCAAACGCTTTATTGAGCGCGGGAATCACGACGGCGGCCGAGCCGCTGCCTTCCGTCTCGATATTGCCGTCGATTTCAATCAGCGCCGTATGGCGTCCCAGCGCTTCACCATCGGCGCCGGGCCAGGAAATATCGAAATACGTCGCCACCGCAAACAGGATCAACAGCAGGGTCAGGAATTTGAAAAAGATGCCCCAGCGCCGGTGCGCACGGCGCTCGCGCACGGTGGACAGCACCAGTTTTTCCAGTACTTCCCGCTCCCAGTTCAGGCCGCCGACTTCCCGTGGTGGCGCCGTCGGCGCCGAAGTAGGGGCCGGCGTCGGTGCGGGAGTGGGCGGAAGGTCCGCGCCGGGCGCGCTATCGCTAGTGTTTTCGCTCATTATTATTCAGTCAGGCGCGCGCCGGACGGATGAACTCGTCAGGCTGCCAATAGAGTTGCTGGTCGCGTTCCACCACTTTAATCGGGCGCAGCCGGCCGCCACGGCAGGGGCCGCCGGCACAAAAGCCGCTGTCCGGCACGTACAACGCCCCGTGGGTGGAACACATGATATAGAGTTTGCTGGATTCGAAAAACTCGCCTTGCACCCAGTCCAGTTCGATCGGCACGTGGGCGCAGCGGTTCAGGTACGCGTAGGCCACGCCGCCGTGGCGCACGACAAACCCGGTCGCGTCTTCGCCAAACGCCGTGACGGGAAAGCGCACGCCCCTGCCGCCTTCTTCCACGTCGGCCGCCGGACAAATCAAGACTTCCTGGACTTCCATCAAGCGTTCTCGGTCAGCCACTGGTGCAATTCCTGCACGGTTTTGGCCGAGTAGATGGGGTTGCAGGCATGCAGCTGGTCAGCCGGATGCGCGCCGTATTCGACAGCGATGCCGGCCGCGCCCGCATTGTTCGCCATCAGGATGTCGTGGCTGGTGTCGCCGATCATGACGGTGCGCTTCATGTCCTGGCCCAGTTCGCGCGTCAATTCCTGCAGCATGGCTGGATGGGGCTTGGAAAACGTTTCATCGGCACAGCGGGTGGCGTCGAACATCGACAGCAAGCCTGCTTCCGCCAGCGCGCGGTTCAGGCCGACCCGGCTCTTGCCGGTCGCCACGCCGAGGAAGTAAGCGCTCGCTGACAGCTCTTGCAGCATGTCGGCCACGCCGTCAAATAACGTCAATTCGTGGTCTTTTGACAGGAAATGGTAGCGATAGCGCTCCACCATGCGCGGATAATATTTGGGATCGACGTTCGGCAACACGGCTTGCATGGCTTCATACAAGCCCAGGCCGATAACGTGCGACGCGGCGTCTTCCCCCGGTACCGGCAAGCCCAGGTCACGTGCTGAAGCTTGAATACACTTGACGATCGTCGATGTGCTATCCATCAACGTCCCGTCCCAGTCGAAGACAATCAGATCATATTGCTTTCTTGGCATGACATCCGGCGCGCCCGCGCCGGCTCCTCTGTTAGTTCAATGGTTTGCCCAAGCTTACCAAGAATCGCTCGCATTCGGCGGCCAATGGCGCGTTCAAGGTCATGACCTTGCCCGTTTCCGGATGGGTAAACGTAATCTGGTGTGCATGCAGGAACATCCGCTTCAGCGCGCCACGCGTGGCGTCGGCTTTTTGAAGCGCCTTGTTCAATGCAAAATCGCCATATTTATCATCACCTGCGATAGGAAAGCCCGACGATGCCAGGTGCACGCGGATCTGGTGCGTACGCCCCGTCTTCAGTTCGGCTTCCAGCAACGCAAAGCCCGCAAACTTCTTCAACAGTGTAAATACCGTGTGCGACGGCAAGCCATCTTCCGACACCGACACACGCCGCTCGCCATCCGGCGTGGAATATTTACGCAATGGCAATTTAACATGCTGACGAGCGTTCTTCCAGTCGCCCACGGCCAGGGTCAGGTATCGCTTATCCGTATGCCCGTCGCGCATTTGTTCGTGCAGGTTGGTCAGCGCCGAGCGTTTCTTGGCCAGCAACAGCAAACCGGACGTGTCGCGGTCCAGCCGGTGCACCAGTTCCAGGAATTTCGCGTCGGGACGGGACGCACGCAATTGCTCGATGACGCCGAACGACACACCGGAACCGCCATGCACGGCGACGCCGGCCGGTTTATCGATCACCAGTAAATGGCTGTCCTCGAAAATAATATCGAATTCACACGCCGGCACCACCGCTTCGGCTTTTTCAGCCAGGCGGATCGGCGGCACGCGCACGATATCGCCTTCCACCAGGCGGTATAACTGGTCGATGCGGCCTTTATTGACGCGCACTTCACCGGAGCGCAGGATGCGGTAGACATGGCTTTTCGGCACACCTTTGCAGATCCGCAACAGGTAGTTATCTATCCGTTGTCCGGCTTCTTCTTCGGTGATCGTCAGGAATTGTGCTTGCGGCAGGACCTGTGTTGGGGAAGCTTGGGGTGCCTTTTCAGGCGGTATTTTCGTACCCTTATTGCCTATCTTCCCAGAAAATCTCTCTAAGTCCTTCATTTTGAATATATAATTGTTTTGCTGCGGTTAACCCTGCTGCAAGTGTAAGAATTAAAAGCACATTCTACACAGGGGCGTATCCACTGGCCTCGCCAGATTGCAAATTCGGTGGAAAAAAAACGTATACGCACACTCGTGCGCATATCAGGGTGGCAACCGCTGTTGTCATCGGGTAGAGGGCACGGGTGCTGGGATTAGATTGGCTGGATAGTTAGGATGAGTCTGGCGAGCAAGCCCATAGTCGTTGCTCGCCGGTTTGATGAAGTTGATAACGCTGCCGTTTTCGCCAGGCGCGGTTGCGCTGGCTCGACGATTTGCGCACGCCTGCTGTTGTGCTCCGCCCCCCTTATCTATCAATAAGGGCCGCGCAGATGAGCTTACAGGCAGTGCGCGCACTCGGCATGACGATTGGCTTCATGCGCCCTTTGCGGCGGGCTGGGGTAACTGCGGGCAACCGCGCCCCCCTGCTGCGCCGCATGACGAGGCATTTTCCGCAGCCTCCTTTCTCCCGCGTATATCCCATGTACTACGCCGTTCCCGCGAGGGAGCGGCTTGAGAGGCCTATGGGGCCGCGGAGTTTAAAAAAATGAAACGCATGTTGTTTAATGCTACGCAGCAAGAGGAACTGCGGGTAGCGATTGTCGATGGTCAGAAACTGATCGATATCGACATCGAAACCGCCGGCCGCGAGCAGCGCAAATCCAACATCTATAAAGGCGTCATCACCCGTATCGAACCATCGCTGGAAGCCTGCTTCGTCAGCTACGGCGAAGACCGTCACGGTTTCCTGCCCTTCAAGGAAGTGGCGCGCAGCTACTTCCGCGAAGGCGTCGATGTCCGCAACGCGTCCGTCAAGGAAGCGCTGCGCGAAGGCCAGGAAATCATGGTGCAGGTGGAAAAGGAAGAGCGCGGCAATAAAGGCGCCGCCCTCACCTCCTTCATCTCGCTGGCCGGCCGTTACCTGGTCCTGATGCCGAACAATCCGCGCGGCGGCGGCGTATCGCGCCGTGTCGAAGGGGAAGAGCGCCAGGAATTGCGCGAAACCATGGACAAACTGGACTTGCCACAAGGCATGTCCGTGATTGCCCGCACCGCAGGCATCGGCCGCACGGTCGAAGAACTGCAGTGGGACTTGAATTACCTGATGCAACTGTGGCGCGCGATCGAAGGCGCGTCGAAAGCGGCTTCCGGCGCGTTCCTGATTTACCAGGAATCGTCGCTGGTGATCCGCGCCATCCGCGATTATTTCCAGCCGGACATCGGCGAAATCCTGATCGATACGGACGACATCTACGAACAGGCTCACCAGTTCATGAGCCACGTGATGCCGGACATGGTGCACCGCGTGAAACGCTACAGCGACGACGTGCCGCTGTTCTCCCGTTTCCAGATCGAACACCAGATCGAAACCGCGTATTCCCGTACCGTGCCGCTGCCATCGGGCGGCGCCATCGTGATCGACCACACCGAAGCACTGGTGTCCGTCGACGTCAACTCGGCCCGCGCCACCCGCGGTTCCGACATCGAGACCACCGCCTTCAACACCAACCTGGAAGCGGCCGAAGAAGTGGCCCGTCAGTTGCGCCTGCGCGACCTGGGCGGCCTGATCGTGATTGACTTCATCGACATGGAAGTGTCGAAGAACCAGCGCGAAGTGGAGCAGCGCCTGAAAGACGCCCTGCACCACGACCGTGCCCGTGTACAAATGGGCAAGATTTCCCGCTTCGGCCTGATGGAACTGTCGCGCCAGCGCCTGCGTCCGTCGCTGTCCGAAGGTTCGCACGTGACGTGCCCGCGCTGCTCCGGCACCGGCCACATCCGCGATACCGAATCGTCCGCCCTGCAGGTGCTGCGCATCATCCAGGAAGAGGCGATGAAGGAAAACTCGGCCACCATCCACGTGCAAGTGCCGGTGGACGTGGCAGCCTTCCTGCTGAACGAAAAACGCGGCGAAGTGCTGAAGATCGAGAACCGTCACCGCATCACCGTGATCCTGATTCCGAACAAGCACCTGGACACGCCGCACTACAAGCTGGAACGCATCAAGCACGACGATCCGCGCCTGGAAGACCACGCTGCCAGCTACACGCTGGCGGAGTCGGCCGAAACCGATATGGCTTACGCGAAACGCCAGAAGGAAGAAGCCAAGCCGCGCCAGGAAGCCGTGGTGAAAACCATCACGCCGGAACAGCCGGCGCCGATGGTGGACCGCAAGGCCGCCGAAGCCGCGAAGCCGGCCGCAGCACCTGTCGCCGCACCGGCGCCGGCCCCTGCGGAAAAGGGTTTCTTTGCCCGCCTGTTCTCGTTCTTCTCCGGCAAAGAGGAAGAACCAGCGCCAGTGGCGCCGGTTGCACCAACCATCGTCACGACCAAGCCGGCGGGTGACCGCCAGGAACGCAACGCCCGTGGCCAGCGTGGCCGCAATCGCAATGAACGCAATGGCAAGCCGGGCCGCGAAGAGCGCGAACCGGGCGCCCGTGCCGCCGGTGAGGAAGGCGCCAAGCCGGCCGCCGATGCGCAGGTCCGCCCAGCCCGCCCGCCGCGTCCGCCGCGCGAACCGCGTGAAGCCCGCGAAGGCGCACCAGCCGAAGCGCAGGGCCAGCGTGCCGAGCGTGGTGAACGCGCCGAACGTGGTGAGCGTCCTGAACGTGGCGAGCGTCCACAACGCCCGCCGCGTGAACCGCGTGCCGACAAAGCCGTTGAAGTGAAAACCGACGAAGCGGCAGTATTGGCTGCGGGCGCCGTGGCGCTGACGGCCGTTGCACCGGGTGTACCGGGTGTTGCTGCCCAGGCGCCTGTGGTGGAAGCGCCACAGAAACTGGCGGCCAACGCTGGTCCGGAAGGCGATGACGAAGGCGCGGAAGGCGGCGACGAGCCGCGCCGCCGCCGCCGTCGTGGCGGCCGCAACCGTAACCGCCGCGAGCGCGAAGGCGCCGAGGGTGTTGAGGGTGCGGACGGCGCGGAACGCAGCCCGGTGATCAGCTTCACCGTGGCGCCGGAAGAAGGTGCGGAAGCAGCGCCTGCCGTGGCTGCAACGGTTGCCGAGACTGCGCCAGCGCCTGCGACTCCGGTTGCCGAGACTGCTCCGGTAACTGCGGCGCCTGCTGCTGAAGTTGCAGCTCCGGCTGCTCCGGTTGCTGAAGTTGCGCCAGTGCCTGCCGCGCCTGTTGCCGACGTGGCGCCGGCGGTTGTTGCCGAAGCTGCGCCGGTTGCTGAGGCAGCGCCCGCTGCCGTGGCGGAAACCACTGCGGTTGAGGTTGCTCCCGTGGTCACGCCTGCCGCCGCAGTGGAAGTTGCCGCGCCGGTGGCTGACGTAGCGCCGGTTGCCGAGGTTGCCGCACCGGTTGCCGCGCCTGCTGAGGAAGCGCCTGCTTCGCTGATCGAGCAAGCAGTTGCTGCTGCACAAGCTGCACCGGTCGTGCCGGAACCTGCTCCAGTTGCCGAGTACGCCTACACGGCGCCGGCGGCGGAAGCTGCGCCTGCTGCTCCGGCAGCGGAGCCAGTTGCCGCACCAGCTGTGGTGGAAGCCGCCGCCCCGGCCATTGAAGCTGCGCCAGTGGTGGAAGCTGCGCCAGTGGCCGCTCCCGCGCCAGTCGTGGAAGCCGCGCCAGTTGTTGCTGCTCCTGCACCAGCGCCAGCAGCGAAACCGCAAAGCGACATGAACGCGATCCTGGAAGCCGCCGGCCTGACCCTGGCATCGACCGACCCGGCCAAGCTGCGCGCCGCGCAGGAAGCTGCCGCCCAGGTGGCCCCGCCCGTGCGCGTGCCGCGCGAGCGCAAGCCGCTGCCGCCGCAGTCGAACGAACCGCTGGTCCAGGTCAGCACCCGCCGCTAAGCTTGCTTAAGCGGTAGACAAGAAAGGGAGGCCTGTGCGCCTCCCTTTTTTTCGTCCTGCCGATGGGGGCAGGCACGGATATGCGCGGCGGCGTACAGGTGAAATCCACGCCGCTGCCGACGGGGTCGCTGGCGTCGTGCTATCGTTACTGTATGTCCGAGAAAATTATTGTTTTTACCGACCAGCGGGCCCAGTCTGCCTTCGTGCCCGACGTGTTGCAGGCGCCCACCGGCAGCCTGCGCGACCAGCTCGCCCGCCCCTTGCACGACTTGCGCATTTCCGTCACGGACCGCTGCAACTTCCGTTGCGTGTATTGCATGCCCAAGGAAGTGTTCGACAAGGATTACAACTACCTGCCCCACTCTTCGCTGCTGAGCTTCGAGGAAATCACGCGTATCGCGCAGATTTTCATTGAACACGGCGTGGAAAAGCTGCGCCTGACGGGCGGCGAACCGCTGTTGCGCAAGAATATAGAAAAGCTCATCGAGATGCTGGCGCAGTTAAAGACCGTGCACGGCAAACCGCTCGACCTGACCTTGACCACCAACGGTTCGCTGCTGGCCCGCAAGGCGCAAGCGCTGAAAGATGCGGGTTTGCAACGCGTCACCGTGTCGCTGGACGCGATGGACGATGCCGTGTTCAAGCGCATGAATGACGTGGATTTCGCCGTGGGCGACGTGCTGGACGGCCTCGATGTCGCCCACAAGGTGGGACTGGGGCCCATCAAGGTCAACATGGTGGTCAAAGGCGGCATGAATGACCAGGAAATCCTGCCCATGGCGCGCTATTTCAAGGGCAGCCCCTTCATCCTGCGCTTTATCGAATACATGGACGTGGGCGCATCGAATGGCTGGAAACTCGATGAAGTGGTGCCGTCAGCGGAAGTCGCGCGGCGCATCAATGCGGAAATGCCGATCGAACCGATTGCCGCCAATTACACGGGTGAAACCGCCGAACGGTGGCGCTATACCGATGGCGGCGGTGAAATCGGCCTGATTTCCAGCGTCACCCAGGCATTCTGCAAGGATTGTTCGCGGGCGCGCCTGTCCACCGAAGGCAAGCTGTATACCTGCCTGTTCGCCACCCGCGGCCACGATTTGCGCGCGCTGCTGCGCAATGGCGCGTCCGATGCGGAAATCAGCGGCGCCGTCAGCCACCTGTGGCAGGCGCGGGGCGACCGTTATTCCGAGTTGCGCACCAGCCAGACCGCCCTGCCCGCTTCCGCCCGCAAGGTGGAAATGTCCTATATCGGCGGTTGAATTCTTTCCAAGTCCGGCATCGCCCGTTAGACTGCCGTAGATGCACCCGCATGCAACTCAACGGCTACTCTCGGGGGATGGTTTGACTTTCAAGCACAAGATGACCGGCATGATCCTGGCCGGCGGCCGCGGCACCCGCATGGGACGCGTCGACAAGGGATTGCAGCCATTCCGCGGCGGTCCGCTGGCCGCCCACGTGCTGCAACGGCTGGCGCCGCAGGTGGCGCAACTGGCCATCAACGCCAACCGCAACCAGGCCGCCTATGCATCGATCGCCGTCGCCGCCAATTCGGACGCGCCCGTCTGGCAGGATGACCTCACCGGGTTCGAAGGGCCGCTGGCCGGCTTGCAGACCGGTTTGCGCCGCTGCGAGACGGACTGGCTCTTGACCGCCCCCTGCGACTCGCCATTCCTGCCGGACGACCTGGGTGTCCGCCTGGCCGAAGCGCTGCTGCGCGACGATGCCGACCTGGCCGTGGCCGTGACCATGGATGCCGATGAAAGCGGCGACGCTTACCGCCGCGTGCACCCCGTGTTCGCGCTGATGAAAAAATCCGTGCTGCCCAAACTCGATGCCTACCTGGAAACCGGCGGACGCCGCATGGATGGCTGGTATGGCGCGATCAAGGTCACGCAGGTGCTGTTCCAGGAAGCCGGCGCATTTCGCAACATCAATACGCTGGCCGACCTGAAAGACATGGAAAAGCTGGCCGAACCCGCCGCCAGCGGTTTTGGCCGCAAGGCGTCGCTGTCGGCCGGCGAAGCGCAGCGCATCATCCGCGATGCCATCACGCCGGTCACCGCCGTGGAAAAAGTCGCGCTGCGCCAGGCGCTGGAGCGCGTCCTGGCCACCGATGTCATTTCCCCCATCGACGTCCCCGCGCACGACAATTCCGCCATGGACGGCTATGCCTTCCGTGGCGCCGACCTGTCGGCCGATGCGCCCACCACCTTGCGCGTGGCGGCCACCGTGCTGGCCGGCCGCCCGTCCGGCGTCCACATCCCGACCGGCGAGTGCGCCCGCATCATGACGGGCGGCGTCATGCCGGACGGCCTCGATACCGTGCTGCCGCAGGAATTGGCTGCCGCCATCACGCCTGACAGCGTCACCATCGCCCCCGGCACCATCAAGACCGGCGCCAACCGCCGTTTCAAGGGCGAAGACCTGGCCATCGGCAAACCCGCTCTGCACCAGGGCAAGATCGTCACGCCGGCCGACCTCGGCCTGCTGGCGTCGCTGGGGATGGCCGAAGTGCCGGTGCGGCGCCGCCTGCGCGTGGCCTTCTTTTCCACCGGCGATGAATTGCGTTCGATCGGCGAAGCCTTGGAGCCGGGCTGCATCTATGACAGCAACCGCTACACCTTGTACGGCATGCTGACGCGACTGGGCTGCGACGTGATCGACATGGGCGCCGTGCGCGACGACCGCGCCGCGCTGGAAGAAGCGCTGCGCACGGCCTGCACCAGCGCCGACGCGGTCATCACCAGCGGCGGCGTGTCGGCCGGGGCGGCCGATTACATCAAATCCATCATGACGGAACTGGGCGACGTCGGCTTCTGGAACCTGGACATGCGTCCCGGCCGCCCGATGGCGTTTGGCCGCATTGCCTCCGAAGGCCGGCAGTCCTGGCTGTTCGGCTTGCCCGGCAATCCGGTCGCGGCCATGGTGGCGTTTTATTTCTTCGTCCGGCCCGGCCTGATGAAAATGATGGGCACCACGGCCAGCCACTTCACGGTGCGCGCCCGCAGCGCGGTGACGCTGCGCAAGAAACCGGGACGCACGGAATATCAACGCGGCATCATTTACATTGCGCCCAATGGCGAGCGCGAAGTGCGGATTACCGGATCGCAGGGCTCCGGCATCCTGCGCTCGATGTCGGAAGCCAATTGCATGGTGGTGTTGCCACACGAGCAGGGCGACGTGGCGGCGGGAGAACTGGTCGAAGTGGTGATGTTTGAAGGGCTGATCTGATTCCAGCGCCAACTACGGTCGCTCCGTAGGGCGGTTTTCGCAACGCGAAAGCCGCCATGCATGCACGTCGGTACGTTCGCTGCCACTGGGACGCATGCATGGCGGCATCAGGCCGCGTCAGTGTCGTCCGTGCTTTCGCCCTGCCCCAGCAACTGCTGCGCCGCGGCATCCGGCAGCGCCTCCACCGACTTCAATTTGCGCGCCATTTGCCGGCTGCGCACTTCCGCCGTTTCAATATTGCGCGCCGCCTTTTCCAGCGTGAGCCGCGTAGTGGCCAGCACGTCGCCAAACTTGGCGAACTCCGTCTTCACGGCGCCCAGCACTTGCCACACTTCCGACGAGCGCTTTTCCAGCGCGAGCGAGCGGAAGCCCATCTGCAAGCTGTTCAGCAACGCCATCAATGTCGACGGCCCCGCAATGCTGATGCGATTAGTTCTCTGCAATTCATCGGCCAGTCCCGGGCGGCGCATGACTTCCGCATACAGACCTTCCGTCGGCAGGAACAGGATCGCGAAGTCGGTGGTCGCCGGCGGCGCCAGGTATTTGTCGGCAATGGTTTTCGCTTCGTTGCGCACGGCGCGTTCCAGCTCGCGCCCGGCCAGCGCCACGCCATCCGCGTCGGCCCGCTCGGCGGCATCGATCAGGCGTTCGTATTGTTCTTTCGGGAATTTGGCGTCGATCGGCATCCACACGGGCGCTTCGCCATCGCGCTTGCCCGGCAATTTCAGCGCGAATTCCACGCGCGCATTCGAGCCGGCCACGGTTTCCACGTTTTTCGCATACTGGTCCGGCGTCAGCACTTGTTCCAGCAGCATTTCCAACTGGACTTCGCCCCACGTGCCGCGGGTTTTCACGTTGGTCAGCACGCGTTTCAAGTCCCCCACGCCCAGCGCCAGTTGCTGCATTTCACCCAGGCCCTGGTGAACGCGCTCGAGCCGCTCCGACACTTGCCTGAACGATGCCGACAGCCGTTCTTCCAGCGTCGCGTGCAGTTTTTCATCGACCGTCTTGCGCATCTCTTCCAGCCGGGCGCCGTTGTCGGCTTGCAGCTCGCGCATTTTGACTTCCAGGGTGGCGCGCACTTCCAGCAGGCGGCGCGCGCTCGATTCCGTCAGCGCTTCGATCTGGCGCCGCATCACGTCCAGCTGCTGCACGGTGGCGGCATGGGATTGCGCGAGGATTTGCGCGGTTTCCTGGCGCGACGCCTGCGCCGTGGCCTGCAACTGCAGGCGCACTTCGCGCTCGAGGCGCTCCAGTCCCGTTGCCAGCTCGGCCACGCCCTTGTCCTGCTGCGGGGCGCGGGTGCGCAACAGCGTCACCACTTGCAACGCCACGATCACGGCGCCCAGCGCCAATATAGCCAGCAATTCCACGTTGCTCATCACAGTCCAAATCCGCCCTACAGCAGGAACCGTATTAATGCGGGTGATTACGCATCCAGTCGGCCGTCTGGTAAAACGATTGCATCAGCCGTACGCGCAATTCTTCATGGATACCCACGTCTTCCATGGCCCAGGCCATGGCGCGCAACCACTGGTCGCGCTCGGTGGTGCCGATCGGGAATGGCAGATGGCGCGCCCGCAGGCGCGGGTGGCCAAAGCGTTCGACAAACGCATCCGGCCCGCCCATCCAGCCGGACAGGAACCAGAACAGCTTGTCGCGCGAACCTTCGGTGGTGGGGGGATGCAGGGCGCGGATGACCGCGAATTCCGGCTCCAGTTCCATCAAGTCATAAAAGCGGTCCACCATCTCGCGCAACTTCAGTTCGCCGCCGATGGCTTCGTATATCGTTTGTTCAGTCATGGTGACTGTCATGATACCACCTTGAGGGTCTACACCGAGGCCGCGATATGGCTGCGCAGCCACTGGTGGGCAGGATCGCGGTGGCTGCGTTCATGCCACACCATCACCATGTCATAACCGCGCACGTCCACCGGCGGCGCCACCACGCGCAAGCCGGGCATCCCGCGCACCAGCCGCGACGGCAGCATGGCCACCAGGTCGGTCGACAGCAGCGCGGCGCGTACGAACAGGAAGTGGGGCACCGACAGCACCACCTTGCGCTGTAAGCCCCGCTGCGCCAGCGCGTCATCGGTGACGCCGTAAAAGGCGCCGCCGGCGGTCGACACAATCACGTGTTCCAGCTTGCAAAACTGCGCCAAGGTCGGCGCCCGTTTCAAATGCGGATGGCCGCTGCGCCCCGCCAGCACATATTGTTCGCTGAACAAGGTTTGCCGGTGCAAATGTTGCGGCGCGCCTTCCGCCGTATGCAGCGCCAGGTCGATATCGCCCTGCTCCGCCAGTTTGGCGATGCGGGCCGGCTCCAGTTGCACGACCGCCAGCCGCGTGCCCGGCGCGGCCTTTCTCAAACCGGCCAACGCAGGTAACAGCACGGCGGTTTCGCCATAATCGGCCGCCGCCACGCGCCACGTGTTGTCCGCCGTGGCGGGGTCGAACGGTTTGCCCGGCTGCACGGCCTGGGACAGCGCTTCCAGCGCCTGCCGCAGCGGCGTCCTTAACTCTTCCGCGCGCGCTGTCGGCTGCATGCCGCGCGGGCCGGGCAACAACAGCGGGTCGCCAAAGATGTCGCGCAACTTGGCCAGGTGCACGCTGACCGATGGCTGCGAAAAATGCAGCCGCTGCGCGGCGCGCGTGACGTTGCGCTCGGCCAGCAACACGTCCAGCGTCACGAGCAGGTTCAGGTCCAGCCGGCGCAGATCATTCATGGACATTAACTTTCAATATACCTGCAATTTCAACTATTCATTTCAACTATACCGCAGCAATGCCTATCCTGACGGCTCCACCACTTCTTTTGAGCCACACCATGAATATCCTGATCGTCTACGCCCACCCGGAACCCCATTCACTGAATGGCGCCCTCAAGGACTTTTCCGTGCAACACCTGCAAGCGCAGGGCCATACGGTGCAAGTGTCGGACCTGTATGCGATGGATTGGAAAGCGCCGATCGACGCGACCGACAGCCTGGCCGCGCCCGTCGGCCCGCACTTCCATCCATCGCTCGACTCGAAGCACGCTTATGCGAACGGTGTGCAAAGCCCGGACATCGCACGGGAGCAGGACAAGCTGCGCTGGGCCGATACCGTGATCCTGCAATTCCCGCTATGGTGGTTTTCCATGCCGGCCATCCTCAAGGGATGGATCGACCGGGTCTATGCCTATGGTTTTGCCTATGGCGTGGGCGAACATTCGGATCAACGGTGGGGCGAACGCTATGGCCAGGGCGCCATGTCCGGCAAGCGCGCCATGCTGGTGGTCACCACCGGCGGCTGGGAATCCCATTACAGCCCGCGCGGCATCAATGGCCCGATCGACGACGTATTGTTCCCGATCCAGCATGGCGTATTGCACTACCCGGGATTCGACGTACTGCCACCCTTTGTTGTGTACCGCACCAGCCGCATGGATGAAGCGCGCTTCGCGGACGTGCGGTCGGCACTGGGGCAGCGCCTCGATACATTGGCCACCACGGCGCCGATCCCGTACCGCAAGCAAAACATGGGCGATTACATGATCCCCGCGCTGACGTTGCGCGACGAGATCGCGCCGGGCCAGAGCGGTTACGCCGTCCACCTGGACGCGTCGCAATAACGCAAATCACGCGTTACGCAACGTCTGCAACGGCGGGTGCTTCAACACGCTGCGCAAGCCAAAGTAGCCGCCGACAATCGCGCACAGCGCCCCGGCGGCCAGGCCGGCGCCCCACACGCCCGGATTGAATACCCACTCGAACTTGAACTGGTAGGTTGCCAGCCCCCATCCCATGGCGGCGGCGCCCGTGGCGGCCAGCAGGCCGGCCAGCGCGCCCACCAGCAGGAACTCGATCAATTGCGCACGCGACAATTGCTGCCGCGTGGCGCCCAGCGCGCGCAACAGGCCCGCTTCGCGGGTACGCTCATCCTGCGACCCCATCAGCGCCGCGTACAGCACCAGCACGCCGGAAATCAGCGTAAATCCAAACAGGAATTCCACCGCCACGATCACCTGGTCCAGCACCGCCTGCACCTGGCGCAGCACGGCGCCCACGTCGACCACCGTCAAATTCGGATATTCGCGCGCCAGCGTATTGCCCATGGCGGCATGCTGCTTCGGCAAGTGGAAGGCCGTGATCCACGTTTGCGGCGTGTCCGCCATGGCTTTCGGGTTGATGACGACAAAGAAATTCACGCGCATCGAGCCCCATTCCAGCTTGCGCAAGCTGGTGATCGTGGCTTCCACCGGCGAGCCCGCGATATCGAAGCGCATGCGGTCGCCCAGTTTCAGGCCCAGGGTTTTCGCGATGCCCTCTTCCACCGACGCTTCCGGCTTGCCTTCCTGGTCCGCATACCACCGGCCGACCACGATCTTGTTTTCCGCCGGGATGTCCGCCATCGTCGACAGGTTGAATTCCCGTTCCGCCAGCCCCTTGGCCCTCTCGTCCGTATACGTGGTGGCCGTGACGGGCTTGTCATTGATGGCGGTCAGGCGGCCGCGGATCATCGGATACATCGGCACGTTCGCGACACCGGCGGCGCCCAGCTTCGCGGTGATCGGATCTTTCTGGTCGGGCTGGATATTGATGATGAAACGGTTGGGCGCATCGGGCGGCGTGGCGTTGCGCCATGCCGTCATCAAGTCGCCCCGCACCACCGTCAGCAACAGCAAGGCCATCAAGCCCAGCGCCAGCGACACCACTTGCACCACGGTGGCGCCGGGGCGGCGCTGCAGCGACGTCACGGCAAAGCGCCACGCCTGGTTGTTGACGGCGCCGCGCAGCGGTTTCAACACCTTCAATCCCAGCCAGCCGGCCAGGGCAAACAGGCCGAACGCGGCCAGGAAACCCAGCCCCGTCAGCGATGCCAGTTTCACATCGCGCGCCTGCCACAGCAGCAACGCAAAGAAACTCGCCAGGCCCAGGCCATAGGTGGCCAGCGCCATCGGCTGCGGCGCGGCCGCTTCGCGGCGGATCACGCGGTTGTGCGGCACATTGCGCAATTGCAGCACGGGCGGCAACGCAAAGCCGGCCAGCAACAGCATGCCGACCGCCATGCCTTGCAGCGCAGGGATCAGCGTGGCGGGCGGCAAATCCGCCACCATCAGCGCACCCAGCGATTTCAGCAGAACGAAATGGCTGACGTAGCCCAACGCCACGCCCAGCAGCGAGCCCAGCAAGCCCACCAGCGCGAATTCAATCAGGTACAGCAACGTGACCTGGTTTTGCGTCAAGCCCAGGCAGCGCAGCATGGCGCAGGCATCGAGGTTGCGCGCCATGAAGCGGCGCGCCGCCATGGCCACCGCCACGGCCGCCAGCATGGCCGACAGCAATCCCACCAGCGACAGGAAGCGGTCGGCCCGGTCCAGCGTGGCGCGCATTTCAGGGCGGCCCGCCTCCAGCGATTCCAGCCGTACGTTGCGCACATTATCGGCCTTGATTGTTGCCTGCAGCCAGTCGTCGAACGCCTGCACGGCTTGCATGTCCTTGCCGGCCACCAGCATGCGGTACGTGATGCGCGCGCCCGGCTGTTCCAGGCCCGTCGCCGGCAAATCGGCGGCGTTCAGCATCACGCGGGGAGCAAAATTCATGAACGATGCGCCCCGGTCCGGCTCGGCCGCGATCAGGCGCGCAATGGTGAAAGTCTTGTCGCCCAGGCGGATGGCGCCGCCCACTTTTGTATCCAGCGCCGGCAGCAAGCCCGCATCGGCCCACACGGTGCCGGCCTCGGGAATATCGGCGGCGGGATCGCCCAAGCCGTCATTGGCCTGGTCCGGCGCCGCCGCCACACGCACGCGGCCGCGCAGCGGGTAGCCGCTGGTGACGGCCTTGATCGAGGCCAGTTGCGACAGCGACGCTTCGCCCTCGCCCGATTGCGCCATGCTGGGGAACACCGCCGTGTAGGCTTGCTGCAAGCCCCGTCGCGTGGCCTCATCGCGCCACGCCTGCGGCGCGGGCTGGTCGGCCGTGACCACCATGTCGGCGCCCAGCAACTGGTGCGCATCGCGCTCCAGCGCGGCGCGCAGGCGGTCGATGAAAAAGCCGGACGCGGACAAGGCCGCCACCGCCACCACCAGCGCCACCAGCAGGAAACGCAACTGGCCGGCGCGCCAGTCGCGCAAAGTCATGCGGATTGCTTGAGCAAACATCGGGTTCCCTGGTGGACAAAGTTGACCAAGGTCAAAGCATGAAGGGGATTTGTTAAGCGTGCCTTAATGGTTGAATGGCATGCATGGCGGCTTGGCTGTGCCAAACCGCCCTACGGAGCGTGCGCCCCGTTCTTTTACACGGGTAACGCGGCGAAATAGGCGTCGACTTCATCCAGGAACGCCTGCTTTTGTTCGGCCGGCAAGAACGCAGCAACAAAGCTGTTGCGCGCCAGCCGCTGCGCGTGCGACAGGCCCAGCGGCAGCGAGTCAAACACGGCCAGGAAGTTGTCGTTCATGTAGCCGCCGAAATAGGCCGGGTCATCCGAATTCACGGTGGCCACCAGCCCGGCGTCCAGCAGTTGCACCAGGTTGTGGTCTTGCATCTGGTCGAACACGCGCAGCTTGGTGTTCGACAGCGGGCAGACCGTCAGTGCGATGCCTTCGCGCGCCACCCGTTCCGTCAGCGCCCGGTCTTCCAGGATGCGCACGCCATGGTCGATGCGCTCGACTTTCAGCACGTCCAGCGCGGACTGGATGTAGGCCGGCGGGCCTTCTTCGCCCGCATGCGCGACCAGGTGCAAGCCCAGGTCGCGGCAACGGGCAAACACGCGGGCAAATTTTTCCGGCGGATGGCCGACTTCGGACGAATCCAGGCCGACACCGATGAACTTGTCGCGGAACGGCAGCGCCTGTTCCAGGGTTTCCAGTGCGTCTTCTTCGGACAAGTGGCGCAGGAAGCACAGGATCAGTGTTGCGGATACGGGACTATCCTGGCACGCCTTGTAGATGCCGTTGACCACGGTTTCCATCGGCACGCCGCGCGCCGTATGCGTTTGCGGATCGAAGAAAATCTCCGTGTGGCGCACATTGTCGGCCGCTGCTTTTTTCAGGTAGGCGGCCGTCATGTCATAGAAGTCCTGCTCCTTCAACAGCACGCTGGCGCCCGCATAGTAAATGTCGAGGAACGATTGCAAGTCCTTGAATGCATAGGCCTGGCGCAGCGCTTCAACGGAGGGATACGTCAGTTGCACGCCATTGCGTTCGGCCAGCGCGAAGATCAGTTCGGGTTCCAGCGACCCTTCGATATGGATGTGCAATTCCGCTTTCGGCATGGCTTGCACCACGGTGCGCAACTGATTGTTCGTCATGGCTGTTCTCTCATTGTTGGAAGGGATGCACGCAGTTTATCGCAGCACGGAAATTCCATGCGTGCAGGCATGAGCGCCTCAGCCATGATAATGTGGCGAAAAGGCACCGGAACGGTGTTGAAAAGCATAGGAAAATACATGATAAACAATCATTTTCCAATTTAAATTCAACGCCTTACGGAAACCTATTAACGATATTGCGACATATGTTTTGACTTCCTGAAGCAGTGGAGCAATAATTAATTTCATCAACGTAAGATGCGTTACATAGAGCGCAAAACTATGCCGGCAACCATCCTCCGCACGGCCCAACAACACAGCACCGCGGCACGGGCAATCCGTGCCTCCGCAGGTCGCTGGAAGCACACAACAATAACTACAAAAAGATAGGGAGAAACACACTCACCACAGCAAAGGCCAGCAGGCATCACTGCCGACCAAGTGACTAGCAGGTTTATTCAATAAAGGACATTCAAATGACCATTTTTGACAACTACGCAGCACGGTATGAACGCACCAGGGAAGAGGAAATGTCCATGTCCGAATACCTGGCGCTTTGCAAGAAGGATCGGCTCACGTACGCTTCCGCCGCGGAACGCATGCTGGCTGCCATTGGCGAACCGACGCTGGTCGATACGCGCAACGATACGCGCCTGTCCCGCATCTTCGCCAACAAGGTCATCAAGATCTATCCGGCATTCCGCGAGTTTTATGGCACCGAGGAAGTGATTGAACAAGTGGTGTCGTTCTTCCGTCATGCCGCGCAAGGCCTGGAAGAGCGCAAGCAGATCCTGTATCTGCTGGGCCCGGTTGGTGGCGGTAAATCATCCATCGCTGAAAAGCTCAAATCGTTGATGGAGCAAGTGCCGTTCTATTGCCTGAAAGGCTCGCCCGTCAATGAATCGCCGCTGGGCCTGTTCAACGAACAGGAAGACGGCACCATCCTCGAAGAGGATTACGGCATCCCCCGCCGCTACCTGCGCAACATCCCGAGCCCTTGGGCGGTCAAGCGCCTGCACGAATTCAATGGCGACATCAACCAGTTCCGCGTGGTGCGCCGCTATCCATCGATCCTGAAACAGGTCGCCATCTCGAAAACCGAGCCGGGCGATGAAAACAACCAGGACATTTCGTCGCTGGTCGGCAAGGTCGATATCCGCAAGCTGGAAGACTATGCGCAGGACGATCCGGACGCCTACAGCTATTCCGGCGGCCTGTGCCTGGCCAACCAGGGCTTGATGGAATTCGTCGAGATGTTCAAGGCTCCGATCAAAGTGCTGCACCCGCTGCTGACGGCCACGCAGGAAGGCAACTACAAGGGCACCGAGGGCTTCGGCGCGATCCCGTTCGACGGCATCATCCTGGCGCACTCGAATGAATCGGAATGGAAAGCCTTCAAGAACAACCGCAACAACGAAGCATTCCTGGACCGGATCTACATCGTCAAAGTGCCGTATTGCCTGCGCGTGACGGACGAGATCAAGATTTACGACAAGCTGCTGGCCAATTCGTCGCTGGAAAAAGCGCCGTGCGCGCCCGGCACCCTGCGCATGATGGCGCAGTTCGCAATCCTGTCGCGGCTGAAAGATCCGGAAAACTCGTCGCTGTTCTCCAAGATGCTGGTCTACGATGGCGAGAACCTCAAGGACACGGACCCGAAAGCCAAGTCCATCCACGAATACGTCGATTACGCGGGCGTGGATGAAGGCATGAACGGGCTGTCGACGCGCTTTGCGTTCAAGATCCTGTCCAAGGTCTTCAACTTCGACAATACGGAAGTGGCCGCCAACCCGGTCCACCTGCTCTATGTACTGGAGCAGCAGGTCGAGCGCGAACAGTTCCCGCCGGAGACGGAACAGAAATACCTGTCCTACATCAAGGAACACCTGGCGCAGCGCTATGTCGAGTTCATCGGCAAGGAAATCCAGACAGCGTACCTGGAAAGCTATTCCGAGTATGGCCAGAACATCTTCGACCGTTATGTGACGTTCGCGGACTTCTGGATCCAGGACCAGGAATACCGCGATCCGGACACGGGCGAATCGTTCGACCGCGAATCGCTGAACAACGAGCTGGAGAAAATTGAAAAACCGGCCGGCATCAGCAATCCGAAAGATTTCCGTAACGAGATCGTCAACTTCGGCTTGCGCGCCCGCGCCAACAACGGCGGCAAAAATCCGGCGTGGACCAGCTATGAGAAGTTCCGCACGGTGATCGAGAAGAAAATGTTCTCGAATACGGAAGAGCTGCTGCCGGTGATTTCGTTCAATGCGAAAGCCTCGGCCGAAGACGCCAACAAGCACGCGGATTTCGTTGCGCGCATGGTGGAAAAAGGCTATACGGCGAAACAAGTTCGTCTTCTGTGCGAATGGTATCTGCGCGTGAGGAAGTCTTCGTAAGAAGTCGTCGTAAGAGGTGCATAATGACCTCGTATAGCGAGGCAAGGCGCGGGGCGGTTTCACCACCGGTGAAACCGCCCCGCGAAACCCGGCGCCGTGCGCGGCAATAACGCCGGAATAGAAGCAGGAGGCACTTTGACTCACCTCATCGACCGTCGTTTGCAGGGCAAGAACAAGTCCGCGGTCAACCGCGAACGGTTCCTGCGGCGATACAAGGGCCAGATCAAGGATGCGGTAGGACGCGCCATCAAAGGGCGCTCCATCACCGACGTCGAGAATGGCGAAAAAGTTTCAATTCCCGTCAAGGACGTGAACGAACCCACGTTTGGCCACGCCCATGGCGGCGTGTGGGAAGTCATCAATCCCGGCAACCAGGAATACCTCAAGGGCGACCAGATCAACCGTCCCAAGAGCGGCGGCGGCTCCGGCCGCGGCAAGGCCGGCAACAGCGACCAGATCTCCGAAGACGACTTCATCTTCGAACTGTCGCGCGAAGAATTCATGAATTACTTCTTCGAAGACCTGGAATTGCCGCACATGGTGAAAACCCAGTTGACGGCCACCACGGAATTCAAGAACCAGCGTGCCGGCTATACCGTGTCCGGCACCCCTTCCAACATCCACGTCCTGCGTTCGCTGCGCGGCGCCCTGGGCCGCCGCATAGCCGTGGGCGGCAGTTCCCGCAAGCGCCTGACGGAAGCGGAACATGAATTGTCGGCACTGCTGGAAGCGGGCGCGCCACTGGACGATCCCTATGTGCTGGAACTGAAAAAACTGATCCACCACTTGCACACGCGCTTGCTGGCGATCCCGTTTATCGACCCGTTCGACCTGCGCTACAGCAACCGCATCAAGGTGCCCAAGCCGATGACGCAAGCCGTGATGTTTTGCATCATGGACGTGTCCGGCTCCATGGATGAGAGCCGCAAGGATACCGCCAAGCGTTTCTTCATCCTGCTGTACCTGTTCCTGAAGCGCGTCTACGAAAAGATCGAAGTGGTGTTCATCCGCCACCATACGGCCGCCGCGGAAGTCGATGAAAACGAATTCTTCCACTCGCGCGAGTCGGGCGGCACCGTCGTCTCGTCGGCGCTGCACCTGCTGAACAAGATCATCGACGAGCGCTACGGCGGCGGTTCGTGGAATGCCTACGTGGCGCAGGCATCGGACGGCGACAACTGGGATAACGATTCGGTACTGTGCAAGCAATTGCTGGTCAACAGCATCATGCCGAAAGTGCAGTACTACACGTATGTGGAAATCACCGACGGTCCGCCGCAAAACCTGTGGGAGCAATATACGATGGTGCCCGACCACCACCCGCACTTTGCGATGCAAAAGATCGTGACGCCGGCCGACATTTATCCGGTATTCCGCGAACTGTTCAAAAAGCAGCCCAAGTAGGCCGCCTGGAGAGAGTGCCTGTTATGAACCAAATGACGAAACGCGTTCCACATCCGCGCGCCCTGCCCGAACAGTCCGAATGGACGTTCGAGCTGATCGAGCAGGCGCACGAAGAAATCCGCCGGGTGGCCGAAGGTTTCGGCCTGGACACGTACCCCAACCAGCTGGAAATCATCACGGCCGAGCAAATGATCGACGCTTACACGTCGGTCGGCATGCCGGTCTCCTACAACCACTGGACGTTCGGCAAACACTTCCTCAGCACGGAAAAAGGCTATAAGCGGGGCCAGATGGGCCTGGCTTATGAAATCGTCATCAATTCGAATCCCTGCATCGCCTATTTAATGGAGGAGAACAGCCTGACCATGCAGGCGCTGGTGATTGCCCACGCGGCCTATGGCCACAACTCGTTCTTCAAGGGGAATTACCTGTTCCGCACGTGGACCGATGCGGAAGCCATCATCGATTACATGGTGTTCGCCAAGAATTACATTGCCGAGTGCGAGCAGCGGCACGGCATCGATGCGGTGGAACTGTTGCTGGACTCGTGCCACGCGATCCAGAACTATGGCGTGGACCGCTACAAGCGTCCCGCCAAGCTGTCGCTGGCGCAGGAACAGCAAAAGCAAAAGGAACGGGAAGAATACCTGCAGTCGCAAATCAATGAATTGTGGCGCACCCTGCCACGCCGCGATGAAGAGGAAATCGACCGCCCGCCGCCCCGCTTCCCGCCGGAGCCGGAAGAAAACCTGCTGTACTTTATAGAGAAGTACGCGCCGCTGCTGGAACCATGGCAGCGCGAAATGGTGCGCATCGTGCGCAAGATCAGCCAATACTTCTACCCGCAGCGGCAGACCCAGGTCATGAACGAAGGCTGGGCCACGTTCTGGCACTACACGATCCTGAACCAGCTGTACGACGAAGGCATAGTGGGCGACGGCTTCATGATGGAATTCCTGAAGAGCCATACCAACGTCGTGTTCCAGCCGCCCGTGCACAGCCCTTATTACAACGGCATCAATCCGTATGCGCTGGGCTTCGCGATGATGCAGGACATCCGCCGCATCTGTGAAAACCCCACGCAGGAAGACAAGGAGTGGTTCCCCGACATCGCGGGCAGCGACTGGCGCAAGACCCTGGACTTTGCCATGCGCAATTTCAAGGACGAGAGCTTTATCGCCCAATACCTGTCGCCCAAGCTGATCCGTGAGTTCCACTTCTTTGCCGTGCTGGACGACGACAAGAATGAAAAGCTGGCGGTGTCCGCCATCCATGATGAACTGGGCTACCGCTACCTGCGCCAGCAACTGGCGGAACAGTACAACCTGGGCAACCGCGAACCGAATATCCAGGTCTGGTCCGTCAATACCCGCGACGACCGGGCGCTGACCTTGCGGCATACGCAATTCAACCGGCGGCCATTGAACCAGCAAGCCAATGAAGTATTGAAACACGTGGCGCGCCTGTGGGGCTTCGATGTCCACCTGGAGACCGTCGACCCGCATGGCAATGTCATCAACCAGTTGGAAGTGAAGCGCGAAAAGCGTAATCGCAGCATTTGATGCTGCGCAGAGCGGGCCGAAATCCGCTCTCTATATAGAGGCGCCAGGGCGGGTCCAGACCCGCCTGTTATGAACATACTTTCCGCGACCGTAGGACGGGCTCTGGAACCCGCCGAAAACATGCCGGTTGCATAACATTAGAAGAAAATTCAGCCCTGACTTGCGGGTCTCTGTCTGCGAAATTCTTCTATACTGCTTATATGGCAAGAGGCTTGCAGTTGCATAGCAGCAACGGCAAACGCAAAACTTTTGCGATGAAAATGCCGCATCCGTTGAAATGAAATTCCGTTTTTTCGCGGCAAAGAAAACTTCATCAAGCATGACCTGTTCAGCCACTGAAAAAGTGCGCGAAAAGCTTGCTTTTTGAACCAGAAAGGTGCAGGCCCACGGTCCCGAAAGGGGCTAAGCACATGAAATTTAACCGGTTTTAGGAGCCAAATTTCTATGTAATTCTGAGAATTCGTATGTATAATTCCGCGACGTCCCGGATGCGGCCATGGAGCTTTCGTTGTCCGTCTTGACGGGGTTCAAGTAGTACAAAGAGAGTTGGTATTGGAGAAAGCAGGCATGAATTTCACGCATAACGAGAAAGATACCGGGAAGAACTACACAGGTATTACCATCGTGGTCCTGTTGCACATCCTGATTGGCTACGGGATCGTGACGGGCTTGGGCAAGCGGTTGGTCGCCAAAATGATCGAGCCGGTTGAAACCAAGATCATCGAGGAAGTTGCACCACCACCGCCAAAAGAACTGCCGCCACCACCACCACCGCCAGAAATGAAGGCTCCACCACCGCCATTCATTCCGCCGGTTGAGGTGAACGTGCAGACCCCGCCGCCAGCGCAAAACGTTATTTCCAATGCGACTAACGTGAAGCCTGCGACGACGGAAATCCAGAAGGCCCCGCCAGCTGCCGGAACGCCGGCACCGCCAGCGCCTCCTGCGAAAGTGGCTGCAACCCTGCCACGGGGTGACCTGGAAAAATGCAAACCAGAATGGCCAAAATCGTCGTTGCGTAACGAAGAAACCGGTACTGTGACGGTGGCGTTCCTGGTTGGCGTTGACGGCCGGGTTCTGGAAGCAAAGGTTGAAAAATCCAGTGGCTTCCGTGACCTGGATAAAGCAGCGCAAGTTGGCCTGAGCAAGTGCCAATTCAAGCCTGCCACCGCGGATGGCCATCCGGTGCAAGAGTGGACCAAAGTACAGTACGTCTGGACGCTGGAATAAAAAACCGAGACTAATTAAAAAATCGTCTCTCTAGCAGTAGCAGTCGCTGAAACACATCCAGCGAACTGATTATTTTATTAATTTGGAGGAAGCATGTTTAAGAATACCCGTTTGTCCGCTGTACTGGCCGCAGTGCTGTTCTCGGTGACCGCAGCCACCGCTCTGGTGAGCGCCCCGGCAATGGCTGACGCGCCTGCATCGGCTGCCGCATCGGCACCGGCAGCGGCTCCGGCGGACGCACCAGCTGCTCCAGCTGCTGACGCTGCTGCACCAGCTCCTGCTGCTGCACACGGCGGTAAAGAAGAAGTGGAAAATCCATTCGGCTTCGCTGCCGTGTGGGCCGGTGGTTTCGTGCCACGCGCTACCCTGATCATTCTGGCCCTGATGTCGATGGGTTCCTGGTACATCATCATCACCAAACTGATCGACCAGCAAAAAATCTTCAAACAGTCGAAAGAAACTTCGGCCAAGTTCTGGAAAGCTTCCTCGATCGCTGCCGGTTCGTCGCAGCTGACCGAAGGTTCGCCATTCCGCTTCATCGCTGAAACCGGCACCAAGGCAACCTCGCACCACGACGGCGCCCTGCTGGAACAAATCGACCTGTCGACCTGGGTGACCATGTCGATCCAGCGCGCTGTTGACAAAGTACAGTCCCGCCTGGCTGATGGCCTGTCGTTCCTGGCAACCGTTGGTTCGACCTCCCCGTTCATCGGTCTGTTCGGTACCGTTTGGGGTATTTACGGCGCGCTGACCAACATCGGTATGACCGGTAACGCATCGATCGACAAAGTTGCAGGTCCAGTGGGTGAAGCACTGATCATGACCGCGCTGGGTCTGCTGGTTGCAGTTCCTGCCGTTCTGGGCTACAACTGGCTGGTTCGCCGCAACAAGACCGCAATGGAAGACGTTCGTTCGTTCTCCGCTGACGTGCACTCCGTGCTGATTTCCGGCGCAATGTCGACCTCCCAGGCTGGCGCTGCTGCTGCTAAAAAGATTGGTTAATTAATCATGGGTATGTCTGTAGGCTCCGATAGCGGAGATGACGACGCCGTCCTGTCAGAGATCAACACCACGCCCCTCGTGGACGTGATGCTGGTTCTGCTGATTATCTTCCTGGTAACCAGCCCGGTCGTGCTCAAACTGCAGAAGATTGAACTGCCGAAAGAGCTGAACCAGCCGATCCAGGCGAAACCGGAAAACGTCAACATCGTTGTTAACAAGGATGGCGACATTTACTGGAATCAGAAAAAGATGGCGGACACGAATGAGTTGTTCGATTTTCTGAAAGAACAGGCGGTGAAAATTCCTCAGCCGGAAGTTCATGTACGTGGCGACAAAGATGCCCGTTATGAATCCGTCGGCAAGGTGATCTACACCACCCAGCGTGCAGGCATCCAGAAGGTCGGCTTCATTACCGAGCCGCCTGACCGGGGCTGATGCACTCGCCGTCCGGATGGTTTCCCTCCGGACGGATTTCAAGAAAGGAATAACTCATGGGTATGAATGTCGGTGGCGGCAAGGCTCCTAGCGCCGATCCGGAACCAATGATGGAAATGAACATGACGCCGCTGATCGACGTCATGTTGGTGCTGATCATTATGCTGATTATCACGATTCCAAAAGCTAACCACTCTGTGAACTTGAACATGCCGGTCGGCACCCCGCCGCCGCCAACCAAGGAACCAGTGGTGGTGACGATCGACGTGGACTTCGACGGCACGATTCTCTGGGATAACCAGGTCGTTCCAGACCGTTCCACGCTGGAAGCCAAGCTGATGAACGTGGCGGCGCAAGCCGACCAGCCTGAAGTTCACTTGCGTCCGAACAAGCTGGTTCAGTATGACGCGGTTGCAGGCGTGATGGCTGCGGCTCAGCGCCTGGGCGTCACCAAGATTGGCCTGGTCGGTAACGAGCAGTTCCAGTAATCCGTACGTATGTACAATAGGCAGGTCATTCCTGCCTATTGTTTTTTAAGAAAGAACACTTCCTTATGACCAAGTTTCGTCTCGCGCATCTCGGCCTGGTGATGGCCGCCATCGGCTTCAACGCCGCTGCCCCCATGGTCGGCATGACGTCGGTTGCCTACGCTGCGGATGCTGTCCGCCCAGAAGTCGGCAAACCACTGCAAGAAGCACAGAAACTGGCGGCGGCAGGCAAGAACAAGGATGCGCTGGCCAAGCTGAAGGAAGCCGACGCAGTCGGCGGCAAGTCCGAACACGAGAAATACCTGATCGAGCGCACCCGCGCCTCGGCAGCGGCAGCAGCCGGCGACCACGAAACCGCTGCCCGCGCCTTTGAAGCCGTGATCAATTCCGGCAAGCTGTCCGCCTCGGAAGCACCAAAATTCACGCAATCCCTGGCCAGCCTGTACTACCAGGCCAAGGATTACCCAAAAGCCATTACCTGGATCCAGCGCGCGCTGAAAGACAATCCAGGCAATGCTCAGCTGCAAGAGCTGCTGACCCAGACTTACTACGTGTCGGGTAAGTACGCTGAAGCCGCCAAGGAATTGCAAGCCAACGGCCGCGCTTCCGAATCGCAGTTGCAAATGCTGGCCAACATCCAGCTGAAGCAAAATGACAAGGCCGGCTACGTGCAGACGCTGGAAAAACTGGCTGGCAACTATCCTAAAAACAGCTACTGGGCCGACCTGCTGCAGCGCGTGGTGACCAAGCCTGGCTTCTCCAGCACGCTGAACCTGGATATCCTGCGCCTGAAACTGGCGCTGGGCCTGCTGAACAAGCCGGCGGAATTCATGGAAATGGGCCAGTTGTCGCTGCAAACCGGCAATCCGGCTGAAGCGTTGAAAATCATCGACGAGGGCTACAAGAAAAACGCCCTGGGCCAGGGTGCCGACGCCGACCGTCACAAGCGCCTGAAAGACCTGGCGCTGAAAACGGAAGCCGAATTCGCCGCCAAGCAAGCCGCCACCCAGGCCGAAGCCGAGAAGAACAAGGACGCCGACGCCCTGTTCAACCTGGGCTTTGCACTGGTTTCCGCCGGCAAGGGCGACCAGGGCCTGAAACTGATGGATCAGGCGATCAAGCTGGGCACCGCCAAGCGTCCTGAAGAAATGAAGCTGCACTACGGCATCGGCCAAATCAACGCGGGCAAGAAAGCTGCCGGCGTGGCAACGCTGAAAACCGTCAAGGGCACCAATGGCGAAGCCGACGTGGCACGCTACTTCGTGCTGCAAAACCGCGGCTGATTCGTTTCAGCTCCGATGAAAACGCTGCCTTCGGGCAGCGTTTTTTTATGGCCGGACCAAACAGCGCCGCGCATGCGATCCTTCGCCGCCATCCTTAACTTAGGTCAAATTGCTTCCCAGCCCTTATAATCCCCCATTTAAGCCTGTTTTTTAGCGCAAAAATCCTATGAAGGTATTTCGCGGACTTCCCAATGCTGCAGCGCGCGCGCCCTGCGCATTGACTATCGGCAACTTCGACGGTGTCCACCGTGGCCACCAGGCGTTGCTGGCGCGCGTACGGGCTGCCGCCGACCGGCTGGGCCTGGAAGCGGCCGTGATGACCTTCGAACCGCACCCGCGCGAATTCTTTGCCCAAAAGTCCGGCGACCTGTCGAAAGCCCCTGCCCGCATCGCGAATTTGCGCGACAAGCTGCAATCGCTGTCGAACAATGGCATCGACCGCGTCATCGTCGAACACTTCAGCACCCCGTTCGCCTCGCTCACGCCGCAGGAATTCACGGAAAACGTGCTGGTCGACGGTTTGCACGTGAAATGGCTGATGGTCGGCGGCGACTTTTGCTATGGCGCGCGGCGCGCCGGCAACGTCGACATGCTGATGGAAGCCGGCCGCAAATATGGCTTTGAAGTCGACATCCTGCCAACCGTCATGAATGGCGACCACCGCATTTCCAGTTCCGCCGTGCGTGTCGCGTTGCACAACGGCGACTTTGAACACGCGGAACAATTGCTGGGCCACCCGTATTCGATTTCCGGCCACGTGATCCACGGCGCCAAATTGGGCCGCACCATCGGCTTCCCCACGCTGAACCTGCGCGTGCCGCACCGCCCTGCCCTGGGCGGCATCTTCATCGTGCAGGTGCATGGCCTGGCGGACGGTCCGCTGCCGGCGGTCGCCAGCCTGGGCGTGCGTCCGACGGTGGAAGACGCCGGCCGCGTGCTGCTGGAAGTGCATATCTTTGACTTCAACCGCCCCTGCTATGGCGAAAACGTGCGGGTTGAATTCCTCAAGAAAATACGCGACGAAGAAAAATTCATCGATTTGCCGACGTTGACGGCGGCAATCGAACAGGACGCCCGTGAAGCCCGCGCGTGGTTTGCCCAGCGCAGCGGCGCCGTCACCGCCACCGACCGAATTTGAGCGCCACGCCGCTCACCACAATCACGGCGCCCGGCCCCGGCCGGCGCCTGCCGAATCTCCAACATTAAAGAACGATCCATGTCTGACAACAAGAAGGCTCCCAGCAAGTACCCGGTCAATATGACCGAAACCCCATTCCCGATGCGCGGCGACCTCGCCAAGCGCGAACCGAACTGGGTCAAGGAATGGCAGGACAAGAAGATCTACCAGCGTATCCGCAAGGCGGCCAAGGGCCGTCCGAAATTCGTGCTGCACGATGGTCCGCCGTACGCCAACGGCGATATCCACATCGGCCACGCCGTCAACAAGATCCTCAAGGATATGGTGGTGAAGTCGCGCACCATGTCCGGCTTTGACGCCCCTTATGTACCGGGCTGGGATTGCCACGGCATGCCGATCGAAATCCAGATCGAAAAACAGTACGGCAAGAACCTGCCGACCGCGGAAGTGCTGACCAAGGCGCGCGCCTATGCGCACGAGCAGATCGAACGCCAGAAGAAAGACTTCATCCGCCTGGGCGTGCTGGGCGAGTGGGAAAACCCTTACCTCACCATGAACTATGGCAATGAGGCGGACGAGTTGCGCGCGCTGGGCAAGATGCTGGAAAAAGGCTATGTCTACCGCGGCCTGAAACCGGTGAACTGGTGCTTCGATTGCGGTTCCGCGCTGGCCGAAGCGGAAGTGGAATACAAGGACAAGCGCGACCCGGCCATCGACGTGGGCTTTGCGTTTGCCGAACACGACAAGCTGGCCGCCGCCTTCGACTTGCCGAAGCTGCCGACGGAAAACGGCTTCATCGTGATCTGGACCACCACGCCCTGGACCATCCCGTCCAACCAGGCGCTGAACGTGCACCCGGAGGTCAAATACGCGCTGGTGGAAACCAATCGCGACGGCCAGCCGCTGCTGCTGATCCTGGCGCAAGACCTGGTGGAATCGTGCCTGTCGCGCTACAAGCTGGAAGGCACGACGATCGGCACCGCGACCGGCGCCGCGCTGGCCGGCATCCGTTTCAAACACCCGCTGCATGCGCGCGACGCGTTCTTCGACCGCTACTCGCCGATGTACCTGGCTGAATACGTGACCACGGAAAGCGGTACCGGCGTGGTGCACTCGGCGCCCGCGTACGGCCTGGACGACTTCATCTCGTGCAAGGCGCACGGCATGAAGGATGACGAAATCCTGAAGCCGGTGATGGGCGACGGCAAATACGTGTCGACCCTGCCGCTGTTTGGCGGCATGACGATCTGGGAAGCATCGAAGCCGATCTGCGACGCGCTGCGCGAAGCGGGCGCGCTGTTCGAACTGAAAATGTTCGACCACAGCTACATGCACTGCTGGCGCCATAAAACCCCGATCGTCTACCGCGCCACGTCGCAGTGGTTTGCCGGCATGGACGCGCACCCGAAAGATGGCGGCCCGACCTTGCGCCAGGCCGCGCTGAAAGGCGTCGACGCCACCCGCTTCTTCCCGGACTGGGGCCAGGCGCGCCTGCACGGCATGATCGCCAACCGTCCGGACTGGACCCTGTCGCGCCAGCGCCAGTGGGGCGTGCCGATGGCCTTCTTCATCCACAAGGAAACCGGCGAACTGCACCCGCGCACCCCGGAATTGCTGGAACAGGTCGCGCAACTGATCGCCAAGAGCGGCATCGATGCGTGGCAGGCGCTGGACCCGGCCACGTTGCTGGGCGACGACGCGGCCCACTACGAAAAGAACAAGGACACGCTGGACGTCTGGTTCGATTCCGGCACCACGCACCAGACGGTATTGCGCGGTTCGCACCCGGACCAGTCGCACTTCCCGGCCGACCTGTACCTGGAAGGTTCGGACCAGCACCGCGGCTGGTTCCACTCGTCGCTGCTGACGTCGGCCATGCTGAACGGCTCGGCGCCCTACAAGGCGCTGCTGACGCACGGCTTCGTGGTCGATGGCGAAGGCAAGAAAATGTCGAAGTCGGTCGGCAACACCGTGTCTCCGCAAGACGTGTCGAACAAGCTGGGCGCCGACATCCTGCGCCTGTGGGTGGCCGCCACCGATTACACGGGCGAGCTGTCGATCTCGGACGAGATCCTCAAGCGCGTAACGGAATCGTACCGCCGCATCCGCAATACGCTGCGCTTCCTGCTGGCCAACACGTCCGACTTCGACAACGCGAAGAACGCGGTGCCGGTTGCAGAATTGCTGGAAATCGACCGCTATGCGATGGCCGCCACCGCTGCGCTGCAAAAGGAAATCGCCGCGCACTACGACAACTATGAATTCCACCCGGTGGTGTCGAAGCTGCAGAACTTCTGCTCGGAAGACCTGGGCGGCTTCTACCTCGACATCCTGAAGGACCGCCTGTACACGTCCGCCGTGGATTCGCATGCGCGCCGCTCGGCCCAGACGGCCCTGTGGCACATCACGCAAAGCTTGCTGCGCGTGATGGCGCCAATGCTGTCGTTCACGGCGGAAGAAGCGTGGGCAGTCTTCGCCGGCAAGGAAGCGTTCGCCGCCAGCGACGAAACCATCTTCACGCAAACGTACTGGGAATTCCCGGCCGTTGCCGATGCCGAGGCGCTGCTGGCCAAGTATGCGGCGCTGCGCGCTGTCCGTGCCGACGTCACCAAACAGCTGGAAGAAGTGCGCACGTCCGGCGCGATCGGTTCGTCGCTGCAGGCGGAATTGCTGATCAAGGCGTCCGGCGACAAATACGCGCTGCTGGCCAGCCTGGATGAGGACCTGAAGTTCGTCTTCATCACGTCGCAGGCGCAGGTGGCGCAAGTGGCGTCGGAAGCGGATGAAGCGGTGGAAGTGAAAGCGTCGGAAGCGGCCAAGTGCGAGCGCTGCTGGCACTACCGCGCCGACGTGGGCACCCATGCCGATCACCCGGGCCTGTGCGGCCGCTGCCACAGCAACCTGTTTGGCGCGGGCGAGAAGCGCAAGTTCGCATAAGCGATCACGCGTCGTCACACCATACGGCGGGTTTTACCAACCCGCCGCATTCCCTCTTATTGGCGCTCATGGCTAAATCGAAACCAATCGCAGTAAAAGTATCCTCTTCCGGCGGCGGCGGACTCGCGCCCTGGCTGGGCATTGCCGCCATCATCATCCTGCTGGACCAGATCACCAAGATCACCATCAACAAGACCTTCCGCTATGGCGAAGACTTGCTGGTGACGTCGTTCTTCAACCTCACGCTGGCCTACAACAAGGGCGCGGCCTTCAGCTTCCTCGGCAACGCGGGCGGCTGGCAGCGCTATTTGTTCACGGGGATCGGCATTGCCGCCGCGCTGTACATCGTCTACCTGCTGAAACGCCACGCGGGACAGCGCATGTTTTGCTGGGCGCTGGCGCTCATCATGGGCGGCGCCATCGGCAACGTGATCGACCGGCTGCTGTATGGCCACGTGGTGGACTTCCTGGACTTCCACTGGCCATCGCTGGGCCACTTCCCCGCGTTTAACATCGCGGACACGGCGATCTGCATCGGCGCGGGCTTGTTCATCCTCGATGAACTGCGCCGCGTGAACAAATAAAGGAACCATCATGGAACTCGAGGGCAAAAAAATCGTCCTGGGCCTGTCGGGCGGCGTCGCCTGCTACAAGGCCGCGGAACTGTGCCGCGCGCTGACGCGCGAAGGCGCGTCCGTGCAAGTGGTGATGACCGACGCGGCCGAGCATTTCATTACGCCCGTGACCATGCAGGCGCTGTCCGGCAAGCAGGTCTACAGCAGCCAGTGGGACCCGCGCGTGGCCAACAACATGGCACACATCGACGTGACCCGCAATGCGGACGCGATACTGGTGGCGCCCTGCTCGGCCGATTTCATGTTCAAGCTGGCGCACGGCGCCTGCGACGATTTGCTGTCGACCATGTGCGTGGCCCGTCCGCGCCATGTGCCGCTGCTGGTGGCGCCCGCGATGAACGTGGAAATGTGGCAGAACCCCGCCACGCAGCGCAACGTGCAGCAACTGAAAGAGGATGGCATCGTCATCTTCGGTCCGGCCGCCGGCGAACAGGCATGCGGCGAAGTGGGCCTGGGCCGCATGCTGGAAGCGGAACAATTGCTGGCCGAACTGGTGGCGGCCTTCCAGCCGAAAGTCCTGGCAGGCAAGCGCATCCTCGTCACGGCCGGTCCGACCTTTGAAGCCATCGACCCGGTGCGCGGCATTACCAACCTGTCGTCCGGCAAGATGGGCTACGCGGTGGCGCGCGCCGCCCGTGAAGCAGGCGCCGAAGTGGTGCTGATTTCCGGTCCCACCGCGCTGCCGACGCCGTTCGGCGTGCAGCGCATCAACGTGCAAAGCGCGCAGCAAATGTACGACGAAGTCATGCGCGCCGTGCACGGCCAGCACGTGTTCGTTTCCGTCGCCGCCGTGGCGGACTGGCGCGTGGCCAACCCCAGCACGCAAAAGATGAAAAAGACCGGCGACGGCACCGTGCCGGACCTGAAGTTCGAACAGAATCCGGACATCCTCGCCACCGTGGCCCAGCGCACCAGCCTGGCCGGCTATCCGTATTGCGTGGGCTTTGCCGCGGAATCGGAAAACCTGCTGGAATACGGCGCCGCCAAGCGCGAAAAGAAAGGCATCCCGCTGCTGGTCGGTAACATCGGCCACCACACGTTCGGCCAGGACGACAACACCATCATCCTGTTCGATGAAAACGGCCACACGATCCTGCCGCGCGCCGACAAGCTGACGCTGGCGCGCGCGCTGATCTCGGAAATTTCCAAGCGCATCGACAAGCACTCGCTGTTCTCGCCGCAATCGTAATCAACCCGTAACACCTTCGTAAAAGTCGTAAGCACATGAAAACCGTAGACGTCAAAATCCTCGACCCGCGCATGAAAGAACAGCTGCCGGCCTATGCAACCCCGGGCAGCGCCGGCCTGGACCTGCGCGCCTGTATCGACGCGCCGCTGGTGATCGAGCCCGGCCAGACCGTGCTGGTGCCGACCGGCCTGGCGATTCACATCGCCGATCCGGGCTATGCCGCCATGATCCTGCCGCGCAGCGGCATGGGCCACAAGAACGGCATCGTGCTGGGTAATCTGGTAGGCTTGATTGACTCGGATTACCAGGGACAACTAATGGTTTCCACCTGGAACCGGGGACACAATACGTTTACGCTGAACCCGATGGAACGGCTGGCGCAGTTGATCATTGTGCCGGTGCTGCAAGTGGGCTTCAACGTGGTGGAAGAATTCGGCAATTCCGAACGCGGCGAAGGCGGTTTCGGGAGCACCGGCAAACATTAAGAAGAGGACATGGCAATGGCAGGCAAGGTTCAGCGTTTAGCGGTATATCTCACAGCGGCAGGCGCCGCGACCTTGCTGGCAGGCTGTTCCACCCTCTGGCCCGGGCAGCCGGCCCCGGCCGACGGCCCCGCCCCCTACACGCCACCGGCGCAGGAAGCGCAGCATGGCTTGTCCGCGCGCGCCGTGGCGGCGCAGGAAAGCCTGAAGAACATGGTGGCGCTGCAAGACCGCCTGTCGCGGGTTTCCGCTCCCCTGTTAATCAACAATGCCGACCTGTGCCGCAACCAGGCGCGCAACCTGCTCGGCTTCACGGCGCAAAACCGTTATTCCTATCCGGGCGAATACAGTGAAGCGGCGGCCGCCGTGCTCGGTTATGGCGACCGCCTGCAAATCAGTTCCGTACTGGCCGGCAGTGGCGCCGCCCGCGCCGGCTTGCGCAAGGGCGACAGCCTGATCGCCGTCGAAGACAAGGCCCTGCACGGCGGCCCCGATGCGGAAGCGCAGGCGGCCGAAGTGCTGGGCCCGCTGGTCGGCAACCGCGCCGCGCTGAACCTCACCATCGGCCGCAGCGGCCTGTCGCAAACCCTGAACGTACCCGTCACGCGGGCCTGCGCGATCCGCATCCAGCTGGGCAACGCCGACAACATCAATTCCTACGCGGATGGCCAGCGCGTCGCCATCACGCGCGGCATGATGAACTTCGCGCAGAGTGATGAAGCCATCGCCTACGTGCTGGCGCGCGATATCGCCCACAACGTGCTTGGCCACGCGGGCGCCATGCGCCAGACCGGCACGCAAGGCAGCATGATCGACAACCTGGTGCGCGCCAAGCCGGACACGTCGCTGCTGATTGGCGGAGGCGGCATCAAGCCGGTGCCGCAAGACCTGGATGCGGCGGCCGATACGCTGGCCATCTACATGCTGCAACGGGCCGGCTATAACATCGACCGCGCCAAACCGTTCTGGCAAAAACTGTCGAGCCAGTATCCGGCCACCGTACTGAATGGGTACACGGCGGCCCATCCCGCCATTGCCGTGCGCATGGCAGCGCTGGACCGGGCCGTCACCGACGTCAAGGCCAAGCTGGCCGCAAAAAAACCGCTGGTGCCGTGATGCGCGCCCTGTCTTCGGCGCTGCTGCTGGCGGTGTCCGCCACCGCCCTGCCCGCCGCGCACGCTGCGGAATGGACCCGCGTGGGGCGCGGCGCCAATCCCGAAGTCTATGTCGACCTGGCTTCCATCAAGGAAGAAAACAATGGCCGCAGCGCCTGGGTCATGCGCAATTTCCGCAAGGAGCAAACGGCGCCGGACGGCAAACCCTACCGCTCGATGCGCGTGCAGCACTTGTACGCATGCCAGGACCACACGGCCACTTTGCAGGCGCAGGCGTTTTATCCGGACGCCATGGGCAAGGGTGAAGCCATCGGCAATTTCAAATACGAGCAATATGACGCGGAAAAAATCGCGGCCGGCAGCGCAATGGACAGCGTGTCCAGGCGCGTGTGCCGCAAAAAGTTGCGCAAAGTGCGCCGCTGACGCCAGGGTTGCCTTGCGATCCGGCAGCCAGCGGACGGCACACTGGCTGGTGACAACGTCTTGTTTTTCCTCAAATTATTGCATCGCCACCTTGCCGGCTGCCACGGCCGGCGCAGCCGCTAACTCAGCATTGCAATATCAGCAATAATTGCGCTTCATCCATCGCATGGAGCCGCAATGCCCAATTTCCTTTCCGTGCCGCAACCAGGCGGTATTGCCCACGGCAGCGTGATCACCTTTGACTTTGGCCAGCACATTACGCCGGGGACAGGCCTGGTCAAAATCTACAGCCAGGCTCCCGGCAATACGCTGCTATACGCCTTCAACAGCGCCAGCCTGATCTTTGGCGACACCACGCTGTCGCTGACTTTGCCGGCGACACTGGACTACGGTGCGCGTTTCGACCTGGTACTGGACCGCGACGTCGTGAAGGAAGATACCGGCCTGCCCGCTGGCGGCAGGTACGTCTCGTTCTTCGAAGTCGAAGAACGGCCTGCGCCTGCGCAGATCCAGTGGACGGGCGCGGCCGGTCCGGACACGATCCATGGCAGCACCGGTGTGGATTTACTGCAAGGGGGCGATGGCGACGATGCGCTGTACGGCCATGCCGGCAACGATGTCTTGCTGGGCGGCGCCAGCGGGCCGCGTGGCGACACGCTGTATGGCATGGACGGCGATGATGCCCTGTTCGGCCAGGATGGCGCCGACACCCTGTATGGGGGCAATGGCGACGATTATCTCGATGGCGGTGACGGCAATGACGCGCTCGACGGCAATGCCGGGGATGACGAACTGCATGGTGGCAACGGCAACGATACGCTGACAACGGCCGGCGGGATACACGACATCCTGCATGGCGATGACGGCTACGACAATCTGTACCTGTATGGCGGCGGCGGCACATTGTATGGCGGCAGCGGCAGCGATTTCATCACCATCCTCGGCAGCCACTCCCTGGCTGAGTCCATCCCCGCGCTGGCCGACGGCGGGGATGGAGATGACTACATCCAGGTGCAGGGACGCCCGGACGCCGGTGGCGTGACTGTACGGGGCGGCGCCGGCAGGGACACCTATGCCACCCCGCTGTTCTTTGAGTCGGAATACCTGCCGACGCAAGTGATCATTACGGACTTCACTGCCGGCGCAGACCGCGCCACGGCCGATACGATCGACGTACGTGGCATGATGCCGCCGGATTACACGGCAGGTAACCCCTTCGGTGCGGACGGCGTATTGCGCCTGGTACAACAGGGAGCGGATACCCTGCTGCAAATCGACCGGGACGGCGCGTCCGGCCCAGCCGGCTACGATAACGTCATGATCCTGCAGGGGGTGCAGCGCACGGCGTTGACCGCCGCCAACTTTAACTACCTGTCGCCCGACGGCGGCCGCGCAGGCATCACCGACAACAGCGAGGGCCACCTGGACGGCACACTGGCTGACGACATCCTGTGGGGCTCTTCGGACCATGACCACATGGCAGGATTCAACGGCAACGACGTGCTGTACGGTGGCGATGGCAACGATGAATTCAAGGGCGGCTATGGCGCCGACACGCTGCATGGCGGCGCCGGCACCGACACGGCCCGCTATGACTTTGACAATGACAATCCCTATACGGTCCTGTTCGGCGTTGACGGGAGCCTCTATGTCATGGACCGCCGGAATCCTGCCGACCTCGACAAACTGGACGGTGTCGAACGCATCGTATTTACCCAGGACCACCGCAACGCCACCGGGATCGCCTACGATGTCGAAGGCACCGGCGGCGATGTGTTCCGCCTGTATCTGGCCGCGGTGGGCTCGGCGCCGGCCACCGATATCGACAGGGCAGTCCTGGGCCTGATGCTGAAGGATGCGGACCACGGGGTGCCGCTATTGCAACTGGCGCACAACATCGTCGCATCCCGCGAATTCCAGGACCAGCATGGCCAGCAACCCGGCAGCGCCGCGCTGGTCACGTCGCTGTACCGCACGGCGCTGCACCGTGAACCGGATGCGGCCGGGCTGCAATACTGGAGCGGCCTGCTGGACAGCAAAGCCATCGATGCCGCCGGCTTGCTGGTATCGATGGCCGGCAGCGAGGAACACCACACGCTGGCCGCCACCATCATCGGTTCATCGTTCGACTACCTGGCCTCGGTGCCGCAGTGGTGACGGGTTGGCCGCCCGATGACCGGTATATGCAAGCACCGGCGCAAGGCTTCCTGCGCCGGTGTATAGTTTCGCGATGGACAGCATAGACCTCGAAGTACTGAAAACCAGCGCCGCCTGGATCGCTGCCGGCCACAAGGCCGAACTCGTCACCGTGATGAAAACGTGGGGCTCCAGCCCCCGTCCGATCGGTGCGACCCTGGCCATTTGCGACGATGGCACGGTGGTGGGTTCGGTGTCCGGCGGCTGCATCGAAGACGACTTGATTGCCCGCGTACGCGACCATGGCATCACGCGCGACAAGCCGGAAGTGGTCAGCTATGGCATCACGGCCGACGAAGCGCACCGCTTCGGCCTGCCCTGCGGCGGCACCATCGAACTGGCGCTGGAACCGCTGGGCGCGCACAGCCGTATCGCGGAATTGCTGGACATGCTGGAACAGCGCCGCCTGGTCGAGCGGCGTTTGAATCTCGACACGGGCGCCGTCACGCTGGCGCCGGCCGTGGCGGGCAATATCCTGGAGCGGGTCGGCAATGAACTGGTGACGCAGCATGGCCCGCGCTGGCGCCTGCTGATCATTGGCGCGGGGCAGTTGTCGCGCTTCCTGGCGCAAATCGCCACCGCCATGGAATACCACGTGACGGTGTGCGACCCGCGCGAAGAATACCGGCAAGGTTGGCATGTCGACAATGTGCAACTGGTGCACGCGATGCCGGACGACCTGGTGCTGGAAATGAAACTGGACCACCGCAGCGCCGTGGTGGCGCTGACGCACGATCCCAAGCTGGACGACCTGGCGCTGATGGAAGCGCTGAAGTCCGACGCGTTTTATGTGGGCGCGATCGGTTCGCGCCTGAACAATACCAAGCGCCGCGAACGCCTGCTGCAATTCGACGTCACACCGGAACAGATGGACCGCCTGCACGGTCCGATCGGCCTGTACATCGGCAGCAAGACCCCGGCGGAAATCGCAATTTCCATCCTGGCGGAAATGACGGCCGTGAAAAACGGCGTCCCGTCCAGCATGCAGGTGAACCACGCCGCCGCCCCGCAGCCGCCGTCCGACAATGGCAGCACGTGCATGGTGCGCTAAGGCCACGTAAGTTTAAAAGCAAGAAGCGAGCTGGCAGAGATTTCCAGCCTCGGCCACAATAGGGGTCTTGTCTATACCGGACCCCGTCATGAGCACCGCTAACCTGCTGCGTCTTATCCTGCTGGCCTCGATCTGGGGCGGCTCTTTCCTGTTCATGCGCATCGCCGCCCCCGTGCTCGGGCCGGCCGTGCTGATCGAATACCGGCTGGTGTTTGCGGCCGGCTTCCTGGCCGTGGTCGGCTTCGCCATGAAAAAGCCGCTGGGCTGGCGCACGCACTGGCAGCATTACTTCATCCTCGGCCTGTTCAATTCCGCCATTCCCTTCGTGCTGTTCGCGTACGCGGCGCGCACCCTGCCGGCGTCCGTGCTGTCGGTGCTGAACGCCACCGCGCCCATGTGGGGCGCGCTGATCGGCGCCGTGTGGCAGCGCCAGATGGTATCCGGCCGCGTGCTGGCGGGACTGGTGCTGGGCACGTGTGGCGTGGCGCTGCTGGTGGGACTGGATCACACGACCGCACGCGCCGGCGCCGGCCTGGCGATCGCCGCCGCGCTGCTGGCGTCGTTCAACTATGGCATCGCCAGCACCTATGCGAAAACCGCGCAGGCGGTCGAACCGTTCGCCAATGCGCACGGCAGCATGTGGGCAGCGGCGCTGCTGACATTGCCGCTGGTCCCGCTGATGCCGGCGCCCGGCACGCCGACGCCCGGCATCATGGCGGCCGCGTTTGCGCTCGGCGTGCTGTGCAGCGGCATCGCGTACCTGATCTACTACAAGCTGATCCGCGACGTGGGCGCCACGTCGGCCCTGACGGTGACTTTCCTCAGTCCGCTGTTCGGCATCCTCTGGGGCGTGCTGTTCCTCGGGGAGACGGTGGGCTGGCATACGCTGGGCGGTTCGGCCATCGTGATTGCCGGCACGGCGCTGGTGACGGGCTTCAAGCCGAATGTCGGCTGGCCGCGCCGCGCGGAGTCGGCGTGATGGAGCGGCGCATTGCACTGCCGGCCGGCTACCGGCTGGGTGATGTCCTGACCTTCCACCGCCGCGACCAGGAAGCGATTGCCGAACAGGTCACGCCGCAGCGCTTGCGCAAGGCCGTGGTGCTGGCGAACACGCCGGTGCTGCTGGACATTGCCTTCGACGGCCAGTCGGCCCGCTGCATGGCGCAGGCCGACGGCGGCATGACACCAGCGGTCCAGGCCGCGGTGGAGGACGCCCTGCTCAACGTGCTGGGCTTGCGCATCGATCCGCAACCATTCATGGACCTGGCCGCGGGCGATGACGTCATGGGTCCATTGGCACAGCGCCAGCCCGGCTTGCGCATCGTGCAGTCGGCCACGGTATTCGAAGCGCTGACGTGGGCCATCATCGGCCAGCAAATCAACCTGGCGTTTGCCATCGCGCTGCGCCGCACGTTCATCCAGCTGGCCGATATCCGGCACAGCAGCGGCTTGTGGTGTTATCCCGATGCCGCCGCGGCCGCGCGGCTCGACGTGGAAGCGCTGCTGGCCCGTAAATTTTCGCGCGCCAAGGCGGAAACCCTGCTGCGCTTTGCCCGCATGGCCGACGGCGGCGAACTCGACCTGGTCGTCTCCGAACGCAATCCCATCGGCGCCATCAGCGACGCGCTGCTGGCCGTCAAAGGGATCGGCCCGTGGACCGTCAATTACGGCTTGTTGCGCGGCTACGGTCATGCGGATTGCTCGCTGCACGGCGACGTGGCGATCCGCGCCGCGCTGCAAGCGCTGCTGGGCGAAGACAGCAAGCCGGACATGCGCCGCACCGAGCAATTCCTGCAACGCTATGCGCCGCACCGGACCATGGCGGCGGCGCACCTGTGGGCCAGCCTGTCGCCGAAGGGGGACGGCAACGGCTGAGCGGCGGATGGCGGCGTCAGAAATGGTACTTGGTCGCCTTCGCCCATTTGTTGCCGGGCCAGTTCTTGTGCAGCAACTGGAATGCTTCGTTCGAATAGCGGCCGCGCAATTGCTCCTTTTCTTCCTTGTCCGTGCCATACGGGCATTCCATGCGCGTGGACGCGACCAGGAAATGCAGCGCTTTCGGCGCTTCGTCATCGGCCGGCTTGCCTTTCGCCCACGCCAGCAATGGCGGCGCCATGAATTCGCTGCGCAGCGGCAGTTTCAATAGCGCCTGCTGTTCCTGCGCGGCGGCCGCCAGCTGTTCGGCGCTCAGGTAGCGCGGCGGCTGGGCCGGCGGCGGCGCTTCATCCTTTTTCGCGCCATAGGCGCAACCCCAGTCGCGGCTGGTACCGAAGCCGTCAACCACTTTCGGATTGAGTTCCGGCGTATTCACCAGCAGCAATGCACCGGCCAGCTTGCGCTCTTCACCGGGCTTGGCGCTGCGGTAGCGCGCGTATAAATGTTCGGTGGTCTTGCGGCCCTTGGCCACGACATCCATCAGCGGCAACGCCGTCGCTTCATCGCCGAGGATCAGCGCGCGCGCCAGCATGGTTTCCTGCAATGGCGCTTTCCACCGCGCCGGCAGGCGCGGATGCGCATGCAGCGTTTTCAATTCAGGCAGCGCCAGGTACCGGAACACGGCCAGGGGAAAATCTTCATCCGTATCGCCTTCGGCCGCCTTGGCATCGATGGCTTCGCCATTGTCGACGCCATCGGGTTTGCGCTGCGCCGCCTTGACGAATTCGTCGAGCGTACCGGCCGACGCCATTTTCAAGCCGAGGAAGCGGTTGTGCGTGGCGATCGACATGCCCTTGCCATGGCTGGCCAGCAAGCGGTCGATATCCTTGTCGGCCTGCGCGCCCTGCTTTTCCGCCAGCGCCAGGCGCGCCAGGTGGTATTGCACCGTCAGGTACAGCGGGTGTTTGGCCGGCACGGCTTGCGCGGCCTTGCGCTCCGCCTCGCTCAATTCCCCCGGCGCGGCCAGCGACACCAGTGGCGCCAGCCATAACGGATCCCCGGCGCCGCCCTTCAGCCAGCGCTGGTGCAAGCCATCGAGGGCATGCCTGCGCTGTTCGCGCACCTCGCTGCTGTGCGGATCTTCGTACACGTCCGCCGGCACATTGGCTTGCATGGTGGCAATCCACGCCGTCAGCGGTTCCTTTGCCGCCAGCAGGACGCTGCGCGGCTGCTTGTCCATCAACACCAGGTAATCGCTGAGCAGGCGCGGCGTCTCGGCATTGAAGGGCTCGCTGTCCAGCTGCCGCGCCAACGTGGCAATGCGCGCCAGTGGATCGATGCGGGCATCGACCAGCGGCAGCAAGTGGCGCGCCGGTGCAAACGCGGGCGCCAGCCCTTCCAGTTCCTTGCGGGCCTGCTGCAGCTTGGCCACCTTGCCCTTGGCATCGTCATCGAGCGTGGCGCTGCGGATCAGGCATCGCGCGGCGAGGTAAGCACCCAGGGTTTTCCAGGGCGACTTGCCATCTTGCGCGACCGCCTGGAATTGCTTGCGCGCCTGCTCGAAATTGCGCGCATAAAAATGCGCGGCGCCGGACTGGTACGCATAGTCGGCCTTCAGCCAATCGGGCGCATTGGCCGGCGGCGCCGGCGGCAATTGCGTGACGCGCTTCGGCAACGGCTTGCCATATTCGTGCGGCGGTTCCGCGCAATTGGCGAACACGGCATCCTGCCCTTGCAGCCATGCCTTGTGCCACGCGTCCGGCTTGCCGCCCGCGCCCAGCGTGGCGCGCGCTTTCAGCGTCACGGCCGCCTGCTTGAATGCATCGATGTGGCAATTGACGTAACTGGCATTGTCCGTCTCGCCCATCACGTCCAGCTTCATGTCGACCGGCAGTCCCCACTGCTTCGCATACGCGGCGCGCTCCTTCAGCCACGTGCCGCTGCCGTTCAAATCCGCTTCATACGCGTAATCCCACGTACTGCCTTTGCCGATGCGCCATTCATTCAGTTCCAGCGCGGCCAGTTGCTGCGGCGTCAGCGGCTTGCCCTTGGCGGCCTGGTACGCCATGTAGTGGAACACGCGCCAATAACTGCCCGGCACCACGCCCAGGTTGCCGCCCGCGTATTGCTGCAGGAACGCAGGCGCGACCTGGTATTCGGACGCAAAGCGGTTGGCGCTGAAACCGTCGCCGCCGCTGGCGCCGGCGACAGGCGGCAAGGCAACCATCACGGCCAGCAGGCCGGCCATCAGTGATCGTTTCCACAATCGTTTCATGAAGGACTCCTGGATTGGACAGCCAGCCAGCGCTCCGCCGTCCACGGTTTGGGGGAGAAATAGTAATTGCGGGGCGCATACGAGCGCACCACCGGTTCGTCGGTGGCGTGCCCCATCGCCGCGCGGCAGTATGGCCGCGCAAAACCGTGACCGTCGAGGCGCGCACGCAGCGCCTGGCCGCCGTCGCCCATGCGGAACGCCATCGGCACCACTTCATCGGCATGGCTGGCGGGCATCCAGTGGTCGTCCAGGCACCACGACGCCAGCGCCGTCATCGACAGCGCAAAATTGGGCGGCAGCCGGCGCCGGATATCGGCCATGACCTGGCCAAGGAAAGGGCGCTGCGAGCGGCGCACTTCGAAATCCAGTTGCACCACGCGGCGGTTGCCCCGCTGCGCCACACGCAACAATTCGCGCACGATCCGTTCCTGCTGCGCGGCGGTCAGCTTGGGCGGCTTGCGCCACGAAACATCCACGTGCAGCACGGGCACCACGGCCGCATAGTCCGGCACCAGCAGCGCGGCCGTGCGGGGCCGCACCAGCGCCTCGTCGCCCTGCAGCATGATGGACGACGCCACATAAGCGACGCCAATATCGGGCGGCAGCCACCGCAAATCTTCCGGGCGCTCCCATGCCCACACCATGCGCGCAGGCAACCGCGCCAGCGCGGGATGGCTGCCCGGCAAAGCGTCGTCGCCGGACAGCGCCATGCCGGCGCCAACTACTGCCATGAACAAGAACAGGAGGCGGATCATGGCCCCAGCATAATGGAAGGCGGCAAAAGTTGCCAACTTGCCATGCCATGGAGGCGTCTGATCCGCGCCACTGGTTCAGCCCGACAAGCCGGCGGCATGCCTGCGCCGCGCCAGGCAACCGATCACCCCGACACCGGCCAGCCACATGCCCCAGGTAGTTGGTTCGGGGACAGGGCTCAGCAGCACAGCGTAGCAGTTGCCCGCCGTATCGCAGCCCTCGCCGCCAATCTGCCCCAGGTCATTGATGGCGGAGGCCGACTTGATCGTCAGCCCCGATCCCGGCGCCAGCAGGGTGTCGATGTCATAGGAAGCGCCGCCGTCGAACAGGAACGCATGCCCGAGATTGGAGGTGTCGCCAAAGCGGCCGACTACCTGGCCGGCATTGTTGATGTCGTCGGCCCAGCCGTATGCACCGCCCGGGGTGGCCAGCGGGGTGACGACACCGTTCGCGTAAAGGAATGGCGCCCATCCACCAGCGTAATAAGTGATCGCGCCCACCACGGTATTGGCATCGTTGATGGCCGAGCCGATCACATCATCATTCCCCAGCAGCGGCAGCGAGGTCAGCTTCCCGTTCTGGTACAGGTACGTGCGCTGGACGAAGATGGCCTCGAACGGATCTTCATAGTTGTATTTGCCAACGATGGTGCCGGATGCGTTGATGCCCGTGGGCGAGTCTGCATCAAGCGGCAAATGCAGGGAAACGGGTCCGTTCGCACCAAAACGCACGGTCTGCCCGCTGAACATGTCTTCATAGCGGGACCAGCCGACAACCACACCGTTGTCATTGATGGCGGTTGCGGCGCTTTGCGGCGGTTCCTGGGTCAAGGTCCCCAACCGGGTATACGTGCCGTTCTGGTAGGTCACCCCCTCATAATTCCAGCCGCTGGTATCGAACAGGGTGCCGGCCACCACGCCATGCCGGTTGATACCTGACGCACTGAAATTGTCATCCAGGCGTGTCGCACCGGTAGACGTCCACAGGTAGCGGCCGGCGCCGGCGGCGCCGATTGCCTGGCCGGCGTTATTCAAGTCCGTGACATACGCGGAACTGGCTGCCTCGCTCAGCCTGGTGACTTTATACAGAGGGGCAGCATGGGCCGCGGCAGAAGAGATTATTGCCAGCAACAGTGCCGGCAGGCGTACGCGTAGAGACATGGGAAACTCCTGGAAGAGGGCTGCCCGATGCAGCCCGGGAGTTCAGTGTACATTGTTAACAAATATGCACGATTGCCTTAAAAGCACTTTTATGGGTGTAGCGCCGCAAAATGGAAAAAGCCGCTGAACCTTGCGATTCAGCGGCTTTTAGAATTTGGTTGCGGGGACAGGATTTGAACCTGTGACCTTCGGGTTATGAGCCCGACGAGCTGCCAGACTGCTCCACCCCGCGTCTGATGCATGTATTATAGGCCAGCCGGAGGGTTTAGGCAATATTAATCTCAAAAAGCCCAACAATAGAACTTATATATCTGGCACGGTAAGTGCATAACGCTGACGCGCGCTTCGCGCCACCCATACATTGGGTGTAAAGTACAGTTCACGTTCCTGATCAATTCCGCCACCCATGAAATTCTGTTCCGAATGCGCCCACCCTGTCGAGCTGATGATTCCAGCCGGCGATAACCGGCCGCGCTACGTGTGCACGTCGTGCACCACCATTCATTACCAGAACCCCAAAATGGTGCTGGGGTCGATTCCGGTATGGGAACAGGATGGCCAACTGCAAGTGTTGCTGTGCAAGCGCGCCATCGAGCCGCGCTATGGCTACTGGACCTTGCCGGCCGGTTTCATGGAAAACAATGAAACGACGGCCGAAGCGGCCCTGCGAGAAACGTCCGAAGAGGCCGGTGCGAATATCGAACTGGGTCCACTGTTCACCCTGATGAACGTGGCGCGCGTGCACCAGGTCCACATGTTTTACCTGGCCACGCTGCGCGACCTGGATTTCGCGCCGGGCGAGGAAAGCCTGGAGGTGCAAATGTTCACGGAAGACCAGATTCCCTGGGAAGACCTGGCCTTCCCCACCATCCGCTCGACCCTGGAACTGTTCTTTGCCGACCGCGCCCGCATGCGCGCCAGCGGCGGCACGTACGGCTTCCACACCATGGATATTTCCAAGCCGATGCGCGGCAGCTGAGTACATGATCCCCTGGCTGGATGCTCACACCCCCTTCCCTGACGTCTCCCAAGCGCTGACGGCCGACGCGCCCGGCCTGCTGGCGGCCGGCGCGGACTTGTCGCCGCCACGGCTGCTGGCCGCTTACCAGCGCGGCATCTTCCCCTGGTTTTCCGAAGGCCAGCCCATCCTGTGGTGGAGCACCGATCCGCGCATGGTGTTGCTGACCAGCCGCTTCAAGGTTTCCGACAGCCTGAAAAAATCCATCCGCAAGGTGCAGCGCAGCATGATCGAGCACGGCCCGTGGCAAGTGCGCTTCGACAGTGCATTTGAAGACGTGATGCGCGGTTGTGCCGCGCCACGGCGCGATGGGCCCGGCACGTGGATTTCCGACGACATCATTGCCGGCTACAGCGGCTTGCACCGCCTCGGTTACGCGCATTCGTCCGAATTGTGGCATGACGGTGAGCTGGTGGGCGGCGCCTATGGCGTCTGCATCGGCCGCATGTTTTATGGCGAATCCATGTTTGCGCGGGTGCCGGACGCGTCCAAGATCGCGCTGGCTTACCTGGTGCACTTCCTGCGGACCAACGGGGTGGAAATGGTCGATTGCCAGCAAGAGACCAGCCATTTGAAATCGCTGGGCGCCGCCCCGATTCCGCGCAGCGACTTCATTGCCCACCTGCGCCACGCCATCACGCAGCCGGCCATTCGCGACTGGCAACCGTTGCCGCCGTATCCGCCCGCAGCCTGAGCTGACCTGGGCACAAGCGAAACGTTAGCTGCACCACAGTATGCTTCATGTCATTTCACATATTCCATCAAGCCGCGTTATGATAGGACCACTCACTGACATGTGGTTGCCCGGCCTGAAGGCCCGGCCCCCGGAACCTGGCAATGATGGGATACGTGCATGACCCACTTGAATGACCTGCCTTTTGCGACGCTGCAGTTTTACACGACAGCGCCTTATCCTTGCAGCTACCTGGATGACCGCCAGGCCCGCTCGCAGGTTGCCACCCCGTCTCACCTGATCAATGCGGATGTGTATTCCGAACTGGTTCGCAACGGCTTCCGCCGCAGCGGCATCTTCACGTACCGCCCCTATTGCGACGGTTGCCAGGCTTGCATCCCCGTGCGCGTGGTGGCCGGCCAATTCGTGCCGACGCGGGGCCAGCGCCGCGCGTGGATGAAGCACGGGAACCTGCAGGCGGGCGTGGCCACGTTGTCATTCTCGGACGAGCATTACGAACTGTATTTGCGCTACCAGAGCACGCGCCACGCGGGCGGCGGCATGGACCAGGACAGCCGAGACCAGTATGCGCAATTCCTGTTGCAAAGCCGCGTCAATACGCGGCTGGTGGAATTCCGCGAACCGGATGGCACCTTGCGCATGATTTCCATTATCGATGTGTTATCGGATGGCCTGTCGTCCGTGTACACGTTCTTCGATCCGGACGTGCAGGGCGCGTCATACGGCACCTACAACATCATGTGGCAAATTACACAAGCCCAGGAACTGGGACTGCCGTATGTGTACCTGGGTTACTGGATCAACGACAGCCAGAAGATGTCTTACAAAATCAACTTCCAGCCGCTGGAAGCGCGCATCAAAGGTAACTGGAACGTGATGCCACGGACGTAGCCGGCGTAGGTGTTGCGGCGCAGGGTAAAATACGGGCAAATTTTATTCCCCGTATTTTTCCCGCCTCCTCCATGTCCAACAAATTCCTGTATTCCCTCGCCCGTCCCGTGCTGTTTTCCATGGACGCGGAAGACGCCCACCATTTCACCCTGCCGGCGCTGAAACGCGCAGCCTCGCTGGGCCTGACGCGCGCCTTCGTGTGCCAGCCGAAAGACGATCCGCGCACCGTCATGGGCCTGACCTTCAAGAACCCGGTGGGCCTGGCTGCGGGCCTGGACAAGGATGGCGCTTATATCGATGCGCTGGCCGACCTGGGTTTCGGCTCGATCGAAGTGGGCACCGTGACGCCGCGCGCCCAGCCGGGCAATCCCAAGCCGCGCATGTTCCGCCTGCCTGCCGCGCAAGGCATCATCAACCGCATGGGGTTCAATAACGGCGGCGTCGATGCGTTTGTCGCCAACGTGCAGTCGTCGCGCTTTTACCAGAACAAGGAAGGCATCCTGGGCCTGAACATCGGCAAGAATGCCGATACGCCGATCGAGCGCGCGTCCGACGATTACCTGCACTGTCTGGAAAAGGTGTACCCGTACGCCAGCTATGTGACGGTCAACATTTCGTCGCCCAACACGAAAAACCTGCGCCAGTTGCAGGGCGGTTCGGAACTCGATGGCTTGCTGTCGCAATTGAAGGAAGCGCAGCAGCGCCTGGCCGACAAGCACAAGCGCTACGTGCCGCTGGCCCTGAAGATCGCACCGGACATGGATGGCGACCAGGTCAAGAACATTGCCGATGCCCTGGTCCGTCATCGCATCGATGGCGTGATCGCCACCAACACCACGCTGTCGCGTGCGGCCGTGGAAGGCATGCAGCATGGCGCGGAAGCGGGCGGCCTGTCCGGCGCGCCCGTGTTTGAATTGTCGAACAAGGTGATCCGTCTGCTGAAAGCGGAACTGGGCGATGCGCTGCCGATCATCGGCGTGGGCGGCATCATGAAGGGGGCCGACGCCAAGGTCAAAATGGACGCGGGCGCGCAGCTGGTGCAGCTGTACAGCGGCCTGATTTATGCCGGCCCGGCGCTCGTGCGCGACTGCGCGGACGCCATCCGCAAAGGATAAGCATGGAATACACCACGCTCGGAACCAGCGGTCTGAAGGTCAGCAAAGTGTGCCTCGGCACCATGACCTTCGGCGAGCAAAACAGCGAAGCGGATGCGCACCGCCAGCTCGATTATGCGCTCGGGCGTGGCATCAATTTCATCGACACGGCGGAGATGTACCCCGTGATGCCGGGCCCGCATACGCAGGGCGACACGGAGCGCTACATCGGCACCTGGCTGAAGAAACCAGGCAATCGCGCGCGCGTGGTGCTGGCGACCAAAGCGGCCGGGCCGAATCCCAACATGGTGTGGATACGCGGCGGCAAACAAAACTTCGATGAAGCGAATTTGCGCGCCGCGGTCGAGGCCAGCCTGAAGCGGCTGCAAACCGACCATATCGATTTATACCAATTGCACTGGCCCAGCCGCAACGTGCCGATCTTCGGCGCGTCCGTGTTCGACCCGGCAAAAGAGCGCGCGTCCGTCGCCATCGAAGACACGCTGGCGGCGCTGGGCAAACTGGTCGACGAAGGCAAGATCGGCCACGTCGGCGTATCGAATGAAACGTCGTGGGGTGTCAGCGAATTCGTCAAACAGGCTGAATTACAAGGCTTGCCGCGCATCGCGACGATCCAGAACCTGTACAACCTGACGGCGCGCCATTACGAGACGTCGCTGCTGGATGAGACCTGTTACCGGGAAAACGTCAGCCTGATGGCCTACAGCCCGCTGGCGTTCGGCCAGTTGTCCGGCAAATACGTGGACAATCCGAAAGCCCATGGCCGCCTGACGGTCCTCCCGGTCAACTGGAGTCCCCGCTACGTGCGGCCGGGCGTGTACGCAGCGGCCGCACGCTATGCCCAACTGGCGCGCGCGGCCGGCATGACACCGGCGCGCATGGCGCTCGCCTGGTGCTATACGCGCTGGTTCGTCGCCTCCACCATCATCGGCGCCACCACCATCGAGCAGTTGAAGGAAAACATCGATGCGTATGGCACGGTGCTGCCACCGGATTTGGTGGCGGCCATCGATGCGGTGCATGCGCAGGGGCCGAATCCGGGCCAGTAAATCGGCCCCTCGGTCTGGGACCCAAAATCCATAGGGCGGTTTTGCGTCAGCAAAGCCGCCATGCGTGCGCAACCACCAGCGCATGCCGCGGCGGCAACGCACGCATGGCGGCTTGATGGAGCCAATCCGCCCTACAACGCCAGCGTCAGAATTCCTCCCACCCATCGTCCTGCGTTACCGGTACCGGGCGTTTGGCCTTCGGTTCCACTTTGACCAGCGCCTGGACCGGCTTTTTCAACACCGGCGCCACGCTCTGCGGCACCTGATACTGCTGCCCCGCAATGCGGAACACGCTGACCGCTTCCGACAGCAATTGCGCCTGGTCGCGCAGCGATTGCGCGGCGGCTGCCGCCTCTTCCACCAGCGCGGCGTTTTGCTGCGTGGCGTCGTCGATCTGCACGATGGCTTCGTTGACTTGCGCAATGCCGGAACTCTGTTCCTGGCTGGCGGCGGAAATTTCCGTCATGATGTCGGCCACCTGCTTGACCGCCGTGACGATGCCATCCATCGTGGCGCCCGCTTCATCGACCAGGCGGGCGCCGGTATCGACGGTTTCCACCGAGCGGTTGATCAATTCCTTGATTTCCTTGGCCGCCGCGGCCGAACGCTGCGCCAGGCCCCGCACCTCCGACGCCACCACGGCGAAGCCCCTGCCCTGCTCGCCGGCGCGCGCCGCTTCCACCGCCGCGTTCAATGCCAGGATATTGGTCTGGAACGCGATGCCGTCGATGACGGCAATGATGTCGACGATCTTGCTGGAGCTTTCCTTGATGGCGCCCATGGTCGACACCACTTCGCCCACCACCTTGCCGCCCTTGCTGGCGAAGTCCGACGCCGCCACCACCAGCGCCGTGGCCTGGCGCGCGTTTTCCGCATTCTGCGTGACGGTCGACGTCAATTCCTCGATCGACGACGCGGTTTCCTCCAGGCTGGATGCCTGGGTTTCAGTCCGGCTCGACAAATCCATGTTGCCGGTCGCGATTTCATTGGTGGCGGTGGTAATCGTGTCGGAACCGGAACGCACACGGCCGACCGTGTTGACCAGGCTGTCATTCATGTTGCGCAAGGCCCGCAGCAACTGGCCCGTCTCGTCCCGCGTATCGGATTCGATGTGCATGGTGAGGTCGCCGCCCGCCACGGCTTCGGCCACGCCGACAGCGCGGTTCAGCGGCTCCGTGATACTGCGCGTGATCCAGTACAGCACCAGCGACGCCAGCACGGCCGCAAGCACGGTCAGCGCAATCATCATGTTCCGCACCGACACGTAGGCGGCGTGGGCATCGGTGGCGGCCTTGTCGACCGCGCTGATCTGGTATTTCACCAGTTCCTGCAAGCTGTTCAGGTAAGCGGTCTGCTCTTTGCGCACCGTGGTCAGCAGATACACGACGTTTTCATCGCGCTTGTCGTGGTCGGCGGATTTGGTGATAAACGTGGACTGCACCGCCAGGTAGCGCTGATTCGCCTCTTGCACGGCTTTGAGTTTGGCCTTGCTTTCCTGGTCTTCGTCGTCGGCAATCAGCTTGCCCAGCTTGTCGAGGTGGCTGGCGATTTCCACCTTCTTGTCGTCGACCCGCTTCAATTCCTTCTTCACGGTGTCGGGATCGGTGGACAGCATGGCATTGCGCATGGCGCGGGCGATGTCGTTGACGCCGCCGATCGCCTCATAGGCTTCGATGACCTTGGGGACCTTGTCGGCATCGAGGTCACCGGTGGCGTCGTCAACCTTGCCCAGGTTGGTAATGCCAATCACGGACATGCCGATCATGAACGCCAGTGACAGACCTAAACCGGCGGCCAGGCGGGCGCCGATTTTCCAGTTGCTGATTCCCATTTTGACGCTCCTTCAATGAAGGTTACATGGTGGAATTCAGTATATGGCGAATCGGCAATGTCTTCAGGAAATTGTGGCCGAATAGCATTTCCGCCACAGTTGTCGTAAACAATGTTGTTTACGCAGCCTCCTCGCCCCCCAGCGTCCGTTCAATTTCACGCCGGCTCAGTTCCGGCGCAAATTGCTGGATGAATTCCTGCGCATAGGTGCGCAGGTAGGCGCCGCGGCGCACGGCCAGCCGCGTGGTGTTGGCGGCAAACAGGTGCGACGCTTCCACCGCGCGCAAACCCTTGTCGCGGCCATGGTCGAATGCCATCGACGCCACGATGCCCACACCCAGCCCCATCGCCACGTATTGCTTGATGACGTCGGAATCCATCGCCGTCAGCACGATGTCCGGGCGCAGCCCGGCACGCTCGAACGCGGCATCCAGGTGGCCACGGCCCGTGAAACCCACGTCATAGGTAATCAGCGGGAATTCCGCCAGGTCTTCCAGGTGGATCGGCGAACGGGCCAGCAGCGGATGGTTGTCCGGCACCACGATCAGGTGGCTCCAGCGGTAGCACGGGAATGACACCAGATCGGGGAATTGCGACAAGCCTTCGGTCGCAATGCCGATGTCGGCCTTGCCGGACAATACCCATTCCGCGATGTGTTCCGGCGAGCTTTGCTGCAGCGCGATGCGCACATCGGGGAACGATGCGCGGAAGCTCTGCACGACTTTCGGCAGCGCATAGCGGGCTTGCGTGTGGGTGGCGGCGATGGTCAGCGTGCCGCTGCTCTGGCCCGCATATTCGAGGCTGGCCTGCTGCAGGTTTTCCGCTTCCACCAGCAAGCGTTCGACGATCTTCAGGATGCCCTTGCCCGGCTCCGTCAAGCCGGTCAGGCGCTTGCCATTGCGTTCGAAGATGATGACGCCCAGTTCATCTTCCAGTTCGCGGATCTGGCGCGATACGCCAGGCTGCGACGTGTACAGCGCGTTGGCGACTTCCGTCAGGTTGTAATTGCGGCGGGCCGCTTCGCGGATCGAGCGTAATTGCTGGAAGTTCATATGGAGGTACCTTCATCGACAAACACATGCAAACGTTTCGGGCGCACCACCAGGGTTTCGCCATCTTTCAGGCCCAGCTGGCGGTAGCGGTCGTTGGGAATCACTGCTTCGATCAGCTCGGCGGTATCGGCACGCTCCAGGTCCAGCTGCGCCAGCGGGCCGATCGCGTGGGCGCGGCGCAGTTTCACGACGATGCCTTCCGCATCCGGCGTGTAGCGCTCCACGTCCAGGTCGTGCGGGCGAATGTACGCCGTGCCTTTGCTGTCCTGCACGGCGCCGTGGGACGGCACATCCAGCGCGATATCGCCGCTGGTGATGACGCCTTCGTGCACGCGGCCATGGAACACGTTGACGTTGCCGAGGAAGCCATACACGAACGGCGAAGCCGGATGGTTATACACTTCGTCCGGCGCACCCAGTTGTTCGACTTTGCCCTTGTTCATCAACACCACCTGGTCCGCCACTTCCAGCGCTTCTTCCTGGTCGTGCGTGACGAAAATCGACGTCACGTGCAATTCATCGTGCAGGCGGCGCAGCCAGCGGCGCAATTCCTTGCGCACTTTCGCATCCAGCGCGCCGAACGGCTCGTCCAGCAACAGCACGCGCGGCTCCACGGCCAGCGCGCGGGCCAGCGCGATACGCTGGCGCTGGCCGCCGGACAGTTGCGGCGGATAGCGGTCGGCCAGCCAGTCCAGCTGCACCAGGCCCAGCAAATCCATGACTTTCTTGCGGATCTGCGTTTCCGACGGGCGCTCGGCGCGCGATTTCACGCGCAGGCCGAAGGCCACGTTTTCAAACACGGTCATGTGCTTGAACAGCGCATAGTGCTGGAACACGAAACCCACCTGGCGCTCGCGCACGTGGCGGTCCGACGCGTCGCTGCCATCGAGCAGCACCTGGCCGGAATCCGGATGTTCCAGGCCCGCGATGCAGCGCAGCAGCGTGGTCTTGCCGCAGCCGGACGGGCCCAGCAGCGCGGTCAGTTCGCCGGTCGGGAAGTCCAGCGACACATTGTTCAGGGCGACGAAATCGCCGAAACGCTTGTTGATGTTCTTGACTGCGATAGTCATCAGTGTTCTCCGGCTCAGTGTTCGTTGTCAGCGCCGGCGTAGTCTTCATGAAGACGCCATGCGATAAAGGATTTCAGGGCCAGCGTCACCAGCGCCAGCAAGGCCAGCAGCGAGGCGACGGCAAAGGCGGCCGCGAAGTTGTATTCGTTGTAAAGAATTTCCACCTGCAGCGGCACCGTATTGGTTTCGCCGCGGATGTGGCCGGACACCACGGACACGGCGCCGAATTCGCCCATGGCGCGGGCGTTACACAAAATCACGCCGTACAGCAGGCCCCACTTGATGTTCGGCAGGGTCACGCGGAAGAAAGTTTGCCAGCCGGACGCGCCCAGCACGATGGCCGCTTCCTCTTCTTCGCTGCCCTGCGCCTGCATCAGCGGGATCAGTTCGCGCGCGACGAACGGGAACGTGACGAAGATGGTGGCCAGCACGATGCCCGGCACGGCAAACAGGATCTTGATGTCGTGTGCCTGCAGCCACGGGCCGAACCAGCCCTGGGCGCCAAACAGCAGCACGTAAATCAGGCCGGAAATCACGGGCGACACGGAAAACGGCAAGTCGATCAACGTCAGCAGCAGGCTCTTGCCCCTGAATTCAAACTTGGCGATGCACCACGATGCGGCCACGCCAAAGACCAGGTTCAGCGGCACGGCAATCGATGCGGTGATCAGGGTCAGCTTGATGGCGGCGCGCGCATCCTCTTCGGAGATCGCGGTCAGGTAGGTTTCCCAGCCTTTTTTCAGCGCTTCGGTGAACACGGCCACCAGCGGCACGAACAGGAACAGCGTCAGGAACAACAGCGCGACGGCGATCAGCGCGGCTTTGACCCAGGCCGGTTCCAGCACATTGGTTTGCTGCGGCAGTTCGCCACGGCGTTGGGCGGGTGCGGCGACAGTTGCAGGTGCTCCACTCATCTTATTTCCCCTTGCCCGATTTGCCGCGGGCCCACGCCTGCAACAGGTTGATCGCCAACAACAGCACAAACGAAATCAGCAGCATGACCACGGCAATGGCGGTGGCGCCCGTGTAGTCGTACTGTTCCAGCTTGGTGATGATGAACAGCGGCGTGATTTCCGACACCATCGGCATGTTGCCGGCGATGAAGATGACGGAACCGTATTCGCCCGTGGCGCGGGCAAAGGCCAGCGCAAAGCCCGTCAGCAGCGACGGCAGCACGGTCGGGAACACCACGCGGCTGAAGGTTTGCCACGCGCTGGCGCCCAGGCTGGCGGCCGCTTCTTCCAGTTCGCGCTCGGCGTCTTCCAGCACCGGCTGCACGGTACGCACGACGAACGGCAAACCGATGAAGGTCAGCGCCACCATGACGCCGATCGGCGTGAACGCGATTTTCAAACCGAACTTGCCTTCGATGATGGAACCGAACCAGCCGTTGGCCGAATACAGCGCCGTCAGCGTGATGCCGGCCACGGCGGTCGGCAACGCGAACGGCAAGTCCACCAGCGCGTCGACGATGCGCTTGCCGGGGAACTGGTAGCGCACCAGCACCCAGGCCACGATGAAGCCGAAGAACGCGTTGATGGTGGCGCCGATCAGCGAGGCGCCAAACGTCAGGCGGTACGACGCCATCACGCGCTCGGACGTCACGGTGCGCACGAAATGTTCCCAGTCCATCGTGAACGTTTTCAGGAACACGGCCGACAGCGGAATCAGCACGATCAATGTCAGGTACAGCAGGGTGAAACCCAGCGACAGGTTAAAGCCGGGCATCACGCGGTACGGCGCCGGCCGCCTGGCCGGAAGCTGAACCGCTGCGGCCGTTGGCGAGGCCGCTTGCGCGTAGGTTGCAGACATGGGTCATCCCTTATTACAAATCCTTCTATGAGGGCGCCATATTCGCATCCAATCCGCATAGAACAAACGAATGATTCATCATTTGCATAGTCGTTAACGCTATATAAGATTTGCCATAAAGCAGGCTTCCGCCGCGCTTCCCCAGTAACAGCGCGGCTTGCACCAGAAAAGCAACAGGGCGGCGTGCTTTTCAGCACCGCCGCCCTGCATATATGGATATTACGAATATATAGAATTAAGCGATCAGCTTGGCTGCAACGCCCATCAACGTCATCGCCAGCAAGGCGCGCAGGATGCGCTCCGGCACGGCGCGGGCAAACCACGAACCAATGGTGATGCCCGGCACGGATCCCACCAGCAAGGTCACCAGCAACATCCAGTCGATCGAACCCAGCCACCAGTGGCCCACGGCTGCGATGGCCGTCAGCGGCACCGCGTAAGCGATATCGGTGCCGGCCACTTCAGCGGCGCTCAGGCGTGGATACATCATGACCAGCAGGGTCGCGCCAATGGCGCCGGCGCCGATCGACGACACGGTGACCAGGGTGCCCAGTATGGCGCCCGCCACCACGGTGGAGATATCCAGAGCGCGGCCCTGCAACTGGCGCTCGGGATGGGCCGTGATCCAGGCCAGCATTTTGCGTTTGAACAGCAGCGCCACCACCGTCAGCATGACGGAGCCGGCAATCGAATAACGGATGATCTGGCCGATTTCCTTGTCCAGCGCGCCAAATTGCTTCAATGCGATAGCGGCAACCACTGCGGCCGGCAAGGCGCCGTAGCACAGCAGGCGCACGATATCCCAGCGCACGGTGCCCCGCACGCGGTGTGTCACGGTGCCGGCGGTTTTCGTGATGGAAGCGAATGCCAGGTCGGTGCCAACGGCCACGGAAGGCGACACGCCGAACATCAAGGTCAGCAGCGGCGTCATCAGCGAGCCCCCGCCTACCCCTGTCATGCCGACCAGGATACCTACCGCAAAACCCGAAATGACAAACGACATATCCATGCAATTCTCCCCAAGAATGCGTAAGGGTACGGGAGGTTGCATATGAGCCAAACAACAAAGTGCTTATTTGCTTATGCGGAAGTGGCGTATTTGGATATGCGGAAAACGACAATGGCGAAAAAAATGGGGCCGAAGCCCCATGATTGCCAATGCGATTACTTGTTCGGCTGTGGCGTCACGCGCAGGTATGGGCGCTCGGCTTTGAAGCCTTTCGGGTATTTCTGCTTCAGCACTTCCGGATCCTGCACGGTCAGCGGGATGATCACGTCATCGCCGTCTTTCCAGTTGCCTGGCGTGGCCACGGTGTAGCCGTCGGTCAGTTGCAGGGCGTCGATCACGCGCAGCACTTCGTCGAAGTTGCGGCCGGTGCTCATCGGGTAGGTGATGGACAGGCGGATTTTCTTGTTCGGGTCAATCACGAACAGCGTACGCACGGTGGCGGTGGCCGACTGTTCCGGGTGGATCATATCGTACAGGTTCGCGACTTTCTTGTCGGCGTCAGCGATGATCGGGAAGCCCACGACGGTTTTCTGGGTTTCTTCGATATCCTTGATCCACGCCGTGTGCGATTCCACCGGGTCAACGGACAGCGCGATGGCTTTCACGTTGCGCTTGTCGAATTCCGGTTTCAGCTTGGCGGTCAGGCCCAGTTCGGTCGTGCAGACTGGCGTGAAGTCCGCTGGATGGGAGAACAGGACTACCCAGGAATTGCCCGCCCACTCGTGGAACTTGATGGGGCCGATGGAGGATTGCTGCTCGAAATCTGGGGCGGTGTCGCCCAGGCGCAGGGTCATGTGAGTCTCCTGAAAAGTTTAATCAATGGTCATGTTGCCGAATGCGCATTGTGCGCCTGATCTGGCGGCATTGGCAACATGTCCCTTTCGCTATCGATTATCGATCCTTATTTGCCTGGCTGGTAAATCTGGTCGAACAGGCCGCCGTCAGCGAAGTGCGTGTTATGCGCCTTGGCCCAGTCGCCCGACACTTGCGCCAGCGTGAACAGTTTCACGTTCGGGAATTGCGACGCATATTTCTTCGCTTCCTTTTCCACCGTCGGGCGGTAGTAATTCTTCGCGATGATTTCCTGCGCTTCGTCCGTGTACAGGTAGTTCAGGTACGCTTCCGCGACTTTGCGGGTGCCGCGCTTGTCGGCGACCTTGTCGACCACGGCCACCGGCGGTTCCGCCAGGATGGAGACCGATGGCGCCACGATGTCGAACTTGGTCGGGCCCAGTTCCTTGATGGCCAGCAGCGCTTCGTTTTCCCATGCCAGCAGCACGTCGCCGATGCCGCGCTCGACGAAGGTGGTGGTGGCGCCGCGGGCGCCGGAATCCAGTACCGGAACGTTTTTGTACAGCTTGGTCAGGTAATCCTTGGCGGAAGCCGGGGTGCCGCCCGGCAGGCGCAGCGCATAGCCGTAAGCGGCCAGGTGGTTCCAGCGGGCGCCGCCGGAGGTTTTCGGATTCGGGGTGATGACGGACACGCCCGGTTTCACCAGGTCGCCCCAGTCCTTGATGCCTTTCGGGTTGCCTTTGCGGACCAGGAACACGATGGTCGAGCTGTACGGCGTGCTGTTGTGCGTCAGGCGTTTTTGCCAGTCCTTGGCCAGCAGGTTGCGCTCGGCAATCGCATCGATGTCATAGGCCAGCGCCAGGGTCACGACGTCCGCTTCCAGGCCGTCGATGACAGCGCGGCCCTGCTTGCCGGAGCCGCCGTGCGATTGCTTGATCTTCACGGTGTCGCCAGTCTTGGCCTGGTAATACTTGGCGAAGGCGGAATTGACGTCCTGGTACAGTTCCCGGGTGGGGTCGTACGACACGTTCAGCAGATTGAATTCAGCGGCAACTGCTGGCGCGATGGCGACAGCGGAAACAGCCAGTGCAGCGAAAAGTTTCTTGTACAGCATCTTATTAACCCCGTTTTGGTTGAACTTTGGAAGCTCTAGATTACGGGGGCGGCTTATACTTGAGAACTAAGCATTTCAAGCATCCATATGCATTGAAAGCATAAACAGTTTATGCAAACCGTTGCACCAGCACGGTAACCCATACAGCGGCCGCCAGTCCACCGGCCAGCAACACGGCGGCGCTGCCGAAATCCTTGGCATTCTTGGACAGCGGATGCCGCTCCAGCGAAACCCGGTCCACCACGGCTTCGATGGCGGAATTGATCAGCTCGACAATCAGCATCAGCACGATGGAACCCAGCATGGCCAGCCGCTCATAGGCCGATACCGGCAAGGCAAACGCCGCAACCGCCGCCACCGCCAGCAACATCAATTCCTGGCGGAATGCATGCTCCGTCTGCAGCGCCGTCTTCAAACCGTCAAACGAGTAGAACAGCGCGGAAACAATCCGCTTGAAGCCGCTTTTGCTTTTGAATTCACTGATGGGTTGATTGGTTTGATCAGGTTGGGCCATAGCACAGATTTGTGGAAGAGTCACTGACACGGTGCGCCATTATGCCTTCTTCATAGCGTACGCGCGTGCTGGAATTCCCATTTTTTTCACATCATGGTATAAATCAGGTATCTGATACTGCATTGCACCAACCACATCATGAAAATCGAACCTGTTCCAGAACAAAAGACGACTATCCAGGTCATCGAGCGCATGATGGCGCTGCTCGACGCCCTGGCCAAGTACCCGGATCCCGTGAGTTTGAAGGAACTCTCTAAAGTCTCCGGTCTGCACCCATCCACCGCGCACCGTATCCTCAACGACATGGTGATCACGCGCTTTGTCGACCGTATCGAGCCGGGTACGTACCGCCTCGGCATGCGCCTGCTGGAATTGGGCAACGTGGTGAAAAGCCGCCTGTCCGTCCGCGAAGCGGCGCTGGACTTCATGCGCACCTTGCACAAGAAGACACAGCAGACCATTAACCTGTCCGTGCGCCAGGGCGATGAAATCGTCTATATCGACCGCGCGTTTTCCGAACGCTCCGGCATGCAGGTGGTGCGCGCCATTGGCGGCCGCGGTCCGCTGCACCTGACGTCCACCGGCAAACTGTTCCTGTCGGTCGACGATCCGAAAGCCATCCGCGCGTACGCCACCCGCACCGGACTGGCGGGCCACAACAAGAATTCCATCACGGACCTGGCCAAGCTGGAGCGCGAACTGAGCCTGGTGCGCGCGCGCGGCTATGCGCGCGACAATGAAGAACTGGAACTGGGCGTGCGCTGCATGGCGGCCGGCATCCGCGACGATTCCGGCAAGCTGGTGGCCGGCCTGTCGATTTCCGCACCCGCCGACCGCTTGCAGGACGAGTGGCTGGAAGACCTGGTGAATACGGCAAACCAGATTTCCGCGACGCTGGGTTATACGCACCAAGAGTGACGAACCAGCCCTGAATGCAAAAGGCCGGCGTTTTTCGCCGGCCTTTTTAGTTCGCGGAGCTGAATTACATGCCCGACGAATACGCCTGGGGCGCCGTGGCGCCGGCGCCGACGGACGTCGCCGCGCCAACGATGCTGGACGGCCGGATCGCTTCGAGCCATTTGCGCACGCGGCCCGCATCGGCGGCGCGCGCCGCCGAACCTTTCGCGTCCAGCAGCACCATGATGACGGCGCGACCCTGGATCACCGCCTGCATCATCATGCAACGTCCTGCTTCATTGATGAAGCCGGTCTTTTGCAGGCCGATTTCCCAGCCCGGCGTGGCGATCAGGCGATTGGTGGTGCCAAAGTGCATCGGACGGCCATTGGCCTCCACCACGGCTTTCGGCGCCGTCGAATACTCGCGCAGCACCGGGTGCTGGTAAGCGGCCATGGCCAGCTTGGCCAGGTCGCGGGCGCTGGCCATGTTGCGCTTGGACAGGCCGCTGGAATCCACATAATACGTATCGGTCATACCCAGCGCGCGGGCCTTGGCGTTCATCGCTTCGACAAACGCGGGCAAGCCGCCCGGATAATTGCGGCCCAAGGCGGACGCGGCGCGGTTTTCCGAGCTCATCAGCGCCAGTTGCAGCATCGCGGCGCGCGTCAGGTGCGTTCCCACCTTCAGGCGCGAACCCGTGTGTTTTTCCTGGTCGATGTCGTCATCGGTAATGGACAGCACTTCATCCATGTCCTGGTTGGCTTCCACCACGACCAGGCCCGTCATCATCTTGGTGATCGACGCGATCGGCAATGCCACGTTGGCATTCTTTTCAAACAGCACTTCGGAATTGGCCTGGTCCAGCACATAAGCCACGTTCGATTGCAGCGCCAGCGGGTCCGGCGTCAGGTTCAGTCCGGCCAGTTCGCCCATGGTGGGCGACGCCAGCGCCGGAGCGGCGGTCAGCAGGCGCTGGTAGACAACTTTGCGCTTGCCATTGACGGTGATCACGCGGCGTACTTGACGCTCGGTGTCCGGCGCGGCGGCAACGCGCAGCGGCAACCTGGCCGCCTTGGCTTTCCCCTCCCCCTTGACCTTCTTCACTGAGGTTTTGCGTGTGGTCTCTTTGGCCTGGACCGCAGTCACAGGCAACGCGACGCACAACGCCGATAACAACGCGCTAATGGCAAACTTGTTCATTCCAATCCCCACAAATGCAGTGTGACTACTCCTGTTGCAGTGTAGCAAAACGAAGCCCGCCCGCAAGCGTATTGGGGCGCATTTTTTTACTCTGCGCGGTCGTTAAACCACAGGTTGTCTAGTCCACAAATTTCACGAAGTTGGCTAATGGCTCACGCTCCGTCACCAGCGTATTTTCAATCTTGTTATGGTCGGCGTAGCCCAACGACATGCCACACACGACCATTTCATTATCCGGCAAATCCAGCACCGCACGAATGATAGTGTGGTATTGCGTGAACGCTGCTTGCGGACAGGTATCCAGGCCCCGGCCGCGCGCCGCCACCATGATGTTTTGCAGGAACATGCCGTAGTCCAGCCACGAACCCTGCTCCATCACGCGGTCGATGGTGAACATCAGGCCGACCGGCGCATCGAAGAACGCATAATTGCGGCCATGCTGGGCCGACATGCCGGCCTTGTTGTCGCGGGTCAGTCCCAGCAACTGGTACAAATCCCACCCCACCTTGCGGCGGCGGTCGATATACGGCGCCTGCCAGACACTGGGGTAGTAGGCATATTCTTCCGTGTGCTGCTTCGCCTGTTCCGGGTCCGCGTGCACGGCCAGGATGCGGGACGTCAGTTCCCGCTTCTTCTCACCTGTCAGCACGTACACTTTCCACGGCTGGCTATTGGTGCCGGATGGCGCGCGCGCCGCCACGTCGAGGATTTTTTCAATGTCTTCGCGCGCCACCGGGGTCGGCAGGAACGCGCGGATCGAGCGGCGGGACGTGATGGCGGCATCCACCGCTTGCTGGTCGGGTGTGGAAATCATGATGTTTATTTAGTTTGTTTCACTACGAAGATCACCCCGGTCACCGCCAGCGCCATGCCGGCCACGCCCAGGGCGCTGAACGCTTCGCCAAACATCAGCCAGGCCATCACGGCGGTGGTCGGCGGGGTCAGGTACAGCAAGCTGGTCACCTTGGTGGCGTCGCTGCGGCGGATCAGTGCAAACAGCAGGAAGATCGCGGCAATCGACAGCGCCAGCACGGCCCAGGCCAACGCTCCCAGGAAGCGCAGCGTCCATTGTATGTCAGAGAATTCCTCGAAGTACACGGCGAACGGCCACACGACAATGAACGACGCGGCAAACTGGATGATGGTGCCGGTGCGTAAATCAAATTGCGGGCAAAAGCGGCGCTGATACATGGTGCCGGCCGTGATCGACAGCAGCGCAAACACGCACAGTGCAATCGCGGCGAACGACAGCCCGATCATGGTGATCTTCGCATACACCACCAGCGCCACGCCGGCCAGGCCAAACACCAGCCCCAGCCATTGACGGGGGCGCACGGATTCGCCGATCAGCGGCGCCGAGACAGCCGTCAAAATCGGCTGCATGCCAACGATCAGCGCCGTCACGCCGGCCGGCATGCCCAGCTTGATCGCCACCCACACGCCGGACAGATAACCTGCCTGCAACAAGATGCCGGCCAGCGCCACGTGCCTGATCTTACCGGTTGGCCATGGCGCTTTCAGGATCAGCACGGCCGGCAGCAGCAGCGCCAGCACGCCGGTAAAGCGCAGTAGCAGGAACATCAGCGGCGGCGCATACGGCAAGCCGAATTTGGCGACGATGAAGCCGGTGCTCCACAGGAACACGAAGAAAATGGGAATGGGGGACAGGAACGAGGCAGGCCGGGACATTTGCAACCAATAGTTTCAAATCCGCGCTGCTGCGGAAGTGGCAACGCCGGGAGCCACGAGTCTAGCATGGCAGAAAAATTGGCGTGGAACACTGCAACAGATGAGATTGTGCAACAGCCGCTATTTCCGTATCGCAAGTGCAGCATGACCGATCTATTTTTGACAACACCTGAAATCATCAGGCCTGCGCCATTGCTTGCAGCAGGCTAGCTGCGATACCGCATCACACCTTGGAGTTGATACCTTTGTGCAACGCACAAAAATCGCTTGACTTAAAAATTGAAGTCCGTAAAATCGGTCTTGTTGCGATGCACCATTCACTATCCGGCCTGAATCACCAGACTTAAAGTTGTTGACTACAGGTATAAACGCTTGATCCACTCAAAACTGGAGATTTACATGTTTGCTATTCCTGAACAATTTTCCAATGCCACCAAAGCCAATTTCGAAAGCCAATTCGCGATCTTCTCGTCGCTGACCAACAAAGCCTTCGAAGGCGTGGAAAAACTGGTCGACCTGAACCTGAGCGCCGCCAAAGCTTCGCTGGAAGAATCGTCGATCGCCGCCAAGCAACTGCTGGCTGCCAAAGACCCACAGGAATTCTTCTCGCTGACCGCTGCCCAAGCCCAGCCAACCGCTGAAAAAGCCATCGCTTACGGCCGTCACCTGGCAGCCATCGCTTCCGGCACCCAGGCTGAATTCAGCAAAGCCGCTGAAACCCAGATCGCTGAAACCAACCGCAAAGTCATCTCGCTGGTTGACGAAGTAAGCAAAAACGCCCCAGCCGGCACCGAAAACGCGATCGCCCTGCTGAAATCGACCCTGGGCAACGCCAGCGCCGGTTACGAGCAGTTCACCAAGACCGCCAAGCAAGCTGCTGAAGCCATCGAAACCAACCTGAACGCCGCTGTGAACCAGTTCGCTGCCGCAGCTGCCAAGGTTACCCCGAAGAAGTAATGAATGAAGCTTCCGGCGCCTGCCCCTGCAGCAGGTTGCCGGATCCGCTGAACTGGTCTCCTCGGCATCCGTGGTGTCCTCTCTGGCGGATGTCCTTCACTGCCCCGGCTTGTCCGGGGCTCTTTTTTTGCGCGGCATAAATGCTCTGGCGACGCTATCCAACCAGACGACAACTTGCCCTGCAACCCAGCCACCGTCGTCCAACGGCAAGTCATGGCCACCATAGGGGTGCGTGCTCAATGCCACGTGCCACGCTTGCGCCAGCCGCTCCGAGCAGCGCGGGTCCACCAGGCGATCACCGGCGCCATTCACGATCAATAGCGGACAGCCGTCATTCTTCGCTGGTGCGCGGTAGAGGCTGGCCGCCAGTAGTTGGCGCAATGCATTGCGACGCGTAACAGGGCATTCGTGCTGCCATGCGGTCCATTGCTGCTGCAACGCTTCATCATTGCCATGGCATTCGCTGGTCAACTGCAAAATCAATGCTTCACGGCTGGCCGGTGTGCCCAGCGCCAACTCGCGCAAGATAGTCCGGTAATTGCGCCAACGCAGCCGCTCATAAAACGGATTGAACGGACGCATGCTGGTGTTGATCAGCACGCAGCGGGCAATCTCGTCCGGATAGCTGGCGCGCCAATGGGCCGCCACCATGCCGCCCAGCGATAACGCCAGCACATTGACTTGGCCATGAATGCCACGCGCCCGCAAGTCCGCGCGCAACGCGGCAACCATGCCGGCGACTGTCAGCGGACTCGTTTCGTGGCAGCGGCTGCCATTGCCCGGCATATCCGGAGTGATGACCACACTACCCGGCAGCGCTGCCTGCAATTGCGCGGGAAACTTGCCCCAATGGCGGCTTTCCCTTACCAAGCCGCGCAACAGCACCCATACGGGCGCATCGGCGCTGTACCGCTCCAATTCCGTTGGGCTGATATTTCCAGTTGCATTTGGCGCCGCCATTACGCTATCCCTTGCCATACCATCATGAGGTTCCCACCTGCACCCATCGGTTACTGCTCCCGCTGGCGCTGCGCGCCGTCATCATGCGGCCCCAAGCCATACCACCTGGCTAGTGCCCGCTTGCGCTGCACCGGCCGCGCCCGGTCGTCCGGCAGCCAGCGCGCATGCGCCGCCACCGCCCGCATCAGGAACTCGAACCACATCAGGTGGCTGCGCAAGACCCGCTGCTGGCGGTGCAGCAAGGTGGGATTGAACGCGCCCAGCCGGGAAAACAGCTGGCGCGGATTTTTTTTCACCCACAGCCACGATCCCATCTCCAGCGTCAGCGGCAAGAACAGCGTGTCCGCCTGGCGCGCCGCCCTCAGGTACAGGTAATCCCACAGGTCGCCATGGGTGCGGTATTGCAGGCTTTGCGGTTCGAAGGTGTACGGATGGTGCGGGTAGCTGCCGGTGAATAATTCTTCCAGCGCGGAGATTTCCGGCAAATGCGCAATCGGCGTGCGCGTATGGGCGTGAGGAAACCAGATGCGGTCGCGCAAGCCAAAGCCGGAATGGCAATCGAGCGTGAGGCTGAAGCGGCGCGGCAGCAATTCGCGCTCGACCACCGCGCACACGGCGCGGCTCTCGGCCTCCATCGGTGCGCCAAAGCGGCCCCGGTACCACGGCAAGTGCGACGACAGGCGCTGCCCGCCCAATAACATGGGCACCCGCTCACTGGCCTGCACCGGCGAGTTGCGCATCAAGTCGACGCCTTGCGGATTGGCGCGCGTGGCCAGGTACATGCCGCCCGGGTTTACCAGCGGCATCAGCACCAGCCTGATTTCCGACAGTTGGCGCTGCAATACCTCGTCCCAGCGCAGGCGCGCCACCAGCGATTGCAGGAAAGACAGGATGACCTGGGTGCCGATGCGCTCCAGGCCGTGGATGCCGCCAAACAGGCCCAGTGCCGGCGCGTTGGGATCGGTGCTGCCGAGCGTCAGCACATGGACGGGAAACTGCTTGCTGTCGGCGGCCACCGTGCAGGCGGTTTCCACCGTCAGCCATTGCCTGCCCTCGTCGATCAACTGTTCCAGCAAGTCCAGTTCAGGCAGGGATTTGACGAGCATGGCCGGAGCTTCTCCAGGGAAGGGGAAGCGCCAGTATAAAAGATTATTCGCCCAGATAAGCCGCTTTGACGCGCGGATCGTCCAGCATGTCTTTCGCGTTGCCCGTCATCGTCACCAGGCCCGATTCCATCACGTAACCACGGTGCGCCGCCTGCAAAGCCAGCTTGGCGTTTTGCTCCACCAGCAGGATCGTGATGCCTTCTTTCGACACGTTGCGGATCACTTCGAAGATCTTGTCGACCATGATCGGCGACAGGCCCATCGAAGGCTCGTCCAGCAACAGCAGGGTCGGATGGCACATCAGCGCGCGCGCCATCGCCAGCATTTGCTGTTCGCCGCCGGACAAGGTCCCCGCCAGCTGCCCCGCGCGCTCTTTCAGGCGCGGGAACACGTCGAACCACTTGGCGATATCGGCATCGATGCCGGCCTTATCATCGCGCGTGTACGCGCCCATCATCAGGTTTTCCACGATGGTCATGCGGGTGAACACGCCGCGGCCTTCCGGCACCATCGCCAGCTTTTGCTCGACCAGGTGGAACGATTGCGAACCCTTCAGCGACTTGCCCAGGTACGACACGGTGCCTTCGACTTTGCAGGACGGCAAAGTACCGGTAATGGCTTTCAGCGTGGTGGTCTTGCCGGCGCCATTGGCGCCAATCAAGGTGACCAATTCACCCTTGTTGACTTCCAGGTCGATGCCCTTGACGGCCTTGATGCCGCCATACGCCACCTTCAGGCCTGAAACCTTCAATACATTTTCCGACATCAGTGCGATCCTCCCAGGTAGGCGTCGATCACCGCCTGATTGCTTTGTATTTCCGCCGGCAAGCCTTCCGCAATGCGCTTGCCGTACTCCAGCACCGTGATGCGGTCGCACAGGCTCATCATCATCTTGACGTCGTGCTCGATCAGCAGCACGGTCTTGCCCTGGGCCTTGATCTTCACCAGCAATTCCTTCAGCGCCAGCTTTTCCGTCGCATTCATGCCGGCCGCCGGTTCGTCCAGCGCCAGCAATTGCGGATCGGTGGCCAGCGCGCGGGCGATTTCCAGGCGGCGCTGGTCGCCATACGACAGGAATTTCGACGTGCGGTTGGCGAACGCGCCGATGCCGACGAAGTCCAGCAGCTCCTGGGCGCGCGAACGGATCGAAGCTTCCTCTTCACGCGCAGCCTTGTGGCGGAAGATCGCGCCAAACACGCCCTGGTGCGAGCGCACGTGGCGCCCCACCATGACGTTTTCCAGCGCCGTCATTTCACCGAACAGGCGGATGTTCTGGAACGTGCGGGCAATGCCCGCCTTCGCCACTTCGTGCGGCGCCGATGGCGAATACGGTTTGCCGGCCAGTTCAAAGGTGCCCGTGTCCGGCTGGTACAAGCCGGTGATCACGTTAAAGAACGTGGTCTTGCCGGCGCCGTTCGGGCCGATCAAGCCATAAATCTGGCCCTGCATGATCTTGATGCCCACATCGGTCAGCGCCTGCAGGCCGCCAAAGCGCTTATTGACGCCGGCGATATTCAACATTACTTGGTCGCTCATGTTCACTTCCTCAAGCGGGCATCACGCCGGACGATTGCTGTTTGGTATCGGTATCCCCGTCAGGACGGTCTTCGTGCTTGGGCGACGGCCACAACCCGGCCGGGCGCGTCAGCATGATCACCACCATGGCCAGGCCGTACAGCAGCTGGCGCAGCACTTCCGCTTCAATGATCACGTGGCCGAACAGCTTTTGCTGCAACGGTTCCACCACGTGGCGCAGCACTTCCGGCAAGGCCGCCAGCAGCGCGCCGCCCATGATGACACCCGGGATGTGGCCGATACCGCCCAGCACCACCATTGCCAGCACGGCAATCGATTCCGTCAGCGAGAACGATTCCGGCGACACGAAGCCCTGGAACGAGGCGAACATCGCGCCGGCGATACCGCCAAACGATGCGCCCATCGAGAACGCCAGCAATTTCACGTTACGGGTATTGATACCCATGGCCTTCGCCGCGATTTCATCTTCGCGGATCGCCACCCAGGCGCGGCCCAGGCGCGAATGCTGCAGGCGCGACGTCACGAACACGACGGCAATGGTCAGCAGCAGGAACAGGAAGTAATACGCGTTCACGGACGGCATGCCGAAGCCGCCGATGTAGACGGTGGCGCGCGAACCCGCTTCACCGGCCAGCGATACGCCGAACACGCGGATCGGGTCGATCAGGTTGATCCCCTGCGGGCCGTTGGTGAAGTTGATCGGCTCGTTCAGGTTGTTCATGAAGATACGGATGATTTCACCGAAGCCCAAAGTCACGATGGCCAGGTAGTCGCCGCGCAGCTTCAGGGTCGGCGCGCCCAGGATGGCGCCGAACAAACCCGCCAGCGCCGCGCCCAGCGGCACGATCACCCAGACCGACAAGTGGATGCCATTGGTGCGGACTTCTTCGCCGAACAGGGCCACCAGCGTGTTGCCCAGCGGCTCATAGTTGTTGATGACCGATTCCAGCAGCGTGGCAAATTGCGGCGACGCCAGCATGCCCGTCATGTAGGCGCCCACCGCGTAAAACGCGATGTAGCCCAGGTCCAGCAGGCCGGCAAAGCCCACCACGATATTCAGGCCCAGCGCCAGCATGATGTACAGCAGCGCCAGGTCGACGATGCGCACCCACGAATTGCCGAACGGTGCGGCCGCGAACGGGAACACGATCAGCAGCGCCAGCACGATGGCCATGCTGGTATAGGCTTTTTTCGGATCTTTTTGTACGTCGAAATTCAACAGTGCCATGGTGTCCTCCTTACGCGCGGTCCGCCACGCGCTCGCCCATGATGCCGGACGGACGCACCGTCAACACCAGGATCAGCACCACGAAGGCAAAGATGTCCTGGTAATGCGAGCCCAGGAAGCCGCCCGTCAGGTCGCCGATATAACCGGCGCCCAGGCTTTCAATAATGCCCAGCACGATGCCGCCGATCATGGCGCCATAAATATTGCCGATTCCGCCCAGCACCGCGGCCGAGAAGGCTTTCAGGCCCGGCACGAAGCCCATCGCAAATTGGATCGACGCGTAGTTCGCGCCCCACATCACGCCGGCCACGGCAGCCAGGCCGGCGCCGATGGCAAAGGTGGCGACGATCACGCGGTTCGAATCGACGCCCATCAAGCCGGCCACGCGGGGATTTTCCGCCACGGCGCGCATGGCGCGGCCCATCTTGGTTTTTTCCACCAGCATCACCAGGCCAAACATGGCGGCGGCGGCCAGCACCAGCAGCAGCACCTGGGTGTGCGAAATCACGGCGCCGCCCACCATGATCGGGTCGGTCGACAGCATTTGCGGGAAGGGCAGCGGGTTGCGGCCCCAGATCATCATGGCGAACGTTTGCAGCAGGATCGACACGCCGATCGCCGTGATCAGCGGCGCCAGACGCGGCGCATTGCGCAGGCGGCGGTACGCGACCCGCTCGATCAGCACATTGACGATCATGCAGACCGGAATGGCGCCAAGGATGGCAATCGCCAGTTTCACGAAGCCCGGCAAGTCCGGCGCCACATGGTTCAGCAGGTTCAGGATCGTCAGGCCCGCCATGGCGCCGATCATCAGCACGTCGCCGTGGGCGAAGTTGATCAGGTTCAGCACACCATAGACCATGGTGTAGCCCAGCGCGACCAGCGCATACATGCTGCCCAGCACCAGCCCATTGATTATTTGTTGGATAAATGTATCCATCGGAATTGCCTCTTCGTTCGCGTTATATGAGCCACCATAACAAAAACGGCACCCGGGGAAGGTTCCCCGCAGTGCCGCCGTTGATCAGACGCTGTGCGTCTATCTACTGCGTATGCATGTTGCCAAGCGTCCGCAATGATAGCGATGTTTAACAAAAACTAATATCGGAAAAAAATTAAGTCCACAGAATTTAATTTAAGTCCAGAGGCCGATTGCGCAAAAACTCACTCAATAATTGGAAAATGGGCGAGTTGCTGGTCCAAGGCGTTGGATTTCATGCGGAAATCCGCATACCCCGAACCACGCCATGGCAAATATTCCAGGTCAGGCTGTTGCGTTTTTACCACCATCCAGACCCTTATCGAGCCCTTTCGGCAGCGGGAACGTCACGCTTTCCTGCACGCCGTCCAATGCGCGCACGCTTTTCACGCCCAATTCCTTCAGGCGGTCGATCACGGCTTGCACCAGCACTTCCGGCGCCGAAGCGCCGGCCGTCACGCCCACCCGTACGCGGCCTTCCAGCCAGGCCGGGTCGATTTGCGTGGCATTGTCGACCATGTAGGCCGGCGTCCCCTTCTTTTCCGCCACTTCGCGCAGGCGGTTGGAATTCGAGCTGTTCGGGCTGCCCACCACGATCACCACTTCCACTTGCGGCGCCATGAATTTCACGGCTTCCTGGCGGTTGGTGGTGGCGTAGCAGATATCGCCTTTTTTCGGTTCGATAATGTTCGGGAAGCGCACTTTCAGCGCCGCAATGATGTCCGTGGTGTCATCCACCGACAGCGTGGTTTGCGTCACATAGGCGAGCGCATCCGGGTTCGTGACGTTTAGCTTGTTCACATCGTCCACGGTTTCCACCAGGTACATGCCCTCTTCCGCCTGGCCCATCGTGCCGTCGACTTCCGGATGGCCATCGTGGCCGATCATGATGATCTCGCAACCCTGCTTGCGCATCTTCGACACTTCCACGTGCACCTTGGTCACCAGCGGGCAGGTGGCGTCAAAAATCGACAGGCCGCGCGCTTCCGCCTCGGCGCGCACGGCTTTCGACACGCCATGGGCGGAAAACACCAGCGTATTGCCGGCCGGGACGTCGTCCAGTTCTTCAATGAAAATCGCGCCCTTGTTGCGCAAATCATCGACCACGTAGGCGTTATGCACGATTTCATGGCGCACATAAATCGGCGCGCCGAACTGGGCCAGCGCCCGCTCGACGATTTCAATGGCGCGGTCGACGCCCGCGCAAAAGCCGCGCGGCTGCGCGAGTAACAGTTCTTTTTCCATACGCATTCCTTACAGGACCGAGATCAACTTGACTTCAAATTGCACCGGCTGGCCGGCCAGCGGGTGGTTGAAGTCGAAAATCGCATCGTTTTCACGCAGTTCGCGCAGCACGCCGGCAAAACGGCCGCCGCCCGGCGCGGCGAAATCCACCAGGTCGCCGATCTTGTAGTCTTCGCCCGGCGGCGAATTGGCTTCCAGCGTGGCGCGCGACACGGGGCGCACCAATTCCGGATTGCGCGGGCCAAAACCGACGCCCGGTTCCAGGTCAAAGGTTTTATGCGTGCCTTCCGGCAAGCCCAGCAACAATTCTTCCAGCACCGGCGCCAACTGGCCCTGGCCCAGCATCAGGGTGGCAGGCGTGCCGTTGAAGGTGGTGACGATATCGGTACCGTCGACAGTGGCGAGGCGGTAGTGCAGGGTCAGGTAAGCCGACGGCGTGACAACGTTGGGTTGCTCGTTAGACATGATATTTCTAGGTTGGATAGCGAGGGAATCCGACATTGTAAGCCACCTTGCGATGGCCGCCCTAAATGTGAGCAATTGTTGCCATCAATGCATGTTTCACGGCGCCCCTTTATAATCCGCGCCATGCAAATGTTCCCCTCTCCCTACCGCTACTCCACGGTACGCACCCTGAATCCCCCCCAATTGTTGTTGCTGCTGGCAGGCTTATCCGCACTGGCGTTGACACTGATGTGGCAGCGCTGGGGCGGTACGATCGAAGATTCGCTGGCGTATTTCAATACGGCGCGCTGGCTGCGCGGTGAATTGCCGTTCGACGCCTTGCAGGCGCCCTTCCCCTACCGCTTGCTGGTGCCGGCCGTGGCCTCCGTGCTGCCCGGTGAGTTGCGCAACAGTTTTGCGCTGCTGAACTGGCTGCTGGTCAGCGCGGCCGGCGTCATGGCCGCCCTCACCGTGGTGCGGCTCGGTTATCCGCGTCGCCTGGGCTATGTGGCCGGCGCCTTGATGGTGCTGGCGTTCCCCACCTATTGGTATGCGCCGTATTTGCTGGTCGATCCCGGTTCGATCTGCGCCCGCGCGGCCTTCGTGCTGGCGCTGGTATCGGGCCAGCCCTGGCTGGCCGCGCTGGCCGGCGTCGTGGGCACGACGGTGCGGGAAGAGAATATTTTGCTGCTGGTATGGCTGCTGGCGGCGCGCCAGGTGGGATGGCGGGCCGGCCTGCTGGCGCTGGCGCTGGCCGGCGCCTGGCTGCTGGCCGTGCGCTGGTGGTTCGTGGCGGGCTTGCCGTCATATGTTTGGAAGCCCAGCGTGGCGCAATTGATGCACGCGCTGAGCGGCGACTGGCGCTCGCTGGTGTCGCTGGCGCTGTGCGCCGGCGTGGTGTTGCCAATGGCGCTGGCTGGACTGTTGCGCGCGCCGCGCCAGTTACAGCCGTTGAAAAGCTTGCTGGCCCTGATGATCTTGCCGCCGCTGTACGCGGCGCTCAGCGTGCGCATCGAGGGGCGCGTGATCTGGGGCCTGTACCCGATGCTGATTCCGTTCGCCATCGCCGCCACCGTGCCCCGTTTCCTGCAACCGCAGTTACCGGAACGCTGATGTGCTGCAAGCCCGCACGCGGGGCCGCTCGCCATAATGGGATATTTTCCCTTCCGCGAGGTGCAGCATGGGCATTTCCAACTGGCCACTTCATCAGCGTCCCCGTGAACGCCTGATCCGCGAAGGCGCCCATACTTTATCCGATGCGGAATTGCTGGCCGTGTTCCTGCGGGTCGGCGTGCGCGGCAAGGACGCCATCACGCTGGCCTACGATGCGGTCGGCCATTTCGGTTCCGTGCACGGCTTGCTGTCCGCCGGTGTGCGCGACTTTTCCGCCATCCACGGCCTCGGCGCGGCCCGGTTTGCAGAATTGCAAGCCGTGCTGGAATTGTCGCGCCGCGCGCTGGCCGAACAAATGCAGGCCGGCGTGGCCCTGAATTCTCCCCACGCCGTCAAACAATACCTGCGTCTGTCCCTGTCGCGCCAGCCATACGAATCGTTCCACGTGCTGTTCCTGGACGTGAAAAACCGCCTGATCGACGCCTGCGAACTGTTCAGGGGCACACTGTCGCATACCAGCGTCTATCCCCGTGAGGTGGTGCGGGAAGCGCTGCAGCGCAATGCCGCCAGCGTGATGCTGGCGCACAACCACCCGTCCGGCGCGCCGGAACCCAGCGATTCGGATTTGCTGCTGACACGGGCACTGGGCCAAGCGCTGGCGCTGGTCGATGTGCGCGTGCTCGACCATTTTGTCGTGGCCGGACACCAGGTGCATTCGTTCGCCGAACATGGCCAACTTTGAAATTTGCCTGTTCGTTGGGCAGTTTACCTAGCAAAAACAAGAGCTTGCGCAATGTTTCTCCAATTGTTAAATTTCTTTGTAATTTCATGACACAGTTGTTTTTCGCAAGTCGTTGAAAAACCTAAGTTTTTTCGCTATACTCTCGTTTTTCCAATTTTGGAAGTAACTCAAGGAGTGCGCCATGGCACGTGTTTGCCAAGTCACTGGGAAGAAGCCGATGGTCGGCAACAATGTTTCCCACGCTAACAACAAAACCAAGCGTCGTTTCCTGCCTAACCTGCAGAACCGCCGCATCTTCGTAGAATCTGAAAACCGTTACGTAACCCTGCGTCTTTCGAACGCCGGTCTGCGCACCATCGACAAGGTAGGCATCGACGCCGTCCTGGCCGACATGCGTGCTCGTGGCGAGAAAGTTTAATAGGGAGCTAGATCATGGCAAAAACCGGCCGCGACAAAATCAAACTGGAATCGACCGCAGGTACCGGTCACTTCTACACGACCGACAAGAACAAGCGCACCATGCCAGCTAAAATGGAGATCATGAAGTTCGATCCTAAAGCTCGCAAGCACGTTCTGTACAAAGAAACCAAGATCAAATAATTGATCCTTGTTTTATGAAAAAAGCCGCTCATCGAGCGGCTTTTTTATTGGCTGACCATTTACTGCTTGGTGGGTAAATTAATAAATGGCAAGGCGCCACCCGCCATCGTCGTCGGCAAATTACCATCCCACTTCTCGATGGCTTTCGCCTGGTTTTCAATTTCACGCAAACGCAGCAATTCCGCCGTGACTTGCTGGCGCTGCAAAGACAATGCTTCCGCTTCCGCTTTGGCGCGGGCGATTTTCTGCTGCGCTTCCACTTCAATCCGCTGCAAATCCCGTTCTGCTTTCATCTTCAACTGTTCCGCCGTGGTCTTGGCTTCAATCGCTTCGTCAAAGGTTTTACTGAAGTTGAAATTGATAATCGAGAATTCATCGATGACTAAACCATGGCGCGACATCCGTTCCCGCAATGCCGCCACAATATCGTCCCGCACCACGGCACGCTTGGAAATCAATTCTTCCGCCGTATAACGGGCCGTTACGGCTTTAACGGCTTCCTGCACGGCCGGTACGATAATCCGGTCGCCGGGCTGATTACCCAGGTCGCGATACACCGTCACGGCAGCTTCGGGTTTCACATGGTAATTAATCGCAATCCGGGTCTTCACGCGCTGTAAATCGCGCGATGCCGCATCGCCCTCGCCTTCGCCTTTTTCAATCGCCACGCCCACCAAATGCATGGTTTGCGCCAGCGGCCAACGGAAATGCAATCCCTCGTCATAAACCTGTGCCGACGGTTTGCCAAACGTGGTTAATACACCGCGATGTCCGGCCGGGACAATCGCGAATGGCGTCAGCATGAATAACACGATGATGGCGACTATCGCCAGCACGAGTTTTTTAATCCACTTGAATTGCATATCTTCTCCATTTCCAAAAATGCAATGCCTTCATGGTAGCAGAACGATGCGCTTAGGCAATGGTAAAACGCGGGGCATTTAACCGTAGTTTAAGTAAGATATGAGCATGATCGCGCCAAGTATTGGCTTAAACAGGGCGGAATTTGCCCATCGGGGGGGGGGGACGGGCGATAGAACGGGACAAAATAAAAACGGCCCTTGCGGGCCGTTTCGGGTACAACTGAATGACGCTAGTCGCTTTATGCGTAGCTGCGCAGGCGCAGTGAGAATTCCTGCAGCGATTTAATGCCGGATGCTTCGGCGCGGTCGCACCAGTCTTGCAGCTTGGCCAGCAATTGATCGCGGGTGAAATGCGAACGTTCCCAAATGACGCCCAGTTCCACGCGCATATTGTGCATGGTTTCCAGTACTTTGCTGTGCTCGAACAATTCCACCAATTGCTGCTTTTGCGGCGCTTCCAGTTTGGCGGGCTCACGCTGCAGCAATTTACGCGACGACTTCAGGAAGCGGGCTTCCAGTTCGGCTTTGTTCAAATGCTGCATTTCATCTTTCCATGCCGCTTTAACCGACTTCGCATATTTCGCCATCACGTCATAACGGTTGGCAATGACGGATTGCAGCGTTTCCAGGTCGGCTTGCATTTTGCCTTTCTGGAATTTTGGTTCCGGCGCGACTTTCTTCACTTTCGCCAGGCCCAGGGTTTCCAATACACGGATATAGAACCAGCCAATATCGAACTCATACCATTTCGACGACAATTTTGCCGACGTGGCAAACGTGTGGTGATTATTGTGCAGTTCTTCCCCGCCGATAATCAGGCCGAATGGAATGATATTGGTGGCGGCATCGGCGCAATCGTAATTGCGATAACCCCAGTAGTGGCCGATACCATTAATAATGCCGGCAGCCGTCACGGGAATCCACAGCATTTGCACGGCCCACACAGTAATACCGATCACGCCGAACAGCATGACATTTACCACCAGCAAAGCGGCAACGCCAAATGCGCTGTATTTGGTGTACAGGTTGCGCTCGATCCAGTCATTCGGCGTGCCGTGACCATATTTCTCCAGCGTTTCCTTATTTTTGGATTCAGCGCGATACAGTTCGGCGCCTTCCCAGAATACTTTTTTAATGCCGCGGGTAACCGGGCTGTGTGGATCTTCTTCCGTGTCGCATTTCGCGTGATGCTTGCGGTGAATCGACGCCCATTCCTTGGTCACCTGGCCGGTCGTCAGCCACAGCCAGAAACGGAAGAAGTGGGAAGGAATCGCATGCAATTCGAGCGCGCGGTGCGCCTGATGGCGGTGCAAATAAATCGTCACGCTGGCGATGGTGATATGCGTCACCACCATGGTATAGGCAAAAACTTGCCAACCAGAAAGGCCCATCAGGCCCGTATCGAGGAAGGCCAGTACCGCTTGTAAACTAGGGATCATTACTGCTCCAGGTAGGGGGAAAATCGTTCGCGAACTGTCCAAATTGAACAGGCGCGACTTCTCATGATGGGCGATATTGTACGCTGAATCCACCTGCCTGCGGTTGCATTGCCGGACAGAACTGATTATTTTTTAGGCGACATGCGCGGCCTCATGGACCTTCCGGCAACCTTGCCGGACCGATAATGCGCATTTCCCGTTGCGGGAATGGCACGGAAATACGGTGTTCCTGCAACAGTTTCCAAATCGCCCGGTTCACGTCGGAAATCACGCCACCTTTGCCATTTTCCGGATCGGCAATCCACCAGTTCACTTGCAAGTCCAGGCCATCGGCGCCGAAACTCACCAGGTTGGCGGACGGCGCCTTCTCCTTGACCACGCGCTCGACCGACAGGGCCGCTTCCTCCAGCAAACGCAACGCCAGGTCCAGGTCGGTATCGTAGGCCACGGAGACCTTGGCACTAAGCAACACACTCTTGTTGGTCAGCGTGGAATTTTGCACGGCGCCCGACACCAGCATTTCATTCGGCACAATCGATTCCACGCCATCGAGCCCCTGCAGCACCGTATAACGGGTGTTGATCTGCAACACGCGCCCACTGTATTTATCCACCGTGATCATGTCGCCAATCGTCAGGCTGCGGTCCAGCAGGATAATGAAACCAGATACGTAATTGCTGGCGATCTTTTGCAAACCCAGGCCCAGGCCCACGCCCAGCGCACCGCCAAAGACGGACAACACCGTCAAGTCGATGCCCACTGCCGACAAGCTTAGCAGCACGGCCACGACAATCAGCACGGCGCGGCCGAAGCGCGCCATCACCACGCGCAAGCTCGAGTGCATCGATTCCACGCTCATCAGGCGCTGTTCCAATACCGCGCCCGCCCACAGCGCCAGCATCAGCATCAGCACCACGGACACGGCCGCGCCCAGCATGTCGGCAATCGATACCTTGTGCTTACCCAGCGGCAGCAGCGTCTGGTCCAGGTATTGATACAGGTCGCCCCAGGTCCCCGTGATGTACAACACCATGCCGGCCCACACCAGCAACTGGAAAATCTTTTCAAACGTCAAAATGGTCTGGCCGATCTGCCCCTGGCGCGCAAAAATGCGGCGCAACAAGACAAACGTAAAGCGGATCACCACCAGCGACATGACGATCGGCACCGCCACCTTCAGCAAATGCACTTTTTGCCATTGCCCGAGGATCAGCTGCGCACCGAATAACACCGCCACGACGGCCAGCGGTCCGACCACGCGGGAAAAACTCTCGGCGCCAAAGTGCGCGATGCCGCTTTCCGGCGCCGCGGCCGTCACCCGGGCCGCCACGCGGGCACGCAACTGGCTGGAAATCAGCCAGCCCAGCAGGATAGCCGCCGCCAGCGCGCCCAATTGCCACATCAGGCCCGGGTCGCGCATATCGTTCAACAAATCGGAAATCAGGTTTTTCAGTGGTTCTTGTTTCATCAGCAATGATCGGTTGTCAGGGCCTGGCCCCAAATATGCTATGAATTTTGCATCATTCATAGCACTTTTGGGGCCAGGCCCCGAAATGTCGAGCAAATAAAAAAAAGCCGGCGCTAGGCCGGCTTGGTGCGCTTATTCAGCGTCGTCCGCATCATCCGTCTCGGCGGCCTTGGCAGGTTTCGCCATTTTCTTACGCTCGAAGACGGCGGCAAAGAAACCGTCCGTCTGATGCTTGTGCGGCAACAGCTTCAGGTAATCGTCCATTTCCAGCGCGATTTTCTGTTCCGCCAGGACTTTACTCATCGGCACCAGTTCGAAGTCCGGGTGCGAGGCCACGAATTCTGCCGCCACGTTGTCGTTTTCTTCGTTCAGGAAACTGCACGTCGCATACACCAGGCGACCGCCCCCTTTGACGAGGCGCGCCGCGCCATCCAGGATGGCCAGTTGCTTGTCATGCATCTCAGCAATCGCGCCTTCCTGCTGGCGCCATTTGACGTCCGGATTGCGGCGCAACGTGCCCATGCCGGAGCAAGGCGCATCGACCAGCACGCGGTCGATCTTGCCGGCCAGGCGCTTGATCTTGGCGTCGCGCTCGTGCGCAATCAGGACCGGGTGCACGTTCGACAGGCCGCTGCGCGCCAGGCGCGGCTTGAGCTTGGCCAAGCGCTTTTCCGACACGTCGAACGCATACAGGCGGCCCGTATTGCGCATTTGCGCGCCCAGCGCCAGCGTCTTGCCGCCCGCGCCGGCGCAAAAGTCCACCACCATTTCACCGCGCTTGGCGCCCAGGATCTGGGCCAGCACCTGGCTGCCCTCGTCCTGCACTTCAATCGCGCCGCTCTTGAACAGCGGCAAGTTTTGCAGCGCCGGTTTCTTCAGCACGCGCAGGCCCAGCGGCGCGAACGGGGTCGGCTCGGCCACGATCGGCGCTTGCGCCAGTTCCGCCACCACGTCGTCGCGGTTGGCTTTCAGCGCATTGACGCGCAAGTCCAGCGGCGCCGGCGTATTGAGCGCATCGGACAGCGCCAGCGCTTCCTCTTCGCCGAACTGGGCCACCAGCTTTTCGTACAGCCATTTCGGCATGTTCGAACGCATCGATTTGTGCAACAGCTTGCGGTCGATATTGGCTGCGCGTTCCAGCCAGGCGGCTTCTTCCGGCGTCAGGCTCGGCAGGGCGCCAACGCCGACGGCATCCATCATGCCCAGCAACACCAGGCGACGCATGTCAGGACCGCTGCCCGAGGCCGAGAAATCCGTGAAGAAGGCTTTGTTGCGCAATACGGCATAGACGCACTCGGCGATGGCGCCGCGCTCACGTCCGCCCAGGCGCGGGTGGTCTTTGAAATAGCGCGACAACGTCGTGTCGGCCGGCGCGGTAAAGCGCAAAATCTCGCGCAACACTTCTTCAGTGCTGGCGAGAACCATTGGTGGCAATCGCATAGGTGTTCCTTTATTGAGTCTGGTCGATCAAGACCTTGCCGTCGGCAATCGTCAGCCGGTCTTCCACAAACCAGCGGATTGCGCGCGGATATAACTGATGTTCCTGCACCAGCACGCGGGCTGCCAGGGTTTCGGGGGTGTCGCCTTCCAGCACCTCGACCTTCGCCTGGCCCACCATCGGGCCGTGATCCAGTTGCGCCGTCACGAAGTGCACGGTGGCGCCATGTTCCTTCACGCCGGACGCCAGTGCCTGTTCATGCGTATGCAAGCCCGGGAACAGCGGCAGCAGCGACGGGTGGATGTTGAGCATGCGGCCTTCATAGTGAGCGACGAAGCCCGGCGTCAGGATGCGCATGAAGCCGGCCAGCACCACCAGGTCAGGTTCGAACCGGTCGATTTCCGCTTGCAGCGCCGCGTCGAAGGCTTCACGCGACGGGTAATCTTTGTTCGACACCACGGCGGTGGCAATGCCATGGCTGGCGGCAAATTGCAGGCCGCCCGCATCGGCGCGGTTGCTGATGACGGCAGCGATACGGGCAGGCCATTGTTCGGACTGGGCGGCGCGCACCACGGCTTCCATATTGCTGCCGCGGCCGGAAATGAGGATGACGATGTTTTTCATCGGGTCACTAAAGAGGACATCAAAAACCCTCTATTGTACCGGTTAAGGCCGCATCAGACCACCGGCGAACCACGACGCCGCCGCCGCGGGGCCGCCGCCATCGCCGGCAAGCGCTATTCGAACGAGTAAAATACGCGGAACGGGACGTTCTTTTCAGCCCAGTAATCGGCCGCATCGCGGAACACGTCCAGCAGGGTTTCGCGCGCTTCGCGGTCGAACTTTTGTGTATTCGGCAATTGTTCCAGCACGGCCAGGAACCCGGTTTGCGGGCCGGCCTGCTGCATGGTGTCGGTCAGGCACACCCGCAATGCCTCGAAATTCTTGCCGCACGGTTTGGGAAAGAGGAAGGATTCTGCAATGATGCCGAGCACTTGCTGCTTGGTGAAGCCCGCATTGCAATGGGCATACAGGAAATGCTGCCCAAGGCGGACTGCTTCGTCTTGCAGTTCCGGTACCCGGAAAGCCCGGATCGACTGCACAAGATTGGGCGGCACAGTGGTCAACAAACTCATATATTTTTGGATGCCCGCGGCGGTAAACGTTTCTCTCTGTCAATCTAATTCCATACACTTGTTAGGGTAACGTGTTGTATGTCTCTAATCAACACGATTGTGGTATCACACGGCTGTTTTGTTAGAAATAGAACATTTCCTCGGAATGGATGCGCGCATGATGGCGCTATCAACGCTGCCCTTGGTTACATTTTGTTGCTATCAGTTGCAACTATTAAGCGGGTGCAGGATTACCATACTTCAATACAACTCGTGTCCGACTTGATCAAGAGGTAACACCATGAAACTGCAAACCAAACTCGTCGCTTCCCTTCTCTGCCTGGGCGCCTTGCCCATGGCGCAGGCGCAACGTCCCGACTTCGAGGACTTCGGCCGCGTAGTGCGGGTGCAACCACGGATCGAACAAGTCAACCGCCCGCGCCAGGAGTGCCGCACTGAATATGTCCAGGTACAGCAGCAGGCCGAACGCAGCGCGGGCGGTTCCATCGTCGGCGGTATCGCGGGCGCGCTGCTGGGCAGCCAGGTGGGCCGCGGCAATGGCCGCACGGCGGCCGCCGCCGCCGGCGCGATTGCCGGCGCCGTGGTGGGCGACCGGGTCGACAACCAGAACGTGCAGCCAGGCGGGGTGACCGAGCAGGCCGTGAAACAGTGCCGCATGGTCGACCACGTCGAAGAACGTACTAATGGTTACGACGTGTCGTACGATTACCGAGGCCGTACGTACAACATCGTCATGCCATACGATCCGGGCCAGCGCGTGCGCCTGCGCGTGCAAGTCGATCCGATCCTGAATTGACCCGCCTCCTTCCCGGTCGGCTTGCCATGCTGCAAGCCGGCGCGGGATAATACGGCGATCATCCCTGTTCGCCGTCCCCCATGCTCATCAAACGCAAATCCATCGAAAAAGTCGAATCGTCGCGCCCTGCGTCGGCGAAACCAGGCGCCAAGGCGCCGGCGAAAGCCCGCAAGCCGAAATTCGCCCCGGTCACGTTGTCGGAACAGGACGGTGTGCGTTACCTGCATTTCGGTACCGAATGGGTGCAGGGCGCGATGCGCATCCGCAAACCGGACTGGCCGGAACTGGAATATGCGCAGCAAATGAATGCGTGGCTGCTGTGGCTGGCCGAGCCGCACCGCATCGCACAACTGGGCCTGGGCACGGCCACCTTGACCAAATTTTGTTATAAACAGTTTCCGCAAGCCGATGTCACGGCCGTGGAACTGAACCCGCACGTGATCGCGATCTGCCAGTCCATGTTCAAGCTGCCGCCCGACGACGAGCGCCTGCACGTGCTGGAAATGGACGCGATGGATTACGTCAACGACAAAGCCAACTATGAATCGCTGGACGTGCTGCAAGTGGATTTGTATGACGCCACCGCGCGCGGCCCCGTGCTCGACACGCCGGAGTTTTACGAGTCGTGCGCGGCATGCCTGACCGATGACGGCATCATGACGGTCAACCTGTTCGGCGATCACCCCAGCTATGCGAAAAACATCAAGGCCATGAAATTCGCATTCGGCCAGGTGCTGTGCCTGCCGCCGGTCCACGATGGCAACGTGGTGGCGATCGCGTTCAAGCAAAAGCGCGCGCTGGACATGGCGGCACTGAAGGTGCGTGCCGCGCAAATCGTCGCGCAGACCAAGCTGCCCGCCAAGTCGTGGGTCAAAGGCATAGAGCAAAGCCTGAAAAAAGACTGACCAGGAGACCAGCGCCAGATGAATAAAGCACTCGACCTGCAACAAATTTTCACCTGGCTGCTGGCGGACGGCCTGGTCGACAAGGCCCATGTCAAAGCCCACTTCGCGCAGGCGCAAGGTATCCTGCGCAACACGGTCGGCGCCATGCACCCGCTGTGCGCTGTCGCGCACTGCAAGCTGGTGTCGACCGCCCCGCCGCACAAGCACCTGACGCTCGACTATTTGACGGAATGGCTGGCGGGCCACGTGCACTTGCCGTTCTACCGGATCGACCCGCTGAAGATCGACTTCACCCGAGTGGCCGACGTGATGTCCGCCAGCTATGCGGCGCGCTTCAATATCCTGCCGGTGGAAATGACGATGGACACGCTGGTGGTGGCCACCGCCGATCCTTTTGCTCTCGAGTGGGAAGCGGAAATCGCCAAGATTTCACGGCGTATCATTCGCCGCGTGATTGCCAATCCGCTCGATATCGCGCAATACACGTCGCAATTCTTCAGCCTCGCGAAATCCATCAAGAAGGCCAACAAGTCGACCGGACAAGACCTCGCGCTGCGCAACAATTTCGAACAGCTGGTGGAACTGGGCAAGGCCAACCGCCAGGTCGACGCCAACGACCAGCACGTCATCAATATCGTCGACTGGCTGTGGCAATACGCGTTCGAGCAGCGCGCCTCGGACATCCACCTGGAACCCAAGCGCGACATGGGCACCATCCGTTTCCGCATCGACGGTGTGCTGCACCAGGTGTACCAGGTTCCAGCTGTCGTCATGATCGCCATGACGGCGCGCATCAAGCTGCTGGGCCGTATGGACGTGATTGAAAAACGGCGCCCGCAGGATGGGCGCATCAAGACCCGCACGGCGGGCGGCCAGGAAATCGAATTGCGCCTGTCGACGTTGCCGACCGCCTTTGGCGAAAAGCTCGTCATGCGGATCTTCGATCCGGAAGTCGTCGTGAAAACCCTGCCGGAACTGGGCTTCCCGGATGACGATGCGGCGCGCTGGGACCTGCTGACCAAGCGGCCGCACGGCATCATCCTCGTCACGGGTCCCACCGGTTCCGGCAAGACCACCACGCTGTACACCACGCTGAAGGCGCTGGCCACGTCGGAAGTCAACGTGTGCACGGTGGAAGACCCGATCGAGATGGTGGAAGCGTCGTTCAACCAGATGCAGGTGCAGCCCGGCATCGACCTGTCGTTTGCCGATGGCGTGCGGGCGCTGATGCGGCAAGACCCGGACATCATCATGGTGGGCGAGATCCGCGACCTGGCGACCGCGGAGATGGCGATCCAGGCCGCGTTGACGGGCCACCTGGTGCTGTCGACCCTGCACACCAACGACGCGCCATCGGCCGTCATGCGCCTGCTGGAACTCGGTGTGCCGTACTACCTGCTGGAAGCCACGCTGATCGGCATCATGGCGCAGCGCCTGGTGCGCACGCTGTGCCCCGACTGCAAGGCGCCCGATGGCGCCATCAGCGACGAAGTGTGGCAAGCCATTGTCGGCGGCTGGGACTTGCCCAAGCCCGCCACCGTGTACCGCCCGGTCGGCTGCCCCGAGTGCCGCCAGACCGGCTACCGTGGCCGCACCGGCATTTATGAATTGCTGACGGTGACGGAAAACTTCAGCAAACTGGTACAGGAAGAGACCGACATCGGGGCGCTGCGCCGCCAGAGCATCGCCGACGGCATGAAGCCGCTGCGTATCGCGGGCGCCCACAAGATCCTCGAAGGCGCCACCAGTTCCGATGAAGTGCTGAAAGTCACGTCGTCGCTGATATGACGGCAACGTGACAAAAAACACTTGGCAACCCAGTTTTGACCTGTATATAATACGGCCTCTTTCGGGTCGTTAGCTCAGCTGGTAGAGCAGCGGACTTTTAATCCGTTGGTCGCAGGTTCGAATCCCGCACGGCCTACCACCGAATTTAGCAGTACAGAACAGGGTTTCCCGCTTCGGCGCGAAACCCTTTTTTGCGTCCTCATATGAAAAATATTACCCACTTGGGTAATATTTTCCACATCTGCATTCCTACACACTCCAAGTTCAAGCGTTTGCGTTGAGCGTGCCGTCGGCAGCATAGTATGGGCACGCTTCTTTGCCGAAGGTATTCCACAGCACGTCAAACAATGGTCTCAGAGCCGTGTGCGCCGCAAAATCCTCTGCTTGGATCAAGATATCCGGCAGCAGCACGGAATCGTCCGGGAGCACGTCTCTATTTATTGCGTCATACATCGAGCCCGTCAAAAGGCGGTAACCTTTGACGTTTAGGAACGCCAGGGATACAACGAATGGCGGTTGAACATTGAGCCGTGCAAGGCAGTTCTTGAAGTTCCCGACGCTGCTGACGATTTCATTGACCATGTACTTGCCGTACAAGGTCTTTGGCTCATTGGGCGGGCTGACACATGCCATGACGGATTCCACGGCCCCGTGCCGGAAAACCTGCGTGTACGAGTAATTCCCGGTAGGCGCGCCGTCGGACACGACTGCGCCATCAATATTGAATCTGGACTGTCCCAGCACGGTCCCAAACATCCTGAACTCCGCGACGCTCGTTTTCGTTAGCCCTAAGCGCACGTGCCCTGGCAACGAAAATGCCGACAACGGTACGAGGTGCAGCACCATGAGGCCAATGTCCTCCATATGGACGGGGCCACGGTTCGCCCCCAATCGCGCAAGCCGGTCCGCCACAAACTCCGCCACTCGATTCCCGATGTTTTCGGAGGCGACAAATGCGGATTTGAGTCCTGCCACGTCCAACTGATAGTTTCCGGCCGCGTTGCGCGCGTAGAAGTGGCCGTGTTTGGAGAGGACAACTCGGTGCGGTGCGTTCCAACTCCTTGCGATCCTCACGAGAAGAATGCTCTTGCCTGACGACAGCGGGATAGACCTGATCTGGATACCGGCCAACTGCGGCTCGGACCCGTCGCGAATCTTGTTCAGCAAGGATTGCTTGAGCTGGTCCGGATCAGGTATTTCCAAACCGACCAACTCGATAGGCAGGCCTTTGTCCTCTGCAACGCCGTACAGAATGTCGCCCCCCTCGGTATTAGCCATCGCAGTCCAGTCAGCTAGGAGGTCGTACTTTTCCTCTCCTTGGCCAGATGGGAGCGCTCGCTTGTATTCAAGTGTCAGGTTTTCGGGAATCCCCGAATCGACAAGGCGTTGCAGATCCAGTTCTGAAATAGCTTGGAAATCATTCGGTATCATCGGGCAATTTCTGTGGTCGTGGCAAGACAGCATCGTAACCCACCGCAGCGAGGCCTGAGCTTTTCAGATTGGAATATGCAACGGGGCTCTCTACCTTCCCGAGCTAACGGGCTGCCAGTAGAAAGCGTCAATGGCGCTAGACGGTCGCCCCAACGCTGAGCGAGCTCAAGGTGGAATATTTTTTCTGGAAAGCCGGTAGACGCTCCGCGAAGAACTTTTCCCGGTCGCGCAAATGGGTTAGGGTCTCCGGCGATTGCGGCCTGCACTTTCGGAAGGATGTCGAACATGGCCAGCATGCTCACCAGATCGCTCTTGCATACGGCGGGAAAACGCTGCGCCCGCATGCCGGTTCCTACTTCGATGACGTGACCGGCGTCAAACACCAGCCACGAAAGGCAACGACAGTTGGGGACTGCATTACCTGGGAATCGCTCATCTGAAAAAGCCCCTACGAATTACCTTGTGGAAAGATATCACAAAGCCGCGATGCAGATGGGCGAAAGTTACCCTAGCTGCGTTTGTGCCGCCCTCTTGAGTTTGGATTCGAGCAGGGATATGCGCACTCCTCAGTCCTTAACGATGCCTGCTTTTGAAAAGCCTTCTCGGAGCGTCTCCATTATGGCGGCACCGGAAGCGTCCGAGTGCCTAGCCGTACGACAGGCCGGGCACTTTATCCGGTGCGCGTAAAACATCGGCCTTCATGCCGGTGATGTAAGCGCGGACGGCGCAGCCGCCCATTGCCAGTTGCGTCATGTTTGCTTGGAGCGCAGTGCTGTATATAATTACAGTATGATTCGCCTCCAAGCCTTCAAATACGAACTAATGCCAACCGGCGAGCAGGCACGCGACATGCGCCGTTTCGCCGGGTCGTGCCGATTCGTCTACAACAAGGCGCTAGCGATGCAGAAGGACAACCACGCCCAAGGCAACAAGTTCATTGGCTACGTGGCGATGGCGGCAAATTTGCCGGTCTGGAAGCGCGAAGCTGGCATGAAGTGGCTCAAGGCAGCGCCATCCCAGGCACTACAACATGCCTTGAAGGATTTGGAAAAGGCATACAAAAACTTCTTCGAGAAGCGGGCCGGCTTCCCATGCTTCAAGCGCAAAGGCTGCGGCGACAGCTTCCGCTATCCGGACCCGAAGCAAATCAGGCTTGACGAAGCGAACAACCGTATCTTCCTGCCCAAGCTTGGCTGGCTGCGCTACCGCAACAGCCGCCGCGTACAAGGCGAACTGCGCAACGTGACCGTTAGCCGGTCGGGCGGAAAATGGTACGTGGCGGTCCAGACGCAATGCGAAGTCGAACAGCCGTTGCCCACGGTGACGACGGCCATCGGCATCGATGTTGGTATCGCCCGGTTCGTCACCATGAGCGATGGCGCTTTCATCGCGCCTCTCAACAGCTTCAAAAAGCACCAGCGGCGCCTGGCGCGCTACCAGCGCCGCATGAGCCGCAAAGTCAAGTTCAGCAGCAATTGGAAAAAGGCGAAGGCTCGCGTCCAGAAGATGCACACCCGCATCGCCAACGCCCGCAAGGATTTCCTGCACAAAACCTCAACGACGATCAGCAAAAACCACGCGCTTGTCTGTATTGAAGATGTGCAGGTTAAAAACATGTCCAGGTCTGCCAAGGGAACGGTCGAACAGCCCGGCAGCAAGGTGCGCCAGAAAAGCGGCCTGAATCGTGCCATCCTGGATCAGGGCTGGGGCGAACTCCGCCGCCAGCTTGGCTACAAGCTGGCATGGAACGGTGGCATGCTGCTGGCCGTGCCGTCGCACCACACCAGCCAGACGTGTCCGGCATGTGGCCACGTCTCGCCAGACAATCGGCGGACGCAGGCGCAATTCCTGTGCGTCGATTGCGGCTATAAAAATCACGCCGATGTGGTCGGCGCGATCAACGTTTTAGCGCGAGGACATCGCGTTTTAGCCTGTGGAGAGTTGGCGCAGTCGGGCTGCTCGATGAAGCAGGAACCCACCGTAGCGACTACGCAAATGACCGCGTAGCGCCGAAGGAATCCCCTGCGTTCATGGAGGGGCGGATGTCAATGGCATAGTCGGCGAAGTTGCGGATGCCGTAATCGGCCAGCGCCTGTTCACTGAAGACCGTGATGGCCAGCGGCGCGTCGATAATGGTTTCATCGCGCTTGCGTGCGCTCACCACCACGACCGGCACGGATGCCGCTGCGGCCGGTCCCGCTTCCAGCGGTCCGGCGCCTTGTGCGCCAGTCGCGGCAACACCCGCACCGAGCGCAACGGCAACGATGGATTTCCCCGGCAGCATCCCGCGCATCGGCAACTCCACTCATGGCAGTAAGTGGTCCATGGTACGCCTGGGCTCGCCAAGGTGCAGCCAAAAGCCCGGCGCCATGACGCCGATGCAACAAAGCCCGGATCAATGTGGAATATGACGCGCGAGGATGCGCGCGCCGGCGCCCTCTTGTTCCATGCGCTCGACACCCCGGTCCAGCATGCGCAGCAAATCCCACGCATAAGGCACCTTGCGGCTGACACCCACGTGCATGCGGTAAGTCGGCACCCACGACACCGGCCGGTAATCCAGCCCCTCCGCCAGCGCATCGTCGCCAACCAGCTGCAAGCCATGCAGCAATTCCAGGTCGTACAGCATGACCTGGCAGCGTCCCGCGCGCAGCATGTTGAGCGCGCTGGCTGCGGTCGTCGGCGCGGAAACCGGGACACTGGCCGCCGTCACCCCGGCGCCGGAATAGTCCCAGCCCAGTACTTCGCAACGCGTCAGTTGGGTCAGTTCGTTCGGATTGGCCACCGGCGGCGGCGGACGGCGCCGGTCGAACAGGATAATCGGCGTCACCGCATAATGCGACCGGGCCAGATGAAACTGGCGCTGGCGCTCCGGCGTGCCCGCCGCGTCCAGCACCACGTCGTACAGCCCCGCCATGGTATCGGCCAGGCAGCGCTTCCATGGCAATTGCGTAATGCTCAGCGTGCGCCCCTGCGGCGCCAGCAACTGCCGCAGGTAATCGGCGTTATAGCCCATGACGTCTTTCGCCTCCTTGCGGGACCGGTACGTATAGGGCGGGAAATCATTGGTATCGGCGCAGGCGCGCACCTGTTTCGGCACGTCGGCCGCCATCGCCATGCGCGGCAAAGCAGTAGCAACCAGCAACAGCGAAAGCAGGAACACGCGCATCATGATGAAGAAAAATCAACCAATACCCGAGCCTATCATGGTTCAAGCGACAACTTCCACAGTCGTGCCCGGCTGATACATTTGCATAACATATGGCTGATTGACATCGAGCAAGGTTTTATCTGACCATAGTCCGCTTCGCTTTATCGCTTAATCCTATCCACAGGTCACCATGAAACTGATCCCCCTCTCCGTCACCGCCCTGCTGCTGACCGCAGCCACGGGCGCCATGGCCAACGGCGCCACCGCGCCCGCCGCCGCAGGAACGGCTGCCGCCACCATCGCGAAACACGCGATCACCCACGAAGACGTGTGGCTGATGAAGCGCATCGGCGGCCCTTCCGTCAGCCCGGATGGCCGCTGGGCCGTGTTTTCCGTCACGGACCCGGCCTATGACAGCAAGGAGCAGTGGGCCGACCTGTGGATCAAGTCGCTGCTTGATGACAGCGCGCCGCGCCGCCTGACCTTTTCGAAAGGCGGCGAATCGGGCGTGAACTGGGCGCCGGACAGCAAATCGCTGGTGTTCGTCGCCAAGCGCGACGGCGACGACGCGGGCCAGATTTACCGCATCGACATCGCGGGCGGCGGCGAAGCGCAGCGCCTGACCACGCTGACCCTGGGCGCCCGTTCGCCCCGCTTCAGCCCGGATGGCAAGCAATTGCTGTTCGTGTCCGACGTCTTCCCTGGCGCGACGGACGAGGAAGCCATCAAGAAGGCGGCGAAAGAGCGCAAGGACCGCAAGTACAGCGCACGCGCCTATGAATCATTCCCGCCCCGCTTCTTCGACAAGTGGCTGGACGATAAAAAAGTGCGCCTGTTCGTCATGGATGCCGAACCGGGCGCCGTGCCGCGCGACATCCTGGCCAATTCCAGGCTGGCCGCCATGCCGGGCTTCGGCGGCGGCCAGGGCGACGAAGGCCAGTCGCTGAACGCGATCTGGGCGCCGGATGGCAAAGCCATCGTGTTTGCCGCGTCGACCAACCGCGACGAACTGGCGCGCGCCTCCGCTTTCACGCAAATCTTCGTGGCGCCGGCCGCCGGCGGCGAAGCGCTGCAACTGACCAAGGACACGCACAGCTACGGCGCGCTGCAATTCGCGCCGGACGGCAAGACGCTGTTCGCGCTGACGCAGGATGAAACGCCGGGCAAGGTGTACGACCTGGACCGCCTGGCCAGTTTTGCGTGGCCGGCCACGTCGCTGCAGCGCAAGGTGCTGACCGCGTCGCTGGACCGCTCGATTTCCCGCTACGTGCTGCCGGCCGACGGCAAGCGCATTCTGTTCACGTATGAGCACGCGGGCCTGGAACAGCTGTACTCGATGAATTACGCGGGCGGCGATGTGAAGACCGAAGCGAACCACGCCACGGGCAGCATCAACTCGCTGTCGGTGGGCGGCAAGACGCTGGTTGGCGTCTGGGAATCGTCGGTCAATCCGCCGGAAGTGCATGCGTTCACGGCCCAGGGTCCGAAGCGCCTGACGTCGTTCAACGTGGACAAGGCCGCCGCCATCGACTGGCAGGCGCCGGAACACTTCTGGTTCAAGACGCCGGATGGCCGCCAGATCCACAACATGGTGGTCAAGCCGGCCAACTTCGACCCGAACAAGAAGTATCCGCTGTTTGCCGTGATCCACGGCGGCGCCGCCAACATGTGGCGCGACCAGTTCGTACTGCGCTGGAATTACCACCTGCTGGCCAAGCCGGGCTACGTGGTGCTGCTGACGGACTACAAGGGTTCCACCGGCTATGGCGAGGAATTCGCCCGCTCGATCCAGTTCGATCCGCTGAAGGGGCCGGGCGATGAAGTCAACCAGGCCGTTGATGAAGCCATCAGGAAGTACAGCTTCATCGACGCCAATAAACTGGCCGCGGGCGGCGCCAGCTATGGCGGCCACCTGGCCAACTGGCTGCAGGCGACCACCACGCGCTACAAGGCCATCGTGTCGCACGCGGGCGAGATGGACCTCGTCATGCAGTGGGGCACCAGCGACAGCATCCATGGCCGCGAAGTCAATGCGGGCGGCCCGGTATGGAGCAACCTGCCCGTGTGGCGCGAACAAAGCCCGGTAATGCAGGCGGGGAACCATGAAAAGGGCACCGGCTTTAAAACGCCGATCCTGATCACGGTGGGTGAACTGGATTACCGTGTGCCCGTCAACAATGCACTGATGAACTTCGCCACCCAGCAGCGCCTCAATGTGCCCAGCAAGCTGGTGGTCTTCCCCGATGAAAACCACTGGATCCTGAAAGGTGAGAACAGCCGCTACTTCTACAACGAAGTGCACGGCTGGCTGAACAAGTACCTGAACGACGGCCGCTGATGGCGTCGACGGCGGAGTTCAGGACTCGAACTCCGCCAGCTGTTCGATCCGGCGCTGCGTCAGCAGCGCTTTCCATGCATGGGGCGCCACGTTCGGATACCGCGCCGCCCCCAGCGCCACCCAGGCGTCGCGGTACGCCTGCCACGCCTGCTGCGTGATGCGCACGCCATCCTTGGTCACGGTGCCGTGGCCCACCAAATGCGAACCAGGTTGACCTACCCGGCGCTCCATCAAGCGTTCGAATACGTCACCCAGCTTGCGTTCCAGCTGCTGGTATTGCTGCGGCGTGTAGCGCGGCAAATGGCCTTTTTCCGCTTCCTGCAAATCGCGGGCAAACTGGTCCAGTTCAAAACCCCGCGCTTCGATCGCCAGCGCGGCGCGCAAGCCGCCGCTCATGTCGGTTTCCTGGTCGGCGCGGCTGGCCGCGAACACATCCAGCGCGGCCTGCAATTTCGCCGCCACCGCCTGCTGCGCCAGCGGCCACGCCTTGATGATGGCAACCACCTTGCCATTGCGTTCGCGGCTGTCCAGGCGCTCCTGGATCGCCGCGCAAAACGTGCCCATATGGCTGCTGGTGACGTCATCGCACTGGTCGAAAACGGCCGGGTCGTGGTGGTCGGTCCGCTCTTTCAAATGCGCCACGCGCGCATCCATTTCCGCCGGCGCGGCCGGCATCGAGCACGCATATTTCAGCGCCAGCTCGTGGTTGCGCGATACGCCGTAACCATTCGCGTACAGCATCATCAGGACCGCCGCATCATGTTCGGCCACGGCGCAATGGCGCACCTGGTCCCATGCCAGCGGACTGGCGGCCACGCGCTCGCGGGTATCGTAGTAGCGGTCTTGCGCGCCGCAATGGCGCAAGCCGTGCAGTGCGCTGGCGGCCGGCAAGTCGCGCGCCGGCGGCTGGACATGCTGGACCGCCATGCACTGGCGGTACCACACGGCATTGGTGTCGCCCAGACTGCCCATCGCCGACGTGTTCGGATACTCGGGCGGCTGCGCCATTGCCGGCAACATCGCCACCCAGCCTACCGCCGCCGCCCTGGCCGCGCTCACCCATACTCGCTTCATCCAGCCGCTCCCCATTCGACACAATGACGACAGTATATAAGAACGCTACTGTTACAAAAAAATTACTTAGTTTCCGTACGGACAAGTTAAAATGGCCGCTCACTTATCTGCGGGAGTCCTGATGAAGCAGGTTGCTGTCTTGTTATCCGCTGCCATCCTGTGCAGCCCTGCCCTTGCGATGGGCGCTGAGACCGACCCCAGGCAAAACGCGGAATGCCCGCAACCGGAATTTCCACCCCGCTCCACTTCCACCGAGAGTGTACGCCGGGTTGAGAAGTCGTTGAAAGCGTGGCGCGCCTGTTTCCGCGCTGCGGCGGGGCAACAACAGAATGTGGACGACATGCTGGCCGCGTCGCGCGAATACCAGCAAGTCAAAGCCCGGCATGAGGCGTGGGTGGCTGCAACGATCCACTACAGCAATGGCCAGGCTTATGGCCGCCTCGCGTCGGCCCGCGTGGAGCGCGATTTCTGGGAAAACCTGATGGCCAAAGGGGGCAATGCGCGCGCCGTGTCGCGCCGCCCCGATGAAACCGCCGTTCAGCAAATGGCCGTCAGCGTCAATTAAGCCGCCTTGCGCTGGGCCACCGCTGCCACCTGGGTGCGGCGTACCGCCAGCGCCAGCAATGCCGCCACCAGGCACGCGGCGCCTGCCGCGAACAAGGCCGGGTCATACGTGAACAGCAAGGCGCGCACCTTGCCCGCGCCAAACGCCGCCACGGCCGCTCCCAGCTGATGGCTGGCGAAAATCCAGCCAAACACCATCCCCGCTTTTTCCCGCCCGACCGTGGCCGCCGTCAGCCGCACGGTCGGCGGCACGGTGGCAATCCAGTCCAGCCCATAGAACATGGCGAACAGCGACAAGCCATACAGCGTGAATTCCGAATACGGCAGCCATAGCAGCGACAAGCCGCGCAAGCTGTAGTACCAGAACAGCAGCTTGCGGTTGTCATAGCGGTCCGACAGCCAGCCGGACAGGATGGTGCCGAACAAATCAAACACGCCCATCATGGCCAGCACCGACGCGGCCGGCACGGCGGCCAGCCCCGCATCGCCGCACAGTGAAATGAAGTGGGTCTGGATCAAGCCATTGGTGCTGAGGCCGCAAATGAAGAACGTGCCGGACAACAGCCAGAACGCGCGGTGCGCGGCCGCTTCCTTGAGCACGGCAAACGGCGTGCCAAACGTGATGCGCGCCGCCCCTGGCGCCGCCGCGGCGGACGCCGCTCCCTCCGGCATGCCATATGGCGCCAGCCCCACGTCGGCAGGACGGTCGCGCATCAGCATCCAGGCGGCGACCGCCACCAGTGCACAGGCGACAAACACGGGCCACACGGCCATGCGCCAGCCGTACTGCTGCACCAGCCACGCGCCCACCGGCAGGAACGCCAGCTGGCCGGTGGCGGCGCTGGCCGTCAACACGCCCACCACCAGGCCGCGCCGCGTTTCAAACCAGCGGTTCGACACCACGGCCGACAGCACCAGCGCTGTCATGCCGGACGCCACGCCCAGCATCACACCCCACAGCGCCACCAGATGCCAGAACGCCGTCATTTGCGTGGCCAGCAGCGAACCGGTGGCGATCAGCCCCAGCGCCGTGGCCACCACGTTGCGCAAGCCAAACCGCTCCATCAGGATGGCCGCGAACGGCCCCATCAAGCCAAACAACGCAAAGCGCACGGCCAGCGCGGAAGATATCGCATCCACGCTCCAACCGAACTCCTTGGACAACGGCTGCAGCAGCGCACCCGGCAGCCCCAGCGCGGCCGACGACGCCAGGCCTGTCATAAACGTCACGGCAACGATCACCCACGCATAGTGGATACCACGGCGCTCCAGCCGGGCGGATAAGGCAGCAGACAACATGGCGCTCTCCATTCATTTGGGAATGCAGAGCAGTTTAAATTACGATCATAATTTAAACAACCAAAATTTTGCCCCGCACGCGGCGGGGCAAAATGTCAAATCACTTCACGTTATTTTTTTACCTGGATCGAGCTTTTCACTTCCGTCACGCCTTTCACGCCGCGCGCCAGTTGCACAGCCTTGTCGGCTTCCGATTTCGATGGCACGAAACCGCTCAGCATGACGACGCCTTTCACCGTTTCCACGTGCACATCCATGGCTTTCACGGCTGGATCGGCAGCCAGGTCGGCTTTGACCTTGGTGGTGATCATGGTGTCGCTCATCACGTCGCCAGCGGCAGCGGTGGTGTTACGGGCTGCATCGGTGGCAGTGGTGGTGGTGGCGGTGGCAGTGCGGTCGCGGGTGGTGTCGACGGCGGTAGTGGTGCGGTCGCGGGTGGTGTCGACTGCGGCGGCCGTGCGTTCACCGATGGTCGGGGTTGGATCTGCGCGCTTGGCGTCGGCGATGGCCGATTCCTTGGCGGCCTTGGCATCAAGCTTGCAAGCCTTTTTCGCGTTGCCGGACTGGTCGTCGCATTTTTCCTTGGCCAGGTCGTACTCAGCTTTCGCGACGTCTTCGCGGGCCTTGCGCAAGTCCTTCACATCGCCGGTTTTATGCTGAGCCACAGCATCGGCCTCGGCACGGGCGCGGGCAACTTTGGCTTCCTCGATGCAAATGTCTTCAGCGTTGCCTTTCAGGCTTTTGCATTGCGCCTTGGCGGCCTTGTAATCGGCAGTCGCCTTGTCCTTCGCGGCATCGTAGGCAGCCTTATCGTTGTCGGCCGCATACGCATTGCTCAGAGCTCCAGCCAGTGCCAGGATCAGAAATTTGTTCATGGTGCGTCCTCCCTCAGTGATGGTGTACGCAACCATTAAACTCCTGACAAGCAGTGCGCTCTGTACGCTACCCAACATAGTCCGGCAGCGTTGGCACAACAATAAAAATGATTCAGTCGGCGGACAACATCGCCTTATTCCACAAGGAATTTGCCTGTTCGAACGGTGAATTTCCAGCCAGTACATGGCCATCGGTGGCCAGCTGCAACCAGGCCTGGGTGTCGTGCGACACATGGGTGTCGGGCTGCGCTTCGCGCACCTGGTGCAGCCATTGGTAAACGATGCGGTAATCGGCGGGACGGCGCTGTTGTATCCATGCCAGCGCAGCCAGGTCGGCATAGCCTTCCTCGCGGCGCGTCTCGCGCAATTGCCGCGTCATCCGGACGGTTTCCGGCGATGCGGCGGGCTCGGCGGCGCGCTCCTGGAAACCCGCCGGCACGGCATGCCAGTTGCCCTGCGCATGGCGCCAGCAGTGGCCAATCTCATGCGCCGTCATGGCTTCGATCATCAGCGCCTGGCGCTCCGCCGGCACGCCTTTCAACACGTCTTCTGCCGTGTCATTGCCGCGCATGGAAAACACCAGCTTGCAGCGCCCGCCATCGAAACCCATGGCCAGCGGCACCGCGCCGGGCGCCGCCTGCGGCTGCACCACGATATCGACCGGCAACTTCAACTGTCCCTTGGCATAGGCCAGCACGGCGGCGCCGGCTTGCAGCCAGCGCGTTTCCATGTCCGTCAATTGGGCGGCCGATGCCACCGATGGCAAGGCAAATGACGCAGTCAACAGCAAGGTAGCGGGTTTCAGCATGATGTCTCTCCTCGAAGAAACTATACATGCCTATCGTTAAGATGTAAGCAGATTGCCGCAGCTGTTACAAAATATTTCCTTGTAAAATCAATACTTTATAGAACAAGCGACAACAGCTTACATCCCAAACTTACCGCTTCAACAACGCTTCCGCCGTGGGGAATGACGGACGGATATCGTTCGGCACGGTCTTCATCTTGTCCAGCGCCTTTTGCACTTCCGGACGGATGACCACGTATTTGGTCATCATGTCCTTCGCGCGCGCATAGTCGCCGGTGGCTTCGATGGTGAGGAATTCACGGTCGAGGTCCAGCACGGCCTGCTTGATTTTCTTGAAATCCACGGAGAACAAGCCATCGCCGTGCGACACGAAGCCGCCCTTGTCCAGCAGGTAATTGACCTGAATCGCCATGCCGCGCGCATGCGAATCCGTCAGCCCGAAGTGCAGCGTGCGGAACGCCGACGCCAGGAACGTCGTGTGCAGCTTGCGTTCGGCTTCCTCGCCCTGTCCCAGCGAGTTTTTCAGTTGCCCCTTGTCCATCATGTGCATCAGCGCATACAGGCCCGTGATGTCGGCTTTCGCCTCTTCGATGGTGGAATACGCTTCCTTCAAATCCTGGCGCGGCGTCGACGGCTGACCATTGACGGTGGTGGCATGCGGCCCCAGCCCGTGCATGATTTCATGCGCGAGGATGTGCGTGAAGAAGGAATCGAAGTCCAGGTCTTTCTGGTCATGCGGACGCAGCACCAGTTTGGAAATCGGCGTCAGGGTGGCCTTGAATTTTTCTTCCTGCACGTTCTTCAGCATGACGCGCTTGGAACCGCGCTGGCTGATCACCCGCTCATCGTTGGGCAGGTTATACGCGGCGGTCTGCACGCCCATGTTGCCGTCACCCGCGCCATACACCTGGTTGACCACCACCATCGGCGCCAGCGCGCCCACCTTCGGGTTGCGGTATTGCGCATCGAGCGGCAGGTTGTCTTCCAGTTCCTGCATGTGCTGCGCGAAGAAATTCAGCTTGTCGGTTTCCTTCTGGTCACGGATGCTGACATAGGCTTCGAACGCCGCCTTGTAGCCGAACAGTTCATCGTTATACGTTTCGTACGGGCCGATCGTCACGTCGACCGGCGAATCCAGGTCCATCCACGCAAAGTCGGACGCCAGGTAATCGTTCGACAGGAACGCGTCGGCGCGCAATTCCAGGAATTTTTTCAGCGACGCGTTGTCGGTGGCGGCCGCCGCTTCCTTCAAGAGTTTCGCCAGCTTGTCCAGTTCCGGCTTGTATTCATCCGAATACTTGACGGTCTTGAACTTCATGTCGGCGCCGGCGCGGATGGTGGTGAAGAACCACTGCGCCTGTTCCTTGTCCGACTTGGGCAAGCCGTTGATCCACGTTTCCAGCGCTTCTTTCGTGCTGCCTTCCGGATAGAAATTCGCGCCTTCCGGTTTCTTGTCCGGCACCGTCACGCCGCCGACGTGCTGCGGCAGGAACGACGTGTTGCCATCGATGATCGACCATGGCCCCTTGTTGAGCCAGAAGTAGTCCAGCCGCGCCTTGCCCAGCGGCGTCTTGTCCTTTTTCAGCGCCGCCCACAGGGCTTCATTGCCGGCCCAGCGCTGGCGCAGTTGCAGCACGTCGATGACCTTGGCCGCTTCGATCAGTTTGGCGATGGCTTTCTTGTCGCCGGCCGACAGTTTCGACGCATCCGCCTTCAGCGCCACGGGCGCGAAACGTTTGGTCATGGCTTGCAATTCGCCGACAGTCGCAGGGGCCGCTGTAACGGCAGTACCGATGGCGGCCAGCAGCAGGGGCAGCAGTTTTTTCATTGAACGCCTTTCTTGTGGAAAGTGGAAAGGCGCCAATTGTGACATTGTGTCCAGCCGCTTACCAGACCTTATAGGCTTGCCCGGTCTGCGCGCCATCCACACTGCGGCTATATGCCAACGCCACGCGGCTGGCCGGCACGGTTTCAAAGCCGATAAAGTATTCGCCATACGCTTCAAGCGACTCCGTCAGCAGCGTCGGGCTGACGACATTGATGCGGATGCCGCGCTGCAGTTCGATGGCCGCGCCGCGCACAAAACCGTCCAGCGCGGAATTGACCAGCGAAGCGCTGGCGCCGTTGCGGATCGTCAGCTCCGATACGCTGCCGCTGGTCAGCGTGATGGAGCCGCCATCGTTCAACGCATGCTGCGCCACCAGCGCCACGTTGACCTGGCCCATCAATTTGCTGTCCAGCCCCACCCGCATTTGTTCCGGCGTGAAGTCGGCCAGCGGCGCGAACGCCAGCGCACCCGCCGTCACCACCACGGCGTCGGCCTTGCCGATTTTCTCAAACAGCGCGCGGACTTGCCCGATATCGCTGATGTCCGCCTGGTACTGGCCGCTGTTGCTGCCCACGGTGACGATTTCATGGCGCTTGCCCAGTTGTTCCACGACGGCTTTGCCGATGGTGCCGGTGGCGCCGATAACGATGACTTTCATGCTGTTCTCCTTGAAGTGTTCAGGTGTGGGTGAAGTGCAGCCAGTATCGCTTCCGTCACAAAAAGAATAAATGCGTTAGGATTTACAACATTCCGAACTATGGATTTGTAATCATGGATAAATTGCGCAGCATGGAAGTGTTTGTCGCGGCCGTCGACGCGGGCAGTTTTACGCAGGCGGCGGAAGCATTCCGCATTTCACCCGTCATGGTGGGCAAGCACATCAAGGCGCTGGAATCCCTGCTGGGCGCGCGGCTGCTGACGCGCACCACGCGCCGCCAGAGCCTGACGGAAATCGGCCGCCAGTACGCGGACCAGTGCCGCGCCATCCTGGCGCAAATCCGGCAGGCGGAAACCGGCGCGGAAGCCATGCGGGCGGCGCCACGGGGTAAGCTGAAAATCACGGCGCCCGTGTCGTTCGGCAGCGAATGGGTCAGTCCCGCCATGACGGATTATTTGCGCGCGCATCCGGAAGTGAGCCTGGACTTGAATTTGAACGACCGCGTGGTCGACCTGGTCGACGAAGGCTATGACGCGGCCATCCGCATCGGCGACCTGGAGGATTCCGCGATGGTGGCGCGGGCGTTGCGCCCCTATGCGATGGTGATTTGCGCGTCGCCCGCGTACCTGGAACAGCACGGCGTGCCCCGTACGCCGGCCGACCTGGCGCAACACGAATGCCTGGACTTCATGCAATGGACGCCGCAAATGCGCTGGCGCCTGCGCGAAGCCAATGGCGAGCGCAGCGCGGCGCGGCCCCGTGAAAGCCGCTTCCGCTCCAGCAGCGGCCAGGCATTGCGCATGGCCGCGCTCAATGGCTTCGGCCTCGTGATGCAGGCGGAATTATTGCTGGCGCAGGATATCGCGGCCGGACGGTTGGTGCCTGTGCTGGCCGATTGCCTGCCGGTGCCCCGCCCCATGCATCTGATTTACCCGCGCGACCGGCAACCCACGCCAAAGCTGGCGACGTTTATCGAGTTCATGCTGGAGCGCTTCGGGCCGGAGGTGCCGTTGCCTTACCAGACCTTGTAAATCTGCCCGGTCTGCGCCCCCTCCACGCTGCGCGCATACGCCAGCGCCACCCTGCGCGCCGGCACGGTTTCAAAGCCGGGGAACAGGTGGCCGTAGGCTTCCTTCGATTCCGTCAGCAATCCCGGCGTGACGGCGTTGATGCGGATGCCGCGCGCCAGCTCAATGGCGGCGCCGCGCACGAAACCTTCCACGGCGGCATTCGACGTGACGGCGTTGGCCGCATGACGGATCGGGTGGTACACGTCGATGCCACTGGTCAGCGTGATCGAGCCGCCATCGTTCAACGCATGCTGGGCCGCCAGCGCGACATGAACCTGCCCCATCAGCTTGCTGTTCAGGCCCACGCGGAAACGCTCCGGCGTCATGCCGGCCAGCGGTTCCAGCGCCATGATGCCCGCGGCCACGACCACGGCATCGGCCTTGCCGACCTTGCCGAACAGCGCCTGCACTTGCGCGTAATCGGTCATGTCGGCCTGGTATTGGCCGCGAGACTTACCTACGGCGACGATGTCGTGGCGGCGGCCCAGTTCTTCCACGACGGCCGTGCCGATGGTGCCGGCAGCGCCGATAACGATGATTTTCATGAGGATTCCTTTGATGCGTAGTGAATAAGGTTGCAATGCGCAGCCAGTATCGCCGTCCACACCAAAGGAATAAATGCACAGCCAGGAACTACATCCCCAACCAAAAATTAGCAATCATTGTGCCGCCAGCGCCGGCGACGGCTGCCAGCCCGCGCCCAGTGCACGCGCCACGGCCACGGTGGCCAGCAAGCGCTGCGTCGTGATTTGCGCGGCGGCGCGGTCGGCGGCCAGCGCGCTGCGCTGGGCATCGGTCACGTCCAGGTAGGTCGACAGGCCGCGCTCATAGCGGGCGCGCGCCACCAGATAGGCGCGGGTTGCCGCTTCGCGCGATTGCGCCTGCACTTGCTGCTGCTTCTGCTTTTGCTGCACGTCCGACAGCGCATCTTCCACTTCGCGCAGCGCCGTCAGCAGGCGGCCTTCGTGGTTGGCCAGCGCTTCCTCATAGCGGGCCTTGGCTAGCTTCAGGTTGGCGTCGTTGCGGCCGCTGTCGAAGATGGGCAGCGACAGCGCGAGCGGGCCGATGCTGAACTGGCGCGAACCGCCCTTGGTGATGTCGCCCAGGCTTTCCGACGCAAAGCCGAAATTGCCCGTCAGGCTGATCGACGGATAAAACGCCGCTTCGGCCACGCCGATCTGCGCATTCGATGCGCGCAGCGCGGCGACGCTGCCGGCCAAATCGGGACGCTGCGACAGCAGGCTGGCCGGCAGGCCGACCGGGATGCTCGGTGGCTGCGGCAGCGATGCGCCGGCGGCAGGCAATTGCATGGACGATGGCGACGCGCCCGTCAGCACGGCCAGGCTGTGTTCCAGCGCATTGCGCTGGCGCTGCGCTTCCTGCAAGTCCGCTTCCGCGTTGGCGCGTTCGATGCGGGCGCGCGACGTATCGAGTTCGTTCGACAGCCCCGCGTTGAAACGCGCATTGACCAGTTCTTCCGTCTCGCGGCGGGTGTCCAGTGCACCGTTCAGGATGGCGATTTCCGCATCGAGGCCGCGCAACTGCCAATAATTCGACGCCACTTGCGCCGACAGCAGCAACAGCACGCCGTCGCGGTCCGCCTCGGCGGCCAGCGCCTGCGCGTCGGAAGCTTCCACCAGGCGGCGCACGCGGCCCCACAGGTCGACTTCATACGACAGCGACGCGCCCACCGAATAGTTGTCGCCGTGGATCGAACGGTGACCCAGCGCCAGCCCTTGCGACGTGTTGGCCGACGTGCGCGAATTCGACACGCCGGTGCTGACGTTGACGGCCGGCCCCTGGCTGGATTTCACCACGCCCAGTTGCGCCTGCGCCTGCAGCAGGCGCTGCGCGGCGGCTTTGACGGTCGGATTGCCGCGCAGCGCGCCTTGTTCCAGCCGGTTCAAGGTGTCGTCGCCGTACACGCTCCACCATTGTGCCGGCAGGCGCGCTTCAGCGCTCCCCTGCGCGTGGCGGAAGTTCGCTTCCGCCACGTTTTTTGGCGCGGAAAATTCAGGGCCCACGGTGGCGCAGCCAGTCAATACGAGGGTGGCCGATGCCACCAGGGCTGCCAGGGTAATACGTTTCATCATGATTCAAACCTTTCGTATATCAGTGCGCGCCGGCGCCGCCGCCGGAAGGGGATTTCACTTCGTCCGACAGCCACATCACAACGATGCAGGCCATCAGGATCGCGCTGACGATAAAGAAGCCGTCGTTATAGGCCATCACATACGATTCGCGCCGTACGATGCCATCGATGGCTTTCAATGCCTTGTCCGCTGCGCCGGCGGCGTCGATGCCCTTGGCAATGAATGCCTGCGTCATGCTGGCCAGGCGTTCCTGCACGGCCGGCGAGAACGACGTGATGGCTTCGCCCAGGCGCTGCGAGTGGAAATGTTCGCGCTGCGTCAGCGACGTGGCCAGCAAGGCGATGCCGACCGAGCCGCCCAGGTTGCGCGTCATGTTGAACAGGCTCGATGCGGACGGCATGTCTTTCGGTGCAATGCCCTGCATCGCGAAGTTCGACAGGGTCAGCATGACAAACGGCTGGCCCAGCGCGCGCACCACTTGCGACAGCACCAGCTGGTCATAGCCGGTGGTGGCGTCCATGTAGGCATTCATCAGGCACGACAGGCCGAACATGAACAGGCCGAACGAGCACAGGATGCGGTTATCGATTTTCGACGACAGCTTGGCCACGAACGGCATGATGAACAATTGCGGCAAGCCGGCCCACATGATCACTTCGCCGATCTGCATCGGCGTGTAGTTGGCGATCTGGCCCAGGTACAACGGCAGCAGGAACGACGAACCATACAGCGCCATGCCGAATACCGCGGACAAGGCCGTGGCTACCAGGAAGTTGCGCTGGCCGTACAGGCTCAGGTTGACGAACGGGTCGGCGCGGGTGGCGCTGGTGACGACCCAGCCCAGCAGACCGATCAGCGCCAGCGACGCGAAGGCCCAGATGAAAGCGGAATCGAACCAGTCCTTGCTGTTGCCCTCTTCCAGGAAAATCGTCAGCGAACCCAGGCCCAGCGCCATGAAACCGATGCCGATCCAGTCCGCCTTGAACAACAGGTGCAACTGGTTTTTCTCTTTATCGAGACCATACGCGATACCGCAGATCAGCAGGATGCCAGGCACCCAGTTGATGTAAAAGATCGACGGCCAGCCATACAGTTCGCTCAGGTAGCCACCCAAGGTCGGGCCCATCGACGGCGCCAAGGTGGCGGTCAGGCCGAACACGGCCATGCCGACCGCGCGCTTCGATGGCGGCAGCTTGGCCATCACCAGCGTCATCGCCATCGGAATCAGCGCGCCGCCCGTAAAGCCTTGCGCCATGCGGAACACGATCATGCTGGGCAGATTCCATGCGGCGCCGCACAGCGTTGAAAACAGCAGGAACAGCGCCGTGGTGCCCATCATGTAGCGGCGTGCGCCGAAGACGCGGGTCAACAGCGCCGTCAGCGGGATCACGATGATTTCCGCCACCAGGTAGGCGGTGGAAATCCACGAACCCTCTTCCTGCGTGGCGTTCAGGCTGCCGAGAATATCTTTCAGCGATGCGTTGGTGATCTGGATGTCCAGCACCGCCATGAAGGCGCCCAGCATGCCGGCCGCCACGGCGATCCATGTGCGGGCGTCGACCTTCTGGCCTTCCACGGCCAGTTGCGGCGCCCTGTCGAGGGTTGCACTGCTCATTGCGAACTCCCTTGCGAATTTCCTGGCGAATTTCGTTGGTTAATGGGCAGTCTTTTGCGCGTTGGCTTGCGCGGTGGCCTGCGCCTTGTCGAACGCGGCGGTTTCCTTCAGCGACACTTCGGCGATGACCGACATGCCCGGCACCAGGCGGCCCTGCAATGCTTTCAGATCTTCCTGCTTGAACGTGATTTTTACCGGCACGCGCTGCACGATCTTGGTGAAGTTGCCGGTGGCGTTATCGGCCGGCAGCAGCGCGAATTGCGCGCCCGACGCTGGCGAGAAGCTGTCCACGCGGCCAACCAGTTCCTTGCCCGGCAGCGCATCGACGGTCAGGTGCACCGGCTGGCCAGGTTTCAGTTCGGCCAACTGGGTTTCCTTGAAGTTCGCCGTCACCCACACGTTGTCCTGCACGATGGCCGTCAATTGCTGGCCGGCCTGGATACGCTGGCCCACTTCCAACGTGCGCTTGCCGATCCGGCCCGTCACGGGCGCCGTGATGCGGTTATAAGCCAGTTGCTGCTGCGCGTCTTTCAACTGCACTTTCAACACGTTGACCTGCGCCTTCAGCACTTCACGCGCGGCGGTGGCGGAACCGATTTGCGCCTTGGCGGCAACGGCGCTGTCCTTACGGGCGGCCAGGTCGGCCGTGGCGCTGGCGCGGGCCGCATTGGCCGCATCCAGTTCGGCTTTCGACACGGCTTTCATCTGGCTGGTATACAGCTGGCCGAAACGCTCGGCATCCTGCGTCGCGCGCAGCAATTGCGCCTGCGATTGCGCCACTTGCGCGCCGGCGGCCGATGCCTGGGCATTGACCTGGGCGATTTGCGCGTCGGCCTGCAATACCTGCTGTTCGGTGGCGGCGATTTGCGCCTGGATTTGTTCGACGCGCACGGTCTGGTCGAACGGATCCAGCTCGGCGATCACGTCGCCTTCCTTGACCAGCTGGTTATCGTCGATCAGCACTTTGCTGACGACACCGGCGATACGGCTCGATACCGGATGCACGTGGCCCGCGACGTAGGCATTTTCCGTCTCGACGAAGTTATGGCTGCGATACCACATGCGGCCACCGGCGCCGGCGGCGGCCAGCGCGATCAGGCCGGCGATCAGCAGCACACGGGTATTCGAGGGCGGCGCACCGGCGGTTTGAGGCTGGGCCGCACTGGTATTGGGGCTTGGGACGGCGCTGAGCACTTTTTGCTCTGCTTGGCTTTGCTGGGTCGGCATTACGGCGCTCCAATTAATGAAATGGGATAGGTGCATTATTCGTCAACTGCTGATCGAAGTCAAGAAATGAAACGATTGCATTTCATTTTATTTTGGACTAAAGTCCCCATCTGATAAGATGTCAGTAGCCAGTCAGCCTGTACGCCATGTCCAACTCCACTATTCAAGATTTGCTTTCCAAACAAGACCTTAATTTCCCGTGTCCGGGGTCGCACGTGCTGCCATGCCAGCCCAAGGCCCAGGGACGGCCCAAGGCTGCCGAAGCGGAGGCGCGCTTGCAGGAACTGGTCGTGGTCGCGGCCCAACTGTTCATGGAAAAGGGATATAACAAGGTCAGCCTGGAAATGATTGCCAAGCAGGCCAGGGTTGCAGTGCGCACCATTTACGTGAAATTCGGCGGCAAGGCCGGGCTGTTTTCCGCAGTCATCGCTGCAGGCCGCAATCATTTCTTTGCCGACATGGATGACCTGGACACCAGCACGCGCCCGTTACGCGATGTGCTGGCCGATTTCGCCATGCACTTCATGGACCTGGTGACGTCCCCGGTGGCAGTGGCGCTGCACCGGATCGTGATTGCGGAGTCGCAATCCACGCCCGAGCTGGCGCAGGCGTATTACGAGGTGGGGCCGCGGCAGACGCGGGAACAGCTCATCCGCCTGTTTGCCCGCCCGGATGTCCGCGCCCAATTGCGCGACGATGTCCCGCTGGAGATGCTGGCGGTCCAGTGCCTGAACTGCCTGATGGGCGACCACATGCGGCGTTTGCTGTTCCAGCCGGATAGCTCGCCACCGCCGGAAGTGCTCCAACGCCAACTCGATATCGGCCTCGACATGTTCCTCGGCGGCGCACTGCGTCGCCCCGACACCGTCACTGCATAAGTTGCCTTTCGACACATTTCTATGTGCGGCACCGCACTGAGCCTTTTCCCTTACGGGGGCATCCTGTACCTTTCAATTGGGAGGTTATATGAGCAAGTGTGATCGGCTCGAATGGAGCAGGAAAGTGGCCTCGTTGAATGAGCGTATCAAGGGTTTCCAGTCCAATCCGACGAAAGAACAACTCGAAGCAGCCATCGACGAATTACGCGCCTATGCGGAAGCAGCGCGCTCTGGCGGGATCGAAATCCCGACCAGCTTTATTGCCAATTAAAACAAACCACGCGGGTACCACGCACTACGGAAACCGGGCATTGCCCGGTTTTTTGTTGCCTATTCCCAAAAAAGTCCCCGGCACTTTTTTCTAAAGGGCAAGAGTGTGTTTTTCGCGGCATATTCTGCGGTAAGCTGAGGCATGGGACATCGCGATCATTCCGCTAGCGACATCATCAACGCCACCCTGGCTGCCACGCGGCCACAGGCGATGGCGGCGCTGTTGCGCCATTTTCGCGACCTGGACCTGGCGGTCAACGCCCACAAGCAGGCCAGCCTCGGTGCGCTCCAGTTATGGCCGCGTACCGGATTGCCGCGCGACCCGCTGGCCTGGCTGGTGACGACGGGCCGCAATACGGGTCAGGAAGCGCTGGGCGGGCGCTATGCCGCGATGGCGCTGCCCGATGCGGAATTGTTGTTCGGCGCCGGCGCCGACATGCTCGATCCCGACAGCCACATCCCCTACCGCGACGACACGCTGCGCCTGCTGTACATTTGCTGCCACCGGGATTTGCCGCCATCGCACCAGATGGCGCTGGCCTTGCGCCTGGTGTCCGGCGTGCCCGTGCCCGCGATTGCCCATGCCTTCCAGGTCCGGGAAGCCGCCATGGTGCAGCGCATCCTGCGCGCCAAGCGCCGCGTGTCCGAAGAAGCCACGCCGTTTGACGACATCAAGGACCACCAGCGCGCCGCGCGGCTGGCCACTGTGTCGACCATGATTTACCAGCTGTTCAATGAAGGTTATCTGACCAGTAACAGCCGCCATTACATCCGCACGGAATTGTGCGACGAAGCCATCAAGCTGGCGCGCCTGCTGGCGCGGCTGTATCCGTATGACAGCGGCGCCCTGGGCCTGGCCGCGCTCTTGATGCTGCAACACGCGCGCGCCAACGCCCGCGTCGACACCCAGGGCGCGCTGGTCCCGCTGGCCCAGCAAGACCGCAGCCGCTGGAACCGCGCGCTGATCGACGAAGCCGTGCCGCTGGCGCAACGCGCCGCCAATTGCACACCATTGGGGCCGTACCAGATCCAGGCGTCGGTGGCCGTCGTGCACGCGCAGGCGGCCAGCGCGCGCCGCACCGACTGGGCGGAAATCGACCGGCTCTATGGCGTGCTGGAAACCGTGCACCCCTCCCCCATCGTCACGCTGAACCGGGCCGTGGCGGTCGAACATCTACGGGGGCCGTCGGCCGCGCTGCGCATGCTGGAGCCGCTGGAACACGACCTGGCCGGCTACACGTATTACTTCAGCCTGCGCAGCCTGCTGTTCCGCCGCCTGGGCCGCAATGCGGAAGCCCGTGCCGCTCTGCAAAAGGCGCGCAGCCTGGTGCGCAGCGCACCGGTCGCCGACCACATCGATATGACGCTGAACCTGATTTAATAAACAACACCCAAGTTGTTACATCCGCCGATTCGTGGCAGGATGCCAGTCTTCACCAACCCAAGGCGTTAATTTTATGAGCACAACTCCTACCACCGACGAACAGTTCATGCAGCTGGTTGATACCTTCATCACCACCGCGAACGAAAAGGCCCAGAACATGGACCGCAACGTCATCGGACCCGCACTGATGTTTGCGGCGACCCGCTTCAACGCCTACATGCTCGCCATGGCCACCCGCAACGTGGAAGAATTCAAGACCCAGTCGGAACCGGCCCGCAAGTACTACCTCGAGCAGCATGAAAAAATGCTGGCCGATAACTTCAAGGACTTCGAAGCCAACTTCGACAAGTACCGCGGCACCAACCAATAAAACTATTGCCCACCAAGCGAACGATAGTACTTTTGGGGCCAGGCCCCGAAATGACGACTAAAAAAAAGCCCGGATCATCTTCGATCCGGGCTTTTGCTTTTCAGCGTACCGACATTAACGCTTGCGCGGTGGCGGCAAGTCCGTGCAGACGCCTTCGTAGACTTCCGCCGCCATGCCGATCGACTCGCCCAGGGTCGGGTGCGGGTGGATGGTCTTGCCGATGTCGGTGCCGTCGCAGCCCATTTCAATCGCCAGGGCGATCTCGCCGATCATGTCGCCGGCGTGCGTGCCGACCATGGTGCCGCCGATGATGCGGTGCGTTTCAGCGTCGAACAGCAGCTTGGTGAAGCCTTCGGCGCGGCCATTGGCCACGGCGCGGCCGCTCGCTGCCCAAGGGAAGTGGCCCTTCTCGACCTTGATGCCCTTGGCTTTCGCTTCATCTTCCGTAATGCCGGCCCATGCCACTTCCGGATCGGTGTAAGCCACCGATGGAATCACCTTCACGTCGAAGTGCGACTTCTGGCCCGCCGCGGCTTCCGCCGCCACGTGGCCTTCGTGCACCGCCTTGTGCGCCAGCATCGGCTGGCCGACCAGGTCGCCGATGGCGAAGATGTTCGGCACGTTGGTGCGCATCTGGCTGTCGACGTTGATGAAGCCGCGATCGGTCACGATCACGCCGGCCTTGTCGGCGGCGATTTTCTTGCCGTTCGGGCTGCGGCCAACGGCCACCAGCACCATGTCGTAGATCTGCGGTTCCGGTGCGGTGACACCGGCTTCCGCTGCTTCGAACGTGACCTTGATGCCTTCCGGCAGGGCTTCAACGCCCACCGTCTTGGTCTTGGTCATGATGCGGTCGAACCGCTTCTCGTTGAACTTCTGCCATACCTTGACAGCGTCACGGTCCGCGCCCTGCATCAGGCCGTCCAGCATTTCCACCACGTCGATGCGCGCGCCGAAGGTCGAGTACACCGTCGCCATTTCCAGGCCGATGATGCCGCCGCCGATCACCAGCATGCGTTTCGGCATGAAGCGCAATTCCAGCGCGCCGGTCGAATCGACGATGCGCGGATCTTCCGGCACGAATGGCAGTTTCACGACCGACGAACCGGCAGCGATGATGGCCTGCTTGAACTGCACGACCTTCTTGGTGCCATCCTTGGCCGTCACTTCGATGTGGTTGGCGCTCAGGAACTGGCCGACGCCGACCACGATCTGCGTTTTGCGCGCCTTGGCCATACCGGCCAGACCGCCGGTCATGTTCTTGATCACACCTTCCTTGTACTTGCGTACCTGGTCGATGTCGATCGTCGGCTTGGCGAAAGTGACGCCAGTGTTGGACATGTGCGCGGTTTCGTCGATCACGGAGGCCACGTGCAACAGCGCCTTCGACGGAATGCAGCCCACGTTCAGGCACACGCCGCCCAACGTTTCGTAGCGCTCCACGATCACGGTGTTCATGCCCAGGTCGGCGGCACGGAAGGCAGCCGAATAGCCGCCAGGGCCACCGCCCAGCACCATCATGTCGCAGTCGATGTCGATCTGGCCGGTGTAACCGCCAGCGACCGGCGCCACGACAGGAGCTGCCGGCGCAGCCGGTGCTGCGGCCGGAGCCGCGGCAGCCGGCGCCGGCGCGGCCGCTGCCGGAGCAGCCGAGGCGCCCGCGCCTTCTTCGACCAGCAACACCAGCGAACCTTCGCCCACCTTGTCGCCCACTTTGACCTTCAATTCCTTGACCACGCCAGCGTGGCTGGAAGGAATTTCCATCGACGCCTTGTCGGATTCGACGGTCACCAGCGATTGATCGACCTTGATGGTGTCACCCACCTTGACCATCACTTCGATGATCTCGACTTCCTTGAAGTCGCCGATATTCGGTACTTTAACTTCGGTCATCCAGGGCTCCTTACAGCAAGATCTTGCGCAGGTCGGCCAGCACTTCGGCCAGGTAGGCATTGAAGCGTGCACCCAGGGCGCCGTCGATCACGCGGTGATCGAACGACAGCGACAGCGGCAGCATCAGGCGCGGCTGGAATTGCTTGCCATCCCATACCGGCTCGATGGTGGACTTCGACAGGCCCAGGATCGCCACTTCCGGCGCATTGACGATCGGCGTGAACGCCGTGCCGCCGATGCCGCCCAGCGACGAGATCGTGAACGTTGCGCCCTGCATGTCGGCAGGTTTCAGCTTGCCTTCGCGCGCCTGCAGCGACAGTTCGCCCATTTCGCGTGCGATCTGCGACACGGATTTCTGGTCGGCGTTCTTCACGACAGGCACCACCAGGCCGTTCGGCGTATCGGCGGCGAAACCGATGTTGAAGTACTTCTTGATGATCAGGTTTTCACCTTTTTCATCCAGCGACGAGTTCACCACCGGGAACTTCTTCAGCGCGGCGACGGACGCCTTGATGACGAAGGCCAGCATGGTCAGCTTGGCGGCATCCTTGTTCTTCGCGTTGGCGGCGTTGCTGTCGACGCGGAACTGTTCCAGGTCCGTCACGTCGGCCTTGTCGAAGGTCGTCACGTGTGGAATCTGTACCCAGTTGCGGTGCAGGTTCGGGCCGGAGATCTTCTTGATGCGCGGCAGCGCCTGCAGTTCGGTTTCGCCGAACTTGCTGAAGTCCAGCGATGGCCATGGCAGTACGCTGAAGTTGCCGCCGCCACCGATCGAACCACCGGCAGCCACTGGCGCAGCGGCAGGCGCGGACAGCACGCCCTTGACGAACGCCTGCACGTCCGCTTGCGTGATGCGGCCTTTCGGGCCGGTACCGCCGACTTTACCCAGGTCCACGCCCAGTTCGCGGGCGAACTTGCGGATCGATGGCGAAGCGTGCGCCAGCTTGCTGGTTTGCACGGAGCCTTGCGATGCGGCGGGCGCCGCAGCGGCAGCAGCAGGCGCAGCGACGGCAGCCGGAGCGGCGGCGGCTGGAGCAGCCGCGGCTGGAGCCGGTGCGGCAGCAGCAGGGGCGGCCGCAGGCGCAGCGCCGCCAACCGCGTCAACGATCAGCACCAGCGAGCCTTCGCCCACTTTGTCGCCGACTTTGACTTTCAGCTCTTTCACGACGCCGGCGTGGCTCGATGGAATTTCCATCGATGCCTTGTCCGATTCCACCGTGATCAGCGACTGGTCGACGGCAATGGTGTCGCCCACTTTGACCAGCAGCTCGATGACTTCGACTTCCTTGAAGTCGCCGATGTCCGGCACTTTGACTTCCACCGGACCGGCGGCGGCCGGTGCGGCGGCTGGGGCTGCCGGAGCGGCTGGTGCAGCGGCAGCCGGGGCCGGCGCGGCTGCGGCAGGCGCGGCGGCGGCAGCCGGAGCAGCGGCTGGCGCGGCGCCCGCGCTGGCGTCTTCCACCAGCAGCAACAGCGAGCCTTCGGAGACCTTGTCGCCGATCTTGATCTTCAGTTCCTTGACGACGCCGGCGTGGCTGGACGGGATTTCCATCGACGCCTTGTCCGATTCCACGGTCGCCAGCGACTGGTCCACCTTGATCGTGTCGCCAACCTTGACCAGCAGTTCGATGACTTCGACTTCCTTGAAGTCACCGATGTCCGGTACTTTAACTTCCACAATGCTCATAGCGTTCGCTCCGTATTCTCTCATTGGGTCACCGGATTTGGTTTGTTAGCGTCGATGCCATACTTGGCAATGGCTTGTTCAACGGTCGAAACAGGTACTTTGCCCTCTTCCGCCAGTGCTTTCAGCGACACTACGACGATATAGTAACGGTTCACTTCGAAGAACTCGCGCAGTTTCGCGCGGCTGTCGGAGCGGCCATAGCCGTCGGTGCCCAATACTTTATAGGTACGGTCTTTCGGGATGAACGCGCGGATCTGTTCCGCGAACGCTTTCATGTAGTCGGTGGTTGCCACGATCGGACCGGTGGTGTCCTTCAGCAGGTTCGTGACGTACGGCACGCGCTGCTCTTTGCCCGGGTTGACCATGTTCCAGCGATCCGCATCCTGGCCATCGCGCGCCACCAGGGTCAGCGATGGTGCGGACCAGACGTCGGCAGCGATGTTCCAGTCGTTCTTCAGCAGTTCAGCGGCGAAGATGGATTCACGCAGGATGGTGCCCGAACCGATCAGCTGTACGCGCTGCTTGGCATCCTTGTCGCCTTCCTGCAGCAGGTACATGCCTTTCAGGATGCCCTCTTCCTGGCCGGCTTTCAGGCCTGGATGAGCGTAGTTCTCGTTCATGATGGTGATGTAGTAGTACACATCTTCCTGCTCGGTCACCATGCGGCGCAGGCCGTCATGGATGATCACTGCCAGCTCATGCGAGAAGGTCGGATCGTACGGTACGCAGTTCGGGATGGTCGCGGCGATCAGGTGGCTGTGGCCATCTTCGTGCTGCAAGCCTTCGCCGTTCAGCGTGGTACGGCCGGCGGTACCCGCCATCAGGAAGCCGCGGGCGCGCATGTCGCCTGCCGCCCATGCCAGGTCGCCAACGCGCTGCAGGCCGAACATCGAGTAGTACGTGAAGAATGGAATCATCACGCGGTTGTTGGTCGAGTACGACGTTGCCGCCGCGATCCACGAGCTCATGCCGCCTGCTTCGTTGATACCCTCTTGCAGGATCTGGCCGGCCTTGTCTTCGCGGTAGTACATCACCTGGTCCTTGTCGACCGGCTCGTACAACTGGCCTTGCTGGTTGAAGATACCGATCTGGCGGAACAGGCCTTCCATACCGAAGGTACGGGACTCGTCAACCAGGATCGGCACCAGGCGCTGGCCCAGCGACTGGTCGCGCAGCAGCGCGGTGATGATACGGACGTAGGCTTGCGTGGTCGAGATTTCGCGGCCTTCCGGGGTTGGCTCCAGCGTGGCCTTGAACGCTTCCAGCGGCGGCACCACCAGGGTTTCGTCGGCTTTCACGCGGCGCGCAGGCAGGTAGCCGCCCAGCGCTTTGCGGCGCTCGTGCAGGTACTTGATTTCCGGTGCGTCATCGGACGGCTTGTAGAACGGAATCTCGGCCAGCTTGTCGTCAGGGATAGGAATGCTGAAGCGGTCGCGCATTTCGCGGATGGCTTCGTCGTCCAGTTTCTTGGTCTGGTGCGCGGTGTTGCGCGCTTCGCCGGATTTGCCCATGCCGAAGCCCTTGACGGTCTTCACCAGCAATACGGTCGGCTGGCCTTTGGACTCGTTGGCCAACTTGAAGGCAGCGTAGATCTTGTGCGGATCGTGGCCGCCGCGGGTCAGGCGCCAGATGTCGTCGTCGGTCAGGTTGGCGACCATTTCCAGCAGCTTCGGATGCTTGCCGAAGAAGTGCTTGCGAACGTACGCGCCATCCTTGGCCTTGTAGTTCTGGTATTCGCCGTCGACGGTTTCCATCATGACTTTTTGCAGGATGCCGTCCTTGTCTTTCTTCAGCAGCGCATCCCAGCCCGGGCCCCAGATCACTTTGATCACGTTCCAGCCGGCGCCGCGGAAGTCCGCTTCCAGTTCCTGGATGATCTTGCCGTTGCCGCGCACCGGACCGTCCAGGCGCTGCAGGTTACAGTTGACCACGATGACCAGGTTGTCCAGCGATTCACGCGCGGCCATGCCGATCGCGCCCATCGATTCCGGTTCGTCCATCTCGCCGTCGCCGCAGAAGGCCCAGACTTTACGGCCGGTGGTGTCGGCGATGCCGCGTGCGTGCAGGTATTTCAGGAAGCGCGCCTGGTAGATCGCCATCAGCGGGCCCAGGCCCATCGACACGGTCGGGAATTGCCAGAAGTCCGGCATCAGTTTCGGGTGCGGGTACGACGACAAGCCTTTGCCATCGACTTCCTTACGGAAGTTCAGCAGTTGGTCCTCGGACAGGCGGCCTTCCAGGAAGGCGCGCGCATAGATGCCAGGGGACGAGTGGCCCTGGATGTACAGCAGGTCGCCGCCGTGGTTTTCCGACGGGGCTTTCCAGAAGTGGTTGAAACCGATGCCCAGCATGTTCGCCAGCGAAGCGAAGGAAGACAGGTGGCCGCCCAGGTCGCCGTCGGCGCGGTTGGCTTTCACCACCATCGCCATCGCATTCCAGCGCATCCACGAGCGCAGCTTCTCTTCATACTCCAGGTTACCTGGGCAGTGGGCTTCGATGTCGGCGGGGATGGTGTTGATGTAGGCGGTGTTGGCGGAGAACGGGATGTCCGCGCCGTTGCGGCGGGCCAGATCGATCAGGCGCTCCAGCAAGTAGTGTGCACGATCCGAACCTTCGTTTTGCAGGACGGATTCCAGCGCGTCCAGCCATTCCTTGGTTTCCTGCGCATCCGGATCGAGGGCGGTTAGTGCCGTGACCTGGTCGAGTTGAGCTGCCATGTAATAAGTCTCCTAGTGTGAGACGCCCACCCGATTCACCGATCGCGAGGGCGGTGCTGCGTGTTAATTTACTAAGACTTCGGAATTTAGACTTCTGGTGTTACTGAATTAGTGAAAGGATTCTAACAGCGTTTTCCGCATTTTTCAAATTACGATAACGCATTTCATATTGTGGGAACTACTTAGCCGCTGCGACGCTTTATAATGTGGTCTTTCTTCCCACCCTCCCCAAAAAAGCAATCATGTCTGCTCAACTGATCGACGGTATCGCCCTCTCCCAGAAACTGCGCGCTGAAATCGCTGCGCGCGCCGCCTCCCTGACCGCCCAGGGCAAACAGCCCGGCCTGGCCGTGATCCTGGTCGGCGAAGACCCGGCCAGCCAGGTCTACGTCCGCAACAAGGTCAAGGCGTGCGGCGACGTCGGCATTCATTCGGTGCTGGAGAAATACGATGCCGACCTGACCGAGCAGGCATTGCTGGACCGCATCACCGCGCTGAACAACGACCCCACCATCCACGGCATCCTGGTGCAAATGCCGCTGCCGAAACACATCAACCCGCATAAAGTCATCGAAGCGATTGCCACCTCGAAAGACGTGGACGGTTACTCCGTGCTGTCGGCCGGTGAAATGATGACGGGCCTGGACGGTTTCCGCGCCTGCACGCCGTATGGCTGCATGAAGCTGATCGAATCGACCGGCACCGACCTGCGCGGCAAGCACGCGGTCGTGATCGGCCGCAGCAACACGGTCGGCAAGCCGATGGCGCTGCTGCTCTTGCAAGCCAACGCCACCGTCACCATCTGCCATAGCGCCACGCCGGACCTGGGCGTGTTCACCCGCCAGGCGGACGTGGTGGTGGCCGCAGTCGGCCGCCGCAATACGCTGACTGCTGATATGGTGAAGCCTGGCGCGATCGTCATCGACGTGGGCATGAACCGCGACGACAACGGCAAGCTGTGCGGTGACGTCGACTTCAACGGCATCAAGGAAGTCGCGTCGCACATCACGCCGGTGCCGGGCGGCGTGGGCCCGATGACGATCACGATGTTGTTGATGAACACCATCGAGTCGGCCGAACGCAAGTAAGGCGAGCAATTATTTATGATGTGGATGCCCGGCCTGAAGGCCCGGCACCCATTACAAGGAACACATTGGAAACCATGACTGACACCACGAACAACCCGCTGCTGGACTTTTCCGGACTGCCACGCTTCGACCTCATCAAGCCTGAGCACGTCACACCCGCCATCGACCAGTTGATGGCACAAAGCAGCGCCGTGGTGGCGCAGCTGGAAGCGCCATCAGAAGGTGACAACGGCGTGGTTACGTGGGACAACTTCGTGGCGCCGCTGGAAATCGCCACGGAATTGCTGGGCCGCGCGTGGAGCATCGTCAGTCATTTGAACAATGTGGTCGATACGCCGGAACTGCGGGCCGTCTTCAACGAAAACCAGCCCAAGGTAACGGAATTCTGGACCGCGCTGGCCCAGAACGAAGCGCTGTTCGGCAAGTACAAGGCGCTGCGCGCCAGCGCCGCCTTCGACAGCCTGGCGCCGGCCCGCAAGCGTATCATCGACAATGCCGTGCGCGATTTCCGCATGGGTGGTGCGGAACTGCCGGACGACAAGAAAGCACGGTTTGCCGAAATCCAGGAAGAGCACGCGAAAGTGTCGACGCGCTTTTCCGAAAACGTGCTGGATGCCACCAACGACTATAAATTGACGGTGGAAAACGAGGCGGACCTGGCGGGCCTGCCGGACGACGTCAAGCACGCCGCGAAGATGCTGGCGGAAAAGGAAGGCAAAGCAGGCTGGATGTTCTCGCTGCACTTCCCTTCGTATTACCCGATCCTGCAATTCGCCGACAACCGCGCCTTGCGCGAGACCATTTACCGCGCCAACGCCACCAAGGCGTCCGAGCAAGGCGACGTGTTCAGCAAGCGCGACGAGTGGGACAACACGCAAAACATCGTGACCCTGCTGAAACTGCGCGCGGAAGAAGCGGCGCTGCTGGGCTACAAGAATTTCGCCGAAGTATCGCTGGTGCCGAAGATGGCGCAATCGCCGGAACACGTGATTGCCTTCCTGGAAGACCTGGCGCAGCGCGCCCGCCCCTATGCGGAAAAAGATTTTGCGGAATTGCGCGACTTTGCCCGCGATGAACTGGGCCTGGACGATTTGCAGGCGTGGGACTTGCCGTACGCATCGGAAAAGTTGCAGGAACGCCGCTATGCGTTCTCGGCGCAGGAAGTGAAGCAATACTTCCCAGAACACAAAGTGGTCGACGGCCTGTTCCGTCTGATCCAGTCGCTGTTCTCCGTCACCATCGCGCCGGACGTGGCGACGACGTGGCACCCGGACGTGCGTTTCTTCCGCATCGAACGCGACGGCAAGCTGATCGGCCAGTTCTACCTGGACCTGTATGCGCGCGCCGGCAAGAGCGGCGGCGCCTGGATGGACGACGCGCGCGGCCGCCGCCTGCGCGCCGACGGCGACGTGCAAACGCCGGTGGCTTACCTCACCTGCAATTTCACGGAACCGGCCGTGGTCGATGGCAAAACGCAGCCGTCGCTGTTCACGCACGACGAAGTCATTACGCTGTTCCACGAATTCGGCCACGGCTTGCACCACATGCTGACACAGGTCGATGAAATCGGCGTCTCCGGGATTGCCGGTGTCGAGTGGGATGCGGTGGAATTGCCGTCGCAATTCATGGAAAACTTTTGCTGGGAATGGGACGTGCTGTCGCACATGACGGCGCACGTCGACACCGGCGCGCCGCTGCCGCGCGCGCTGTACGACAAGATGCTGGCCGCGAAAAACTTCCAGTCGGGCATGCAGACCTTGCGCCAGGTGGAATTCTCGCTGCTGGACATGCACCTGCACTTCGATTTCGATCCAGCCGGTGAGCAGTCCGTGCAGGAAATGATCGATGGCGTGCGCCGCAAGTTCTCCGTGGTGGTGCCGCCGGCCTTCAACCGCTTCCAGAATTCGTTCGGCCATATCTTTGCCGGCGGCTATGCGGCCGGCTACTACAGCTACAAGTGGGCCGAAGTGTTGTCCGCCGACGCGTATGCCGCGTTCGAAGAAGCGGCGGCGCTGGGTAATGGTGTGCTGTGCACGGAAACCGGCAAGCGCTTCCAGCAAGAGATCCTGGCCGTGGGCGGTTCCCGTCCCGCGCTGGAATCGTTCACGGCATTCCGTGGCCGCGAGCCATCGATCGATGCCCTGTTGCGCCACAGCGGCATGGCGGCGTAAGCACCATGAAAGCACGCCTCGCCCTCCCCGTCCTGCTGATGCTGGCCGCAGGGATGGCCGGCGCGCAAGTCTACAAATGGAAAGATGAAAAAGGTATCACGCATTTTTCCGACACGCCTCCACCGCCTACTGCAAAACAATCGGCGGAACTGAAGACCTATGCCACCGGCGCCGCGACGCCGGCGCTGCCGTCCGAACTGCAAACCATCGTGCGCGACAATCCCGTCACGCTGTACACCACCGCCGAGTGCGACGCCTGCAACCAGGGCCGTGCGCAATTGCGCAAGCGCGGCATTCCCTATGCGGAGAAAACCGTGCTGACGGCGGCCGACATGGACGCGTTGAAGCGTGCGGGCAGCAACGGGCGCCTGCCATTGCTGGTGATCGGGCGGACGCGCCAGGTCGGCTATGACCAGGTGACGTGGGACGAGGCGCTGAGCGCGGCCGGTTATCCGGCGCAAAGCGCGCTGCCGCCGAACTATGCCTATGGCGCCCCGGCGCCGGCCGCCCCGCCCCCTGCCCCGACCGACGAAGACCGGGCTGCCGCGGCAATACGCAGGACGCCGCCGGCCGGTACGCAGCGCACGCCTCCCGCCAATGCGCCGCCGGATTTTCAATTCTGACCTTGCATGCGGTTACAATGGGGGCAGTTCGAACCGTCCACCACTGCCAGCATGACCCGCGTCGATTTCCATACCAATGTGCCTGACAAACTTGCCTATGCGTGCCGCCTGGTGCGCAAGGCCAGCGCTGCCAATAACCGCATCGTGCTGCTGACGGACGACGCGGCGCAGCAGCAGGCGCTCGACGCGCAACTGTGGTCGTTCGCGCCCACGGAATTCCTGCCCCACGTGGCGGCCGGCGATGCGCTGGCGGCGCAGACGCCGATCATCCTGGCCTGCGACGACGGCGCGCCGCTGCCGCACACGGATTTGCTGGTCAACCTGTCGCGCCGCATGCCGGCCGGCTTCGAGCGTTTCAACCGCGTGATTGAAGTGGTGTCGGCGGAAGAAACCGATGCGGCGGCAGGCCGCCAGCGGTACAAGGCCTATAAACAGCAGGATTACCAACCCACCCATTTCGTGGCGAATAAATCATGAGCCCCGCCAATCCGTACGATGCCTCGATCCCGGTCCTGACCGAAGTACTGCAGGACGACACGCCCCGGCACGCGCCGCACCATGCGCACTTCCCCGCCGCGGCGGCCCACCATGCGGACGACCTCCATGCGCTCGACGATGCGCAGTGGGCCGCGCTGGAACAACGCCTGTCGGAAAAAGTACTGCAGCAATTGCAGTCGCGCGTGGACTTCGTGCTGGAACAGCGCATCCGCGACAGCATGGAAGAAGCGCTGAACCATGCCATCAAGGGCTTGACGTCGGAAATTCGCCACGGCTTGCAGGAAGCGCTGGGCGCCATCGTCAGCCGTGCAGTTTCGCAGGAGTTGCTGCACTTGCAGGCGCAAAAGAAGTGAAATCGTCTCAAAAGCCATAATGCGCCCCGTGCACCGGTACGGCTTCCCATACGTTTACTGAAAAAACCGCTGGCGACTGCTTTGCAGTGTTGTCATTTTGTTGTAACTTCACGCCGTGGCCTTTGTTAATGGCGCAGCAATGTTGCGCGCCGCCGTCATCAATCTTTCGGAGAACGTACATGCAGTTCAACACCAAGCTGATTCCATTCGCCATTGCCCTGGCCTTCGCAGGCAGCGCCGGCGCGCAGGACGTCATCAAGATCGGCCACGTGGCCCCTGTCTCCGGCCCTTCGTCCCACCTGGGCAAGGATAATGAAAACGGCGCCAACATGGCGATCGCCGACTTGAACGCCAAGGGCGTCAAGATCAATGGCAAGCCAGTCAAATTCGTCATTCAGCTGGAAGACGATGGCGGCGACCCGAAACAGGGCACGACTGTCGCGCAAAAGCTGGTCGATGCGCACGTCCAGGGCGTGATCGGCCACCTCAATTCCGGCACCACGATTCCCGCATCGAAAATCTACATGGACGCCGGCATCCCGCAAATCTCCCCTGCCGCCACGTCGCCGGACTATACCAAGCAAGGCTTCAAGACCGCGTTCCGCGTGGTCGCCAATGACAACAAGCTGGGCGGCACGCTGGGCCAGTACGCGGTCCAGAAACTGGGCGCGAAAAAGATCGCCGTGATCGACGACCGCACCGCTTACGGCCAGGGCGTGGCCGGCGAATTCGTCAAGGGCGCGAAGAAAGCCGCACCGGGCGTGCAAGTGGTGGCCAAGGAATTCACCACCGATAAAGCCACCGACTTCAATGCGATCCTGACGTCGATTAAAGCCAAGAACCCGGACCTGATCTTCTTCGGCGGCATGGACTCCGTCGGCGGCCCGCTGCTGCGCCAGATGAAGGCGCTGGGCATCAAGGCCAAGTACATGGGCGGCGACGGCCTGTGCACGGACGCGCTGCCGCGCCTGGCCGGCGATGCGGCCGCCAACGGCGTCGTGACCTGCGCCGAAGCGGGCGGCGTCACGGCCGACCTGCAAAAGAACATGGACGACTTCCGCGCCCGCTACAAGAAGCAGTACAACCAGGAAGTGCAGCTGTACGCGCCATACGTGTATGACGCCGTGATGGTGATGGCGCAAGCCATGATCGAAGCGAAATCGTCCGATCCCGCCAAGTACCTGCCGTACCTGGCCAATATCAAGTACCAGGGCGTGACGGGTCCGATTTCGTTCGACTCCAAGGGTGACATCAAGGATGGCACGCTGACCCTGTTCACCTACACCGATGGCAAGAAAACCAAGATGGAAGTGGTCAAATAACCAAGCGTTATTAGCATAAGCGGAAACAATCGCTGACTGCATAACGTGCAGATGAGATCATTCGGGCCGTCCACACCACTGGACGGCCTTATTTTTTTGGAGCACGCATACAATGCAGAAGAAGTTCATTCCTGTGGCGCTGGCCATGGCTTTCGCGGCCGCAGGCGCCCAGGCGCAGGAAATCGTCAAAATCGGCCACGTGGCTGCCACGTCCGGTCCTTCCGCCCACCTGGGCAAGGATGATGAAAACGGCGCCAAGATGGCGGTGGAAGACTTGAATGCACAGGGATTCAAGATCAATGGCAAACCGGTCAAGTTCGTGCTCTTGCCGGAAGATGACGCGGCCGACCCGAAACAAGGTACGGCGGCAGCGCAAAAACTGGTCGACGCCAAAGTCAACGGCGTGATCGGCCACCAGAATTCCGGCACCACGATTCCCGCCTCGAAGATTTATTACGATGCGGGCATCCCGCAAATTTCCGCATCGTCGACCAGCCCGGTCTACACGCACCAGGGCTACAACACGGCGTTCCGCGTGGTTGCCAACGACAACAAGCTGGGTTCCGTGCTGGGCAAATATGCCGTGCACAAACTGGGCGCGAAAAAGATTGCCGTCATCGACGACCGCACGGCATACGGCCAGGGCGTCGCGGCGGAATTCGCCAAGGGCGCCAAGGGCGCGCAAGTGGTGGCCAAGGAATTCACCACCGATAAAGCCACCGACTTCAACGCGATCCTCACCACCATCAAGGCCAAGAACCCGGACCTGATCTTCTTTGGCGGCATGGATGGCGTGGGCGGCCCGCTGCTGCGCCAGATGCGCTCGCTGGGCATCAAGGCCAAGTTCATGGGCGGCGACGGCATTTGCACGGAAGGCTTGCCGAAACTGGCGGGCGGCGCCGACGAAACCGTGACGTGCGCGGAAGCGGGCGGCGTACCGGCTTCGCAGAAAAAGCAGCTGGAAGAGTTCTCGGCGCGCTACAAGAAGAAATTCAACATGGACGTGCAGATTTACGCACCGTACGTGTATGACGCCGTGATGGCGATGGCCACCGCCATGCAGCAAGCCAAATCCGCCGACCCGGTCAAGTACCTGCCGTTCCTGGCCAAGGTGCATTACCAGGGCATTACCGGCACGATCGCGTTCGACAAGTTTGGCGACATCAAGGATGGCGCGCTGACCCTGTACACGTTCAAGGATGGCCGGCGTGAATTGCTGGAAATCGTGAAGTAAAAAAAAGGGCCGGTTCAGCTGAACCGGCCCTTGTGCGCTGCAGGCAGCGCCGTTACATCATTTCTGCGACAGGACCCATTTCACCAGGGTCTTGGCTTCCGCTTCGCTTACTTGCGGATTGGCTGGCATTGGGACCGCGCCCCAGGTGCCCGAGCCGCCCTTCATGACTTTGGTCACCAGCTTGCCTTCGGCATCCTTTTGACCTGCATACTTGGCTGCGACATCCTTGAATGCCGGGCCCACTACTTTATTGGCGACTGCGTGGCAAGCCATGCAATTCTTTGCTTTGGCCAGATCTGCATTGGCCATGGCGCCTTGTGCTGCGAAGGCCGAAACGGCCGCGATACCAACCATCAAGATACGTTTCATCGTTTTCTCCATAGTAACTACAACTATTCTACCTCGTTATAACAACGCGGGGATCATAGCCCTGGTTGACCCTCGCAACAATATCGCACCCGGTATAGCCCAATCTTTTGTAAGATGATGTATCCAAGGGGGGCTCTTTTTATGCCGATTATTATACTGATTGTTGCGCTGGTTGGCTTACGCTATTTTGAAGTATGGCGTTTTGCCGAAATTTCATGGTGGTACATCGTCGGCCTGATGGTGGCGGCGTTTGTCTGGTTCGAATTCCTGGAGCCCATGCTGGGGCTGGACAAGCGCAAGGCGCATGATGTGGACGAGCAGCGCCGCAAGGACAGGGTGAAAAAGAACTTCGACAAGAAATAAAAAAACCGCCATACGGCGGCGTGACCGTAGGGCGGTTTCCGCACAGCGGAAGCCGCCGTGCATGCGTCAACATGGCGCACGCAGGCGGCTTTGTAAAAGCCGCCCTACGCAATGAGATATCAGCGTTTCAATTGCGACAGGTCGCGCACCGCGCCGCGGTCGGCCGACGTGGTCAGCGCCGCATAGGCTTGCAGCGCCTGCGATACCACGCGCTCGCGGTTGACAGGCTGCCATGCATCGGCGCCCTTCGCTTCCATGGCCGCGCGGCGCGCCGCCAGCGTTTCATCGGACACGCGCAGGCCGATGGTGCGGTTCGGGATATCGATGTCGATCATGTCGCCCTCTTCCACCAGGCCGATCGCGCCGCCTTCCGCCGCTTCCGGCGAGGCGTGGCCGATCACCAGACCCGACGAACCGCCCGAGAAGCGGCCATCGGTGAACAGCGCGCACGCCTTGCCCAGGCCCTTGGATTTGATGTACGACGTCGGGTACAGCATTTCCTGCATGCCCGGACCGCCTTTCGGGCCTTCGTAGCGGATGATGACGACGTCGCCTTCGTGCACGGTGTCGCCCAGGATGGCTTCCACCGCCGCGTCCTGGCTTTCAAACACGCGCGCCTTGCCGGAGAACTTCAGGATGCTTTCATCCACGCCGGCGGTTTTCACGATGCAGCCTTTTTCCGCCAGGTTGCCGTACAAGACCGCCAGGCCGCCGTCTTTCGAATATGCGTGTTCCAGGTCGCGGATGCAGCCGGTGCTGCGGTCCAGGTCCAGCGCATCGAAACGTTCCGCTTGCGAGAACGCGACCTGGGTCGGCACGCCGCCCGGCGCCGCGCGGAACAGCTGGTGCACGGCAGGATCGTCGCTGCGCTTGACGTCATTCTTTTCAATCGCTTCGCCCAGCGTTTTCGCGTGGACCGACGACACCGACGTATCGAGCAGGCCGGCACGCGCCAGCTCGCCCAGGATGCTGATGATGCCGCCCGCGCGGTGCACGTCTTCGATGTGGAACTTGTCCGTCATCGGCGCCACTTTGCACAGGCAAGGCACTTTGCGCGAAATACGGTCGATGTCGGCCATCGTGAACGGCACGCCCGCTTCGTGCGCGGCCGCCAGCAAGTGCAGCACGGTGTTGGTGGAACCGCCCATCGACACGTCCAGCGCCATGGCGTTTTCAAACGCGGCCATGGTGGCGATATTGCGCGGCAGGATCGAGGCGTCATCCTGTTCGTAATAGCGCTTGGCCAGGTCGACGATCAGGCGGCCAGCGCGCAGGAACAGTTCCTTGCGGTCGGCGTGGGTGGCCACGATGGTGCCGTTGCCCGGCAGGGACAGGCCCAGCGCCTCGGTCAGGCAGTTCATCGAGTTGGCGGTAAACATGCCGGAGCACGAGCCGCAGGTCGGGCACGCGGAACGCTCGATTTCCGCCACGTCGGCGTCGGACACGGTGGTGTCGCCCGCCTTGATCATGGCGTCGACCAGGTCCAGCTTGATGATCTTTTGCGTGTTGTTGACGACTTTCACGACCTTGCCCGCTTCCATCGGGCCGCCCGACACGAAGATCACGGGGATGTTCAAACGCATGGCGGCCATCAGCATGCCCGGCGTGATCTTGTCGCAGTTCGAGATGCAGACCATGGCGTCCGCGCAGTGCGCGTTGACCATGTATTCGACCGAGTCGGCGATCAGGTCGCGCGATGGCAGCGAATACAGCATGCCGCCGTGGCCCATGGCGATACCGTCATCGACGGCGATGGTGTTGAATTCCTTGGCGACGCCGCCCGCCGCTTCGATTTCACGGGCAACCAGCTGGCCCAGGTCTTTCAGGTGCACGTGGCCAGGCACGAATTGCGTGAACGAGTTCACAACGGCGATGATCGGCTTGTCGAAATCGCCATCTTTCATGCCGGTGGCGCGCCACAGCGCGCGCGCGCCGGCCATGTTGCGGCCATGGGTGGTGGTACGGGAACGGTATTGCGGCATGGTGTACTCCTCTATTCTTTGCGCATAACTTTATGCGGATTACGCCAGATTGCCTTTCCCATGCCCACAAGTCAAATATGGTTTTTATGCCGCTGTGATACGCTATAAATATCACAGCACTGAATTGCGAATAATTCCCATATGAACATAGAGTTGAGGCAGTTGCGCTACTTCGTCACGGTGGCCGAAGAACTGCACTTCGGCAAAGCCGCGCAGCGCCTGCACATGACGCAGCCGCCGCTGTCGCAAGCCATCGCGCAACTGGAAGACATGCTGGGTGCGCCGCTGTTCGACCGCAACCGCCGCGGCGTGGCGTTGACGCCGGCCGGTGGCGCCCTGTTGCCGGAAGCGCGCCGCCTGCTGGCGCAGGCGCAGGAATTGCCGGCGCTGGTGCAGCGCGCCGCGTCCGGCGAAAGCGGACGCCTGGCGCTGGCCTTCGTGTCGTCGGCGGACTACAGCGTGCTGCCGCCGTTCCTGCGCGCGTACCGCGCCGCCTATCCGCAAGTGCAGATCGCGCTGCAGGAAGCCACGTCGGACTTGCAGCTGGAAGATTTGCTGCGCAGTAGGATCGATGCGGGCTTGCTGATTCCGCCGCTGCCGGACAAGGCGAAATCCGACCTCGATTATCTGCCCGTGCTGAAGGAACCGCTGGTGCTGGCCGCGCCACTGGGACTGATCACGAAACGGGGCAAGGTGGCGCTGAAGGATTTGCCCACGCTGCCGCTGATTATCTTCCCCCGTTCGATTTCGCCCGGCCTGTATGACGCCATCCTGTCCGTGTTCCGCGCGGCGGGACTGACGCCGGCCATCGGGCAGGAAGCGATCCAGATGCAAACCATCGTCAGCCTGGTGTCGGCTGGCATGGGCATCGCGCTTGTGCCACAATCCGTGTCGAATTTGATGCGCCCCGGCGTAGAATACCGGGCGCTGGCCGACCCGACACCATTGGTCGAAACCGGCCTGGCCTGGCGCCGCGACAATCCGTCGCCCGTGCTGCAGGGCTTCCTGGAATTATTACGAAAGAATATCGCATGCTGATCCACCCGATGCCCGATCCCGTCGCCCTCGCGCTGGGGCCTGTCAAGATCCACTGGTATGGCCTGATGTACGTGCTGGCGTTCGCGCTGTTCATCCTGCTGGGGCGCGTGCGGATCAAACAGCCGCACATTGCCCGCCAGGGCTGGACCAACCAGCACCTGGACGACATGCTGTTTTACGGCATGCTGGGCGTGGTGCTGGGCGGCCGCCTGGGGGAAGTGCTGTTTTACCGTCCCGACTACTTCTTCCACAACCCGCTGCAAATCTTCGCCGTGTGGAATGGCGGCATGTCGTTCCACGGCGGCTTCCTCGGCGTGCTGTTTGCCATGTGGCTGTGGGCGCGCAAGCAAGGCTTCAACGTGCTGGACGTGTATGACTTCATCGCGCCGCTGGTGCCGCTCGGTTATGCGTGCGGCCGCATGGGGAACTTCATCAATGCGGAATTGCCGGGCCGCGTGGCGCCGGACACCTTGCCGTGGGCGATGATCTGGCCGAATGTCGACGCCTTGCCGCGCCATCCGTCGCCGATTTACCAGATGCTGGTCGACGGCCTGCTGGTGTTCGTTATCGTCTGGCCCTTTGCCCGCAAGGCCCGTCCGCGGCTGGCCGTGGGCGGGCTGTTCGTGCTGCTGTATGGCTGCGCGCGCTTCTTCACGGAATACTTCCGCACGCCCGACTGGAGCATCAATGTCGCCGGTATCGACGTGTCGTCGGGCCAGATGCTGTCGCTGCCGATGATTGTCGGCGCGCTGCTGATGCTGGCGTGGTCTTACAAGAAGCAGGTGTACGCGGGCGCGCCCTCCGCCGCATAGGCCGCATACGTCAACCGCTTACTTCAGCAGCTTTTGCAAGGTCTTCCACTGCCCCGCCGTCACCGGCGTGATCGACAAACGGCTACCCTTCTGCAGCACCACCATGTCTTCCAGTTCAGGAATCGTGCGCAGTTCCGCCAGCGACAGCAGGCGGGTCTTGCGCACCGCCTTCACATCGACCATGACCCAGCGCGGTTCTTCGCGCTTGGACTTCGCATCGTAATAGTGGCTGGCCGGATCGAATTGCGTATCGTCCGGATACGCGGTGCTGGCCACTTCCGCCAGGCCCGCGATGCCGGGCTCGGGGCAGCTGGAGTGGTAGAACAAGACGCCATCGCCGACCTGCATGCCATCGCGCATGAAGTTGCGGGCCTGGTAGTTGCGCACGCCGAACCAGGGCACGGTCTGTTTGGGGGCGGCCAGCGCATCGTCGATGCTGACTTCATCGGGTTCGGATTTCATCAACCAGTAAGCCATGCGGTTTCCTTTGGACGAAAAAAAGCGGCTGCGCATCGATGATGCTCAACCGCTTCTTATGGGAATAAGTGCCCCGCCTGTGCCGCTATGCCGGCATCCCGAACCTAACGGCTCAGGTGGTCACAGTTAGTTCAATTTCGGGTTCATCGGGCTAGCGACGCTCACTCCCATCAAACAAATTCCCGCGACCGGTGCAAACAAATGGTTCAAGGAATATAAGGCATCCACGAACACCGCAGGGTGAGACGGAGTTTACTCCTCCTTGCGCAATCAGGAAAGAGGAAACATGCGTCAGAACAGAATTTCTTGCGGCGTCAGTGCGCTGTCGAGGACTTTGTGCATGGCCGCGATCTTTTCCTGCACTTCCAGCATGGACATGTCGGACAGCGGGCCGGATGGCGCCTTGGACGACAGGAATTCCGCCGCCATGCTGAGCGCAGCCATCACGGCGATGCGGTCATTGCCTTTGACTTTGCCTGCGTCGCGGATGCCCGTCATCTTTTTATCGAGGAAGGCCGCTGCTTCGCGCAGCGCACGCTCTTCCTCTTCCTTGCAAGCCAGCTTGTAGGGCTGGCCCATGATGGTCACGTCAATTTGAATCACTGGGGTTCACTCTGGGGTTGCGGCTCGGCCTCGGCCTGATCGGGCGGGATCTGCGCCAACAGTGCCGACACACGGCGCGACGCCTCAGCCAGGCGCAATTGATAAGCCTGTGCTTCCGCCGCGAGCGCGACATTACGCTGGCGCAGTTCCGCGTTTTCACGGCGCAGCGCCATCGTCATTTCGGCCAGTTGGTCGATCTTATCGGAAAGTTCTTGGAAATCTGAAATCATCCCGCCACTATAGGACGCCTTGCAAAGCCACGTCAACCGTCACACGTGCATGATGCGCATATTCGAACCTTCATTCGAATATGTAAACAAAATGATAACGGAGATTCACCATCCTCATGACGCTGAAGATGGCGAATCGTCATAACAACCTGCTTAACTGTTGCTGACACCAACCAGTTGCACGCCGGCGGAACCACCGGTAATCGACGCCTGCAACAAGTCGGCAAACGTGTGCAAACGGTCGACCGTCCAACCGGACGCCATGTCGTACGGGCTGCTGCCCTGGTCCGCATGGGCGATCAGGTCGGCCATCGACAGCGCGGCAACCTGCTTGCCGGATGCGTCAACCAGGTCCAGCTCACTGAAACTGCCTTTCGCATAATCCTCGATGGTGAATTGCGCATACGACTTGCCACCGCTGACGTAATTGATGACCAGGTTGCTGCCATCGATGTTGGCTTTCACGTTGTCCGCGCTCATCGTCACCGTCGAGAACACCTTGTTGGCCGTGAACTTCAGCACATCGCCGCTGCCCGACGTATCGTGCACCGTGTCCTTGCCGTCGCCCATCGACATCACGTAGGTATCCTTGCCGGCGCCGCCGTGCAAGTCATCGTTGCCCATGCCGCTATATAAGGTGTCGTCGCCCGCACCGCCCCACAGGCGGTTATTGCCCGCGTACTTGTAGCCCAGCGTATAGGCCAGGAAACCGGCGATGAAGAAGTCCGCGCCCTTGAATTCGGACAGGTGGGTATCGATGCCCAGGTACTTGCCCAGCCAGTTGACGCCGTCGCCGCTGGCGTTCGACGCCGTCTTCAATGCATCGCCCAGCCACTCCACCGACGTGCTCAGCGCGCTGCCCACGTCCGCATCCGCCACGTAGCTGACGCCGGTGGTGATGCCGTTGATCGCGGAATCCAGGCCGCTCTTGCCGTCTTTGAGGGCCGTCTTTAATGGCGACGCGATATCGAAGTCCGCCGACGACAAGCCGGTGGCGCCGGTAATGGCCGATACCGCCGCGTTGCCCGCGCTGTTCATGCTGTCCACCAGCTTGCCCGCGCTGGTCGTGGCCTTGTCCAGTTCCGACTTCATCGAGGCGGCAATGCCATTCCAGCCTTTGGTGATTTCATCGGTCATCGTCGTATTCAGGTACTTCGTGATGGCGTCAAAACCTTTGCCGGCGTCGGTCCACGCGGCGTTGAGCGTGTTGGCTTTGCCGACCAGCAGATGGTCGATCACGCCCCAGCCCATCCCCATCATGGTGTCGTTGCCATTGCCGCCGCCCACGTAGGTGCCGGCGTTGGTGGCGAAGATGGTGTCGTCGCCATCACCGCCCACGATCACATTGCCCACCAGGTTCAGCTTCGACAAGTCGCCTTTCGACAACGCGCCATACTGGGAGCGGATGAAGTTGGCGTTCATGGCCGCCCCCACCCAGTCGCCGGCGGATTCGTAATCGTTTTCCGCCAGCGCCTCGGCCGCGTTGAACACGGTGATTTCCGCCAGGCCGATGATGGTGTCGTTGCCGGCGCCGCCCACCGCGATATTGTTCTGGCCCGACGAGACGATCAAGTCATTACCCGCGCCACCCATGCCGATGGTGGTGGTGCCGGCCAGGATCATGGTGTCGTTGCCATTCCCCGCGTGCACGAAGTTCATGCCGGTATCGAGGCTGACCTTGGTGCTGCTGGTGGTCTGCGCCTTGTCGGAACCTTCGATGGCTTGCGTGGTGGTGCTGCTGTACGACAGCTTGCTGCCCGCGTTGACCACGACGAGGAAGTCGTCGCCGCTGTCGGCCAGCACCACATTGTGGTCGCCGTAGACGACCGCCGTGTCATTGCCGCCGCCGGTCCAGCCCACGTTCAGCTGCACGCTGCCGGTGGTGTTGCTGGTGGTGGTTTGCTGCGAGCCTTCCGGTTGCGTGGTGGTGGTCTTGGTGTTGGAGCCGCCATACGACACCATTACCAGCACGTCCTTGCCGCCGCCGCTGATGACGCCATTGTCGACGCCGACCGTGGTGATGACGTTGTTGCCGTCACCGGCCACCACCAGGTTGCCGTTGGCATTGACGGATTTGGTGGCCGAGCCAAAGGCCAGCGCCGTCAGCACATCGTCACCGCTGCCGCCTTCGATGATGTTGGCCTTGCCCAGCGCCGTCACCACGTTGTTACCCTCGCCCGCCACGATCACGTCATAGGTGCCGATCGCGGTCACCACGTCGCTGCCCGCGCCGGTGACGATGCCGGCCTTGCTGCCGACCGAGGTCACCACGTCGCTGGACGCGCCCGTCACGATCAGGTTGTTGACACCCAGTGCGGTCGCCGTAGTGGCCGCACTGCCGCCCACCAGCACATTGTTCTTGCCGAACGCCGTCATGGTGTCGCGGCCGGTCTGGGCCGATGCAGCACCGGCCAGGCCCGCTTTCGATACCAGGTCGGTGGCGGCCACACCGGCGGTAATGGAATCGACCAGGCCCACGGCGGTCGCGCCGATTTCCGCGTAATTACCCGAAGCCAGCAAGTTGTTGGCGCCGGCGGCCGTGATGGTGTCCGCACCGGCGTCGCCCCACAGCACGTTGCGCGCACCGATCGCCGTGACCACGTCGTTACCCGTGCCGCTCCACACCACGTTGTTGGCGCCGATGGTGGTGGCCACGTCATTGCCGCCGCCCGTGTACACCACGTTGGTCGAGCCGATCCCCGTCACCACGTCGTTGCCCGCCGTGTTGGCCAGCGTATTGCCGATGAAGGTGGTGACCGCCTTGGTAACGCCGCCGGCCGCGCTGCCCAGCTTGGCGCTGACATCGGCCACGCCTTCGCCCAGGCCCGTCACCAGCACGTTGTTGGAACCGGCCGCCGTCACCACGTTGTTGCCTGCGGTGTTGACGACGATGTTGTTGCCGCCGATCGCCGTGGTGACGTTGTCGCCGCCGTTGGCCAGCACGATATTGTTGCCGCCTGCCGCCGTCACGACATCCTTGCCGGCGCCCGTGTAAATCACGTTGTTGCCGCCCGCCGCCACCACCGTGTCGGCGCCCGCTCCGCTGTTGATGGCAGCCGTCAGCTTGGCGGTGGCGTTGGTGACGGCCTTGGCGGCGTCCTTATTTGGCATGACGTCGGCCAGCACCTTGCCCAGGCCGCCCGTGGCCGCCTTGACCATGCCGCCCAGTTCCGTCAGCACCACGTTGGTGCCGCCGAGCGCGACGGTGGTATTGCCGCCAACCGCCGTGGCGATCAGGTTGCCCGCGCCCAGGCCCAGCGTGGTGTTGCCGCTGCCGTTGGCGATGACGACATTGTTCATGCCGACGGCCGCCTGCAGGTTGCCGCCCTGGTTGCTGATCAGCGCATTGGTGTTGCCCAGCGCGCCGACCTTGTTGTTGGCGCCGCCGGTGTAGACGATATTGACCGCGCCGCCCGCCACCACGGTGCTGCTGCCGCCGCCATCGACGATGACGTTGGCGCCGCCGCCGGCGATGATGGTGTCGTTGCCGTCGTTGGCGTTGACGCCGTTGCCGCCGCCCAGCGCCAGCACGGTGTCGTTGCCGTCGGAGGCATTGACCACATTCAAGCCGCCGATGGCCGTCACATTGTCGTTGCCGGCGCCGCTGTTGATGACGTTGGAGCCGCCCTTGGCGTCGACCTTGTCGGCGCCGTTGCCGGTGGTGACCACGTTGGACGCGGCATTCACCGTCACGTTGTTATTGCCGTTGCCGACATTGATGACATTCGATGCCGCATTGGCGACCACGCGGTCGGCGCCATCGCCGGCGTTGAGCACATTGCTGGCGCCATTCAAGGTCACGTTGTTGTTGCCATGGCCGGCATTGATCTCGTTGGAGACGCCGTCCGCGGTGATGGTGTCGTCATTGCCGCCTGCCGTGATCTTGTTGCGGCCGCCTTCTGCCTTGATCGTGTTGTTACCTTCGCCGGCGTTGATCTGGTTGTTGGCAGCCTTGACGGTGATGCGGTCGGCGCCGCCATTGGTGTTGATGACGTTGCTGGCGCCATCGGCCGTGACGACGTCATCCCAGTTACCGGTGTTGATGACGTTCGACGCGCCGCCTGCCGTCACGGTGTTGTTGCCGTGGGCCGCATCGACGGTGTTCGAGCCGCCGTTGACGGTGATGTTGTCGTGGCCGTCGCCGGTGGTGGTGACCTTGTTGGAACCGCCATTGGCCACCACGGTGTTATTGCCTCCACGCAGTTCGATGTCGTTCCAGCCGCCGTTGGCGGTAACGTTGTCGTTGCCGTTGCCGCCGTCGATCTCGTTATAGGCCGAGTTGACGGACAGGGTGTTGTTGCCTTCGCCCAGGTCGACGTCGGCCGCCGCACCGGCCGCGATCGTGACCTTGTCGTCGCCATTACCGCCGAGCACCTTGTTATAAATGCCCACGTTGATATTGATGGTATCGTTGCCGTTGCCGCCGTCCACCACGTTATAGCCGCCAACCTTGATGGTCAGGGTGTCGTTGCCGTCGTCGCCGTAGATATTGTTGTAGGCGCCCGCCGTGACGGTGATGTTGTCGTTGCCGCCTTCGCCGTGGATGATATTGGCGCCGAGCGAACTGGCGGTGTAGCTATTGTCGCCATTGCCCAGGCTTTTCTTGGTATAGCCAAGTTCGACGATTTTCTTGGCTGCGGCGGTCATGTCCTTGCCGACTTCCTCGAAGGCGCTGCCGATGCTGTTGAAATCGTCGCCCATGTCCTTGACGGCGTCGCCAACCTTGTCGACCACCTTTTCGATGGGTTTTACGATATTTTTCTTGATCCAGCTGCCGAAACCCATTGTGTCTTCCTTTCCGAAGGTTTTAATACACTTGCATTAAAACAACCGAAGATGACAAGACGCATTACTGGAAGATTACAGCTTTGTCATTTTTCCCCAGCCACGTTGACGGAGTTCCGGGCGGCCGGGACAATACTCTAATGAAAGCCTTATTGATTGAAGACGAACAACGCATTGCCAGCTTTGTCTGCGCGGGATTGCGCGAACATGGCTTCCTGGTCGAGCATTGCGAAGATGGCAACCAGGGCTATGACTATGCGCTGAGCCGCGATTACGACGTGGTGCTGCTCGACATCATGCTGCCCGGGCGCGACGGCTTGTCTATCCTGAAAGCCATGCGGCGCGAAGGACGCGATACGCCCGTGATCCTGCTGACTGCCCGCAATGAACTGGACGACCGCCTGCAAGGATTGAACCTGGGCGCCGACGATTACCTGGCCAAGCCGTTTTATGTCGAAGAATTGCTGGCCCGCATCCATGCGCTGCTGCGCCGGGTCAGCGGCGAGCGGCAAAACATGCTGGCGGTCGGCCCGGTACGGCTGGACCGCCTGAGCCGCGTGGCCGAAGTCGATGGCCGTTCCGTCGAGTTGACCAGCCGCGAATTCAATTTGATGGAATACCTGATGCGCTCGCCGGGACGCGTGTATACCCGCACGCAAATCCTCGAACACGTATGGGGCTACGATTTCGAGCCGCAGACCAATATGGTCGATGTCTGCATACAACGGCTGCGCAAGAAGCTGGAATTGCCGGACGAAGTGGCGATTGAAGCGGTACGGGGCGTCGGTTACCGCTTGCGCAAGCCGGAAGGCTTGCCATGACCGGCGCGGCGAGCCGCCGCTTCAGCAAGCTGATGGCCCGCCTGCTGGCGCGCTGGCCACAATTGCGCTCATTCCGCCTGCGCATCGCGCTGGTGTCGACCGTTATCGCGCTGGTCGCCATCACGGCGCTGTATGCGTCGACCGCCTACATCATCGTGCACCGGCGCGCCGGCATCATCGACCGCGTGCTGGCGGCCCAGTTGTCCGGCCCGCTGTTTCAACTGACTTTGCAGGCGCCGTGGTCCGCCATCGATGCCCACATCAATGCCAGCTTCAGCGGCTTCGCGCCGGAAGGGTCGACGGAAGGCTTTGCCATCCTGCGGGTCCACCATGCGCAGGCGGGCGAGTTGTACCGCAGCAGCGACTGGCCGCTGGAACTGGCGCCGCAGCCGGCGCCGCAAGCGGGGAGCGGATTGCAAACCCTCGACAGTGCCGATCGCAGCTGGCGGGTCGGTTCCGTGACCGACGGGCCTGTCACGGTATGGATCGGCGTCAACCGCAGCCTGTCGAACGCGCAGCTGCGCGCCTCGTTCGGACGCTTTGCCGGCGCGCTGGCCGGCATGGTTGCATTGATCGGCGTGCTGTCGTGGTACCTGGCGGGCGGCGCCATGCGTCCCGTCGAGCGGCTGACCCGCGTCATGGTGCGCATCAATGCCACCGACCTGGACCGGCGCGTGTCGACCGAGCACGAAGACCGGGAATTTGCCGAACTGATCACCGTGTTCAACGCCATGCTGGACCGGTTGCAGCGCAGCTACCAGCAAGCCGTACGCTTTTCCGGCGACGCGGCCCATGAGTTGAAGACCCCGCTGACCATCCTGCAAGGCGAACTGGAACGCAGTTTTGCCCGCGCCGCCAGCGATCCCGCGCTGGAACAAGGGCTGGCCAACATGCTGGACGAAGTGCGCCGCCTGGATTCCATCGTCCGCAAACTGCTGTTACTGGCGCGGGCCGACGCGGGCCAGTTGCACATCCCGATGACGCGCACCGACCTCGCCCCGCTGCTGGAAGAACTGGCGGAAGACATCGGCCTGATGGACGACAGCCGCGCCGTGCGGCTGGAGCTGCCGCAGCACTTGTATGTGAACGGCGATGCGGAACTGCTGGGCCAGGTGCTGCACAACCTGGTGAGCAACGCCATCAAATATGGCACGGCCGGCGGCTGGATCGCATTAACCGCGCGCGAGGAAGGCCAACATTGGCAAATCGACATCAGTAACGCGTCGGAAGGTATTGCCGCAGAACACTGGGACCGCTTGTTCGACCGCTTTTACCGCGCCGACCAGGCCCATAACCGCCGCGTTTCCGGCGTCGGACTGGGCTTGTCGCTGGCGCGCGACATCGCCCGCGCCCATGGCGGCGCCCTGGAATTGGCCGATCCCGGCCCCGGGAAAGTGTGCTTCCGGCTGACCCTGCCGGTTGCATAAACAAAATACTTTTTCAAGCGTGCCTTGAAATACCAAAACACCATCCCTATAATTGGCACTCGTTAGACGAGAGTGCTAACAAGAATTCTGGGGCAGTGGCCAGGCGATAACGCCGGTTACTGTTCCACCAGCATGACAACCATTGCTTGATTGCTATCTAAAGGAGTTTTGTATGAATCTGCGTCCATTGCACGACCGCGTCATCGTTAAGCGTCTCGACCAGGAAACCAAGACCGCATCCGGTCTGATCATTCCTGACGCTGCTGCTGAAAAACCAGACCAGGGCGAAGTCCTGGCCGTGGGCAACGGCAAAGTGCTGGATGACGGCAAAGTGCGTCCACTGGAAGTCAAAGTGGGTGACCGCGTTCTGTTCGGCAAATACTCGGGCCAGGCTGTCAAAGTTGACGGCGAAGAGCTGCTGGTAATGCGCGAAGAAGACATCATGGCTGTTGTCAACAAGTAATACTTGTCACAACACCTACACTGAACAGATTTAGGAGAATACAGAATGGCAGCTAAAGACGTAGTATTCGGCGACGCAGCGCGCGCCAAAATGGTTGAAGGCGTAAATATCCTGGCTAACGCCGTTAAAGTCACGCTGGGCCCGAAAGGCCGCAACGTGGTGCTGGAGCGCTCGTTCGGCGCCCCAACCGTCACCAAGGACGGTGTGTCGGTCGCCAAAGAGATCGAACTGAAAGACAAGCTGATGAACATGGGCGCGCAAATGGTGAAGGAAGTTGCTTCCAAAACCAGCGACAACGCCGGTGACGGTACCACCACCGCAACCGTGCTGGCCCAGGCAATCGTGCGCGAAGGCATGAAATTCGTTGCCGCCGGCATGAACCCGATGGACCTGAAGCGCGGTATCGACAAAGCTGTTGCTGCGACCGTTGAGCAGATCGCCGCTATCGCCCGTCCATGCACCACCTCGAAAGAAATCGCCCAGGTTGGTTCGATTTCCGCTAACTCCGACGCATCGATCGGCGAGCGCATCGCTGAAGCCATGGAAAAAGTCGGCAAGGAAGGCGTCATCACCGTGGAAGACGGCAAGTCGCTGAACGACGAGCTGGACATCGTTGAAGGTATGCAGTTCGACCGCGGCTACCTGTCGCCATACTTCATCAACAACCAAGAGAAGCAAGTTGCCATCCTGGACAACCCATTCGTCCTGCTGTGCGACAAGAAAATCTCGAACATCCGCGACCTGCTGCCAGCCCTGGAGCAAGTAGCCAAAGCCGGCCGTCCTCTGCTGATCATCGCTGAAGACATCGAAGGCGAAGCACTGGCGACTCTGGTGGTCAACAACATCCGCGGCATCCTGAAAACCTGCGCAGTGAAAGCCCCTGGCTTCGGCGACCGCCGCAAGGCCATGCTGGAAGACATCGCGATCCTGACCGGCGGCCAGGTTGTTGCTGAAGAAGTGGGCCTGACCCTGGACAAAGTGACGCTGGCAGAACTGGGCCAGGCGAAACGTATTGAAGTGGGCAAGGAAAACACCATCGTCATCGACGGCGCTGGCGAAGCTTCGAACATCCAGGCTCGCGTGAAACAAATCCGCGTTCAAATCGAAGAAGCAACCTCGGACTACGACCGTGAAAAACTGCAAGAGCGCGTAGCCAAACTGGCTGGCGGTGTTGCCGTGATCAAGGTTGGCGCAGCCACCGAAGTTGAAATGAAAGAAAAGAAAGCACGCGTTGAAGACGCGCTGCACGCTACCCGCGCTGCGGTTGAAGAAGGTATCGTGCCAGGCGGCGGTGTTGCCCTGCTGCGCGCCCGCTCGTCGATCAGCAACCTGAAAGGCGACAACGCCGACCAGGACGCTGGTATCAAGATCGTGCTGCGCGCCATGGAAGAGCCACTGCGCATGATCGTTCAAAACGCCGGCGAAGAATCGTCCGTCGTGGTGAACGCTGTGCTGGCAGGTTCCGGCAACTACGGCTACAACGCCGCCAACGGCACCTACGGCGACATGGTGGAAATGGGCGTTCTGGACCCAGCCAAAGTGACCCGCTCGGCACTGCAAAACGCTGCTTCCGTGGCCAGCCTGATGCTGACCACCGACTGCATGGTGGCTGAAGTTGTGGAAGACAAGCCAGCCGGCGGCATGGGTGGCATGGGCGGTATGGGTGGCATGGGCGGCATGGACGGCATGATGTAATTGCCTCCGATGGCCGGCACTGCGCCGGCCAGCCGGCAAAAGCCTGCAAGGTCCGCCTTGCGGGCTTTTTTACTTTCCGGCGTCAGGTGTCAGGCTATGCCATAACGGGCTGCCGAGTTGTAAAAGCCGCGCCAGCGCACCACCTTGCCTGCTTTCACGGTAAACACGTGCACCCATTCGGTGCCATAAGGCTTACCGCTATCGAGCGCGACGGCTTCCTCCCAGCCCAGCACGGTAACGTGCTCGCCTGCAGCAATGAATTCGCGCGGTTCGAACACGCGGATATCGTCCGCCTGCGGGATCGCGGCAAAGAATGCCGCCACCTGTTCGCGGTTGCCGCGCTTGCCCGCATAGGGCAGCGATGCGGGGACGACACATTCCCAGTCGATGTCGCTGGCGACAAATTCCATCAATCCGGGGATATCGCCGCGGCCGAACGCGGCATAGGCTTGCTGCACAATTTCCAGTGGGGTAGGCATGATGGACTCCTTTCAGGTTGGTTACTCCCTATATACGCGTCAACGCGCGCTGTGGATTCAGTGTAGGCCGTGTGAAATGCAATGCCAGCACTGGTTGCCCCGCCCCTCCGCTATGGTTTAGTATGGCCGCACCCTTTCATTACAGGCATTCCCATGGCAGCGCGCAAGAATTCATCAACCTCGGCAGCAATCGCTGGCGCTGTGGCCGGTTTCCTGGCTGCGGGCTTACTGGGGTATTACCTGTACTGGAACAAACAGCCGGAAGCACCGGCGCGCCCCGCCCCGATGGCGGCCGTCCTGGCTGACGCCATACAGGCATCGGTGGCCGCCCAGTCCGCCACGCAATCGGCCGCGCAGGCGACGCCAGTCCACAAGGGCGCGCTGAACCGAGAACAGGCCGTCACGGTGCTGATGGCGTTGCCGGAATTGCAGGCGTGGTCGAAGCAGATTGAAAAAGCGTCCGGTGGCAAGGCGCACGGCGCCATCATTGAATACGATGACCAATTGCGTGAATATGAAGGCAAGCGCTATTACCAGCTGAGCTTCATTGAAAACAGCGACGATACGGCGCAACGGTGGGAAAGCTTCCTGGTCGGCCAGAAAGACGGCGACATCCTGGTCGACGACGATATCGACGGCACGGTGCTGAGCCTGGCGCAGTGGCGCGAAACAAAAAAGCCGCTGCAACGCAGCGGCCCTGGAACCTGAACCGACTTCAAGCGGCGCCGCGCGCAGGCTGCGCAGCCTGCGCCCCCTGTACCTTGCTCACCCACAGCAAGGTCACCACCGACAACGCGGCCGCCACCCAGCCGATCGTGCCATACCCTTCGATATGGCCCGCCGCATCGGTGGACAGCATCAATCCCCCCAGCATGGCGCCGCAACCGGTGCCGATCTGCATCAGCGCGGCATTGGCGCTGAGGAAGGCGCCACGGCGCGACGGGTGCGGCACGGTCGTCAGCAACGCTTGCAGCGGAATGCCACGGCCCGACACCACCATCATGAACAGCGGGAACAACAGCACCAGGCCCCACAGCGGCCAGTGCGGCAAGTGCGTCAGCATCAGCATCGGCACGACGGCAAAGCCGGCCAGGCAGCGGTATACATAATGCTTGCCGGCGCGGTCGGACCAGGCGCCGATCACGCGGGCCGACACCAATGTCGCCAGCCCGCCCGCCAGGTAAACCCATGTGATCTCGGCCGGCTTGATGCCGTAATTGGCCACCAGCACCGGTGAAATGAATGGAATGATCAGCATGCCCGAGACCATGTTCACACCGGACAGCGCAAACGCTTTCAAATGCGCCGGCACGCGGAACATCCCCACCAGCTCGGGCAGCACTTGCGCCAGCGGCGTCGGCGCCGATTTCAAATGTCCGGTCAGCGGCGGCAGCACACTGGCCGCAATAAACCAGATCGGCACGGAAAACAATACCAGCAGGTAGAACGCGGATGCCCAGCCAAAGTGCGCCGACAGCATGACGCCGGCCGGTACACCGGCCACGGCGGCCAGGCTGAATGACGTCATCACGATGCCGGTGGCGGCGCCGCGCCGGTTCGGCGGAATCAGGTCGCTGATGATGGCCATGGCGATCGCACCCAGCACGCCGCCGGTCAAGCCGGCAAAGGCGCGCGACAGCACCAGCACGTGGAAATTCGGCGCCACGGCGCACGCCAGGTTGGACAGTGAGAACAGCGCAAACATCGTCAGCATCAGGCGTTTGCGGTCAAAGCGGTCGATATACGCCATGGCCAGCAAGCCGGAGGCGCCGGCGCACCACGAGTAGACGGAAACGGCGCCCGACACCTGGGCCGGGCCGATATGGAACGCTTCCATCATTTGCGGCGCCAGCGGCATCATGACCATGAAATCCATGATGACGGTGAACTGGATCAGCGCCAGCAGCCACAGGATGATGCGTTCGCGGGCCGGGGTTAATTCCGGGGTTAATTCATTGTTGGGTAAAGTCATAAACCTCCTCAATCGAGCGCATTGATGTCGGCGGCAGCTTTGCGCAGGATAGCGCGGATCGCTTCCAGCCGTGTTTCGGTGGCGGAACCGTCGCGTGCGCGGCCGATGACGGCTTCCTTCAGCGCATGCATCAGGGCGCGGATATCGCCGCCCCCCACACCCGGTTCCGACAGGCGCGCCATCATGGCGTCCACCATTTGCCGGTTTTCGTCGAGAAACGCCTGCCCTTCCGGTGTAATCGTGTGCAATTTTTTCGCACCGTCAGGGGAAATCGAGACGTGGCCCATGTCGTGCAGCATGGACAGCAGCGGATAGATGGCGCCAGGGCTGGGGGTATAGCTGCCGCCGGCGCGGGTTTCCAGCTCCTTGATGATTTCATAGCCGTGGCGGGGCTTTTCAGAAATCAGTTGCAGCACGACATAGCGCATGGCGCCGGAATCAAACATTTTCGGACCGCGTCCACCGCCGCCACGGTGGTGGCCGAAGAAGCCGTGGCCATGCATATGCGGGTGGGAATGGCGGTGGCCTTTGAACAGGTGAAACATGAAACCTCCATAAGATATATCGAACTAAGATATATCTTAAACTATTTCAGTCCTGTTTCAAGGAGTTTTTTTCACTTTCTTCAGCTTGCCGTATCATGGTGATGATTCCACGCATGCTTTGATAACCGATGTTCAAGAAATTGCTCGCCCTGCTGGGTTTCAAGTCCACGCCGGCTGCTGCCGAACCCGGCGCGCCCGCGCCTGCCCGGAACAATGCGGCGGCAGACGGTTCCCCCCCTGAAGGAGGGGCAAACCGGCCCATCGCGCCCTATGCGCGCGAAGACCTGAACCTGGTCTACAACCTGCTGTTCTGCGACGATGCGTCACTGTTCAAGACCACGGACGACGCCACCCGCTCGCTGTTTGCCGACGGCACGGAACCGACTGTCGTGCGGGCGATTGCCGATGACCGCGACGAAGAAAGCCGCGTACGGATGCTCGCGTATAACTGGCTGCATGAAAACGCGCAGCCCGTGCCGCCCAAGGAAACACTGGGGGTGGTGATCGAAGTGCCGCTGGAACAGGGACTGGACGTACTGGCCGCCTACGCGGACGGCACGGTACGCTACATCAACCACATGGGTTCGATCAGCGTCTATGAAAGCCACCCGGCGGAAATCGCCGCGCAAGCCAAGGAAATCGTGGAAACCGCGCAAGGGATGGTGAAGCAGCAACCGGTCGGCACCCGTCGCCGCCAGGCGCCGCCGTCACTGGGCGACGTGCGGCTGACGGCGCTGGTGTCAGACGGCCTGTATGTGGGACAAGGGGCGTTTGAAGCGATTGCCACCGGCAAGCAGACCGCGCCCGTACTGCAAGGGGCGCAAAAGCTGCTGGATTTGATCGTGCGGCAGGGTCGCCCGAAGGCGGACTAAGCCGCTTATCGTCTCCCCCCCTCCACCAGGACGGCGCGGCGCTACAACAACGCCATCCAGATTAATTTACTTCAAGTCAAAACACTGGCATATTGATAGCTCTCGAATAGTACGCTCGTTCGATTCAAACAACAATATCGCCAGGAGGCACAATGCGTTATACCAATTTAGCGTTGTCCATGCTGGCCGCAGCCGTCCTCGCGGCCTGCGGCGGCAGCAGCAGCGACCCGGGCCCGGTCATCGACAACACGCTGACGCGTGGTTCCCTGGTGGCCAATCCCCCCAATATGGTACCGGTACCACAAGCCGATGGCACCGCCGTCAAGTCGCTCGATCCGGTCGTGTTCGGCAAGATGCTGGAAGCGGCCAAGCCTGGCACGACCCTGGTGACCGGCACGCCGAAGTGCGCCATCACCAACTACTACATGAAATACGGCACCGTGGGCGGCAAGAATGAAGCGACCGACGCCACCGGCGCCATCATGGTCCCGTCCGGGTCCGATCCGGCCTGCAGCGGCCCCCGTCCGGTGCTGCTGTACGCGCACGGCACCACCGTCGAAAAGAAATTCAACATGGCCAATATCCGCGACAACAGCGAAGCGTCGCTGGTCGCGGCCATGTTCGCGGCCCAGGGCTTCATCGTGGTGGCCCCCAACTACGCCGGCTACGACGTGTCGGCCCTGAAATACCATCCTTACCTGAACGCCGAGCAGCAAGCCAACGACATGATCGACGCGCTGCGCGCGGCGCGCAAGGCGTTCCCGAACATCGGCGCGACCGATTCCGGCAAACTCCTGATCACCGGTTACTCGCAAGGCGGCCACGTGGCGCTGGCGACCCAGCGCGCGATGCAGTTGAATTACGCGTCCGAGTTCAAGGTCACGGCGGTGGCCGGCCTGTCGGGGCCATATGCGATGTCCCTGTTCAGCGACGCCATCATGGCAGGCAGCCCGAACCTGGGCGGCACCCTGTTCTTCCCCCTGCTGACCTCGAGCTGGCAGAATTCCTACGGCAACATCTACGGCAACCCGAACGAAGTGTTCGAGTCGAACTTCCTGGCCGGGATCGAAACCCTGCTGCCGGGCGACCTGAGCACCACCGAACTGTTCACTTCGGGCAAGCTGCCGCAGACCGCGCTGTTCAACAGCGCCTCGCTGCCGGGTCCGTCCTCGCCCGCGTTCGCGCCCTTCTTCGGCGCCAACAACCTGGTCAAAACCAGCTTCCGCAACGCCTACCTGGCCGATGCGCAGGCCCATCCCTGCAACGCGAATCCTGCCGATCCGCTGAACTGCGCGCCGGCCATTGCCACCCGCATTGCCGCCAAAAAGAACGACCTGCGCACCTACGTGCCAGCGGTACCGGTGATGCTGTGCGGCGGTAACGCCGACCCGACCGTCTATTTCGTCAACACCCAGGCCACGGCAGGCTACTTCCAGGCCAAGGGGTTGCCGGCGGCGGCGCTGACCGTGCTCGACGTCGACTCGTCGCCGACCGGCGCCAGCGATCCATTCGCCGCCGCCAAGGTGGGCTTCGCGCAAGCGAAAACCGCAGCCATCAATGCCGCCGTCGCCGCCAAAGTCGACCCGACGGCCGCGGTCGCCAGCGCCTACCACGGCTCGCTGGTTCCGCCGTTCTGCCAGGCCGCTGCGCGCGGCTTCTTCCAGAACGTGCTGGCTCACTAATTCAGGACACAACGACAATGAATATCCGACTCCTCGCAAGCATGTCCGTCCTGGCCCTGGCCTCGGGCGGCGTCCTGGCGCAAGACACCACCATCGGCCTGGGCGCCGCGCACATCTTCGTCAATGCCAAGTCGCCCAACCTGAGCAGCAATGGCCCGGCCTTCCTGACGCCGCAGCCGGCCGGCATCGACGTCAAGGACGCCACCACGGTGCTGATCACGGTCACGCGCCGCCTCGATGACCACTGGTATGGCGAACTGGCGCTGGGTGTCCCTCCCAGGCAAGAGGTGATCGGCGCCGGCACCCTGGCGCCGTTCGGCGTCATCGCCAAGGTCAAGCAGGCCGCGCCGACGGCATTCCTGAACTACCGTTTTGGCGCGGCGGGCAGCGCGCTGCGTCCTTTTGTCGGCGTGGGCCTGAACTACACCCGCTTCTACGATGCGGCCTCGACCACGTCCGGCAGCCTGGCCAGTGGCGGGCCGACCAAGATCCAGTTGAGCAAGTCGACCGGCCTGGCGGCGCAGGCCGGCGTGAACTACCAGTTCGACAAGACCTGGTCGCTGTGCCTGAGCGTGATTGCCGCGGACGTCGAATCGGACATGACGGCGACCACCGGCAGCATCGAGCGCAAGACACATATCAAATTCAACCCGCGGGTACTGGGCGTGGCGGTGGGATACAGCTTCTGATCCCGGCGTGACGCAAGAAAAATGCCGCTCGGTGCAAACTGAGCGGCATTTTTTTCAGGCGTCCGGGGCAGCTGTTTTCAACTGTCCAGGTGCGAAATCAGCAGCCGGCGGCTGTCCTGCACATCCCCCGCCTTGTGCTCCAGCACCAGCGACGCATTTTGCTCATCCAGCGAAATCCCCACCGACAGGATGTCGATCAGCAGCAATTGCAGGATGCGGGAAATCATCGACAGGAACGTGGAACTGTCTTCGCTGTGGTCGACCGCCAGGCACACGGTGGCTTTCTTGGCCAGGGCGGACTGGCTGGTGGTAATGGCGATCACGTCCGCGCCGGCCGCGCGGGCGGCATCGACGGCTTCCAGCAATTCCGGCAGCTTGCCGGAATTGGAAATCGCAATTACCACGTCGCCCGGCTTCAGCAGCTCGGCCGCCAGCGTGAACAGATGCGAATCGCCATACGCGGCGGTGGGGATGCGGAAGCGGAAGAATTTGTGCTGGCCGTCCAGCGCCACCACGCGCGAATTGCCCATCGCGTAAAACTCAATGCGCTTGGCTTTCGCCACCAGGGCGATCGCCTTGTCCAGCGAGCGCACGTCCAGCTGGTCGCGGAATTTCAGGATGGCCGACACGGTGTTGTCGATCACCTTCGCGCTCAGGTCGTGCGTGCTGTCGGACACGCGCACCTGGCTGTGGCGCACGGGAATCGCGCCCGTCAGGCTGCTGGCAAACTTCAGCTTGAAGTCGGCCAGGCCGGAAAAGCCCATCGAGCGGCAGAAGCGGATCACGGTCGGCTGCGATACGTCGGCCAGGCGCGCGATATCGGCAATCGGTTCGTTCAGCACGAGGCGCGGCTGCTCGATCACCAGGTGCGCCACGCGCTGCTCGGCCGGCGTCAGTTCGTGCTGCAAGTGCTGCACGCGCTCCATCAGCGTGTTGGCGCCGCTGCGGCCGCGCAAGTGTTCGGACAGGATCGTCGCCACGCCATAGAACGCGGGGTTCGGCGTGGTGATGACGTAGGTCGGGATTTCCGACAGGTAGCTGGTGAAACGGCCCTTGGCTTCGAAGCGGGCGCGGAATGGCGATTGCGCAAACCAGTCCCCCATGCGCGGCACGATGCCGCCGCCGATGAAGATGCCGCCAAACGCGCCCAGGGTCACGGCCAGGTTGGCGCTGGCGCCGCCCAGCATGGCGCAGAAGCATTCCAGCACTTCCACGCACAGCGGGTCTTTGTCCGTCAGCGCGCCGGACATGATTTCCTGCGCATTCAAGTCGCGTACAGTGCGGCCATTGCGCTTGGCCAGCGCCTTGTAAATGATTTCCATGCCGGGGCCGGAAATCAGGCGCTCGGTCGACACGTGCGGCCAGGTTTGCCATGCATATTGCAGGATCGCGATTTCGCGTTCGTCGGCCGGCGCGAAGTTGGTGTGGCCGCCTTCCGAACCCAGGGTCACGAAGCCGTCCACGGTCGGGATCACGCCCGACACGCCCAGGCCCGTCCCCGGCCCCAGCACGCCGATCACGGAATTGCCGGCCGGCTTGCCGCCACCCACCTGCATCAGGTCGGCCGGCTTCAGCCCCGGCAGCGACATGGCCAGCGCCGTGAAGTCATTCACCACCAATAACGTGTGCAAGCCGAGGATGCGGCGCACTTCATCGGTGGAGAATTCCCAGTCGCGGTTGGTCATCCGGACATAGTCGCCGCTGACGGGATTGGCGACAGCCAGCGCCGCGTGGTTCAGCGTGATGCCCTGGTGATCGGCCAGGTAAGTGCGCAACAGCGGCACGATGCCGGTGAAGTCATCGCATTTCAGCACGCGTACGGCGCGGAACTCGGACGGTCCCGTCTGGAGAGCAAAACGCGCATGGGTGGCCCCGATATCGGCCAGCAGGCGCGGACCGTCGGCAAACGCGGTGCGGCTTGTTTTTTGGTCAGCTTCAGCTTGTTTCATCGTCTCGTTTAATTCTCATGCCGGGAATGCCCTTGAAGCCGGCAAGGATACCCGATTTATACGACGCTTAACATATCGGCACTGCATGAAGCCCGGCGCCGCCTGCAATTCACTACAACTCCTTACGCGGCGGTGCTGCCGGCGCTGGCGGCAACACCGGCATGGCGGCTCGCAAGCGAACCGCCCTACGCATTTATTTCACGTAGCCGAACCAGGCGCCATAGGGTGGCAGCGTGACCGTACCGTCCGCTGCCACCGAGCCTGGCAAGCCCGGGTCGGTAATCGTCTGCGCGCCCGCCGCCTGCGGCAACGGCAGCGTCGTCGCGTCGCGCCCCAGGTTGAACACGGCCAGCACCGAACGCTCGCCTTCCGCATCGCGGCGCAGCGCCAGCACCGGTTCCGGCGCATCGAAGAAAGTGATATCGCCGCGCGTCAGCTGCGGCATCGTGCGGCGCCATGCGATGAAGCGGCGGGCAAACGCCAGCGGCGATTGCGGGTCGCGCTCCTGCACGGACGCGGCGCGGGCGATATGCTTTTCATCGACCGGCAGCCATGGCTTGCCTTCCGTGAAGCCGCCATTGGTGGCCGCTTCCCACGCGATCGGCGTACGGCAACCGTCGCGGCCCTTGAATTCAGGCCAGAACGTGATGCCATACGGGTCTTGCAGCAGTTCGAACGGCACGTCGCTTTCCGTGAACGCCAGTTCGTCGCCCTGGTACAGGCATGGCGTGCCTTTCAGCGACAGTTGCATGGCCAGCACCAGCTTGGCGAATTCCGGGTCCGGCTGGTCGCCGCCCCAGCGCGTCATCACACGCACCGCGTCGTGGTTGCCAACCGACCACGATGCCCAGCCATCCTTGACGCGGGCGCCAAACTGTTCCACCTGCGTGCGGATATGCCTGGCCGAGCATTGCGGTGTGAGTAAGTTAAAGCTATAGGCCATGTGCAGCTTGTCGCCGCCTTCCGTGTATTCCGCCATCACGGCCAGCGAATCGTCCGCGCCCACTTCGCCAATGGCGACCGCACCATATTCATCGAGCAGCTTGCGGATGCGCTGCAGGAACGCCACGTTTTCCGGCTGGGTCTTGTCGTGGATGTGCGCCTGCATGCCGTACGGGTTGACGTCCGAGACGGTGGCCGTATCGCGCACCAGCGCCGGCGGATTGCTGCGCAACTGGCGGTCGTGGAAGTGGAAGTTGCACGCATCCATGCGCACGCCGTCGACGCCCCGCTCCAGCCAGAAGCGCAGGCAATCCAGGTGCGCCTGCTGCACTTCCGGGTTATGGAAATTCAAGTCCGGCTGGCTGACCAGGAAGTTGTGCAGGTAATACTGGCGGCGGCGCGTATCCCACTGCCACGACGAACCGCCAAACACGGACATCCAGTTATTGGGCGGGTTGCCGTCCGGCGCCGCGTCGGCCCACACGTACCAGTCGGCTTTCGGGTTGTCGCGGCTCTTGCGGCTTTCCGCGAACCACGCGTGCTGCTCGGACGTGTGCGACATCACCTGGTCGATCATGATTTTCAAGCCCAGGCTGTGCGCCTTGGCGATCATTGCATCGAAGTCGGCCAGGGTGCCGAACAGGGGATCGACGTCGCAATAGTCGGAAATGTCGTAACCGAAGTCTTTCATCGGCGACTTGAAGAACGGAGAAATCCAGACAATGTCCACGCCCAGTTGCGCGATGTAATCCAGTTTGGCGGTGATGCCGGGCAAATCGCCGACGCCATCGCCATTGGTATCGTTGAAGCTGCGGGGATAAACCTGGTAGATGATCGCTTCGCGCCACCAGTTCGGGGACAGTTGTTGGGTCATGGTTCGTCCATAGAGTTGGGTTTGTAGAGAATATACATCAACCATTTGGTTTATTCAAATCGGTTTGAATTTCTTAATTTTCGTATAAAACCATTTATTTTCAATGACTTATTCAAATATTTTCAAAGCTGAAGCATGTTCATACCGTAGTCAAACTACATAAAAACTACAAAGCGTAGCGTTCATACAACTTGCATATACCGGTTGCCAACGGCAACCCATCCGGCATAGCATCCCGGTCAGTCGAAAAACCATGGAGGCTATATGGCCAATCCCGCTGTTCAAACGGCGCCTGTTCCGGATCAAGAGTCCGGCAACGGTCCGCTGCCCCGCCAGATCCCGTTCATCATTGCCAACGAAGCTTGCGAACGCTTCAGCTTTTACGGGATGCGCAACATCCTGACCCCGTTCCTGGTCAGCACGCTGCTGCTGTTTCTTCCCGTGGCGGACCGCGCCAGTGAAGCCAAGCACGTGTTCCACACGTTCGTGATCGGCGTGTATTTCTTCCCGTTGCTGGGCGGCTGGCTGGCCGACCGCTTCTATGGCAAATACAACACGATCTTCTGGATGAGCCTGGTCTACGTGGCCGGCCACGCGTGCCTCGCGTTCTTTGAAGACAACCTGCAAGGCTTTTATTTCGGCCTGTTCCTCATCGCGCTGGGCGCCGGCGGCATCAAGCCGCTGGTGTCGGCATTCGTCGGCGACCAGTTCGACAAGACCAACAAGAAGCGCGCGAAAGTCGTCTACGACGCGTTTTACTGGTCGATCAACTTCGGCTCGTTCTTCGCGTCGCTGCTGATGCCGCTGTTCCTGAAGAATTACGGCCCTGCCGTGGCGTTCGGCATTCCCGGCGTGCTGATGGCGATTGCCGCCGTGATTTTCTGGGCCGGTAAAAAGCGTTACGTGCACGTGCCGCCCGCCGCACCGAACCCGGATTCGTTCACGCGCGTGGCGCGCACCGCGCTGCTGGCGCAAAAGCCCGGCCAGGGCCGTCCCGGCCTGGTGGTGGCCATCATCGGCGTGATCGGCGCGATCGCATCGCTGTGCATGGCGCCATCGTGGGGTTTCGTGATTTCCGCCTGCCTGGCGCTGGTGCTGTTGCTGGCGTTCGGCGGCATCGGCACCGGCATGCAGCTGGAACGGGCGCGCGGCCTGCACCCGGACTTCGCCGTGGAAGGCGTGCGTGCCGTGCTGCGCATCCTGATCGTGTTTGCGCTGGTGACGCCATTCTGGTCGCTGTTCGACCAGAAAGCATCGACGTGGGTCCTGCAGGCGAACAACATGGTCAGCCCGCTGCTGTCCGTGTTCGGTTTCGAATTCAAGCTGCTGCCGGCGCAAATGCAGGCGGTGAACCCGATCCTCGTAATGCTGCTGATCCCCCTGAACAACCTGGTGTTCTTCCCTGCCCTGCGCAAGCTCGGCATCGAACCGACGCCGCTGCGCCGCATGACGGCCGGCATGGTGTTCAGCGGCGCGGCCTGGATCGTGATCGGCTGGGTGCAGCTGCAAATGGATGGCGGCACGCCGATGTCGATCCTGTGGCAATTGCTGCCCTATGCGCTGCTGACCATGGGCGAGGTGCTGGTTTCGGCCACCGGCCTGGAATTCGCGTACAGCCAGGCGCCGGCATCGATGAAGGGTTCGATCATGAGCTTCTGGATTTTGACCACCACCGTGGGCAACCTGTGGGTGCTGATCGTCAATTCCAGCGTGAAGAACGAAGCGGTGCTGGGGCAGATCGCCGCCAGCGGCTTTGGCCTGATCACGTTCCAGATGTTCTTCTTTGCCGGCTTCGCGCTGCTGACGGCATTGGCGTTCGGTTTCTATGCGACCAAGTACAAGATGGTCGACAACTACCGGACGGAAAAGCTGGCATAAGCCCGGCGCAATGACTCCCGTTGGGCGGCTTCCGCTGCGCGGAAACCGCCCAACGCGGAAATCCGCACGCGGGATTCTGGTTTTCCGCCGCACCCGCGCCATAGCCTCTGGCGCAATTCCATAAAAATCAAGCACTTAACATTTCACACCGCGCTGGCACGCTTGCTGCTCTAAGTCTGGTCATACCAACCAAAAAGGAGACCAGCATGTCACGCTTCCGTAATTCCGTCCTCGCCGCCGCCCTCGCCGCCTGCGCCGCCACATCGGCCAGCGCCGAAGAAGTGGTCCGTCTCGGCAACCTGAAATTCGCCCATTACGGCGCCGTCTCATACATCAAGGAAATCGCCCCCAAGTGCGGCATCAAGGTGGAAGAACACATCTTCGCCAAGGGTCCGGACGTGATGCAAGCCATCCTGGCCGGTGAACTGGACGTCGGCGCCACCGCGTCCGAAGCGGCGATCCAGGGCCGCGCCAACGGCGCGCCGATTTACGTGGTGGCCGGCTTCGCCAAGGGCGGCGCGCGCCTGGTCGCGCGCCCCGACAGCAACATCAAGTCCATCAAGGATTTGAAAGGCAAAAAAGTCGGCGTCACGCGCGGCGGCATCCATGAAGTCTTGCTGGTGGCGGAAATGGCGCAGGCCGGCCTGACCGCATCGGACCAGCCTGGCAAGGACGTGCAACTGGTATTCCTTGCGTTCGCGGACTTGAACCAGGCACTGATGGGCAAAAACCTGGACGCCATCATGCAAAGCGAACCGCAATCGTCGCAAGCCATCAACAAGGGCTATGGCGTGGAAGTCATGAAGCCATACGACACGCCGATCGGCGAACCGGTGCGCACCATGGTCATGAGCGAAAAATTCTACAAGGACCACCGCGCCACGGCGGCCCGCTTCATGAACTGCTTCGTGCTGGCCACCAAGACCTTCATCGACAGCAAACCGACGGCGGAAAAATACGTGCGCGAGACGCTGTTCAAGAACCAGATCACCGCCGACGATTTCCAGGATGCGATTGCCAACTCGCCCTACACGTATGACGTCACGGCGCAGCACATCCAGGTCACCACCGACGTGATGGCCCGCTTCGGCACCGGCAAGATGCGCCTGCCGCCGGTGGCGAAAGACTGGGTCAAGACCGACTTGCTGGACGACGCCAAGAAAAGCCTCGGCGTCAAATAAGGAGACCATATCATGATCAAGGACTGGAAAAATATCGGCACCGGCGCCGTGGCGCCGGTGGTCGTGATCGCCCTGTGGCAGGCTGCCGCTTCGCTCGGGCTGGTCAATCCGCAAGTGCTGCCGTCGCCGCTGGCGGTGGTGCAAAAGTGGATCGAATATGCGCTGCCGCTGCAGGCGTACGACGCGGCGCAAAGCTCCTGGCTGATGTGGGCGCTGTCCGGCGAACTGTGGGCCGACACGCTGGGCAGCATGTACCGCGTGCTGCTGGGCTTTGGCATCGGCGCCGGCCTGGCGCTGCCGTTCGGCCTCGTGATGGGCGCCAGCAAGCGCGCTTACGCCTGGTTCAACCCGCTGCTGCAAGTGCTGCGCCCGATCCCGCCGATCGCCTACATCCCGCTGTCGATCCTGTGGTTCGGCCTGGGCAACGCGCCGGCCGTGTTCCTGATCGCCATCGGCGCCTTCTTCCCCGTGCTGATGAACACCATTGCCGGTGTGCGCCAGGTTGACGGCATCTACATCCGCGCCGCGCGCAACCTTGGCGTCAGCCAGCGCGCCATGTTCGTGCGCGTGATGCTGCCGGCCGCCGTGCCGTACATCCTGTCCGGTGTGCGGATCGGCATCGGCACCGCCTTCATCGTGGTGATCGTGTCGGAAATGATCGCCGTGAACAATGGCCTGGGCTTCCGCATCCTCGAAGCGCGCGAATACTTCTGGTCCGACAAAATCATCGCCGGCATGATCAGCATCGGCTTGCTGGGCTTGATGATCGATATCGGCATGAACAAATTGAACAACCATTTGCTGCGGTGGCACCGCGGCCTGGAGAACTGACATGAGCAAGATGGACGCATTTAACACGACCTTGAGCCATATCCAGGTCCGCAACGTGAACAAGGTGTTCAAGACCGGTGGCCGCGACGTGGTCGCGCTGAAGGACATCAACCTGGAGATCCCGCAAGGCCAGTTCGTCTGCCTGCTGGGCCCGTCGGGCTGCGGCAAATCCACCTTGCTCAATGCGATTGCCGGCTTTTCGCTGCCGTCGACCGGCGAGATCATGGCCGATAGCGAGCTGGTCACCGGCCCGGGTCCGGAACGCGGCATGGTGTTCCAGGAATATGCGCTGTTCCCGTGGATGACGGTGGAAAAAAACATCGCGTTCGGCCTGGAAATCAAGGGCATGGAACCGAAGCGCATCAATGAGACGGTGGACCAGTTGCTGCGCATGCTGTCGCTGACGGATTTCCGCCATCGCTACCCGAAAGACTTGTCGGGCGGGATGCGCCAGCGGGTGGCCATTGCCCGCGTCCTGGCGCTGGACTCGCCGATCATGCTGATGGATGAACCGTTCGGCGCACTCGATGCGCTGACGCGGCGCAATTTGCAGGATGAGTTGCTGCGCATCTGGGCCGAACTGAAGAAGACCATCATCTTCGTCACGCACAGTATCGAGGAAGCGATTTACCTGGCCGACCGCATCATCGTCATGACGTACCGTCCCGGCACCGTGAAGCGCGACATGATGGTGGAACTGCCCCGCCTGCGCGATCCTTCGTCATCCGACTTCAATGCCCTGAAGCGCGAGCTGGGCATGCTGGTGATGGAAGAACAGCAGCGCCACCACAACGATGAGATGCGGATGGCGGCGGTCGACTGAGTTTCACACCTCGCCCATGTACAATCGGCGCATGCGCAAACCGCTCCTCCCGCTCGTATTCTTGGCCGCCCTGTTGCTGGTGGCCGGCGCGTACGCGCTTGGGGCGCTGCGGGCGCGCGCCGATTTGCTGGAACAGGGACGGCGCCAGCTGGAATTGATGGCGCCCGACCTGCAATCGGCGATGGACAAATATGAAACCCTGCCGTTCGTGCTGGGTTTCCAGCCCGACCTGGCGGAGGCCATCGCCCATCCCGCCGATGCCGCCGTCATCGCGCGCCTGAACCGCACGCTGCAAACCATCCAGCGCCAGTCCCAGGTCGGCGCGATTTATTTGATGGACCGCAGCGGCCTGACGCTAGGCTCCAGCAACTGGGACCAGCCGACGTCCTTCGTCGGCAAGAATTTCTCGTACCGCCCTTATTTCAGCGAAGCCCAGCGGGGCCGCCCCGGCCTGTTCTACGGCATCGGCACGGCCACGGCGGAGGCGGGTTATTTCATCGCGCAACCGGTGTACCGCGACAGCACGGACGGCGGTCCCGTGGCCGGCGTGGTGGCCGTGAAAATCAGCCTGGCCGAATTCGAACAGACGTGGCGTTCCAGCGAACATACGATCGCGCTGGCCGACCGTCACGGCGTCGTCTTCCTCAGCAACCAGCCGGACTGGCGCTACCGCAGCCTGCGCCCGCTCGACGCCACGGCACAGCAGGAACTGGCGCAAACGCAGCAATACACCGGCCGGCAAGTCGCGTCGCTGCCGCAGCCGCTGCCGGAATACGCCGTGCGCCCGGTCGGCAAGCTGGGATGGCAATTGATGCTGTTCCCGTCGCAGGTGCGCGTGCAGCGCGCCGCGCTGCTGTGGGCCGCCGGCACCGCGCTGTTGCTGGCCTGTGGCGGCGCGTTGTGGTGGGCGCTGCACCAGCGCCGCCGCCGTCTCGAAGAACAGCGCGAATCGCGCGCCGCGCTGCGCCAGGCCGCCCTGGAACTCGAACAGCGCATCGCCGAACGCACGGCGCAGCTGCAAACCACCAACAGCGACCTGGAAAGCAAATACGTCAAGTTGCAGCAAACGGAACACATGCTGCGCACCACGCAAAACCAGCTGGTCCAGGCCGGCAAGCTGGCCATGCTGGGCCAGATGGCGGCCGGCATCACGCATGAACTGAACCAGCCGCTGGCCGCCATCCGCGCCTTTGCCGACAATGCCCGCGTGTTCCTGGAGCGGGGCCGCCCGGAACAGGCCGACGCCAACCTGGGCCACATCAGCGACGCCAGCGCGCGCATGGGCGCCATCATCAGCCAGTTGAAAGGCTTTGCGCGCAAGGATGAAGCAATCACGCAAGTGAACCTGGCGCGCTCGGTGCAGGCGTCCGCCCTGCTGGTGGACAATGATTTCAAGCGCCAGGGCGTCACATTGGAAACCGGCGATCTCACCGGCAGCGAAATTACCGTGGCGGGCGATGCGGTGCGCATCGAGCAGGTGCTGATCAACCTGCTGCGCAATGCGCTCGACGCCGTGGCGGGCATGGAGGAGACACATCCCCGCACGGTGACGGTGACCCTGGAAAAGGCGGAGCGGTGGGCCGAAGTGCGCATCAGCGATACCGGTCCCGGCATCCCGGAACAGGTGGCCGCGCACCTGTTCGAACCGTTTTATACGACCAAGCCGTCCGGCCAGGGATTGGGGCTGGGGCTGGCGATTTCCTCGTCCATCGTGCAGGCGATGAATGGCCAGTTGACGGCGCATAACCTGCCCGGCCCGGCGGGCGGCGCGCAATTCGTGCTGCGCCTGCCGCTGCAAGCAACCGAACCATAGACCTATGCAAGCGATACTGATCGAAGACGAAGCCGCGCTGCGGCTGGCGACACAGCAAACCCTGGAACTGGGCGGCTTCACCGTGCAAGCCGTGGCCAGCGCGGAAGCCGCGCAACCGCTGCTGCGCGCCGATTACGACGGCGTCATCGTCACGGACGTGCGCCTGCCCGGCAAATCCGGGCTCGACGTGCTGGCGCAAGTGACCGCACTCGACGCGGAATTGCCCGTCATCGTCGTGACGGGCCACGGCGACGTGGAAATGGCGGTCGCGGCCATGCGCGCCGGGGCCTACGACTTCATTGAAAAGCCGTTTGCGGCGGAGCGCCTGCTGGACGCCGTGCGGCGCGCGCAGGAACGCCGTGCGCTGGTGCTGGAAAACCGCCGCCTGCGCTCGGACCGCGCGCTGCACCCGGACACGCCGGACCTGATCGGCCGCTCGGACGTCATGGAACGCCTGAAAACGCTGGTGCGCAATGTCGGCCCGGCCGGCGTCGATATCCTCATCAATGGCCAGACCGGCACCGGCAAGGAAGTGCTGGCGCGCGTGCTGCACGCGGCCAGCGGCCGCAAGGGTAACTTCGTCGCCATCAATTGCGGCGCGCTGCCGGAATCCGTGTTTGAAAGCGAAATCTTCGGCCACGAAGCGGGCGCCTTCACGGGCGCGCAAAAGCGCCGCATCGGCAAGCTGGAATATGCCAGCGGCGGCACCGTGTTCCTCGATGAAATCGAAACCATGCCGCTGGCATTGCAGGTCAAGCTGCTGCGCGTGCTGCAGGAACGCAAGCTGGAGCGCCTGGGCGGCAATGAGGGTATTCCGCTGGATTGCCGCATCATCGCGGCCAGCAAGGCGGATTTATTGGCGCTGTCCAGCCAGGGCCTGTTCCGCGAAGACTTGTATTACCGCATTGGCGTGGTGACGCTGGACTTGCCGCGCCTGCGCGACCGGCGCGACGATATCCCGCTGCTGCTGGCGCACTTCGTGCAGGAAGCGGCGGCGCGCTACCAGCGTCCCGTGCCGGCATGGCGCCCGGAACAGATGGCCGCGTGGCAGGCGGCCGACTGGCCGGGCAATGTACGCGAATTGCGCAACTTCGCGGAACGGCTGGTGCTGGGCGTGGTGCAGACGGCGCCCGCCGCGCCGCTGGCCGCACCCGCGTTTGTCACAGCAGGCAGCAGTGCCGCGCCTGATGCGCCGCCCACGGTGGCCGCCGGCGACGGCGCGGCCACGTTGCCGCAGCAAGTCGACGATTTCGAGCGCGCACTGATTGAACGGGCGTTGGCCGCCGCGGGCCATAACGTGGCGCTGGCCGCGGATAACCTGGGTGTGCCGCGCAAGACGCTGTATGACAAGTTGAAGAAGTACCAGATCGGGACGGGACGGAAATAAGAAGGACCGTCGTCACGCGCCGCCATCGCGCCGCATATGCTGCTCGACCAGCTCGAGGATGGCCCTGGACCGGTATCCCTTGGCCAGCTGGGTCAACTGGTCGGCGAAGGGCCGGTAGCGTTCGTCCAGTGCGGACAGGTAGTCGGCACGCTGCATGATGTTGCGCATGTTGCCCTGCCGTGCGAGCTGGTGCAGGACCGCCATTTCGTCCGGCGGCGGCGCCAGCAGCGGCGCATCGGCCCGCGGCGCCGCCGTGGCTGGCGTGTCCGCCGCATCATAAGTCCAGGCCAGCCCGAGCAGCGCGCCGACCTGCTCCAGCAAGCGGTCCAATTTGACGGGCTTCGGCAGGAACGCCTGTGCGCCGGCGGCCAGGCTGTCGGCGGCATGGTGATCTCCCGCGCTGGCGGACACCGCAATGATGGGCAGCGCGCCAAACGCCGGCGACTGGCGCAGCCAGCGCATCGCGGCCAGTCCGTCCACGCCAGGCATCACCACGTCCATCAGCACCAGGTCCGGCTGCACGGCCTGCACTTGCGCCAGCCCCTCGGCGCCATTGGCCGCTTCATGCACCGTGAAGCCCAGCGGGCCGAGCATATCGCGCAGCACCATGCGGTTTTCGCCCACATCGTCCACCACCAGGATGGACTTGCGCGGCCCCTGGTAGCCTTGGACGGCATGGGCCTGGCGCGGCGCCTCCGTGCTCTCCGGCATTGCCGCGTCCATGTCGAACCAGAACGTGCTGCCCTGGCCCGGCACGCTGTCCACTTGCAGCTCGCCGCCCAGCATGTGCACGAACTGGCTGCTGATCGCCAGGCCCAGGCCGGTGCCGCCCTGCCGGCTTTGCTGGTCGCCCGCCTGCTCGAACGGCTGGAAGATTTTTTCCCGCTCCGGCTCGGCGATGCCGACACCGGTGTCGCGTACCTCGAAGCGCAGGCGCGCCGGCGCGACACGGCGCACGTGCAGCACCACCTGGCCATGATCGGTGAACTTGATGGCGTTCGACAGCAGGTTGAGCAAGACCTGGCGCAAGCGCTTTTCATCGGTTTGTATGGCTGCCGGCAAGTCCGGGCCGAATGCGCTGATGAATTCCAGTCCTTTTTGCGATGCCTTGACCGCCACGATCTCGCTGACGACATCGAGGAATTCGGCCAGCCGCACCGGCGCAATGTACAGTTCCAGCTTGTTGGCTTCGATCTTGGCGAAATCCAGGATATCGTTGATCAGGTTGAGCAAATGCTCGCCGCTGTGCTGGATCACGGTCAGCGCCGTCTTCCGGCTGTCGCTGGCGTCGCGCTCGCGCAGCAGGATTTGCGCATAACCGAGGATGCCGTTCAGGGGCGTGCGCAATTCATGGCTCATATTCGCCAGGAACGCACTCTTGGCGCGGTTGGCCGCATCGGCCGCCAGGCGCGCGCTGCGCTCGATCTCCGCCTGTTTGCGTTCGGACAGGTCCAGCACGAAGCCGACGCCGTGGTCGGCCGAGCCTTCCAGCAGCGCGCCGCCCACCAGGACCGGCACCCGGCCGCCATCCTTGCGGACGAATTCCTTTTCATACGGCAGCAGCTTGCCGGTCCGCGCCACCTCTTCCCGCGCCCGCGCATCGGCCGCCGCATATTCGGGCGGGGTAAAGTCATTCCAGCGCAGGCTGCCGGACGCCAGTTCGTCGCGGCCATAGCCGGTCAAGTGCAGGAAAGCGTCGTTGGCGTCATTGATGCCGCCTTGTAAGTCCCAGAAAAACACGCCGATGATATTCGATTCCACCAGCCGGCGGATGCGCGCTTCCCGCTCGCGCAATGCCGCTTCGACCCGCTTGCGCGAGGCATTTTCCTGCTGCAGGTCGGCATACAGCAAGGCATTTTCCAGGGAAATGGCGGCCTGCGAGGCCAGCAGTTCGAGCACGGTCACGCGTTCCGGCGTGAATACCTGGGTGGCCAACGTGTTTTCCAGGTACAGCACGCCAACCAGCCGGGCTTGCCGGACGATCGGGATGCACAGGATGGACTTGGGACGCTGGCTGCGCAGGTAAGGATCGGCGGAAAACGGGTGCGGCCCGGAGGAGTCGGCCAGCAGCACCGGCGCACGGCTGCGCCGGACATAGTTGACGATGGTTTCGGGTCCGCTCCATGCCGGTACTGCATGGTCCAGGTGCAGGCGCACTTCGGCCGCCTGGTTCGTCAGGCCGGCTTGCGCCGCCAGTACCAGGACGCCGCCGCGTTCCAGCAGCAGCGCGCCGGTCTGCGCACCGGCGCTTTCCAGCATGATGCGCATCAGCGTATCGATCAGCTCGTCGAGCAGGATCGCGCCGGAGATCGCCTGCGACGCCTTGGCGACCGACAGCGCGTCGAGCTGCACCATGCCGCCGGCCGTAGCCGGCGCCGCCCATTGCCCCTGCAACTGCGGGTAGCGCGCCAGCAATTGCCGGACTTTGCCGTCGGCGCCCCAGCGGCCAAAGCAATCGCATGCCGCGCACAGGTGCGCCCGCGCCGCGCTGGCGGTGCCGCGCGCCAGGTAGTAGCGCGCCGCCGCTTCGTGCGCCACGCCTTCGAACTGGGCAAAACCGTGGCGCTCCGCTGACTGGATGGCTTGCTCATACAAGACCATGGCGTCGCTGTCGCGCCCGTCGAGGCGCGCGGCTTCGGCCGCCGCCAGCGCGTATTTGTCGGCAAACGCAGGCGCACAGTGCTCGGCCCATTCGCGCAATGGCGCCAGGTGGCCGTCCAGCAATGTGCGATGCTGCCCATCCGCGGCGCCGGCGTCCAGGACGGCGGCCAGGATCAGCACCGCATAGTAGTGGTATTCCAGCACCAGGTCCGGCAAGTTGGACAGGGCCCACAACTGCGGGCGCAGCGCCGCCAGCGCCGCCAGCGCATCGGCGAAGTCACCCGACAGGTAGCGCGCCTGCATCTTGAACAGCAAGTGGCGGCATACCGGCTGCGCAGTCTTGTCCGCCTGCAGCCGTGCTTCAAAGGCGGCCTCGTCAAAACCGTCCGGTGCGCTGTCGCTGAAGGTTGAAAAATGTGCGGTACGGCCCAGCATGGTGGCGATAAAGCGCTGCTGGCTGGTGATGACGTTTACGTCATCCTGGTATTTGGCCTTGCTTACATAGTCGAGGCCTCTTTCGGTTTCACGCCAGACGGTATCGAGCGGGATGCCCTGCAACAGTTGCGCACCGATCAGCAAGACCCAGTTATTGCAGGCCGTGAAAATGTCGCCGGTTTCACGGCCGACATGGAAGACCGCGCGCAAGCGGTCGATGACGGCGCCCAGCGGCTGGGTCCACATCGCATTGGCAATCGTCAGCAAATGCAATTCCGCCTTGTTGGTTGCCGCCGTGTAGCGCTCGGTCAACTCGCCCGCGGCCTTGCTGAACCGGTAACCGTCCGCATAGCGGTGGAATACCGGGCCCAGCAGAAAGCCAAAGAACGCGTACGCGTAGGACGACGCATTGCTGTTACCGTGAAGCAGGCTCAGGTTCACCATGCGGTAAACGACCAGGCTGGCCAGGGAAAAGTCCGTGAAGGATGCCGGGGCGATCAACGACACCAGCATGTCCATGCTGGCTTGCCGTTCCGGCTCCTGCATGGGCGGCAGGTTGCGGATGTCCTCGATTTGCCACGTTCCCAGGTTGCGCCACACTTGTCCGTACTCGGCCTCGACTTGTCCGGCATCGGGATGCGCGGGCAGGTCGATGCCGTACAGGCGCAAGCCGGCCAATGCACTGTCGACGGCTTGCTCGCATTCCGATTGCATGACGTGCAACCGGGTCTTCTGGCCGTACACGGCAGCCAGTTCAGCCTTGCTCTGTGCGCGTTCCATCAGCGTGGCAATCAGTTGGCCCGCCAGCGCCAGGCCACCACTATGGAATTCGCATTCCGCACGTTCTTGCCACAGGCTGAACACCAGGTCGTGTTGCCTGTCCCAGTCGTCTTCATCGAGCAAGGCCATGCCCGCCGCCAGGTAGATGCAGGCCGATGCATACGCCACGGACGCCTTGGCCTTGCGACCGGCGCGCAGGTTGAGTTCGGCCACCTGCGATTTTTCATCGCGGCCGGCCAGCAAGGCGGCGCCCTGGTTGTACTGGTTCACCACGTCGAACAGTTGCGGGGCGGACTCGCCGGAGAGCAGTTGCGCGGCCAGCATGCGGCCGATGCGCAGATGCACCCCGGCATGCTGGTGCGGCGGGATCAGCGCGTAGGCCGCCTGCTGGATGCGGTCATGCAGGAATTTGCCGCTGTCGCCAGACAGCACGATCAAGTCTTCGCCAGCCGCCGCCTCCAGGTGCTGCCGGGTTTCCTCATCGGACCAGCCGCCTGCCAGCGCGAGCAGGTGCAAGTTGAACTTGTTCCCCAGGCTGGCGGCCAGCCGTAACACGCCCTGTACCGGCCCGGGCAAGCGGCGCAGCTTGCCAGACATCAGGTCGGCCACGTTGTCGGCGAAATTCCTGCTGCGGATTTGCTCGGCGTCCCAGCACCAGATGCCGCGTGCGGTGTCGCGCCGCAACAGGCCATCCTTGTGCAGCGTGCTGAGGAATTGCGTGAAGAAGAAAGGGTTGCCTTCGGTGCGTTCGAAGATCGCGCGCGTGAGCGGCAGGCAAGCGTGCGCCGGCGCATGCAGCGTGTCCACCACCAGCTGGTTCAGGTCGGACACCGACAGCGGCGCCAGTTCAATATCGATCACCGGCGTACCGCCGGCACGCACCGCTTCGCGCGCCGCCATCAACGGATGGGCGGCGCCGGTTTCGTTGTCGCGGTACGCGGCGATCAGCAACAGCCGGCCCGCGTTCGCGTGCGGCAGCAAGTGTTCGAGGAATTGCAGGCTGGCCGCATCGGCCCATTGCATATCGTCGAGAAACAGCGCCAGCGGCGTCTGGTGGTGGGTGAAGACAGAGACAAAACGCTGGAATACCTGGCGGAAGCGGTTTTGCGCCTGCGCCGGCGGCAGCGCTGGCACTGGCGCCTGCTGGCCGATGATCAATTCGACCTGGGGCAGCACATCGACGATCAATTGGCCATGCTCGCCCACGGCGGCCTGGATTTGCTGGCGCCAGTCGGCAACCCTCGCTTCGCTCTCCGCCAGCAATTGCTGGATCAGGTCGCGGAACGCCTGCGTCAGCGTGGCGTACGGCACGTCGCGCATCAACTGGTCGAATTTACCGGAAATAAAATAGCCGCGTTCGCGCACGATAGGTTCGTGCAATTCATGCACCAGCGACGATTTGCCGATGCCGGAATAGCCCGACACCATCACCAGCATGGCGTTGCCGCTGGAGGCCATTTCGCCGAAGGCGTCCAGCAGGGCCGCGCGTTCCACGCTGCGTCCATACAGCTTGTGCGGGATCTGGAAGCGGTCGGGCGAGTCGTCGGCGCCCGGCATGAAAGGATCGATACGGTCTTCGGCTTGCCATTGCGCCAGGCAGCGGTCGAGATCGGCCTTCAGTCCGCGCGCACTCTGGTACCGGTCTTCCGGCAGCTTGGCCAGCAATTTCATCACGATACCGGACACCGCTTCCGGAATGTCGGCCACCGCGCCGGGCGGCGGCGCGCTGCGCGCGATATGGCAGTGCGTCCATTCCAGCGGATCGCTGCCCTGGAACGGCAAGTGCCCGGTCAGCATGCGGTACAGCGTCATGCCCAGCGAATAGAAGTCGCTGCGGTAATCGGCCGGGCGGTTCATGCGCCCGGTCTGCTCGGGCGATACATAGGCCCAGTCGCCGGGTGCGGCCGTGTCGCTTGCCGCGGCCGGGCCGAGGTCGGCAAGGCGCAGGGTGTCGCGCGACTGGCTGATGACAATATTGGCGGGCCGGATATCGCGGTGGACCAGCTGTGCCGCGTGCAGGCCGGCCAGCGCCTGCACCAGTTCGCCGGCGATGCGCAGGCAGTCAGCCAGGGGCAGCGGGTTGCCTGCGCTTTGCAGCGCATCCAGCGTCAATATTGATTGATGGGTAACGACCATGGCTTCTCCCGGCCCTGGCTTACAATAATGCAGTCTTGCCTGCCGGTCAATTTGCTAGTAACACCAATCTTTGCCGGTCAAAAATCACGCGTTGCGCCGATACCAATCAACCGTGGCGGCGTATAGGTCACTTGCCGGGCCGATCCCAAATTGGTCCCGGTGATCAGCATGCTGGTATAGGCTGCCGTATTGCCCGCGTTGCGGACATAGCCATACAGCGTCCAGCGGCCACCGGCCGGCCGGAGGGAAGCTGCCAGGTTGAGCAAACCATAGCCGGACTGCATGGTGTCCGGCGTATTGAATTCAGTGAAGTAGACCTTGCTGCGCCGCACATAATCGCCGCGCAAGGTCAGCTTGTGGCTGCCCACGCTGCGCGTGGTTTCCGCACTCAGGCCCAGTTGCGCGCGCGATACTTGCGCCAGCTGGTTGCCGCGCACATTGACGGCGCGGCCAGGGGCGTTGCGGGTATCGGTATTGGTGAAATCGGCGTAGGTCGGGTCCATCAATCCCAGCGTGGCGCCCAGCAGCCAGGCCGGCGCCGGGCGCAACTGGAGCTCGAATTCGGCGCCATGGATTTTCGCGCGGGAGGCATTGGCCAGGATGACATTGGCGCTGCTGGCCTGGGCGACCTGCATGTCCTTGTAGAGACTGCTGAACAGGGCGATATTGAAGGCGCCGCGCCGGTCCAGGAAGCGGGTCTTCCATCCCAGTTCCAGCGCCACCACCTTTTCCGGCTTGACCAGGTTGCCTTGCAGCGCACCGAGGTTGACCGCACCGGATTTGAAGCCGTGCGACAGGCGCGCATAGCCGAGGGTATTGGATGTGAACTGGTATTCGGCGCCGGCACTCCCGGTCAGGCTGGTCCAGCCATCGCGCGGCGTGCCGGTCTGGACACCGCTGAGGCCGAACGCGGGCACGGTCAGCTCCTGGTATTCGTCGGCGCGCTTGGTATCCCGGTTCAGCCGCGCACCGCCCAGCAGGGCCAGCGATGGCGTCAGCGCATAGCGCACATCGGCGTAAACAGCGGCCGAGCGGGTCTGGATCGGACCACCCAGCTTGACGCGGAAACCGCCAGGCAGCGCTGTCGTCAGCGATTGGCCCGGCGCCACAAAACCCAGCGGGATTTGCGCTTGCAGTGCAACATCCTGCCGCTGGCTGAAATGCAGCATCGTCAGTCCCGCCAGCCATTGCAGGCGGGCGCCGTCGCGGGACGTGGCATGCAGGTCGACGCTGCGGTCGATGCTGGCCGTGGTAAAGCTGAGCGTGGCGCTGGGCGCCGCGGTCTGGTCGCCATCCCACGCGTGGTGCACATCGCTCTTGCGCCACGCCGCGGTCAGGCTCAGCGTACTGTCGCCCAGCGGCCGCTCGTAGATCGCTTGCAGCATGCGCACGTCGACCTGGTTGACCGAGCCCTGGCTGGCGAGGCGGCGCGGGTCCGTCTCGGGATAGGCGCCAAACAGCAACGAGGAATTCATCAGCGGGTCGATCAGGATCGGCAGGCTGATGCCATTGTCATGCTCGTGGTAATAAGCGGCGATCAGGCGCAGTTGATGGCCGCCGGCAAAGCGGGATGACGTCTGCAGCCGCAGTGCCGCCGAACGCAGGTCGTCGAGCCGGCCGGGCGGCGTGAAGACCGGGCCACCCGCCACGATGGGCGCCGGTGGCGTGCCGGCCAGCGGGTTCCTGGTATAGCCGGCGAAATCCTTGAGCTGGAACGACAGGCGCGCTGCGGTGGCGCCGCCACCCAGCGGGCCGGAAACGTAGCCCTCGGCTTGCTTGCGGCCATAGGTGCCGCCTTCGATGCCGGCGCGCGCCGCGAACACCTGGGTCGGCGGTGCGGAAACCAAGTTGACGGCGCCGCCGGTGGCATTGCGCCCATACAGCGCGCCTTGCGGGCCGCGCAGGATTTCAACCCGCTGCGTGTCGAACAGCGCGAGGTTGGTGCTGGTCTGGTCGGACAGATAAGCGCCATCGGCATACAACGCCACACCGGGATCGCCGCCGGCCAGCAGGAACACATCGCCGATGCCGCGAATGAAGATTTGCGTCGAGCTTTGCGCGGAAAACGCGGTATTGGGCGCCAGGTTGAGCACGTCCGCCAGGCTGTTGGCGCCCTGCCCGGCCAGCCTGGCGCCATCGAACGCTGAAATGGCTGCCGGCGTGGCGTCGAGCGCGGTGCTGCGGCGTTCAGCGGTAATGATGACGGTTTCCAGCGGGTCACCGGAAGCCGGCGGCTGTTCCGCCGCCATTTGCGCGTGGGCCGGGGCGCAAAAAATCAGTGCGCCGGCCATGGACAGTCTGGGCCATGCAGTCATGATGGACCTCCCTGGAAGGGTCGCAAACCGGCAAGACCGCGCTGGCAGACGCCAGCTTGCGCGCGGGCAAGCTCGAATATTTTACTGCGCCGCATGGCTGCGGTGGAATATCTTGCTGACTTACTCAATAAGTAGTAAAGCTACACCAATTGCATTACTATGATGGGATAATTCCCCATGACTTCCCTATATTCTGTAGCAATACTACCAAGGAGACACCCATGCCCGTCACCCCGCAGCGCGAGACCGTCCCCATTATCCGCCTCTCGCTGGGCGCCGCGCTGGTGCTGTCCGCCTTTGGTGCGCAGGCGCAGCAAGCCATCCCGTTATCAGCCTGCGACGCGCCGCACCAGACCGTCCTGCAGGCGGCCGCCGCCAACTATGACGCGCGCGCCATCTGGCTGGACCGCAAGCTGTTGAAATGGCCGGGCGCGGACACTGCCGCCACCTACAAGCTGTATCACTCGGTGGCGGGCGCCATCAACGCCCCCGCCGGCGGCAAGGTATCCGGCGCGGACGGTTCCGTGGCGCTGGAGCGCCATACCGGCGCCGTCAAAGCGGACGTGGCGCAGCGCTTCAAGTATGTGGCCGATGGCGCGGTCCTGTCGCTGCCTGCCGGCGCCCCCGTCGCCGACCTGCTGAAGCAGCAACTGGTGCTGGTGCAGCAAGGTCCGGACGGCACGGTGATTGACGCCACCACGTTGCAGGCGGCGGGCGCGCTGGACGACTTGTATGCGGCCGCGGAAAGCGTCATGGACCTGGGCGCGTCTCCCGCGCGCGGTGCGACCCGTTTCAAGCTGTGGGCCCCCACCGCACACAACGTGGCGGTCTGCACCTATGACAACGGTTACGCCAGGGCGGCCGCCATCGAGCCGATGCGCTTCGATGCGGCCACCGGCGTGTGGAGCGCCAGCCGCCACGCCGACTTGTCCGGCAAATACTACAAGTACGTGGTGGACGTGAACGTGCCGAATGCGGGACTGGTGCGCAACCTCGTCACCGACCCTTATTCCGTCAGCCTCACCACGGATTCGCAGCGCAGCTACATTGCCGACCTGGATTCGCCCAGGCTGAAACCGGCCGGCTGGGACAAGGCACCGGCGCCGAAGAAAGTCGCCGCGCCCACCGACCTGACGGTCTATGAATTGCACGTGCGCGATTTCTCCATCAGCGACGCCACCGTCAGCGCGGCCAACCGGGGCAAGTACACGGCGTTCACGGAAACCCGCTCGAACGGCATGAAGCACCTGGCGGCATTGAGCCAGGCCGGCATGACGGACATCCATTTTCTGCCCGTGTACGACATCGGTTCCGTGCCGGAAAAAGGCTGCGCCATGCCGCAACCGTCCGCATTGAAGGGCAATGCGGCTGACAGCGACAGCCAGCAGGCGCTGGTCGGCAAGACCCGCCATACGGATTGCTACAACTGGGGCTACGACCCGTTCCATTACAGCGCCCCGGAAGGCAGCTATGCGACCGACGCCGCCGACGGCGCGCGCCGTATTGTGGAATTCCGCCAGATGGTGATGGCGCTGCACAAGACCGGCCTGCGCGTCGGCATGGACGTCGTGTACAACCACACGTACCGCGCCGGCCAGGATGCGCAATCGGTGCTGGATCGCATCGTGCCCGGCTATTACCACCGCTTGAGCGACAAGGGCGCCATCGAATCGTCGACGTGCTGCTTCAACACGGCGACGGAAAACCGCATGATGGCCAAGCTGATGATCGATTCGACGGCGCTATGGACGCGCCATTACAAGATCGATTCGTTCCGCTTCGACCTGATGGGCCACCAGCCGCGCGCCGCGATGGAAGCGCTGCAGGCGCGCGTCGACAAGGCGGCGGGCCGCCACGTGCATTTGATCGGCGAAGGCTGGAACTTTGGCGAAGTGGAAAACGGCAAGCGCTTCGTGCAGGCGTCGCAACTGTCGCTGAACGGCAGCGCCATCGGCACCTTCAGCGACCGTGGCCGCGACGCGGTGCGGGGCGGCGGCGCGGGCGATTCCGGCAAGGACATGTTTGCGCGCCAGGGCTATATCAATGGCCTGGTGTATGACCCGAATGCGCAAGCGCCGCAGCGTCCGAAAGAAGATCTGTTGCGCGCCGCCGACCTGGTGCGCGTGGGCCTGGCCGGCACCCTGCGCAGCTATCCGCTGACGACCTACAAGGACCAGGCCACGGAATTGCAAGCCATCGATTACGCGGGCCAGCCTGCCGGCTATGCCAGCGAACCGTCCGAAGTGGTCAACTACGTGGAAAACCACGACAACCAGACCCTGTACGACGCCAACGCCCTCAAGCTGCCCTTGGCCACCACCAGCCTTGAGCGCGCCCGCGTGCAGGTGCTGGGCGCCGCCATCAATGCCTTCAGCCAGGGCGTGGCGTACTTCCATGCCGGCCAGGATATCCTGCGTTCGAAGTCGCTCGACCGCAACAGCTTCGAATCGGGCGACTGGTTCAACCGGCTGGACTGGTCCTACCAGGACAATTACTTCGGCACTGGCTTGCCGCCGCAGGAAGACAATGGCAAGGACTATGCGCTGCTGAAACCCGTGCTGGCCAATGCCGCCATCAAGCCCACGCCGGCCGACATCGCATTTTCCCGCGACGCGTTCCGCGACTTGCTGAAGATCCGCTCCGGCTCGTCGCTGTTCCGCATGCGCACGGCAAGCGACATCAGGCAGCGCCTGCACTTCTTCAATACGGGTTCATCCCAGGTGCCGACCGTCATAGCCGCGCGTATCGATGGCGCCGGGTACCCGGGGGCGGGCTTCAAGACTGTCACTTACCTGATCAACGTGGATAAGGTCGAGCAGTCGGTCGTCGCGGAATCGGAGAAAGGCAAGCGCTACAAGCTGCATCCGGTGCAGGCGGCGCACGGCGCGGCAGACGCGCGCGCGAAAGAAGCACGCTATGACGCGGCCAGCGGCAAATTCACGGTGCCGGCGCGGACCGCGGTCGTGTTTGTGGAGTAATGCAGGTATTTGACGTCGGTTAAGGTACTACCGGCGGGCAGCACTAAAGTTGGGGTTCTTTCCCACAAACAACTAAGGAAGCGCCATGCCCGCCAATACCGCCGCGCCCATCAAGACATCTATCAACTTCAGCGCAAAGATCAACCGGCGCGCAGAAGAAAGCGCACCTTTCCGCAAATAATGATGCGCCGCCTAAGATTGGTAATTGCCGCTGTCGCCGCAGCCCCATGGATCAGTCATGCAGCGCAGCCAGGTGAGCCCGGCCTGTTTGGCCAGTGGCGCGTCGTATCAGTCCTCGATGCGGCGGAAATCACCGGTGTATCGGAACGACATGCCCGGTCATACGTTGGCAAAACGCTCCACATCGACATATCCGGTTTCCGATTCCAAAACATGACCTGCAAAACCCCAAGCTTTGCCAGGACCGAACAGCCTACAGCACAGTATCTGCGGGAATCATGGCATGCGCGATCCGGCAACCTTGGTTTGCCGCATCGCGTTACCGTGATTGATGCCCGCTGTACCGACATTTTCATGAAGGCCAACGGGCGGATGGTATTCAACTGGAAAGGCTACTTTTTGGAAGCGGCAAAAACAGTTGATGCACAGGCCCCATGAATCACATGGCGCTTACTTCGCGATCAGCGCCACGCCGCCCTTGACGTTCAACGTCACCGCGCCGTTTTTCACGACCGCGCTGCCGCCCGAATAGTAATCCTTCACCCGCGTCCCGTCGGCAAACGCGTCGCCCACCTGGATCGTGGCCCTGGCGCCGGCCGGCACGTCGAGCGCCACCACCACCTGGTCGCTGATGCCGTTTTTCGCATAGGTGCGCTTGAACGTATACGGCCCGTCCGCGATCTTTTCATGCACACCCGCTCCCACCGCCGGATGCGCGCTGCGGAACAGTCCCAGCTTGCTGTAATGCGCACGCACATCGGCAATCCGGTAGCCGTCGCGTTTCACATTGAGCGCCAGTTCGTCCCAGTTCATGAATGAACGCAGCTTGGCGTCGCCCTGCGCATCGCTCCGGTTCAACAGGCGCGCCGTCTCGTCGCCATAATAGATTTGCGCGGCGCCCGGCGCCAGCAACAGCTTGTTCGCGGTTTCAAAGGGCTTGGCGCGGGCCGGATCGAACGGGTGGTCGTCGTCGTGCGACGCCGTGTAGTTCAGCACCGAGTGGCCCGCCAGCGGACCGCGCAGCGCGGCGTCATATTTGCTGAACAGCGTTTCATAATCCTGCTTCGCATCCCACACGAGGCCGAAGTTGATCATGCCGTCAAAGCCATTGTTGTAAAAGTCGACCAGCTCGTTGCCACCCATGTCGAACTGGCGGCCATGGGCGATGTTGTAGCCGTACACTTCGGCCAGCATGAAGAACTTGCCTTCACCCAGCACCTTGGATGGATTGGCGCGCTTCCAGTCGTTATGCGCGGCTTCGGCCACCGTGTGCAATTCTTTCCACACACCCGGTTCCACGTGCTTGACGGTATCGGCGCGGAAGCCGTCGACGCCAAACTTGCGGATCCAGTCCGCGTGCCACTTCATCAGGTAATAGCGGGGCGCGCGCGGATAACCAGTGCGGGCAAAGAATTCATCGAGTTCTTTGACTTCCCTGTCATAGCGCCCTTCCGCCTTCCATTTCGCCGCCAGGAAGTCCGGCAAGGCCACGTTGGCATTGCTGTTGGTCAGAACATCCGGCAAGCCTTTGACCAGCGTGCAATTGACATTGGTTTCCGTGTTCTTGTACGTGCAAGGCGGGTCCATGCGCACCCAGTCCGCCGGCCAGACATCCGGCAAGGCAGCGGCCGACGGTTCCGTATGGTTCATCACCACGTCCAGCAGCACGCGCATGCCGCGCGCATGGGCCGCTTCCACCATGTCGCGGAAATCCTGTTCCGTGCCCAGGTTGGCGTCTACCGCCGTCCAGTCGTGCGTCCAGTAGCCATGGAAACCGTACGACTTGCCCGTGCCTTCATCGGTTGCGCCATGCGACTGCTCCACCGGCGGCGTCAGCCACAGCACGTCGATCCCCAGGCTGTCGAAATAGCCGGACTTGATTCTCTCCGTCACGCCCTTCAAATCGCCACCCATGTAGCCGCGCAGCGGCGCCGCATCGGCCTTGCGGCCATAGGCCAGGTCGTTGCGCTTGTCGCCGTTCTGGAAACGGTCCGTCACCAGGAAGTACACGGTGGCGTTCTCCCACAGGAATGGCTTGGCTGCGGCAATCTTCGGGGCTGCCGCAGCAGCAGCGGTTGCGGGGCCGGCGATGGCGGCGCCCAGCAGCAAAGCCAGGGACAGGGCGATGGGAGTACGCTTCATTTACTTCCTTTCTCTCGGGTTTACGTGATAACGGACGGGCTGGCACGCCCCGTCTGCGTGGTGATGGAAGCAACGCTGTCGGCCGCCGCAATCAGCGACGCCAGCGCCTGCTGTACCGGGCGGCGCTGCTGCGCCGCGTCGGGTTCATACAACTCAAAATACACGCGCAGGGTCGCGCCTTCCGTACCGGTGCCGGACAGGCGGAACACGATGCGCGAACCGTCCGTCATGATGATGCGCACGCCCTGCTTGTGCGCGGTGGAACCATCGACCGGATCGGTGTACGAAAAGTCGTCGGCAAACTCCACCGTGTGGCCATTCAGGCTGGCCCCTGGCAGCGCCGGCAGCTTGATACGCAAATCATCCATCAGCAAATTCGCCGCCGCCGCATCGATGCCTTCGTAATCGTGGCGCGAATAATAGTGGCGACCAAAGCGGACCCAGTGCGCCGTGACGATCTCTTCCACGCTTTTGCCGCTGGCTGCCAGCAAATTGAGCCAGAACAGCACGGCCCACACGCCATCTTTTTCGCGCACGTGGTCGGACCCCGTGCCGTAACTCTCTTCGCCGCACAGCGTTGCCATGCCGGCGTCCAGCAAGGTGCCGAAGTACTTCCAGCCGGTCGGCGTTTCATGGCACGCAATGCCCAGCGCCTCGGCCACCTTGTCCGCCGCGCGCGATGTCGGCATCGAGCGGGCAATGCCTTTCAGGCCGGCGCGGTAGCCCGGCGCCACCGTGGCGTTTGCCGCCAGCACGGCCAGGCTGTCGGACGGCGTGACGTCGAACTTGCGGCCCACGATCATGTTGCGGTCGCCATCGCCATCGGACGCGGCGCCAAAGTCCGGCGCATCCGGCTGCGCCATCAGGCCGATCAATTCCGCCGCATTGACGGGATTCGGATCCGGGTGCCCGCCGCCGAAATCTTCCAGCGGTACACCATTGATGACCGTGCCCCGCGGCGCGCCCAGCATGCCTTCCAAAATGGCGTGCGCATACGGACCGGAGACCGCGTGCATGCCGTCGAAGCGCATCGTGAAGCCGCCAGCGAACAGCTTGCGAATCGCGTCGAAGTCGAACAGGCGCGCCATCAGTTCCGCATAGTCGGCCACCGGGTCGATGACTTCCACCCGCATGCCTTCGATTTGCGTGACGCCGATGGTGTCTACATCGATATCGGGCGCATCGCTGATGCGGTATTGCGTGATGCTTTCGGTGCGGTGGTAAACCGCATCCGTCACGCTTTCCGGTGCGGGGCCGCCGGCCGCGATGTTGTACTTGATGCCGAAGTCGCCGTCCGCGCCGCCGGGGTTATGGCTGGCCGACAGGATCAGGCCGCCCGCGGCGCCCCGCTTGCGGATCACGCAACTGGCGGCCGGTGTCGACAGGATGCCGCCCCGCCCCACCAGCACGGACGCATAGCCATGCGCCGCGGCCATTTTCAGGATGGTCTGGATCGCGGCGCGGTTGTGGTAGCGGCCATCGCCGCCCAGCACCAGTGTCTGAGCAGTCGGGTCGCCCTCGTTACCGACCACGTCAAACACGCTTTGCACGAAATTTTCGAGGTAATGCGGCTGGCTGAATACCGCTGTTTTCTTCCTCAAACCGGAAGTGCCTGGTTTTTGTCCCGCAATGGGTTGGGTTGCAATCGTCTGGATCGCCATGCTCTGCTCCGCGTAAATGTAGGTTGCCGCCGGGACTCAAAGCCCGGCGGCGTGCTGCCTTTTTAGCATGATTGCAGGCCAGGCGGCGTCCCACAGGATGCCGCCATTCCAGCGAGGGAAGAATTACGACGCTTTTTGCAACGCTTCCGGCATGGACGCGCGGCGCGCCGCCGGTTCGCGCACCAGCATCGACAGCAGGCCGCCGATGATCATCGATGCGCCGCCCAGCGCCAGCGTGCTGGCCGCATGGCCGCTGAACAGGTTCTTGGTGACGAAGCCCAGCAGCAGGCCCGACGCGATTTGCGGGATCACGATGAAGAAGTTGAACACGCCCATGTAGAAGCCCATGCGATGCGCCGGCAGCGCGGCGGCCAGGATCGCATACGGCATGGTCAGGATCGACGCCCACGCAATGCCCACGCCGATCATCGGCACCATCAGCATGTTGATGCTGTGGATGTACATGATGCTCATCAGCGAGACGCCGCCGATCACCAGGCACACCATGTGCACGAAACGGCGGCTGGTGTAGCGGGCGAAGACCGGCAGGATGAAGGCGGCCAGCGCCGACACGCCGCTGTAGACGGCAAACATCTTGCCGATCCAGTTGCCCGCTTCCTGGTACGCGGCCGATTGTGCATCGGTGGTGCCAAACACGTTGTCCGCCACGGCGCCCGTGGTGTAGATCCACATCGCGAACAGCGCGATCCACGTGAAGAATTGCACGAAGGCCAGTTGTACCATGGTCTTCGGCATACGGAACAAGCCGCCGAAGATTTCCGTCAGCGCGTGGCCCACGCCCAACTGACGCTCGGCGCGGAATTTTTCCACGTCATCCGGCGGGATTTCCGTCGTGGTGAAGGTGGTCCACAGCACGGCAATCGCATACGCCGCGCCGCCCACATAGAACGAATAGCGCACAGTATCGGGAATCGAACCGTTGACCGGCACATTGGACACGCCAAGCAGGTCGGCAAAGATGGCGGGCAGCAGCGAGGCAATCACGGCGCCGCAACCGATGAAGAAGGTTTGCATGGCAAAGCCGGTGGTCTGCTGCGATTCATCGAGCTTGTCGCCGACGAAGGCGCGGAATGGTTCCATCGACACGTTGATCGACGCATCCATCATCCACAGCACGGCAAACGCGGCCCACAGCGCGGTACAGTTAGGCAGCAGGAACAGGGCAATCGCGGCCAGCACGGCGCCGATAAAGAAGAAAGGACGGCGGCGGCCCCAACGCGGGTGCCACGTGTTGTCGCTCAGGTAACCGATAATCGGCTGCACCACCAGGCCGGTCACGGGAGCGGCCAGCCAGAACAGCGGCAAGTCTTCCAGGCCGGCGCCCAGCGTGGAGAAAATACGGCTGGTGTTCGTGTTTTGCAGCGCAAAGCCGAACTGGATGCCGAAGAACCCGAAGCTCATGTTCCAGAGTTGCCAGAACGTCAGCCTGGGCTTGGTGGAAGTCGTTTGCATGCTGCCTGTCCCCGATTATAAGAATGCGATTTGTAGTAAAGTAACATGGTGATTAGGGGGTGTCAATCGTAATATTCCCGTGAAACTATGTATAAATACACAAAAATGTAGTCGAACAACATAAATGAGTGTTTTTCCATCCACAAGGAATTACAATGGTGCCGTTATATTCACCCAGCCGCTGAAACCATATGACATCCACTGCCCGATCCGCCGCCCGCCTCACCCTTCCCCTGCTCCTGTTATCCACGCCGCTGGCCATGGCCCAGCAAGGGCGCACCTTCGAATCGGCCACCGTCAACAACGGCCGCCTGGAAATCGCCACCAGCGACGGCGCATATCTGATCCGCGCATATTCGCCGCAAATACTGGAAACGTCGTTCGTGCCGAAAGGCGAAGCCTTCGACCCCGCGTCGCACGCGGTGGTGCTGGCGCCGGGCAAGGACGCATCCGCCCTGAGGGATGACGGCAAGCAGCTGACGTACGAGACGGGCGGCATCACCGTCACCGTCACCAAGGCGCCGTTTCGTATCGCCTATGCCTACAAGGGCAAGCCGCTGGTGGCGGAAAAGCATGGCTACGTGAAAAAAGATGGCGCGGAAACCATCGACTTCGAGCTGGACAAGGATGAAGCACTGTATGGCGCGGGCGCCCGCGCCACGGGCATGAACCGCCGCGGCAACCGCTTCACCTTGTATAACCGCGCGCACTATGGCTATGACGACCACTCGGAACTGATGAACTTCACGTTGCCGATCGCGCTGTCATCAAAACTGTATGCGCTGCATTTCGATAACGCCGCCATCGGTTACCTGGATTTCGACAGCCGGAAAGACAATACGCTGGCCTATGAAACCATCAGCGGCCGCAAGACGTACCAGGTCATCGCGGGCGACAACTGGGACCAGATCGTGGCCAGCTACACCAGCCTGACGGGCCGCCAGCCGTTGCCCCCGCGCTGGGCCTTCGGCAATTTCGCCAGCCGCTTCGGTTACCACAGCGAACAGGAAGCGCGCGACGTCGTCAAGCAATTCAGGGCGGACAAGATCCCGGTCGACGCCATCGTGTTCGACCTGTACTGGTTCGGCAAGGACATCAAGGGCACCATGGGCAACCTGGCGTGGGACAAGGACAACTTCCCCACGCCGAAAAAAATGGTGGCCGACTTTGCCGCGCAGGGCGTGAAAACCGTGCTGATTACCGAGCCGTTCGTGCTGACCACGTCAGGCAAATGGCAGGAAGCCGTGGACAAGCAGGCGCTGGCCACCGATGGCAAGGGCGCCCCCGCAAAATATGACTTTTACTTCGGTAACACGGGGATCGTCGACCTGTACAAAAAGGAAGGCCGCGACTGGTTCTGGAACATTTATAAAAACCTGCGCAACGAATATGGCGTCGCCGGCTGGTGGGGCGACCTGGGCGAACCGGAAGTGCATCCATCGTGGGTGCGCCATGGCGCCAATGGCGCGCTGGGCGCCGACCAGGTGCACAACATTTATGGCCACGACTGGGCGCGCCTGATCCATGACGGCTACCGCAAGGACTTTCCCAACGAGCGCCCCTTCATCCTGATGCGCGCCGGTTATTCCGGATCGCAGCGCTTCGGCCTGATCCCCTGGTCTGGCGACGTCAACCGCAGCTGGGGCGGATTGAAAGCGCAGCCGGAAATCGCGCTGCAAATGGGCATGCAGGGGATCGGCTACATGCACTCGGACCTGGGCGGCTTTGCCAACCCCTACCTGGACGACGAGCTGTACACGCGCTGGCTGCAATATGGCGTGTTCCAGCCGATGTTCCGTCCCCATGCGCAGCAAGAGGTGGCGTCCGAACCCGTGTTGCGCGAGGAAGCGACGAAGAACCTGGCGCGCGCGGCGATCCGCCTGCGTTACAGCCTGCTGCCATATAACTACACGGCCGCGTTCGACAACAGCCAGACCGGCGCGCCGCTGATGCGCTCCATGCTGTTCGAAGAACCGGGCAATGAAAACGCCCGTACCAACGCTTCGTCGTACCTGTGGGGCCGCGACTTCCTGGTCGCGCCGATCACCGAACCTGGCGCGCGCCGCAAGGAAGTGTATCTGCCGGCCACCAGCGCGGCGTGGTTCGATTTCAATACGGGCCGGCGCTATGACGGCGGCATCACGGCCGTGGTACCGGTCACGCTGGACCACATACCCGTCTTCGTGCGGGGCGGCGCCTTCATCCCGATGGTGCAGCCGGTGCAGAGCACGCGCGATTACTCGACCCGCAAACTGGAACTGCACTACTGGCACGACGCGGCCGTCACCGCCGGCAGCGGCAAGCTGTATGACGACGATGGCGCCACGCCGGATGCCTATGGTAAAGGGCAATATGAGCTGGTGCGTTTCACCAGTGCGTTCAAGGGCAAGGAACTGGCGATCGGCGTGGTGTCGGAAACCGGTGCGCACTACCAGCGCATCGACCGGTCCGTGGCGCTGGCCGTGCATAACGTGGCGTCGAAACCCGCGCGCGTGCTGGTCGATGGCCAGCCTGCGTCATCGTCGTGGGACGCGAAAACGCGCATCCTCACCATCGATATCGGCATGGGCAAACGCGCCAGCGCCGCCGTCGCCATCACGCTATAACTGGAGACTTGCCGATGCTGAAACCTTTACTGTTATCGCTCGCCCTGCTGGCGGCAAGCCCTTCCCATGCCGCGGAAGCGCTGAAAGTCGATTCCGGCCATGTCGAGCGGCTGGAGCAATTCCCGTCCCGCTTCATCGATGCGCGCAATGTCGATGTCTGGCTGCCAGCCGGCTATGACGCGAAGGACAAGGCGAAACGCTACAAGGTGCTGTACATGCACGATGGCCAGATGCTGTATGACGCGGCCACCACGTGGAACAAGCAGGAATGGCAAGTCGACGAAGTGCTGGGCAAGCTGATACGCGAAGGCAAAGTGCCGGACACCCTCGTGGTCGGCGTCTGGAACAGCGAGAAATACCGCCATCCCGAATACTTCCCGCAAAAGGCGCTGGACTTCATGCCGGCCGACGCGCGCAAGAACATCACGGAACGCGCTCTGGGCGGCAAGCCGCGCGCCGACGATTACCTGCGCTTCCTGGTGCAGGAACTGAAACCGGCCATCGACAAGAAATACGCGACGCGCACGGGCCGTGACGATACGGCCATCATGGGTTCCAGCATGGGTGGCCTGATTTCGCTGTACGCGATCAGCGAATACCCGGACGTGTTTGGCGCGGCGGGCTGCGTCTCGACGCACTGGGTGGGCGCCGGCCCGCAAAACGCGGTGATGCCGCTGGGGTTCTTCAATTACATGCAGGCCAGGCTGCCGGACCCGAAGACCCACCGCATCTACATGGACCACGGCGACCAGACCATCGACGCGCTGTACGGCGTACACCAGGCCTTCGCCGATATCCTGGTGCGCGAGCATGGCTACGACGACAGGCACTTCCTCAGCAAGGCTTACCCGGGCACGGACCACAGCGAGAAATCGTGGGCGGCGCGGTTGGCCACGCCGCTGGAGTTTTTGCTGAAGTAAGGTCAGAACCCCGTCAGCGCCACTTCCACGTGTTCCACCACGGACGGCGCCGCCACGAACCCGCCGGCCAGCCGGCGGAATTCCTGCAATTCTTCGCTGGCGCGGAAATGCACGGTATGGTCTTCCAGTGTTTCCCAGCCAATCACCAGGCGGTATTTGTCGCCCTCTTCGATCGTGCGTTCCAGCCGCAGCGACTTGCATCCCTTCGAACGCTGGAACAATGGCACGGCGGCGGCAATCGCCGCCTCGAATTCCGCATGGACACCGGGTTTGACCTGGATGGTGGCGATTTCAAAAATCAATGGAAGCTCCTGTTGACGTTGGTAAATTATTTTCAATTTATCAACAATAACACGAATATCATGCCCTTGCCGGGCCTGGCCAGGCAGGCTTCCTACACCACCCCAAGCCGCATTCCGACATGGCATACTACCGGCTCGCGCTAAGATTTCCGTACCTTGATCTCACGAGGGAAACGTCATGATTGACTCGAAGAAACCTCAGCCTGCCGGCAGCAATGTGCAGGAAAATCGCCGCCACCGCATATCGGAAAAAGCCGATGAAAAAGCCAACGGCGGCGCCATCGGCGAAACCGACCGCCACCACCGCGTACCGCGCGATGACGATGAATCTTCCTTCAGCACAGGCAAACAGCGCCGCCTCGACCATTAAGTTTCACGAATAAGCGCGGTTCTTTTGCAACATACCACGGGCAGCCAGCGCTGCCCGTTGCTGTTCCTGCGCCCCCTCGCTAGAATCCGCGGCATTACTTGCCGATCAATACTATGCCGCGCTCCCCTCTTGTTCTCGCCACATCGCGCGCCGTCGCAGCCATTGTTGGCGGCTATGCCTTCGCATCCGCCGCTGCCGCCTTGCTGGCCATGCTGCTGCCGTTACCCCGCGCCGATGCCGTCGTGACCGCGACCTTGCTGTCGTTCGCCCTGTACGCCGCCGCCGCGCTGCGCGCCTTCGCCACGCCCAGCGCGTGGCGCGCATGGGCTGAATTGCTGCTGCCTGCGCTCTTGATGGGGCTGGCCGCGCGGGGGCTGGCATGACGGGTTCGTTCCGCCAGAACATGGCGTCACTGCACACGTGGGCGGGCTTGCTGGTGTGCTGGCTGTTGCTGCTAATGTTCACGTCCGGCACGGCCAGTTATTTCCGCGACGAGATCAACCTGTGGATGAAGCCGGAATTGCATGGCGCAGCCATGCAGCCGGCGCCGGCCACACAGGCGGGCAAAGCGGCTGTGCGCGTGATGCAGCAGCGCGCGCCGCGAGCCAGACACTGGTTCATCACGCTGCCCACGCAGCGCACGCCCTATCTCCGCGCCACGTGGAGCGGCCCGGATGGCAAACTCAATACCGCGCTGATCGATCCCGCCACCGGTGAGGAATTGCCGGCCGCGCGCGACACCCATGCCGGCGCCTTCGTCAGCCGCCTGCATTTCGATTTGTATTACGTGCCGCCGCAAACGGGCCGCTGGATTGCGGGCCTGTGCGCGATGGTGCTGCTGGTGTCGCTGATTTCCGGCATCGTCACGCACCGCCGCATCTTCCGCGACTTCTTCACCTTCCGCCCCGCCAAAGGCGCACGCTCGTGGCAGGATGCCCACAATGCCGTGGGCGTGTTTGCATTGCCGTTCCACCTGATGATCACGTACACGGGACTGGTGACGTTGATGTTCATGTACATGCCGTCCGCCGGCCACGCCGTCTACAAGGACGACAAGGGCGCGCTGCTGTCCGATATCTATCCCAGCGTCGGCAAGCCCGCCAGGGCGGCAGGCATCGCCGCGCCACTGGCGCCGATCGGCCCCGTGCTGGAACAGGCGCAACGCCACTGGCAAGGCCGCCCGGCCGGCGCCATCAGCATCGCCAACCCGAACGACGCGAATGCGCGCATCTCGGTCACGCGCGCGGCGGGCAGCGACCTGTCGAACAAACAGCCGGCCATGCAATTCGACGGCGCAAGCGGCGCCCTGCTGGCCAGCAGCGGCGACAATGCGAGCGGCGCGCTGGCCACGCACGGCGTGCTGTACGGCCTGCACATCGCCCGCTTCGCGGAACCGCTGCTGCGCTGGCTGTTCTTCATTTCCGGGCTGGCGGGAACGGCCATGGTCGCGACCGGCGCGCTGCTGTGGGCCGCCAAGCGCCAGCGGCAAAGCGGCTTCGGCGCGCGCTTCGTCCACGGGTTGAACATCGGCTGCATCGCCGGCTTGCCCGCCGCCTACGGCGCGTATTTCTGGGCCAACCGCCTTCTGCCGCTGGAACTGGCGCAACGGGCCGACAGGGAAGTGACCGTGTTCTTTGCCGCGTGGGGCGCGGCCCTGCTGCTGGCGCAGTGGCGCCCGGGCCGCGCCATGTGGCGCTGGCAACTGGCATGCGGTGCGCTGCTGCTGGGCGGTTTGCCGGTCCTGAACGCCGCCACGACCAGCACTCACGCGCTGGCCGTACTGTTCCTGCATAAAGCCCCGCTGGCCGTGGCGGCATTCGATATGACGATGCTGGTGCTGGGCCTGCTGTTGGCGGCGGCGGCATGGCGGCTGGGGCGCAGACGCAGGAACAGGCCGGAAACGCTGGCGCCGCTGTCCGCCATGCGGGAGGTATCGAAATGAATGCGCTGGCGACGTTTGCTTTGGCGTATACGGGACTGAGCGCCATGAGCCAGTCGATGGCGCGCCACCATGCGGCGTTGGTGGCGTACAAGGTGCCCCGCTCGCCGCAATTGCGCATTGCGCTGCGGGCAGGCGCCACCGCCTGCCTGATGCTGGCGCTGGCGGCCGCGATGCGCCACGCCGGCATGGCACAGGGGCTGCTGCTGTGGGCCGGTGCGCTGACGGTTGCGGCGCCGGCCGTCATGCTGCAACTGGCGTATGCGCCGCGCACGCTGCGCCCGGGTACAGGGGTGGCAGGAGCGGCGGGCTTGCTGTTTGCGCTGCTGGGCAGCTTGTGACCGGCCTGCCCGGCATCCGTGCGCCAACAGCAACTGATTTGGCTACACTGGCGCTCTGAATTCCCACTGAAAAAGGAGACGTCATGCTGAAGACCTACCATGGCAGCTGCCACTGTGGCGCGGTGCGCTTTGAAGCGGATATCGACCTGGCCGCCGGCACCGGCAAATGCAACTGCTCGATCTGCACCAAGCTGCGCAACTGGAGCACCATCGTCAAGCCGGAAGCGTTCCGGCTGCTGAGTGACGAAAACACGCTGTCCGACTACCAGTTCAATACGAAGAGCGGCCACCACGTGTTTTGCCGCACGTGCGGCGTCCATTCGTTCGGGCGGGGCTATATCGAGGAAATCGGCGGGGCGTATGTGTCGATCCAGGTCGCCTGCCTGGACGACGCCACACCGGAAGAATTGACCAGCGGCCCCGTCAAGTACATGGATGGACGGCATAACAATTGGTGGAATGCGCCGGAAGAGACACGGCATTTGTAACACCAGGCCTTTTTCAAGAGGGAATTCAGCGCACGCCGGTGTATATTACGCGGTTTATAAAACAACAAGGAGACCGCAGTGACCAAACCCCTGTACCTGAAAGCTCTCCCCGTCGCCGTGATGGTGGCCATGGGCGCATTCCACGTCGCCCATGCCGCTGAAACGGCGAGCGCCACGAAGCCGGCAGCCAAAAGCAAGCCGACCGTGGCGGAGGCGGAACGCTTCCTGAACGAGACGGAAGCCAAGATGGAGAAACTGAACCTCGACGGCGCCCGCGCGCAATGGGTGGCGCAGAACTTCATCACGGAAGACACCGAAGCGCTGGCCACCTACTTCGGCGAAAAACAACTGTCGCTGTCCGGCGATGCCGCGCTGGCCGCGCGCCGCTTCAACGGCCTGAAACTCAAGGACGATTACGCGCGCAAGCTGAAGTTCCTGCAACTGACCCTGATGCTGCCGGACCCGAAAGAGCGCGAAGCCTACGCCGCCAAGCAAGCCGCGTTGAACGCCGCCTACGGCAAAGGCAAATACTGCCCGCCGGGTAAAGAATGCATGCCGCTGGGCGAGCTGGAAAAAACCCTGGCCACCAGCCGCGATCCCGCCAAGCTGAAGGAAATCTGGACCGGCTGGCACGCGCAATCGCCTGCCTACAAGCAGATGTACGTCGATTACGTGGCCCTGTCCAACAAGGGTGCGCGTGAAATGGGCTTCGCCGACACGGGCGCCCTGTGGCGCTCGCAATACGACATGGCGCCGGACGCCTTTGCCGCCGAGATGGAACGCATCTGGCAGCAGGTGAAACCCCTGTACGATTCGCTGCACACCTATACCCGCTACAAGCTGCGCCAGGCTTACGGCCCGGACGTGGTGCCGGCCACCGGCCCGATTCCGGCTCACCTGTTCGGCAACATGTGGAGCCAGAGCTGGGAAAACATCTATCCGCTGCTGAAGCCCGCCGCCAATGCCGGCAACTATGACTTGACCAAGGTCCTGGAAGAACGCAAGACCGATGCCAAGCAGATGACGCAATACGCCGAGCGCTTCTACACGTCGCTGGGCATGCGCAAGCTGCCGGAAACGTTCTGGGAGCGTTCGCTGCTGACCAAGCCGCGCGACCGCGAAGTGGTGTGCCACGCGTCCGCCTGGACCATGGACGGCAAGGAAGACGTGCGCATCAAGATGTGCATCCGCCCGACCGATGAAGAATTCAAGGTCATCCACCACGAGCTGGGCCACATCTATTACGACCTGGCCTACAACAAGCAATCGTTCCTGTTCCAGGGCGGCGCCAACGACGGCTTCCACGAAGCCATCGGCGACACCGTGGCGCTGTCGATCACGCCGGACTACCTGAAGAAGATCGGCCTGATGGAACCGAGCCAGCAGGCGGGTGACGACGTGTCCGAACTGATGCAGCGCGCGCTGGCGAAGGTCGCGTTCCTGCCGTTCGCCTACATGGTCGACAAATGGCGCTGGGACGTCTATGCCGGCAAGGTGCAGCCTGCCGACTACGACAAGACCTGGTGGCAGCTGCGCGAACAGTACATGGGCATGTCGCGCCCGGGCCCGATCACCGCCAACGGCTTTGACGCGGGCGCCAAGTACCACGTGGCGGCGGACGTGCCGTATGCGCGCTACTTCCTGGCCCACATGCTGCAATTCCAGTTCCACCGCGCGCTGTGCAAGGAAGCCGGCTACACCGGCCCGCTGCACCGCTGCTCCATCTATGGCAACGAGAAAGCCGGCGCCAAGTTCCAGAAGATGCTGGAAATGGGCGCCAGCAAGCCATGGCCGGAAGCGCTGAAAGCCATCTCCGGCGAAGACCGCATCGACGGCCAGGCGCTGGTCGATTACTTCGCGCCGCTGAAAACCTGGCTGGATGAGCAAAACCGCCAGCTGGCGGCTGCCGACAAGAAGTAAAAACGTATTGAAGCAGGCGGGCCGGTGCAAACCGGCCCGTTTTTCATTTGGCGACGAAAAAGACACACTCCATTAACTTACCAGCTATCTTGTCAATTTGCTTGCGATACAATTTCGACAATATTTGACGGAGATCGCGCCATGCACATTGCTACCCTGCTGAAAACTCCACTGGCGGCTGCCCTGCTGTGTGCGGCCGCGCAAGCGTCGGCGGGCACCGTCGCCACATTTGACGACTTGCCGCTGCAACCGGCCATCGACCTCGGCACTGGCATCCAGTACACCAACGCGACCAACAGCCTCGATTACGTCGGCGTCACGTGGGATGCGCGCTTTTCCGTGTTTGGCGACCAGTACCGCGTGGGCGGCCCGTCCGGTCCCACGTTCGGCATCGCGCATTCCGGCCATTATTTCGTCACCAACCAGGATGGCGGTTCCGGCCTCACCATCACCACCAACCAGGTCCTGACGGGCGCCTGGTTCGGACGCAACCAGTATTACGGCTTTGGCGAAGGCGGTGCGGACCAGGTCACCATCGTGGCGCTGGCCGGCGGCACGGAACTGGCGTCCGTCGTGTTCAATTTGCCGGACAGCCATCCGGGGCTGGCCGAGCCGCTGTCCTTCGTCGACACCAGCAGCTTTGCAGCGCTGTCCGGCATCACCGGCTACCGCATCGACCGGCGTGAACTGGGCACGCTGAGCGGTCACTGGGTGGCCGACGATTTCCAGTTCGAGCCGGTGTCGAATGTGCCGGAACCATCGACCTGGGCCATGCTGGCGGCCGGCCTGGGCTTGCTGGGATGGAGATCGCGCCGCCGCACCTGAGCCGTTTGGATACGGCATGGCCGCGCTGCTACACTCGCGCGCATGACTACACGACGTTTATTCATCCTCACCGCAGTTGCGGCACTCGCTGCCGCGGCCTTCGGCCTGTGGCATTCACAGGCCAATCAACAAGTGGATGCGGCGCAATACAACCGCCTGCGTGCGCAGGAAGTGCTGCGCAAAGTATGCCCCGTATCGCGCGCACCGGAGCAGGTACGCAGCATCGGCGCGGCATTGACCGCGAACGAGCGGGCGCGCACCTTGATCTGGGCCGGGCCCGCGCTGCTGTATGCCAGCGATCCCGCACTCACTGCGCCCGCGCCCCTGCTGACGGGCCCGCAGCGCGCGGAACCGGGTTGGACCGGCTGGGCCGAAGTGGATTTGCCATGCGGCTTGTCGGTGCAGCGCTTCCAGAAAACCGGACGCACAAAATAAAAAACCCGCCACTTGCGTGGCGGGTCTCCGTCGGGAGCAACGGAAGAGAGAGACTTAGAACTTGTAGTTCGCGCCTACCAGAATGGTGCGGCCGTATTTCTGGTATTCCAGCTGCTGGTTGCGGGAACCGGCGTAGGTTTCGTAGGCGGCGTTGCGCAGGTTGTTCACCTGTGCCACCAGGCCCAGGCCCTTCAGCGCGCCTTGCGTGAAGTTGTAGCCGATCTGGAAGTCGATCACGTTTTCGCCCACGACATAACGCAGCGTACGGTCGTTGGCGAAGTTGCCGATCTCACCCACGAAGTCCGAGCGCTTGCGCTGGTTCACACGGGCTTCGAAGCCAGCATTCTCGTAGTAGAAGGTCAGGTTGGTCACGTGCTTCGACAGGCCTGGCAGCGGGATCTTGGTGCCGATGTTGCTCGATGGGTCTTCGATCGAGATGGTGCTGTCGCTGTAGGTGTGCGATGCCTGTACGCCGAAGCCTTCCATGGCCTTGCTCACCATGCCCAGCGGCAGCGATGCCGACAGTTCCAGGCCTTTCAGCGAGCCGCCAGTACCGTTGTACGGTGCGCTGTAGTCGCCGATCGCGGTCTTCGCCTTGGTGCCAGGGATGAACTTCGAGAAGTCGTAGTCCTTGGTCTGGGTGAAGATGTAGGTGTTCAGCTTCTTGTAGAAACCAGCCACTGCGAAGTACGCCTTCTTGTCGAAGTATTTCTCATACGACAGGTCGAACGCGTTGGCGCGCCATGGGTCCAGCTTGGCGTTACCGCCGCTGCCGCCCGGCTTGAAGGTGGAGTCGGACACGCCGAAGTCCAGGGACGAACGCAGCTGGTCGACACGTGGACGGGCGATCTGCTTGGCGGCGCCCATGCGAATGGTCTGGCCACCTTCCAGGCCGAACGCCAGGTTCACGCTCGGCAGGTAGTCGGTGTAAGTCTTGCCATCATGCACAGGCTTGACTTGCTGGCCCACTGGCGCGGTGCCGTCCCAGTAGTTGGCGTCCGACGACTGGTCGGTATGCTGCGCCTGGATACCGAAGTTACCACGCAGGGTTGCCCAGCCCAGTTCCGTATCGATGTTGCCTTTCACGTAGGTGGTCGTGATTTTTTCGTTCACGTCCCAGCCCTTGGCAATCAGGTAGCTCAGGTTGTCGACCGGATTGAAGGTCATGAAACGCGACACCATGTCACGCACATCCCAGGTCGGGATCATGCCGGCGCCGGCAAAGCCCAGGTCGGTCAGGCCGTACAGGTTGCCCTTGGCGATATTCACCGGATCGGTGCCCGCCAGGTTGATGTTGCCTTCAGGCTGGCGCTTTTTCTTCGAACGGTCGCTGTAGTTGATGCCGAAGTCGATGCTCGAGATAAATTTCTCGGCAGCGTCCGGCACCGGCGCGTTGAACGCCAGCTTGTAGCTCTTCAGTTCGTCTTCGACGCGTGGCGTCTTGCCGTAGCCGGAACCGTAAATCGTCGGGCCGATGAACAGCGTGTTGACGTTGCTGTAATCGCGGCCCATGGCCATTTGCGAGAAGCCGCCGTTGCCGAAGGCCAACTTGACGTTATCCAGGTACGCATTGCCGGCGCCGTCATTGGTGCCGCGGCCATTGCCGATCTGCGCATTGTTTTCCAGGCTCAGCTCGTTACGCTTGGCTTTCGAGAAGCTGATGTCGCCCACGATGGTCCAGCCGCCGTCCTTGTACTGGTTGTTCCAGCCCAGCGCGTGGATGGTGTCCTTGCGGTCGTTGTACATGCCGCGCACCAGTGGGTAAATGCCGCTGGCGGTGGCCGTGTTCATGGCGTTGCCGTCCAGCTTGACGCCACTGTAGTTCAGGCCAGGCGTGTTGTTGCCGTTCCAGCCGCCGAGGTTGATTTCCAGCTGGTTCGCGGTTTCCGTGCGCTTGAATTCGGAAACGTACATGTCCACCATGGACGTGAACTGCTTGGACGGACGGTACTGGATCACGCCCATCAGGCCGTCACGCTTGTTCACGCCGCTGCGCGCCACCGCCTTGATGCCGTCGGTGATATAGGTGCCTGCCGCCACGCCTGGACGGGAATCTTTCTTCCACGGCTCGTACAGGCCGGTCTCGTTGTCCAGCACTGGCGATTCCAGGTGCGCGAAGCCCAGCGCGATACCGATGGTGCGGTTGGCGAACTGGTCGATGTACGACGCGCTGAAGCGGTTGCCGGTGTCTTTCGCGTTGGCGATCTTGCCCAGCGAATTCTTTTCCATACGGGCGTTCATCGCCACGGTACGGGAACCGAACGACAGCGGACGCACGGTCTGCATGTCGATGGTGCCGGACAGGCCCTGGCCGACGATGCCGGCGTCCGGGGTTTTATAAATGGTCACGCCGGACAGCAGTTCCGACGGGTACTGGTCGAATTCCACGCTGCGGTTGTCACCGGTCGACACTTGTTCGCGGCCGTTCAACAGGGTGGTGGCGAAGTCCGGCGACAAACCGCGCACGGAAATCACCTGGGCGCGGCCGGCCACGCGCTGGGCGGCCAGGCCTGGCAGGCGGGCGATGGATTCAGCGATCGACACGTCCGGCAGCTTGCCGATGTCTTCCGCGGAAATCGCTTCAACGATGGAGGTCGAATCTTTCTTTACGGAGATCGCGTCTTCAATGCCGCGGCGGATGCCGGACACGGTCACTTGCTGGACCGTGGCGTCGGCGGCTGGCGTGGCGCTGGTCTGTGCCTGGACATTACCGGCCAGGGCGGAAACGAACACGGCGCACGCTGCGGCGACCGGGCTCAGTTGCAGGGCTGCGCGCTGGCTGCGCTCAGTTGCGAAATTCTTCATCAGGTGTCCCCTCTTCATCACAAGTAAAAATTCCCGCAACTGCAACCTGTCGACTCTTTATCTCGACTACACGGGATCCGGGAAAGCAAACGTTCTATTAGACGTCCTGTACAGAATTTTGTATTAAAACTAGATGCAGTGTCAACCAAAGTTAAACAAGACTACGGAACAACACTGTTTTACAGCCTTGATTTATCAATGGAAAGGCCGCAGCCGTTGTATTTGGGCTACAAAGAATGCAACAAGGGATTGTAGTGAGACTACAAGTGACGAGATGTTGGTTGCTCAAATTAAGGCATCAACAGGAAGCGCAGCGGAATATCCACCCGGCTGCGCCAAGCCGCCTCGCTATGGTCGGCGCCGGGATAGACCTTGCTGATCACGTCGATGCCCTGGCGGTAGCCCTTGACGCGCAGGATGGCGTCCATTTGCTGCTGGTATGGCGCATACAACGCGTCGAGCGTCGCATCACCATGGTCGAAATACAGTTTCAAGGCGCCGGCGCGCGGCAAGGCCTTGCCCAGCCAGTCAAACCAGGCGGACGCGATGCGCACGGGACGCATGTCGTCCTTATCGAATAGCATGTTGAAATTCGTCGTCACGGGCCAGTGCGTGGACAGGCAGGCCGCGCCCGCAAACACTTCCGGGTGGCGCGCCACCGCATACAGGGAAATCAGCCCGCCCATCGAGGAACCCAGGATGAAGGTGCCGACCCGCTCCTTCTGCGTGCGGAAGCGGCTGTCGATGGCCGGCTTCAATTCTTCCACCAGGAAGCGCAGGTATTGGTCAGACAGGGTCGGCATGCCGCCGGGAATGGGCGGATCACCCAGCAAGGCGGCCCGCAAGTCCGGCGCCAGCGTTTCCACGGCAGCGGCCGGGCCGTATTCGCGGGCGCGGTCGCGGTTGCTCCAGATGCCCACCACGATGGCGGGACGGGCCGCGCCGGAGGCGATCAGCGACGCCAGCACCTTGTGCACTTCCCACGCCTGGCCGCCCATCGCGGTTTTCGGATCGAACAGGTTTTGGCCGTCGTGCATATACAGCACCGGGTAGCGCTGGCTGGAACCGTCATAGCCGGGCGGCAGCCACACCACGACTTTGCGCGAGGCGACATGCCGGGACGGAAAGGCATCGAGCGTGACGAATGTCCCGTCGCCACCCTGCGCCAGCACCGGCGCGGCAGCCAGCGTGCCGCATGCGATCGCCGCCTTCAATACCACCCGCCTGCCCCAAACCGCCATGAACATCCTTGTAAATGCGAAAACCACAGCATAGCGCGGCGTATGCAACATCCAGGTAATGTACCTGAACTAGATTGTTAAATCCGTTGCATACTGATCACCTTCCTTTCATACTATGGAGTTATAAAAGCTAATGTAGCGCAACTACTATCGGAGATCGCATGAAACGAACCGTGCTGGCAATGGTGGCGGCCGCCGCCTGCCTGGGCGCGCAGGCCCGGGATTACCGCATCGAGCACCTGGAACCGGCATTCTGGTGGACCGGCATGCAACACAAGACGCTGCAATTGCTGGTGCACGGCAAAGACATCGCGGACCTGGAACCGAGCCTGAATTATCCCGACGTGACAATCCAGGGCGTCAAGCGCGTCGCCAACCGCAATTACCTGTTCATCGACCTCGCCATCGACGGCGCCGCCCTGCCCGGCAAGTTCGATATCGCGTTTGCCGCCGCCGGCAAAGGGTCCGTGATTTACCACTATGAGTTGCAAGCGCGTACTCCCGGTTCCGCGCAGCGCAAAGGCTTTTCCAGCGCCGATGCGATTTACCAGGTGATGCCGGACCGCTTCGCCAACGGCAACCCGGGCAACGACACGGTGGCCGGCATGCCGGACAAGCTGGACCGCAAGAACGGTTCCGGCCGCCATGGCGGCGATTTGCAGGGCATGACCAATGCGCTGGGCTATATCGCGGACATGGGCTACACCATGGTGTGGCCGACGCCGCTGGTGGAAAACAATATGCCGGCGTATTCGTACCACGGCTATTCCGCCACCGACCTGTACAAGATCGATGCGCGCTATGGCACCAATGAAGACTTCCGCGCGTTTGCCGCCAAAGCCCGTGAAAAAGGCATCGGCGTGATCCAGGACGTGGTGCTGAACCATATCGGCATGCAGCACTGGTGGATGCGCGATTTGCCGACGCCGGACTGGATCACGCACAGCGGCAAATACGCGCCGACGCAGCACCACCGCGTGGCCGTGCAAGACCCGTACGCGTCGCAGGCCGACCGCAAGGATTTCACCGAGGGCTGGTTTTCGCCGAACATGCCGGACATGAACCAGGCCAATCCCGAGCTGGCGACGTACCTGATTCAAAACGCCATCTGGTGGATCGAGTACGCGGGGCTGGCGGGTTTGCGCGTGGATACCTACGGCTATTCGAACACGGCATTCCTTTCGGACTGGTCGCGCCGCATCATGGCCGAGTATCCGAACCTGAACCTGGTGGGCGAAGAATGGAGCACCCAGATTCCCGTGGTGGCGCACTGGCTGAAGAACAAGCAGAACTTCAATGGCTATGTCTCGAACATGCCCAGCATGATGGACTTCCCCCTCAACGATACGCTGCGCCGCGTACTGGCCGGTGACGAAGGCTACAGCCTGAAGTCGCTGCATGAAACCGTGTCGCAGGATTACCTGTATCCCGACGCGGCCAACATGACGCTGTTCGAGGGCAACCACGACATGGCGCGCACGTTCAGCGTGGTCAAACATGACGACGCGCTGTTCCGCATCGCCATGGCGTATGTCTTGACCATGCCCCGCATCCCGCAACTGTACTATGGCACGGAAATCCAGATGACCAGCACCACCAGGGGCCGCGACGATCCGTCGTACCGCCAGGACTTCCCCGGCGGCTGGGCGGGGGACAAGGTCAATGCGTTCACGGGACAGGGCTTGACGAAGCAGCAGCTGGCCGCGCAGGCTTACCTGAAAAAACTGCTGAACTGGCGCAAGGGACAAAGCGTCATCCACAACGGCAAGCTGATGCACTTCGGGCCGGAAAACGATACGTATGTGTACTTCCGCTATGACGGAACCCACAAGATCATGGTCGCCATCAATTTGAATAACAAGGCGATGCCGCTGAAAACCGCGCGCTTCCGTGAAATGCTGGTGGGGGTGGCGGAAGGCCGCGACGTGATCAGCGGCCAGCGCTACGGTTTGAAAGAGGAGGTGGCACTGCCGGCCCGCTCCGCACTGGTGCTGGAACTGGACCCGCCGCGCATCGCCGCCGGGACCGTACGCATCATCGACGATGTCGAATCGCCGCAACTGGGTAACCGCCGCAAGCTGCGCGTGTACCTGCCCCCCAGCTATGCCACGCGCCCCGACATGCGCTACCCCGTGCTGTACATGCACGACGGGCAAAACCTGTTCGATGCCAAGACGGCCGCCTATGGCGTGGAATGGGGCATCGATGAAACCGTGGACCGCTTGATTGCCGAAGGGAAGATGGCGGAAACCATCGTGGTCGGCATCGACAACTCGCCGGAACGGATGGCTGAATACACGCCATGCTGCGATCCCCAGCATGGCGGCGGCAAGATCGAGCAATACGAACAATTCATCGTGGATACCGTGAAGCCCTACATCGACCGCACGCTGCGCACGCGCACGGGGCCGCAAGATACGGCCATCATGGGCTCATCGCTGGGCGGTATCGCCTCCATCCACATTGCCGCGCACCGGCCGGATGTCTTCAGCAAGGCGGGCGGCGTCTCCAGCTCGTTCTGGTGGGCCCAGGGCGCCGTGGTCGGCCAGGCGCCCGCTCCGGGCAACGTCCAGTTCTATATCGATGCAGGGACCAACAACGATGGCGTGGAAGGCACGCGCGCCATGCGCGACGTGATGCTGTCCAAAGGCTTCATGCTGGGCCGTAACCTGTATTACCACGAAGCGCAGGGCGGCGCCCACAACGAAAAATCGTGGGCGGAGCGGGTACATTTGCCGCTGCAATGGTTCTTCCCCGCTGTCGCCCCGTAAAACTTAGTTCAGCAGCGGGCGCGAAACTTGCGCCTGCAACCGCTCCTGCTCGTGCAGCTTGAAGATGCTGACAGCTTCAGCCAGCGTATGCGCCTGCTGCTGCAATGAATCGGCGGCAGCCGACGCTTGCTGGACCAGCGCGGCATTTTGCTGCGTCGAACTGTCCATCTGGCTGATGGCCTGGCCGATCTGCTCGATGCCTTCCTGCTGCTCGGTGCTGGCCAGGGCGATTTCGCGGATCACGGCCGTGACCCGTTCCACGCTGGCCACGACTTCCGTCATGGTTTCCCCCGCCTGCGACACAAGGCGGGTGCCCTGGTCGACGCGCTCCACCGAGCTGCTGATCAATTCCTTGATTTCCTTGGCGGCTGCCGCCGAACGGTGCGCCAGCGAGCGCACTTCGGACGCCACCACGGCAAAGCCACGGCCCTGTTCACCGGCGCGGGCCGCTTCCACCGCCGCATTCAATGCGAGGATATTGGTCTGGAACGCAATGCCGTCGATGACGCTGATGATGTCGACGATCTTGCGCGACGACTCGTTGATGGCGCCCATCGTTTGCACCACTTCCGATACCGTGTCGCCGCCTTTTTGCGCCACATGCGAAGCTTCTTCAGCCAGCCGCTGCGCCTGCCCCGCGTTTTCATGGTTCTGGCGCACGGTCGACGTCAGCTCGATCATCGAGGCGGACGTCTCTTCCAGCGAACTGGCTTGCGCATCGGTACGGGACGACAAGTCCACATTGCCCGAGGCGATCTGTGTGCTGGCGGTGGCAATGGTTTCCGTGCCATGGCGCACTTCGCCGACGATGCGCGCCAGGTTATCGCTCATGCGCCGCAGCGCGCGCAGCAAGTCGCCGATTTCATCGCGGCGCGACGCTTCCATATCGCAGCGCAAATCCCCTTCCGCCACGGTTTGCGCAATGCCGATGGCTTGCGCCAGCGGACGCGTAATCCCCCGGATCAGCCACACCATCAGCATGCTGCCGGCCATCATGGCCAGCACCAGCATGAATATCTGCCACACCATGGCGCGGCTGTAGGCCGCTTCGTTGTCGGCCGCCATATCCTTCACTTCCATGGCGGACTGTTTGCCGATATAGGCGACGATTTCATCGATCTTGGCCGTCGGGGCCCGGTCCATGCCTTTGACGAGGCCATCGACCACTTTATAGCTGTCCGGATTGGCGGCATCGTACTGCTTCAGCGCTTTCAGGTAATTCACGCCCAGCTCTTCGTGCATGCGCTGCGCTTCATCGACCAGCGGCGACGGCAAATTCAACTTGGCCAGCAAGGCTTTCAGCTTGCCCAGTTCGTCATTCACCTGTTTGCCCGTCTTGACGAACGCTTGCGTGTATTTATCCAGATTGGCCGGGTCATGGCCGCGCAACAGGATGTTCTTCCACTCCTGCACCTGGATCTTGAATTCCACCTGTGAGCTGCGCGCGATATCGACGGCCTGCGTCAACATCGCGGAGCGCTGCATGCCTTCCGCATTGCGGTCCTTGATCACGACCAGCGCGCGCCAGCCAGCCATGCCGACTGCCAGCAAGGCAATCAGGAAGAAGCCGCTGAGCAAGCCGAGACGCACGCCTATTTTCAGGTTCGCGAGTTTCATTTGTTACCCCTGGAAAAGAATGTGTTACCGGACATGGTCTTGTGCCACGGATTCTGGGGAGCAACTTGCATACAGAGACCTTTCGTCCTGTCACTCCACATCATGCGCCCCGCCCTGGCAAAAGCCAATAGAGGGGCGCGATTGTGTCAGGAGTTTTGTGGCCATGCAACAGTTCTTAACAACCTAAAACTCCAGGCGATAGATATTGCTGTCGCCGTCATAGCCCGGCAGTTGCTTTCGTTCTACATATTGCCAGCCCAGCTTTGCCAGCAAGTCGATCGATGGCTGGTTGTCCGGATGCGTGATGGCCATCAGGCATGGCAGTTTCAGCGTATCGCGCGCATGCGCCAATACGGCAGCCGCCGCCTCGCGTGCATAGCCATGGCCCCAGTAGCGGCGCGCCAGCGCATAGCCGATGTCGGTGCCGGGCAGGAAATCGCGTTTCAACAGGCCGCACAGTCCCATCGGCACGCCATCGCTGCGGCGCTCCACCAGGTACAGCGAATAGCCCAGCCGCAGGTGCGCCGCCACCGGACCTTCCAGCAACGCGGTGCGCGCCGCCTCCACCGTCCGGATGCCGCGGTCGCCGATGTTGGCGATCCACGATGGGTCATTGACCAGTTCCAGGTAAAACGGCGCATCGTCGGCATTCACGGTGCGCAAGTTCAGGCGTTCGGTAGACAGGATCAGCATGGTGTTTGCAATGATGATGGGAAATAGCCATGTTACCGCGAGACGCCATTACAAACGGAAATCCACGCCAGCGGGCCGCCCCGGCAAATGCAAGGTCGCCCCCGTGCGCGGCATTTCGCTGACCACCTGCCCACGCCGCATCACCATGCGGCGTGCGGCGCGCAGGCGGATCGCTTCCACGGGACTGGCCGCATCCAGCCACACCAGGTCGGCATAGCACCCCGGCGCCAGACCGTAACCGTCCAGTCCCAGGATGCGGGCCGGCGTGTCCGTGACGGCGGTAAAGCACGCGCGCATCGCGTCCTGTCCCGTCATTTGCGCCACGTGCAAGCCCATGTGCGCCACTTCCAGCATGTCGCCGGAACCCAGGCTGTACCACGGGTCCATCACGCAATCGTGGCCGAACGCCACGTCGATGCCGGCCGCCAGCAACTCCGGCACCCGCGTCATGCCACGCCGCTTCGGATATGTGTCGTGGCGGCCCTGCAACGTGATGTTAATCAGCGGATTGGCAATGGCCGCCACGCCCGCTTCGCGCATCAGCGGAAGCAATTTGCTGACATAGTAATTATCCATCGAATGCATGGACGTCAGGTGCGAGCCCGCCACCCGGCCATGCAGGCCCAGCCGGTGCGTTTCGCTGGCCAGGGTTTCGATGTGGCGCGACAGCGGATCGTCGGACTCGTCGCAATGCATGTCGACGCGCAGCCCCTGATCGGCCGCGAAGGCGCACAGGATGCGCACGGATTCCGCGCCATCGGCCATCGTGCGCTCGAAATGGGGAATGCCGCCAACCACGTCGACACCCATGGCAATCGCGCGCTTCAGGTTGGCCAGCGCGGTGGGACTGCGCAGCAAGCCATCCTGGGGAAACGCCACCAGTTGCATGTCGAGGTACGGCGCCACCTTGCGTTTGACTTCCAGCAGCGCTTCCACCGCCAGCAGGCGGTCGTCGCACACGTCGACGTGGGTGCGGATCGCCAGCAAGCCCCGCGCCACGGCCCAGTCGCAATAACGCAAAGCGCGCTCGACCAGCGCTTCCTGCGTCAAATGGGGTTTCAGTTCGCCCCACAAGGCAATGCCCTCCAACAGGGTGCCGGACTGGTTCACGCGCGGCAGGCCATAACTGAGCGTGGCGTCCATGTGGAAGTGGGCATCGACAAACGGCGGCGCCACCAGATCGCCGCCCGCGTCGATTTCCCGCGCGCCCCGCAGCGCCAGCGCCGGCCCCACGTCGACAATGCGCTCGCCCTGCACGGCGATATCGATGCCGCGCCGGCCGTCCGGCAGGCTGGCGTTGCGTATGACCACATCCACGTTCACGGCATTCATGCACCCTCCTGTTGTCGTTGATTCGATTGTAAAGGCACAGGCAATCGACAAAGTAAATAGTGTTGCTTTGTTGCAGCGCATTATGCGCCCATCCACAGATGCTTGTTGCAACGCCGCACCGTGACTTACCCTTGTATCGTGCAAGCCGCAGCGGTGGCGGAAAAAATAACTTTTCACGGCTGAAAATCACCGCTAGAATGATTTATATTGCAGCGCAATATGAACCGTTTCCAGGAGAAGTAGATGAACGCATTCACCGAACAGTTTTCCGCAGCCACCGCTTCCGCCAAGTCCCAGCTGGAAACCCAGCTGGACATCGCCAATCACTATGCCACCACCGCCTTCGAAGGCGTACAGCAAGTCATCGCGCTGAATTTCAGCACGACCCGCGCTTCGGTGGAAAAATCGTCGGCCGTTGCCAAGCAACTGCTGGAAGCCCGTGACCCGCGCGACCTGATCGTGCAAACTCCGAATCTGGATAACTTCCTGGCTTACAGCCGCGAGCTGTACAGCATTGCCAGCAAAACCCAGGCTGAATTGCTGCAACTGGTGAAAGACCAGTTCAAGGAAGCCACTGCAACCGCAGCGTCCGTTGCCGCCAAGCCGCTGGCACTGGCCGCCAAAGTCGCCAACCAGCCTGCAGCTGCCGCCGTGGTGCACAATGAGCCGGCCGAATCGGAAATTGTCGATGCGCCAGCCGCAGCGCCGAAAGCCGCCAAGGCGGAAGCAAAAACTGAGGCAAAAGCGGAAGCCAAAGGCAAGCCTGCCGCCAAGCCGCTGGCTGAAGCCGTTGCGGAATTGAGCGGCCACAGCGCCGAAGAAGACAAGCCGGTCGCGGCTGTCGTGGCGGCTGAAACCACGGAAGCCAAACCGGTGGTGCTGAAGTCTGTTTCGCCGAAGAAGTAATCTTTCCGCTGTGCCTCGTCATCCCCGCTGTCGCGGGATGACGAGCGCCTCCCACGCCGCCTCCCGGCACCAAATTCCCTGCTGATGTATCCTACCGGGCTCGACAAGTCCGAGGATAGCTATGAGTTTATCGAGGCTACTAGCCAGCTTTGTGCGCCAGCACTGGCCGGCTTATGCCGCCGCGGCTGCCATGCTTACCGGCGTGGCGCTGATCAGTATCTGGATACCCCGCCAGATCGGCGCAATGATTGACGGCCTGGCCGCGCACACACTCGACGCGCAGGGATTGATGCGGCAACTGGGGTTGCTGCTGTTGCTGGGCGTCGGCAATTACCTGCTGCGTGCGCGCTGGCGCATGACCTTGTATGCGGTCGCCTACAAACTGGGCGTGGAATTGCGCACGCGCTTTTATGCGCGGCTGACGCGCCAGGGCCCCGCGTTTTACCAGAACCAGAGCACCGGCGACCTGATGGCGCTGGCCACCAACGATATCGATGCGATTGAAATGACGGCCGGCGAAGCCATGCTGGCCGGCTTCGACGGCGCGCTGACCCTGGTGACGGTGCTGGGCATCATGATGCTGGGCGTCGACTGGCGCCTCGCCTGCATCGCGCTGCTGCCCTTCCCGCTGATGGCGTGGGCGTTCTGGCATATCTCCAACCACATCCATACGGCGTCCGCCGACTCGCTGAAGCGTTTTTCAGCACTGAACGGCCACGTGCAGGAAACCCTGTCCGGCGTCCGCACGTTGCGCGCACTGGGGCTGGAACAGCGCAGCGCCAGCCAGTTCGGCGCATTGGCCATGGACGCGCAAAAAGCCAGCCTGTCCGCGCAAGTGTGGGAAGCCGCGTATGAACCGGCGGTCGGCCTGACGTTGACCGCCGCCACCGGCCTGACGCTGGGTCTGGGCGGCTACCTGGTCTGGCAGGGCGAACTGACCATCGGCGCGCTGACCAGCTTTTCCATGTACCTGGGCCAGTTGATCTGGCCGATGTTTGCCGCCGGCTGGGTGTTGTCGCTGATCGAGCGGGGCCGTGCCGCCTATGCGCGCCTGCAGCCGATGCTGGACGCGCCGCTGGCCATTGCCGACCAGGGCCACATCGAACAGACGCCGAAAGGCGATTTGTTGCTGGACGCAATCACCTATGCCTACCCCGGCCAGGCGGCGGGCGTGCATGCGCTGCACGGGATCGGCCTGCGCCTGCGTCCGGGCCAGACCCTGGGGCTGGTCGGCCCCACCGGCGCCGGCAAGTCCACGCTGCTGCGCGTCCTGCTGCGCCAGTTGACGCCGCAGCAGGGCCGCGTGCAATGGGGGCCGCACGCCATCAGCGATTACACATTGCGCGCCTTGCGCGGCGCCATCAGCTGGGTGCCGCAGGAATCGTTCCTGTTTTCCGCATCGATTGCCGACAATATCGCGCTGGCCCGCCCCGGCGCCAGCCGTGCGGAAATCGAACACGCCGCCACCCTGGCCGCCATCCACGACGATATTTTGCAGTTCCCTCACGGGTATGAAACGGAAGTGGGTGAAAAAGGCATCACCTTGTCCGGCGGCCAGCGCCAGCGCGTGGCGATTGCCCGCGCGCTACTGGCCAACAATGCCTTGCTGTTGCTGGACGACGCGTTGTCCGCCGTCGACACGGGCACGGAAACCCGCATCCTGGAACACCTGGAAGCATTGCGCGTGGCCGGCCACCAGAGCGGCATGGAGCGTAGCGCCATCATCGCCAGCCACCGCCTCAGCGCCGTGGTGAATGCGGACCTGATCATCGTCTTGCGTGATGGCCGTATCGTTGAAACCGGCAACCATGCCGAATTGCTGCTACTGAATGGCTGGTATGCCAGCCAGTGGCGCTACCAGCAACTGGAGGCCAGCATTGAAGCATCCTGACCACGTATCCTCAGGCAAGCAGATGCGCCAGGCATTCGGCTTGCTGCACCAGGCAGCCCGGCCCGACTTGCGCCGCCTGCACTGGGCGCTGCTGTGGCTGATGGCCGCGGCCTTCCTGGAAGTGCTGGGCCCGATCGCGGGCAAGGCGCTGATCGATGAACACCTGTTACCGCGCCACCTGGACTGGCCGCGCATGTGGCTGTTGCTGGGCGCCGTGCTGGGCACCGGCTGGATCGCCACCGGCCTGCGTTACTGGCAACTGGTCAGCCTGTCCGGGCTGGCCATGCGTTCCGTGCAGCGCTTGCGCGAACAAGTGTATGGCCACGTGCTGCGCCTGCCGATGGCGTTCTTCGACCGCGCCATCACGGGCCAGCTGGTATCGCGCGTCACCAACGATACGGAAGCCGTGAAGAACCTGTACGTACAAGTGCTGTTCGTCATGCTCGACAGCACCATCGTGCTGGTCGGCACGGTGATCGCCATGGCGTGGCTGGACTGGCGCATGATGCTGATCGTACTGGCGCTGCTGCCGGCCGTGCTGGGCATCGTCTGGCTGTACCAGCGCTGGAGCGCGCCGGCCGTCACGCGGGCGCGCCAGTTGCGCAGTGAAATCAATGGCCAGATGGCCGAGTCCATCAGCGGCATGCCGGTGCTGCAGGCGAACAATGCGGAAACCCGCTTTGCCGAGCGCTTCAAGCTCACCAACGTCGACCACTACACGCAGCGCGTGGCGGAAATCCGCGCCAATGCGTGGCTGCTGCGTCCCGCACTGGACTTGCTGAACGTGATCCTGCTGGCGGCGGTGATCTACATGTTTGGCCAGCGCCCGATGAGCGCGGCGGAAGTGGGCGTGCTGTATGCGTTCATCAGCTATATCGCCCGCGTGATCGAGCCGCTGATTCAAATCACCATGCAATTCTCGCAGTTACAGCAATCGGTGGTGGCGGCATCGCGTGTCGCGGGCCTGCTGGACGAACCGCTGTCGCCGGAACACCAGGCGGGCGCAGGCCAGGCGCCAACGCAGGAGCGGCTGCAAGCGCCCGCCGTGGCCATCGAGCACCTGACGTTCGCCTATGCCGAAAACCAGCCCGTGCTGCATGACCTGTCGCTGACCATCCCGCAGGGGGCGTTCATCGGCATCGTCGGCCATACGGGCAGTGGCAAATCCACGCTGCTGTCGCTGCTGCTGCGCTATTACCCCGTCAGCACGGGCAGCATTTGCCTGCACGGCGAGGCGCTGGCCGGCATCCCGAACCAGCGCTTCCGCAACGACGTGGGGCTGGTGCCGCAGGAACCCTTCCTGCTGGCGGCGTCGGCCCGCGAAAACATCGACATGGGCCGCGGCCTGCCATTGGCGGAAATCGAAGCGGCGGCGCGGGCCGCCCATGCGCACGGCTTCATTTGCGCGCTGGAACACGGCTACGACACGCCGCTGGGCGAAGGCGGTTCGCGCCTGTCGAGCGGGCAAAAACAATTGATCGCGATTGCCCGTGCGCTGGCCGGCAAACCCCGCATCCTGCTGCTGGATGAAGCGACGTCGCGCATCGATAGCCAGACCGAACAGATCGTGCAAACCGCGCTGCATGAATTGCGCGGCCAGGTCACCATCATCGCCATTGCGCACCGCTTGTCGACCATCCGCGAAGCGGACCGCATCATCGTGCTGAACCATGGCCGTATCAGCGAGTCCGGTTCCCACGACGCACTGATGCAAATCGACGGCGGTTTGTACCAGCGCTTGTATCTGTTGCAACAACTTGCAGCATGACTTGTGAACAGTCGTATAACTTCCTGCAAAATTGCTTAATTGTCACTGTGGCGGTTTTGCAGAAAATCCCAATCTCTTTCGATTTCTCGCTTGCAACAAGAATATAATTGTCTAGACACTTTGCGCGGTTTCCGGGCAAAGATATGCAAAGGACAACCAGTTGGCAGGCTTTCGGGATCAGACGTTTACGCGCAGCATGCGAATGCTGGCGGCTGCCTGTGTCTTGTCGCCGGCGCTGGCGTGGGGCCAGGGTGTGTCCGTGCTCGACGCCGGCATCGCGGAAATCCGCGACCAGGTCCGCTACGTGCCTGAAAAAGCGCTGGTGCAACTGCAAAAAATGGAAAGCGCGGCCCGCTCGGCGCCGCCCGGCACCAAGGCTGAATTCCTCTCCCAACTGAGCTATGCCCGCGTCAAGCTGGGCCAGAAGGACATCGCGCTGCAACTGGCCGAGGAATTGATAGCCTTCGGCCGCGCCCAGGGCAATACGGTAATTCTCGCCAAGGGCTTGCTGACCAAGGCTTATACGCTGTCCGGCATGTCCGACACCAAGGGCGCGCACGAACTGGCGTTCGAAGCGGAAAAGCTGGCCAACCAGACGCAGGATGTGCCGCTGCGCGTGCAGGCGACCATCACGTCAGGTCAATCCTATGCGGAACAGGGCAACTTCCCCGTCGCGCTGCTGAAACTGCAAACCGCAGTGGAAACCGCGCGCCCGCTGGAAGACTTGCTGCCGCTGGCCACGGCGCTCAATGCGCTGGCCGTGCTGTATGACCGCATGAAGGAATACGACAAGGGCTGGGCCGTGCTGGAAGAGTCCGTGCAAGTGGCTGAAAAGCTGAATTCGCCCGGCCGCATTGCGCAAGCCCGCCAGACGGAATATGTACTGGCCATGGATTCCGAGCAGCCGCGCCGCGCGCTGGCCGCACTGCAATCCGGGCTGGAAATGGCGCGCAAGATGGGCGCCAAGTCACTGCTCGCCGACACGCTGGTCAACATGTCCGACAGTTACCTGAAGGACCGCGATTACCAGCGCGTCATACGCTATGGCACGGAATCGCTGGCGGTGGCGCGGGAAATCGGCGACTCCACAACGGAAGCCATTGCCCTGATCAATATCGGCCAGGCTTACCTTGGCATGGGCAAGACGGCCGAAGGCAAAAAGCATTTCGAAGCGGGCATGGCGTACTACGAAAAGACCAACAACAAGCCGGAACTGCAAGCCGTGCTGCTCGAGTACGGCCAGGCGCTGGAACGCGCCGGCGATTTCGCGGGCGCCATCAGCGCCTACCACCGCGAACGGGACATCACCAGCGCGCTGTTTGAAAAGCAGCGCCAGAAAGCCATCTGGGAATTGCAGGAAAAGTACGAGATGGAAAAGAAGCAGCGCCGCATCGAGCTGCTGAGCCGTGAAAACCAGGTCAAGAGCGCGGAAATCGACAACCGCCGCCTGCAGCAGCGCGTGTGGTGGCTGCTGGCGCTGGTGTTTGCGCTGACCGCCACCGTGGTGGGCCTGCTGTACCGTAAGGTGCGCCAGGCCAATGCGCAACTGGAAGTCAAGAACCTGGAACTGAAGGCGCAAAGTTCGCTCGACCCGCTGACGTCGCTGTACAACCGCCGCCACTTCCAGGAATACATGCGCGCCCACAATCACGTCGAGCGCCGTGGCCAGGGTGGCGAAGATATCGTTGGCGCCCTGTTCCTGCTGGACGTTGACCACTTCAAGAACATCAACGACACCTATGGCCACGCGGCCGGCGACCTGGTGCTGAAAATGATCGCGGAAAACCTGCGCATCGCGCTGCGCGAAACCGACATGATCGTGCGCTGGGGCGGTGAAGAATTCCTCGCCTTCCTGCCCGCGATTCCCCGCAACGGCGTCGATGAAGTGGCGCGGCGCATCTTGACGACAATCTCGTCGCAGCAGATCGAATACCAGAACCATACGTTTAGCGTAAACGTCTCGGTCGGCTTCGCGCCCTTCCCCCTGATTCCTGCCGACACGCCGCTGCCGTGGGAACGCGCGGTCAACCTGGTCGACATGGCGCTGTACCTGGCCAAGGCCCACGGCCGCAACCGCGCCTATGGCGTGCGTGGCTTCGAGAATTTGCAGGAAACGTCGATGGAAGCCATCGAGCAAGACCTGGAACGCGCCTGGCGCGCCGGCTTCGTCGACCTGTCCGTGGTGCTGGGCGGCACACCCGACGGCACGCCGCCGGCGGGGGCGCATGGCAGCAACGTGGTGCCGCTCAAACCCGCCTTCAAAGCGGGCAACTGATTTCCCGGAGCGGCGTTCGCCGCCCCTCTCTCCATCCGCCTTCCATTGTGGCGCCGAACGCCGCGCCGCCTGCGCGCTCCGGGCAGGAAAATTGATTATTTTAATAATAACAATTGGGCAATTTCATAATTTCCAGAAAGCAAATTCGCGGGCACTATTTAATTGCTGATTTAGCAAGCGCGCGAACGCTGGAAAGCATCATCTCCAAACCGGGCGCGCAGCTGGCAGTCTGCCATTCCCCACTACCTTGTTCAGGATAAACATGCGCGTCCAACTTCTTGCACTGACTCTGGCTTCGTCCCTTTCGTCACCAATGGCATTTGCCGAATCCGCTGGCGCGCCGTGCAATGTAATGGACCAGCAAGCACTCGACGCGTTCAATCTCGGTGATTACAAGATGACGGCGGAACAGTCCACGACGGAACACAAGAAAATACCGGAAGGCCCGTCTGACTTGCCAACGCAAATCACTTATACCTGCACCTACACGCCTAAAGACGGACTGTCGCCGTCGCTCACCGTGACGACCGCCGCATCCCCCCATAGCGCCCACATAACCAAACCTGCCTGCAGTGACCAATTGCTGGTAGCGGCGAATGACAAGATGATACCTGGCGGCATGGCGATGACCATGTGTTCCACAACCGCCAAAAACAATTTCCTGACATTCATCCTGATGACGAATGCTTCATCCGCCGACGCGATGAAAAGCGCGCTCCCAGCGCAAGTTGAACGACTGGTCAATGACCTTGCCACAGCTAATCAGCATTGAAAAGCCTCCCCCACCTCATCGCCTGCGCCGCACTGGCGATGGCCGCCAGCGCCGCGCCGTCCGCGCAGGCGCAACTGCGCATTGAAATTTCCGGCGTCGGCAGCAACCAGATTCCAATCGCCGTTGCCGGCTTCGCCAATGAAACAGTGGCGCCCGCCCAGATCTCGGCCATCATCAAGGCCGATCTGGCCCGCAGCGGCGCCTTCAACGTGATCGACGCTGGCGTTATCGCCGACGCCGGCAACATCGACCTGGGCGCCTATAAAGCAAAGGGCGCCGACGCGCTGGTGATCGGCACCGTGGACTGTCTGGCCGACGGCCGCTACGACGTGCGTTACCAACTGCTCGACACCGTCAAGCCAGGCAAGCTGTCGCAGCTGGACCAGGCGCTGGCGCCCCGCTTCACCCGGCTGTCCGCACACAAGATCGCCGACGACGTGTATTTCAAGCTGACGGGCAACCGGGGCGCGTTCTCGACCCGTATCGCCTACGTGAAACAGCAGGGCCGCAGCTACCAGTTGATGGTGGCCGACGCCGACGGCGAAAGCGAGCAGCTCGCACTGCGCTCGAACGAGCCCATTATTTCACCGTCATGGTCGCCGGACGGCGCCAAGGTGGCGTATGTATCGTTCGAACAGCAAAAACCGGTGGTCTATGTGCACAACCTGGTGACGGGCCAGCGCAAGGTCGTGGCCAACGAAAAAGGCAGCAACTCCGCACCGGCCTGGGCGCCGGACGGCGGCAAACTGGCGGTCGCGCTGTCGAAGGACGACCACTACCAGGTCTACGTGGTCAACGCCGACGGCAGCGACTTGCGCCGTGTCTCCAACGGCGCCGGTATCGACACCGAGCCGCAATGGTCGGCCGACGGCAAGCATATCTACTTCACCAGCGACCGCAGCGGCGGGCCGCAGATCTACCGCATGGGCGCGCGGGGCGGCGACGCCAGCCGCGTCACATTCGGCGGCAGCCACAACATCAGCCCCCGCCTCTCGCCAGACGGTAAGACGCTGGCCTATATCTCGCGCCGAGATGGCAATTACCAGTTGTATGCGATGGACCTGACCAGCGGCCAGGAGCAGCGCCTGTCCGACAGCACTGACGACCAGTATCCAAGTTTTGCCCCCAACGGCAAGTACATCCTGTACGCCACACAAGCCGGCGGCCGCGAATCGCTGGCCATCGTGTCGGTGGATGGACGCGTCAAGCAGCGTGTGACCACACAGGCGGGCCAGATCAGGGAACCTGCCTGGGGGCCGTTCGTGCCTTAATTCACTCCAACTTCAAAGCACGCTCGTGATGCTTACTTCTTCTTCGCTTCTTCCTTGGCTTCGCGGGCGGTTTCCTGCATCTTTTCGCCCGCTTTCTCCAGCTTCTGCCCCGCCACTTCCGTCGCGTCATTGATCTTGTCGCGCGTGATGGCGGCGGCTTCCTTCAATTCCTTGCCGGCTTCATGCGCCGCATCTTTCAACTCGGCGCCGGCCTGCTTCAACTCCGTGCCCGCCTGCTTCAGTTCGGCATTGGCTTGCTGTGTGGCTTGGTCAATCTTCTTGCCCGCCTCTTCGGCAGGTCCCGCTTCGCGCCGCTGGCAGCCGGATAACACCGCTGCCAGCATGGCAATCGCCAGGGCAGCATAAAAGAAATTTGCTGGTTTCATGATTGTTCTCCTGTGGTATCAAGCATACACCTGAGCAAGCGCAATACGATTGACATCGGTGTAACAAAAATTGACAATAGAACGACCGTTCACTTTTATTTCAGGAGCTCACCATGGCTGCCGTCGCCCGCCGTATCTGCCCATTTTGCGAGGCCGCCTGCGGCCTGGAAATCGAACACGAAGACGGCAAGGTCAAGAAGATCAAGGGAGACGATGCGGACGTGTTCAGCGCCGGGTTCCTGTGCCCGAAAGCCGTCAGCCTCAAGGACTTGCATGAAGACGGCGACCGCCTGCGCACGCCGCTGATCAAGCGCGACGGACGCTTTGTCGACGCCACGTGGGACGAGGCGTATGCGGAAATCGCACGCCGCCTGCCACCCATCATCGAACGCGACGGCCGCGATGCGGTGGCCACCGTGCTGGGTAACCCTGTTTCCCACAAAATGAGCCTGATGCTGTATTTCCCCCGGCTGGCCAGGGCGCTGGGCACCAAGAACATGTATTCCGCGTCCAGCGTCGACCAGGTGCCGAAAATGCTGTCGTGCGGCTTGATGTATGGCGGCTGGCTGTCGGTGCCGGTGCCTGATATCGACCGCAGCGACTACCTGCTGATCGTGGGCGCCAATCCGATGGTGTCGAACGGCAGCCTGTGGACGGTGCCGGATTTCCGTGGCAAGGCCAAGGCGCTGCGCGCCCGGGGCGGCCGCATCGCCGTCATCGATCCGCGCCGTACCGAGACGGCGGAAATCGCCGATGAACACCATTTCATCCGCCCCGGCGCCGACGTGTTCCTGCTGCTGGGCATGGTGCACGCGCTGTTCGATGAAAACCTGGTGATGCCTGGCCGCCTGGCAGAACACCTGAACGGCCTGGAATCGCTGCAAGCGGCCGTGCAGCCGTATGCGCCGGAAAGCGTGGCATCGCGTTGCGGCATCGATGCGGCCACCATCCGCAACCTGGCGCGCGACCTGGCCGGCGCTCAGCGCGGCGCCATCTATGGCCGCATCGGCACCTGCACGCAGCAATACGGCACCCTGGCCTCGTGGCTCATCGACGTACTGAACATCCTCACGGGCCACCTCGACGAGGAAGGCGGCATGATGTTCCCGAAAGCCGCCGCCTTTGCCGGCAATACGCGCGGCAAGCCGGGAACGGGACGCGGCGTGGCCTATGGCCGCTACCGCAGCCGCGTGTCCGGCGCGCCGGAAGTGGCGGGTGAATTACCGGTCACGTGCCTGGCGGAGGAAATCGACACCCCGGGACCGGGCCAGGTCAAGGCCTTGATCACCATTGCCGGCAATCCCGTGCTGTCCGCGCCGAACGGGCCGCGCCTGGCGGCGGCGCTGGACCAGCTGGAATTCATGGTCAGCATGGATATCTACCTGAACGAAACGTCGCGCCATGCGGACGTGATCCTGCCTGGCGTGTCGCCGCTGGAAGATGCGCATTACGACGTCACGTTCACGCAATTCTCGCACCGCAACCACGCGCGTTACAGCCCGCCCGTGCTGCCCCGCACGTCAGGCGCGCCGGATGAATGGGAAAGCTTGCTGCGCCTGACGGCCATCGTGCAAGGCCTGGGCCCCGACGCCGACATCGCGCAACTGGATGATGCGCTGCTGCGGGAAGATCTCGATAAAAGCGTGGGGCCGCTGGCGGGCACGGTGATGGACATGCTGACGCCACAGCGGGGCGTGGAGCGCGTGCTGGACCTGGGTTTGCGCAGCGGTCCGTATGGCGACCAGTTCGGCCGCAATCCCGGCGGCCTGAATTTGCAAAAAGTGCGCGCCGCCCCTTCCGGCATCGACCTGGGCGCCATGACCCAGCGCATCCCGGAAGTATTGCGCACACCGTCCGGCAAGATCGAACTGGCGCCGCAACTGCTGCTCGATGATTTGGCGCGCGTCGCCGCCGCCATGCATGAACCCGCGCCGGAACTGGTGGTGATCGGGCGCCGCCAGCTGCGTTCCAATAACAGCTGGATGCACAACCTGCCCGTGCTGGCCAAAGGCGCCTACCGCTGCACGGCGCTGGTCCATTCGCAGGACGCCGCGCGCTTCGGCCTCGCCAACGGCGGCAGCGCGCAATTGCGCAACGGCGACCGCGCCATCACGGTACAGGTGGAAATCGACGACGGCATGATGCCGGGCGTGGTCAGTCTGCCCCATGGCTGGGGGCACAATTTGCCGGGCACGCAAATGGCGGTCGCGGCGGAACGGCCGGGCGTGAACCTGAACGCCATCCTCGACGAAAACCTGCGTGATCCGCTGTCGGGCAATGCCGTGTTGTCGGGGATTCCCGTGACGCTGGCGCCTGCGGACTGAAACCGCGACACCGGCTGCGCCAACATGGCGGCTCGCAAAGCGAACCGCCCTACGCATTTCAATGCGCGTGCCCTGGCCAATGCACCGGGCCGCCACCTCGACCAAACCCGGCGGCCTCATTCCTATATAGGGCGGTTTCCGCCTGGCGGAAGCCGCCATGCATGCGGCCCGTTAAAGCAAAAGACCACCGCGTACCCTGATATTGCAAGTGTATTATTGTAGTGATACACTAATTCACACAGTAATACACGTGGCAATACACCTGAGGATACGCATGACCACCACCAAACGCGACGCCGCGCTGGCCATCATGGCCAAGACCGGCATTTTGGAAAGCAATTACTACCCGCCCATCCTGCGTCTGCTGTGGCGCATGGGTGTCCACCTGCCCCTGCCCCACTTCGTCAGCTTCGGCCGGGTTGCGCTGGTCAGCGGCGGCTTTTTCGGGCCGGCCTGGGGGGCGCTGATGTGGTTCGCCATCTGGCGTCACCAGATGCAGCCCATCGCCGCGCTGGCCATCACGCTGGTTATTGGCGTCGTGTTCGGGCTTTCGATGGCGGCGTATTACGCCTACGGCCGCCGCAAGCACAAGCTGCCCCTGTGGCACGAGTTGCCGGACAACTGATCCATGGATTTCGATATCGCACCGGCGTCGCCGGTGCCGATTTACCGCCAGATCGTCGAGCAGGTGCGGCGCCTGGTGGCCAGCGGCCAGTTGACGCCGGGCGAAGAATTGCCGTCGGTACGGGCTGTCGCGCAGCAGCACGCCATCAACCCGATGACCGTCAGCAAGGCGTACAGCATGCTGGAACTCGAGGGCCTGCTCACCCGCCGGCGCGGCGTGGGCATGGCGGTGGCCGACGTGCAACGCGACGCGGCTCCGGCCGACAAAGCCGCGCTGCTGCGTCCCGCGCTGGAAGCGGCGGCGCAGACGGCGCACCAGCTGGGCTTCACCACGGCGGAAGCCCTGCAACTTTTCGAAGAATACCTTGACAGGAAAAAGAGCCATGAATGATTACACGATACGCGCCAGCCAGCTGACCCTGCGTCACAACGGCGTCAAGGTACTGGACAATGTATCGCTCGACATTCCAGCCGGCGCCGTGGTCGGCCTGGTGGGGCGCAATGGCGCCGGCAAATCCACGTTGCTGCGCTGCCTGGCGGGACTGGCCGCGCCGGACAGCGGCAGCGCAACGCTGCTGAATTGCCCGTCGCTGCAATTGACCGATGCCGTGCGCGAGCGCATCGGCTATGTGGCGCAGACACCGGATTTGTTTGAATGGATGACGGTGGAGGAACACTTGTTCACCATTGGCCGCGCCTATCCGCGCTGGAATGAAGAACGCTGCCTGGCGCTGGCGGCGCGGATGGACTTGCCGCTCAATGTACGCGTGACGGCGCTGTCCGGCGGCGACCAGCAAAAACTGTCGGTGGTGCTGGCGCTGGCGCATGACCCGGACGTGCTGCTGTTCGATGAACCGGTGGCCAGCCTGGACCCGATGACGCGCCGCGAATTCATGCGCGCCATCTTCAGCGGCGAGCGCGCCATTGAACGCACCGTCATCATTTCCAGCCACATCCTGTCCGACCTGGAACGGGTGGTGACGCACGTGGCCTTTATCCGCGAAGGCAAGCTGCAACTGGTGGACAGTTGGGATGCGATGCTGGAATGCTACCGGCTGATTCCGCAAGCGATCGCCAACGGCCCGGTGCCGCCGGAAGCCGTGGTGCACTACACGCGCGGCGGCCAGCGCCTGATCGATACGCGCCACGCGCCGGTGCTGGCCGAAGCGGGACGCCCGCTGTCGCTGGATGAATTGTTCGTGGAGCTGAATTCGTGAACACGGCCGCCCTGTCTTCTCCGCTCCCGCTGTATCCATTACATGTCATCCGCCTTGGCAAGGCGGGCGCATGGCTGGTCGGTATCCTGTGCGCCAGCATCCTGTTTGGCTTGCTGGTCATCGGCAAGTCAAACAGCACATCCGTCCTGGATGCGATGGTGCTGGTGGCGTGTATCGTCCAACTGCTCGCGGTCGTGTTCCAGGGTCAGGCGCTGGGCCGCGGCGTCAGCGTATTGCAGGAGCGGCGGGCGCCGGCCGCCCTGTGGCAAGCATGGCTGCGCCAGTGGCTGCTGTCGGTCACGCGCTACTGGGCGGTGCTCAGCATCGCCATTGCTTTACTGATGCTTACACCGGGATCGCCCCGGCACTGGCTGACGGCGCCTGCCGTGCTGTCATTGCTGCTGACGATCTGCTCGACGGCAGTGCTGGCGCGGGCAGGCTTGCTGCCGCGCCGGGTAGGGTATGCCGTGGAAGCCATCCTGCTGGCGCTGCTGGTGGTTCTTGCCACCACCCACCAATTGGCGCATGACCTGCACCGCTTTGCCGCCCTGCCTGCATGGATACTGGCGGCATGCGCACTGACCTGGCCTGCCAAGGCTTGCTGGATCCTGCATTCCCAGGCCGAGGCGCTGCGCACGGTGGCTGGTGCGCCAACCAATGTGCTGCGCGGTCTGCGCGATGCCTTCCTGCGCTGGGCAGGCCGTTATCAGCCGCTGCGCATGATGGCCAGCGACCGCACGGCTGATCAGGGCAACCACCGCGTACTGCTGGTCGTCGCCGCCGTGCAAAACCTGGCCTTCTTTACCAAGCTGATTCCCGTGCAGTGGGGCGAACAAGCCACGGCCATCCGCATGGCGCAACTGGCGGTGGTCTGCGGCACCTGCGCCAATGCGTTGCTGGTGCGCGACTTGCACTGGCGTTCGCTGCTGCTGCCGGGCGGAACACGGCTGCAGCGAATCGGCACCCGCATAGTGCTGTCGACGATGTCATTCCAGGCGCCGCTGGTGGTACTGGTTGCGCTGGGCAGCATGCTGTTGAATTCCCCCATCCACTTGGGCTGGCATAGCCTGGCGTCCATCACCATCCCGCTGCTGGAACTGGCGTGCTGCACGTCGCTGATGACGCTGCTGCGCACTTTGCCCTACCGTTTGCAGGTGGGCGCCATCCTGGCCTTGCTGATCCCGTTGCTGTATGCGTACGTGCCGGCGTGGTTCAAGCTGGCCGTGCCGGCAGTGGCGTGGCAAATCGGCGCGGAGTATGCACTGCTGCTGGCAACTGTTTCCTGCGCTGCACTGTTCATCGCCAACCGGCGCTGGACGCCCAAGCGTTTGCTGGAAGCGCTGGCGGTCATTCGATAAAAACCATGATGCATACTTTCCCTGAACTGCGGATCTACCCCGCGTGGACGCGTACAAAGAGCCGCGCCATGACCGTCTTCCTCATCCTGGCTGGTGTGATGACGCTGCTGCTGGCGATGCGGAAATGGATGCCGGCACAGACTGCAGCATTCCTGGCGCCGATTGGCTGCATGGTGCTGCTGTCGGCTTCTTCGCTGGCTATGCTTGCCGCGGGATTCGGGATGGCCACACTCTTACGTCCTGGCACACCGGAATTTGGCTGGCACATCGGTCCGGCCTACGCGGCAATGCTGGCAGCGCTTACCTGCGCCGCACTGGTAGCAGCCAACCACCTTTGGACACCCGCACGGCTGATCAGCGCTTTGAAAGCCCCAACATGAAACTGTTTTCCTCCCTGATGCAGGCACTGCGCAATGATCCCTGGCTGGCCTTCCCGTCTGCCGCGATTGCCGTTGCCGGTTTGCTGGACTTGCGGCTGCCTGCCGCGATGCGGACCGGCGTGTCGCCGCACTTGCTGCAGGCTGCCGCCGCGCTGATGCTGTATTTGTCCAGCAGCGCCTCCACCCGGCTGGCCGAAACTGCGCAAATCCTGGGGCAGCGGCGTATCCCGGATGCGCTGTGGCATGACAGTGTCAAGTTGCGGCTGGCCAGCGTATGGGCTAACGGGTTCGCGTTGCTGATCGCCATCGCGGTGCCGTGGATCATCAGCACGACGATGCAGGCGCCTGTGCTGGCGGCCCTGGCGGCGTTATCACTGGCCGCATGTGCAGGAACCTTGTTTGCCACGCTGCGTTCCGGGCTGCTGCCCCGCTTGCGCAACCGCACCGTGTACACGGCAGGAATGATCATCATCGTGGTATGGGCCGTGTATGGCGATGTGGCCGTGGCTGCACTGATGCGGTTGCCGGCAACGGTACTGGTCTTGCTTGCAGCCGGCTGGCCCGCCATGTCGGTAGCGCTGCAGCGCTACTGGCGCATCATGCCCCGCGTGCAGCCGCCCGCGACAGCGGCAGAGGCGCCGGCGTGGAGCAGCAAAGTCTTGCGCTATTCGTTGCTGCAGCCGCGCTTCCTGCAAGACAACAAGGTGCAGTCCAGCATGCTGGGCGGTGTGCGGATGGGTACCGCCGCGCTGTGCTGGAGCCTGACGCCACCGCTGCCCCTGGGGAGCGTGCTGACAGTAGGCCACCTGCTGGCGATGATTGCGTGGATTCCGGCAGCCATGAGCATGGTCGCCATGCGCAATCTGCACTGGCGCACGCTGCTGGCGCCCGGCCGGGATGGTGCGCTGGCCATGCAGATTTACCGGACGTCGCTGAAAATTGCCGTGTGCATGTTGCTGGTCTTGATGTTCGGCCAGGCTGCGCTGGATATGGCGTTTGGCCAGCGTATGGCGGACACGCTGCACAATATGGAAAAGTGGCTGGTCTTCGGCATGCAGGCGCCGCTGCTGGTCGCCATCAACGTGCTGCTGTGCGCCTTGCCTAATCCTCGCCGGACCACGTGGGGCACGTTGATGGCCGCGTATCTGGTGCTGGCATTGATCCACGTGGGCAAGCTGTACAGCGTGCCCGTCACCGGCTTGCATGCCGGGCTGGGTTATGCGGCAGGGATGATCGTCTTGTCCGTACTGGTGATGCGGATGGCCAGCCGGTTGTGGACGCCAAACAGGCTGTTGCCCTATCTGCCGGAACGGCCCGTCAGCCTCACCGCCTTCAGCGCTGCGCGATAAACAGTTCCGGCCCGCCGCCGTTATCCGCCACCTGGAACATGGCGGAGCGGCGCGCCACTTCGCGGCCGTCCAGCATCAGCACGGATTGCACCGTGTACTGGCCCTGCTCCATGCCACGGGGGATTTTGTAGACGCCGACGGCGCGGTACTGCCCCGCGCCGTCGATTTTCTCGACGCGGGCAATTTGCGGCGTATCCGACGCCTTCTCGCCATTGGCCTTGTACAAGGTCATGCTTTGCACCACTTCCGGCACGCGCTGGGCCTGGCCATACAGCTTGATCTCGCCCACCACCTTCACCGGTTCGCCGCCGCCGCGCACGGTGGCGGTGGTGGAATACACCTGGTAATCCTTGAGGCGGATTTCATTGCGCGGCACCACCAAGCCTTCGCGCTGCGCTTCCGCATTGACGGCCTGTGCCGGCGCGACTTTTTCCGAATACGTGGTCCAGCCGATGGCCGCCCCCAGCGCCGCACCGACGGCGGCGCCTTCCGCGCACTTCTTGCCGAGCGCCTTGGCCAGCACGCAGCCCGCCACGGCGCCCACGGCGGCGCCCGCAGCGGCATTGCCCACCTGGCTGCCGCCGCTGCCCTGCTCACGCGCCGGCTCGCCACGGCTTTGGTAACCGCCCTGTGCGGCGCAGCCTGCCAGCATGGCGGCGACCACGCCGCCGCAAATCGTTCGTTTCATGGGGTTCTCCTTACTGGCAGCGGTCGTCGATCCACTCGCGTCCCGCCGCCACGCAATTCATCAAATCGCGGTTCATGCGCTCGGCCCGGTTCTTCAGGGCCACGCATTCGCGGTTGCCTTCATCAATCATGGTGGCACAGATATTGGCCTTGTCCATGGCGGCTTTGTAATTGCCTTGACGGAGTTCACGTTCCGCTTCGGTCAGCAGCTTGCGGGCCTGCTGGGATTGCTGCGGCGTCTGCGCTGGCTGTGCGGCAGGGGCCGCTTGCGGCGCGCGCTGCGCCGGTGTAGCCACCGGTGCCGGGACCGGTACAGGCGCGGCTTCGCGCTGGTCCAGCACCGTGCGTTTCAGCAAGTCCGACAACGCTTCGCGCAGCAGCTCGGTGCGGGTTTTCAGTTCGTTGCGCTGCAGTTTTTCCGCCGCCTGCAATTTCGCTTCCGCACAGCTCCGGTCGGAGCGCTTGATGCACGCGTCCGCTTCGTTCAGCAGGCGTTCGCCCTTGCGCACGTCGATGCGGCCATCGATGTCACGGGTTTCATCATCGGCGCCCCATGCCTTGACGAACGCCGCCAGGCGGCGGTCCGCCAGGTCGATGGACCCGTTTTGCAGCGCGCTGTCCAGTTGCGGACGCAATTCCGACCACGCCTTGGCGCGGTGCCGCCGGGTATCGCATTTCTTTGCATTCGCACCGATGATGTCTTGCAGGTATTTCAGCTGGGCGGCGCTCGCCTTGTCCGCTTTCAGCGACGTGTATTCATTGCGCGCCACATCGATGTTGCAATCCTGTGCCTGCGCCACGGCCTTGTCCACGCGGCCCTGCAGTTTTTTCGCCGGATCGGACGGACGCGCCAGGAACCAGATCAGGCCCAGCACGACGGCCACCGACACCCACATGGATTTGCTGATGGGCTTGCGTAGTGGCGGGCGCGACGGCTGGGCGCCGTTACCTTGCGGCTGATAAGGGTTGGCCGCTGGCGCGGACGGCGCGGTGGCTTGCTTGCCGATGCCTTTTAGTTTGTTCAGCCGCTCCAGCGCGGATTGCTGTTCCGGCGTCAGTTGCTCCGGCGGCTGGCGCGATTCCGTACCGGACTGGGCCGCTGCGATATTCCGTGCCTGCGCCAGCGCTTCCGCGCGCGCGGCCCTGGCCTGCTCGTCGGCTTTGGCCTGGTCTTCCCTGGCCTGGTCCTCGGCCCGGCTGCGTTCCTCGGCCCTGGCCCGCTCCGCTGCGCGGGCCAGCGCATCGGCTTCGGCCTGGGCTGCAGCCAGCGCCGCAGCCTTTGCCTCGGCCGCGCCGCTGTCCGCCCAGCGGCCGGCCGGCGCCGCTTGCGCGGCCGCTCCCTGCCGCGTACCGCAAAACGGACAAAAGTTCACCTTGCGCGGAAAACCCTTGCCGCACACTTCTGCTACACACCGGTACATCGCTGCTTCCACTGCTGTCCTTATTCCGGATCGGGGATATCGTCATGCGGGTCGGGAATCGCGGCCGCCAACAACGGCGCGATGTCCGCCATCTCGCTGGCCAGTTTCCACTGGTCGACACGGGGCACCCACTGCATGTTCCACACCTTGGTCGCGCCCGTGACTTCGCCTGCCGCGATGCGCTGCGCCAGTTCGTGCAAGTTGTAGGGGCCCTGCTGCGTCTTGTTGACGAAGACCTTGAACAGCGGTCCCGCCGCAGCGGCAACCGGCGCGGCCGCGATGGCAGGCGCCACGTACACCGTGGCCACCGGCGCCACCTGTACAGGTTGAACCGGCTGAGCGGCCGGCGCGGCGCCTTGCGCAAACACGGACGCCGCCAGCGCGTCGCTGGCCAGGTATTCCCCTTTCAGCACGCGCTTTTCCGCCGGCTGCTGCACTTCCCAGCTGTACGCATCGGTGGCGGAACCGGGAACGGTATCGCTCCACTGCGCCAGCGCGGCCAGCGCCCGTTCGACAAACGCTTCCGGCAACGCGCTGGCGGCAGCCGCCTGCGCGCGCTTGACCCACGCGTCGTGCAGGCGCTTGGCCGTGATGTTCGGCAACGACGGCGATGGCAGTTCCGCCCCCGTTTCATCGACTTCCAGCTTGGGCTGGTAGACGCGCAACTGGTAGTGGCGCATCAGCGCGGCCAGCAGCGCGAACTGGTGCGCGCCCATCGTGCCCAGGCGCAGGCGCACGGCGGCGATCACCTGGTCGCGGTAATACGGCGGCAAACCGTTCGAGCGGATCGCATATTCGTTACCGATCTGCAGCCACTCGCCGGAACCCGGTTCCACTTCGAACAGGTACTGGCCCTTCGGCTGAAACAGCGCTTCGCGGTCCGCCAGGTCGGCCTTGCGCTTGACCACGCCCAGCGCGATCGCTTGCAGGAACCATTCGTAATCGTCGGCCAGCCGGTTCAGCTCATCCATCGATGGCGCGATCGGATGGCGGAAGCGGGTCGAATCGAAGTGCAAATGGGTCGGGATTTTCGGGTTTTCGATCTGGTACGACGTGCGCCATGTCGGCAGCCCGCGCAGCACCGTCATCGGCACGCCGGACAATTCGATATAGCACACGGCGCGCCCGCTAACGCCCGTGTTGACGATGGAGACCAGGTCGCCGTGGAAGAATCCCGTCGGTACGGCCGCCTTGATTTCATGCTCGACTTTTTTCCACGCATGCACGTCGCCCACGCCGATGAAGCATTTGAACTGGTCGGCGCTCGGCGTGAATTCCGCGGAGAAGCGGGCGTTCACCCACGGCATGGCGCTCTTGATCCATTCATTGAAGATGTGCTGGCGTTCCTGCGGCGACATCGCCTGCAAGCGCTCCAGCAGCGGATCGGCAGGCTGCGCTTGTTCCAGGCCTTCGCTGCTCAATTGCGTTTGCGCGCGGCGGAACAGTTTCAGCAGCAGCGATGCGCGCAGCTTGTCGTCGCCCAGTTGCGGGAACAGGCGCGCCGAGCCGCCGAATTCCAGCAACACTTCCTCGCTCCACGACGACACGTCGCCCGTCAGCTTGACGGCTTCCGGCACGCTGTCGCTGGCCAGCTTCATGTACGTCGCGTGTTCGTGCTGCGCATCGGCGCGCAATTGCGCGATGCGCTGGTCGACGGCGCCCAGCATGGCTTCCACGCAACGGCGCCCTTCCTGGAATTCGCCGGCAATGCCGCTCCACACGGGCTGGCCTTTTTCATCGACCGACTGCGTATCGCCCAGCCACGACGACAGGGCTTTCAGCACTTCCACCGCCTGTCCCGCCGCCACGGCCAGCAAGTGGAAACGCAGGTAATCGGCGATGTCGCGCTTCAAATGCGCCATCACTTCGCGCGCTTGCGCATCCTTGCCAAACAACTTGGTGGCGGCCTGCGACAGGTTGTTCAGCGACTCTTCCACCTGGCGCGTGCGCAGCGCGTCGCGGATATCGCGGTAACGCTTGCCGTTGCGCTCCATATGGCCCAGGTCGCGCTGGGCGATGCGGGCCTTGATCTGCTCCAGCAGCGACAGCACGAATTCCAGCCCGCCCTGCTTGCGGTCGTCCAGCAGCGCATACAGCTGGTCGCGCGCGCGGCCCTTGAGTTTCACCAGCAGTTCGGACGTGTGGCGCTTCAAGCGGTCTTCGCTGGTTTCCGCCGTGGCGCCCGCTTCGCGGATCGCGTCGCGTTCCAGGTGCGGCAACAGTTCCGCCACCTTTTCGCGCCACTGCTTCAAGTCGTAATCGGCCATGATGCGGTCGATTTCCAGCTGCACTTTCGATTCCACCCGCTCCAGTAGCGAGCGTTCATCCTTGTCCAGCAGCAGGCGGTCGGTCAGCGCATATTCCTGGAATGGCGTGACGTCGACCGTGCCTTTGCGGAAGTCGGGGAATTCCGCGAACGGGCGCTCGGCCAGCGCCATCTGTTCGCGCATGAACAAGTCGCGTTCCTGGTCGCCGGCGCGGCGCGCGGGCGCGCCATCGCTGCCGAGGATGCCGAAGAACGCTTTCACCATCAGGCCGGCCAGTTCATAGGCGCGGATATCGTCGCGCAAGCCCTGCTGCGTATCGAGCACGGCCTGGCCAAAGGCCGAATACACTTTCGAATACGACAGGCGCATGTCGCCAAAGCGGTTTTCCGGCACGCGGGGATTGAAGGGCCCCAGCTTGTGCTGTTGCTGGTTGACGGCCACCGAGCGCTTCTTGTTGGCAAAGTCGGCCGATGCGAAATCCTCGAACAGCGAATCGGCCACCATCTGGTACACGTCCTTGACGTCGTTGGTGGCCTTGTTGGCGAGGTTGGCGGTGTCGACGAAATACACGTCGTCGAACGGCGCGCCGCGTCCCACCAGGCTGTCTGGATCGGCCCAGCGCACTTGCGCATTCATGTCGCGCATCGACGTTTCCAGTTCCATCAACGTCGCGTACGCATTGGCTTCCGTGCGTTCCTTGTTGGCCTTGGCGTAACCGGACGGCATGAACATCACCAGGTCGACCTGGCTGTCCGACACTTCCTGGCGCGCGATGGCCTTGGCGATCCAGCCCAGGTCGATCGACGTGCCGGCGCCCGTGCCGCCCGCGTTGGAGCCGATCACGACGATGCGGAATTTCGACGTATCGACCTGCAAGCCCAGGCGCTGGTAATTTTCCTTGCGCTCGTTGCCCGCATTACTGCTGAGGAAATTCAGCGCGCCCTTGATGCGGCCCCGCAGCTTCGGATATTTATCGTACAGGTACAGGCGCGCCACGGCGCGGATCTGGCCCGCGCCCTTCGATGGATCGATGCCGAGCGAGCGCAGTTTTTTCGGGCGCAGCGGCATCCAGTTTTCAATCAGCGGGAAGCGCGCCAGGCTGTCGTCCGATTCGTGGTATTGCGTCAGGTCGATCGATTCCACCAGCCGCTCTTCGTCGGACAGTTTAACGAGTTCATACCACGGGTCGGTGCGCTGCGATTTACCCTCATCGATGACGGCGCCGTTATCCAGGTCCACGTGCAGGAAGCGGGCCACGGGGAACTGGCCGATCGCTTCCACGCGCGTGGGGTGATGGCGGTTCCAGACAGCCGACAAAATGCGGCGCCGGATGCGCATCATCACTTCCATGCCGGTGCCGCCCGCGCCGATGAACAGCGTGGGCCGCAAGTCAACCTTGAGTTCCGCCTTCTTTTCCGTACTGGTGCCTGGGAAGTCCGCCATCATGGTTCTCCTGAATTAACGGCGGCCGGTGAAGAAGGCGCCCGCCAGCGCGCCGACGCCTGCCAGCAGCAGCGTGCCCGTCACGGCCAGGCTGAGGAATTTGCTGGAATTGATAATCGCCAGCACCAGCGCGCCGGACAGGAACGACAGGCCGAAGAACATCAGCCAGCCCGCCGTATCGGCCGACGATGGCGCCACGCGGCGGCGCACCAGGTGGTTCGCATACGCATTGCGGGCAAAGAAGAACACGACCAGCAACACCAGGAAAATCGCGCCGCCCACCGCCACGTCGCGCGTGGACGTATCGGTGGCCGGGGCGCCCTGCACCGGCGCCACTTCCATCGGCGTGCCTGGCTGCGCCGGCGGCGTATCCGACAGCACGGGCGCGCTGGCCGATGAGCCGGCCGGTGCGCTGGCCGGTTTTTGGTCGCTGCCTGGAATCTTGAAGCCCGGGTCGGTGTTGGCTTGCGCCAGCTGGATGTCGTTTTGTTCTTTCATTTTTATCCTGTTATTTTCCTAACCGGACCTGTGCGCCCTGGCGCACGTCCGTCAATGTGGTTCCAAACATCGAAGTTTTCAAATCCGCCACCTTGTTGCCCGCCCGGTCGTGCAGCGGCTGCACCGTGCCCGGTTTCGCGTGCACCGTGCGTGGCTCCCCTTCCACCGTGACCCACACCTTGCGCGTGCGCGTGGCGGCCATGGCCAGCGCCACGGCGGCGGCCAGCAGCGCGGCCGCGCCGCCCAGCAAACCGATCAGCGGCGCCACGCCATAGCGGATGCGCACTTCCAGCGGCAGCACAGCGCGTGAACCCTGCACCTGTTCCGGCGGCGTGAAGATATCCGGCAGCGGATCGCCGGGGAACAGGCTGGCCATGCGCTGGCGGAACGCTTGCGACAATTCCAGTTTTTGTTCCGACAGCGTGACTTCAATCGCCCCCGGCAGCACGGCGGCGGAACCGGCCGCCTTCACCGCCGCCAGCGACCATTTGCCGGGCAAGTGCGCGACCGGCAATTGCATGGCGGACGACAGCGGCTGCGGTTTGCCGGGCGCCAGGCCCGTGACGGCGTCCGCCCCCAGCAGGATCGGCGTTTGCGCACCGGCCAGCAGCGAACGCGCTTCCAGCCGCGCGCTGGTGATGGTGTACGGGTACATGGTGTTTTCCAGCCGCCAGCCGATGCGGGCCGCACTGCTGGACTGCGCGCGGTTGGCCGTCGCCCCCTGCGTGCCGGCGTCGATATCGGCGCGCAGCACGCCATTGGCTTGCGTGGAAAACGCCACGCCGGGCACGTTCTCGACTTTCACGGGCGTCAGGCGCACCGTGTCCTGGTCCAGCGGTTTCAACCGCGCCGGGGTTTCCGTCACCACTTGCTGCAAACGGCCGGAACGCATCAGCGCATCGAGGTCGCGCGCGCCTTCGTCGCCGATGGCGAACACGTAAATCATCAAGCCGTTGGCGCTGTAGCGGCCCTTGACCGGCATGTGCAGCGGGAACGCCAGCGCCTTCTTGATGTTGGCGCCATGGTGGATCAATTCATAGAATTCGCGGTTGCGCCGCGACGTGGCCTGGTCGTTGTTCGGGCTGTTCTTGTTGTTGGTGAACAGCCAGACCAGTCCCGCCTTGTTGCCAAGCGCCGTGCCGATCGCGCTGCTGACGGCTTCACCGAGGTCGGTATCGGCCAGCGCCGTGCTGCCGGGCTTTTTCGCCACGCCCAGTCCGGCCAGCGCGCCCTGCACCGCCGTGCGCTGCGAATGCTTGTCCACCTTGGCGGCCAGCAGCGCTTTCGGCGACGGCGCGCCAGGCAGCGACTGGTTGAACGACGCCAGCACCAGCGCGTCACCCGGTTGGACGGCGGCCAGCACCACTTCCGTTACCAGCGGCTTGTATTGGGACGCGGGGTCGGTGTAGAACGCTTCCATCCAGCCGGAGTTTTGTACCAGGAAGACGTGGGAGGCGGCCTGGGTGGCAGTGGATGCCGCCAATATCAGTGCCGCCACCGCCGCTTGCCTTGCGCGCAATGGCATGTTGGGCCAACTGGTCACGTTGGTCATGATTGGGGTTCCAGGCGCCAGCCGCGCACGTCGTTCCACGACGGGTGGTGCAGCCACAGGCAGTTATCGTAGACAAAGGGCTGGCAATCGGCGGGCTGTTTCAGGCGCACCGCTTCATCGAGGATCACGTTGCGCTGGCCTACCCATTCGATCAGCACGCGCGGCAGCACCGCCTCTTGCAGCGCCGCTTCGGCCTTGCCGGAATACGCTTCCACCCGCAGCACCAGGCCGGTCGGCTGTTCGCGCGTGGAACTGGCGTTTTCCAGCAGCGGCAACACCAGCTCGTCCGCGCCGCCCTGGTCTTCCACGTTTTCCACCGCCCACGGTTCATCCTTGACCTGGTGGCCACGGCGGAACAGCAACGTGCAAAAGCCCAGCCGGGCGCCATCCAGCGGCTGGATCTGCGCGCGCACCGCACCCAGTTCACGGTACGAATAGCGCTGGCCGTCATGGCCGATCAGCCACAGGCGGCCGTCGCGGCTGCGCACCGGGCCGCCGAATTGCAGGCGCGGCGTCCAGCCCGATGGCCACGGCAGCCATTGCGGCGCGCTGCCGGGACGCCACCAGATTTCACCCAGTTCGTGCAGCCACACCAGTTTGCCGTCATAGCAGACGGGACGCGACCACCCGGCGGCGGGAATGGGGACGTGCGTAGCGACGGGCGTGGCGGCGGATTCAGTGGCGTCTTCGTCCGGATCGGGAATATCGCCTGCAGCCATGGCGCCGGCATGCACGGCGACCGCAGCGATGTCCAGCGTTTCGCCATCGGCGCCTTCGGCATTGGCCGTCCACAGGCGCACGCCGGCCGGCGTCGCCAGCAGGCACGCGATACGGCCGGCCGCCATGCCGGGCGCGCTGGCCAGCGGCGCGGACAGCACCGTCTCCGTGCGGTAGCTTTCATTGACGGGATTGACGATCAACCGGGCCAGTCCATGGGCGCCCGGCACGATGCCCACTTCGCCCCGCTGCCCGGCGACGGCCGGCAGCCACGCATAAGCGGACGCCGTAAACGACAGGTCGGCCGTCTGTTCTTCAGCCGCCATCAAATGCCAGCGGCGCGCCAGTGGATCCCAGTATTGCAGCACGTTGCGCGTGTACGCCAGCGCCAGCAGGCGCTGCGCCGCATAGCCGAAGTGGCCGGCGGCAAACACGCACACTGCATTGGGCGGCGCGGCCATTTTTTCGTCGGGCGCACCCACTTCCGGTTCCGGCTTGCGGGTTTCCAGGGTAGCGGCCAGCGGCTGCGCCGTCAGCGGCAAGCCCAATGGCAGGTATTTCGGCAACGGATACGCATCGGCCGGCAGCGGCGCGGTCGACGGTCCCCACCATGGCGGCAGGCGGTCGCCACCGCCATGCATGGCCAGCGGCGCGCCGCACTCGGGGCAATAGACAAAACCTTCGGGATAAATGTCGCCATGGCCGCAGGCGGGCAGCGAAGCGCCCAGCAATTGCGCCACGTCGGGCAGGCGGCCGCGCGCGTGGGCTTGCCACTCGATGCGGCTGATGCCCCGGCTTTGCGCCAGTTCGAATTGTCGTTTGCGTTCATCCTCCAGCCAGACGCTGTCGGAAGTCTCCCATCTGTATGCCATGTATGCGCTCGTTCAAGTCTTGCCAGCCACGCGCCCGTCGAAAGCGGGCCCGTGTTGCACTTTCCATCATAACCGATGCCACCCGCTGCCGGGTGATATCGGGCTGGAATACGGATGAATTGCCGTTTGGAAGGTATAAACGGGGATCAAACAACCGGGATGATCCACCTCATGCCTGAAAAGACTACGCCCCGCGGGGCGGGGCGTATTGTGCTGCGTGTGGAAGCGGCGGGGAACTTATTTATACACACCCACGCCAATCAGGACGTCGCCGTATTTTTCTATGTACGTGGACTTGTCTTCCATGTTCTTGCTGATGGAATTGGGCCACTTGTACGACACCCACCCTTTGCCGGCCGGGCTGTTGGCGATCTTCAGGAATTCCTTGATGGGGTACACGCCCCCTGCGTTCAGTTCCATCAGGTTCTTGTTGACCATTTTCGGGTTCTGGCCGTGCGCCAGCGCCACGCCCTGCTGGTCGCCCGTCATGCCGAACATGAAGACGTACAGGTCACCCTTGATGAATTCGCCCTTCGGATCGTTGAAGGCGGCGACGGCCTTGTCACGGCCATTCTTTTCCAGGTAAGCACCCGCTTTCTTCACCATCGCCACCGCTTCATCGGCGGTGCCGCGGTGGGTTTCCTGGGCCAGCGCCGACGATGCGGCAACGGCCAGGCACAGCGTGAGAAAAGCGGCAAACAGCGTGCGAAGTTGCTTCATGTACTTTCTCCAAGATAGGTATGAGATTTCCTGCAAGAAAACCTTAACACATGCCTTGGAGCAACTCTACATTTTGTCACTGCTCAATCAACCTGATTGACGCAAATCAAACAGTTCAATCGTCGGCAACGATTTTTTTCGGCGGAGGCGGCGGCGCCCACGTGATGACTTCGGTTTCCGGCGCGGTTTCCAGCGCATCGGATTGTTCCAGCCAGCCGCGCAGCTTTTCCATGCGGCGGATCGTGATGCCCTTGTTGCTGATATAGCCGACCTGCTCGAAATGGTCCATTTTCGCCGTCATCTTCGACGTGGTGGGCAGGTTGTCGAACAGGCGCTCGAACGCCTTGCGCGCCTTTTGTTCCCATTTGACCAGCGTGGGTTCGGAAAAACGGTTGCTTTCATAGTAAATCGTCAGGGTCCGGTCATGGTTGCCGAAGCCGACGATGGCCGCGCCCAGGCGCACGGCCGTCAACACGTCTTCCTTGATGCTGGCGGTCGGCACGAACAGGGCCGCGCGGCCATCCGGTTCATCGGGCCGCTCCAGGGGCAAGTCCTGCCCTTTTTCCTGCATCGTCTCCTGTCCCTTCTTTGTTGCCATCGCTCCCTCCGCGCTGTATGGTCAGTGCCGAATCTGAATCTATTGAAAATGTTTCCGTTCGGCTATATCTCAACGATTCTACAGCGGGCTTTTGCGCCGTACAAGAATAAACACCCGGGCCGGGCGGGCGGGACGACCGCCACCTTTATAATGGATAGTTTCTGGCTGAAAAACGCAACATGACCGACGGTAATACTTCTCATTCCAGCTTCCCGCCGCAGGTGGCGGACGAGGCGGCCCGCAATGTCGCCGACACCGTGCGCCTGGCGCTGGAACATGGCCCCGCCCAGCAGGCGCTGGTGGTATATGACCGCCGCACGGAACTGAGCCGCACGCTGGAAGCGGCATACCGGCGCGCGCTGCCGGACGGCCGCTTTATCGATTTCGATACGGTGGCGCCGGACGACGTGCTGGCGGCCTTCGCCGCGCTGGCCGCGCGCGACCTCGTGGTGCTGGTGCAATCGACCAGTTTTCGGCTGGAAGCGTACCGGTTGCGCATCGAACTGTTCAAGCGGGGCTTGAAGGTCATCGAGCATATCCACCTGTCGCGCATGCCGGGCGAACAGGGCTTGCATTACATCGCGTCGCTGGCCTATGACCCGGCGTATTACCGGGGTGTGGGACGCGCGCTGCAACAACGCATCAATGCCGCGCCCAACGCCGTGGTCGACAGCGGCAATGGCGCCCTGCTGCGTTTCGACAGCCCGCTGGAAGGCGCCAAGGTCAATATCGGCGATTACACGGGCATGAACAATATCGGCGGCCAGTTCCCCATCGGCGAAGTGTTCACGGAAGCGCAAGACCTGGAAGCGGTCAACGGCACGGTGCGCGTGTTCGTGTTCGGCGACACGCACTTCCTCGTCAACAAGCCGGAACAGCCGATCACCATGATCGTGGAAAACGGCCGCGTGACCGGTGCGCTCGACTCCACGCCGGAATTCGACAACATGCTGGCCATCATCCGCGAGCACGAGGGCGAAGTGTGGCTGCGCGAACTGGGCTTCGGCATGAACCGCGCATTTTCCCGCGATTGCATGGTCAACGATATCGGCACCTATGAACGCATGTGCGGCATCCATTTGTCGCTGGGGGCAAAGCACGGGCAATACCAGAAGCCGCAATTCAAGCGCAAGGATGCGCGCTACCACGTCGATGTGTTTGCCGTGACGGAAGCCGTGTATTTGGGCGACCAGGCCGTGTACCGCGACGGCGCCTGGCAACCTTAAAGGTCCGCCAACGCTTTATCCCATGGCGGCACCGGCTGGTATTCCGCCACCAGGAAATCGATCAGCGCCCGTACTTTCGGGCTGGGCTGGCGGCTGGCGGGGTACAGCGCGCTGAGGTGGTTCAGCGGCAGCGACCAGTCGCCCAGCACGCGCACCAGCGAACCGTCGAGCAAGGCTTGCCACGCGAGGAAGGTGGTGCTGTAGACGATCCCCAATCCTTGCAGCGCCGCCTGGTGCAACACCAGGCCGTTATTGGCCGTGAACGCGGCATCGACGCGCACCGCGCGCTGCACGCCATCTTTTTCAAAACGCCAGGTGGCGCCATCCGTCAAATGGCTGAAGTGCAGGCAACGGTGGCGGTGCAACTCGTCCGGATCCTGCGGGCGTCCCATTTTCGCCAGGTAGGCGGGACTGGCGCACAGCACGCCGTGGCACGGCGCCAGCGGCCGCAGCGCCAGTGCGTGGCTGTCCGGGATGCCGCCCACGCGGATCGTCAAGTCAAAGCCATGTGCAATCGGGTCGAGCAGCGCGTCATCCACGTACAGCATGGGCGCCAGTTGCGGATGCGGCGCGGCAAAGCGCGCCACGGCGCCGGACAGCCACAGGCTGCCGAAGCTCGATGGCGCCTGGATGCGCAGCGGCCCCGCCAACCCCATTCCGGCATGCGCCACAACACGGGACACTGCGCGCGCCGCTTCGCGCGCCTGCGCCACCGCCGCCATGCATGGCTCCAGGTAAGCCTGCCCGACGTCGGTCAGGCTCACTTCGCGGGTGGAGCGGTGCAGCAGGCGCGCCTGCAATTTTTCTTCCAACAGCAATACCTGCTTGCTGACCATGGCGCGCGTCAGCCCCAGCTTGCGCGCGGCCGCGGAAAAGCTGCGCAGGCGCGCCACTTCGGCAAAGATTTCCATGGCTTTCAATTGGTCCATGCCACGATTGTCAACAGTTTGGAGACAATGTGTCAACAGTTTGGCGGTATTCGCGGCCGCGCCGCCGTCCTACAATGCAACCATCTTATGCATCAGGAGTGTTTTGCCATGCTGACCACCGAACAGAAACAACAATTCCAGCGCGACGGCTATGTCGTCATCCCCAATTTCAAAAGCCTGGACGAGATCGCCCGCCTGCGCGAGCGGGCTGGGCAGATTGTCAACGAATTCGATCCGGCGGTGGCGCAAGGCGTGTTTTCCACGAAAAACCAGGCGGCCGACGACTATTTCCTGCGCTCCGATAACACCATCCGCTGCTTCTTCGAAGAAGAAGCCTTTGACGCCGAGGGCAAGCTGAAACAGGACAAGTCGCTGTCGATCAACAAGATCGGCCACGCGATGCACGACCTCGACCCCGTGTTCCGCGCGTTTTCCACCGATGCGCGGCTGGCGGCCGTGGCGTGCGACGTGGGCCTGGAACAGCCGCAAGTGTGGCAATCGATGTATATCTTCAAGCAGCCGGGCATTGGCGGCGAAGTGCGCTGGCACCAGGACGCCACGTATTTCGACACGACGCCGATCAGCGTGACCACGTTCTGGTTCGCGCTGGAAGACGCCACGCTGGAAAACGGCTGCCTGTGGGCGGAACCGGGCGGCCACCGCACGCCGCTGCGCGAGCGCTTCCTGCGCAATGGCAACGACATCCGCATGGAAAAGCTGGACAGCACGCCATGGCCGGACGATTCCACCGCCGTGCCGCTGGAATGCAAGGCGGGCAGCCTGGTGTGCTTCCACGGCTTGCTGCCCCATTACAGCGCGCCCAACCGCTCCCCCGTCTCGCGCCACGCCTACACGCTGCACGTGACCGACGGCCGCACCGCGTATTCGCCGCAAAACTGGATCCAGCGCGACGCCGCCTTCCCTGTGCGGGGGTTCATTTAATGGCCCTGGACATCAAAATCTTCGCCCCGCAGTGGGGCAGCAATGAATTGCCGGCCGAGATCTTCGTCGCCAAAGTCAAAGCCGCCGGGTTCGACGGCATTGAAATGTCGGTGCCCGCCGATGCCGAAGTCCGGGCCGACTGGGCCGCCCGCATGGCCGATGCAGGCTTGCAGCTGATCGCGGCGCAGTGGGAAACCGTGTTCCACCCGCGGTTCGACGAGCACAAGGCGGCGCTCGGGCGCCTGCTGCGCAATGCCTGCGAAGCCCGGCCCGTGCTGGTGAATTCGCACACGGGCAAGGACTGGTACACGCGCGAGCAAAACCTGGAATTGCTGGCGCTGGCCGACGGCATTGCGCGCGAGTACGGCGTGCCGATCGTGCATGAAATCCACCGCAGCCGCTTTTCCGGCCACCCGATGCTGCTCCTGCCCTACCTGCGCGAATTGCCGCAGCTGGCCTTGACGGCCGACTTGTCGCACTGGTGCTGCGCCTGCGAATCGCTGCTGGAAGACCAGCCGGACACGCTGGCCGCGACCCTGCCCCGTGTGCGCCATATCCACGCCCGCGTCGGCCACCCGCAAGGCCCGCAAGTGGCGGACTTCCGCGCGCCGGAACATGCCGACGCGCTGGCCGCGCACTTGAACTGGTGGGACCAGGTGGTGGAATTGCGCCGCGCGGCAGGCGACACGCTGATGACGATCACGCCGGAATTCGGCCCGGCGCCCTATACGCAAACCTTGCCGTACACGCAGCAACCCGTCACCAATGCATGGGAATTGAATGTGGCGATGAAAGACTTGCTGAAAGCCCGCTACGGCAATCATTGATGCAGCTGGTCTTCCGCCGCTTCCTCGTTTTCCGCCGTGCGCAGCGGCGCCACCATCGGCATCACGATGGAAATGGTGGTGCCCTGCTCCGGCTCCGACTGGATCGAGATCGATCCCCGCAACACGCCGGTGACGATGTTGTAGACGATATTCATGCCCAGGCCGGAACCACCCTGCCCCATCTTGGTGGTGAAGAAAGGATCGAAAATCTGGTGCAAGGTGCGCGGCGCCATGCCGACGCCGTCATCGGAAAATTCCAGCAGAACGCTCCGCTCCTGCCCCGGCACGGGTTCCAGTTCATGGGCACGGATGTGCAGCTTGCCGCCATGGCGGCCATCGAACGCATGCAGCAGCGCATTGCTGATCAGGTTCGACAGCACCTGGCTGACGCTGCCCGGGTAGGAATCGAATTCCAGCGCATCGGGAATGTCGATCGTGGTCTCGCAATTGGCGCGCCGCAGCTGGGCCGCATAGGTCGCCACCGTGTCGCGTACCACGCCGCCCAGGTTGAAACGGCGCCGGTGGCCACTGGTCTGGTCCACCGCCACCTGCTTGAATGACGTGATCAGTTCCGCCGCGCGGTTCAGCGAGCCAGCCAGGATCTTGCAGGCATGGTGCGTATCGTGCAGGTGCTCGTCCAGTGCGGAACGCTTGATGCCGCCGCCTTCGGCCAGCTTGCGTTCGAACGCCACCACCATGTCGTCCAGCGCGGAGGCGGTCAACAGGCTGTTGCCGATCGGCGTATTCAATTCGTGCGCGATGCCGGCTACCAGCGCGCCCAGCGACGCCATTTTTTCCGACGTGATCAGGTTCGCCTGCGCCTGCTTCAGCGTGGCCAGCACCAGCGTCAAGTCGCGGTGCGCCAGTTCCGCACTGGCTTTTTGCGCCGCCACTTCATCGAGGCTGCGCTCGAGCCCGCGCTGGGTTTCCACCAGCGCGGCTTCGGCCTGCTCGCGCACCTTGATATCGCGCTGTAATTGCTCGGCCAGCGCGCGCCGCTTCAGCGCCGTCACCAGCAGCATGGCGATCAGCGCGCTGATCAGCGTGCCGGCCGCACCGATCCACGCCACGTACACGGTGCCGTCCGGGTAGCGCGTGCCCGCATGGCCTTCGAAATGCATGACCCAGCGCCGCTCGCCCACGTCCAGGCCGATGTCCGTCGCCAGTCCCGGCAAAATCGCGGGCCGCGGCGTGCTGCCGACCTTGCCCGCGCTGTCGAACATCAGGTTATCGAGGGTCGGTGCGGCCGGCGTGCGGTCTTGCTGGTAGCCGGCATCGTTGATGCGGATGGTCATGTGCGCCAACAGCGGCGTATCGACCACTTCGCGCATCAGGTTATGGACGCGGAACACGATCGCAACAAACCCGACCAGTGCGGCGCGCCGCTGTTCCACGGTTTCGATTGGCGCACCCGGCCGGTAAACCGGTGCACGGGCGACAAAACCGGGCTGGCCGCTGGTGTCCTGCACCAGCGTGATGCGCTCGGTGGCGACGATGCGGTTGATGTCCCGTCCCATTTCCAGCGCACGCCGGTGCGGCGGCAACGCGCCAAGGTCGAGGCCGAACGCATTTTCATTACCGGCCATGGGCTCGTTGTACTCGATGATGTAATGTACATCGCGCGCGGCGGCCGGATGGATATTAAAGTTGGGATAGCCGCCCGGTACCAGCGTGGCATCGTTTTTCACGGCGGCGGCATAGCGCGCGAGGTCGCCGGCCGGCACCTGGCGCACGAACTGGATGGCCTGGAAACCGGGATAGCGCTCGGTCAGGCGCAATTCATGCACGTAACGGGAAAACTGGACACGGCTGACCTGGCTATCCACCGCATGCAAGCCCTTGATGCTGAGCAGCATGTCGAAATACGTTTGCAGGCGGACGGAGGTGTCGCGGGCGATCTTGTCGGCGTCGCGCTGGAAATTCGCGCGCACAAGTTGCTGCTGGGCATCTGCCACGAACAGGCATACCCACACAGTGACGCAGAGTCCAAGGATGAACGCCAGGTAACCGTGTATCCGCATGCCGAGTGCCCCTCGATTGCGTGACGGCATTTTGCCGCCCGATGCGAGGACTATAGCATAGTGAAGAACGGTTGATATATATCAACTATCCCGGCTACAACACTGCTAGTAACTTGTCAGCATGGATCCTGGAACTCGGCAGCGATCGCCATGAACTGTTCCTCCACCATCAGCATCGCATCGACCACGTCCGGGTCGAAATGCTCGCCGCTGCCCTGCCGGATCAGCTCGATGGCGGTTTCATGGGTGAAGGCGGGTTTGTAGACCCGCTTGGAAATCAGCGCATCGTACACATCGGCCACGGCCATCAGGCGCGCCGACACGGGAATCGCGGCGCCTTCCAACCCTTGCGGATAACCGGAGCCATCGTATTTTTCCTGGTGCGAGTACGCGATCTCACGTGCAAAGCGCAGGAAGTTGTTGGAAAAGCCCAGGTGCTGTTCGACGTCGGCAATCGCATTGCGGCCATACACGGTGTGCAACTTCATCTGCGCGAATTCTTCGTCCGTCAGCGGCCCCGGTTTCAGCAGGATCGCATCGGGAATGCCGACCTTGCCGATATCGTGCAGGGGCGCTGCCTGGTACAGGAAACCGATGTTGCGGGCGGACAGTTCGTGGGAAAAGCGCGGGTGGTTTTGCAACTGGCGCGCCAGCACGGTGATGTAATGCTGGATACGGCGCAGGTGGTTGGCGGTTTCGTAATCGCGGGTCTCCGCCAGCGATGCCATGGCCCATACCACGGCGTCGATCATTTGCGTCAATTCCTGCGTGGTTTCGGACACCAGTTCTTCGAGGTGCAGGCGCTGGTGGCGCAGCAATTCGGCTGAGCGGCACAACTGCAAATGGTTGGCCACGCGGGCCAGCACGGTTTCCGGCACCAGCGGTGTATGCAGCACGTCGGCCGCGCCGGCGGCAAAGCTGTGCTGTTCATCGGCGGCATGGCCTTGCGGGATCGCCAGCAAGACGGGAATGGCGGCGGTATCGGGGTTGCGCTTGAGCTGGCGGCACAGTTCCGAGCCATCGATTTCCGGCAGCGCGGCATCGATCAGCAACAGGTCGGGACGGGGCACTTCCTGCGCGATGCGCAGCACGGCGTGGCCATCGGCGGCCAGTTTGACGTCATAGTATTCGTGCAGCAGGCTGCTGAGCCACAGCAAGTTATCCGGCACGGCATCGGCGATCAGGACGATCGCCTTCTGATGGTCATTCATCGCGGTTCCCGTTATCCCTTTAGTTACCAGACAACATCATACCGCAAGGCTCCGCCGGGGATGGGCCAACACGCCTTATTCGCACAGGGCCGGCGTGCCGTCTTCCAGCAAGGCGCCAAAACAGCGGGTGCAATGGAAGCAGAACAGGTGGGCGACACGGACATTATCCTGACGCAGAACCAGTTGCAACTGCCCCTTGCGGCATGCCGGGCAAAATTCACGCATCGCGCCGGCCGGTACGACATCCTGCGCCAGGTACGTGTCATCGAAGCGTTCGCCGTCAATCACGGCTTGTGGATCAAGTTCAACAAGCATCAGGGGCGGCGCTTCGCCCCTGAGTTCCGGAGTCCATTTCATTTTCTCGGCATCCCTTGATTTTGGTCCAACATTGTCTTGCGTAGAGACAGACCTGCTTAAACAATAGACAAATTGGCAAAGGCTGGCAAGCGATTTTTTGTCGCGAGCTTGCAATTTAATAGTGCACTACCTATACTGCGGACATGGAAACCAACCCGTCTACTCCGTCCCATTTGCCCGCGCTGGGACAGGTGCCCCGCCTGGATGCGCAACTGTGCTTTGCGCTGTATTCCACGTCGCTGGCCATGAACAAGCTGTACCGCAAACTGCTGCGCCGCCTGAACCTGACATATTCCCAATACCTGGTCATGATGGTGCTGTGGGAAAAAAACGAACAGACGGTCTCGGAAGTGGGCGAACGCCTGTTCCTCGATTCCGCCACCCTGACGCCACTGCTCAAGCGCATGGAACAGGCGGATTTGATTACCCGCACCCGCTGCCCCAACGACGAACGGCAAGTGATCATCGCGCTGACCGCGCACGGCGACGCGCTGCGCCATGAAGCGGCAAAGCTGCCGGAAGCCATCATCAACGCGACCCAGTGTTCGCTGGAACAGGTGGTGGGCATGAAAGAACAGCTGAATACCCTGCGCGACAGCCTGATGAAAAGTGCTTAAAAAAAGTGCATGGGGCGGGTTGATTCAGGCAGGCAGTTTCGGGCTATCATGGCAGAATTCAACAGTCTGGAGTTCATCATGAGCAAGTCTGTTTACCCCGACGATGACGAACAAGCGTTCGCCCGCTTCGGGGTTGCCCCCGGTATTGTCGCCCTGCACGTGGAAGCCGCCCGCCAGGTGCTGCGGGAACACCAGCATGCGCTGCGCCGCGACCAGGAAATCGTTCCCAGCACCATCAGCCATCCAGGCCAATCCGGCCAGATGGTGATGCGCGTGGAAGGCGACGCCCGCACCATCTTTGAATTGAATTTCGCGCTGGAAGCCAAGGAAGCACAACTGGGCATCGCCAAAGATGCGCCGTTCGACATCGTCTTCGCCGACCACGCATAAGCCAGGTATAAGCATCGCCTGCCCAGCAAGGGGGCGACAGCCGTCGTAGAATAGGGGCAATCACTGTATGCCCCGATGACGATGACGACTTACGCCCCGATCTATACCCATCCCCAGAGCATTACCGCGGCACTGCGCAGCGAAGGCTATGCGCTGATGCATCCGCAAGACGTGGCCGCTCTCGCCGGCACCTCGCTGGCCGGCCTGAACGCGCTGATTCCCAGCTGGGACACGCTGGAACTGGATAATTACCTGAAGGATGGCGGCCGCTACCGCCGCCGCCGCCATTCATGCTTCATCCAGGATGAAGCCAAGCTGGCGCAGAGCCCGCACCGCGCCCATTGGCAGCCGCTGGAGTACAACGCGCTGCATGGCGGCATGCACCGGCTGTTCGAACCCGTGCTGCCGGAAACAGCTACCGATCCCGCATGGCGCGGCTTGCTGTCGGCCGTGGGAGAGATCTGTTCCGGCGTGCGCGGCAAACAGCCGTGGTACATCGAAGCGCACCAGTTCCGCATCGACACGACGGACGGCATCGGCCGCCCGACGCCGGAAGGCGCGCACCGCGACGGCGTCGATTATGTGGCCGTGCTGCTGGTTGGCCGGCATGGCGTCAAGGGCGGCGAAACGCGCATCTTCGAAGCAGGCGGCCCGAACGGTAAACGCTTCACGATGACGGAACCGTGGACCATGCTGCTGCTGGACGACGCCACGGTCATCCATGAATCCACGCCGATCCAGCCGGTCGGCCAGCACGGCCACCGCGACACGCTGGTGCTGACCTACCGCAGCGGCGGCTTTCAGGGAGAGTAACCCCCCCCGGGGGCTTATACGCCAGCCGACCAAAAGTTTCCTGCGTTTTAGTCAAATCCGATATAGTCACGTGAAAACTTATTGGAGGCTGTCAGTGGATTCGAGTTATGAAATCGAACCTGGTGAAATAGAAATCCTGATCGTCGAGGACAGCCCGACGCAGGCGGAACGATTGCGCCGGCTGATCCAGTCCGTCCGCTACAAGGCGCGCGTGGCCGCCAACGGGCGCCTGGCGCTGGAAGCGATCCGCGAACGCAAGCCCCACCTGGTCCTGTCGGACATTGTGATGCCGGAAATGGACGGTTATGAACTGTGCCGCGCCATCAAGTCCGACAGCGAGTTGCGCGATGTCCCCGTCATCCTCGTCACATCGCTGACCGACCCGAAAGACATTATCAAAGGCATCGAATGCGGCGCCGATAATTTCATCCGCAAACCTTATGCGGAAGATTATCTGCTCAACCGCATCGGCCACATGCTGGTCAACCAGAAGCTGCGCCGCAACCAGAACATGGAAGTGGGCATTGCACTGTACCTGGGCGACCAGAAACACTTCATCAATGCCGAGCGCCAGCAAATCCTCGACTTGCTGATTTCCACCTATGAACAGGCGGTGCAGGTCAACAGTGAATTGCAGGCCCGCGAACGGCAAGTCATCGAGCTGAACATGCGGCTGGCGCACCATGCGGGCGAACTGGAAACCATCAACCGCGAAATCGCGCTGAAGAACCTGGAACTGGCCGAAGCGTCGCGCATGAAGTCCGCCTTCATCGCCAACATGTCGCACGAATTGCGCACGCCGCTGAACGCCATCATCGGCTTCACGGGCGCCCTGCTGATGAAACTGCCCGGCCCGCTGACGACCGAGCAGGACAAGCAGCTGAACACCATCCGCAACAGTGCGCGGCACCTGCTCTCCCTCATCAATGACATCCTCGACGTGGCCAAGATCGAAGCAGGCAAGGTCACCTTGTCGATGGAAGATGTGCAGTGCCAGGCCTTGATCGCCGAAGTGGCCGATACGCTGCGTCCGCTGGCCCAGCAAAAGGGGCTGGTACTGGAAGTGGCCGTGGCGCCGCAACCGATCATCCTGCACATGGACCGTCGCGCACTGACGCAAATCCTGATCAACCTGGCCAACAATGCGATCAAGTTCACGGAAAAAGGGACGGTGCGGATCAGCCTGTTGCAGCGCGCGGACGGCGATGGCATGGTGACGGAATTTGCCGTGGCCGACAGCGGTTCCGGCATCCGCGAAGAAGACCAGGCCAAGCTGTTCCAGGCGTTTTCCCAGCTCGATGCGACGTCGACCCGCCATGCGGAAGGCGCGGGACTGGGCTTGTACCTGTGCCAGAACCTGGCCAACCTGATTGGCGGCTCGCTGTTCTTCAGCAGCGATTTCGGCCATGGCAGCACCTTCACGCTGGCAGTGAAGAACAAGCAATAACCCGGCAAACTGGCAGGAGCTGGCATGGCGCGCGTGCTCATCATCGAAGACAACCAGCCGAACATGGATTTGCTGGCTTACCTGTTGTCCGCGTTCGGCCACCAGCCGCTGTGCGCCTATGACGGCGTGGAAGGCGTAGAGCTGGCGCGCGACGCCTTGCCCGACTTGATCGTGTGCGACTTGCATCTGCCGCGCCTCGATGGCTATGGCGTGGTGCGCAGCCTGAAAGGCGATCCACGCACACGCGCCATTCCCGTGCTCGCGGCCAGCGCGCTGCCCGTGTCCGATGGCGGGGAAGCGCTGCGCGCCGCGGGTTTCGACGGCCATTTACCGAAGTCGCTGGAACCGGACGCCCTGATTCCGTCGCTGGAAGCATGGCTGGCGCCGCACCAGCGCGGCGTGGCGCCCGACAGCCATGACGGCGCGGCCGTCCAGGACGATGCCGCAACCTTGCCCGGCGCACGCCGTCTGCTCTTGCTCGATGCGGCGCCCGACAATTGCGGCCTGGCCGCCAGCATCGCCGGCCACCTCGGCTACAGCATCACCACCGCTGCCACCGCGGCGCAGGCCGATGCCTGCGCCGGCCAGTCTTTTGATTTGCTGCTGTGCGACCTGGACGGTCCCGAGGACCACGCGAACGCCTTGCTGGATGCGGCAGCGCGTCATTGGCCCACGTTGCCCATGGTGGCCATCCGCGCTGCCGACAGTGATGCCATCTCGCCCGCGATTGCCGCCCGCCATCCCGCTCCCGTCCTGCTGGCCCACCCGCTCGAGCCACAACAACTGGCCGCCGCGCTGGACGCCGCGCTGCCCGTTCGGTCAACCTGACCAGTCTGACCCGACCACTCAAACGCGTGAGCAATTGAAAATATCGTAGTTCTACGGTATTGCAATGCACCACCGGCGTTCCTATATTGAACCTGTCTCCTCCAAACGTTCCCGGAACATTGGATTCGCCCGCACCTCGATGCGGGCATTTTTTTGCCTGTCGCAAAGCTTTACATGTTTCCTCTAGAAAAATATTTCCAAAAAGCTAGTTGATTGATATGTATCATTTTTAGTTAAATGGTATAAAATTTGCTTTTCATTATTGCAAGTCTCTGCAAAAAAATACCCAGGAGAAAAACATGAACAAGACCATGGTTGCGGCGGGATGTCTCGCGCTGGCGGGATGGCTAGGTGGCACGGCGCATGCGGCGCCAGTCGTCGCATCCGGCTCAAATTATTCTGTCTATATCAGCGGCGAAAATAGTGGCAATACGCAGCACATGACCAATACCTATGACGGCGTAACGGAACTCTTTACCCGGGCCGGCGAAACGCTGTTCGTCAATGAAACGGAAACCGACCTGGGCGGCGGCTTGCACCGCATTTTCGTGAACGTCAGCGCCACGGGCGACCTGTTCCCGATCCCGGGTGAAGCAGGCGACACCGGCATCGGCATCGACGGAGACGGTTTTGACCTGCTGGGAAATTTCTTCCTGGAAGACGCCTTCATTCACTATTCCATCAACGGCACGGACGTCTTCACCAGCTCCGACCTGGCGGACGATTACCGCCCGTTGTTCCTGGGCGCGTGGAGCGGCCGGTTCGCCGACACGGGCCTCGCGTTTTCCGTGGGTAACCTGGGCGGCGCCAACGTCAATGGCTTCGGGCTGGAATTCGTCGTCTCGGAAATTCCCGCCTCGGTACCGGAACCCGGCACGCTGGCGCTGGCTGGCGCCGCGCTGATGGCCATGGCGGCAACGCGCCGCCGCCGCAGCTAAGCCCCCTTCCGCGTCACTCAGCCCAGCAATGCCAGCCGCGCCCCGGCTGGCAAGCCGGGAAATACCTGCGCCAGCTGGCGCGCATCGAGCCGCAAGTGCTGTTCCGCGACCTGCGCCAGCACGGCGCGAAAGTCCGTCGTGACGGGTACATCGCGCCCCTCATGCAATGCCCCATCCGACAAGCCGCGCCAGTCCCCCAGCACTTTGCCACCCGCCACGCCGCCGCCCATGACCCACATGGCGTTGCCATGCCCGTGGTCCGTGCCGCGGTTGCCGTTTTCCCGCACGGTACGGCCGAACTCCGACATCACCACCACCACCGTGTCGTCGAACATCGGCCCCAGGCGCCGGGCAAACTGCGCCAGGCCCAGCGCCAGCGGCGACAGCCTGCCGGCCAGTTGTCCCGTGCCGGCGCCCTGCCCCGCATGGGTATCCCAACCGCCCAGCGCAAAGAACGCCAGCTGGATATTCGGGTCGCTGCGCATCAGGGTCGCCAGCCGCGCCGCGTCGTCGGGAAAGCCCGCCGGCAGCGGCGCGCCATTGTTTGCCGCCAGCATTTCCTGCTGCAAGTTGCGTTGCATGCCGGGCTGCGCGCCTGACTGCATCGCCGGCGGCATAGTCGCCTGCAAATCAGCCTGCATATTCGGCTCCGCCATCGGCTGCATCGCCGGCTGCGCTTCCGCCGCCGCCATCACTTCGCGGCGCGCCTCCCGCCCGTCCCGATATGCTTTGCCATAGCGCGGATGGCCTTCGTACAAGCGGTCAAACCCGCTGGCCAGCGCCGGCCGTTCCAGTACGCCGGCCTTGCTGGCGGACGCCACGCTGGCCAGGTTCACGGCCGGCGCCGCGCCGGCCAGGATGCGCGGCAACACGGGACCGATGCTCAGGGTGCGGGTCGGCGTGGACGTCCCGGGCAAGGCCGCGGCCAGCCGGTTCATCCAGCCATCCGGCGTGCTCTTGATGCCCGGCGTGGCGGACTCCATGTAATCCTGCGCATCGAAGTGCGAACGCGTGGGGTCGAGCGAACCGCACGCGTGCACGAACGCCAGCTTGCGTTCGCGCCAGAGCGGCATCAGCGGCTGCAGCGCCGGATGCAGGCCGAAGTAGCCATCCAGGTCCAGCGCGCCGTCATCCTTGCCCGGCGCCGCCAGCGCGATGGTGGGACGGGCCTGGACATAATCCGGATCGGCCACCGGCGCCACGATATTCAAGCCGTCGGCCGCGCCGCGCAGCATGACCACCACCAGCTTGCGCCGCGTGTCTTGCGAAGCGGGTGCGGTGGCGGCCCAGGCGGCATGCCCCAGCGGCGCCATGCTGCCCGCACCGGCCGCCAGCAGCGTCAAAAAATCGCGTCGTTCCATGATCACCGCTCCATAAAGTCGGGACTGCCCAGCAACAGCGCCGCCTGCACCCGGGGCGCGCCCGTGTCGACCGTACGCCACGTGGCCGGCGTAATGGCCGGCCCCAATGCCGTGTACAGCGCCGCCGCGTCGGCATCCTTGCCCAGCAAGACCGCATAGCCGATGCGCAGCGCCAGCGCGTCGGGATTGAGCCACGCCTGCCGGGTATTCTTGTAGCCATCCGGAGTCTGACAGCCGTACAGCGGCATGCCCATGCGGTTCAGGACGGACAGCGCCGCTTTCGCACTGTCCGGCGCCAACGGCGCCCCGGCCGCGCGCAAGGCCGACACCACGTACTGGTAAGGCGTCTTGAATTTCGCGCCGCGCACGTCAGGCGCCATGAATTCACTGCTGGCAAACAGGGTTTGCAGCACGGCGCGGATATCACCGTCCGTGTCCGTGAAGCGCTGCGCCAGCCGCTCCACCAGCGCCGCCGGCGGCTGGTCCTGGACGAAATACTGGGCCAGCTTGTACGCGATGTGGTGCGCGGTGGCGGGATGGGCGGCCAGCACGTCGAGCGCCATCTCGCCTTCCGCCTGGCCCGCAGCCGTCACCGTGCGGCCCAGCCACTGCTTGACCTTGTTGTCGTGCCGCCGCGCGTCGAAATAAAACGTTTCATTGCCGTCGACCAGGCGGCGCGGCGCATAAGTCCATCCCGTCAGCATGCGCGCCAGCTCGGTGACGTCGCGCTGCGTATAGCCGCCGTCGACACCCAGGGTGTGCAGTTCCATCAATTCGCGCGCATAGTTTTCATTCAGGCCGCCGGCTTTCGAGACCCAGTTATCCAGATAAAACAGCATCGCCGGATGCCTGGCCGTGGCGCCCAGCAACGCCCGGAAATTGCCCATCGCGTAAGGGCGGATGGCGTCGCGCTCGTAGCTGGCCACCAGCGCCCGGTCCTGGCCCTTGCCAGCGAAGACATTGAAGTGGTTGAACCAGAAATCCACCATGACTTCTTCCAGCTGGCGGGGGCTGGCGACGGCGCGCAGCAGGCGCGCCTCGGCGGTTTCCTTCGCGATGCGGGCCAGCACGGCGCGCCGCTGTTCCTTCGCGCCCTCCTCCTCGCCACGCACCGCTTGCTGCGCGGCCTGGAATTGCCCCAGCACGGCGCCGGCCGGCATCTGCACGGTGGCCAGCGCCGCCAGCCTGGCCGACAACGCTTCCGGCAGCGGCAGCGATTCCGGCTGCAATTGCCGGGCGATCCAGCGCTGCGGTCCCATGCGGACAACCAGGTCGATATCGCCGGGCGCGGGGCCGTAAGCCAGCCGGTTCAGCACATGCAGCGCCGCGGCCCGCGCTTCCTGCGCGGCCTCCCCTCCAGCCTCCTGCGTGGCCTCCGGCGGGTCCTGCGGTTCCGGCGCTTCGGCCAGCACCGCGCCCGCCGCAAACCAGAATAAGAGTAACAACTTGCGCCATGCTCGCATCTTTGCCCTCCATGGTGTCGCAATAACATTGTCAGGTCATCCAGCTGCCAGTGTAGCCGCCGTCACCTGCCCTTTCCGCCTCTGCCATGTTTAGATCGTAAGCAAATGTTACGTTCGAATGAATATTTAATCAAACGATCGTTTGACTTATATCAATCGTTTGAATCTTGTGGTTAAATGTCAAGATGAACGACCGAAACAAAGTCAAGAAATCGCGCTCCGACGGCGAACAATCGCGCGAGCGGCTGTTGCTGGCCGCGATGCGCCTGTTTGCCGAACAGGGTTACGCCAAAGCCTCCACCCGCGAAATTGCCCTGGCGGCGGGCGCCAATGTGGCCGCGATCAGTTATTACTTCGGTGACAAGGCCGGCCTGTATCGGGCCGCTTTTGCCGCCATGTCGCTGGACCCGCACCAGAACATCGCTTCGTACGACCAACCCCACCTCACGTTGCGCCAGTCGCTGGAAATCTTTTTCAGCCAGATGCTGGCGCCCCTGCGCGAAGGCGACATTTCGCAGTTGTGCAACCGCCTGTGGTTCCGTGAAATGCTGGAACCGACCGGGCTGTGGGCCAATGAAATCGAAAACAACATCCGTCCCGAACATGAAGCGATGGCGCGCATCATTTGCCGCCATCTCGGCCTGGCCGAGCCGGATGACGAAATCCACCGCCTGACCTTCTGCGTCGCGTCCCAGGCGCTGCTGCTGATGGTAGGCAGCGACGTGGTCAGCACGATCACGCCGCAACTGCTGAACGGGCCGGATGCGATCGGCCCGTGGATCGAACGGTTCACCGGTTTTGCCGAAGCGATGATCGAGGCCGAAGCACGTATACGTAAAAAGGAATCCTGATGAATTCAACCCATCCTGCGGCGGCGCCGGCCCGGCGTACCACGCTGGCACTGGCAGCCGCCGCTGCATTGGCACTGACTGGCTGCGCGCTGACCGCGCCCCCGGCCAAGGTCGATGCGCCCATTCCCGCGCAATGGCAAGCGGCCCTGCCCCACAACGGCGACGTCACGGACCTCAACCAGTGGTGGCGCAACCAGGGCGACCCGCTGCTGGCGCAGCTGGTCGAAGCGGCGCAGGCGGCCAGCCCGACGCTGGCCCAGGCATCCGCCCGCATCGCGCAATCGCGCGCCGACCGCGTGGCCGCCGGTTCCGCGCTGGTCCCGAATGTCGACTTTGCGGCCAGCGCACAGCGCATGAGCCAGCAGTCGTCCATCCCGACCGGTACCACGGTGCAGGGCGCGTTCCAGGCATCGTGGGAAATCGACGTGTTCGGCGCCAGGCGCTCGGCCCGTAACGCCGCGCAGGCGCGCCTGGAAGGCGCCCATGCGGGCTGGCACGAGGCGCGCGTGTCGGTGGCGGCGGAAACCGCCAACCAGTACTACGGCTTGCGCGCCTGCGAACAAATGCAAACCGTCGCCCTGCAGGATGCGGGATCGCGCGCCCATACGGCGCGCCTGACGGAGCTCAGTTCCAAGGCGGGATTCGTGTCGCCCGCCGATGCCGCCATGGCGCGCGCCAGCGCCGCCGATGGCCGCAACCGCGCCACGGCGCAGCGGGCCACGTGCGACATTGCCGTCAAGGGGTTGTCCGCGCTGACCGCCGTCCCGGAACCGGAATTGCGCAGCCGGCTGGCCGCCGGCGCAGCGACCGCGTACGCGGCCGCCAGCATCGCGCCGCCGGCCGCGGCGCCGTCTTCCAACGCAGGTCCCGCCATTGCCATCGCGTCGCTGCCGGCCCAGGTGCTGAGCCAGCGCCCCGACGTCTACAGCGCGGAGCGCGACGTGGCGGCCGCCAGCTACGACGTCGGCGGCGAGCAGGCGCAACGCTATCCGCGCCTGTCGCTGTCCGGCTCCGTCGGCGCGGCGAATTTCCGCACCGGCGGCCAGAATACGCAACTCGATACGTGGACCGTGGGTCCGCTGGCGCTGCAATTGCCCGTGTTCGACGCCGGCCGCCGCCACGCCAACGTCGATGCCGCGCAGGCGCGCTATGACGCCACCGTCGTCGCCTACCGCGCCACCATCCGCAACGCCGTGCGCGAAGTGGAACAGGCGCTGGTGACGCTGAACGCCACCAGCGAACGCGCCGCCGATGCGCAAACCGCGCTGGCGGGCTACCGCGCCGCGTTCACCGCCACCGAAGACCGCTACAAGAATGGCATGGCCAGCCTGCTGGAACTGGAAGATGCACGCCGCATGCGCCTGGCCGCTGAAAACACGGTGATCGCGCTGCAGCAGGAACGCAGCGCGGCCTGGGTCGCGCTGTACCGCGCGGCCGGCGGCGGCTGGAATCCCGCCGACGTCACCAACACCGCAAACGCCACCGCGAATAACCGATAACGGAACCGACCACTATGAAATCCCTGCAAACCCGTCTCCGTCCCTTACTGGTGCTGATGGCCACCGCCTTTGCGCTGCACGCTGCAATCGCTCCTTCGGCCCAGGCCGACGACAAGGCCGCCGCCGCTCCTAAAGCCGCGCTGACCGTCACCACCGCGAAACCCTCCACCAGCCGCCTGCCGATCACCATCGGCGCCAACGGCAACGTCACCGCGTGGCAGGAAGCGTCGATCGGCAGCGAATCGAACGGCCTGCGCCTGGTGGAAGTGAAAGTCAACGTGGGCGACGTCGTCGACAAGGGCGACGTGCTGGCCACGTTCTCCAGCGACTCCGTGAACGCCGACCTGGCGCAGGCGAAAGCCGCGCTGATGGAAGCGGAAGCCAATGCGGCCGAAGCGATCGCCAACGCCCAGCGCGCCCGCGCGCTCGATACGTCCGGCGCGCTGTCGGCCCAGCAAATCAGCCAGTACCTGACGGGCGAACAAATGGCCAAGGCGCGCGTGGCGTCGGCCAAGGCCGTCGTGGCCAGCCAGCAGTTGCGGCTGAAATACACGCAAGTGACGGCGCCCGACAGCGGCGTGATTTCCGCCCGCATGGCGACCGTGGGCGCCGTGGCCGGCCCCGGCACGGAATTGTTCCGCATGATCCGCCAGGGCCGCCTGGAATGGCGCGCCGAAGTCACGGCGGCCGACCTGCCAAAGATCCGCCCCGGCGCCACCGCCGTGGTGAAAGCCCCGAACGGCGCCGAATTGACGGGCAAGGTGCGCACCGTGGCGCCGACCATCGATCCGCAAAACCGCTTTGCGCTGGTGTACGTGGACTTGCCGGCGGCGAAAGGCAGGGATGCCAACGCCTTCAAGGCCGGCATGTTTGCCAGCGGCCGGTTCGAACTGGGCGCCAGCGAAGCGCTGACCCTGCCGCAGCAGGCGGTGGTGGTGCGCGACGGCTTCAGCTATGTGTTCCGCGTGAACCCGGACAAGAAGGTGTCGCGCGTGAAGGTACAGGCTGGGCGCCGCATCGGCGAACAGGTGGAAGTGGTCTCCGGTCTGGATAGTTCATCGTCCGTGGTGGTCAGCGGCGCGGGCTTCCTCAATGACGGCGACCTGGTGAACGTGGCGGCGGCGCCTGCGCCGGCCCCTGCAGGCAGCGCGGCCAAAGCCGCCAAGCCCCGCTGAATAACGCGGCCCACAACCAGGAGCCCCAGTGAACTTATCATCCTTATCGATCAAGCATCCGATCCCCGCGATCATGCTGTTCTTCCTGCTGTCGTTTGCAGGATTGCTGGCTTATAAAGCCAACCCGGTGCAGGACTTCCCGGACATCCAGTTGCCGGTGGTGATCGTCACCGCCAGCCTGCCGGGCGCCGCCCCGGCCCAACTGGAAACCGAAGTGGCGCGCAAGATCGAAGATGCGATCGCGCCGCTGCAAGGCGTGAAAAACATCCACACGTCCGTGCTCGACGGCGCCGCCACGCTGACGGTGGAATTCAACCTGGAGAAGAACGTCTCCGACGCCGTCAATGAAATCCGCGACGCCGTGGCCCAGGTGCGGGCCGACATGCCCGGCGAGTTGCGCGACCCCGTGGTCAACAAGGTGCCGACCGCGGGCCGTTCGGTCCTGACGTATACGGCGTCGGCCAAGGACGGCAAGGCGTCGGACATCCAGGAGTTGAGCTGGTATGTCGACAACGACGTGACCAAGCGCCTGCTGGCCGTCAAGGGCGTGGGCCAGGTCAAGCGTATCGGCGGCGCGGCGCGGGAAATCCGCGTCGAGCTGGACGACAACCGCATGGCGGCGTTGAAGGTATCGGCGCTGGACGTGTCGCGCCAGCTGCGCATGGTGCAGCGCGAAGCGCCGGGGGGCCGTGGCGACGTGTCCGGCGCGGAGCAATCCGTGCGCACCATCGGCACCGTGAAAAGCGCGGCAGAACTGGCCGCCATCGATATCCCGCTGCCGGAAGGCCGCCATATCCGCCTCGACCAGGTGGCGACCATCACTGACGCCACGGCCGAACGGCGCGCCGTGGCCGAGCAGGATGGCAAGCCGGTGGTGGCTTTTGAAATCTTCCGCACCAAGGGCGCCAGCGAAACGCAGGTGGCCAATGACGTGAAGGCCGCCATCGAGGAAATGCGCAAGGCGCATCCGACGTTCGAGCTGCGCATGTCGATCGACAATGCGGCGCCGATCCATGAAAACTTCGAAGGGTCGATGGAATTGCTGTACGAAGGCGCGATCCTGGCCGTGCTGGTGGTGTGGTGGTTCCTGCGCGACTGGCGCGCCACCCTGGTGGCCGCCGCCGCGCTGCCGCTGTCCGTGCTGCCCGCCTTCCTCGGCATTTATTTGTTCGGCTATACGCTCAACACCGTGACCCTGCTGTCGCTGGCGCTGGTGGTGGGTGTGCTGGTCGACGACGCCATCGTGGAAATCGAAAACATTTCGCGTCACCTGCGCATGGGCAAAACGCCCTACGAAGCGGCAATGGAGGCGGCCGACGAAATCGGCATGGCGGTGATCGCCACCACGTTTGCGCTGGTGGCCGTGTTCCTGCCGACCGCGTTCATGGGCGGCATTCCCGGCCTGTTCTTCAAGCAGTTCGGCTGGACCGCCGTGCTGGCCGTGCTGGCATCGCTGGTGGTGGCCCGTTTGCTGACGCCGATGATGGCGGCCTACCTGCTGAAGCCCGTGGCGCACACCGATGAAGTCGACGGCCCCATCATGCGGCGCTACATGCACGTCATGCAGTGGTGCCTGAAACACCGCCTGATCACGGCCATCGCGTCGGGCGCATTCTTTATCGGCTCCATCATGCTGGTGCCGCTGCTGCCGACCGGCTTCGTGCCGCCGGCCGACCGTGGCCAGACCCAGGTCACGGTGGAATTGCCACCCGGCTCGACCCTGGTTGAGACCCGCGCCATCGCCGAACAGGCGCGCCTGGCCTCGATGGAAGTCAAGGGCGTGACCGGCGTCTTCAGCTCGATCGGTGGCGGTTCGTCGGGCGACGCGTTTGCGCCGGGCGCCGCGGCGGAAGCGCGCCGCGCCGTGCTGACCTTGACCACCGTGCACCGCAACGACCGCAAGGAAACCGTGCCGGAGATGGAGGAAAAGATCCGCGCCAAGCTCAATAACATCCCGGGCGCCCGCTTCACCGTCGGTCCGCAGGATACCGGCGTGAAAATGCAGCTGGTGCTGCAAAGCGAAGACCCGCAGGCGCTGATTGAATCCGCACAAAAAGTCGAGCGCGAATTGCGCACGCTGAAAGGCATCGGCAACGTCAATTCCAGCGCATCGCTGGTGCGTCCGGAAATCATCGTGCGTCCCGATTTCGCCCGCGCGGCGGATCTGGGCGTGACGGCGTCCGCCATCGGCGAAACCGTGCGCGTGGCCACCGCCGGCGATTACGATTTCGACATGACGAAGATGAACTTGCCGGAACGCCAGGTGCCGATCCGCGTCAAGCTGCCGGACGCCGTGCGCGCCGACCTGGACGCCATCGGTCGCCTGACGGTGCCGGGCAAGAACGGGCCTGTCATGCTGGCCACCGTGGCCGACATTTCCATGCAATCGGGCCCAGCACAAATCAACCGCTTGAACCGTTCGCGCAACGTGACGCTGGAAGTGGAATTGAATGGCCGCTCGCTGGGTGAAGTCAACGAGGAAGCCCGCGCACTGCCGTCGATGAAGGCGCTGCCGCCATCCGTGCACATCGCGGAACTGGGCGACGCGCAGGAAATGCAGGCGCTGTTCGCCAGCTTCGGCATCGCCATGCTGATCGGCGTGATCTGCATTTACTGCGTGCTGGTGCTGCTGTTCCAGGACTTCATGCAGCCGGCCACGATCCTGGCGGCGCTGCCGCTGTCGATCGGCGGCGCGTTCGTCGCGCTGCTGATCACCCGCAGCGCGCTGTCGATGCCGTCGATGATCGGCCTGATCATGCTGATGGGGATCGTGACGAAAAACTCGATCCTGCTGGTCGATTACGCCATCATTGCGCGCCGCGAAGGCATGAAGCGTTTCGATGCGCTGGTCGATGCGTGCCACAAGCGTTCGCGCCCGATCCTGATGACCACCATCGCAATGGGCGCCGGCATGATGCCGCTGGCGCTGGGCTGGGGCGCGGACCCGAGCTTCCGCGCACCGATGGCGCGCGCCGTGATCGGCGGCCTGATCACGTCCACCCTGCTGTCGCTGCTGGTGGTGCCGGCCGTGTTCACGTACATCGACGACCTGGAACATTTGATGAAACGCTGCCTGGGCATGCTGCGCAAGCATAAGCATCCCACTGCCGCGCCGCATCATGCGCCACATGAGGCGCCGAAGCAGGTTGAGAACGACGTTATCCCATCCAAGTAATCCCGCAAAGGAGACTGCCATGGAAGTACGCGTGATGGAATTGCCGCCAGTGACACTGGCTTACCTGCGCCACACGGGGCCGTTCGGCCCCGCGCTGGGCGCGTTCTGGCGCGACGTCTTCAATCCGTGGCGCGCCGCCCACGGCTTGATGAACCGCACCACGTACGGTATTGCGCAGGACGATCCGTCGACCACGCCGCCGGAGCAATGCCGCTACGACGCGTGCGTGGAAGTGGCGGATGATTACGTGGCGCCGGCGCCTGCCGCCGTCATGCATTTCCCCGGCGGGCGCTTTGCCGCCGTGCGCTATCGCGGCCCGGCCGCCGACATCGGCAACGCGTGGATGGCGTTTTACAGCAAGGCGCTGCCGGCGTCCGGCTTGCAGGGCATTCCGGGGCCGTGCTTTGAACGCTATGACGCCAGTTACACGGAAGATGCGGCGACCGGCGTGTTCGAGTGCGACCTGTGCATCGCAATCAAGTAGGGCGGATTGGTCTCATCAAGCCGCCATGCATGCAGACCGGCGGCCCAACCACGATGTCAGGTCCCCCACCCTCCCCCCAGCGCACGGTATAAATCCACCGTCGCCACCAGAAGGCGCGCCTTCAATTGCAAGCGCGCCACATCCGCAGCGTACAAGGTGCGCTGCGCATCGAGCTCTTCCAGGTAAGACGCATAGCCGTTGCGGTAGCGGTTGCGCGCGATGCGCAGCGTTTCCGCCGCCTGCGCGCGGCGCTCTTCATTGACGGCCAGTTGTTCGCGCAGGCGGGCAATCGCACCCAGCGCATTATCGGTTTCCGCGAATGCCGCGCGCGCCGTGTTTTCATAGGCGATCAGCGCCTGGTCGCGCTGGAACGCGGCCGCTTCCGTCTGCGCCTGGACCCTGCCCCCATCCGTGACCGGCCCGGCCACGATACCTGCCAGTTTCCACAAATGCGTCGGATCGGCCAGCAGCGCGTGCAAGGTGGACGATTGCAGGCCGCCCTGCACGGTCAGGCGGAACGAGGGCAGCAACTGGTCGCGCGTGGCGGCCAACTGGGCGCTGGCCGCTTGCGCATTGCGGGCGGCGCGGGCCAGGTCCGGGCGGCGCTGCAACAGGTCCGACGGCAAGCCCGCCCCCACTTGCGGCGGCGCCAGGTCCGCCAGCGCGATACCCCGCGCAATCGGTCCGGGATTGCCGCCGGCCAGCACGGCCAGCGCGTTTTCCTGTTCGCACACCTGGCGCTGCAACTGCGGCACCTGCTCGCTGGCGGCCAGGTATTCCGATTGCGCCTGCAGCCATTCAAGTTTGGAGCTGTAACCCACTTCAAACTGGCGGCGCGCCAGCGCGCGCGAACGTTCGCGTATCGCCAGCGTGGCTTGCGCCAGTTCCAGTTGCGCATCGAGGCCCCGCAAATTCAGGTAGCCGGCCGCCACTGTCGCGGCAACCGACAGACGCGCCACGTCCAGGCCCGCCTGCTCGGCCTGGTAACTGGCGCGGGCCGCATCCGTTTGCTGTTGCAGGCGCCCCCACCAGTCGATTTCATACGCGGCCTGGAATTCCGCCACGAACACATTGGCCGTGCGGGGGGCGCCGGTGGCCGTCAACGCGCGGGCGCGGGCCGGCGCCGCATCATAGCCGGCCGTGGGCTGCTGCGCCGAATGCGCCAGCGCTACGCGGGCGCGGTATTCCGCCACCCGGGCCCGGGCGATGCGCACGTCGCCATTGTGTTCCAGCGCGGCGCCGACCAGCGCCGACAGCGCAGGGTCGCCATACGCTTGCCACCAAAGCACGTCGGTCGCGGGCGCACCCGCCGCAGGCGTGCTGCGCCACGTGTCCGGCACGTGCAACGCCGACGGGGGCGGTGGCGGCGCCTTGGCGGCGCAGCCTGCCAACAGTGCGGTTGCCGCCAGCCACGCGGTCATTACCACCGTCGTCGCCACCTTCATTGCCGCGCTCCCGGCGCATCCTTCGGGACCGACGACGTATCGATACTGACGATCACGGACATGCCGGGCCGCAGCCGTTCCGCATCGCCCTGCCCCTGGTCGATGCGGATGCGTACGGGAATGCGCTGTGCGATCTTGACATAATTGCCGGTCGCGTTATCGGCCGGCAGCACGGCAAATTCGGAACCGGTGGCGGGCGAAATGCGCTCGACCTGGCCCGTCATCCGCGCCCCATCCAGCGCATCGACGCGGAACGTCACGCTCTGGCCGATGCGCACATTGTTCATTTGCGTTTCCTTCAGGTTGGCCATCACCCACAGCTGGCGCGGCACCAGTCCCATCAGCTGCGCACCGGTATTCACATACGCGCCCTGGCGCACGGCGACCTGGCCCAATTGTCCGTCGCCGGGCGCCGTGATGCGGGTATTGTCGAGGTCCACCTGCGCCGCTTTCAATGCCGCTTCCGCGTTGGCCACCGCCGCCAGCAGCGATTGGCGGTTGACAGTGACGGCCTGCGCCTGTTCCTTCGCGATCTCCAGCGCGGCGCGCGCCTGCGCCACGGCCGCCGTGCCTTGGGCGCGGGCGGCTTTTTGCGCATCCTGTTCGCGCACGGACAGCGAGCCGTCGGCCACCAGCGCATCGACCCGCGCCAGGTCGGCCTGGGAACGGATTGCCTGCGCCTGCGCATTGGCCAGCGCCGCCTCGTTCAGCGCCACCGTTGCCAGCGCGCCTTTGCGCGACTGTTCCCAGTTGGCCAGCGCGGCCTGCTGCGCCGCCAGTTGCGCCTGTGCCTGTTCCACCCGCTGGCGATAGATGCGGTCGTCCAGCTGCACCAATAAATCGCCCGCTTTCACGTGCTGGAAGTCCTGCACTTTCACGGCCGTCACGTAGCCGGGCAACTGCGTGCCGATCAACGTCACCTGGCCCCGCACCAGCGCGTTTTCCGTGGTGACGATGGGCGTGCTGAAAGGCGGCAGCCGCCACGCATACAGCACCACCAGCACGCCGATGATGGCGACCAGTAAAAAGCCGGCGATGGCAAAGCGCTGAGGGCGGCTGTCGGGCGCAGGCGCGGCCGGGGCGGCGACCGGTGGTTCGGGTGATGCTGGCGCCGACGTTGGGAGGTTGTCGGTTGCGGGTGGGGTTGTACTCATCACGACGATCCCGAATTGTTAAGGGCGACATTGGACAGCCCCGCCTGCGCATCCGGTGGTGGCGCCGGTTTGCAGGCGGTGCAGATATTCCACAGGTGGTGCATCAGCATCCACGCGATGGTGGCCACGGCCACGATGCCGATGGCCAGGAACACGTCATTCCACGCCAGGATATTCGCTTCGCGCGTGGCGGACGCGCCCAGCGCGGCCACGCCCTGCGCACTGCGCAGCGCCGGGTCGCCCACCGCGCCGCCCAGTGCTGCGGCGCTGCCCTGCACGCGGGCCGCCACCTGTGGATCGAGCAGGGTCAAATGGTCGACCAGCTGGCTCGAATGGTATTTTTCGCGCACCACCTGCACCGAGTTGACCAGCGCGGAACCCAGCAAGCCGCCCAGGTTTTGCGCGATGGTGAACATCAGCGAAAAACTGATCAGGTTGCGGGGCGCGGCAATCACGGCGCCGAAACCCGAAATGAAGGTGGGGCCCAGGAAGAACGTGCCGCCGAACGCCAGCAGGAACTGGCTAACCAACATTTGTTCGGGGCGCACCAGGCTGGTGGCGCGGCTGTCCATGAACGCGCCGATGGCCATCAGGACCAGCGCGAACATCAGCGAAGGCTGGATGCGCGCGGGCGAAATCGTCAGCGCACTGGCCGCGATGCCGGCCACGCTGCCCGCCAGCGTGACGATCCACAGCACCTGCATCTGGTCGTTGCTCATGCCCAGCGATTGCAGCAGCCCCACCGTGGCCGACGCTTCGGTCTGCACGATACGGATCAATAGCACGGACGCGGCCAGCCGCAGCATGCTGGCGGTGCTGAGCCAGCGCGTGTTCAATAGCGGCGCCTTGCGGTGATGTTCGATCAGCAGCGCACCGGTCACCAGCACGATCGCGCCGGCCAGGCACCAGCCCAGCCATGGCGCTTCCAGCCACCACACGATGCGGCCCAGCGCCAGCACGGCGCACAGCAAGGCAATCCCGGGCGCAAACAACGCGAAGGTGGCGAAATCGAGTTTTTCAAACGCGCGCACGCGGTCGCCGGGCGGCAGCGGCAGCAACAGCACGCAACCCAGCGCCAGCAGCGCCATGCCCAGCTCGAACAGGTACAGGCCGCGCCACTCGCCGATTTCCAGCAATTCCGATGAAAACAGCCGCGCCAGCGGCAGCGCCAGTTGCGCAAAACCCACGCCGATCACCACGCCCCTGAGCCGGTGCTCCTTGGAGAATGCCTGCAGCACGTAGTACAGCCCCAGCACTGTCAGCGCCGCGCCGCTCATGCCGTGCGCCGCCCGCACGGCAATGGCGGACGCCAGTCCGTGCACGAACAGGTGCGCCACGGTGGCGATCACGTACAGCAGCAAAAACAATTCCGTGAACAGGCGCAGGCCGTATTGCTGCCGGAATTTCACCAGCAGCAAATTCATCGATACATTGGCCATCACATAGGCAGCCGGCAGCCACGCGATTTCCGCCGCATAGACGCCCAGCGAGCCTTGCAGGTATGGCAGGTTGACGGTGACCAGCGCGTTGCCCAGGCCACCCGTCAGCGCCACGATGAAGCCGACCACCAGGTAGGCGATGCGGCGCGATGCCGGATGATGGGGCGTCGACGGAGAGCCCGGCAGCATCGGGCGCTCGTGGGGAAGCCATGTTTGCGGGGCATAGACGTCCATGTCAGGAGGATAGCACTACGGCGATCCTCCGTCGGAATTTCCCTATGAACAAAACATTCAAACCGCGGGGGGATCGGATTCCCTTACCCACGCGCGGCCTTCCGCCAGCGCATGCTTGAATGCCGTCAGCGCATCGGGCAGGTCGGCGGGTTCCGTGCCGATCAGGCCGGGATCGGGCGAGCCATCCGGCAGTTGCGCCGGGATCTGCGCCTTGGCCAGCAACAGCGTCCCTTTGCCTACCGCCAGGATCGGCTTGCAGTGGCGGTATTGCAGGCGCACGAAATCGAGCGCATGCGCCAGCGACGACAGCGTTTGCGCAGCCTGTTCGCCGCACGGGATCGCCACCGCGTCGAACAGCACGCCCGGCGCGTTTTCCAGCGTCCTCTCCACGGCGATCGGTGCGCCGTCGGCCGCCACGACCAGACCCAGCCACGGCCCGACGATATGGGGCACCGCGCCATCCGCTTCCAATGCCGCCTGGATGGTCCGTACGCCGTCGCCATCGACACCGTCCGCCACCAGGATCGCCACTTGCCGCGTCGCGATGCCCTGCTGCCCGGGACGCGCCATCAGCGACAGCGCCGGCGAGGGCGGATACGAGGGAATCGGCTGGCTGGTCGCCAGCGGCTGCGGCGCGGGTACCGGCAGACCCAGCCCGGCCGCCACCGCCGACACCAGCGCATCGTCGACATTGGCCAGCATCGACAGCGTGCGCACGCGGATGGCGGGCACCGTCACCTTGCTCAACTCGAAGCGGAATCCATTGATGATGTGCTGCTGCTCGTGGCGCGTCTGGCTTTGCCAGAACAGGCGCGCCTGCGAATAGTGGTCGGCAAACAGTTCCGGCTTGCCCCGCACCTTGTCTTCCGGAGCTTCCTGCGTGCGCAGGCTGGTGAAGCCCGCCATCCCTGCCTGGTGGGGGCAGCCGCCGCCCAGCGAATTCGGTTCATACGCCACCTTGCCCCGGTTGATGGTTTGCCGGTGCATGCCGTCGCGCTGGTTGTTGTGCATCGGGCAGATCGGCGCGTTGATGGGAATTTCATGGAAATTCGGACCGCCCAGGCGGCTGATCTGCGTATCCACGTACGAATGGATGCGTCCCTGCAGCAGCGGGTCGTTGGTGAAATCAATGCCGGGGATGATGTGCGCGGCGCAAAACGCCACCTGCTCGGTCTCGGCAAAGAAATTGTCGGGGTTGCGGTTCAAGGTCATGCGTCCCACGATTTTCAGCGGCGCCAGCTCTTCCGGCACCAGCTTGGTGGCGTCCAGCACGTCGAACGGGAATTGCGCGGCCTGCTCTTCCGTAAATGTTTGCAGCGCCAGTTCCCATTGCGGCCCGTTGCCCGCCTCGATGGCTTCCCACAGGTCGCGCCGGTGGAAGTCCGGGTCCGCGCCCGTGACTTTCAGTGCTTCATCCCACACCAGCGAATGGGTGCCGGCCAGCGGCAGCCAGTGGAATTTCACGAACACCGAGTCGCCGTCGGCATTGACGAGGCGGAACGTATGCACGCCAAAGCCCTGCATCATGCGCAGGCTGCGGGGAATCGCGCGGTCCGACATGGCCCACATCAGCATGTGCATGGATTCCGGCATCAGCGAGGCGAAATCCCAGAACGTGTCGTGCGCGCTGGCCGCCTGCGGCATGCCGTTGTGCGGCTCCGGCTTGACGGCGTGGACCAGGTCGGGAAACTTCATCGCGTCCTGGATAAAGAATACGGGGATGTTATTGCCGACCAGGTCCCAGTTGCCTTCATCCGTATAAAACTTCACGGCAAAACCCCGCACGTCACGCACGGTGTCGGCCGAACCCCGTTCGCCCGCCACGGTGGAAAAACGCACGAACACCGGCGTGCGCTTGCCCGCCTGCGCAAACGGCGCGGCGCGCGTCAGGCTGCTCAAGTCTTCATACGCTTCGAAATAGCCGTGCGCCGCGGAACCGCGCGCGTGCACGATGCGCTCGGGTATGCGCTCATGGTCGAAGTGCGTGATTTTTTCACGCAGGATGAAGTCTTCCATCAGCGTGGGACCGCGCAGGCTGGACTTCAGCGAATTCTGGTTGTCCGCAACCGGCACGCCCTGGTTGGTGGTGAGGCGCTGCCCGCTGGCGTCGGCCCGCACGCGCTGCAACGATCCATCGTTGGGATTGACGCCGGGTGCGGGCGGCACGCCGGTCTTGGGGGATGCCTGGTTTTCCGACCGGGTGCCGGCTGTTGCGGCCGGCGTTGCGGGCACATGATGGCCTTCCGGTGGTGTGCGGGACGCTTCGCCATGTTCGGCGCGCTTGTTGGGGTTGTGGGTGACAGTGTTGGCCAGCGCGTCGGCGCTGGCGGCAGGATCTGGCCGGGTCATTGATGTCCTTTCGAATCAGCGCAGCAGCGCAATCAAAATGATGATGGGCAGTGGAATGCCGAGCAGCCAAAGCAGGATGGAGCGCATGTCGAACCTCCTTTTGTCAGGAACGGGGTGGAGAGGCAAGATCGCGCTGGCGGCCGCCGAAGGTCGCCGCCAGGCTGGCGGCAAAGGCGCCCAGCAACAGCGCAAAGAACATCCACAGCGCGGAATATGCGCCGGCCTTGCGGGCCGCATCGGCGGCGGCCTTGGCGCGCGCAGCAGCGTCGGCGCGCGCCTGGTTCAGGCGGGCCAGCACATCGTCCACCCTGCGTTCCGCATCGGACGGCTCCAGGCCGGTGCGCTTGGCAACCATGCGCGCCACATATTGGCGGTCTTCGTCGGACAGGCCGCCAGGCTGGCGGTCGAGCAAGCGCACCAGTTCGGCGCGCAGCGCGGCGCCGGTCACATCGGGCACGGGCACGGTGTCGGAACGCAGCAGCACGTCCGCGTAATAGGCGGAAAAATTGCTTGACGCCGGTCCATTGGCGTCCGCCGACGCCGCATCGCCGGCGGCCGGAGTGCGCGCCGCTTGCCGCGCGGCTGGCGTTCCGCCGCCGGACGGCGCCGCCGGGGCGACGGTCTCGGCCACAACCTCGGCAACCTTGCCAGTCGCGTTATCCGGCACGATATTCGCGACTGCGGCGCCCGCATCGATCGCACCGCCCAGCGCCGCACGCACCGCGCCCGCCATCAGCGCGGCCACCAGCAACGTGGCGGCTGCCCACGCCAGCAAGCCGTGGGCCGTGTCGCGGAAGTAGACTTCGTCGCCATGCACGCCGGACCAGCGCACGCGCAGCCGGCCCGCCATGTAGCCGCCCACGGCGCTCGAAGCCAGTTCCATCAGCGATACCCACAGAATGGTCGCCTTGCCCAGGGGCTGCGCACTGTACGACCACGGCGACACCGCCGACAGCCCCAGCCCGACGCCCAGCACCAGCAAGATGAACGACAGCGCTGCGGCCGCAGCCGCCCCAGCCGCCACCGCGCTCCACGATACCGCCGCATAGCTGGGTTCGGCGGCGGGCACCGGCACCGGGTTGACACCGGCGCCTGCTGTGGATGGATAAGGAATGGAAGTGTTCATGGCGATCCCGTTTGGGTAGAAATGCGGAAGGAGACGCTGGAGACGGCGGCGCCCGCTGGTGCGGGCGCTGCGTGATGGCTTACTTACGCGAGCTCAGCAGTTTCGACAGGCCATAGCCGGCTGCCATCGCCACCAGCACGGAAATTGCCGGGCTGCTACGCACATAGCCACGGCCCTGTTCTGCATATTGCTTGTAGGTGGCGCTGAGTTTTTCGCCTTTGTTGGCCAGCGTGTCGCCGACCTTGTTGGCGGTATCGGCAATCTTGTTGGTGGCGCTGTGCGCGGCCGATGCCAGCTTTTCAGCGGTGGGCTGCACTTTGTCGGCGATACGGTCCACGGCCGCATGGGCCGAGCTGGCCAGGCGGTCTGCCGTCGGCTGCGCCTTGTCCGCCGCAGTATCGATGGCGCTGTGTGTATCCTTGGAAAGATCGCGGCCGATTGCCGTTACGGTATCGCTGGGTTTGTTGGTGCCGGAAGAAATATTGTCCATGATGGAGTCCTCGTCGTGTAGTGAATGGGCTGCATTGCCTGACACACGATAGGACGTTCACTTGTTGTGTACCGTGCGGCACATAACAGAGTCACGGGACCGGGAGGCAGGAAGCGGACAGGGTCGCTGCCCGCCTCTTGCGCACTGTTTCGCAATAATCTTGCTTGCTACCACATAAACCGGATGCCGCCGGTGGCGTAGTCGGTGCTGGTGGCGCGTCCGAACACGGGGTTCAGCGTGAACGTGGAGCGGGCCAGTTCGCCATACACGGTCAGCAGCGGGTTGACCGTCAAGTAAGCGCCGGCGATATGGGTCTTGCCGGTATGGCCCGCCGTTGCCGCCGTGTCATCGATGTGGGTACGGCCGTGGCTGTAACGCAGCGACAACCTCGGCTGAGGCCGGTACACCAGCTGGCCGAAGTAGCCCCGGCTGTCGCGCTCGAGGCCCGCCGCATCGAGCGCATCGACGTCCTGCAGCAGCACCGAGCCCAGCCCCTGGCCCCGGAAGCCGGTCAGGACCAGGTTCACGGCGCCGAGATCGGCGACGATCCCGGCCGCCCCCCCCCGCGTGGCGACGCGCGTGCTGGCGCAAGGCGTGCCCGCCGCCGTCATGCACCCGCGCGCATCCTGGCGGATGGCATCGGCATACAGCTTGATGCGCGCAGTCCCCAGCACCGGCTGGTAGTACAGCCCCGCTTCCACGCGCGGCGTACGGGTCTGGCTGGCGCCGGAGCCGACAAACACATTGCGGATCTGGCTGGGGTCGTACACGCCGACCGAGAACGTCAGCGGCGTATCCCGCGGCGAGTTGTAGCGCACGCCCGCGTTGAAGTTGGCCCACATGTAGCCGCCATTGAAACTGGCGGCAAAGGCGTTTGGCGTATTCACGTGGTCATACCCCGTCAGGCCGCCTGCCAGCACCGAGGCGTCGGCCAGCACCGCCTCGCCCTGGTAAATGCTGTAGGCCTTGCCGAACACCACTTCGCCCCAGCCCGCCGACACCTTGGTCCAGATTTCCCTGGGGTCCAGCGCTTTCGCGCCGGTATCGCCGACATTGCCGGCATTGCGGAAATTGCCCTCGCCCGAATGCGGGTTGATGTACAAGCCCACGCGGCTGGTGATGTTCAATCCCGCCGTGGCGGGCGCAGTGACGTTGAAGGCGATCAGGCTGGGCGTGGTGCCCGACGTGATGCGAAAGCCCGTGGCGCCGGGCAGGTCGCCATTTTGCTTGTGCGCCTGCAGGATCACCCAGCCATCGGTGCTGAATTTCCAGCCCTCGGCCGTCTCGAAACCCACGCCCGCCTGGGCGCTTCCCGCCAGCAGCGCGCACGCCGCCGCCATCCCGCGCATTTTCCCGTGCATTTTCCCGCGCATGTCAAATCTCCTTGCGGCGCATGGCGCCCGCGATGTATTCGGCCTGGCGGATCGCCAGCGCCACGATGGTCAACGTCGGGTTGGCCGCCGAACTGGACGTGAACTGGCTGCCGTCCGAGATGAACAGGTTCTTGATGTCGTGCGACTGGCCCCACTTGTTCACCACGCCGTCGCGCGCCAGTGCGCTCATGCGGTTGGTTCCCATGTTGTGGCTGGCCGGGTAGGCCGGCATGTCGATCACGCGCGTGGCGCCCACCGCTTCCGACAGCTTGCGGAACTGCATCAGGCCGTGCGCAGCGATCGCATCGTCATTCTTGTGGTAGGTCTTGGTGACGATCGGCACCGGCAAGCCGTACTGGTCGCGCTCGGTCGGATGCAGCGTGATGCTGTTCTGTTCGCGCGCCATGTCTTCGCCGCACACCCACACGCAGCTCATGTGGTCATACATGTCCAGCGCGGACGTGACCTCCCGCCCCCAGCCGCCCGGTTTCATGAACGCGGCGGTATACGGCAAGCCCAGCGCCAGCCCTTCCAGGTAGTAGCCGCCGTTGAAACCGCGACGGGTATCGAGGTCGACCTCATCGGCAACAACGGCGCCGATATCGAAGCCGCGGTACATGTAGACCGGCTGGCGGTGCACCGCCAGCGCCGCGGCAGTGGCGTGGTTCATGTAATTCTTGCCGACCTGCCCGGACGAATTGGCCAGCCCGTCCGGGAACAGCGAAGTAGCGGAGTTCAGCAACAGCCGGGGCGACTCGATGGAATTGCCCGCCACGCACACCACGCGCGCCTTTTGCAGTTGCGTCCGCCCGTGTTCATCCACGTACAGCACGCCTGTCACCTTGCCGGACTTGTCGTGCTCGATTTTCAGCACCATGGCTTGCTGGCGCAATTCGGCCCTGCCGGTTTCCAACGCGCGGGGTATTTCCGTGTACAAGGTCGACCACTTGGCGCCGATCTTGCAGCCCTGCATGCAAAAGCCGATCTGCTGGCAGGCCGGACGCCCGTCGTTGGGCTTGCTGTTGGACGCCACCGGGCGCACGATCTTCCGGTAGCCGATCTTGCGCGCGCCGGCCGCCATCACCTTGTAGTGATTGTTTTCCGGCATGGGCGGCATGCCGCTGGCCCTGGAACCGGCCACGCCCATTTTCTTTTCCGCCTTGTCGTAATACGGCGCGAGGTCGGCGTAAGTGATCGGCCAGTCCAGCACATTGGCGCCTTCCACCTGGCCGTAGATGGTGCGGGTCCGGAAGTCGTGCGGCTGGAAGCGCAGCGCCACGCCGGAAAAGTGCACGGTGGAGCCGCCCACGCCCTTGACGATCCATGCCGGCAGGTTGGGATAGGTTTTCGTGTGGTGCCAGCCGCCGGCGGAAATGCGCTTGTCCAGCCATGAAATCTTGTTGAACATGGCCCATTCATCATTTTCAAAATCAGCCTGCGTGTAGTGCTTGCCCGCTTCCAGGATCACCACCCGCACGCCGCGCTGCGCCAGTTCATTGGCCAGCGTGCCGCCGCCGGCGCCGGAGCCGATCACCACCACCACGTCGCGGTCGCCGGTACTGTATTTGCTGCTGTTCGGGGTCGCCATTGCCATCTCCTCAGATCCAGTCGATATCGTTAAAGCCGCGGTTCACGTAACCGCCCTTTTCCCACGATGAGCCTTCATAGCCGAACAGCGGGAACAGTTCCGGGTTGTTGTACAGCCCCGTCACCAGGCCGCCCTTGATCTTCTGGAAAAATGCCGAGTCCTCGATGGCGCGCAGCACCTCGACCCGCCGCGCCTCGTCCTCGATCGCCAGGTAATCCTTGCCATGCAGCCTGCGGGCGCTGGCGTTCAGTTGCGCGATCCCGTCCAGCAGCAACGCTTTCAGCGCCGGGTCGCTGGCCGCATCCGCGTCGTAGGGGGCGATGGCGTGCAGATAGAACTTGTCCGCCACCCGGTCGTGCGGAAAGATGTCGCGCGCCATTTTCAGCAGCACCAGGGCGGTGTCGCTGCCCAGCACCGTGAACGACTGCGCCATCACGTCGGAGGGCGCCGCCATCAGGGCGCCGGCGCCCAGTACCGAGACGCCGACCGATGCGCCCTTGAGGAAGCCGCGCCGCGTCAGCCTGATGCGTTTTTCCACCACTCTCATGGCGTGTTGTTGGTGTTCCATGGTTGTCTCCTTTTATGGTTATCCGTAGCAATCAATACAGCGCCAACTCCTGCCCTGCCATGTCTTCCGGCAGTTGAAACAATGCATACTCCAGCGCGCGCAGCAACGGCCCGGCAATCGCGTCTTTCCAGTTGCCGGCGCCACGCAGCTGCGTGCACGAGGTGTTGCAGGCGGCCAGCCGCGCCGCGTGCGCGGCCGGTCGGCCCATGGCGCCGGTCAGCAACAGCCAGTCCGGCTGGTCCAGCAGCAAACCCGCCGCCAGCAGTACGCCGGTGCGGCGCCGCACCTGGGCCAGGCCGACCAGCTTGCGGCCGCCGGCCACCACTTCCCACGGCGAATAGCCGCCGTAACAGGCCCAGTCCAGGTCGTCGCTGCCGCGTTGTTCCTGCAGGCGCGCCGCCTCGGCCGGCGTCGCCGCGTGGCAGGTGAAGCCCTGCCCGCGCAGCACGCTGGCAAACACCTCACCCAGCCAGCGGTAACTGTCGACCAGGCTCGATGACAGCAGCGGATGGCCATACGGCAGCAGCACCGATGCGCTCAGCATCCACGGCCCGGTCAGCACCGCGCCGCCGCCGGCCATGCGCGGTATCACGGTGATGGCCGAACCGTCCGCCGGCAGCGCCGGCCCCAGCTCGTAGAGCCGGCGTTGCGCGCAGCCCAGCACCACGCCGGGCACGCGGTAAGTCCACAGCCGCAGCGCCGGACTGGTGACGGGCTCCGCCAGGCGCCGCTCGTTCCACGCCTGTTCCTCTTCGCACGCGGCCGGCGCCGGGCCGCCGTCCATGCTCCACAATGGGGTGAACATTTACAGGCCCTCGCAGGATTCCAGCCGCGCTTTCAGGTCGCCCAGGAACTGCGCGGCCGGGTGGCCGTCCACCGCGCGGTGGTCGAACACGAAGCTCAGCGTGGTCATCGGCGCAATGGCGATCTCGCCACCGCGCACCACGGCCTGGTCCTGCACCCGGCCCAGTCCCAGGATGCCGACCTGCGGCGGATTGAGGATGGGCGTGAACCAGTCGACACCCGCCGCGCCCAGGCTCGATACGGTGAAGGTGCCGCCCTGGTAAGCCTTGATGGGCAAGGTCCCGGCGCGGGCGCCGGCCGCCAGTTCCGCCGCCTCGGCCGCCAGCATGACGATCGACTTGCGGTCTGCATCGCGGATCACGGGCACGGCCAGCCCGTCGTCGAGCGCCACCGCCAGGCCGATATGCACGCCCGGCATGCGCTCAAACGCGCCCTCGCGCATCAGTGCATTGATCGACGGGAAGCGCTTCAGCGACATCGCCAGTGCGCGCAGCACGACCGGCGTGACGCTGATGCGCAGGCCTTCGGCGCGGCGCTGCAATTGCGCGCGCAGCCGGTTGCAGGCGCTCATGTCGGCTTGCATGGCCAGCGCCACGCGCGGCGCCTGCCAGCCCGCCGCCATGTTGCGGGCGATGCTGCCGCGCATCCCGCGCAGCGGCACCAGGTCGGGCTCGGGCAAGGAGGAGGGAAGCGCGATCATCATGCCTCCCGCACGGCGCCGAGCGCCTTGCCTTGGGCGATCGTGCCGTCGGCATCGATCAGGACCTGCTCCAGCAAGCCATCGCACGGCGCGCACACCTCGATGCCGGTCTTCACCATCACCACCATGGCGATGGGCTGCCCCGCGCTGACGCGGTCGCCGGGTTGCACCAGCCATTGCTCCAGCAAGGCTTCGGTGCCGGGCTCGACGTCGTCCCAGGCGCTGTCCGGCAGGTGAATCGGATGTTGGGTGCTCATGCTGCATTCCTTTCAATGGTGAGGCCGGTAACGAGTTCGCGGGCGGCGGCAACGATGCCGGCCACTTGCGGGATCACGAATTGTTCAAGCGGGCGCGCATAGGGAATCGGCACGTCCGGCACGGCCAGCCGCTTGACGGGCGCGCGCAGAGGCACCGTGTCCAGGTTTTCCGCCACGATGGCGGCGATTTCCCCGCTCAGGCCGAAGCTCAGGTAATCCTCGTCGGCCACCAGCAGGCGGCCGGTCTTGCGCACCGAATCGAGAATGGCTTGCCGGTCCAGTGGCACGATGGTGCGCAGGTCGAGCACTTCGGCGGAAATGCCCTGCTGTTCCAGTTCGGCCGCCGCCAGCACGGCCTTTTGCACCATCTGGCTCAAGGTGACGATGGTGACGTCCGTGCCTTCGCGCACGACCCTGGCCTGGCCAAAGGGAATCGCATACGCCGCTTCCGGCACCAGGTTGGTGCTGCCCTCGAAGAACGACATCCACGGCAAGCCCATGATCCCCTTGTGGAACATGAACACCACCGGATTGTTGTCGCGGATCGACTGGATCATCAGCCCCTTCGCGTCATATGCATTGGACGGCACCACCACTTTCATGCCGGGCAAATGGCCGAACGTCGCGTACAGGCACTGCGAGTGCTGGGCCGCATCGTTGTAGCCGCCGCCGATGCCGGTCATCAGCACCATCGGCAGCTGGATGTTGCCGCCCGCCATATAGGTGTTCTTGGCCATGTGGTTGTAGATCATGTCCATGCAAACGCCGAAAAAGTCCACGAACATCAGTTCGGCGATCGGCCGCATGCCTTCGGCCGCCGCACCGATGGCGGCGCCGATAAAGGCCGTTTCGGAAATCGGCGTATCCATGATGCGGTCCTTGCCGAATTTCGCCAGCAGGCCGCTGGTGGCGCCGAATATGCCGCCATACTTGCCGACGTCCTCGCCCATCACGAAGACTTCCGGGTTGGCCTGCATTTCCTGGGCAATGGCTTCCGCGATGGCTTGCGCCATGGTCAGCTTGCGTTCAGGCGCAATGGTTGTTGTGCTCATCTCTGTCTCCATCGTGAATTGATCGTCGCGTGCGCGTCATGCGTACACGTGTTGCAGCGCGTCCTGCGGCGCCGGATCGGGGCTGCTGCGGGCAAATGCGTAGGCGCTGGCCACGCGGGCCTTGGCCTCGGCAGTCAGGGCCGCGTCGGACGCATCGTCGAGCAAGCCGTGTGCGCGCAGGAATGCCGCCAGTTGCGGGATCGGGTCGTTCTTGCGGGCTTGCTCGGCTTCGCCCTTGGCGCGGTAGACTTCCGGGTCGCCCTGGAAATGGCCGTGGTAGCGGTCTGTTTTCACTTCGATCAGGGTCGGTCCTTCGCCGCGGCGGGCGCGGGCGATCGCCACGCCGGCCGCCTCAAACACGTCCAGCGCGCTGTTGCGCTCGACCAGCATGCCGTGCATGCCATACGCGGCGGCCCGCTCGGAGTTGTTGGCCACGGCCGTGGAGTCGGCCTTTTCCACCGAGATCGCGTACTTGTTGTCTTCGCAGATGAACACCACCGGCAAGCGCCACAGAGCGGCCAGGTTCATCGATTCGTGGAAGGCGCCCTGGTTGGTCGCCCCTTCGCCAAAGAACGCCACCGCCACCGCATCGGTGCCGCGCTTTTTCGCCGCCAGCGCCGCGCCGCACGCCGGCGGCATGCTGGCGCCGACGATGCCGCTGCAGCTGAATTTCACGGTGGGATCGAACAGGTGCATGTGGCCGCCCTTGCCGCGTCCCAGGCCGGTGGCCTTGCCAAACATTTCAGCCGTCATTTCCGGCAGCCGCACGCCCTTGGCGATGGCGAAGTGGTGCGAACGGTGCGCGCCCACCACGGTGTCATCCGGCCGCAGGTGGGCGCACACGCCCACCGCCACCGGTTCCTGTCCCGCCGCCAGGTGCATCTCGCCCGGCACCGGCCCGGCGCCGATATCGAAGGCCAGTCCTTTCTGGATGTTCGGCGGCAGCTTGCCCTCCAGGTACACCTTGACCATGGTGTCCTCGAATTCGCGTATCGCTATCATGGTCTGGTACATCCAGACCAATTGCTCCGATGTGTGTTCCATTGCTGTCTCCTTTGTTGGTCGGTATTCCCTGTTGGGCAACAAGCGTGCCAATCCCAAAAGGGGCATGAAACGGGGATTTCTGTCGCTTTGGGCGGAGACAGGTGTCGCTGCTGCGACAACGGCGCGACAAGGCGTCGCACGGTGCGGGCGATGTTGTTTTTGGCGCCGGGCGAAAAAAAATTCACGGGCGCGGGGGACCGGGATGACGCCCCATGCAAATAACGGGCCAGTGACCTTGCACGCCATGCGGTTGGCGGTCCCAACCCCGTTGCTGCGCACGCTGCGAGCGGCCAGCCTGCTACACCTGTCGCACCGGACACTGCCTTGCGACGTGGTATACGCTTTGCTAGCATGATTGAAGACAGAGCCATCCCGCCCGCAGCGGGAGCCACGGAGACCGATTTCATGAGCACCGCCTACCCCGCCAGCCAGGATACCGGGCTGGCGCTACTGACCGCCCGCGGCATCGCCGGCCCCGATCCACTGATCGCCGGCGCCTGGCGCCGTTCGCTGGCCACGCATAAACTCGATCCCGGACGGCGCCAGGCGCCGCGCGTGCTGGCCGGCGGTTCGCTGCGCGACCACCAGGACCCGATGGAACAAGTGATGCAGATCGCCAAGGGCGGCGTGGAATACCTGCACAACCAGGTGCGCGCCGCCGGCTACGTGGTACTGCTCACCGATTGCCATGGCGTGACGGTGGACTTCCAGGGCGACGCCATGAATTCGCGCGAGCTGCGGCGCGCCGGGCTGTATCTCGGCTCATGCTGGTCCGAGGCGGAGGAAGGCACGTGCGCGGTCGGCACCTGCATCGCCGACCAGCATGCGTTGACCGTGCACCAGGCCGAGCACTTCCGCACCACCAATACCGGCCTGACCTGCAGCGCCGCCCCCATCCTCGATACCGACGGCGCCCTGCTGGCGGTGCTGGACACGTCGGCCTTGTCGTCGCCCGGCGACAAGCGCAGCCAGGCGCTGGTGCTGCAACTGGTGACGCTGGCGGCCAAGATGATCGAGAATGCGCACTTCCTGAAGAAATTCGAAGACCACTGGATCATCCGTCTCAGCCGCCGCCGCGAATTCGCCGAAGTCGTCACCGATGGCCTGATGGCGCTGGACCACGCGGGCCGCGTGATTGCCGTCAACCGCAATATCGCGCAGCAGCTCAGCGATGGCGGCGCGGGCCTGATCGGGCGCAACGTCGACCAGGTCTTCGATACCCGTTTCGAATTGCTGCTGGCCGCCGGCAGCCCGCAGCATGGACAGACGCTGCCGCTGCGCTCCCTGCTGAGCGGGCGCCAGTACTACGCGCTGATGCGCCCGCCGTGCGGCCGCACCGTATCCCCGTTCGCGGCGCGCCCGCCGCGCCCCTTGCCCGCCCCGGCGGCCGTGCGCACCGCGCTGACGCTGCACGACCTGGCCGGACAGGATGCGCACATGACGCGCAATGTCGCCATCCTGCGGCGCGTGATCGACAAGGGCATCGCCATCATGCTGCAGGGGGAAACCGGCACCGGCAAGGAAGCCTTCGCCAGCGCCATCCACCTGGCCAGCGAGCGCCGCGAACAACCCTTCGTCGCGCTCAATTGCGCGGCGATTCCCGAATCGCTGATAGAAAGCGAACTGTTCGGCTATGCCGACGGCGCGTTCACCGGCGCGCGCGCCAAGGGCATGCGCGGCAAGCTGCTGCAGGCCCATGGCGGCACGCTGTTCCTCGATGAAATTGGCGACATGCCATTGGCCATGCAAACCCGTTTATTGCGGGTGCTGGCGGAAAAGGAAATCCTGCCGCTGGGGGCTGAAAAAGCCCAGCCGGTGGACGTGCAAATCGTTTGCGCCACTCACCGCAACCTGCTGGACCTGGTGATGGCCGGCCAGTTCCGGGAAGACCTGTATTACCGCCTGAACGGCATGAAGCTGCATCTGGCGCCGCTGCGCGAACGCAGCGATATCGCCGCGATCCTGCGGCAGGTGCTGGCCGGGATCGCCGCCGAAGCCGGCTATGCCAACGCCGGCTTCACGGACGAGGCATTGGCCGCCCTGCTGGCCTGCCAATGGCCGGGCAACCTGCGCCAGGTACACAATGTGCTGCGCTCGGCGCTGGCGCTGTCCGATAACGGTGAAGTGCGGCTGGAAGACTTGCCGGCCGAGCTGACGGCCGGCGCGGGCCGTGGTGCGCCACCCGCCCGCCTGGCGCAGTCAGGGACTGCGCCCGCTGGCGGCGAGGACGCCGAGCGGGAAACGCTGGTGGCGGCGTTGCGCCGGCAGCGCTGGAACGTGACGAAAACCGCCCGCGAACTCGACCTCTGCCGCGCAACGATTTACCGCAAGATGCAGCGCCTGGGCATCGTCGCGCCGAACGCCAGCGAATAGGGGCCGAAGAACCCGGCGCCCTGCATCAGTTCGCCGCCTTTGGACTTTCCGGCGGCCCCAGCAGCGTTGGCTTCAGGCTGCCGGTATCGACCACCAGCCGCTGCAGCACGACGCCCGGATCGACCGACCAGAACTTCAGTACATGCGGACCGGGAGCGGACACCGTATGCGTGGTGGAAAACACCACCGCGTTATCCTGCGCCGCCGTGCGCCACGCCGCGGCATGGGCCGGGTCATGGATGTCAACCAGTTGCGGCGCTTCGTCGTCGATCGACACCGCATAGCGCAGGCCCCGGCCCGGCAGGAAAGCCCGGGTCGGCGACAGCACCGCCTGCACCGTCACGCTGCCCTTTGTTACCAGGTGGATATCGTATTCCAGCCGCAGGTCGGCCAGCTTGGGCGCCGGCGGCGGCGCGGGAACGGGCGCTGGTTCGGCCTGCGCCGGGGGCGCCGGCGCGGCGGAAAAGACGCCCGGCGCCGGTTCCGCCGAGGCGGCGGCCGCGTCGACGGCCTCCTCGCCCTCGGCCGCCGGCTTCGTTTCGTCCGGCTTCGCTTCGTCCGGCTTCGCTTCGTCCTGCTTGGGCGGCGGGGGCGGCGGCGGAGGTGGTGGTGGAGGGGGCGGCGGCGCCACCACCGGCAGCGCCGTCATGCCGGACAAACTCCGTCCCAGCCCCGGAATGCGCAGCCACTGCCGCCCTTCCGGCGCCAGCGCCCGCGCGAAATGTTCGGCTTCCACCGCCACGGCGCCCTGCGCTTCCAAATAACTGCCTGGCGCCGGCTTCACGCCCGTGGTCGTCGGCCGCAACGGCACCCGCACCGAGGCTTTCGCACCGTCCGGTCCCAGGATCGCCAGCGCCGCCATCTCGGCCCCGGCCGGGACATCGGCCCAGCGCACGTCGATCGTCACGCGCTGCGACTTGGCCACCGTGCCGCCCGAACGGCTCAGGTTGATCCATGGCGCACTGGCGGCAATCGTGAATTTGAATGGGTTCTGGCCCCGGTTGAAAATCTCGACATAGCGCTGCTGCTTGCCGCCGCCATCCATACGCGGCAGCGCCAGCTGGTCGCTGCCCGCTTCCGGCCACACCACAGCGCTGCCTTCCACCGCCACGCCCATGTCGGCGCTGCGGCTGGGCTGCACTTCCGCCACGGCCGGCATCACGTTGCGCAGCGTGCCGCCGCCCAGGTGCACCTGTCCCATCAAGCGGTTCCATTTGCCGCTGCTGATGTCTTCGTGGTATACGCGCGCCAGCTCGGCATCCTGCTTGAACAAGTCGCGCACTTTGTTCGCCAGGTCGTTGGCGGCCACCCTGCCCTGTTCCGCCTGCATGCGGTTTTGCGCGGCCGCCGTCAGCATGTCCACCGCCACGGCGGACGCTTGCGCGGGATACAGCACCAGTTGGTAAAACGAATCGCGCAATTCCGACGGCAAGCCGCCATCGATCTTTTCCGCCTTGCCGGAAATGGCGCGGTATTCCCCCACCACGCGCGCTGCTTCTTCGCCATTCAACAGGCTGTAATCGCCGGGCGCCAGCAATTCCGGCGCGCGGCGCGCATTGTATTGCGCCGTCTTGCCGACGATGTCGGCCACGTCGTCCGCATATTGCGGCCCGAATTCACGGCCGGCCCACAGTTTCAGGTACTCCGGCAGGCGTGCCGCCGGCCACACTTCCGGATTCCACGCATAGGTGAAAAAGAATTCGGCGGGAACCTCGAACGGCTTGAGCGAACCCACGTGCGCGATCCACATGCGGTCGGCCCCGTGGCGCCATGCCAGGTGCAATTGTTCCCACATTTTCGGCAGCGGCGCCGCATTGAGCCACGAGCGCTGCGGCCCGCTACGGGCAATGTGGTATTCGATGCCCGCGCCGCCGGCGCGCTGGCGTTCATCGTGCGCGGGCAGGCGCCGCACGTAGCCGGCGCCGTCGTCGCACATCAGCATCAGCGCGTCGTCGGCCGGCGCCTTGCCGTCGCCGCCGCACGAATAGGCCAGTTGCGGCCCTTTCCACAGGCGCTTTGCCTTGCCGTCCGACGGCGGCGTGCCCAGCATCACGCCATAATCTTCGGCGCGCTGCGCATTCTGCTTGTCGTCGGCCAGGAAGACCGTTTCGCTGGTCGCGGGCCACAGTGTATTGCCGCGCAGGCGCAGCAGCAGTTCATAGACACGCTCGTAAAACTTCGCGTTGTAGCCGCCAAACGATTGCTTTGCCCATGCGGCCAGGCCCGGCGCTTCACCGTCGAGCGCCATGCCGCGGTAGCGCACCACGGGCGCTTCCGACACCCTGGTGCCCTCTTCCACGTACAGCTGGCGGTGGCGCTGCGGCTGCACGTCGGCCCACCAGTGCCACGGCGACACGCCGATCTGTTCCGACAATTCATAGATGCCGTACAGCGTGCCGCGCCGGTCGCTGCCCGCGATCACCAGCGCGCGTTCGACGCCGGGCAGCGGACGGACCAGCACTTGCATGTGCCACGCTTCCCATTTGCCCTTGATGGCGGCCACGTCCAGCGCCCCGGAACGGACCAGGCGGTCGATGACGGCATGTTTGCCCAGGGTGCCGACGATCACCACGTCGGCGCCGGCCGGCGTGCCCCGGGCCAGCGTGGGACGGCGCGAACTGACGCGTTCGATATCGGCCTGCAAATCCGCGACGGCCCGCAGCACGGCCGGATAGTCGCCGCTGTCGGCGTACAGCGGTGCGGCATCGCTGCCCCGCACCAGTCCGAAGGCTGCCGGCGGCGCCTGGTCGTAGCCGACGAAGCGCTTTTGCCCCACCGCCCGGGCATGCGGCGTGGCCAGCAGCACACCGGCCAAACTGGCGGCCAGCGCCAGCCTCTGCATCCATGTCACGCGATACTCCTGATTTATTTCAAAGGGTCAATTATCGCCCCAACAACGCGCCGCCGCCGCGCACCGTTGACCGGGCAGCCCATAATGTGGCCCACCCCACAGACAGGGACCACGCAGGCGCGCATGCTCGATGCGACAACCCCGCCTGAAGGTGACACCATGCTGCCCATAACCAACCCTGCCGATCCGGTGTCCACGGTTGCCCCGGTGACGCCCTCTGTTTCCGCCGCAGCCGCGTTGGCCGCCGCCAACGCGCTGGCCGATAACGCGTCCGCAGTGGACTTTTCCGGCCTGGCGCAATTCCTGTCCACGGTCGCGCTGACGCGCCGCCAGCTGGAACAATTGCAAGGCGGCACGGCAAGCACACCCACGGCAGCGGAAATCATGCTGCTGAACGTGGCGGCCACCAACCTGACGCAATCGTTCAACCAGTTGCCGCCGTCCGCCATCGATACGCTGCCGCCACTGCCCGACAACCAGGGCGGCACCTTGAGCGAACGGCTGGCGCTGGTATTGCAGCAACTGGGCGCCACCGCCGGGCGGGGCGGCCCCATTTCCAGCAGCACGCTGGCCGGCATCGGCATCACGCTCGATCCGCTGGCGCCCGCCTCCAGCGCCGACATTCTGAATGTGGAGGCGCCGCTGCTGCGCGCCGCCTTTGCCGCCGACCGCGACGGCACGCTGGCGCTGCTGGCGCGCACCACGGATGAATTCACCGCGCTGGGCACGGCGGTGGCACAGGCGGAAGCGGCCACCGAGGCGACTCCGGCGCCCACCGCCGCGCCACCGGCCTCCCCCGGATCGGATGCGGCGGTGGCCAACCTTGCCCTGAACGATGCACTGGCCGCCACCCCGTCGGAATTGCAACGCCAGCAACAACTGGCTGTCGCGCGCGATGCGGCGGCGGAAGCGGCGCAGGAGCGGCAGGAAACCCAGGCCGACCGGCTGGCGGCGGACCGCGTTGCGGAGCAGCGCCAGCTGGAGGTATCGGAACAGGAAGACGCGGCGGCAAGCGCCCTGGCCAGCCGCATGGCCGCCGGGCGCCAGGCGGAACTGGCCACGCTGCAAAATGCGGACCTCGACCAGCGCACTGCCGCCCTGCGCCAGGAATTGGACCACCAGCAAACGGCACTGGATGCGCAACTGCAGCAACAACAGCAATTGACTGCCACCCGGGCCCAGCCAAACCAGGCAAACCCGGCAAACTCGGCAAGCGCTACGGACGCCGATGCGCGGTTGCGCGCCAGCCAGCAGGAAGCGGCCGTCCGCCTGAACCAAACCGCGCAACAGCAAGCTGCCGTCCGGCGGGACAACGACCTCGCCACGGCACGGCGCAACACGGCCGCCGTCGCGGAAGCGCGCGATGAAGCTGCGCTGGCCGCCCGCATCGCGGCGCAACGGCAAGCCGTAGCGACGCAGGCGCGCCAGGCACAGCAGACACAGAACCAATCATTGCAGACACGACAGCCACAATCCGGACTGCAAGCGACGAACAATCAGCAGCGCGCGCAGGCCCAGTCATTCGAGCAGCAGGTACAACTGGCCCAGCGGACGCAGGCACAGCAAGCCGCGCAACAAGCACAGGCGGCACAACAGGCGCAGACGGCGCAGGCTCAGCAAGAGCAACTGGCTCAGCGTACCCAGGCAGCCCGGCAAGCGGAGGAGCAATCCCGGCGCGACGCCGCGCAGGCAACCGCCGCGGCACAACAGACACAGCAAACGCAGCAGACTCAGCAGGCAAAGCGCCAGGAAACCGCGCGCACGCAAACCGCAGCCGATGCCAGTCAGATACTGGCCGAGCGCCGCGCACTGGCCGCGCAGTTGGCCACCCGCACCGCGGCCGAAGCGCAGCAGGAGCGCGTACAAGCCGACCGCGCCGACAACGTGCGCCTGACCACCGCCGGGCAAGCCAACCTGCGGGCGCAAGCCAATGTGCTGGCGGACCGGATGGACGAACAGCGCGAAGCGGCCCGCAGGCAAGACGCGCAACAGCAGGCAAGCCGCGGCAATCCGATCGACGACGAACGTGCGGCGCAACGGGCGACCGAGGAACGCCAGCGCCAGGCCACGGCACAGGAAGCGCAAAGCGCCGCCGCCATGGCCGCCGCCCAGCGCGCGGCTGAGCAGCGCCTGGTGCGGGAGCAGCAAGCGGCGCGCGACGACCGCGACGTGCAACGACTACGGGACCAGCAACAACGGGAACAACAGGTGCGCGACACCACACGCCAGGCCCGGCTGAAACAGGACGCGGAAGCCCAGGCATTGCGCGACGCGGCCAGCGCCGCCCGCCAGGCCCAGGACGAGCTGGATGCGGAAGCGCAGGCCGCCGCCGCGCAGGCAGCCCAGGCACAGCAAGCGGCCCAGGCCGCCAAGGCGCAGCGCCCGCCCAATGCGGCCGATCCCGCGCTGGCGGCCGCGATTGCCGCTTACAACACGCCCGCCATCGCGGCGGCAGGCGCCCGCCAGCCGCTGCCGCCAGTCCAGGCAGCCCGGGTGCCCAGCGCCGCCCCGGTCCCCCCGGTACGTCCGGTCCAGCCTGCCGGTGAGCCAGGCAGCAGTGGCGCCAGCGGGGACAATGCGGGCACCACAGCGCCTACGCAACGCTAAAATAGCTTATTGACATCAAATACAAGGTAAAAAGGGGGTTTTAGCGTGTTTTGATCGAATCTCTGCAATAATTGCTTGTCGCCACCATCCCTTCGCCAGCACCGGGCCGTGGCTTTATGTTTGGATCATCCATGGCATTCCAAAGCAAGCGCACATTCTTGACAGCGTGCGGACTGGCTGCCGGCATGCTGGCACTGGGCGTCACCGCCCGCGCAGCGGCGCCGCACACTGTCACGCTGTTGCTGGGCGACGCGCTCGATGCGCAGGGCCGGCAAAAACCGCTGAAACCGGGGCGGCGCAAATTGTTCGACTATCTCGAACAAGAGTTGAATATTGCCTTCGACATCAAGAGTTATCCATGGCCCCGCGCCGAGCGCAATGCCCGCAGCGGCGCCGGCCTGATTTTCGGTTTGCCGAAAAATGAAGAGCGCTTGCGCGACCTGCATTATTCCGAGCCGGCCGGCAGCACGACGCTGTGGCTGGTGACGCGCAGCGACGCCACTTTCCCCTTCAATACACTGGACGACTTGCGCGGCAAGACCGTCGGCGCCGTACGCGGCTATACCTATGGCGATGACTTCGAACGCCGCCGCAATAAAGTCTTCCGCGTCGAAGATGACATTGCCTCGCGCTCGGCGCGCCTGCAGCGCCTGCTGCTCAGGCGGGTCGACGCGATACTGCTGGTACAGCCCAGCGGGGACTCCGCCCAGGACGTCGAAACGGAACTGCGCGCCTTTATCGCGCCCTTCCTGAAAGACATGAACCTGCCGCCGGACGTGAGCGTGTCCCTGCTGCCGCAGCCGGTCCAAACCGACAATGGCGAACACTTCGCCATTGCCTATGGCCAGGATAACGGCTTGATCGACCGCATCAATGCCGCCCTGGCCCGCCAGCGCCGCCGCACGGCGCAACGCTGACCACCCCGCCCCTTAGGCGGATTTCATCACCTTTCCGCATAATTCCGCATAGCCGGACGGCCCGCCCGGTTTGTGCTTGCCCTGCCAATTCGCCTTGGGGATAATGCAGGCGCACCCCTCACCAAGGAGACATCGTTGCAATACACAAAACATGCACTCGCCCTGCTGGGCGCCATCAGCGCCATCCATACCGCAGCGGCGCAGGAAACCGTCAAGATCGGCCATACCGGCCCGCTGTCCGGCGCGCAAGCGTTCTCGGGCAAGGATAATGAAAACGGGGCCCGCCTGGCGATCGAAGAATTGAACGCGAAACCCATTACCGTGGGCGGCAAGAAAATCAAGTTCGAACTGGTGTCGGAAGACGACCAGGGCGACCCGAAAGCCGGCGTGCAAGTGGCCCAGAAATTCATCGACGGCGGCGTGCGTTACGTGGTCGGTCCGTACAATTCCGGCGTCGCGATTCCCGCCTCGCGCGCCTACAACGACGCCGGTGCGCTGATCGCCACCGTGGCCACCAATCCGAAGGTGACGCAGCAGGGTTATAAAGGCGTCTTCCGCGTCAACGCCAGCGATACGCAACTGGGTTCGAAAATGGCGCTGTATGCGGCCAAGGAACTGAAATTCAAAACCGTGGCCGTCATCGACGACCGCACGGCGTTCGGCCAGGGCCTGGCGGAAGAATTCAAGAAACAGGCCAAGATTGCGGGCCTGACACTGGCGGGCCACGAATACACCACCGACAAGGCGGTCGACTTCACCGCCATCCTGACCAAGCTGAAAGCCAAGAACGTCGAAGCGATCTTCTTTGGCGGCTATGCCCCGCAGGCGGCGCCGATGGCGCGCCAGATGAAACAGCTGGGCATTAACGCCAAGCTGCTGGGCGGCGACACCATCTGCACGGCGGAAATGGGCAAGCTGGGCGGCGACGCCGTGGGCGAAAACGTGCTGTGCTCACAAGGCGGCGCGCTGCTCGACAAGGCTGCCGCCGGTCCGCAATTCAAGGCCAGCTTCAAGAAGCGCTACAACCGCGATCCGGATGTGTATGCCGCGACGTATTACGACGCCGCCATGATGTATGCCAACGCCATGCAAAAGGTGAATTCCACCGATCCGGCCAAAGTGGGTCCCGCCATCAGCACCGGTGCGTACAAGGGTGTGATGGGTACCTACGCGTTCGATGCGAAGGGTGACATGAAGGAATCGCTGGTCACCATCTTTAACTTCAAGGGCGGCACTCCATCGCCAATTACCAGCTACTAACTGTTAATAGCTGTTAAAAACCGCGAAATACGGCGCCGCATGCCGGCGCCGTGTCGGGAAATCTTACAGTTGGCGCACCTCGTCAACACACTGCACACGTAACTGCCTGATTGCAGGGGATAAAATATTTCCGGCATGAAAGTTGCTTACTCCCAGGAAACCAAACATTCCTAGGAGTATCATGTTCAAGCCAGCCATCCGCACCGTCGTCGCCAGTGCCATCCTCGCCTGCTGCGCTGTCAACGCCAACGCCACGGTGATCGACTTCAACAACCTCGCCAATACTGCCGCCCCTAACGGCTATCAATCCGGAAGCTACACTGCTTTCGACGGCGCCAGCTTTTCGCTGGGTGGTTATACCTTCACCTCGTCCATCTATAGCCAGTATTGGATCGGCACAAGCTATTCGCCTTCCGATTACTACTATCAACCTTACAATGGCACCGATTACCTGCTGGCCTACGACGTCACCATCACCAGCAACACCAACCAGCCGTTTTCGCTGAACAGTGTGGACATGGCTTCGTGGGATAGCTGGTACACGCAATACTTTGGCAGTACCCCGATCGGACTGACCGGCACGCGCGCCAACGGCACGCAAACCAGCGCAACGATTTCCATCACCAACCTCAACCAGAATCAGGTATCTGGCAACGACTTCGAGCATTTTATTGCCGGTGCGGACTTCAGCAACCTGACGTCGCTGCGCATCAGGAGCAACGACGGCCCGTATTTCGCACTGGATAATCTCGATATCGGCCCTGGCACCAACGTGCCGGAACCAGGCAGCCTGGCGCTGCTGGGCCTGGGCATCGCCGGCATCGCCGCCGCGCGCCGCCGCAAGCAACGCTGATCGCTACCGGCTGCCGCTGCGCCGGTCCGGCGACGGCTGCAGCACGGTGGAATATTCGCGCAGATGTCCCACCGGACGATCCAGGATATCGTTGATCAGCCGGGCTGGAATCCCCGCCAGCTCGGCGTATGTATAGGCCGTGCCCTCGCCGAAGGCGGCGCGGGTCAGCAAGGCAACTGCCACTTTCTCGGCAGTATAATCATCAAGTCGGCGCGTCATGGCGCCAGTCTAGCGCTGGCAGCCGGAACACTGGCGCAGGATACCCTCAAGAAATAGTGCCCGGATCCGGGCACGGCTGTCCTGCACCGGGCAACCGGCGCAGCCCTCCACGGGCCATCCTTTACCTCCAAGTGCTTGAAACCTATCGGGTTTTCACGCCACCCTGACGTCCCACACCACGTGGCACGGCGTTTGCAATGACACAGGCACGATCCACCCGCAAACGCAACCACATGGACCAGGCCATCTCCCCCGCCGTCGCCGCCCGCCACCGCCGCCGCACCATCGCCGCCATTGCCGTTGGCCTGGCGCTGGTCTGCGGCGCAGCCTGGGGCGTTCACCGCTACGCCAGTCCCAGCGCCAGTGCGCACGACATCGCGGTGGCGGAAGTCCGGCGCGGCGACATCGCCAACAGCATCAGCGCCACCGGCGTGGTGGTGCCGGAACGTGAAGAAACCGTCCCCAGTCCGATTCCCAGCCGCATTGCCCACGTGCATGCCAAGCCGGGCCAGCAAGTGGCGGCGGGCGAATTGCTGCTGACCCTCGACGACAGCAGCGTGCGGGTCGCCATCGCCAGCCTGAACGAACAACTGGCGCAACAGGAAAACCGCATGGCCGGCTTGCGCGTGGAACTGGAGCAGAAGCGCAAGCAAACCCGGGCCGCCATCGAATTGCTGGAACTGGATTTGCAAAGCGCCCGCGCCAAGCTGAACCGTTCGCAACTATTGCGCAAGGCCGGCGGCATTTCCGGCGAAGACATGCTGACGGCGGAACTGAACGTGCAGCGCATCGAAGTGCAATTGCGCCAGCAGCGCGAATTCATCGACGACACGGCGCGCGTCAATGCCAGCAGCATTGCCGACGCGCGGCTGCAAAAAGCCATCCTGCAAAAACAGCTGGACCAGCAACTGCTGCTGCAACGGCAAACCGAGGTGCGGGCCCCCTTCGCCGGCATGTTGACGTCGGTGGCGGCGGATGAAGGCGCGGCGGTGGTCACCGGGCAAGCGCTGGCGAAAGTCGCGGACTTGCAGCATTACCGGGTGGAAGCGACGGTATCGGATTTCCACGCGCGCCGCCTCGCTTCCGGCCTGGCGGTGCAGGTGGAACACAATGGCCAGCCGCTGGCGGGCCGCGTGCACACCGTGCTGCCGGAAATCCGCGACGGCAAAGTCACCGTCCTGGCCACATTGGACCAGCCCAGCCACCCGCTGCTGCGCAACCGCATGCGCGTCGACGTGCGCATCGTCACCGACAGGAAACAAGGTGTGCTGCTGGCCGACAACGGCGCGGCCTTCAATGGCCAGGGCCGCCAGCAAGGTTACGTGCTGCGCGGCGGCGTGGCGCACAAGGTCATGCTGGACATCGGCGCCAGCGATGGCAAGGCCGTGGAAATCGTGGCCGGCGCCCAGGCCGGCGACCGCCTGATCATTTCCGACATCAGCCGCTACAAGGAGCACGACACGCTCCGCATCACCAATTAACTTACCCGAGAGCCAACCATCATGATCAAGCTGGAAAAAGTCAGCAAAACCTACCAGACCGACAAAATCGAAACGCTGGCGCTGCGCGGCATCGACCTGCACGTCAAGGAAGCGGAATTCGTCTGCATCATGGGGCCCAGCGGTTGCGGCAAAAGCACGCTGCTGAACGTGATCGGCTTGCTGGACCGCCCCGGCACCGGCGCAATCCAGGTGGCCGGCAAGCCGGTCCACACGTACCGCGACCAGGACGTGGCGCGCCTGCGCAACCGCACGTTCGGCTTCATTTTCCAGAGCTTTCATCTGATCGGCGACTTGCGCGTGATCGACAACGTCGAGCTGCCGCTGCTGTACCGCCCCGGCGTCAACGCCGCCGCGCGGCGCCGCATGGCCGCCGCCGCGCTGGAAAAAGTGGGGCTGGGCGCGCGCATGGAACATTACCCGAACCAGCTGTCGGGCGGCCAGCAACAACGGGTCGCCATTGCGCGCGCCATCGCCGGCCAGCCGCAAGTGCTGCTGGCCGATGAACCCACCGGCAACCTGGACAGCCGCATGAGCGACGAAGTCATGGAGATCCTGCTGCGGCTGAACAGCGAAGGCACCACGGTGGTAATGGTGACGCACGATGAGCATCAGGCGAAACGCGCGCACCGCGTGGTGCGGGTATTCGATGGCCAACTGGTCGCATAAGGACATCGTATGCTGAAAAACTACATCCTCATGGCCTACAAGGTGTGCCTGCGGCGCAAACTGTATACCGCCCTCAGCCTGCTGTGCATCATGCTGACCTTGACCGTGCTGCTGGTCGCGGCCGCATTGCTGCAGCAAGCCTTCCACCCCACCGGCGTGGAAGGCCGCAGCGACCGCTACCTGCAAGTGTTCGCCATCGAAGCGCGGCTGGACGGGCGCGGCAACCGCTATTACGGTCCGCTCGGCTACAAGGTGGTCGAACAGTATCTCAAGCCGCTCAAATCCGCCGCCGTGGTGTCGGCGCTGACCATGCCGCAAACCGTGTCGGTGTCCGACGACGACCGGATCAGCGAACTGCTGATGCGCCGCACCGATGCCCAATACTGGCGCATCCTGGATTTCACGGTGCAGGCCGGCCGCCTGTACACACCGGACGACGTGGCGCAGGGCCGCATGGTGGCCGTCATCAACAGCAGCACGGCGCGCCGGCTGTTCCCCGGCGCCAGCGCGGCTGGCGCCGTCGGGCGGCAAATCCAGGCCGGCAACCAGCAATTCCAGGTGGTCGGCGTGGTGGAAGACGCGCTGCACCTGAACGCGTTTTCCGACATCTGGGTGCCGCTCACCACGTTTCCGGACAGCGGCTACCGCCGGCAAATGTTCGGCACCTTCACCGCGCTGCTGATGGCTGACAGCCCGGCCGGACTGGACGCCATCCGCGCCGAAGTGCAGCAGGTGGCGCGCACCGTCCAGTTCGACGATCCGCGCGAATGGAGCCGCGCCTACTTCTTTGCCGACGACAAGCTCGACGTGGTGGCGCGCACCGTCACGCAAAGCCAGACCCTCGATTCCGGCGCCGGCGGGCTGATCGCCGTGCTGGCCCTGCTGGCGGTGCTGTTCATGCTGTTGCCCGCGCTGAACCTGGTGAACCTGAACATGGGCCGCATCATGGAACGCAGTACGGAAATCGGCACCCGCAAGGCGTTTGGCGCCACCAACCGCCAGCTGGCAGCGCAACTGTTGACGGAAAACGTGCTGCTGTGCCTGGCCGGTGGCCTGCTCAGCCTGCCATGCGCCGCGCTGGCGCTGGCGTGGCTGGAAAGCGCCGAACTGATCCCTTACCTGAAGGTGAGCCTGAACGGCGCCGTGTTTGGCTATGGCTTGCTGCTGACCGTGGTGTTCGGCGTGCTGTCCGGCGTGGCGCCGGCCTGGAAAATGTCCCGCCTCGATCCCGTCCATGCACTGAAAGGAACCGCGTAATGCTGCGCCATTTACTGAAACTGATGTGGAAGCGCAAGACGCGCAACCTGATGCTGAGCCTGGAACTGTTGCTGGCCTTCGTGCTGGTGTTTGCGCTGTCCGCTATCGCGGTGCGCTGCTGGCAGTTGTACCACGAACCGGTGGGCTTCGATTACCGCCCCCTGTGGGCCGTCGAGATCAACCCGGGCGATGGCCAGCGCATGCCCAAGGACGCCGATCTGTATACCCGCCTGCGCCTGGCGGTACGCGAATTGCCGGAGGTGGAGCACAGCGCCTTCACCACGTTCGCGCCGTACACCATGCGCACCATGACGACCAGTATCCAGCGCACGGCGAACGGACCGGGGGAGGCCGTACAAATGCTGGAAGTCAGCGACGACTTCTTTGCCACCAATGGCATGACACCCGTCGCAGGACAATGGTTCAGCAGCGCGGACGACGGCGCCGGCATAGTCCCGGTCGTCATCAACCAGCACATGGCGGACCGCTGGTTTCCTGGCCAGGCGGCGGTGGGCCGGACCTTCACCGGCGCTGAGAACGACACATCCGCCGTCCGTTACCGCGTTGCCGCCGTGCTGGAAGCGTACCGCACCAAGGGTGAACTGGACCCGCCCTCCAATCTGATGCTGACGCGTCACGCACCGGATGGCTCGCTGCCCAGCATCAATTCCATGCTGCTGCGGATCAAACCCGGCACACCGCGCAGTTTTGAAACCGCCTTGCAACGGCAATTGAAACTGGTGCGCAACGACTGGAGCTTTACGATCTCGCCGCTGGCGGACTTGCGCGCCAGCTTGCTGAAGCAACAGCTGGCGCCACTGCTGGTGCTGGCCGTGATCGCCGCCTTCCTGCTGGTGATGGTGGCGTTCGGCCTGTTCGGCGTGCTGTGGCAAAACACCACGCGCCGCATCCCGGAAATCGGCTTGCGGCGCGCGCTGGGCGCACCCAGCGGCGCCATCCACCGCCAGATCGTCGGCGAACAAATGCTGCTGTCGACCTTCGCCATGCTGGCCGGGCTGGCGCTGCTGGTGCAGTTGCCGCTGACGGGCGTGCTGGGCGAACACCTGAACTGGTCCGTGTTTATTTACGCACTGGGCCTGTCGATGGGGCTGATCTATCTGCTATCCTTGCTGTGCTCGCTTTACCCTGGCTGGCACGCCAGCCGCATGCCCCCCACCTCCGCCCTGCGCTACGAATGATCCATGGAAGTCCACCGCAAGCCCCGTATTCTCATTGTCGATGACGACGCCGCCGTGCTGGCGTCGCTGAACCTGCTGTTGAAACAATCCGGATTCGACACCCGCAGTTGCGACGAGCCCCGCGCCGCGCTGGCCTTGCTGGAACGGGAAGTATTCGACCTGGTGCTGCAGGATATGAATTTTTCGCTGCAAACCAGCGGCGACGAAGGCTTGCAGCTGCTGTCGCAAATCCGCGCACTGCGGCCCGGCTTGCCCGTGCTGCTGATGACGGCATGGGGTTCGATTGCGCTGGCCGTCAAAGGCATGCAGGCCGGCGCCGCGAATTTCTTTACCAAGCCTTGGGACAACGGCCAATTGGTGCAACTGATGCACGCCACCTTGTCCGCCGCGCCGCCGGATACCGCCACGGCCAACCGGGAAACACGCCGCGAGCTGGACCAGCGCTACGATTTCAGCGGTATCGTGGGCGAGCATCCCGCGCTGCTGAAAGTGCTGGCCACCGTCGGCCAGGTGGCGGCAACGCGCGCCCCCGTGCTGATCCTCGGTGAAAGCGGCTGCGGCAAGGAATTGATTGCCGACGCCATCCACCGCAACAGCCCCCGCGCCGCGCGCCCCGCCGTCAAGATCAACATGGGCGCCATCACGCCGTCGCTGTTTGAAAGCGAAATGTTTGGCCACGTCAAAGGCGCCTTCACGGATGCCCGCGCGGACCGCCAGGGCCACGTGGCCGCCGCCCATGGCAGCACGCTGTTCATGGATGAAATCGGCGAATTGAACCGCGCCGACCAGGTCAAGCTGCTGCGCGTGCTGCAAGACCAGAGTTACCTGCCGGTGGGCGCCAGCCGCAGCGCGCAAGCCGATATCCGCGTGGTGTCCGCCACCAACCGCGAACTGGCGGAACTGGTAGCGGCCGGCGAATTCCGCGAAGACTTGTTTTACCGCCTGAACCTGATCACCTTGCGCCTGCCGCCGCTGCGCGAACGGCGCAGCGACATCCCCCTGCTGGCGCGCCATATGGCGGCCACCATTGCCGCCAGCTATGCGCTGGGCGACATCGCGCTGGCGCCAAGCGCGCTGGACTGGCTGACGCAGCAGCCGTGGCCGGGCAATATCCGGCAATTGCGGCAAACGCTGGAACGCACCATGCTGTTGTCCGGCAAGACCGTGCTGGCGCAGGCGGACTTCAGCGCCGCGGAACAGCATGACAGCGCGGGCGCGGCGCGCCTGGGCGTCGACGGCATGACCTTGGAACAGGTGGAGCGCCACATGATCGCGCAGGCGCAGCAGCAATACCAGGGCAACATCTCGCGCATGGCCAAGGCGCTGGGCCTGAGCCGCAATGCGCTGTACCGGCGCCTGGAACGGCATGGCATGGATGGCGAATCGCGGGATGGCGCGTGAGCCGCCCTGGCAGCCCGCACCACGGCCCGCCTGATGGTCCATGGGGTGGCACACCGCCCCGGCTGACCCCGCGCCTGAAACTGCAATTCGGCCTGTACCTCGCGCTGCTGCACGCGGCGCTGTTTGCCGCCGCCGCAACGTTTGCGCGCGAGCGCCCCTGGCTGTTCCTGCTGATGGAGGCCGCGCTGTTGGCCAGCACGGTCTATGGCTACCGCTTGCTGGCGCGCGCGCTGGAACCGCTGGGTTACACCCGGCTGTTCCACGGCTTGCTGCACGACGGGGAATACGCGGCGCGGCTGCGCGCGCCGGGTGCGCGCAGCCAGCCGGAACTGGAACAACTGGTGCAATTGTTCAACGCCATGCTGACGCGCCTGTACGAAGAGCGCCTGAAGCTGGGCGAACAGCACGGTTTATTGGACCGCCTGCTGGAAGCGACGCCCAGCGCCGTCATCGTGTTTGATTTCGATGGCCGCATCAGCGTGCTCAATGCCGCCGCGTCCGCGCTGCTGGGGGTGGCGGATCCGGTCGGCAAGCCGCTGCGCCACTGGCTCGATGGCGGCCTGCCCGCATCGGCCGCACCGCGCTGCGCCAGCCTGCTGGAACAGCTGGACCGGCTGGCGCCCGACAGCGGCGCCCTGCTCAGCGACAGCGACGGCCGCCGCTACCGGGGCCAGCGGGGCCATTTCCATGACCGGGGATTCCAGCGCCAATTCCTGCTGGTCGATGAATTGACGGCGGAACTGGCCGATTCCGAACATGCGACCTACGACAAGCTGATCCGGGTGCTGGGCCATGAAGTCAACAATACGGTGGCCGCCACGGCTTCCGTGCTCGATTCGCTGCTGTATTACCGCGACCAGTTGGCCGACAGCGATGCGGACGACTTTGGCACCGCCATCGTGGCCGTGAAGCGCCGCAATGTGCAGCTGGGCGAATTCATCGAGCGTTTTACACGCGTGGTGAAAATGCCGGCGCCGGAATTGCGGCCGGCCGACATGGGTGCATTGGTCGACGGCATCGTCGCCCTGTACCGGGAACCATGCCGCAGCCGGGGCATTACGCTGGCATGGGGACGGCGCGACGCCGTGCCGCCATTGCAGCTGGACAGCCAGTTGATGGAACAGGCGCTGCTGAACGTGGTCAAGAATGCGATGGAAGCGGTGGAAACCACCATGCGGGAGCAGGCTGTCAGCGGCGGTACGATCGCGCTGTCGCTGCAAGCGGAGGAAGGCGGCGTACGCCTGTCGATTACCGACAGCGGCCGCCGCCTGTCGGGGGTGCCAGCCAGCCAGCTGTTCACCCCTTTTTTCAGTACCAAGAAAGGCGGCCAGGGCATCGGCCTGCTGTTCGTGCGTGAAGTCTTGAACCGGCACGGCTACAGCCACCGGCTGGCCGCCGATGCCCAGGGCGATACCTGCTTCGAGATCTGGCTGACCGCGCCTTAAGCTTTCTTGTTGCGGCGGCGCGCTGCCAGCATGCCACCCATGCCCATCAACATCAATGCGGCGGTTGCCGGCTCAGGCACACGGCCTGGCGGCACCACGGCGCCAAAGCCGTCGATGTAGGCATAGCCGAAGTGGCCGGTCGGATCGCAGTCGGCCACCAGCAGCGACAGCGTGAAGTCATGGCCGGCCAGCAGCGCGTCGATGGCCAACTGTTCGATTTGCCAATCCGGGGTATAGAAGATGTCGTTCAGCGAGCTGAAGCGGGAATCCACACCGCCACCGCCGGCGCCGGCGTTGTAGGTGCGGTTGATCAGCTGGGTATTGGTCGTATCGTCATGCAGCGAAATGAACACTTCAGCCGAATCGTCGTCCGCGTGGCCACCATTTTGCAGCACGGCTTTCCAGGCAAAGAAAATATTCGCATCGGTATAGTTCAGCACTTTCTGGCTGATCACCGACGCATAGCCGCCGCTGATCAAGTCTTCGGTGCGGTACGAGTAATTGCCCGAATAAACCGTCGTGCCCAATGCCGCGCCAACGTTCGCGTCGACCGTACCGACCGTGGTAATGGCCGAGCGGTTCGACAGGGCGTCGTAGCGGCTGCCGCCTGGCAGGAAATCTGCAGGCGAGATCGACGAGTTCGGCACGAAACCGCGGAAGCCGCCGCCGGTGGTCCAGCCGTTGGTGTTGCCATCCTCAAAACCGCCGTTCACGAACGCGGTTGCGTTGGCGGCGCCGGCCAGCACCATCAGCAGGGTTGCAGGTAAGAGTTTGCGGAGTTTCATGGTCAGGGTCCCTTAGTTGTCTAGTGGAAAAAATTATAATATTGCGATTTAACCAATAGCATAGACCGTGCCAGACACTTAAGTCATTGAAAATAAAGAAGAAACAAATATTGCCTTATAGATAATGTTAATATTTCCGACACTTCATTGCAAGTTGATAGTAATTGCGCGGACGCAAAAAAAAGGGTTACAAGCCAAAGCTTGTAACCCTTTTTCTTTACTGCCGAATTGTGGTGCCGGAGATAGGAGTCGAACCTACGACCTTCGCATTACGAATGCGCTGCTCTACCAACTGAGCTACACCGGCGAAACCTGTCTACGCTGTTTGCGGTTCATCGCTGAGGTCCGCTGCGTAAGAGGCTCGCATTCTAACAAACAATTTTCGGAATGCGCAAGAGTGATTTTTTATTTATGCATTAATTCCGAAAAATTCCGTCAAATCACGCGCCGTGGTACCCCGTCACCACCGCCACTTCATCGCGGGAACCCAGGAAGACCGGTACGCGCTGGTGCAATTTGGTCGGCTGGATGTCCAGGATGCGCTGTTTGCCGTCGGTGGCGGCGCCGCCTGCCTGCTCGACGATCAGCGCCATCGGGTTCGCTTCATACATCAGGCGCAGCTTGCCCGGCTGCGACGGGTCGCGCGAGTCGGCCGGGTACATGAACACGCCGCCGCGGTTCAGGATGCGGTGCACGTCGGCCACCATCGACGCGATCCAGCGCATGTTGAAGTTCTTGCCGCGCGGGCCCGTGTCGCCGGCCAGCAGTTCGTCGATGTAGCGCTTCACGGGTGGATGCCAGTGGCGCGAGTTCGACATGTTGATGGCGAATTCCTTGGTGGCGGCCGGGATTTGCATACCGCGCTGGGTCAGCACCCACGAACCCATCTCGCGGTCCAGGGTGAAGCAATTGACGCCGTTGCCGGTGGTGAGCACCAGCTGGGTTTGCGGGCCGTACACGGCATAGCCGGCAGCCACTTGCTTGCTGCCCGGCTGCAGGAAGTCCTGTTCGCTTGGGTCCTTCATGCCTTCCGGCGCTTTCAGCACGGAGAAGATGGTGCCGATCGACACATTGACGTCGATGTTCGACGAACCGTCCAGCGGATCGAACACCAGCAGGTATTCGCCCATCGGGTAACGGTTCGGGATGCGGTGGATGGTTTCCATTTCTTCGGACGCCATGGCCGCCAGGTGGCCGCCCCACTCATTTGCTTCCAGCAGGATTTCATTGGAAATCACGTCCAGCTTCTTTTGCACCTCGCCCTGGACGTTTTCCGTCTCCAGCGCGCCCAGCACGTCGCCCAGGGCGCCTTTGCCCACACTGTGGCTGATGGTTTTGCAGGAGCGGGCCACCACTTCGATCAGCAGGCGCAGTTCGGCCGGGATCGAGTTATGCAGGCGTTGTTCTTCGACCAGGTATTGGGTCAGGCTGATGCGTTTCATTGGTTCCCTAGCGTTGGTTAATTACAAGTTGGTGTAGTGGTTGTTGTTCAATCGACGTTCAGTTGGCCAGCGCCTTGCTGACCACTTCATTGACGTCGTTCGACAGGCCCGGGCTGGCGGCGACTTTTTCCAGCGCGCGGCGCATTTGCTCCTGCAAGTCCGGCACGTAGCGGCGCCAGCGGTCCAGGCTGCGCGCCAGGCGCGCCGCCACTTGCGGGTTGATGGCGTTGAGCTGGATGACGTTTTCCGCCCACAGCGCATAGCCGCTGCCGTCATGCGCATGGAATTGCGCGGGATTCGCGTTGCAGTAGCTGAACAGCAGGCTGCGCGCGCGGTTCGGGTTCTTGAGGGTAAAGGCAGGATGCTTCATCAACTGGCGCACCGTTTCGATGGTGGTGTGCGGGCTGGCGGCCTGCATCGCGAACCACTTGTCGATCACCAGCGCTTCGCCGGCGAAATCATCGTGGAACCGCTGCAGATAAGCCGACGCGTCGGCGCCGCTGTGGATCAGCGAGACCAGCGCGGCCGAGCGGTCCGTCATGTTGGTCGCTTCATCGAACTGCTGTTGCGCCAGTTTCAGCTCCGCCGGTCCCGGGTCGATCATCAGGTATGCCAGCGCCAGGTTTTTCAGGCCGCGCTTGCCGGCCGACAGGGCGTCGGGGCTGTACGGGCCCGGCGTCAGGTTGGCTTCATATTGCGCCAGCAATTCCGGCGCCAGTTCGCGCGCCAAGGTGCGGCGCATGAACTGGCGCGCCGCGTGGATCGCTTGCGGATCGACCACGTCCATGTTTTCCGCGATGATGGTTTCCGATGGCAGGATCAACGCCTGTTCGCGGAACGCAGGGTCCAGCGAGGCATCGACCAGCAGCGCGCGCTGCGCCGCGATGAAGGTGTCGTCCAAGGTCAGTTGCGCGCCTTCCGCCGCGGCCCTGGCCAGTTTCAGCAAGCGCTCCATGGCCAGGCGCTGGCCCGCTTCCCAGCGGTTGACGGCGTCGCTGTCGTGGCGGAACAGGTGCAGCAATTCGTCGTCCGTGTACGCGTATTCCAGCACCACCGGCGCGGAAAAATCGCGCAGGATCGATGGCACCGGCTTTTCCTTCACGTTGGTGAAGCGGAAGGTCTGTTCCGCTTCCGTGAAGTCCAGCACGGCCGTGGTGGCGCCCACCACCTTGCCGTCGACTGCCAGCGCGATGTCGTTGCCGGCCGCATCCAGCAGGCCGATCGCCACCGGGATATGGAATGGCAGCTTGTCCGTCTGGCCCGGCGTGTCCGGGCAGCGCTGGCGCAACGTGATTTCATAGGTCTGGTCGGCCGCATCGTACTTCGTGGTCGCGGTGACGATCGGCGTTCCCGCCTGGCTGTACCAGCGCTCGAATTGCGCCAGGTCGATGCCGTTCGCATCGGCCATCGCGGCGCGGAAATCGTCGCACTGCACGGCTTGGCCGTCATGGCGTTCGAAGTACAGGTCCATGCCTTTTCGGAAACCTTCGCGGCCCAGCAGGGTCTGGTACATGCGCACCACTTCGGCGCCTTTTTCATACACGGTCACCGTGTAGAAATTGTTGATCTCGACAAACGAGTCGGGGCGCACCGGGTGCGCCATCGGGCCCGCGTCTTCCGGGAATTGCGCCTGGCGCAGGGTGCGCACCTGGTCGATGCGGGTGACGGCGCGGCCGCTGGCCGTGCCGATCATGTCGGCCGAGAATTCCTGGTCGCGGAAGACCGTCAAGCCTTCCTTCAGCGACAGCTGGAACCAGTCGCGGCACGTGACGCGGTTGCCGGTCCAGTTGTGGAAGTATTCATGGCCGACCACGGCTTCAATGCCGGCGTAATCGATGTCAGTGGCCGTGCGGGGGTTGGCCAGCACGAACTTGGTATTAAAGATGTTTAATCCCTTGTTTTCCATCGCGCCCATGTTGAAGTCGCCCACGGCGACGATCATGAAGCGGTCCAGGTCCAGTTCCAGGCCGAAGCGTTCCTCGTCCCAGCGGATACTGTTTTTCAGCGATTGCATCGCATAGTCGGTCTTGTCGAGGTTGCCCTCTTCCACCCACACCTGCAACAGCACTTCGCGGCCGGATTTCAGCGTGTACGTCTCTTCCTGGCACACCAGCTTGGCCGCCACCAGCGCGAACAGGTACGACGGTTTCTTGAACGGGTCTTCCCACTTGGCGTAATGGCGGCCATCGGCGAGCTCGCCCTGCTCCAGTAAATTGCCGTTCGACAGCAGCACCGGATAGCGCTGCTTGTCGGCGCGCAGCATCACCGTGTATTTCGCCATCACGTCCGGGCGGTCCGGGAAATACGTGATGCGGCGGAAACCTTCCGCTTCGCATTGCGTGTAAAAACTGCCGTTCGACACGTACAGGCCGGACAGCGTCGTGTTCTCGACCGGCGCGCACAATGTTTCGATTTCCAGCACCACTTCCTGCGGCGCCTTCGGGATCGTCAGCGTGTTGGCGCCCAGCAGGTACTGGCCGGGCCGCAAGGTCTTGCCGTTCATGCGCAAGGCCACCAGTTCGATGTCTTCACCGTGAAACACGATGTCACGGCTCTTGCCCGCGGGGTTACGGCTGAGGGTGACGCGGTTGGCCACGATGGTGCGGGCCGGGTCCAGATCGAAACCCAGTTCTACCGTGTGTACCAGGTAGCTGGGAGGAGTGTAATCTTTACGAAAGATCGTCTGTGGGCTGTCTGTACGCATAGGTATTTCGACCGGACATGGATGGAAAAGGCTATTTTACCAACACCGGCCCTTTACGACGCGCGCCAGCGTGTAACACCACTTACATTGCCCGGACCGGCAATCATGTTGGCGACTGATTCGCCGGCAAATTTTGCTGCTCTTCTCGTGGCCGTAACAAACTGTAATAATCGTACGCAACAATGCGTGCCGCCATACACTGAAATATCCATCGGGAGCTCGATCATGAAAACATTCGCGATACTGGCTGCGGCAGCCAGCTTGCTGCTGACCGGATGCGCCTCGACCATCCGCAGCGACGTTACCACTTTCCAGCAATGGCCAGCCGCGGGCGTGCCGGACAAATCCTATGTGTTTGAAAACCCGCCAGTGGCGGAAAACACGCTGGAACTGAAGACGTACCAAAACATGGTCAGTGCGGAGCTGGCCAAGCTGGGCTTTACGCAAGTGCCCGACAATGCGAATCCCAAGCTGAAAGTGGGCGTTCACTTCAGCACCATCGACCGCCCCGTGAAAGTATTGCAGGCGACCGATCCGTTCTGGATGGGTCCGTCGCATTACTGGGGTCCCCGCTACGTGGGCCGCGGCTTTTACCGTCCATACTGGGGCCCGTACCGCTGGGGCGGCTTCGGCCCCTATTACGACCCGTTCTGGTATGGCCCGCTGGAAGTCCAGGAAACCATCCGCCACCACTATGAGCGCCAGTTGCGCGTGTCGATCAATACCATCGACGGCCAGAAGCTGTTTGACGTGACGGTGCAAAACACCAGCCGCCGTCAGTCGACGCCGGCGATCATGCCGACGCTGGTGCAGAGCGCGTTTGCCGGATTCCCGGGAGAAAATGGGAAGGTCAAGCAGGTCGAGGTGCAGGTCGAGTAAGCTGCATGCCGGCATGTGAAAACAAAGCGGGCCAACGGCCCGTTTTGTTTTTAGCTGTAATACGCCTCGCTGGCAAACGTAATCGCCACCACCAGCAACACCGCCAGCACCAGCACTATCAATAAGCGGCCGAATTTCGGGTTGCCGTCATCGTCCGGCTGCTGCTGGGTGGTGTCGCTCATAGGGCCTCTCAAGGAATCAGGATGGTCGACCCGGTGGTCCTGCGCGCTTCCAGGTCGATGTGGGCTTTCGCCACGTCGGCCAGATTATAACGTTGCTTGACGGGGACCTGGACTTCGCCGCTGGCCACCATGCCAAACAGCGATTTCGCCATGGCTTCCAGGTTTTCCCGCTTGGCCGTGTGCGTCATCAGGGTCGGACGGGTGATGAACAGCGAGCCGCGCGACTGCAATTCATTCAGGCTGAACGGCGGCACCGGGCCAGAGGCATTGCCGAAGCTGACCATGGTGCCCAGCGGGCGCAGGCAGTCCAGCGAACCGGTAAACGTATCCTTGCCGATCGAGTCATAGACCACGGCCACGCCTTCGCCACCCGTGATGTCCTTGACCCGCTCGACGAAGTTTTCCTGGTTGTAGTTGATCACGTGTTTGGCGCCGTTTTCAATCGCCAGCGCCGCCTTTTCTTCCGAGCCGACGGTGCCGATCAGGTTCAGGCCCATGACTTTCGCCCACTGGCACGCGATCAGGCCGACGCCGCCCGCCGCCGCATGGAACAGGATGGTGTCTCCCGCTTTCAACGGCACCGTGCGGTGGAACAGGTATTGCACCGTCAAGCCCTGCAACATCATGGCGGCGGCGGTCTCGAAATCGATCTTGTCCGGCAACACCAGCAATAGCGACGCAGGCATGTTGCGCGCTTGCGCATAGGCGCCGTTCGGGCGGCCCGCATAGGCGACCCGGTCGCCCACCTTGACTTCCGTCACGCCCTCGCCCACCGCTTCCACGATCCCGGCGCCTTCCATGCCCAGGCCGGCCGGCAGCGGCTGCGGATACAACCCGGTGCGGAAATACACATCAATAAAATTCAGGCCGATGGCCTTATGGCGAACCGTTGCCTCGCCGGGGCCCGGCGGCCCCAGTTCCACATCCACGTATTCCATCACTTCCGGCCCGCCCGTGCGGGACATGCGTATCGCCTTGACCATCGTGCTTCCTTTCTATTTGATGAATCCGCGCTCGCGCAGCCATTGCGTCATGCGCGGGTAATGTTCCCGGGCCCAGTGCGTGGAATTGATGTACGCATTGCCCCCGTCGATATCGGTTTCCCACAAGCCGTGGGCGGCGCGGGGCAGCATCCAGACCTGGTGGTCCTTGTGTCCCGCCTTGTCCAGCGTCTCCTTGAACAGCGCGGCGCTTTTATGCACCGGCACGAAGGCATCTTTTTCGCCCAGGATGTACACCACCGGGGCTTTCAGGTTTTTCAGGTCCGGCAGCGGATCGTAGCTGTAAAAGGCCGTCGATTCCGCGCGGGGCTTGTCGCGCAGCGTATCCGGCACGATTTCCACATGGCTTGCCCAGCGCGCGTTGTCGCCGGCACGGGCCGCCGCCAGCAATTCGGCACGGTTGGCGCCGCCACTGGTCACCCAGCGCATCAGTTTTTCCTGGTACGCGGCGCCCGCCCTGACTTCGTCGTCGCTGAAACCGGACGCGCGCAGCACATTTTCAATACGGTAAACCTCTTGCTCGGCAGGCGGCACACCGGACGCTGCCTGGGCAATCACGAACGCGACCTTTTGCGAACGGCTCGCCGCCAGCGGCGCCAGCCAGCCGCCCTGGCTGTGGCCCCAGGTGCCGATGGCCTGGGCATTGATGTCGGCCCGCTTGCCCAGCAGTTCGATACCGGCCACGGCGTCGTCGGCCAACTGTTCCATCGTGGCCTTGTTGAATTCGCCGGTGGACTTGCCCACGCCCCGCTTGTCATACATCAGCGCCGCCATGCCGTGCGCGGCAAAGTAATACGCCTGCAGCGCATAGGCGCCGCGTGGCGCCGGGCTCGACATTTGCGTCAACACCACGGCGGGGAACGGCCCCTTCCCTTCCGGCAGCACCAGCGTGCCGGACAGCGTGACGTCGCCGTTCCTGAAGGTCACTTCCTCGGAGCGGAATTGCAGGCGGCGCGCGGTTTGCCGCTTGCCATCCTGTTGCCATACCATGCGGGCGACGTTGCCGGACTTGTCTTTCTCGAAGCGCATCGTGGTTTCGCGCACGGCCGGATTCAGGTTGCCCGCGCCCGCGTAATACGTGCTGTCGCTGTCGGCAAACATCGATGCGTAGCGTCCGCTGCGCATGTCGCTGTAAAACATTTGCGGAAAATCGCCCCATTCCGACAGCACGACAATGTGTTTGTCAGGGAACTGGTACGCGCCCAGCAACGGCTGGTGCCGCTGCGGGTCGTCGGACAGGGTGCGGCGGAAGGCAAACTTCCCCTCCTTGCCATTCAACGTGACTTTACCGGCCAATAAATCGCCCCGCACGCTGCCGTCAAATTGCAGCACGCCGTCCGGACCGGGCAGCGCGAAGCGCACTTTGCCCTGCTCCTGCTGCACGCCATCCAGCGGCAGGCCCTTCTTTTCAAAGGAGGGCAAGTCCACGGTGGCTTTGCCAGCCGCCGTGAAATGCGGGCGCAGGAAGTTGATGTCGGCGCCCACTTCATAGGTGCCGACCCAGTAACCGGGCAAGCCCTGCTGGACCGGAGCCGCCGGTGCGGCGCAGGCTGCGCTGGAAATAGCGATGGCGATGGTGGCGGCGGCGCCGCCCAGGATGGTTTTCATGTCTCTCCCCGTTATTGTTTAAGGGCGCTACATTGCCAGCGCGCAAGGCGCTGGGCTACATCCGTGCGACAGACTGCTAATTTGCGGCACCAGCCTGCAATTGAGACAGCACAAGGTGGGCCGTCGACAAGTTGGTTGCGCAGGCAACATTATGCACGTCGCAAGAACGCACAAGGGCATTGATGTCCGGCTCGTGCGGCTGCGGCGTCATCGGGTCGCGCAGGAAAATCACGGCGTCGATTTCGCCTTCCACCAGCAGCGAACCGATTTGCAGGTCGCCGCCCATCGGACCGGACAGCTTGCGCTCCACCGTCAGCCCCACTTCGTCGATCAGGCGGCCGCCCGTGGTGCCGGTGGCGCACAGTTTGCAGCCCAGCAGGAAATCCTTGTATTCGCGCGCCAGCGCAACCATGTCGTCTTTTTTCTTGTCGTGGGCAATCAGGGCAATGCGGGGAATCATGTCGTGGGTCCGTATTGAGGTTGATCAGAACTACTTTTTTTGCGACAGCAGGTAAATCCCAGCCAGCACCAATCCGGTACCGGCCAACTGCCAGTTGGTAACCGGTTCGCTGAGCACCAGCGCACCGAGAAACAGGGTGGAAACCGGGCCGATCATGCCGGCCTGCGACGCCGTGCCCGCACCGATGCGCTGCACTGCCATCATCGTCATAAACACCGGCATCACGGTGCAAAAAATGCCGTTCACCAGCGACAGTCCATAGACGGGCAGCGGCTGCACCAGCAACTGCGCGGGGCGCAGGATAAAAAACTGGCCAATACACGCCACGCTGGACACGCACATCGCATACGACACCAACCGCAGCGATCCCAGCCGCTGCACCATTTCCCCGGACAGCAGCAAATATGCAGCATAGGCCATGGCCGAGCCCAGCACCAGCGTGGAACCCAGCGCAACATCGGCGCCACCGCCTTTCAGGTCATGGAGGAACACCAGCACGATGCCCGCGTAGGAAATTGCCAGCGCCAGCCACTGGCGGCGGCTGATGTGATGCTTGAGGAACAGCGTTGAAATCAGCAGGACAAAAGTGGGCGTCAGGAACAGGATCAGCCGTTCCAGGCCGACGGAAATATATTGCAGCCCGAGGAAATCCAGGAAGCTGGACAGGTAATAACCGACCAGTCCCATCGCGGCAATGCGCCAGCGGTCGGCTTTCGACAGGGGGGCGTCCGTGCGCATCTTCCACACCGCGATAGCGGCAAACACGGGCAGCGAAAACAGCATGCGGAACGCGATCACGGTGACCGCATCGAGCTGGTACCGGTACATCAGCTTGGCGACGACGGCCTTGGTGGAAAACAGGATGGCCCCGCCGATGGCGATTGCCAGGCCGCCGAGATAGGCGCTGCGGGGCAATGGGGGTGTTGCACTGTTATCCATATGAAAGATTGTAAGGCCAAACCGGTTTTATTGCTGGACACACCAAGATTGCATTATAGAAATTGGTTCATTGACAAAGCACTACAGGGCAGTTAGCCTGCCAGAATTATTCATTTAGCAATCAGCATATGGCCATCATTCAATGGGCGGCGGGAGAAACCAAATCCGCCGTGTTTACGCCGGGCGATACCATCGCCATTAGTAACATCCACCTCGGTGGCTGGAAAATATTAACAATCGGCAACAGCGTAGCACTGGATGCCTATGGCGACGGCCGTCTGACCCTGAACTCGGCTGACGGCTCGCCGGTATTACTGTCGCAACTGGCAATGACCTGGCCGGATGGGGGCGCCTACCTGTATGCGGGCGACAACCATGCCGTCAAAGGCGGCGTTGGCCAGGATTTCCTGGTGGGCAGCGACCAGGACAATACGCTCGACGGGGGACCGGGCAGCGATTACCTGACGGGCAACGGCGGCAACGATACCCTGACCGATACCGCCGGCAACAACCTGCTCCTGGGCGGTGGTGGCGACGACATGCTGACCGGCGGCGCCGGCTACGATGTGCTTGAAGGCGAGGATGGCAACGACACGCTGGACAGCGGCGGCGGCAACGCCAACGCGCTGTGGGGTGGACCGGGCGACGATCGCTACATCATCCGTTCACGAAACGATTATGTCGGCGAGGAAGGGGGCAATGACAGCGGCATGATCCATGTCGATTGGTACAAGACTTCCGAATCAGTGGAACACTGGGAATGGGCGCCCGGCGTGCAAAAGCTGCCCTACTGGATCGATGCGCTGTTGTGGTCCTACTCCACCTATGTGCCAGCATTCAAGGAGCCAGGCGACACGGTCAGTTACAGCTTCGCCGAATACGCATCGGATTTTTCATCCGACCATGACAAGCTGGGATTCGCACCATTTACCACCGCGCAGCGCAACTATACGCGCAAGGCGCTGGACTACATCAGCTCGGTGATTGACGTGCAGTTCGCGGAAACGTCGAACGTGGATGACGGGCTGAATATCTTGATGGGCAATAACACTCAGGAAAACAGTGGCGGCTACGCGTCGTATCTTCAGTTCAGCGAAAACTCGCCGCTGCTGCTCGCCAATGACCCCGACGTGAAATTCCCCGGCCGGGACGACGGTGGCTACCTGTACAGCATCCTGATGCACGAACTGGGCCATTCGCTGGGCTTGAAACACCCGTTCAGCCATCCGGATGCGGGTGGCGGCACGGAACAGGGTCCTTATCTGCCGGATGCGGAAGACTACGCGGCGGTTACCCTGATGAGCTACTCGGGCATCAAGCCCATCTACAACCTGAGCTTCAGCCCGCTCGACATCGCCGCGCTGCAATACCTGTGGGGCGTGTCGCCGCAAGCCCATGCGGGCGACAGCCGCTATGTGCTGACCGCAGGCGAATCGCAAATGATCTGGGATGGCAGTGGCAACGACACCATCGATGGCGCGGGCCTGCAGCAGGACCTGACCTTGTACCTGGAACCGGGTTACTGGAGCCATGCGGGTGCGAAGGCCGCCACCATCACCGCGGCGGGCCAGTACACCGTGAACTTCGGCACGCAAATCGAAAATGCGCTGGGCGGAGCGGGCAATGACGCCATCACGGGCAATGCGCTGGCCAACCGCCTCGACGGTGGCGCCGGCAACGATACACTGGCCGGCGGCGCGGGCGATGACGTGCTCGATGGCGGCGCCGGCAATGACGTGCTGGACGGCGGCGCGGGCAATGACACGATCACGGGTGGCGATGGCGTCGATGCCGCCCTGTATGACGGCCTCGCCAGTGCCTATACCGTCAGCAATGGCGCGAACGGCTGGACCGTCAGCGGCGCGTCCGGCGCCGATACGCTGGCCGGTGTCGAACGGCTGCGCTTCACAGACGCCGTGCTTGCCCTCGACACGGGCAAGGATGGCGTGGCCGGCCAGGTCTACCGCCTTTACCAGGCCGCGTTCGACCGCAAGCCCGACACGGCCGGCGTCGGCTACTGGATCGGCCAGTCCGACCACGGCGTTTCCATGAGCAATATTGCTGAGAGTTTCTTGCGCAGCGATGAATTCGCCAAGCTGTATGGCGGAGCCAATCCCACGTCGGAGAACTACCTCACGCAGCTGTACCACAACGTGCTGCACCGCCCTTACGATCAGGCTGGATACGATTACTGGCTGGGCGTATTGAAACAGGGGACGGCGCGGGCGGACGTGCTGCTGTCGTTTGCCGCCAGCGATGAGAATGTGAATGCCCTGGCAAAAGTGATTGGCCAGGGCTTCGACTATACCTACTACAGTTAAACCCCACCGTCACGCCGGCATGGCGGCTTCCGCGTTGCGGAAACCGCCCTACGCATTTTCAGGCAACGATGTATCGGATGCGGGTGGGTTGGCCCCACCCTGGCATCAGCCGATGATCACCGCTGGCGAACCCGCCAGCACAGTGGCGTAAGTCACGTTGGCAATGGTGGCCGACGGCGCATTGCCGCCCACCAGCTTGTTGACCTGCTTGAACTGGGCCGCCACGCTGCCCGGCGTCAGGGTCACCACCGTGTACCCCTGCGCATCGCTATTCACATACTTGAGCCACGGGTTGCTGTTCAGCGCCGCCAGTTGCTGCGCCAGCGGCACCAGTTGGCCCGTGAACGCGGCATTGGTTTTCAGCCCCGCCTGCAGGGCCGCCACGGTCGCATCGAGCTGCGCTTCCGGCACGCCTTTGGAAGCCAGCACGCCGCGCAGGCGCACCTTGATTTGCTCCAGCAGGCTGTCCGCGGTCGGCGCGGCCTTGCCCAGGGTGTAGTCCAGCAGGTTGACGTCGATGCTGACCGTGCCCAGGTTCGGCACCGGCAGCGCCAGCGGGTATGACACTAGGGTCGCCAGGTCGCCCAGGCTGGCCGCCGCGTCGCGCAGGTAGACAAAGAACGAATCCGAGCTGATGCCGGCCGACACCAGGTCCACCATCACCGGCGTGCCGCCGTTGGCGGCATCGTAATCGTCGTTCACGGTACCGGCGAAGAACGAATGGATGTCGCCCGTCAGCGCCACCACGTTGCCGATGTTGTTCGATTTCAGGTGCGACATCAGCGCCTTGCGCTCGCTGTTATAGCCGTCCCACTGGTCGCAGTTGACGAGGAAGCGGCGGAAATACGGCGCCAGCGCGGCCAGCTTGCCGGATGCCGCCACGAACGGCGATTCGGCTTTCTTGGCCAGGATGTCCGGCTTGATCCAGCCAAACGCAATGATTTGCGCACCGGCCACGGCGGCGGCCTGCGCCGCGGCAGCGGCGCCGGCGGCGGCATTGGCCGTCAGTGCCGATTGCGCGGCGCCATAGGTGCCGACAGCAATCGTGGCTTGTTGCACGGACAGGCCGGCCGCCACCGCGGCGGCGCCCTGCACGGTCTGGCTCAGGCCGGCCCCGGCAATCGCTTGCGCCGCCGCCTGCGCCACGGCTGGCGAAGCGCCCGACGTCGCGCCCGACACGATGGCGGCGGCCAGCGGCACATTGCCGCCGGTCGATGCGGCCGTGGTGCCGATGGTGGTGGCCAGCGTGCCGATGGCGTTCAGCGCCAGCAAGGTCGCCACGGCGTCCACGCCGGACATGCCCATGCGCAGCAGCGACACTTCATTGCCCCACAGCTTCCACGTGGTGGTGGCCGACTTCATCTTGTCTTTCCACCAGTCGCGCTGCGTATTGCCCAGCATCGACACCGGGGTCAACGGATCGGCGCCGGCCTTGCTGGCGGCCGCCATTTTTTGCGCTTCGACTGCGTTGAACAAGTCTTGCGGCACCAGGTAGCGCGAACCGATCGAACCGATCGCCTTGCCATCGGCCGGGTTCGGCGACGATTCCGGAATCACATGGTCGGCGCGGTACAGGCGCTGATCCGTCATGACCAGCGACATCAGGCTGCCGAACTGGAAATCGCGGTAAATCTTGATGTTCTGGAACGACGCGTTGGCCGAATCGAACGACACGTCGGCCGGCATGAATTCAAACCAGGCCTGGTTCGCATTGCGGCGGCGCTGCGTGGCCTTGACGTTGCTGCCGTCGGCCGCGTTGTCACCGTCATAGGTCTGTGCATCCTGCCACGCATCGTCGGTGAATTCGTGGTCGTCCCAGATCGCGATGAAGGCATAGCGCTCGTGCACCGCTTGCAGGCGCGCATCGGTGCGGTATTTCTTGTACAGGTAGCGGTAATCGGCCAGGGTCGACGCGTATTTCGCGCCCGACGCGCCATTCTTGAACACGCCGTCCGGCAGCTTCAGCGCATCGTGGCGCGATTCCACGGCGCCGGCCTGGAACGCTTCGCCCACGGTCTCGTAAATGTAATCGCCCAGGTGGACGATGAAGTCCAGGTCTTCGTTGGCGGCGATGTGCGCCAGCGCCCCCCAGTGGTTGATGCTCCAGTCCTGGCACGTCAGGTAGGCAAAGCGCAACTGATTGACGGCAGTGCCGGCAGCCGGCGCGGTCTTGAAGCGGCCGATATTGGTACGGACATCGCCAGCGACGAACTGATAGTAATACGTGGTGTTCGGCTGCAAGCCCGACAGCTTGTGGCGGATCGTGTTGTCGAATTGCGCTTGCGCGGCAATGGTGATATCCGTCGCCATGGCGCCGGCCAGTGCGGCATTACTGCCCGGCGTATTGGCGTCCGACGTCACGCGCAGCTGGATCACCACATTGCTGTTGGTGACCGGGACCGTCGCGACCGGATCCAGCGCCGCCGGCACCACGCGCGTCCACAGCAAGATGCTGTCGGCGCGGGGATCGCCCGACGCGACGCTTTGCGGGAATTTCCAGTCTTTACCCGTTACAGGCGGATTGGCGGGCGGAACATAATCACTGCCACTGCCACTGCCGCAACCAGCCAGGCCGCCGGTGACTGCCGATGCCGTGATAAATCCGCCGAACTTGATAAATTGCCTTCTATCCATTTTTGTGCCCGCCTATCAAAAAAAGTACGATCGGAAGATATTAACTAATTCACATTTCAACTAGATAACAAATTCCATGTTTTTCGCATGACTTTGGAAGCCATACAACACATCCGCGACACATTCCCCCATCGCCGCCCCCTGCGGCAGGCGGTAAAACCGGCATGTCCTTATGCTAAAATACCGGCCTCACTGGCATACCGTCGAAGGAAGATTGAACATGGCTGGACATAGCAAATGGGCCAATATCAAGCATAAAAAGGCAGCATCGGACGCGAAACGCGGCAAAATCTGGACGCGCCTGATCAAGGAAATCACCGTTGCGGCCCGCATGGGCGGTGGCGACGTCAGCGCCAATCCGCGCCTGCGCCTGGCCATCGACAAAGCCGCTGACGCGAATATGCCGAAAGACAACGTGAACCGCGCCATCCTGCGCGGCACCGGCGGCGAAGACGGCGCCAATTACGAAGAAGTACGCTACGAAGGCTACGGTATCGGCGGCGCCGCCATCATCGTGGACTGCATGACGGACAACCGCGTGCGCACGGTGGCGGAAGTCCGCCACGCCTTCAACAAATACGGCGGCAACATGGGCACGGAAGGTTCCGTGTCGTTCATGTTCAAGCACTGCGGCCAGTTCCTGTTCGCGCCCGGCGTGAATGAAGACAAGCTGATGGAAGCAGCGCTGGAAGCGGGCGCGGAAGACGTGATCGCCGACGAAGAAGGCGGTTTCGAAGTCATTTGCGGCCCGAACGATTTCGCGGCTGTCAAAGACGCGCTGGAAGCGGCGGGCTTCAAGGCCGAAGTGGCCGAAATCATCATGAAGCCGGCCACGGAAACCACATTTACGGGTGAAGACGCGATCAAGATGCAAAAGATCCTGGACGCGCTGGAAAACCTGGACGACGTGCAGGAAGTCTATACCAACGCGGTCATCGAAGACTGACCTGCGGTTGTAACGTCGCACTGCGGCGGCCAGTCAGCCGCCTACCGGATTTCTTTAATTGTCACGAGTCCTTATGAAAATTTTGGTAGTCGGCTCCGGCGGCCGCGAACACGCGCTGGCTTGGAAATTGGCGCAATCGGAACGCGTGCAGATGGTCTACGTTGCCCCCGGCAACGGCGGCACTGCACGCGATGCGCGCCTGCAAAACATCAACATCACCGACCTGAACACCCTGGCGGCATTCGTCGAGCGCGAGCACATTGCGCTGACGGTGGTGGGTCCTGAAACCCCGCTGGCTGGCGGTATCGTCAACCTGTTCCGCGCGCGCGGCCTGAAAGTATTCGGCCCGACGCGCGAAGCGGCGCAACTGGAATCGTCCAAGGATTTTGCCAAGGCCTTCATGAAGCGCCACGGCATCCCGACCGCGGAATACGAAACCTTCTCCGACGTGGCGCAAGCCCATGCCTACATCGACGCCAAGGGCGCGCCGATCGTCATCAAGGCCGACGGCCTGGCGGCCGGCAAAGGCGTGGTGGTGGCAATGTCGCTGGAAGAAGCACACCAGGCGGTCGACCACATGCTGAGCGATAACCGTTTCGGCGACGCCGGCGCGCGCATCGTCATCGAAGAATTCCTGGCCGGCGAGGAAGCGTCGTTCATCGTCATGTGCGACGGCAAGAACATCCTGCCGCTGGCAACCTCGCAAGACCACAAGCGCCTGCAGGACAATGACCAGGGTCCGAACACGGGCGGCATGGGCGCTTACTCCCCTGCCCCGATCGTGACGCCGGCCATGCATGCGCGCGTGATGCGTGAAATCATCAACCCGACCATCGCGGGCATGCACAAGGATGGCATTCCATTCACGGGCTTCCTGTATGCGGGCCTGATGATCGATGCGGCCGGCAATCCCAAAACGCTGGAATTCAACTGCCGCATGGGCGACCCGGAAACCCAGCCGATCATGTCGCGCCTGAAAACCGACCTGGTGTCCGTGATGGAACACGCCGTCAACGGCACGCTGGACGCGGTGGAACTGGAATGGGACCGCCGTACGGCCGTGGGCGTGGTGCTGGCTGCCGCCGGCTACCCGGACGATCCGAAAAAAGGCGACGTGATTGCCGGCATTCCTGCGGAAACGCCGGAATCCGTGACGTTCCACGCCGGCACCACGGAAGCGGACGGCAAACTGCTGACCAATGGCGGCCGCGTGCTGTGCGTGGTGGGCCTGGGCGACAATGTCAAGATGGCGCAGAAAGTCGCGTATGACGCGGTCGAGAAAATCCACTTCGACGGCGTGCAATACCGCCGCGACATCGGCTGGCGCGGACTGAAGCACTAATCCCGACGCTGGGGACAATCAGGGGCGGATCATGCCGGCTATGCCGACATGATCCGCCTCTGTCATTGTGCCCCGTGCTACAATCCGTCCCTTACCCGTTTTCACCCCGCCGCGCATGACCGCTACCCCATCCCCAACCGACGTCAAGCAATACCTGATCGGCCTGCAGCAACGCATCGTCGAAGCGCTGGAAGCGCTGGACGGCAAGGCGTTCCTGCGCGACGAATGGCAGCGTCCGGAAGGTGGCGGCGGTATTTCGCGGCTGGTGGAAGAAGGCAATGTGCTGGAACGGGGTGGCTGCAATTTTTCGCACGTGACGGGCGCGGCCCTGCCGCCATCGGCAGCGGCGGCGCGGCCGGAACTGGGCGGCCGGCCATGGGAAGCCATGGGTGTTTCGCTGGTGCTGCATCCCCGTAATCCCTACGCGCCAACCGTGCACATGAACGTGCGCTTCTTTTCCACCACGACGGGCGACGGTACGCCGGTCTGGTGGTTCGGCGGCGGCATGGACCTGACGCCGTATTACGGCAACGTCGACGATGCGAAGCATTTCCACGCCACGTGCCGCGCGGCGCTGGATCCGTATGGCACGGAACTGCACCCGCGCTTCAAGCGCTGGTGCGACGAGTACTTTTACCTGAAGCACCGCAAGGAAGCGCGCGGCGTGGGCGGCATCTTCTTCGATGACTTCAACGCAGCGGGTTTCGAGCAAAGTTTTGCCATGGTGCGCAGCGTGGGCGACGCTTTCCTGGCCGCTTACCTGCCGATCCTGGAACGCCGCAAGGACACCCCATACGGTGAACGCGAACGCGACTTCCAGGCTTACCGCCGTGGCCGCTATGTCGAATTCAACCTTGTCTTCGACCGTGGCACCCTGTTCGGCCTGCAGTCCGGCGGCCGCACGGAAGCGATCCTGATGTCGATGCCACCCATCGTCAAATGGCGCTACGACTGGCATCCCGAGCCAGGCACCCCGGAAGCCGCGCTGTACACGGACTTCCTGCCGCACCGCGACTGGCTGGCATAGCGGTGCGCTGCGTTGCCCTGCTGGGCGGCACATTCGATCCGGTTCACCTGGGCCACGTTGCGCTGGCAACGCACTGGATGCAATTGCTGGGCGCTGACGAACTGCGCGTGCTGCCGGCGTTACCGTGGCAAAAAGCGTCGCTGGGCGCCACCGCCAACCAGCGGGCCGACATGGCGCAACTGGCTTTTACAGGCCAGCACTATCCGGTGGTTATCGACCGCCAGGAACTCGAACGGGGCACGCCGACGTTCACCGTCGATACCTTGCGCAACTTGCGTGCGCAGCTCGGCAATGCGGTATCGCTGGCGTTCCTGATGGGCGCCGACCAGTTGCAAAAGCTGGACACGTGGCGCGACTGGCACGCGCTGTTTGAACTGGCGCACATTTGCGCGGCAGCCCGTCCCGGCTTTGCACTGGACCAGTTGCCGCCGGCAGTACAGGATGAATTACAGGGCCGCATGGCCACCCCGGAACGGGTACGCACCACGCCGGCAGGAAGCATTTGCCTGGCGCCCGATCTGGCCGTGGACATGTCGTCCACCGGCATTCGTGCCGCATTACAACGGGGGGAGCAGCCATCCTCGCTTATCTCCCCGGTGGTGCTAGACTATATTGAACAACATAATCTTTACAAATAATAATGGATATCAAAAAACTGCAAACCCTCGTCGTCAGCGCCCTGGAAGATGTGAAAGGCCAGGACATCGCCCTGTTCGACACCACCCACCTGACCAGCCTGTTTGACCGCATTGCCATCGTCTCCGGTACCTCGAACCGCCAGACCAAGGCCCTGGCTGCGTCGGTGCGCGACAAGGTGAAAGACGCCGGCGGCGACGTGGTTGGCATGGAAGGCGAAGAGACCGGCGAATGGGTGCTGGTCGATTTGGGCGACATGATCGTCCACATCATGCAGGCGCCGATCCGCGCTTACTACCGCCTGGAAGAAATCTGGGGCGACAAGCCCGTGAAACTGGGGGCCGCCAAGCGCAAGTCGACGCAGGAAGCGCTGGATGCCGCACCGAAGAAAACCAGCAGCCACCTGGCCGCCGGCAAGAAGGAAAAAGCCGCTGAACCAGTGATTGAAAAGAAAGTCGCGGCCCGCAAGCCTGGCGTATCGAAGGTCAAGGCAGCCGACGGCGTCGTGGCCGCGAAGAAACCCGCAGCGCGCAAGACTGCCGTGAAAAAAGCCGTGGAACCGGTGATCCCGGAAGGCATGGTGGTCCCGGAAGGCAAGAAGGTCAAAGTGTCGGCCACCAAGACCTTGACCGCATCGACCAAGGCCAACCGCGAAGAAAAAGCCAAGTCCGCCGCCAAGGCCAAGGCTGCCGCCGAAGCGCCGGCCAAGACCGTCATCAAGCGTATCCGCAAGGCCGCGGCCGAGTAACGCCGTATGCAGTTGATCATTGCCGCGGTCGGCCACAAAATGCCGGCCTGGATCGAAAGCGGCTTTGCCGAGTACGTGAAGCGCATGCCCCCGGAATTGCGCATCGTGCTGAAGGAAGTCAAGCCGGTCGAGCGTTCCGGCAGCAAAACGGCGGCCACCGCCATGGCGCTGGAACGCGAGCGTATCGAAGCGGCGCTGCCGAAATCGGTGCGCATCATCGCGCTCGACGAGCGGGGCAAGGATGTCACCAGCGTCGGCTTGTCGCAGATGCTGGAAACGTGGCAACAGGATGGCCGTGACACGGCCTTCCTGATCGGCGGCGCGGACGGGCTCGATCCGGCCCTGAAAGCGCGCGCCGAAGGCATGATCCGCATTTCCAGCTTGACGCTGCCGCACGGGATGGTGCGCGTGATGCTGGCGGAACAGTTGTACCGGGCGTGGACCATTACGCAAAACCATCCTTATCACCGCGTCTAATAAGAAAACCATGAAACCGGTCGACAAGAAAATCTATCTGGCCTCGAAAAGCCCGCGCCGCCGCGAATTGCTGCGGCAAATCGGCGTGGACTTTGAATTGCTGTTGCTGCGCAATGACGGCCCCCGTGGCGCCGACGTGACCGAAGATGTCAATCCGGGCGAAAGCGCGTATGAGTACGTGGGCCGCGTGGCGCTGGAAAAAGCCGAGTGCGCGTGGAACATGCTGCAACGCCGCCACCTGGTGCCGCGCCCCGTGCTGGCGGCCGACACCACCGTCACCATCGACGGCGCCATCCTGGGCAAGCCGGCCAACACGGCGGAAGCGGTCGCCATGCTGGAAAAGCTGTCGGGCCGCACGCACCAGGTCATGACGGCCATTGCCGTGCGCCACAACAAGTTCGAAGCGCAAATCACGCAAGTGTCGGAAGTACGCTTTGGCGAACTGACGCCGGCGTCGATCCAGGCTTATTGCGCCACGGGCGAACCCTACGACAAGGCGGGCGGCTATGGCATCCAGGGGCTGGCTTCGGTGTTCATCGAGCATATCGAAGGCAGCCATTCCGGCATCATGGGCTTGCCCATCTACGAAACCGCGCGCTTGCTGCGCCAGGCGGGACTGCCCCTGCCTTAATTTCGTAACGCCATATGTGTGTGCCGTTTGGTAACACGCTTGCAATGTGTGTATGATCGTCCTTCAAGAAAAAGGCGGTCTACATAACATGAACGAAGATATTCTGATCAACATCACCCCGCAGGAGACGCGGGTCGCGCTGATCGTGCAGGGGGCCGTGCAGGAATTGCATATCGAGCGCACCCTGACGCGCGGCCTGGCAGGCAACGTCTATTCCGGCAAGGTGGTGCGCGTCCTGCCCGGCATGCAGTCCGCCTTCATCGACATCGGCCTGGAACGGGCCGCATTCCTGCACGTGGCGGACATCTGGGAAGCCCGTCCGCACGACGGCCAGAATGCCGCTCCCACCCCGATTGAAAAAATCCTGTTCGATGGCCAGGTACTGACAGTACAAGTCATTAAAGATCCAATTGGTACCAAGGGCGCCCGCCTGTCGACGCAAATCTCGATCGCGGGCCGCATGCTGGTGTACCTGCCGCAGGATAACCATATCGGCATTTCGCAAAAGATTGAAAAGGAAGCGGAGCGCGAGCAATTGCGCACGCGCCTGCAAAGCCTGCTGCCGCCGGAAGAAAAAGGCGGCTACATCGTGCGCACGCAGGCGGAGGATTCCAGCGACGCCGACCTGGCCGCCGACATCGAATACCTGCGCAAGACGTGGGCCGCCATCACGCACGGCGCCCGCACGCTGCCCGCCACCAGCCTGCTGCACCAGGATTTGAGCCTGGCCCAGCGCGTGCTGCGCGACTTCGTGCATGACGAGACGGCCAGCATCCAGGTCGACTCGCGCGAAAACTTCATCAACCTGACGGAGTTCGGCAAGACCTATACGCCGAGCGTGCTGCCGCGCCTGCACCATTACACGGGCGAGCGCCCGCTGTTCGATTTGTATGGCGTGGAAGAGGAAATCCTGCGCGCGCTGGGCCGCCGCGTGGACTTGAAATCCGGCGGCTACCTGATCGTCGACCAGACCGAAGCGATGACCACCATCGACGTCAACACGGGCGGCTTTGTCGGCGGGCGCAATTTCGCCGATACGATTTTTAAAACCAACCTGGAAGCGGCGCATGCGATCGCGCGCCAGCTGCGCTTGCGCAACCTGGGCGGCATCATCATCCTCGACTTCATCGACATGGAAAACACCGAGCACCGCAACGCGGTGCTGGCCGAGTTGAAGAAGACCCTGTCGCGCGACCGCACCAAGGTGTCGGTGTCCGGCTTCTCGGCGCTGGGCCTGGTGGAAATGACACGCAAGCGCACCCGCGAATCGCTGGCCCACATCCTGTGCGAACCCTGCCCCGCTTGCAGCGGCAAGGGCCAGGTGAAAACCTCGCGCACCATTTGCTATGAAATCCTGCGCGAACTGCTGCGCGAAGCCAAGCAGTTCAACCCCCGCGAGTTCCGCATCCTCGCGTCGCAGGAAGTGGTGGATCTGTTCCTGGAAGAAGAATCCCAGCACCTGGCGATGCTGGGGGACTTCATCGGGAAGAAGATTTCACTGCAGGTGGAGAATTCGTATCATCAGGAACAGTACGACGTCATCCTGATGTGATCCCGGTGCCATTCCTGCCACTCAGCGTGCCGCCGCCAGGCGTGCACGGCGCAGGAATTGCCACGTGGCGCCGGCCACGAACAGCACCAGCAACGTGGCATTCGCATTCTGCACCGTCGGCGATTCCGGCGTCAGGTGGCCGAATGCCGGCACCCGGGTCAGGGTTTCCGTCACCGCCGGCACCCAGTGGAACAGGTACGTGGCGCTCCAGGCCAGCATGGCTGCCGTCGCCTTGCCAAAGCGCTGCGCCAGTGCGGCGAACGCCATGGTGGCCAGCGTGATCAATGCCAGCACATGGGCCACGCCGAAGCCGCCGTGGTGGAAGATCGCCAGCGCACTGACGCTGGTGACCAGGGTCAGCGCCACATACAGCTTGCCGCTGCCAGAATCGACGCGGATCGCGCCATCGCGCAGCAGCGCACGCGCGCCGGCAACCAGAGCGCCGAGGCCGAGGACAGTGTGGAAAGCGCCAAACAGGGTAATACCGGACATGATGATCTCCTTGGGAAAAAAGTTTGCAACCGATGCGTTACTATAGGAGCGCGTCCCCCAGCCCCGCCATCGGATGAATGACCGATCCCCATGACCGATACCATCGATACGCTGACCGTTCCCCTGTCCACCGCGCTGACCTTACTGGCCCGCATGGGCGACCTCAGCATGGGCCAGCCGCTGGACCATTCCGAACAGGCCGCGGCGTGCGCCGCCTGGCTGGCGCGGGAAGCCGGCGCGGACGTCGGCGCCTGCGTGCAGACGGCGCTGCTGCGCTGGGTCGGCTGCACCGCCAATGCCGACGACATCGCGGCACTGATGGAAGACGATGTGCAGGGGCGGCGCGCGATGCTGGCGCTGCGGCCGGACCAGATGGGATTACGGCTGCCGCTGCCGGAAGCGCAGCAGGTGGGCCGGCAAGCCAGCGGCATCCATTGCGAAGTGGCGTCGCTGGTCGCCACCATGCTGGGACTGGCGCCGGAAGTGGCGCAGGCGCTCGGCAACGTGTTTGAACGGTGGGATGGCGGCGGCTATTCGCGCCTCGGCGGGGGCGATGCGATCCCGCTGGTGACGCGGGTGGCGGTGCTGGCCAGCGATATGGAAATCCTGTCGCGCGAATATGGCGCCGAATCGGGCATCGCCATGTTGCGCACCCATGCGGCGGGCGCACACGATCCCGCATTGCTGTCATTGCTGGCGCGCGGCTGGAAAGCGGGCCCGCGCGATCCCGGTATGACGGAAGCGGAGCGCCTGCCCGATGCGGCGCGCGCCGTACCGCTGGCGCTGGTGGCGGATTTGTGCGACTTGAAACTGCCATGGCTGGCCGGGCATTCGCGGGCCATGGCGGGCAGCGTCGCGATGGCGGCACAGGCACTGGATATCGAACCCGGCCCCGTGGCGCGCGCCGCGCTGCTGCAGGGCCTGGGCCGGGTCGCGATACCGCAGCGGGTATGGAATGCGGGCGGCGCGCTGACGTCGGCGCAATGGGAACAGGTGCGCCTGTACCCCTACCGCACGATGCGCTCGCTGAGTTCCATTCCCGGGCTGGCAGAAGAAGCGGAACTGGCTTCGCACGTGGGCGAGCGGCTGGACGGGTCGGGGTATTACCGTGGCGCGGCCGGCGCCACGTCGCTGGCGGCACGCATCGTGCCCGCCGCGTCCTGCTGGCTGGCGCTGCGGGCGGCGCGGCCATGGCGGGCGGCGCTCGACGCCGATGCGGCGGCTACGCGGTTGCGCGATGACGTGCAAGCCGGGCGGCTCGATGGACAGGTGGTGGCGGCCATGCTGGGACAGGCGGCGCCCATCCCGGCGCCATCGCGCGGCAATGGGCTGCTCAGTCCCCGAGAAACGGAAGTGCTGGCCGTGATTGCACGCGGCATGAGCAACAAGGAAGCAGCGCGCGTGCTGGGATTGAGTCCGTCGACGGTGCGCACGCATATGGAAAACCTGTTCCGCAAGCTGGAGGTTGGCAGCCGGGCGGCGGCGACGCTGAAGGCTGCCGCGCTGGGGTTGATTACTGGCGGGTGAATCGCGGTGCTTGCGGCGGCGGTTTTTGTTGACGCTGCCGCGATGCGGGCATGGCGGCTTCCGCCATGGCGGAAACCGCCCTACGGGGCGGGCGTCGCTGGGGGGTTTTACAGGGCTGCCGCCATGCTAAATGTGGTAATCCGTCCGCGCCTGCGGCTGCGCATCGCCGCAATTGTCCGCGCTGCACACGCGGTTGCGGCCCATCGACTTGGCCACATACAGCGCCTTGTCCGCCATTTCCATCAGCATGGCGGGCGTGTCGCCGCCACGCTCGGGCGCCAGCGCGGCCACGCCGGCGCTGATGGTCACCATGCCGTGCGGGCTGCCGCCATGGGGGTACAGCAAGTCGGCCACGGTGCGGCGCACCCGCTCCGCCACGGCCATGGCGCCCGCCAGGTCCGTGTTCGGCAACAGGATGCCGATCTCTTCGCCGCCGTAGCGCGCCGCCAGGTCGCCGGGGCGTTTCGGCGTCACCATGCGGATGGTCTTGCTGACGGCGCGCAGGCAATCGTCGCCCGCCGCGTGGCCGTACATATCGTTGTACTGCTTGAAGCAATCGACGTCGATCATGATGAAGGCCAGCGACGTCCCGGCACGGATGGCGCGGTTGAATTCATTGCCCAAGGTGACATCGAACTGGCGGCGGTTGGCCAGGCCCGTCAAGCCATCCTGCAGCGCCAGCTTTTCCAGCGTTTCATTCAGGCTGGCCAGCGCATCGCGTGCCTGCGTCAATTCCTTTTCCGCCTGCAGGCGCAATTCAATCTGGCGGATCAGGCGGCGCCCGAACAGCGCCAGCAATCCGGCCAGCACCAGCACGCCGAAGGCATGCAGCAAGGTGTCGCGCCACCACCCATCCAGCAATTCTTCGCGCGACAGCGCCGCCGAGACGAACAAGGGATAGCGCGCCAGTGCGCGGTAGCTGTTCAGCCGCAGTTCGCTATCCTGCATCGACGTAAAATAGCCGGTGCCACTATCGCCGGAGCGGACATAGGCATGGTACAGCGGGCTGTTGACGATCGATGTGCCGATCCGCTTGTCGTCATAGGGGACGCGCAGCACCAGTACGCCGGAATTGAGGATCAGGCCCACCGCTCCCTGCCGGCCGACGTCGAGGCTCTCATAAAATTCGCGGAAATACTCCAAGTCAATGGTGGCCAGCGCCACGCCGGCAAAGCTGCCATCCTTGTGGTTCAGCCGGCGCGACACCGGCAAGATCCATTTGCCGGTCGAACGGCTGACGACGGGGATGCCGATGTGCGGCCCCCGGTCCGTGTTATTAAGGTGATAGACGAAGTATTCGCGGTCCGCATTGTTCAGGCTGCGGTTCATCGTGGGACGCGAATTGACCACCCAGCGGCCCGTCGCGTCATACACGAACAAGCCCTGCAACTGCGCCACCTGGCGCACCTGCTCCTCCATCAGCGCATGCATGCGCTCCAGCGCCTGCGGCGCGGTGCCATCCGTTTCAATCCGCTCGACGATGTCGGCCAGCGCAATGTCGGCGGCCTTGATGGTGTCGTCCGCATGCTGCGCCATCGAGCGCGCCAGGTTTGCCGTCGCGCGCTCGGCCGACGCCAGCACTTCGGCACGGGCGTTCAGGCTGCGCCAGCCGTCGATCACCACCAGCGACAGGCAGACGATGGCCACGAACACGGTGGCCCAGAAAGTGACGGGAAGCCGTTTCAGCATAGTCGGTTCAGGGGAGGTTGCTGACTTATACCGCATTTCGTCATCCCCTGCCGACATTTCAAACCTTCGCCGCCAGCATCGGCTGCAAGGTTTGCCACACTTGCGCCGGCGCGATCTTTTGCATGCAGTCCTGGTGCCCCAGCGGGCACTCGCGCTGCTTGCATGGCGCGCATGCCAGCCGCAGCGAAATCGAGGCGGCCATGTCGGAAAACGGCGGCGCGTGGCCGGGATCGGTCGGTCCGTAAATCGCAATCACGGGCCGGTTCAGCGCCGACGCGATGTGCAGCAGGCCGGAGTCGTTGCTGACCACGGCGCCCGCATGGGCAATCAGCGCCACCGCTTCGCCCAGCGACGTGGCGCCCGCCAGGTTGAAGACGCCATTGGATTCACCAGTCAATTCACCCGCCGCCTGCACCACCTCGTCACAGGTTTCCCGGTCTTTCGGCGATCCCAGCAACGCCACCTGCGCGTCCGGCATGGCTGCCAGCACTTCGCGCGCCAGCTGGCCGAAATGGCCCGGCGGCCAGCGCTTGGCGGTGCCGAATTCCGCGCCCGGCGCAAACGCCACCAGCGGCCGCGCCGGATCCAGTCCCGCCTTGGCGCAGGCCGCGGCAATCTGTTCGGTGCTCGCCACCAGTTTCGGCCGCGGCACGGCGGCGCGCTGCGCAGCCGGCAACGGCGCCACGGCCGGCAGCGCCAGCGCCGCATAGAACGGCACCATGGGGCGCGGCGGTACGTCGTCGTGGTGCATCACATTGATCAGGCCATAGCGGCTCTCGCCCTTGTAGCCGACCCGGCGCGCGATCCCGGCCAGCCATGGGATCAGCGCAAACTTCAGCGTGTTGGGCAGCACATAGGCGTCGGCGTAGCCGCGCTGGCGCAATTCGCGCGCATAGCGCCAGCGCTCTTTCAATTGCAGCGCGCCATGGCGAAACGGCGTCACCATCACGTCATCGACTTCGGCCATCTGGCGCCACACGGGCGCCACCGGCGGTGGCGCCAGCACATCGATCGGGCGTTCGGGATGGGCGGCTTTCAGCAATTGCAGCAAGGGCTGCGCCATCACGGCGTCGCCGATCCAGTTCGGTGAAATCACCAGCGTGCGGGGCGTCTTCATGCCGCCACCTGCGCTTCATCGCGGGCATTCAGGCACAGGCCCATCAACAGGAACAGCATTTGTGCATAGAACATACAAGACATCACCGACCAGTAAATCACTTCCGTCAGGCCAAAACTGAAATAGCCGATCACCAGCAGCAGCCCCGCCAGCGCAGGCGCGATGACGGAAGGACTGGCCGATTCATGGGTATGCAATATGCGGAGGAAAAACATGAATGGCGCGATCATCGTGGCCAGCCACACCAGCAGGCCGGGAATCCCGCCGAACACCAGTTGCTGCAGCATGTCGTTATGAAAATGTTCCGCCTTCAGCACAAACGGCTGCAAGCGGCCCGCCTGCACCAGTTCTTTCATTTCCGCTTCCACTTCGCGGGTGCCGGCGATACGCCACGGGTGGCGCTCGATCAGCATCAGCGCCCCTTTCCACAATTCCAGCCGCACGCCCACATTGGTGAATGCCGAGCCGCCGTCAAAATACGTTTTCACTTCGCTGACACCCTGGTTGAAGCGGTCGCGCGCGCCAGTCTGGTCAATAAAGTAAGTACCCACCAACAAACCAAACACCAGCATCGCCACCCCCTGCGCCATGCGGGTGCGCAGGAAATGGCCATATTTGAGGAACAGCAGCGCGGCAAACAGCACGGCGATCCAGCCGCCCCGGGTGCCGGTCGCCACCGAACCCACCAGGCCGGCCACCGCGCCCAGCGCGGGCCACAGCACCTGGCGGCCTTTGAAATCCAACACCCCGGCCAGGCACATCATGCCCATACAAAGTTCGATATCACCGAACGTGATAGAATTGATAAGGCCACCCGGACGTTCGATCTTCAGGCCCCAGCGCTGGTAGCAAATAAACACCGCGCCCGCGACAGTGCCTGCAATCAGCCCATACCATAGCGCCTTGCGGCTGGGGCGCACCGCCAGCACCGTCACGAGCACCGTCACGCACGACAGCATGCGAAACGGCTTTTCCAGCGACCGCAAGTGCATCTCGGGATGTAACCACATTCCCAGCAAAGCGAAGCCCAGGCTCAGCAGCAGTGCTGTCAAAACCCAGCGAATCTCAGTAAGATGGCGGACCAGCGATGCTTTTCGCCAGCAGAAAATACCTGCGAGTAAAAATCCGAAACTGGTCAATCCGACGCCGAACTTGGTGGTTAAGACCAGGGCTGGTAACAGGAAGACAAAACCGAGGGTAAGGAAGGATACGGGACTGTTAACGTTGCCTTTTAGAATGTGTTTTTCTGTAAAAGTATTATTCATTAATGTTTTGTGAGCCTATGCTTGCAAGATCAATCCGGCAGTAGCGAAGTCATGCAACAAGCATCAAAAATTTCGATCATTATCACCACATATAACCGGCCCGATGCGTTGGCGGCCGTGCTCGATGCTTGCTTTTGCCAGGACGATAGCAATTTCGAAATCATTATCGCTGATGACGGCTCCACGAACAACACGCGCCAGTGCATCGAAGCCATGATGGCGCGTGCGCCCGTGCCGTTGAAACACGTGTGGCAACCGGATGAAGGCTTCCGCGCCGCGCGCGCCCGCAATCTCGGCATCATGGCCTCCAGCGGCGATTACGTGATCTTCCTCGATGGCGATTGCGTCCCCCGCCCGGATTTCGTCAGCCGCCACCGCAAGCTGGCCAGCGCAGGCCACCTGGTCACCGGCAGCCGCATCCTGCTGTCCCCCGGCTATACCTTGCGCACGCTGGCCGAACGCATCGACCTGGGCCGGCTGTCATTTGGCGACAAGCTGAAACTGCGCCTGACGGGCGACTTGAATAAATTCCTGCAAACCGTGCTGACCTTGCCCGATGTCGGGCGCGGCAGCCGGCGCTTCAGCTGGCGCCGCATCAAGAGCTGCAACCTGGGCGTGTGGCGCGCCGACCTGTTGCGGGTGAATGGTTTCGACGAAAGTTTCCAAGGCTGGGGCCACGAAGATTCCGACCTGGTGGTGCGGTTGTTCAATGCGGGGGTGATGCGCAAGGAAGGCGCCTTCGCCACCGAAGTGTACCACCTGTGGCACAAGGAAAACGAGCGCAGCTCGGAAGACAAGAACCGCAGCACGGTACTGCGGCGGGCCCAGGACAAAACCACACAAGCGCTGGTCGGCCTGAACCAGCCATCCAGCCCGGCGGCGCCGGCCGCGCCAGGTACCCCGGCTATCCCGGCGGCCTCTGCCGCGAGGATAGCGGCGAGCTGATTATTCGCCCAGCATGGCGATGCGCACCAGGTCGGCCACGTTGCCGACGCCCAGTTTGCTCATCAGGCGCGCCTTGTGCACTTCCACGGTCCGCACGCTGATGCCCAGTTCCGGGGCGATTTCCCGGTTGTGGCGTCCCAGCACCACCAGCCGCATCACTTCACGCTCACGCGGCGTCAATTCTTTCAGCAGGTTGCGGCCATCTTCGCGCTGCTGCAATTCTTCGCGCTGACGCCGTTCGCACGAAAACGCTTCTTCAATGGCAGCCACCAGCTTGACATCGTCGAACGGTTTTTCCAGGAAATCGATGGCGTTGGCCTTGAACGCGGCGCGCGCGCTGGACACGTCGCCATGCCCCGTGACGATCACGACGGGAATCCGGTTGCCAATGTCGGCCAGACGCTTCTGCACTTCCAGGCCATCCATGCCGCCCATGCGGATATCGATCAGCAGGCAGCCCGCCCATTCCGGTTGCCATGCCTGCAGCAGTGCTTCACCGCTGGAAAAAACGGCGGTGCGGTAGCCGCGCACGCCAAGCAGCAACCCCAGCGCGTCGCGCACCGACGGGTCATCGTCAACGATAAAAACAGTTAATGCCATTGCCACGCTTTTCTCCCTGTTCCCCAGGCGAATATCATTCTGCCTCAAGGGCTGGCAGTATAAATCGGAATATGCCGTAATCGGCAACTTCCGCCCACAATTCTCCGCCGTGCGCCTCGACAATGGCGCGGCTTAATACCAGTCCCAGGCCCAGGCCGCTGGACTTGGACGAGACGAACGGTTCGAACAGCCTGGACGCCAACGCGGCCGACACGCCGGCACCACTGTCTTCCACGGTAATGCGCAAGCGGCCGTCGGCCATCTGCTGTGCCGACACGGCAATGCGGCGCTCCCCGGGGGGCTGCGCGGCGACGGAATCGAGCGCATTGGCCACCAGGTTGCGCAACACCAGTTCCAGCTGGATGCGGTCGGCCAGCACCAGCGTGTCCGGCGCCGGCGCGACAGCCAGTTCCACGCCCTGTTCACGGCATTGCGCCTGAAATTGCTGTGGCACGCAAGACATCAGCGCGCCGGCCCGCACCGGTTCCAGCCGCAACGCGCCGGTGCGGAAAAAATCACGCAGGCGGCGCACGACTTCCGTGGCCCGGTGCGATTCGGCCAGCATGCGCTGGATCGCGCTTTTCAGCAACTCGCCGGTTTCACCCCGGTCCAGCAAATGTTCGCACGCCTTGCCGTAGGCGCCCAGCGCCGTGATCGGCTGGTTCAATTCATGCGCCAGCGCGGCCGCCATTTCGCCGGCGGCGGCCAGCCGCAATGTATGTTTCAACTCATCGGCGACCTGTTTGCGCTCATCGACGGCAATGCCGATGAAAAAGCCCACCAGCGCCAGCATGGCGTCCAGCATCTGCAATTCCGACACTTCCATGTCGACGGCATTGTTCCACTTGACCAAGGTCACGATCGCCAACTGCACGGCAAATACGATGGCGGCCGCACCATAGACGCCCTGGCGCGTGGCAGCCCAGATCACGGGCAGGAACACAAAATAGAAATGCTTGAATTCGGAACTGGCGATATAGCCGAACACGGCCCACAGCACCACGCAGGCCAGCGCCACATATCCCGCGCTTTCCCAGCGCCACACGGCTTCCCGCAAGCGCTCGCGGCCCTGTTCGCTGGCCAGCATCCACAGCAACGGCATCGACACCATCACCCCTTCCGCATCGCCGATGGCAAAGCGCCACACGGCCAGCGCCCACTGCCCGGCCGGGATTTGTCCCGACATCGACAACACGCAGATATAGGCCACGCTGTTGAGCAAAATGCCGGCCGCCACCACGGACAGCCACAAGGTCAGGCGGCTGCGGCTGTCGATCATGACGCGGGTGCTGAAATTGCGCCGCAAACCTTCGCCCAGCACGCCATACCCCAATGTCAGCACGCCCGCCCCCAGCACGGTAAACAGCGGGCCAGCCGCCGCCCCCCGCACCAGCACTTCCCCCGCCAGCAGGGCGATGAACCACGGCAGCGCCGCGCGGCGCCCGAAATGCAGCCAGTACACCAGTCCCAGCGCGGTATCCGGGTTCCACGGCGTGATGTTCAGGCCATACAGGGGATCGATATAGGTTGCCCAGTCCAGTAACAGGTAGAGCGCGGGAAACCAGTACAGGTGCGTACGCGACAAGGTTGGAATCATAGGTGTTTCACGTAAGCCGTTCCGCGAATTGTGCTGATACGCAATTGCTATCCATAATATTGCTGATTGTAACGCATTGTTTCCTAGCCAAATCCCCGCCAGGCCCCAGTCAAACTACCGGAAACTTTTCATCATGCACCAGATTACTCTCCGTGCCGGCCTGGAACGGAAATCCTTTGCTTCGCGTGCGTGCGCCGCAGTGAAACTGCATGCGCGCGCGCTGGTATCGCCGCGCCTGACACAGGGCTGGCTCGACGTGCTCAACTCCCATCCGGCGCTGGCTGCCATTGCAACATTGCAGCCGCGCCTGCTCCACAAAATCTATCGTCCCTATCTTAGCGCCCGTCTCAACCGCAGCGCGCGACTGGACGCGCTGGCCAGCCATTACCGCTTCGTGCTGCAGCACGGTCTGGCGCCGCTGACGGCGCAGGCCATCCGCGGCGGGGTTGAACTGGCGGCGTTTACCGGCAAGTCCGGCGCGCAGTACACGGTCGTGCTGCACGCGATCGTGCCGATGGAGCGGGAAGGCGAACTGGTCTTGCAGTTGCGCTGTAACAACGCTTTGGTGCAATCCATCGGGTTTTCTTTCCTGCTCGATGGTGCGCACGCCAGCATCGGCATCGGTTGCCTGCAAGGTCCGCAATGCGGTACCGGACTGGAACTGGCCCGCGCCGCTACCCGCGATTTACACGGCTTGCGGCCGAAAAACCTGCTGGTGCGCCTGGTGCATCAATTGGGCTTTGCCTATGGCTGCTGCCAGATGCTGATGGTTAGCAATGATAATCGTCCCGTGCGCAAACAGTTGCGCAAAGGCCGGGTCCACGCCGATTACGATGCGTTCTGGCAAGAAATGGGCGCCGTCCAGCGCGGCGATGGCGACTATGCGCTGCGCTGCATGCCGTTGCTGCCGCCGGACCTGGACAGCATCCCGTCGAAAAAGCGGGCCGAAGCGCGCCGCCGCCATGACTTGCTGGGCGACGTGGTGGCGATGGTGCTGGACGGCATGACGCGCCCGCGCCTGGCAAATGTTGCCGTGGCGCCAGTGCCTGTGGAAGCCGCCAATACGGCGGTGCTGGCGGCGGCATAGAAACGATGACATAAACGCCATCCGGCCCCGAGGCGCGGTAGAATCCCTGTGCAAGCCAAGTTTAATCCCACAGGAGGAAACGCGATGCGTCTTGATATCTACCAACGAGCCGAACACGATGGCATTCTGTCCTATCTGGCCGTGCCGGAAGGAAAACCAATTCCCCAGGAAGCGATCAATACAGACTGGCAGCCCGCCACCAAGGCCCTGGAAGTCGACGATGGCGTTACCGCGCTCCCCCAGTACCATATTGAACGGCCGATGCAGCAAATCGGCGATAAAGGCTACGCCATTACCGGACTGAAGGATATGTAAACGTAGGGCGGTTTTCGCCGGGGCGAAAGCCGCCATGCTGGCGCCGCCTCCAGCGCACGCCATACCCATGACGCACGCATGGCGGCTTGATGAAACCAATCCGCCCTACAGATTTACAGATCAGCCCACCCACGGTGTGTAATCAAACCCATTGGCTATGGTTTTGATTACCAGTTCCTTGTTTTCAGTGCCTTCACTGAAAAACGCCAGCACTTCGCTGCGCGTGGCGCCGCCGCTGTTCATGACCCCCACCCAGTAATCCAGCCCGGCCTGCTCGGGCGCGCGGTGCAGCACGTTGTTGTACAGCTTGGTGATATACGCCAGGTTGGTGGGGTTGCTGCCATACAGGTCGGCAAATTCCTTGCTGGCGACAAAGCTGGCCGCCACGTCGCGCTGGCTGACGCCCTTGTCCATCTGGCTGATCCAGTAGCCCAGGCCCGCCAGGTCCGGCGTGCGGTCAAACGCGGCCTGATAAACGCGGTACGCCTGGCCGCCAACGCCGTCGATATCGAGCCCGACCATCTTGTCGCCAAACTTCAGGCGTTCCACGTTGACCAGCTGGTCGATACCGCCCGTGCCCACCGTGTCCGTCACCGAGAAACCGGCGCTGGTGGCTTTGACGGTGAAATTCGCGCGGTTGCCGCTGAACGCCACGGTATCGGCGCCAGCGCCGGCATCGATGTAATTGTTGCCGCTGGTGGCAGTCAGCGTATCGCCGCCCGTGGAACCGGACAGGTTCAGCGTGCTGGCAATCGTCACCGACCTGGCGGCGGAAGCGGCTGATGTATTGCCGGCAGCATCGCTGGCCCTGGCCGTGACGCTGTGGCTGCCGTTGCTCAGCACGTCGGGCGTGAAACTCCACGCACCGTTGGCGCCGGCCGTGGCCGTGCCCAGGCTGCCGGCGCCATCGAACACTTCGACTTTCGCCCCCGCTTCGGCAATGCCGGAAAACAGCGGGCGGTTGGTGGCGCTGCCGGTACTTACGTTCAGGGTGGGCGCGTCCGGCGGTGTCGTGTCGGCGAGCACGACCGACACCGATTTCGCCGTGGACGCGGCCGACGTATTGCCTGCCGCATCGGTCGCCTTGGCGGTAATGCTATGGGTGCCGCCCGCCAGGTCCGATGGCGTCAGACTCCAGGCGCCGCTGCTGTTGGCGGTGGCCGTGCCCAGGCTGGTGCTGCCATCGAACACTTCAACCTTGGCGGACGCTTCCGTCACGCCGGAAAACACGGGGCGGCTGCTGGAAACGCCCGTCCCCACCGTCAAGGTCGGCACCACGGGCGGCGTGGTATCGACCGTCACGGATTTCGCGGTGGACGCCGCCGACGTATTGCCTGCCGCATCGGTGGCTTTGGCGGTAATCGTGTGGGTGCCGTCGGTCAGCGACGACGGCGTCAATGTCCACGCGCCGCTGCTGTTGGCGGTGGCCGTGCCGAGGCTGGTGCTGCCGTCAAACACTTCGACCTTGGCGCCCGCTTCCGTCGTGCCGGAAAACACGGGACGGGCGTTCGACGTGCCGGCGCCCACCGTCAGGGTCGGCGCCGTGGGCGGCGTCGTGTCAGCCGTCAGGCTGGACAGGGAAATCGTGCCGTCCGTGAACCGCAGCATTTCCATGTTGGTCAGCGTATCCGTGCCTTCCGCACCCGCCACCGTCCACGTGGTGGAATTCACCTGCGTCATCGTGTAAGCGCTACGCGCGCCGTTGTAATACGCGGTATCGGTGCCGGCGCCGCCGTTCAGGATATCGTTGCCGCCATCGCCTTCCAGCGTGTCGTTGGCGGAGGTGCCCGTCAGGGTGTCGACTACGCTGGTGCCGGCCAGCCAGCGGGCGCCCGAGGTGGAATTGACACCCAGCGTGCCGGCCAGGCCGTCGCCGCCATACAGCCACTTCAGGGCGGCAATGTCATATTCCTGGAACACGGATTTGTGGCTGCCCACCTGGGTGTACGACATCAGCGTGTACGCGGTGGTGTCGACCGCGGTCGGCAAATTCGGGCTGTCGTCAAACGGGTGCTTCAGGCCCAGCATGTGACCCAGTTCATGCAGCAATGTTTCATAGCCCTGCCCGCCTGCCGCCAGGTTCGCGTTCTCGTTGCCCCACTCCACGTTATCCATGTAGATATACGCGCTGGCTTCGTATGCCGTCACCACATTGTTCTGGTTATACGAATAGTTGTAACTGGAACTGCACAGGCCCGCCACCTGGGCGCCATCGATATTGGCGTTGGCAAAATGCACCTGCGCCAGCGACGTGTTGGTGGTTTCCGTGAACGTGATGCCCGTCAGTTGCGCGATGTACGCCATCGCCGTCCGGGTGGCCGATTGCTGGGACGTGCTGAATGCCAGCGGTGCGCTGAGGATGTCGCTATTGCCACTTTCGTTATTGCCGGCGACGGAAAACGTGTAATAAATCGTGTTGCTGGCCGGCGTCAGGTAATTCCAGTTGGGGGAATTACTGAGCAGCGCATCGATGTAAGTCAGGCCGGACGAGGTAATGCTGGTGACTTGGGTGACAGTAGCCATGGCGGGAATCACTGAGGAGTATCAAAGTCCCCTCAGTATTTCCTTGAGTCATGTCAAAGTCAATCGCAGAAGATTAATACTCCGCCGTTAATACTCGACCGCGACTTCCCGCGCGCCCAGCACTTGTTCCAATGACAGCTTCAGCGCGTCGGACGGCGCCACCCGCCAGTCATCACCCAGTTGCAGCACGCAATCGACCCCTTGCGGTTGCACGCGCATGGCCATTGGCAAACCATTGGCGTCACGGTACGGCTCCAGCACTTCACGCACTTTGGCCGACGTCACCGTGGTCGGCAGCGAGCAGGCGAACTGGTGACCGAACTGGCTGCGCGCCGTGATGATGTCGTACACCTTTTCCGCGGAAATACGCAGGCCGCCGGAGAATCGGTCTTCCGACACTTTACCGACCACGGCCAGGAATTCGTCATCCTTGAACATGCGCTTGTTCTCATCGAACACTTCGCTGTACACCGTGACTTCCACCACCGCGCTCTTGTCGTCCAGGGTGATGATGTACAGCTTGCCACGCTGCGTCATTTGCGGCCGGATGCCGGTAATCACGCCGCACAGCATGCGCGGCTCGCGCGACGGTTCCAGGTCCGCCAGCCTGGTGCGGGCAAAGCGGCGCGCTTCCGGCGCGTACGAATCGAACATGTGGCCGGACAGATAAAAGCCCAGCGCGGTCTTTTCCTCGGCCAGCTTTTGCCGGTCCGTGAACGGCGTGGCTTTCACGTATTCCGGTGGCGCCACCAGGTCGGAATCGTCGCCGCCAAACAGGCTGACCTGGTTCGCGGCCTTGGCTTCCTGTTCCGCGCATTCCATGGCGAAGCTAACGGAGGCTAACAGGATCGCGCGGTCGACATTCAGGCAGTCAAACGCGCCGCTCTTGATCAGCGCTTCAATGGTGCGGCGGTTGATCTGCTTTTTATCGACCCGCTTGCAGAAGTCGAACAGGCTGACAAACGGCCCGCCCGATTCGCGCGCCGCGATGATCGCTTCGATCGCATTCTGTCCGGCGCCCTTGACGCCGCCCAGGCCGTAGCGGATCTGCGTGACTTTCTTGCCCGTGACGGATGGCGGCGGGCCGTCCGGACGGAAGCGGTACGACGACTGGTTGACGTCCGGCGGCAGGATGGTCAGGCCGCAAATCTCGATCGAATCCTCGACCAGGATTTTCACCTTTTCCGTATCGTCCATGGCCAGCGACATGTTGGCTGCCATGAACGCGGCCGGATGGTGCGCCTTCAAATACGCGGTGTGGTACGACAGCAGCGCATACGCGGCGGCGTGCGATTTATTAAAACCGTAGCCCGCGAACTTTTCCATCAAGTCGAAGATCTCGTCGGCCTTCTCGGTCGACAAGCCATCCTTGGCGGCGCCCGCGCGGAAGATTTCGCGGTGTTCCGCCATCTCTTCCGCTTTCTTCTTACCCATCGCCCGGCGCAGCATGTCCGCGCCGCCCAGCGAGTAGCCGCCGACGATCTGCGCCATCTGCATCACCTGCTCCTGATACACCATGATGCCGTAGGTTTCCGACAAAATGGATTCAGTGCGGGGATCCGGGTATTCGAATTTCTCGCCGTGCTTACGCTTGCAGAAGTCCGGGATCAGGTCCATCGGACCCGGACGGTACAGCGCCACCAGCGCGATAATGTCCTCGAAGCGGTCGGGACGCGCATCTTTCAGCATGCCCTGCATGCCGCGCGACTCCAGCTGGAACACGGCGACGGTTTTCGCCTTGGTCAGCAAGTCATACGATGCGCGGTCCGTCAGCGGCAGCTTGGCCAGGTCGAAATCGGCCATGGCGGGATCGAGGTCCTTGATGTACGTGACGGCGCGGTCCAGGATCGTCAGGGTAGTTAAACCCAAAAAGTCGAACTTCACCAGGCCGACAGCCTCCACGTCGTCCTTGTCGAACTGCGACACGACGCCGGTATCGCCGGACTGCGTGTACAGCGGGCAGAAGTCGGTCAGCTTGCCGGGGGCGATCAGCACGCCGCCGGCGTGCATGCCGATGTTACGGGTGATGCCTTCGACCTGCTGCGCCAGGTCCAGCAACTGGCGCACTTCCTCTTCGTTTTCCTGGCGCTCCTTGAGCATCGGTTCTTCTTCGATCGCATCGGCAATCGAGACCGGCTTGCCCGGCTTGAATGGAATCAGTTTCGACACGCCGTCGCAGAACATGTAGCCGAAGTCCATCACGCGGCCCACGTCGCGGATCGCGCCCTTGGCCGCCATGGTACCGAACGTGGCGATCTGCGACACCGCTTCGCGGCCGTACAGGTCCTTCACGTGCTGGATCACCAGTTCGCGCTTTTCCTGACAAAAGTCAATGTCGAAGTCGGGCATCGAAACGCGTTCCGGGTTCAGGAAACGCTCGAACAGCAGGTTGTATTTCAGCGGATCCAGGTCGGTAATCTTCAGCGCATACGCGACCAGCGAACCCGCGCCGGAACCCCGGCCCGGGCCGATCGGCACGCCATTGTTCTTGCCCCACTGGATAAATTCCGCAACGATCAGGAAGTAGCCGGGGAACTTCATCTTGATGATGGTTTCGTTCTCGAACTTCAGGCGCGCTTCGTAGCGCGGGCGTTCCTTTTCGCGTTTTTCCGGGTCGGGGAACAATTGCAGCAGGCGCTCTTCCAGGCCCTTCTGCGTTTCCGCGACGAGGAATTCATCGATGGTCATGCCCGGCGTCGGGAAGTTCGGCAACTGCGGCTTGCCCAGGGTCAGCGTCAGGTTGCAGCGCTTGGCGATTTCCACCGTGTTTTGCAACGCGCCCGGCAAATCGTGGAACAGTTCGCGCATTTCCGCCTGCGTCAGGAAACGCATCTGTTCATTGAAGCGTTTCACGCGCTTGGCGTTGGCGATCATTTCGCCTTCGGCGATACAGATACGGGCTTCGTGCGCGATGTATTCGTCTTTCGACATGAACTGCACCGGGTGCGTGGCCACCACCGGCAAGCCCAGGCGGGACGCCAGCGCCACGGACTGGCGCACCTGCACTTCCTGGTTCGGCTGGCCCGCGCGCTGGATCTCGACATAGAAATGGCCTGGGAAAATATCCGCCCATTTTTGCGCCTGGCGCTCGGCCAGTTCGATGTTGCCGTTGTCAATGGCCTGGCCGATGTCGCCGAACTGCGCACCGGACAGCGCGATCAGCGCATTGCGCGGGTCTTCGCCCGGCAGCAGCGGGTATTCCTTGTTGGGCAAGTCGCGCAGCCACTCGGTACGGATTTCCGCGCGGCCCTTGTACGTGTTGTTCAGCCACGCTTCCGACAGCAATTCGCACAGCTGCAAATAGCCCATGCGGTTTTTCGCGTAAAGCATGATGCGGAACGGCTTGTCGCGGTTTTCATCGTTGGTGATCCACGCATCGACGCCCACCACCGGCTTGACGCCCTTGCCGCGCGCCGCCTTGTAGAAGCGCACCATGCAAAACAGGTTGGCCAGGTCGGTCACCGCCAGCGCGCCCTGCTTGTCCTTGGCGGCGGCCTTGACGACGTCGTCGATCCGCACCAGGCCATCGACAATCGAGTATTCCGTGTGCACCCGCAGATGGACGAAATCGGGGCCTGGAGGCGCCACCACCACGTCCGTGCCGTGTTCCTGCTCGCTGACTGCCATGTTCATTTACTGCTCACAATCCTAGACAAAATATCCTGTTATTTTAACGCGCCGCCATGCGTGCGGCGGCCTGGACCGGCTTCGCGTCGCCGTAACTGCGGCGCAGGCGCAGGAACGGTTCTTCGATCACGTTGTAGCTCAGCGCCGACACCGCCCACGTGGCGCCATACACCAGCGGCAGCCAGAGCAGCGCGTCACGCAGCTTGTCGCCCGTGATGGCGGGCAGGCCGAAATTCACTGCCAGCAAATGGATCATCGCCATGTGCAGCAGGTAAAACGAAAAACTGATCTTGCCGCCATGGTCCAGTACGCGCGCCAGCGGCTTGGGCAATTCCTTGCCGAACGTGGTCCAGGCCACGATCAGCAGGCTCCATCCGGCCGCTTCCAGCATCGACCACCAGATCCAGAACGTGGCATGGGTGGCCGGGTCAAATTTTGCGAATTTGCTTTGCAGCGCGCTATCGAAGACCACCACCGCCAGCGCCACCGGCAACAGCACGTTGCCATAGCGGCGCAAGGCGGCGCCATGGCGCGCCACCAGCAGTGCGGCCAGCATCCCGATCAAGAACTGGTCGAAGCGCCCCACCAGCGTGCTGAAATACATCAGCGTGCTTTTTTCATTGACGGTGAAGGCGGCCAGCTTGAAGAACACCATCAATGCCAGCAACTTCAGCAGATAGCGGGGTCCCTGCTCCAGCGTAAAGCGGGCCAGGAAAGGGAATACCAGGTAAAACGTGAATTCAACGGAAATGCTCCATGCCGCGCCCGTCACCGGCGTATACGACGTGGGCGCCAGCCCCAGGTTGGTCGACAGCACGTACAGCACATCCTGCGGCGCAAACTTGTCGCGGCCAATCGCCGTGGCCAGCATAAAGATCGTCAAAAACAGGGGCAGGATGCGCAGGCATCGGTTGCGCATGAAGTCGCGGTAGTGCAGGTGTTGCTGGTGCAACGCGATCTGCATGAACAGGAAACCGGACAGCGCAAAGAACAGCCCGACGCCGGTATGCCCTTCCGTCACCAGCCCGAACCAGTTCGACGCCAGCGGCGTTCCGCCCTGGCCACGGTATTCCAGGTAATAGTGAAACAGGAATACCAGCGTGGCAGCCAGCCAGCGCAACTGGTCGATGCGGGGGTTGTAGGGCAGATTGAGCGACTTCATCGGCGGACGGTTCCGGGACGGCGGGGAAACGACCATTATACTGTCCGGGCATGCTGATCTATAATGCTCAATTATTCCGCATTTCCCCGATTATCAGCCATGTCTACCGTAGCATCCAGTAACGACACCCAGGGTGCGCAATTTGTCAATATTGCCGCCTACAAATTCATTACTTTCAACGACCTGGAAGAGCAGCGTCCCCGCTACCAGGAAATCTGCGCCCGCCTGGGCTTGAAGGGAACCATCCTGCTGACGCCGGAAGGCATCAACATGTTCCTGTCCGGCACCCGCGCCAACATCGACGAATACCTCGCCTGGCTGCGCCAGGACGCCCGCTTCACGGATATCGAAGTGAAGGAAAGCTTGTCGGCGGAACAATCGCACAAGCGCATGCTGGTCAAGATCAAGTCGGAAATCATCACCATGCGCATGCCGCTGATCAAGCCGGAAGAAGGCCGCGCCCCGCACGTGGAAGCGAAGACCCTCAAGCGCTGGCTGGACCAGGGCCATGATGACAACGGCAAGCCGGTGGTGATGGTCGATACCCGTAACGATTTCGAAGTGGATGTCGGCACGTTCGACAACACGGTCGATTACCGCATCAGGAAATTCACGGAATTCCCGGCCGTGATCGAAGAACACAAGGCCGACTTCGAAGGCAAGACCGTGGTGACGTTCTGCACCGGCGGCATCCGCTGCGAAAAAGCCGCGATCCACATGCAGAACATTGGCTACGACAATGTGTATCAGCTGGAAGGCGGCATCCTCAAGTATTTCGAGGAAGTGGGCGGCGCCCATTACACGGGGGATTGCTTCGTCTTCGATTACCGCACCGCGCTGAACCCGAAACTGGAACCGACGGAAACCGTGCAATGCTTCAATTGCCGCGCCGTGGTGACGCCGCGCGAACAGTTGTCGCCGCTGTATGTGTATGAGAAGTCATGCCCGCATTGCGCTGAACAGGCGAATGTATCAGCCGCTGACGACGCCTCGCACGCAGCGGCATAAGCAGTCGTTTGAAAGAAAAAGCCCGGCTCAAAAACCCGGGCTTTCTTTACTTCGTCAGTAACCAACGCAACAACCTGACTGGCATGGTCCTCACCGCACACCAGGTTCTGACTCCCACCCGGAAAAAATGCGTTCCATCTGAAACACCATTGCAGGCATTATGAAAATAGCAATCGCCGGCGCCGGATACGTGGGCCTCGCAAACGGGGTGCTCCTGGCACAGCACCATGAAGTCGTCGTGCTCGATCTGTCACCTGACAAGGTCGAATTGCTGAACCGCCGGCAGTCCCCCATCCAGGACCTGGAGTTGCAGGACTACCTGCGCACCCGGCAATTGAATATCCGCGCCACGCTGGACGCGGCGGATGCCTATCGGGATGCGGACTACGTCGTCATTGCCACTCCGACCGATTACGATGCCATCACAAAGGTCTTTGATACACGCTCGGTCGAAGCGGTGATTGGAGATGTGATTGCGATCAATCCTGGCGCCACCATCGTGATCAAGTCGACTGTTCCGGTCGGCTATACCGCGAAAATCCGGCAAATTTTCGGGGTGGAGAATCTTATTTTTTCACCCGAGTTCTTACGCGAGGGGCGTGCGCTCCACGACACCTTGCATCCATCGCGCATCGTGGTGGGCGAGCGTTCCCGGCGTGCCGAAATGTTCGCTGCGCTCTTGGCGGAAGGCGCGGTGCAGAAGGATATCCCGGTGCTCTTCACCGACTCCTGCGAGGCGGAAGCCATCAAGCTATTTGCCAATGCCTACCTGGCATTGCGGGTGTCCTATTTCAATGAACTCGATACCTTTGCGGCGAGCCATGGCCTCGATTCCCGTCAGATTATCGAGGGCGTCGGACTCGATACGCGCATCGGCGCGCACTACAATAATCCTTCATTCGGATACGGCGGGTATTGCCTGCCCAAAGACACGCGACAGTTGCTGGCGAATTACCGTGATGTACCGCAGAATCTGATCGGCGCCATCGTCAAATCCAATGAGACGCGCATGGACTTCATCGCCGAGGATATTTTGCGCGGCAAACCCAACACCGTCGGCGTATTCGGCCTCACCATGAAAGCGGGGGCAAGCAATTTCCGCGCTTCGGCTGTGCTCGGTGTAATGCAACGGCTACGTGCGGCAGGTGTCGCGGTCCTCGTGCATGAGCCGCTGCTCAGTCAGCCTGCGTACCTGGACTGTACCGTCGTCAATGACGTGGCGGCGTTCAAGCACGCCTCTGAACTGATTATTGCCAACCGAAATTCGCGGATACTGGACGATGTGGCCGCCAAGGTCTACACGCGCGACCTTTTTGGAATCGATTGAGGGCACATGGACCTGAACATCAACGATGCGCTGGACCGTGTCATCGCCAACCCCTACGCCAGCCATTGCTGGATCGCCTTGCGTCGCGCGGTCGGCGCCGAATGGACCGCGCAGGCACGGGACGACGTGGTGCAGCGGCTGGCTGAAGCGGTCCGGCAACCCGGCCTGCCCCAGTTCTACAAGGCGATGGTGCTGGATGTGTTGACCGGCGACCCGCAGTGGCTTTGCGAGGCCGCCGCCACCCTGGCGGTGATGCAACCGCAAGATGCCGACCGCATGGCGGTATTTTTCAATGCTGCCTGGCAGCGCAGCCTGTTGCACGCTGTAAACCGAACCGACTTCACCGCGCGCCTTGGAACCCTCGGCTTGCCGCGCCTCGCCAGCCATATTGACGCTGCGGTGAGTGCGCAGCCGCCTGCGCCGCAACCCGAGCCTGCGCCGAAGGACCCGGCGCGCCCGATTCGGCGCGTGGCCGTGCTTGCCGCACAGTTGCTTGATCCCGGCCATCCGCCAACCCGCATGGCCCTCGACATGGTGGAGGTGCTGACGGCGCTCGGTTACGAAACCCACCTGTTCAGCGCGAATGACGCCCAGGCGCCGGACAGCGAACATTTGCTGGGGAATGGCGTGACGCCGACACTGGTCGAGACCGAGCTCGTCGGCTGGCTGCGCACCATGCCGGCCACGACCCAGGTTCACAGCTGCAATCCCGCCTATTCGGTGCGCCGGCGCTGCCATGACGTGCTGGCAAAGCTGGATGAGTTCAATCCGGACGGGCTGGTGTTCGTGGGACTTTATTCGCCCGTGGTGGCGCTTGCCAGGCGGCGCTGGCCACTGCTCGGCATGGCAACCAGTTCGATTGCCCCCATGGTGTGGAGCGACGTGTGGTTGACGGCACAGGCGCACTTGCACGGACAGTACGCATCAACGTGGGGTGGTTCGCAGCCTCCACAATTAGCCTTTTACTACCCGTTCCGCCGCTATGGCGATCCGGCACGGCGGGCGGGACGGGCCGGCGCCGGCGCCGGCGTCGGCAGTCGCATCCGCATTTTAACTGTTGGCAATGTGCTGACTTCCCGCATCGGCGGCGAGTGGGCGATGCGGATGGTGCAGTTGCTGCTTGACTACCCGCAGGTGCACTGGCACCTGCTGGGCGGCAAGGGCATTCTCCCGCCAGTCCTGGCGTCACTGCCACCAGAGCGGATCCAGGCCACGCCGCACGTGACGGACATGACGCCCCACTGGAATGATTGCGATGTCTATATTAATCCACCAGGAATGGGCGGCGGCCTGGCAGTGGCCGAGGCGATGGACGCCGGGCTGCCTGTGGTAACCTTTTCCAATACGGATGGCGGCGACAAGGTCGGTGCGGACGCCGTGGACAGCCTGGACGAATATTTTGCATTGTGTGTGGCCCTGGTCACGGACGCCCCGCAGCGCAACATGCTGGGCAGGCGTCTTGCCCAGCGCTTCGACCAGGATATCGACCTTGCGCGCGCCGCCCCCCATTTGCGCCAGGCTATGGAGTTGGCGGTGCACCGATTCCATTCCCGCCCTGATTAAACCACGCAGCTTTGCCGGAGGGCCGCACCGCGGGCACGCCGGAAAGCCGACTTGATTTTATGGATTATTGCTTTGTCTACTAAACTGGTTATTTTTGGAACAAGTAACATTCTGTCGGACTTGCTTGATGCCGCCTATTCGGTGGGCTGGAGCGTATCGACCATCGTCGTGCACGAACCGGAGTCCATCGAACCACGCAGCGTGCCGCTGCAGGAGCGGCTGGCGCGCGTGGCCGAAGTGTGGGACGCACCGCAGGTGACGACGCTCGATGCCTTTACACCGGGTGAGGGCGAGTCCTACCTGCTGGGGCCAACGACACCGCGCCGGCGCCACTTGGCTGAACTGGTGCGCCAGCGCTGGGGGCTGCGTTTTTGCACGCTGGTCCACCGCACAGCTTATGTCTCGCCGCTGGCGAAGCTGGCCGAAGGCGTTTTCGTTGGCGCCAACAGCGTCATCGCGCCGGGCACGATCCTGGATGAACATGTTTTTGTCAACCGCGGCGTCACGCTAGGCCACGATAACCGGATCGGGGCCTTTTCGCGGATTCAGCCGGGCGCCAACCTGGGCGGCCTGTCGGTATACGGTCGCGGGGTGACGGTGGGCCTGGGCGCCACGGTGCTTGAGCGCCTGTGCATCGGCGATCATGCAGTCATCGCGGGCGGCGCAGTGGTGCTGGCCGACGTGCCCGCCGCAGTGATGGTGGCCGGCGTGCCCGCAACCGTCCGCAAACAGTTGGCGCCCAACCATGACTGACACGAACTCCCCGTATTTAATCAATCTCGCGCTCACCGGCATGGTGCCGACCCGCGCCATGAGCGCCAGCGTCCCGCTGTCGCACCAGGAAATCATTGACGATATTGCGCCCGCGCTGGAACTGGGCGTGCACATGCTGCACTTGCATGCACGTGATGTGAATGGGGTCCCGACCAGCGACCCCGAACCCTTCGGGCGCCTGATCGAGAGCATACGCCAGTTGCCCGGCGGGCGAGAGGTGCTCGTTTGCATCACGACCAGTGGCCGAAACGATCCCGGCTTTGCGTCGCGCTCGCGGGTACTGGACTTGGATGGCGACATGAAGCCGGACATGGCCAGCTTGACGCTGAGCTCACTAAACTTCACCGGACAAGCCAGCATCAATGCGCCGGAAACCATCCGGGCCCTTGCGGCGCGCATGCTGGAACGGGGCATCCGTCCAGAGCTGGAAGTATTTGACCTCGGCATGGCCAATTTTTTGCACGTGCTGATCAAAGAGAAACTCGTGCACGCGCCCTGCTATGTCAACATGCTTCTAGGGAACATTGCAGGAGCGCAGGCCAATCCCATGCAGTTTGCGGCGCTTCGGCAGCATATTCCCGAACAGGCGGTGGTTGCCGTTGCCGGACTCGGACATACCCAGCTGACGGCGAACACGCTCGGTTTGCTGTTTGCCGACGGTATTCGCACGGGCCTTGAAGACAATCTATGGCTGGACCGCGAGCGCCGCCAGCCAGCGACCAACCTGGCCTTGGTACGGCGCGCCATCGCGCTGGCCGATACGCTGCAGCGTCCGCTGGCGTCGCGTCAATGGGTACGTGCGAGGTTGGGCTGTGACTGATTTTTTGCCTTTTGCACGTCCGTCGATAGACGAGGCAACGATCGAGCAGGTCGTTGCCGTGTTGCGCTCTGGCTGGCTGACCGGCGGCCCGCAAGTGCGCGCATTCGAGGCAGCGCTGGCCACCTATTGCGGCGGCCGCACGGTGCGCGTGATGAACTCGGGGACCGCCGCATTGGCACTGGCGCTGCAACTGGCTGACGTCGGCCAGGGCGACGTTGTGATCACCACGCCGCTGACCTGGGTGGCGACCGCCAATGTGATTGTGCAGGCCGGTGCGCGGCCCCGCTTTGTCGATGTGGACCCGGTCACGCGCAATCTCGACCTGCGCCTGGCGGCGGACGCGGTCACACCGGAGGTGCGTGCCATCATGCCGGTCGACCTGGCCGGGCTCCCCGTGGATCGGGACGCACTGTATGGCTTGGCGCACCGTCACGGCTTGCGCGTGATCGAAGATGCCGCGCAGTCGTTCGGCGCGCAGTCGTGTGGCCAGCCGGTTGGCGCAACGGGAGACTTCGTTGCGTTCAGCTTCCATGCCAACAAAAACATCACCACCGGGGAAGGCGGCGCCCTGGTGCTGCCGCCGGATATGGACCCTGCGCGATGCGAGCGTTTGCGCCTGCTCGGCGTCCAGCGGTTTGACGATGGCACCCTGGATATCGATGAAATGGGCTTCAAGGCGAACATGTCGGACGTTGCCGCCGTGATCGGCCTGGGACAACTGGCACGCGTGGCCGAGATTACGCAACTGCGGCGCATGCTGGCCCAAGACTATTTTGCGGGCCTGCCGCAGGATCGCGGCCTGGTCTTGCCGCAGGCCGACTTCACCGGCTCGAACTGGCATATGTTCCAGGTGTTGTTGCCGGATAATACCGATCGCGCGGCAGTGATACGCGCCCTGCGCGCATTGGGTATCGGCGCCGGCGTGCATTATCCGGCGGTTCACCTGTATACTGCCTACCGGCGCCTGGGGTACGCCCCCGGCGACTTCCCCATCGCGGAAAATATTGCGCGCCGCATCCTCACTCTGCCCCTGCATCCCCAGATGATCACCGCCGATGTCCTGCGTGTCTGCGACGCTCTGCAAAAAGTACTTCCATGACAAAAAAAATTCTTATTCTTGGGGCCAATGGTTTCATTGGCCATCACTTATCGCGCCGCATACTGGACACCACCACGTGGGAAGTTCATGCGATGGACATTGCACAGGATCGGCTGAGCGAACAGTTAAGCCATCCACGCTTTCATTTTTTCAAGGGCGACATCCGGCTCGAGCAGGCGTGGATCGACGCGCACATCCAGCTGTGCGATATCATCCTGCCGCTGGTGGCGATTGCAACGCCCGCCACCTATATCTCGGACCCGCTGTCGGTCTTTGAACTGGATTTCGAAGCGAATTTGCCGATTGTCCGTGCCACCGTCAAGCATGGCAAGCGCCTGGTCTTCCCTTCCACGTCGGAAGTGTACGGCATGAGCACGGATGAGGAATTCAATCCGGAAACGACGCAGCTGGTGTATGGCCCGGTAACAAAATCACGCTGGATCTACGCCTGTTCGAAACAACTGATGGACCGTGTGATCTGCGCCTATGGCCAACAGCATGGCCTGCGGTTTACCCTGTTCCGCCCATTCAACTGGATCGGCCAGGGACAAGACTCGCTCGCCGCGGCGCATGAGGGTTCAAGCCGCGTTGTGACCAAGTTCTTGTACGCCATCCTTCATGGCCAGCCAATCACGCTAGTCGATGGCGGCGCGCAGCACCGCAGTTTTACGTGCATTACTGACGGGGTCGAGGCGCTGATGCGCATCCTCGCCGATACATCCGGGCTGGCTGATGGCAAGATCTACAACATCGGCAATCCGCACAACGACGTGTCGGTCGCCGAACTGGCGAACCGGATGGTGGCGATCGCTGCTGAATATCCCGCGTTGCGTGAATCGGCGGCCAAAGTGCACTTCCAGGCACTGCCGGGTACCGACGTATATGGTTCCGGCTATGAAGATCCGCGCCGGCGCATCCCCAACATCGCTGCAGCGAAAACCGATTTATCCTGGTCGCCTGAAGTCGGGCTGGATGCGGCCTTGCGTTCGATATTTACCGCGTATGACGCCTGTGCTTGAAGCACAACCGATCTAGTAACACCTCATGCGTTTTGTCCCGGGCGTGGTGGATTACGCGCGCTTCGCCCGCAAATTCACGCTACAGAAGACAGCTACTGGCATGGTCAGACTCAAAGCTTAATGCGTCGCGCGCGGTAACGCCTGCCGCAACGCGTTTTCGTAGGCGATTTTGGCGGTGGTAAACACCGCCACCTTCGACTGCATTGCGGCAATCTCCGCTTCGACAAACTTCAAGTTATTCACCTGCGTCCGCGCTTCCTCGCTCAGCGACGCCACCTTGTAGGTGACGCCGTCGACCGTGACTTCTTCTTCATCGTCCATCATTAACGGAAATACGCCGCCATTTCGCGGATGTCGGACACCGCCAGTTGGCCGGCTGCGGCGCGCAGCTTCAGGTAAGCCAGGATGTACGCATAGCGCGCCTGGGCCAGGTCACGCTCCGTGACGCTGAGCTGGCGCTGGGCATCGAGCAAATCCAGGTTGATACGCACGCCGCCCTTGATACTCTGCTCGGTCGCGGTCACCAGCAGCTTGCCGGAATCGACTGCCTTGGACAGCGCGTCGATGCGGGGCACGGCGCTGGCCAGCTGGTCATAGTCCTTGCGCAATTCCACCATGGCGCGGTCGACTTCCGACTGCAGTTCCGCCCTGGCTTTTTCGCGCCCCGCCACCGCCTGGCGCGTTGCGGCATTGACTGCACCGCCGGAATACAGCGGAATATTCAGCTGGAAACCCACGGAGCGCGTGGTGTAATCCGTATTAATCGTATTCACGGACTCCGACAAGCTCTTGGAATACGACGCCGTCACGTCCAGGCGCGGATAATGGCCGGCGCGCTGCTTGTTGACTTCCTGCTGGTTGATGTCGACCGTGAGGCGGCGCGTGCGGATTTCGTGGTTGTTATCCAGCGCGATGCGCTTCCACTCTTCAAAGCTTTGCGTTTCCATCGGGCGGCTGCGGAACTGGGGCGCCAGCCGGTCCAGTTCTCCCACCGGGCCGCCAACGATCCCTTCCAGCGTGGTGCGGGCCGAGTTCAATTGGTCCTGCGCTTCCAGCACCGCCGCTTCCGACACATCCAGGCGGGCGCGGGTTTCCAGCATATCGGTACGGGTACCCTCGCCTTTCGCATACATGCGGTCATTGACCTTCATGCGTTCGACATAGGTATCCCGTTCGCTCTTCGCCACGGCCAGCTGGTCCTGGCGGAACAGCACTTCGACATAGGCGCCCACGACGCGCAACGCCACCTGCTGCGTTTCGCTCAGCAGCGACGACTCCGCCGCCTGCTCCTGCAGCACGCCTTGCTTGTAGCGGGCCAGCGCATCGAAGTTCACCACGGTCTGGCGCAATTGCACGACACGCGACTTGCTGTTGTAGTCTTCCTGCCGCATCGGCTGCGAGCCCTGGATGATGTCACTGTGGTTCCTGCCGCCGCTGACGCTGGCGGACAGGCTGGGCAACAGGCCGGCGCGGGCAATGATCTTGTTTTCCTTGCCGCTTTCCGTGCTGTAGAACGCGGCGCGGTAAGCAGGATCGTTTTTCAAAGCCGCTTCGTACGCCTGGATCAGGCCCATGGCCGATGCGCCGGCGCCAGGCAACAGGAAAGCGGCGCCCAGCGCCGTGGCCATCAGGCCGCGTTTGGATCGCAGAAAGCTCACTATATTATTCCTCCGACATCGAAGTTTTGGCGCGGTCGAAAATTGGCTTCAGCAGGTAATTCATCATCGTGCGTTCGCCCGTCTTCACAAACAGTTCCACTGGCATACCAGGGCGCACTTCCATCTTGTGGCGATGCATGGTCTTCAAGCCTTCCGGCGATACGCTGGCCACCACGGTATAGTAAGGCTGACCACTGCGCTCGTCCATCAGGCGGTCGGGCGACACCTTGGTCACCTTGCCCGGAATATGCGGCGAGGTGTTGCTGTTAAACGCGGCGAAGATCAGCTCCACCGGCATGCCGGCATGGACCTTGTCGATCAGGTTGACCGGCAGGCGGCCTTCCACCACCAGCGCATCGTCCACCGGCACAATGTCCATCATCTTGAAGCCGGGCTGCACCACGCCACCTTTGGTGAACACGTTCATGCCGATCACGGTACCGTCCACCGGCGCTGTCACGTCGGCATTCTTGAGGTTATATTCTTCCGCCACGAACCGGTTGGACAGGGCTTCCGCTTCCTTCTGCACTTCGGACAGCTGGCTGCGGACTTCCTTCTGGTAGTCCTGCACGCGCTGGGCGCGGCGCAAGGTCAGTTCGGAAATCTGGCGCTGGGTGCGGCCAATGTTGCCCATGTCTTCCGCCAGTGCGCCCTTGGTTTGCACGTAGGTGCGTTCCACGTCCAGCAAACGGGCGCGCGCCACGAAGCCGTCACGCGACAGGTCGCGCAGGTTGTCCACCTGCTCTTTCAGGATGACCAGCTGCTCTTTCTTGCTGTCGCGCGATGCCAACAGGCCGTCCAGTTGCAGCTTCAGGCCCGAAATATTTTCATCGATGGCGCCCAGTTCGCTTTTTAATGAAGACTGGCGCGACGTGAACAGCTGATTTTGCAGCGCGATGTTTTCGGTCACGCGCGGGTCGTCCTTGAACTGCTTCAAATCTTCCGGGAACACCGGCGCGCTCTTGCCGTCGCGTTCCGCGATCAGGCGCGCTTCCGCCGCGCGGTTGGTGAACAGCTGCACTTTGGTGATTTCCGATTGCGCGTTCACCTGCACATTATTCATGCGCACCAGTACTTGCCCTTTTTTGACGAAATCGCCTTCCTTGACCAGGATGTCTTGCACCACGCCGCCGGACAAATGCTGCACGGCCTTGCGGTTGCCTTCCTTGGCGACGTCACCCGACATCGGCACACCTTTATCCAGGGGCGCAAACGAGGCCCACAGCAGGAAACCAATCACGCCAAACAATACGATCATCCAGCCAAGACGGCTGTATGCACTGGCGTCCGTATGCACGGTTGCCGGCGTCACGTCGCGCGCCACCACGTCAGTGGCCAGTGCCTTGGTATCAATCAATTTCATTGCTTACTCCTGTTCCGTGGTGGCTTTGCCACCCTGCGCCGCGGATTCCACGGCTTGCTGCTCGGCTACAGCCTTGGCGGCTGCCGCCTGGGCCTGTGCCGCCTGGGCCTGTGCCTGGGCCTGTACCTGGGCCTGTTGAGCCTGAGCCTGTTGTGCCTGGGCTTGCTGTGCCTGGGCTTGTTGCGCTTGAGCCTGCTGCATTGCCAGTTGTTGCGCCTGTTGTTGCGCGGCTTGCTGCTGCGCCGCCATTTGCTGTTGCGCTTGCTGGTTTTGCTGTTGCAGCGCTTGCAGCACCTGGTCGGTCGGACCAAACATTTCCGCCATGCCGTCACGCATCAACAGCAGCTTGGTGGTGGCGGAGATGGCCGACGTACGGTGCGTGATCAGCACAATGGTCTTGCCCTGCTGGCGCAAGTCCGCCACGGCGCGCACCAGAGCCTGTTCGCCGACATCGTCCAGGTTCGAGTTCGGTTCATCCAGCACGATCAGCGATGGATCGTCATACATGGCGCGGGCCAGGCCCAGACGCTGGCGCTGGCCGCCAGACAGGCCGGCGCCGCCATCACCCAGTTTATGGTCATAGCCATCCGGCATGCGCAGGATCATGTCATGCACACCGGCACGCTGTGCGGCGCGCACGACCTTTTCAGGATCCACATCGCCAAAGCGGGCAATGTTTTCCGCGACGGTGCCGGCAAACAGTTCGATGTCTTGCGGCAGGTAACCGATCGACGGGCCCAGTTCAGCCTTGTTCCAGTGGTAAATGTCCGCGCCATCCAGGCGCACCTTGCCGCTTTGTGCCGGCCACACACCCACCAGCAGGCGCGCCAGGGTCGACTTGCCGGAACCGCTTGGGCCGATAATGCCCAGCACGTCACCGGGATTGATAGCGAACGTCACATTCTTCAACAGCGCAGCCTTGGCGCCCGGCGGCGCGGCAATAATGCCTTCAACCGACAACTTGCCGACTGGTTTTGGCAGGGCCATGCCCTGTTCACGGGCCGGATTGGCTTCCAGCAGAACGGTCAGCCGTTCATACGAGCTGCGGGTGCTGGCAAAGCTCTTCCACACGCCGATCAGTTGCTGCACCGGGCCCATGGCCTTGCCCAGCAAAATCGACGCGGCAATCATCATCCCCGGCGTAATCTTATGTTCCAGCACCAGCAAGGCGCCCAGGCCCAGCACCAGCGATTGCACCGACACTTGCACGAACTTGGTCAATGCGCCCACCAGGCCGGCTTTTTCACTGGCTTCGGCCTGCAGGTGCAGGAATTTGCCATGCAAGACGAACCAGCGTTTCATCAGGTTGGGCAGCATGCCCATCGATTCGATGACTTCCGCATTGCGCAAGTTGTTGGTGGCCAGGTTGCCGGACTGGATCGCCATGGAATTGGCTTCACCCAGCGGCTTGCGCGACACCTTGTCGTTGACAATGGCCAGCACCACGAGAATTGCCGTACAAATCAATGCAAACCAGCCCAGCGTCGCCTCGAACATGAAGATCACGATCAGGTAGAACGGGAACCATGGCGCATCGAACAGCGCGAACAACGCGTTACCGGTCAGGAATTGGCGCAGGTTGGTCAAATCGTTCAGCGCCTGGCCGGCATTACCACCGGCCATTTTCAAGTTTTGCTCGAACGCGGCCGTGTACACGCGGCGGTTCAGTTCCATGTCGAACTTGGCGCCCACACGCACCAGCACGAAACTGCGGACCAATTCCAGCGCGCCCATGAACACATAGGCCCCCACGATCACCAGGGTCAGCATCAGCAGCGTGATTTCATTCTGGCTTTGCAGCACGCGGTCGTACACTTGCAGCATGTACAGCGATGGCGCCAGCATCAGCATATTGATGATCGCGCTGAAGAATCCCACTGTGTAGAACGTGCTCTTAAACCGCAGCATGACCTGTTCGATTTCGTTTTTAGGATTGAGTAGTTTTTTCATGTTAAGCGGCTATGCCCAGCGGATGACGCAGGTCGGACTGCGACGGATTGGGCGCGCAAGCGCACCCATTAAAAAATCAGAGACGTGACATTATCGCTGAAAACGGCCGAGAAATGTGATGTGCGTCACATTTTATTGCACGTAGGGAGGTGGGAGAGTTGTATCCAGAAGTAACAGGGACTCCCGTGGAGTCCCTGCCGAATTCATTACAGCATGTTCAGGTTGCGCCAGATGGGCAACTCCTCTTGAAGAATCCGCTCAATATGAGATTGCAGCTCAGCAAGATTGCCAGCGTCGTCCTGCAATAACGCGCCGTCTTTCATCATGTGACGACCCTGTGCCCGCATGACCTGCCAGCCTGCCTCGGCCAACGCCGCAGGATCCACCTTCACGCCTTTAGCCGCCATCAACCAATAGATCAGACGCGCGACGTATGGTGCAGTGATTGCGCTGCCGGCCAAACCGGAGCACAGCGAGTGAATCTCATCGCCATACTGAACACCCGAGGCGATGGCGACATTCATTCTTCTGGCTGCCTCTTGCGGTTGAGACACATAGGTAGCGTCATACAAGACCGCCTGACGCGATGCGACAAACAGGGCCGCCAATTGCGCCACGTCTTCCAGATTACTGCCTGCCAAAGCCGGTAATGCCGCCAATTGCCCCAATGTTTGCGGACCACGCGCCAGCGCATCACAGATAGGGACAGCAAGTTCCGGTTTGGCATTGACCTCACCAAACGCAATCTTCATTTTCAGCTGCACCGCGTCGCGCGAAACAGTTAACGCCAAGCCAAACTTGCGCAACAATTCCTGGCGGCGAAGCGAACTCAATTGCCGCGCACCACGCACAAATACGTCTTTGCGGAAACTGGTGTTGAGACTGTAATCCTTCAGTGTTTCCTGCATTGCCGGGTCAGGGAACGTTGCTATCAGCGCTGCTTTTTCCTCCGTCAGATAGAGCTTCGGATACGCAAATACCAGGTCTGCCGAGCCAATGAACTCCAGCTTCGCATCGGCCAAGTCACGCGCCACGTCAGCGTGATACATCGGCTGCCAGTGTTTGTGCATGTATTCGTGCACCAGATAATTGCGATTGTGCTTTTTCAGACCGCCCAAGCGCGCCTGAAGTGCCTCACCGGCATTGACGAAATAATTGACTTTGGCATCGACGAGTTTTTGTATGAACTCCGCCGCATTGCCCACTTGAATATCACTACGATTCGGGAATGCATCGCCATACTCCACCAGCAAGCGCTGCAAGGGCTGCGTTGCCGCCCATCCCGGCAACGCGTTATAGCTGATGTAAACAATGCCGCCCGGCTTCAGGTAACGACTGATGAAGTCGACAATGTGCCCCTGGTTTTCATCCGTCACCCAGGTATAGATGCCGTGCAACGTGATGAAGTCGAACTGTGGCAACTCAACTGCCCCTTCCGCCAGCTCTTCGAAACTATTCTCCAGCAAAATCACATTGCCCAGCTCCGCTTGGTCGGCCAAGGCTGTGGCGCCAGCCACATGGGCAGGATTGAAGTCCGCCGCATAGAACTTGCCGTTCGGATTGCTGGCCGCCAGCAGATTGACAGTCACTCCACGCCCGAAACCCAGTTCGAAATAAGTAAAGGGGCGGTCAAGCGGCAATGGCTCATAGCCATTCAACACCGCAACAAAATTCAACAACACCGGACTTTGCTCAGCATAAAAGCCTGCGGTGTATTCAACGTCCGAAACATATCCACTGGTCCAGCCCATCATTCCTCCATTAGCTACCAAACATAAGTTGGCTATTGTAGCCAAGAAGTTATCAAAAAAATCATATACCCATAAAAAAAACCGGACGGCGAACCGTCCGGTTTTTCAGGCTAGAGGCTTGCGCCTCTATCTTCAGGTCACATTACACCAGGGTGAATGCGCTGGAGGTGATGGTGGTTACACCGGTCAGAACGATTGCCATGTCGGCGGTACCGTCTGGGATGTGGTCAGCCGAAACGCCTTGACCGTCGATGTACAGCGTGCCGGTCGAGGAGTCCAGCGCCACGTTGACGATGTTGGTCGTGTGAGCTGCGGAACCCAGAGCAGCCAGTGCCAGCGAACCGCTGTTAGCGACGTACACGTTCACGGTCGTAGCGGTGCCACCGAACATCGAGTTGCTCAGCTGGATCACATCGCCGTTAGCCGACGAGGTTTTCGCCACGAAGTCAGCGATGGTATCGAACGCGCCAGGAGCGGAATCCGACACTGCGGTGAACTTGAAGGTGTCGTTGCCGCCACCACCGGTCAGCTTGTCAGCGCCTGCGCCGCCCCAGATCGTATCAGCACCGGTTGCGCCGGTGATGATATCCACACCAGCATTGCCGGTCAGCGTTGCGTTGCCCAGACCCGTGAAGGTGATGGTGTCATCGCCTGCACCGCCGATCAGCGTATCGCCGGCGTTGCCAGCCGTACCACCCAGGCCGCCATTGATGGTGACCGACTTGGAGGTCGTGATAGCCGAGAAGTCCAGCGTGTCAACGCCAGCCGAGCCGGTTGCCGTTGCAGCTTGACCCAGATCGCCACTAGCGAAGTTCAGGCCAGCGGTGTCGGCTGCCGAGGTTGCCGACGTCACGGTCATGCCCGAAGCATTGATCGAGGTCAGGGCGGTGCTTGCCTGAGTCAGGGTCAGGTGTGCATTGCCGGTTACAACGATCGCCTTAGCAGCGGTATCAACCACGGTCAACGTATGGTCAACCGTACCTGCAACGGTCGAGTTGCTGTCGGTCGAGGTGATGTTCAGCGTCTCTACGTTGGAAGCGGTCACGGTACCGAAAGCGGTGTCGGCGGTCTGCGTCACGGTGACGTTCAGCACGTCATTGGTGTTGGTCGTAGCGCTGATTTCGTTAACCGTTACCACGTTGGTGCCGGCGGTCAGAACGACGGTGCCGTTGGCAGCCATGTTGTCCAGTACCAGTGCGGTTGCAGCGGTGGTGGTCACGTGGTTGATGCCGTCCAGGTTGTTCAGGTCAACAGTTTTCGAAGCGGTTACCGAAGTCAGGCTCAGACGCTCGAAGTTGCTGATCTTGCCAGCGAAGGTGCCGTTCAGGGACAGGCTGTCGTTAGCGGCCAGGGTTTCGGTCAGTACCAGGGTGTCGGTACCTGCGCCTGCGTCAACGGAACCACCGGTACCGAACGCGCCACCAACGGTCACGGAGTCGTCACCAGCGCCGGTCGTGTCGGCAACGGTCGTGCCGGTAGCGATCGAGATGGTGTCGGTACCAGCCGAGTTGGTGCCAACGTACTGCTGGCCAGCGGTCAGGGCCTGGGTCAGCGTTACAGCCTTGGAGTTGGTGCTGGTGATAACAACAGCTGCGTCCAGGGTGTCAGCGGAGATGGTGATAGCAGAGGAACCCGACAGGGCAACAGCTTTAGCAGCGCCAGTCGTCAGAGCAGCGATCGTGGTCGCCTTGGTGCTGTTGTTTGCTACGCTTACGGACGTTGCAGCAGCGCCGGAAACGGTCACGCCGGTGGTAGCAGCGGAACCAGCCACGACCACGTTCAGGGTGGTTGCGGTAGCGTCCGTTACGGTGCCTGCGCCAACGGTGTTCAGCGTGATGGTGTCGGTACGGGTACCAGCAGCAGCAACGATGTCGGTGCTCGCGGTACCGGTATTAGCGATGGAAACGCTGTTGATGGCGTTACCCGTCAGGGTTGCGGTGCCAGTGTTGCCGTCGATCGACACGGACTTCAGGGTCGAGCCGGTAGCAGCCGAGGAGCCCGAACGGTCTTGCACCTTAACGGTGGAACCGCCGGAGATTACAGCGGAAGTAATCGCGTTGGCAACAGCAGTTTGACCAATGTTGATCGCGCCAGCGCCAGTCGCAGCAGTAACAACGCCGCCAGCACCGATGATGTCGATGGTGTTGGTGCTGCTGTTCGAAGCGGTAACGGTGGTGGTGGTGGCAGCAGTGATAGTTTCCGCACCGGTACCAACAACGCTCAGGTTCGTCAGGCCAGTCCAGCCGGTGGTCGTAGCAGTCACACCAGCCGAGGACGACAGGGTTGCCGTTTCAATGTTGGTCACTTTGGTGCCGACGGTGGTAACAGCGTTGGCATTGTCAGCAACGATCAGGGTGTCGTTGCCAGCGCCGCCGTCCAGCGTATCCAGCGCATTGAAGGTCTTCTCTGCGGTAGCGTAGAAGGTGTCTTCGCCAGCACCGCCGGTGAAGTTGGTACCCAGGTCAACACCGGTGGTCAGGGTGAAGGTCTTAGCAGCGAAGTTGGCTGGCAGAGCTTCAGCAGCTTTCTGATCGGCGGTAGCGGTGGCCAGTGCAGTCGCAGCAGCGGTAGCAGCAGCGGTAGCAGCGGTCAGCGCGTCAGCAGCAGCTTTGTCGTCGGTGGTCGTGGAGGTTGCTTTAGCAGCAGCGTCGTAGGCAGTAGCGATGACCAGGCCAGCGTCAGCAGCAGCTTTGTACGTGGTTGCAGCGGTAACTTCAGCTTTAGCAGCGGTGATAGCGTCGTTAGCGGTTGCAATCGAGGTCACGGCAGCGATCTTGGCAGCAGCGGAGTCGTGAGCGGTGGTAGCAGCGGTAGCAGCAGCGGCGGTGGTGGCAGCAGCGGTGGTGTACGCAGCGGTGTTGTTGATCACCGATACCACGCCTTGTGCGTCAGCAGCTTTGGTCACAGCAGCAGCAGCAACGGTCACGGCAGCAGCAGCAGCCACGTCATCGGTTGCGGTTACGGTCTTAGCGGCAGCAGCAACGAATGCGTCAGCAGCAGCTTTAGCAGCGGCAGCAGCAGCGGTTGCAGCGGTTGCAGCGGTGCCAGCGTCGGTCACAGCTTTGGTCAGGGCGGTGCCTGCATCCACAGCAGCTTTGTCAGCGGCAACAGCAGCGTCAGCAGCAGCTTTAGCGTCAGCAGCAGCGGTTGCTTTCAGAGCGGCGCTAGCGGTGGTGAATTCCAGGGTCGCTTGAGCGGTTGCCAGCTTAGCGGAAGCAGCGGTGTAAGCAGCTTGGTCGCCAGCTTTCAGGGCTGCGTCTTTTTCAGCTTGAGCAGCGGTCACGGCGGTAGCAGCGTCAGCCTTGGCAGCAGCAGCAGCGGTCGAAGCGTCAGCAGCAACGGTAGCAGCGTCGGACAGCGCGGTTGCGTCGGTCTTGGCAGCAGCGGTTTCAGCGTCAGCTTTAGCTTTTTCTGCGGTGGTCACTGCAGCGGCAGCGGTTGCAGCAGCGGCAACTTTAGCAGCAGCTTCGGTCGCAGCAGCGTCAGCCAGTTTCTGAGCTTGCTGAGCAGCGCCGTCAACTGGGTTAACCACGGTGATCACGTTCTGCATTGCCGATGCCAGAGCGGAAGCGGTGGTGGCGTTTGCCAGCGAGGTCGCGTCAACAACGGTGGTCAGGTAAGCCTTGGCAACTGCGTTGGCAGTGGCGCCGCTGTAAGCAGCGGTAGCACCTGGGGTCAGCAGAACAGCAGCGGTGAACGAACCGGCTGCAGCAACTTTCGATTCGAAGGCTACTTTGTCGGTGGTCAGGGCGCCTTCGGAGATGTTACGAACGATCACGTCGATCGTCAGTTTGCCGGTGTTCAGCAGGTCGGCCCAGTACAGCAGACCTGCGGTGTCGGCGCCGTGGCCGAACAGGTTGTTGTAGATGGTTTCGATGATCTGAACAGCGGTCTTGCCAGCGTATGCTGCTTTGTATTCAGTGTCTTGGCTGAAGTTCTTGGCCACCACGTCCAGGGTGATAGCTTTGGCTTCCAGCTGTTTTTCCCAATACTGCAAACCAGCTGGGTCAGCAGGACGGTTGAAGTATGCAACGTACAGCTTTTGCAGATCTTGAGCGTAAATACCCATTTATAACTCCGTAAAGGGAAGATTGATTAATGTTCCTTGCAGCACACGCGGTGGCTTCTGCAATCAACGTACCGAATAATCTCAAAGGGAAGAGGTTGAGAATGTGACGGTCATCACAATTCACCTCAACATCCTCAGAAAAATAGCAAATATTTCATTGATAATTAAAACGGCGGGTCATTATCTTGGAAGATTGCGGTCATTGCAAGGATTCCACCCGGAAGGCGGCTATAGCCCGCAGATACTGCGAAAACCGGCGCTTTTTAATGGTCGAAGCACTAATTTTTCAAGCACCTGGAGCGATCAGACAGCCCTGCAAGACCACCCGAAACATTTTGGTAAGCAAATGTAAATACGCACAGCGCCCACTGTTGCAAATTCACGTCATCCTGATGAGCACGACAACGGCGCCAGAATACAACAAGCCGGATCGCAGCGGCACACGGCTGGGATCCGGCTTGGGAAGTGCGGCCGGTTGGCCGCGGTAAGCGGATTTACTTAGGCGTTACGGGGTTGTTCCAGTAAGTGATGCCATTGATGGTCCGCTGCGGCGACAGCCGGCTCTCGAACACGTACGCCGCGTTCAATCCCTTGTCCTGGCTGAGGAAGCCATCCACATAGACGGCATTGGGTTTGAAATACACCGAGTTATCGCTGGCGAAGCGGCCATTGGACGCCACCAGGCCAGTCGATTGCAGCGACAGGCGTTCGCTGGAATTGACCACGTCGAAACTGGTCGCAAAGGTACGGTTATCAAAATTAAAACTCAGCTGACCGTTTTCCAGTTTGGAGACCACCGGCGCGATCGCCGTATTGTCATAACGGATCGTGGCTTCACCCTGCGCCAGCGTGAACGATACTGCTCCCCGCTCAGGCACCTGGGCTTCCCGGCCTTCCGTATAGAACAGCACGTAATCTTCGGTTTTTCTGACCAGCTGCGAATTTTTGCCCAGCTGCGCCACAAAATCCACGGACGGCGCCGTGCTGTCAGCCAGCGTTTGCCAGCGCCCCCACACGATCTGGCGCTCAGGTTGCACTGGTTTAGGCGGTTCCACCGGCGTCACCGGGTCCGTTGGCTTCGTGCCCACCTCGGTCACCGGCGGCACCGTCACAATCGGATCAGGCGGCTGCGTGGGTTCATTCTTGCTGCCGGGATTATTCTGGTCAGCCACCTTTTGCTGCAAGTCAGCCGTCTTGCGTGCATCCAGGCTAGGCTGCGGCGGCAGGTTCGATGCGGAACCGCCCTGCTTGGCCGGCTCGTCCGGGCGCGGCGGTGCAATGCTGTCCGGCGTCACGCCATTCGCTTCCGGCACCAGTTGCGGTGCAGCCTGGCCACGGCGGTATTGCAACAGCACGCCCTTCTGGTTGGCAAACAGTTCGCGCGCGGCGGAACCTTCACACGGACCCGCGCCGTCGGGACGGCATGCGCCATCGAAGCCGCTCAGCGTAATGCCGCCGGACAACACCGTCACACGGGTACTTTCCTGGTCGGCCGCCACCACGAAGTCCGTGCCGCGCACACCGATGGCGGCCACGGGCGTATTGAAACGGAAATTCTGGCGCGCCATTTTCACGGCTTCACCCGACTGGCTGCGGGCCACGCCGCTCAGCAATTCCAGCTTGATGCGGGTATTAGCGGGATTTTTCTTATCTATATAGTAGGTGGCGATGCGGGCCTTGGTCGACGGACGCAAAATGAACAGGCCGTTGTCAGCCGTCTGGATATAGACAAAGCCGTCTTTGCCGGTGACCAGCATGTCGCCTTCCTGCACGGGTGCGTTCAGCACGGCGGCGCGGTCGGCCACCTGGGCCGAACCGGCGACATAAATGATCCTGCCCGCTTCCGCAGCATAGGCAGTGTTCATGGCAAGCGCCGCCAGCGAGATGGCTGCGGCGGCGAAAATGTGACGTGACATGGTGTTCCCCTTTTCCGGCAATTGTCCTGAAAATGACAGACAAACTCCGTGATAGCTATCACATTCTCTCCGAAAACATTTAAGCCCGCCGGGGTCGTTACACTTTGTAGCAAAGGGTGCCTGCCATCAGGCAACCGGCTATACTGTCAGATCATTTGCATTTCTTTTATTTAACACCCACCTTGAAGCAAGCGATCGCATTCCTGGCAAACCGCTTTCCTGCCTTGCCGCCCGCCGCTGTCCGGGGCGTTATCGCGCTGGCAGCGCTGGGCCTGGCGCTGTGGACGCAGTGGCTGGCCGCACCGGGAACGTCACTGTTTGCCGACGAGTGGCTGCGCGACCGCTATATACAATGGCACCGCAGCGATGCGCCGGAGCCGCGCATCCTGGTGGTGGACGTCGATGAAGCCAGCATGGCGGAACTGGGCCCGTGGCCCTGGCCCCGCGCCAGGCTGGCCGACCTGGTGGAAACCCTGCTGACCACCTACAGCGCGCGCGGCGTCGCGCTCGATATTGTTTTGCCCAACCCGGCCGATACGGAGGGCGACACGCGGCTGGCCATGCTGGCCCGCCACGGCCCGCTGGTAATGGCGCAGGCATTTGATTACAGCGTCGGGCGCCCGTGGCTGTTGCGCGAGGGCCAGTTGGCCGGCGCCCTGTCCGGCGCCGACACCAGCCGGCAAGTGGCGTTTGCCACCGGCTATGTCGCCAACCAGCCCGCCTGGAGCGACTTGCCGCACGTCGGCAATATCGGATTTATCCCCGATCCGGATGGCGCGCTGCGCCGCGTGCCCCTGTTGACGGCCTATCAGGGCAAAGTCTATCCGGCGCTGGGCCAGGCGCTAGTCACGTGCTGCGGTGGCGGCCTGCCCAATGCGCCCGACGGGCTTCTCAGGGTCGGCTACCAGCGCGACTGGAATGCCTATACCGTGGTGTCCGCCGCCGATATCCTGGCCGAACGCATCGTGCCCGAGAGCGCGGCGGGACGGCTGGTCTTGGTCGGTTCTTCGTCGCTGGGGCTGGGCGACCGCGTCACCACGCCGTTTGCCGCCAACCGGCCGGGCCTGGGTGTCCAGGCCGCCATCCTGTCGACCCTGCTGGACATCCGCGATGGCGTCGCGCCGGCGCCATGGCCGGGCCGCTGGATCGGCAGTTTATATGCGCTGCTGTGCGTGGCGCTGGCGGGATGGGCGCTGCCGCGCCTGCCTGCGGTGCTGGGCGTCGGCATGCTGGCCGCGCTGACGGGAACCTGGCTGCTGCTGGCGTATGTCATCGCACCGCACGACGGCCGCTTTTCCACCACGGGCCCGGTGGCGACGAATTTGTTTTTGCTGGCCGTCGCAGTGCCGTACCACTGGCAACTCACCCAGCGCAAGTCGCGCCACCTGCTCGACACCTTGCGCCAGTACGTCGCCCCGGCCGTGGTCGAGCAATTGCTGCGCAGCGACATCGAGGATCCCCTTGCGCCGCGCCAGCTGGAAGTCACCACGCTGATTGCCGACATGGAAGGCTATACCACGCAAGTGGAGGCGCTGCCGGTGGCCGATGCCGCCAAACTCACGCGCGATTTCCTGGAATGCCTGACCGGCCCCGTGATTGCCGCCGGCGGCACGCTGGATAAATACACGGGCGATGGCCTGGTGGCGTTCTGGGGCGCGCCGCTGCCCAATACCGCCCACGCCGACCTGGCGCTGGATGCCGCGGCGGCCATCGTGCAGCGGGTCCGGGAATTCAGCCGCACACGCGAAGCGCTGGGCTTCCCTCCGCTCCGGGTCCGGATCGGCATCGACAGCGGCCCCGCGTTTGCCGGCGACTTCGGCACCGGATTCCGCAGCATTTATACTGCCGTCGGCGACAGCGTTAACACCGCGTCGCGGCTGGAACAGGCGGCCCGCGACTACCCGTATGACATTATCATCGGCGAAGGCACGGTCACGCATGCCCGCCGCCACGATTTCCTGCCGCTGGGTGAGCGCCGGCTGCGGGGCAAGGAAAAATTGACTACTTTGTATACCCTGAATTCCCTCGTTGCCTCCCCGGAGGCCGCAGCGTGAGCCGCCACCGCGACCGTGTATGCGCTGCCGTGCTGGCGGCCCTTGCCGCCATGCTGGTCGCCCTGTCGTGCGCGCCGGCGCATGCCGAGCAGCAAGCCGCCCCGCCCAGCGAAGCCGATATCCTGTACGACAAGGCGCTGCAATCCATCGCGGAAGGCCGCAAGAATGACGCCAATGCCACGTTGCAACGCGTGATCGATATGGCGCCATCGCACGCCGGCGCCTGGCTGGAGCTGGCGCTGTTGCAATGCAGCCTGGGCAACCAGGACGAAGCGGAACGTTTGTTTAACGTCATCGAACTGCGTTTCGACCCGCCGCCGGGCATTGTCCAGCTGATTGCCAACACCCGTAGCGCCGGCTGCGTCGGCGCGCTGCCACTGAGCCAATACAGCATCACGGTGTCGCGCGGCATTGATCAAAACGTCAACCAGGGCTCCACCCGCGACCTCGGCGTGGCGGACCTGGGCTTGTCGCCCGAGTTCCGTCCGCAGCATGACCAGTACACCATGCTGTCGGGCGAATACCTGCGCGACATCGGGCCCAATGGCGCCATCGGCTTTGTGCAATTCCAGGGCCGGCACAACGATACGCTGACTAAATACGACAGCGGCGCGCTGTTTGCCGGTGCGGAAACCCCGTGGCGCTTTGGCGACTGGAGCGTGCGCGGCTCCGCGCTGGCCGGCTTCGTTACCCTGGGCGGCCAGTTTTACCAGCGCCAGTATCAGTTGCAGGCACGGGTTGGCCCGCCCATGCCCCTGCCTTACAGCCTGCAATTCCACGTGCTGGGCGGCCTGACGCATGCCAGCTATGTCACGCTGCAAAATTTCGATTCCACCACGGGAGAATTGCGCGGCATGCTGAGCCGGCGCAGCGGCACGACGTCCATCAACGCCAGCCTGGGCGTGCAGGAAGACAAGGCGGCCTCGGCCCGCCCTGGCGGCGACCGCCGCGGCTGGTCATCCAGCCTGCAGTGGCGGCACCGCTACGGCAGCGGCATCACAGCCGACCTCGGCTATACCATGCAGGCATGGAAAAGCAGCCTGCCCTATGCACCGGGCGTCATTGCCCAAGTGCGCGACCAGACCACGCACGTGTTCCGCACCACGTTTATTTACCCGGTCACGCGCAGCCAGAATGTGGTGCTGGAAGCACGCCAGGTCATCAACAAGGAAAATATCCCGATCTTTCAGTACAATAACCGGCAATTGCAGTTGAGCTGGCAGTGGCAGGGACCTTGACCGCCAGCATCTTGTGCCCGGCGTGTCCGGCGCCATCTAAGGTACCATTACGGTACAGCCATCCAAATTCGAACCAATGAAGTCATCCAGCTCTATTTCCAGTGAAAGTTCTGACGCGGCGGCGCCCGACAGCGCCGCGCCAGCGCCGGAAGAGCGCAGCATTCAGATTCACCTGCGCAAAATTCCATTGCTGGCCGAGTTGACCGATGAGGAAATTGTCAAGGTCAAGGCTGATATCCGCATCCGCCAATATGCAAAACGCGAAGTCGTCCTGCACAAGGGCGGCAGCGGCGACGGATTGATGTTCCTGCTGGCCGGCCAGTTGCAAGTCATCGACGTGACGGAAGACGGCCGCGCCATTGGTTTGCGCATGCTGGCGCCCGGCGACTTTTTTGGCGAAATTGCACTGATTAATAACACCACCCGTTCCGCCTCGGTGGTGGCGTTGACGGACGTGCTGGTCGCCTTCCTGCCCGCTCCCACGGCCATGCACCTGTTTTCGCACTGCCCGTCCGTGGCGCGCCAGATGCTGCAACACTTGGCGCAAAAAATCCAGCGCGACTCGGAATTCCGGGCATTGCTCAGTATTAACAATACGGCCAAACGGATTTACACGTACCTGGTGTTGATGCAGAAAAAGAATCCGGACGGCACCGTGGTGGAAAACCTGCCGACGCACCAGGATATTGCCAACATGATCAATACCAGCCGCGAGACCGTGACGCGGGCGCTGTTAACCCTCGTGCAGCAGGGGATTGTGCAGAAAGAGCCGCACCGGCTGGTGATCAAGAATCCGGAAGCGTTGCAGAAGCTGGTGCAGAGCTAGTCCGGCGCTTGGTGGATGACGGTTCGCCAAGCCACCAAGCATACGTTTCAATAATTTCCCTTGCAGCAACTTGTTACATGTGTGGCAAGTCCCCCCGCCGCAGTACGGTATAATGCCGCCTCCTACCAGTTTTCCAGATTGCGCCGCCTGAACCGCGCCGCACCAGCATTTCAAATGACAGTTTCAACAGCACACCTGCTGCCCGTATCGCGGGTGGCGGCATGATTTCGGGCATGATGATGCGGGCACTGTGGTCGTACCGCGGCTTTGTCATGGGCAGCGTACGGCGCGAATTCCAGGCCAAATACCGCAACACCATGCTGGGCGCGGCCTGGACCGTCCTCAGCCCGCTGGCGATGATCCTGGTTTACACGCTGATCTTTTCGCAAGTGATGAAAAGCCGCCTGCCGGGCGATACCAGCCAGTATGGCTACAGCATTTACCTGTGCGCCGGCATCCTGACGTGGGGCTTGTTTTCGGAAATCCTCGCGCGGGGACAAAACATGTTCCTCGAGCATGCCAACCTGCTCAAGAAAATCAGCTTTCCCCGCATTTGCCTGCCCGTCATCGTGGTGCTCAATGCGCTCAGCAACTTCGGCATCATCTTCGGCCTGTTCACGGTGTTCCTGCTGGCATCCGGCCAGTTCCCCGGCGCCGTGTTCCTGCTGCTGGCGCCCGTGATCGGCCTGATGGTGCTGCTGGCGATCGGCCTGGGAATGGTGCTGGGCGTGCTGAACGTGTTCTTCCGCGACGTCGGCCAGTTCTTCACGATCTTCCTGCAATTCTGGTTCTGGCTGACGCCCATCGTCTACCCGTCATCGATTATTCCGGAAGGCCTGCGCGACGCCATGGCCTACAACCCGATGGCGGCCCCGATCAAGGCGTGCCAGGATATCCTCGTCACGGGCCAGGCGCCGCACTGGGCGTCGCTGGCCGGGCCGTTTGTGCTGGCGCTGCTGCTGTGCGCGCTGGGCTTGTATCTGTTCCGCCACCGTGCGGGTGAAATGGTGGATGAACTCTGATGGGATCGATTACTGTCACCAACCTGGGCAAGGCCTATAAACAATATCCGGCCCGCTCGTCGCGCCTGCGCGAATGGCTGCTGCCGTTCCAGGGGCCCCAGCACAAGCTGAAGTGGATCCTGCAAGACATCAATTTCCATGTCGCGCCGGGTGAAGCCGTGGGCCTGATCGGCATTAACGGCGCCGGCAAGAGCACGCTGTTAAAGCTCATCACCGGCACCACCCAACCCACCACCGGCTCCGTCTACATGGAAGGCAAGGTGGCGGCGTTGCTGGAACTGGGCATGGGTTTCCATCCCGATTTCACGGGCCGCCAGAATGTCTACATGGCGGGCCAGTTGCTGGGCATGAGCGTCGATGAAATCACGGCGCTGATGCCGGAAATCGAAGCGTTCGCGGAAGTGGGCGAATACATGGACCAGCCGGTGCGCGTGTATTCGTCCGGCATGCAGATGCGCGTGGCGTTTTCCGTCGCCACCGCGCGCCGCCCGGATATCCTGATCGTCGACGAAGCCTTGTCCGTGGGCGACACCTACTTCCAGCACAAGAGCTTCGAGCGCATCCGCCAGTACCGCCGCGCCGGCACCACGTTGCTGCTGGTGTCGCACGACAAGCAGGCCATCCAGTCCGTGTGCGACCGCGCCATCCTGCTCGATGGCGGCCGCCTGTCGCGCGAAGGCCCGCCCGAAGAAATCATGGATTACTACAATGCGCTGATTGCCGACCGCGAAAACAGCAACCTGCAATTGCTGTCGCGCGATGACGGCAAGGTGCAGGTGGTGTCCGGCACCGGCGAAGCGACGGTGTCGCACATCGCGCTGCTCGACGAAAACGAACAACCGGTCGAAGTGATCGACGTGGGTTCCACCGTGACGTTGCAGGTGACGGTGCTGGCCAAGGCGCACATTCCCCGCATGGTGCTGGGCTACATGATCAAGGACCGCCTGGGCCAGCCGATGTATGGCACCAATACCGACTTGCAGCAATTGCCGCTGTCGGACGTGCAGCCGGGCGAGGCGAACGTGTACCGCTTCCGCTTCAACGCCAACCTGGGCGCCGGCACGTATTCGGTGGCGACCGCCATCGTCAGCACGGAAACCCACCTGGTCAATAATTACGAATGGCGCGACCTGGCGCTGGTGTTCACGGTCGTGAACATGCGCCGCCCCTATTTCGAAGGTTCGGCGTGGATCGAACCCACCATTGAAATCAGCCGCGCCCCAGCATAAACATTGCCATGACCTTCATTTCCTATTCCCAGAATTTCGAAGACGTGCTGCTGTGGCGCGCGCTCGGCAAAATTCAGCACGGCTTTTACATCGACGTCGGCGCCAACGACCCGGAACTGCATTCCGTCACCAAGGCGTTTTACGACGCCGGCTGGCATGGCGTCAATGTCGAACCGATGCCGTCGTACCGCCAGCCGTTCGTCGAACAGCGCCCGCGCGACATCAACCTGACTTGCGCGGCCGGCGCCGAACAAGGCGAAATCACGCTGTTCGACGTGCCGTCGATGAATGGCTGGGCCTCGACCGACGCCGCCGTGGCGAAGGAACACCGGGCCGAAGGCTATGACGTCACGGAAGTCAAGGTGCCGATGCGCACCCTGGCCGATATCTGCGCGGAACACGCGCAGGGCGAGATCCACTTCCTGAAAATCGACGTGGAAGGCTTCGAGGGCGAAGTCTTGAAAGGCATGGATTTCCAGCGCTGGCGCCCGTGGGTGCTGGTGATCGAAGCCACGCTGCCGGGCCAGCGCACCACCAACCACGAGACGTGGGAACACCTGGTGCTGCCGCACGGCTACCGCTACGCCTACTTCGACGGCTTGAACCGCTACTACGTGGCGGACGAGCACAGCGAACTGCTGGCCGCGCTCGATATCCAGCCCAACGTCTTCGATGAATTCATCACGCACCACCTCGATAAGGCGTGGGCCAAGGGCAAGGACCTGTCGCGGCAAGTCAAGGAAGGCTGGGAGCGCATCGAGCAGCTCGATGGCTATGCCAACGAATTGTCCGGCAACCTGGACCAGTCGCAGCAAGACAACGCGAAGCTGCACCAGGCGCTGGAATCCGAACAGGCGCACAGCGCGAAAGTCACCGACGAATTGCTGCAAACGCAGGTCAAGCTGCACGCGCTGGAAGCCCGCGCGGAAGCGCTGCAAGCGACGCTGAACAGCACCGATGCGTGGGGCAAGGACCTGGAACAGCGCCTGCTGGCCGTCTATGCCAGCACGTCGTGGCGCATCACCGCGCCGATGCGCTTCATCATGCGGCGCGGCGACAACAGCCCCGCCAACCTGGTCAAACGCAAGGCCAAGGGCGCGCTGCGGCGCGGCCTGAAATGGCTGACGTCGCGCGAAAGCCTGCGCCGCGCCACGTTGCCGATCATTGCCAGGTCGCCCTGGCTGCAACAGAAGGTCGCCGCCACGCTGGCTGCCGCCAAGAGCGCCACCGCGCCGGATGCGCAAACCGCGCCGGACGTGCCGGAATTGCTGCGCGCCCTGCCCCAGTCGGCACGCACGGTGCTGGCCGACTTGCAGCGCGCCTTTGAACAACAAGCGAAACACTGAACATGCGCATCGTCATCGATTTACAGGGCTGCCAGCTGGATGCGGCCCCCGCCTCTTCCCCGGCGCTGGCGCTGGTCAAAGCCCTGGCCGCCCGCTGTGTACAGGAGGGCCATACTACCATCGCCGCCCTGCACGGCAGCCATACGGACAGCATCGATACGCTGCGCGCGGAACTGGCGCAAGTGCTGCCGCCTGCGCGCATCCTGACGTACACCGCGCCGCGCGGCGCCACCGGCAACTGGCAACGCCATACCGCGCGCGAAGTGCGCAAGGGCTTTTTCGCGTCGCTCGGCGCGGACGTTGTCGTGCAAGCGCTGCGCCTGGATGGCGCCTATGCCGATGCGGAACTCGATACGATTCCCGGTGTACTCAACGCCGCGTGGCTGTACAGCGGCGCACGCACGCTGCGCCACGCACAACAGTTGCAAGCCGTGCTGGCCTCGGCGCAACTGGTACTGGCAGGCGACGATGCGGTGCAGGCGCCGCTGAAGGCGCTGGGCGCCAACGCGGTGGCCGCCGCGCCGGATGACACGGGCGCCGCCGCGCTGCTTGCGGCGCTGGCGGATATTCCCGCACCGGCGCCAGCGGCATCCGCCGCCCGCCCCCGCCTCGCCTACATTTCCCCGCTGCCGCCGGAACACTCCGGCATTGCCGATTACAGCGCGGAAGTACTGGCGGAAATCGAACAGCACTACCAGATCGAACTGATCGCGACGCCTGGTGCGACGCCGGACGCCGCGTTGCAGCGCTTCCCCATCCGCAGCGCCGCATGGTTCGACGACCATGCAGCCGAATTCGACCGCATCGTCTACCATTTCGGTAATTCGAACATGCACAAGCACATGTTCGGCTTGCTGAAACGCCATCCCGGCGTGGTGGTGCTGCACGATTTTTATCTGTCCGGTGTGCTCGACAACATGGAACGCGACGGCGACCAGGCCAACGCCTTCATGGATGCGCTGTATGCGTCGCACGGCCACAGCGGCCTGCACTACCACAGCCAGCATGGCCGCAATCCATCGATCTGGGAATTCCCGTGCAATAAGGACGTGCTGGACCATGCGGCCGGCGTCATCGTGCACAGCGAGTTTTCCAAACGGCTGGCGGAAAAATGGTACGGACCGGGCGCCGCGGACGGCTGGCGTACGTTGCCGCTGCTGCGCGGCCAGGGCGCCGATAACGATCCGGTGCAAGCGCGTCGCGCCGCCCGCCAGGCGCTGGGCATCGCCGACGATGAATACATCGTCAGCACCTTCGGCATGCTGGGCAGCATCAAGCTGAACGACCGCCTGCTGGAAGCCTTCCTGGCCTCCCGCCTGGCGCAGGACAGGAAGTGCCGCCTGGTCTTCGTGGGCGCCAACGATCCCGGCCCGTATGGCCTGGCGCTGCAGCAACGCATCGCCGACAGCGGCCTCGGTCAGCGTATCCGCATCACGGGCTTTGCCTCGGCCACCGATTACGCGCACTGGCTGGCGGCCAGCGACACGTCGGTGCAGTTGCGCACGAAAACGCGGGGCGAAAGTTCCGCTTCCGCGCTCGACTGCCTGCTGCATGGCGTGCCGACCATCATCAATGCGCACGGCGCGTCGGCCGACTTGCCGGACCATGTGCTGGTCAAGCTGGCCGACGAATTCACCACCAGCGATATGGTGCAGGCGCTGGAAACGCTGCATGGCGACAGCGCGCGCCGCGCGCAACTGTCGCAGGCGGCGCGCGCCTTCGTGCGCGCCGAGCACAGCCCGGCCCACGTCGGCCGCCTGTACGTGGAAGCCATCGAACACTTCGCGCAGCACAGCCAGGCCGCCAGCTATGGCCGCATGGTGACGGCGCTGGCGCGTCCCGACGCGCCGCGCCCGCCGTCGCAGGCGGCGCTGCTGGACCTGGCCGCCGCCATCGCGCACAACCGCGCGCAGGCGGGCCAGGGCCGCCGCCAGTTGCTGGTCGATATCTCCGCGCTGGTGCAGGCCGACTTCAAGACCGGCATCCAGCGCGTGGTGCGCAGCATCGTGCTGGCGCTGCTGAAAAACCCGCCGCCCGGCTACCGCGTGGAACCCGTCTACAGCCAAGGCTTGATGCGTCCCTACCGCTACGCGCGCCGCTTCACGTCCAGCATGCTGGGCGGCCAGTTCGCGCCGCAAGCCGCCGAATACGGCAAGACGCTGGAAGATGCGCCGGTCGACACGGGCGCGGGCGACATGTTCCTGGGGCTGGACCTGGCGGCCAACTCCAACATGCAAAACGAAGCGCTGTTGCTGGACATGCGCCGCCGCGGCGTCGCGATCTGGTTCGTCGTGTATGACTTGCTGCCGCTGCTGCGCCCCGACTGCTTCACGTACGGCACCGACAAGCACTATGGCGATTACATCAAGAGCATGACCACGGTGGTGGACGGCATCGCGTCGATTTCGCGCGCCGTTTCCGACGAAGTGGCCGAATGGCTGGCCACGCACCCGAACCGCCGCGTCACGCCGGTGCAGCTGGGCTACTTCCACCTGGGCGCCGACATCGACGCCAGCGCGCCGTCCACCGGCTTGCCGCCCAACGCGGAACGCGTGATGCAGGCCGTGCAATCGGCCCCTACCTTGCTGATGGTTGGCACGCTCGAGCCCCGTAAAGGCCAGGGCCAGGCGCTGGCCGCCTTTGAATTGCTGTGGCAACAGGGCGTCGATGTCAACCTCGTCATCGTCGGCAAGAATGGCTGGATGGTCGAGCAACTGGTCAAGCGCCTGGAAAACCACCCGCAGCGGGAAAACAAGCTGTTCTGGTTGCCGGGCGTATCCGATGAAATGCTGGTGAAGCTCTATGGATCTTGCGCCGCGCTGCTGGCCCCGTCCGAAGGCGAAGGCTTTGGCTTGCCGCTGATCGAGGCGGCGCAAAAGAAGCTGCCGATCATCGCGCGCGGCATCCCCGTGTTCCGCGAAGTGGCGGGCGAGCATGCCTATTACTTCGACGGAAAGGAACCGCAAGACCTGGCCGGCGCCATTGTGCAATGGCTGGAACTGCACCGAGCGGGCAAGGCGCCGCCATCGTCGGCCATGCCATGGCTGACGTGGGAGCAAAGCGCGCAGCAATTGATGGACGTGACGGTGCACGGCAACCACCATGGCAAGTTCGAAGCGGGCGAAGTCGCGCCGCAATTGCTGGTCGACGTGTCGGCCGTGGCGCGCGACGATTTGAAGACCGGCATCCAGCGCGTGGTGCGCGCCCAGCTGTCCGAACTGCTGCGCACGCCGACCACGGCCTACCACGTGTTCCCGGTCTACCTGACCGATGAAGGCGGCCACTGGCATTACCGCTATGCGCGCCGCTACATCCACCAGATGCTGGGCACCGACAGCCACGGCGTGATCGATGAAGAAGTCAAGGTTGCCGCCGGCGACGTGTTCTACAGCCCGGACTTCTTCCCGCGCGCCGTGATCGAAGCGGCCCGCAACGGCCTGTATGAACGCTGGCGTTCCCAGGGCGTGCGCGTGCATTTCCTGATCCATGACATCCTGCCCGTGTTGCGCCCGGAATTCTTCCCGCCGCGCACCGACAGCGAATTCGGCCAGTGGCTGTCGGCCGTCAGCGCCAATGCCGACCGCCTGATCTGCATCAGCGATGCGGTGGCCGATGAAACGCGCAACTGGCTGCAACAGGCCGCGCCGCAAGCGACCGTGCCGCCGATGGCGGTAGTGCACCATGGCGCCGACATTGCCGCATCCACACCGTCCAAAGGCTTGCCGGACGACGCCGGCGCCGTGCTGGCCGACCTGGCTTCCGCCCCATCGTTCCTGATGGTGGGCACCATCGAGCCGCGCAAGGGCCATTTGCAGGCGCTCGATGCGTTCGAGCAACTGTGGGCGGGCGGTTCCGACGTGCGCCTGGTGATCGTTGGCGGCGAAGGCTGGAAAGGCTTGCCGGACGGGCAACGCCGCACCATCCCGTCCATCATCGGCCGGCTGTCGAACCACCCCGAACTGGGCAAGCGCCTGCACTGGCTGCGCGGCATCAGCGACGAATACCTGGACCAGGTCTATGGCGCGTCGGCCTGCCTGCTGGTGCCAAGCGAAGGCGAAGGCTTTGGCTTGCCGCTGATCGAGGCGGCGCGCCACGGCTTGCCGCTGATCGCGCGCGACATTCCCGTATTCCGCGAAGTGGCGCGCGACCATGCGCTGTACTTCAGCGGCAAGGATGGCGCGCAACTGGCGGCGGCGGTGCAAGAATGGCTGCAACTGAACGAAGCGGGCCAGGTGGCCGCCAGCACCGGCATGCCGTGGCAAACCTGGGCGCAAAATGTGGCTGTATTGACGGAAACGCTGTTTCCCAAGGCGGCCTGAACAACACAACTGACTTATGTCCGACACCTACACTCAACTGACGATGCCGCAGCCGATGCAGCCATCAATGCAGCAAAAGCGCGGCGCCCGCCGCGCCGGCGAGCCGCCGCTGGTGGTCGACCTGGACGGCACGCTGATCTACAGCGACATGCTGTGGGAATCGCTGCTGCTGTTCCTGCGCGTGCACTTCTGGCAAGCGTGGCGCCTGCCGCTCTGGCTATTGCTGGGCAAGGCCGGCTTCAAGGCCCGCATTGCCGCCATGGTGCAGCCGCATCCGGCCCACCTGCCGTACGACCGCGAATTGCTGGCCGATATTTCCGCGCAATACAGTGACGGGCGCCGCATCGTGCTGGCCACCGGCAGCCAGCGCGCGCTGGCCGAAGGCATCGCCGCCCACCTGCAAGTGTTCGACGAAGTGCACGCCACCGATGGCGCCATCAACCTCACGTCGAGCAACAAGGCCGGCGCGCTGGTCGAGCGCTACGGTGCGCGCGGTTACGATTACATCGGCAATTCGCACGTCGACATTCCCGTCTGGGATGCGGCGCGCCACGCGTATTCCGTCACCAGCCGTCCCTTCACCTTGGCCGACGGCCGTAGCACCGAACGCGTGGGTGCACAGCGCAGCGGACCGCTGATGGCGCTGTTCAAGGCCATGCGTCCGCGCCAGTGGCTGAAAAACCTGCTGGTGTTCCTGCCGATGCTGGGCGCGCACGCGCTCAACCTGGATACGACAGTGCAATCGATGGTGGCGTTTATCGCGTTTTCGCTGTGCGCGTCGAGCGCCTATCTGCTCAACGATGCGCTCGATGCGCAGGACGACCGCCAGCACCCGGTGAAGCGCAAGCGCCCGATCGCATCCGGCAAACTGCCGCTGCCGCTGGCCATGGCGGCCAGTCCGCTGCTGGCGCTGGGCGCCATCGCGCTGTGCGTCGCCTACGATCCGGTATTGCTGGCCGTGGTGCTGGTGTACTTTGCCAGCACGCTGGCGTATTCGTTTTACCTGAAGCGCATCATGATGGTCGACATCGTGGCGCTGTCGCTGCTGTACACCATCCGCGTACTGGGCGGCAGCGCCGCCACCGGCATCACGCCGTCGTTCTGGCTGCTGGCGTTCTCGTTCTTTATTTTCCTCAGCCTGGCGCTGCTGAAGCGCTACAGCGAACTGTATAACCTGAAGCGGCGCGGCAAGGAAAAAACCAGCGGCCGTGGCTACACCATCGAAGACAAGGCGCCGATCGCCATGATGGGCATTAACGCCGGCTTTTTGTCGGTGGTGATCTTCATGCTGTACTTCAATTCGAACGACGTGCTGGCGCGCTACCACACGCCGCCACTGTTGCTGGGCATCGTGCCGCTGCTGGTATTCTGGCTGGGGCGCCTGTGGACGTTGGCCTTCCGGGGCCAGGTCAACGAAGATCCGGTGCTGTACGTCAGCAAAGACCCGGTCAGCCTGGCCACCATCGGCTTGTCGGCATTGTTGCTGGTGGCCGCAACTTATTAAAAATGAACATGAGCCCTTCTGTCATCGGTTTCCTGTGGTGCGCCGGCGCCGCGCTGGCCAGCGCCCTGTCCACCTACCTGATCAAACTGTCCGGCCAGGCCGGCACGGACTGGAACTTTGCCCGCCTGGCCTGGCTGGGCAGCGCCTGCGCCAGCTATGGCCTGGGCTTCATCTGCTATTCGATCGCGCTGCAACGGCTGCAAATCAGCCTGGCCTATCCCGTCATGACCGCCATCACGCTGGCGCTGGTGACCCTGACCGGCTATGCGGCGCTGCAGGAACCGATGTCGGCCGCCAAGCTGGCCGGCATCGCGCTGGTGGGCGCCGGCGCGTTCCTGCTGGCGCGTTGAACGGGGACCGGGATTGACTACGTTGCCTCCGGCCGTCGCGCCACGTTCGCTGGTTCAACAACGTTCCGGCTGGCGCATGCTGGTGCTGGTGCTGGTGCTGGCCATCGCGCTGCTGGCGTTGATGGCCGTCCGCAAAGGCCGGCTGATGGGCGACTCCGCCGAATACCTGCTGATGACCGCCGCCATGGCGTCGCACGGCAGTGTCGATATCCGCAAGACCGATATCGCCCAGGTGCGCGGCTTGATGGAACCCCATATGAAGGTGCATCTCGACGCGCTGGAAAAGGGCTTGAACGATTCCGCCGTGACCGTGCCATTGCCGGGCTTTTACCGTGGCCTGGACGGCAAGGTGTACGCGATCCACTTTTCCGCGTATTCCGTGCTGGCGGCAGCCCCTTACAAATTATTCCAGCTGACCCGCATCAATCCCGTCAAGTGCTACCAGGTCGTCAACCTGGCGCTGGTGTTCGTGCTGGGGCTGGCGCTGATGCGGCTGTTCGACAGCGCCCCGCGCGCACTGGCCGGCGTGGCGCTGTACATGCTGAGCGGCGGCCTGCTGTACTGGAACTGGAGCAGCCCCGAATGCATGAGCGCTGCGGCACTGCTGGCCGGCTTTGCCTGGTATTGCAGCGGCGCGCCGGTCCGCGCCGGCCTGATGGTCGGGCTGGCGTCGCTGCAAAACCCTAGCATCGTCCTGACCCTGGGCGCGCTGCCTGCACTGGCCTGGTGTTTGCAGCCCGGGATGCCGCTACGCGACGGCATCAAAGCCGCGCTGCGCCCGCGCCCGCTGGCGGGCCTGCTGCTGGGCGGCGTCCTGTTTGCCGTGCCGCTGGCGTATAACCAGCACACGTTTGGCGTCACCAGCATCATTGCGAAAATCGGCACCAGCAAGGAATTGATCGGGCCCGGACGCCTGCATTCGCTGTTCCTTGACCTCAACCAGGGCATGATCATCGCCATCCCGGCCGTGGCGGCCATGCTGCTGTTGTGGGGCTGGCGCGGCATGGAGCGTGCGCAGCGCAACCGCCGCGCGCTGGCGCTGCTGCTGTGCTGCGCGCTGGCCGTCGCGTACTCGGTGCCGGCGATGATGGTGCAGAACTGGAATTCCGGCGCGGCAGGGGTCATGCGCTACGCGTTCTGGTGCGCCATGCCCTTCCTGTTCCTGCTGCTGTGGCGCCTGCGCCAGGCCGCGCGCTGGCCGCGCGCACTGCTGGCGGGGGTACTGCTGGTGCAGGCGGCCGCCATGCAGGCGGCGTCCGGTTACAGCGAAACCGAATTCGGCCCCATCGCATCGTTCGTCATGCGCCATGCGCCGTCGCTGTACAACCCGGAGCCTGAAATCTTTGCGGAACGCGCCAGCGGCAGGGAAGATTACAACGTCGATGCGGCGCGGGCGTATGCCTACCGTGTCAATGGCATCGTCATGAAAGCCATGTATCACGCCAGCCTGCCGGACGTCGCGACAGCGCTGTGCGGCAAAGGCCAGTCCACCTCGGGCGGCAAGCAGGGCCGGCGCAGCAAGGGCGTGTGGATTTACCTGAATGGGCCGATCCGCTGCGTGGCGCCGGTCAACGTCACGCCCGACCGTTTCACCAGCGCCACCACGGTCATCCAGGGCCAGGGCTGGAGCGTGCTGGAACAGCCTCCCGGCAAGCCGGCCGGCATGTGGAGCCAGGGCGACGTTTCGCAACTGCAGATCGCCTATGCGCAGCCAGGCGCCTATACGCAACTGGTGATCCGGGGCGGCTATTTTGACGGCAACAAGCGCACCCGCGTCATCATCAATGGCACGGACACGGGATGGCATGACTTGCAGGCGGGTACGCCGGTCGGCATCCCCAACGCCGCCACCACCAGCACGCTGCAAGTGGAATTGCGCCATGAATCGCCGCGCAGCCCGGGCCCGAAAGATGGCCGCAAGCTTGCGCTGTTCCTGCTGCAGGCCGGGGTGCAGTAAGCCGCGCCCCTGCACAGCGCCTGAAACGACTCAACACGAACGGAAATCCCTTTGAGCTCCCTGTCCCCGTCCATTCGCCTGCAAGTACCCGCGCTGTCCGGCGCGCGCTGCCTGATGCTGGCCGTGCTGCTGGCCATCCTGGCCCTGCTGGCGGACCAGCGGGCGGCCTTGACGGGCGACTTCGCGGAATACCTGCAAATGACGGTATCGGCCGCATCGCATGGCGGCACCGACGTGCGCGCCGACGATATCGCCGCCATGCGGGGCTTGCTGCCGGCGGACTTGCACGGACAGTTGGACAAGCTCGACGCTTACCGGCGCGACCCCGTCAACACGCCGATGGTGCCCGGCTTTTACCCCGGCCTGGACGGCAAAATCCATGCGATCCACTTCCCCGCCTACTCCTTGCTGGCAGCGGTACCGTTCAAGCTGTTCCAGTGGACCGGCATCACGCCGCTGCTGTGCTACCAGGCTGCCAACCTCGCCATGCTGCCGGTGCTGGCGCTGGCGCTGCTGCACCTGTTCGCCGGCGCGCCGGCCGGCGCGGCTGCCGTGGCACGCGATGACCGCCGCGCGGCGCTGCGCGCGGGCGCCGGCGTGGTGTTGTTCATGCTGTGCGGCGGCTGGCTGTACTGGAGCTGGAGCGGCCCGGAATTCGTCAGCGCGGCCGCCCTGCTGGCGGGCCTGGCGTGGTATTGCAGCGGCGCCCCGTTGCGCGGCGGCGCCCTGGTGGGCCTGGCGGCCATGCAAAACCCCAGCATCATCATCACGCTGGGCGCGCTGCCAGTGCTGGCCTGGTGTTTGCAACCGGGCGTGAGCCTGCGCCAGGGTGTGCTGGACACGCTGCGCCCCCGCCCGCTGGCCGGCCTGCTGCTGGGCGGCGCGCTGGCGGCGATACCGGTGCTGTTCAACCTGCACGTCTTCGGCAAACCCAGCATCATCGCCACCATCAGCACGGCCAGAGACATGATGAGCGTGGGCCGCCTGCATTCGCTGTTTTTCGATTTCAACCAGGGCATGATCATGGCGATTCCCGCAGTCGCCGCCATGCTGCTGTTGTCGGGCTGGCGCGGCGTGCCGCTGCAGGAACGCCGCCGCCGCGCGCTGGCGCTGTTGCTGTGCATCGCGCTGGCCATTGCTTACGCGATTCCTGCGCTGACGGTGCATAACTGGAATTCCGGCGCGGCCGGCGTCATGCGCTACGCCTACTGGAGCGCCATGCCCTTCGTGTTCCTGCTGCTGTGGCGCCTGCGCGGCGCGGCGCGCTGGCCGTACGTGCTGCTGGCCGGCGTCTTCGCATTGCAAGCTGCCGCCATGTCGGCGGGCACCACGTACAGCGCGGTGGAATTGAGTCCGACAGCGAAATTCGTGTTGCAGCGGATGCCGAAGCTGTACAACCCGGAACCCGAAATTTTCGCCGAACGCGTGTCCGGCCGTGACGACTTCCTCCCCGGCAGCATGCAAGTCTACGTGCTGCGCGACGGTAACGACATCTGGAAAGCGCTGTACCACCGCGCCGTTCCCGACGCGGCGCGCAAGCTGTGCGGCGCCAGTGAAACGCTGAGCGGCAGCGGCGTGACGCGGCGCCGCGGCGACTGGATATACCTGGACGGCCCGGTGCGCTGCATCACCCCCGCCACGTTCTCGCCGGACCGGTTTTCCGCCGGACCGTTTGTTTCTGCGGGCAGCGGCTGGAGCGTGCTGGAACAATCGCCGGGCAAACCGGGCGGCAGGTGGAGCGACGGGGACGTCTCGCGCCTGACGGTGGCCTATGGGCAGCCCGGCATGCATGCGCGGATTGCTTTCCGTGGCCGCTATTTCACCGGCAACCGCCGCACCCGTGTCGTGATCAACGGGGTCGACATGGGCAAATTTGACTTGCAGGCCGGCGAATCGGCGCCCATTCCCAAGGCCGCGACAACCAGCGGCCTGCAGATTGAATTGCATCATGAAGCGCCGCACAGTCCCGGTCCGCAGGATGGGCGTCAACTCGCGTTCTACCTGGAGCAGGTGAGCCTGCAATGACGGCGGCGCCGTCCTCCTTGCGCAACTTTGCGCTGGCCCTGCTGCTGGCGCTGGCCGCGGTATTTGCCGCGGTACCGCCCAACCATTCCGGCGACGCGGTCGAGTACACGCTGCAAACCGTCGCGCTGGGCACGCACCACACGCCGGACTTACGCCACAGCGACCTGGAACTGGGCGCCGCACTGGCGCCCGGCTTTGCCGCCAGCTACCGCCAACTGGGCGACGCCATGCGCGCCGGCCAAGCCAACGCCTACTCCACGTTCGCCCACGCCGCCGATGGCAATGTCTATGGCGTGCATTTCTTTACCTATGCGGCGCTGGCCAGCGTCCCGTTCCGCGTCTTGCGGCTGGCGGGCCTGGATCCCTTCAAATGCTTCCAGGCGGTCAACCTGGCGTCAATCTTCGTGCTGGGCCTGTGCCTGCACCAGCTGCTGGGCGGCGCGCGCAAGGCGCTGTTCGGGCTGGCGCTGTTCCTTGCCTGCGGCGGCATCCTGTATTGGAACTGGAGCAGCCCGGAATGCTTCAGCGCGGCCGCGCTGCTGTCGGCCATGTGCCTGTATGCGCGCGGCGCGCCGCTGCGCGCCTGCCTGCTGGCGGGGCTGGCGTCCCAGCAAAACCCCAGCATCGTGTTTTTCTTTGCCTGTGCGCCGCTGCTGCAATGGTGCGCCATGCCATGCACCGGCGGCCGGCCTGGCGTCCTGCGCATACTGCGGCAATTGTTCGGCCCACGGCAACTGGCGGGCCTGGCGCTGGGCGTGACACTGCTGGCCATGCCGCCGCTGTTCAACCTGGCCTGGTTCGGCGTGCCCAGCATCATCGCGCAGAATTTTTCAAACCCTGGCCTGATCGGCGCGCAGCGGCTGCATTCGTTTTTCCTGGACTTGAACCAGGGCTTGCTGGTGGCCATTCCCGCGCTGGCGGGTGGCTTGCTGTGGTGGGCCGCGCGCGACATGGCCGGACCGCCCTCTTCCCGCCGCCCGCTGGCCATGACGGCGCTGAGCGCCGCGCTGACGTTCGCGCTGGCCGTGCCGGCGCTGTCGGTCACGAACTGGAATTCCGGCGCGGCCGGCATGATGCGTTATGGTTTCTGGGCAGCGATGCCGCTGGCCTTCGCCTTGCTGTGGCGATTGCACGCCGTGCCACGCTGGCCGCTGCCTGCCTGTGCGCTGCTGCTGGCGCTCCAGGCCGGCGGCATGGCGCACGCCATGCAATACAGTTACAAGGAATTCAGTCCGCTGGCGCAATGGGTGCTGCGCCATGCGCCGCAGTGGTACCACCCCGATCCGGAAATCTTTATCGAACGGCTGCACCATGTGGACGGCGCCACCGATCCGGCCGCCATCTATGTTTACCGGCGCGATGGCCAGCCCGCACTGACCTTGTATCACCGGGGACGGCGCGGCATCGATAGCGCATTGTGCGGCCCGGGCCGTGAACTGGCGCCAGGCAACCGCATCAAGGAATCATTGAACCCATGGCGCTATATCGATGGCCCGGTGCAATGCCGCGATGGCGATCCTAACCAGCTGTACCTTGGACTCAGCCAGTTCCAGCTGCAACCGGATGTGCTGGCGGCAGGATGGAGCAAGCCGGAAGCAGGCGCCGGCGGCTGGGATGGCGTGTGGTCGGATGGCGCGGTATCGCAATTGCGCATCCCGGTCCCTGCGTTGCCTGGCAAACGCTGGCTGGCCATCAATGGCCGTTACCTCGATGGCAACCGCCGCACCCGCGTCAAGCTGGATGGCAAGGATATGGGCTGGATCGCGCTGGACCGGTATGACGCGCTGGCGCTGCCGGACGACAAGGCGCCCGGCACGCAATTGCTGGTGGAGCTGGTGCATGAAGCGCCACACCAGCCGGCGCCGCAAGATACGCGCAAGCTGGCGTTCTTCATGCACGACGTCAGCGTGCGGCAGGTGCAGTAATCGGCCATAAAAAAACGCGCCCAGATCACTCTGCGACGCGTTTTTTTCTTAGCCAATGGTGTCAGGCGCCATTCATTAAATCTTGCGCAAACCACCCAGCAATGCCGCCAGCTGGCGCTTCGGCTTGGTCGGCGCCAGCGGCTGCGCGGACTGCGCCGGTGTGCTGCTCTTGCTTGGCTCGTAGGGCTTGAGGAACCACGGATCGACTTTTTCGCGGCGCACCGGACCGGATGGGCGGCGGTCGGCCGAGCGCTGTTCACCACGCTCGCCGCGCGCTTCGAATTCGCGGCGCGGACCGGCGCCGGCGCCGGCGCTGGTGGCACGGCGCTCGCCGTGACGGTCATCGCGGCCCACGCGGGACGACGGAGGCGCAAAGCCGGCCAGGTCACCACGCGGAATGGTTTGCTTGATCAGCTTTTCAATGTCAACCAGCAGGCGCTCGTCCTTGTCCGAATAAATCGAGATCGCATCGCCCGATGCGCCGGCGCGGCCGGTACGGCCGATACGGTGCACGTAGTCTTCCGCGTTGTACGGCAAGTCGTAGTTGATCACGCACGGCAAATCGGAAATGTCGAGGCCGCGCGCCGCCACGTCGGTGGCCACCAGGATGTCGATCTCGCCTTTCTTGAAGGCTTCCAGCGCGGCCATGCGTTCCTGCTGCGTCTTGTCGCCGTGGATGGCGGACGCTTTCATGCCTTCCTGCTCCAGGCTGCGCGCCAGGCGCGACGCGCCGATCTTGGTGTTCGAGAACACGATCACCTGTTTCAATTCACGCTGGCGCAGCAGGTGCGCAACCAGGTCGCGCTTGTAATCTTCCTGCACCTTGTAGACCACCTGCGTCACGCGGTCGGCCGTGGCATTGCTGCGCGCGACTTCGATCGTGACCGGGTCGGTCAGGAAGCTGTTGGCCAGCTTCTTGATCTCCGGCGAGAACGTGGCCGAGAACATCAGGTTCTGGCGCTGTTTCGGCAACAGGTTGATGATGCGCTGCAGGTCGGGCAGGAAGCCCATGTCCAGCATACGGTCCGCTTCGTCCATCACCAGCATCTGCACTTGCGCCAGGCTGATGTTCTTTTGCTCGACGTGATCCAGCAAGCGGCCCGGCGTGGCAATCACGATTTCCACGCCGCGGCGCAGCGTTTCCGTTTGCGGTTTCATGTCCATGCCGCCAAACACCACGCATGCGCGCAGCGGCGTGAACTGGCTGTAGGCCTGCACGTTTTCCGCCACCTGTACCGCCAGTTCGCGGGTCGGTGTCAGAATCAGCGCGCGCACCGGGTGGCGCGCAGGCGACATGCTGCTGTTCGCGTGGGCCAGCAGCAGTTGGATGATCGGCAGCGAGAAGCCGGCGGTCTTGCCGGTACCGGTCTGCGCGGCGCCCATCACGTCGCGGCCTTTCAGCACGACCGGGATCGCTTGCGCCTGGATCGGCGTCGGATGCACGTAACCCTGCGCCGTCAGCGCGCGCTGGATATCGGACGACAGGCCGAAGTCGGAAAAGCGCACTTGCGCCGGCGCGGCGGCGGGAACGTCGGCGGGAGCGGCAGGCGCCGCAACGACCGGCGCAGCGGCGGCAGACGCTACGGCCACAGCCGCGACAGTCTCCGCTGGCGCAGCAACGGCAACCGGGGCTTCCGCCACGGGAGCGGGCGGCGGCGCAGCCGGCGGCGCGGCAGCGGGCGCAGCGTTATCAGGCTGCGCCTCGACAGCCACAGCGGCCAGGGTGTCACCCGGCTGGGTATTGTCCGGCAGTGGCGCAGTTTCTGGCGCCGGTGCGGTAACAGGTGCAGGTACGGCGGAAGTATTCTGGAGTTCGGACATAAAATTATTCACAATGTTTCCGTGCGGGATACTATCATCCTGGACTCACCGTTCCCTGGGCAGGCATCGCCGGGGGCCGGGAAATGGCGGGAGGTGGGCTACTTAAATGCAGGCTCTCAGCGGGAGCGCCCGCGCGGAAGGACACAAATTCAGCGGCCTACACGATACCCTAAATTCCGGCAACTGTACACGAGAACAGCATTTTTTCCAGAGAAAGTATTGCTCAACGTATAATAACAGGGATGGCAAACTTATATTTTTCACCGCTGCTGCGGCGCTGCGCCCTGCTGTTCGCCCTGTCCCTGACCCTGCCGCTGACGAACGCCATTGCGTCAGCCCCGGCCACCACGGCCGGCAGTTCGACCGCCGATGCGCCATCGCTGCGCTTCCGCAAGCTGGGTCCGCTGGGCAATGATGAACCGTCGATGCTGGCACTCTTGCAAGACAAGCAAGGTTTCATCTGGATCGGCACGCACAGCAACGGGTTGTACCGCTATAACGGCTACCAGGCCGTCAAATTCGCGCACCAGCAGGAAAAGCCGGGCACGTTGCCGCACGACCGTGTGGCGGCGCTGTTCCAGGATGCCCAGGGCCGGCTGTGGGCCGGCACGTCGAACGGCCTGGCCCGTTACACCCCGGAAAGCAACGACTTCACCCCCTTCCTGCCGGAAGACGGACCGCCGAACAAGGGCATCGTCAAGAATATCGTCGCGGACGGCAAAGGCGGCATGTGGGTCGGCACGTGGGGCGGCTTGCAACACTTCGATCCGGCCACCGGCAAATTCACCGCCACCCATGAGCACAACCCGCAAGACGCGGGCAGCCTGGCCAGCAATGACTTGAATGCGCTGGCCGTTGACAGCGCGGGCGGCGTCTGGGCCGGCACCTGGCCCGGCGGCCTCGATTACCTGGCGCCCGGCGCCGGCAGCTTCCGCCATTACCGGCTGGACCGCGCCGACAAGCCGGATACCCGCCTCAACATCGTGCGCGCACTGCAATTCGACAGCCGGCACCGCCTGTGGATCGGCACCGAGGCCGGCGTGGTGGTGTGGGATACGCGCCAGCCATGGGAACAGCGCCAGCTGGCCGCATCGCCCGCCAGCCGGGTCACCAGCTTTTATATCGACCGCGACGGTGTGCTGTGGGCCACCACTCTGTCGGCCGGGCTGCTACGCTGGAATGAAGGCGCGCAACGCTTCGACCAGTACCAGTACCAGCCCGGCGACCCGCATTCGCTGCCCGGCAATAACTTGCGCGCCATGATGCAAGACCGCGGCGGCATGCTGTGGGTGGCGTCGTTCACGGATGGCGTCAGCCTGGCCAACCTGAACACGGCGGGCTTCCGCCGCCACGTGCCGCACCGCCTCGACAACCGCGACCAGGCCGCATCCAACGCGCTGGTCAGCCTGGCCGCCGCGCCGGGCGGCAAGGTTTGGCTGGGCGGCAATCTCGGCCTCAGCCTGTATGACCCGGCCACCGGCGCGATACTGCAACGGTGGCAGGGCGAGCCGGGCAAAGCCGGCAAGCTCAGCAACAGCATCGTCTACAGCCTGTACCAGGAAGATGGCGACGGACCGCTGTGGGTGGGCACGCCGACCGGCTTGAACCGCCTCGGCAAGGCTGGCGTGCAAGTGATCCGCTTCGGCAATACCGCCAGCGATTACATCAATGCCATCACGCCCGGCAAGCACGGCGTACTGTGGCTGGGCACCGGCAACAGCCTGGTGCGCTACGACACGCGCAGCGGCCAGCACCGCCTGTACTTCAATGACCCGGCAGATCCGCACAGCCGCGCCGTCAATGGCACATCGGCCGTACTGGAAGACCGCAGCGGCCGGGTGTGGGCAGGTTCCGAGTGGAATGGCGGCGGCCTCGACATGCTCGATCCCGCCACCGGCCGCTTCCGGCATTTCCGCCACGTGGCAGGCGACGCCGCCTCGCTGCTGGACGACAATGTCTCCAGCCTGCACGAAGATGCGCAGGGTGCGCTGTGGGTCGGCACGGCGAAAGGCTTGAACCAGCTGGTCGCCAGCGGCGGCAACATCACGATCCGCTCATGGGCGCAGGCGGTCAACGGCGCCAAAGTCCTGGCGCTGCGCAGCGACCGCGCGGGCCATATCTGGGCCAGCACCATCGCCGGCTTGTACCGCCTCGATCCCGCCAGCGGCAAGGCCATGCTGTACACGCCCTCCGACGGCCTGACCGATGGCTACACCATCAACTCCGTCGCCAGCGCGCCGGACGGCACGCTGTATTTCGGCGGCGTGCATGGCATGACGGCCGTGAATCCGGACGCCGTGCGCAGCACGTCGGTGGCGCCGCAAGTGGCGATCACGGACGTGACCGTGTTCAACCGTTCGCTGGGCGACAGTGCGCGCGATGAAGGCATCCGGCTGGAAGGCCCGCTGACGGCGCCGCGCGCGCTGACGCTGTCGTCGCAGGCATCCGTGTTTTCCATTGAATTCGCCGCGCTGCATTACACGGAACCGCTGCAAAACCGCTATGCCTACCAGCTGGTGGGATTCGATCCGGACTGGGTTGTCACGGATGCGGCGCACCGCAGCGCCAGCTACACCAACCTCAATCCCGGCACCTATACGTTCCGCGTGCGCGCCGCCAACCACCGGGGCGTGTGGAGCACGGAACCGGCCACGCTGTCGATCACGATCACGCCGCCGTTCTGGCAGCGCTGGTGGTTCCGCCTGGGCGCCGCCATGCTGGTGCTGGGCGCGCTGGCCTGTGCGCACCGCTGGCGCATCCGCCGCCTGACCCGCCAGCAGGCGATGCTGGAACAACTGGTGGCGGCGCGCACGGCGCAGCTGGAAGAATCGAACCGCAAACTGGAAGCGCTCAGTACCACCGACGGCTTGACGGCCGTGCGCAACCGGCGCGGCTTCGATGCCGCGCTAGCCACCGAATGGCGGCGCGCCGCGCGTACCGGCCAGACCCTGGCGCTGACGATGCTGGACGTCGACCACTTCAAGAAGTACAACGACCTGTATGGCCACCAGGCGGGTGACGCCTGCCTGCGCCGGGTGGCGGAACTGATCACGTCGCACGGACGCCGCACCACCGACCTGGTGGCGCGCTATGGCGGCGAAGAATTTGCGCTGCTGTCGGCCAGCACCAACGCGGCCGATGCGTATGGCACGGCGGCCGCCATTTGCGCGGAATTGCAGCGCCTGGCGCTGCCGCACGACGCGTCGCCGTTCGGTGTCGTTACCATCAGCATCGGCGTGGCCGTGCTGGCGCCGGACGATACCAACAGCCCGGACATGCTGGTGCAACTGGCGGATGAAGCGCTGTACCGGGCAAAACAACGAGGCCGCAACCAGGCGTTGCTGGCAATGAATAAGGCAGAAGCAGCATGACGACTCAAACGACTTCGGCGCCAGTGGACGCCGATCCCCGCCCTGAACCGCCGGAACCACCGCAACCGGGCGATTGCTGCCACAGCGGCTGCACCTATTGCGTGGAAGAGTTATATACCGAAGCGCTGTACAAATACCGGGAAGACCTGGCGGCTTGGCAGGCCAGGCATCCGGATAGGGCCACGGACAACTAACCCGTAGGGCGGTTTGGCGCAGCCAAGCCGCCATGCAAGTGCCATGGTAACGCACGCATGGCGGCTTCCGCCAAGGCGGAAACCGCCCTACCGAGTTTGCCGCATCGCTAGAATTCTTCCCACTCGTCGGCCACGGGCGCATTCGCCCGCTTGCGAGCTGGCTGTGGCGCGGCTTGCGATGTTGGTTGTAGTGCCGGCTTGGCCAACGCCACCGCCCGCGCAGCCGGTTGAGCGACTTTCGGCGCCGGCGTCCGCGCCGCCCCCAGCGCCATGGCCCCGGCATCGAGCTTGAATGCGCTGACCACCTGGCTCAAATGCGCCGCCTGTTCCATCATGGCTTCCGCGGCGGCGGCGGCCTGCTCCACCAGCGCCGCGTTTTGCTGCGTCGACTGATCCATGTCCGTAATGGCGTCATTGACCTGGGCAATGCCGCCGCTTTGCTCCTGGCTGGCCGCGGTGATTTCCGACATGATGTCCGTCACCCGCGTGATGCTGGCGACGATTTCATTCATCGTGGCGCCCGCCTCGTCCACCAGCTTCGACCCGGCTTCGACCTTGTCGACCGAATCGCCGATCAAGGTCTTGATGTCTTTCGCGGCGGCCGCCGAACGCTGCGCCAGCGACCGCACTTCGGACGCCACCACGGCAAAACCGCGTCCCTGCTCACCGGCGCGGGCCGCTTCCACCGCGGCGTTCAGCGCCAGGATATTGGTCTGGAACGCGATGCCGTCAATGACGGCGATGATGTCGACAATCTTGCGCGACGATTCGTTGATCGACGCCATCGTGCCCACCACCTGGCTGACCACGTCGCCCCCTTTGACGGCGATGCCGGACGCCGATTGCGCGAGCTGGTTGGCCTGGCGCGCATTGTCCGCGTTTTGCTTGACAGTGGACGTCAGCTGTTCCATCGACGAGGCGGTTTCTTCGAGCGAGCCGGCCTGCTGTTCGGTACGGGCCGACAGGTCCTGGTTGCCCGACGCGATTTGCGTGGACGCGGTGGCGATAGTGTCCGTGCCGGTGCGCACTTGCGCCACCAGCGATTGCAGGCTGGCCAGCATGTCTTTCAGCGCCTGCATCAAGTCCCCGGTTTCGCACTTGCTCTTGACGTCAATCGACACCGTCAAATCGCCCGCAGCCACCTTGCGCGCCACGGACACGGCATCCTGCAGCGGCCTCGAGACGATACGGGCCAGCCATAATTGCATGATGATCCCGATGACCATATTCGCCGCCACCAGCGCCCCGATGCTCCACAGCGAACGGTTGTAGACAGCGCCGGCTTCCTTGTTGGCGGCATCGCCGCCATCCGCGTTCAGTTTGACGAGGCTGTCCAGCGTCGTGATCACGCCAGCGAGCTTGTCGGCCGACGAACTGGCAGCCAGCTTGCGCGCCCCGTCCTTGTCGCCCTGCTGCGACAACACCAGCAACTTGTTATGGTCGCCCATGAAGTCTTGCCAGGCCTTGCCGAAACTGTCAATCAGCGCCTGCTCTTCGGGGTTGGAAATCAGCTTGGTATAGGCTGCGCGGTGGGTTTCCAGCAGAGCCAGCGTGTCGGCCAAGCGCTTTTCGTACTTCGCATGGCCCGCCTCATCGGTGGAAACCATGTGCGACAGTTCCCAGCGCCTGAATTCGCCGACATCGATGCGGATTGCCATCGCTCCCTGGACGCTGGGCATCCAGTCCGTCGCCAGGTCGTCGGAAGCGGCGTGCATGCGCCCCATGGCCATCAGTGCATTGACACCCAGGAACAGGGTCAGCACTTGCACGATCCCGAACGTGATATTGAGCTTCCTTGCGATCCGCAAGTTGTAGAACCACTTCATAGCATCTCCTGTTGTTTGGATGAGTATGCAGAACGGCAACTACAGGCTTACATCATGGGCCACCGCCCCGTACAAAGCAAGGGCGTGGACACAACAATGTTCGGCCCTTAACGGACGGGTCAGCCGTGCCGCCCTTAGCATGGTTGGCATGGATACGACACCACGCCACCATGGTTCCTGGACCAGCAAACTGGGTCCCGGCCTCGTCGCCGGCGCTGCCGACGATGATCCCAGCGGCATCGCGACGTACTCGCAAGCCGGCGCGCAATTCGGCTTCGGCATGCTATGGACGGTGCTGCTGACGTATCCGCTGATGGTCGGTATCCAGATGACCAGCGCCCGCATCGGCCGCGTCACGGGGCGGGGCCTGGCGTCGAACATCCGCCGCCATTGCCCCGCGCCGCTGCTGTACGGGATCGTGTCGCTGCTGGTGGTGGCCAACACCATCAATATCGCGGCCGACATCGCGGCCATGGGCCAGGCCGTGCAATTGCTGGCGGGCGGCCCGGCGCCGTTGTACGCGGCGGGCTTCGGCGTGCTGTCGCTGCTGCTGCAAATCGTGATCCCGTACCAGCGCTATGTGCGCATCCTGAAGTGGCTGACCCTGGCGCTGCTGGCATATGTGGCGACCTTGCTGGTGGTGCGCGTGCCATGGCTGGAAGTGCTGCGCGAAACCGTGCTGCCGCACCTGCGCTGGACGCCCGCGTGGCTGACCACCGTGGTGGCGGTATTGGGCACGACGATCAGCCCCTACATGTTCTTCTGGCAATCGTCGCAGGAAGTGGAGGAATTGCGCGCCGACCCGCAGGCGGAAGCGCTGAAGCGGGCGCCGGAACAGGCCGATGAGGAATACCGCCGCATCAAGCTCGATACACTGATCGGTATGGGCTTTTCCAACCTGGTGGCGTTCTGCATCATGCTGACCACGGCCATCACCCTGCATGCGCACGGGGTACGCGACATCGCCACGTCCGCGCAGGCGGCATCCGCGCTGCGCCCGGTCGCGGGGGAATTCGCGTTCATCCTGTTTACATTGGGGATCGTCGGCACGGGGCTGCTGGCCATCCCCGTACTGGCCGGTTCGGCAGCGTACGCGGTGGCAGGGACTTTTCAGTGGCGTAACAGCCTGGAACTGGCGCCATCGGCGGCCCGCAAGTTTTACGGCATCATCGCCGCGTCCACATTGGCGGGCGTGGCGCTGGGCTTTACGCACTTCGATCCGATCCAGGCGCTGTACTGGAGCGCCGTCATCAATGGCGTCATTGCCGTGCCGGTGATGGCGGTCATGATGCACCTGGGCGGGCAACCGTCCGTCATGGGCGAACAGGTCTTGCCGGGCTGGCTGAAGGCGCTGGGGTGGCTGTGTACGGCGGCCATGGCGACCGCTGTTGCGGCGATGTTCATGACGGCCGCGAATTGATTGCAGGCGGTGGCGCACTTCGGTAAGCTGGAACGATGCGCTCTCCCACTCTTCTTGCCGCCGCAGCCCTGTTCACGGCCCTGCTGACGGCCCTGCCCGCCCATGCGGAGCGGCCTTTCCCCGCCAACGCGAAACGGGGCACGATGACACCGGCCTACCATCCCGATATCGTCATCGATGGCAAGCCGCGCCGCCTGGCGCCCAGCGCGCGCATCTTCAACCAGGACAACCTGATTGAAACGCCCGCCAGCCTGCGCGGCAGGAACATCGTGGTGAATTATGAGGAAGACCGGGACGGCTTGATCGTCAACGTGTGGATGCTGACGCCGGAGGAAGCCGGCCAGCGATTGCCGGCCGGGGATAACGTCACAGGAAGATGATCGCGGCCGCCAGGGCGATGATCAGGCCGAACTTGGTGATCTTGTAGACCGTCTTGTTCCACGCCTTGAAGCGGCGGCGGTACTGTCCCATGTAAAACGAAATCTTGAACAGCTTCGACACCAGGCCGGTCTGGTCGCCGGTTTCATTGGGCGAGCTGGCCGCCGTCATCATGGTGCGGCCCAGGAAACGGTTGATGGCTTGTGCCCAGCCGAAACGCATCGGGCGTTCCACGTCGCAGAACAGGATGATGCGGTCGCTGTCACTGCCATTGATGGCCCAGTGGATATACGTTTCATCGAACATCACGCCCTGGCCGTCGCGCCAGCTGTGGCGCTCGCCATCGACGTCGATAAAGCAGCGGTCATCGTTCGGCGTCGCCAAACCCAGGTGGTAGCGCAGCGAACCGGCAAACGGGTCGCGGTGCGGATTCAACTTGCCGCCCGGCGGCAGTTCCGCAAACATCGCGGCCTTCACGGACGGGATGTTTTTCAACAGCGCATAGGTTTGCGGGCACAGCTGTTCGGCCGACGGGTGGCTGGCGTCATACCATTTCAGGTAAAAACGCTTCCAGCCGTTCTTGAAGAAGGAATTGAAGCCGGCGTCGTCATTCTGTTCCGCTGCCTTGATCTTTTGCATGTTCCGCAGTGCTTCCGCTTCGGCGCGGATCACTTGCCAGTTGGCGGCCAGCGGTTCCAGTTCCTTGAACTGGTCCAGCGGCAGGTAGGGTTTGGACGGCACGCGGGAAAATGTGTGCATGAACCAGTTAATCGGCGCCATGAACGACGAATGGTCGAACAACTGGCGCATGAACGGCAAACGCACCCTGCCACGGAAGTGAATATGGAAAACAGACAACAAATAAACAGCAACCAGCGCCAGCTTCATGGAGCCTCCAGCATTTGAGCAATCGGTAATGATACCGCCAAATGCCGGCCGCTGCGCAAATTCGCTGCCATAACGATATCAATACATCAATATTATCAATGGCTTGGCCCATGGCAGTCATGGCCGCGTCATATTCGCCCGGTAACCGGGTAACCGGGTAACCGGCAAGGGCGGCATCAGATCACTTGCTGAGCCAAATGCCGTACACGGACGTACCGCAACCGCCGATCCAGTTGCCGGACCGGGAATACCACTTCGATTACGAACGCCGCCCGGTTCCGGCGGGGATGATCGTGCCGGAACGGTATTGGAGATGGTGCCCCGTCACCACGGGACAAACATCAATAGCAAGGCCAGCAGCAACAAGATAACCAGCACACTGGCAAGGTGGCGGCCGCGGCGCGGCTGTATGCCTCCAGGGAGTCGCATGATGGCCTCCAAAGGTCGGTAGCGATGAGGCCAGTGTAGTGGTACAGTGCGCCGGCGTATGTTCTTTGGCGCACACAGCGGTGCTGACTTCGGAAACTTATTGCCGTACGCCCTCATCGACGGGCGCACCATTTTCCACCACCAGGAAGCCGGGCGATTTGCCGTTCGCGGCAGGCTGGAACTCGACCACGATATCGCGTTCCTTCATGAAGAACGTGGTAGCCGACATCGGATACAAGGTCACGGCATTGCCGCCAACGTCGACCGACAAATTGCCACCCGCGCGCTGGAACACCAGCACCGGCTGGATCTTGGCCGCATAGCGGCCCACATAGCCATCCAGTTCCGCCGCGCTCAACTGGACCGCCTTGCGCTCCCCCGCTTTCACTGCCGGCTGGTGGTCATAGCTCATCACGCGCGACAATTTCCAGCCTTTTTCCTGGCGCACCCACAGGGCGGAAAAGCGCGCATTATCGGTCGGCACCGCAGCGCCATTGGCTTTCATGACGCGGAAGAAATGGTGCTGGCCGCTGACCAGCGCGCCATATACTTCATTGCCACGGCGCAGCAGGAAGGTCTGGGTCTCATCTTTCGCCGCGTCGCGCCGGACGGTGGCATCCCTGCCTGAACAGATGTTGTCGCGCACCGAGCCGGTCAGGTCGGCACGGCCCCGCGTGATGCCGCCACGGTCATGATAGAACTCGACGTCTTCCGCCGTCAGCGCATCGAGCGCAGCGTAATCGCAGCTGTTATAGGCTTTCCAGTACGCGGCATCGGCCGCCTGCACTTCTTCCACCACGGGGTCTGCCGCTGCAGTGCGCGGCAACGCTACGCCCGCCACGGCAGCCGCCGCTGCCACTGCCGTGCAAACGACCAAAGTCCGAACCTGTTTCATGTACGCCTTTCAGGGTTGTTGAGGGAACAGGGTTCAGTCTAGGTTTGCTGCATGAAGACTCGATGAAGGGAAGGTGAAGGGTTGCTGAAGGTTCGGGCGCGCACGGCGAGTTTGCGGGGACGGCCTCCCGATTTGCCGTTGCGACATGAAATGCTTGCTGCCTGAAAAGTTGCGGCGGCCCATTCACGCAAATGGGTGATTCGCCGCTTCCGCGCCAAGTCTATGGTGTCAGAGGCGCGCAGCACGCAGCCCACGCCGAGCAAGCACTTCCATACCAATAAGCCAGCAAAGGAGCCTTCCAATATGTCTATCCTCAATGTCACATATGGCATCGGCGTCACACTCGACGAATCCATCGGATTGCAGAACCTCGCAGCTACCCCCTCGGCTGCCGGCGATGCCAACGATAACGATATTTCCGCCTCTTCACTCCCACTGGCGTTCTCGTCGCGGCTGACCGCCAGCGGCGTGACGGGGACACCGATCAACGCCGCGCTCAGTGGCTATAACGGCAGCAACAGCGGTACCAATGCCTTCAACTTTACCGTATCGAATGCCATCGGCCTGAGCTTTACCGACAGCGCCGGCGATGCCCTCAACGGCGACCCAAGCGGCCTGTTTACCACCGCCGGCAATGTCGCCATTACCTTATGGACTGATCCAGTCAACAATAATATCGTCTACGGCAAGGCCAACGGCACCACGGTATTTGCCGCGTATATGGAAGAGACCGGCACGCCGATCGCCGGCGCGAAGATCTGGATGGTGCAATATGCCGCCATCAAGGACCCCACCACCAATCCCGACGAATCGCTAAACCTGCTCAACAAGGTGTTTGCGACGGTTGACAAGCAGGTCGAATTTTCGCTGGCCAATGCCCCCTCCGGACAGAATCTGTTCCTGACGATGGGCAACGCCAGCGCCGCGATCGTCATTACCGGTGCCAATCCGGCCAACCAGTCGACCGGCGCCAGCATCACCACCGGCGACACCGTCAACACCAGCCAGGGCGGCGGCTCGACCACGATCGGTTCAAACAACCAGATGATCGACCCGGCCGAAGGCATGTACTTTACCTTCGTCACCGGCGCCAACCCGGCACTGACGATACCCAACCTGGATCACGGTGAAGCTGTACTGGAAAGCAACATCCAGTTCAGCGGTATGCTCGACGCCACCGCAGCGTCCTTCGATATCGTTCAACTGGAAAAAGGCAAGCTGGCGACCGTCCAGTTGAGCGCATACACCACCACCGTGCACACTGGCGCCGATTACATCGACCATCTGCACGACAACGTCCCTGTTGTGATCGACAGTGTGCTGGTACGCGACAGCACCGGCACCATCATTGAGAACTCCAACGGCAGTGTCAACACGGCCGGCCTTTCCATCACCTTCAGCGGCGGCGTCGCCACCGTCACCGGCGTGCAGGCCGGTTACACCATCGACTACCACACGACCAGCGACCACACCCGGCTGCTGGTTTCCAACACCGGCACCGGCACCGGCACCAACGGCGCCAGCTTCGACGTCGGTGGCTTCACCCTGCTGCACACGGCCGCCGACACGGCCGAAATCGGCTCGGTCATGAAATTCGAAGACGCGGGCCCCAGCATCAGCGCCGGCATTGCGCTCGATAGCACCATCCTCAACACCCAGGACGCGCAAACTATCGGCGCCGCCACCGACAGCGACGCACAGGCATTCGCCGCCGCGTTCAAGATCAACTCCAGCAGCTACGATAGCGACGGCCCGGGCGCGATTACCTGGAGCTACGCACTGGCCCTCACCGCACAGGGCGAAAACTCGGGCTTGAAGAGCGGTGGCGCTACCCTGTATCTGCATTTGACCGCAGCCGGCAAAGTGGTGGCATCGACCACCTCGGTGTTGGCCGATGTCAGCGCTGCCAACACCGTGTTCGACCTGACGGCCAGCGCTGCCGGCACCGTGACGTTGCAGCAGTACAGCCGTGTCGACCACGCACTTCCCGGCGTGGGATCGAATTTCGCGGCGCAGGAAGCGATCCTTGCCAACGGGCTGGTGAGCCTGAACGCCACCGCGCGCATAACCGACGGCGACAGCGATTTCACCACCTCCACCGCCAAACTGGACCTTGGCGGCAACGTACGGTTCGACGATGACGGGCCGACAGCCTTCACACCGGCGTCGATCTCGCTGGTCAATTCGGGCACGGCGGTCGGCTCGGCAGCGATGCACGCCGCGGCCAGCGTGGGCGCCGACATTAGCGCCAGCAGCAAATTCGTCGATATCGTGGCCGCAGACAACTTCCTGTATGCCAGCGATGGCGCCACCCTGCTGAAATCAGGTGGCGAAAACATCATCCTGTCGGGCTATGGCAGCACAGTGCTGAGCGCGAAAACCGTGTCCGGCGCAACGGTCTTTACCGCCACGCTCAACAATGGCACCGACCAGTACACCATCGACTTCGACCGCGCCATCGATGACGGCAGCGGCGTCAGCTTCCTCGGGGCAGCACCGGTCAGGTCGGGCAACCCCACCTTCAACCTGATCGACAATGTCGGCGGATCGACGCTCGACCTGTTGTTCTCCGGCGGCGACACCAGCCATGGCGTGCCCACTTCGCATACTGTCAACGTCAGCACCAATGGCGCCGGGGTGGACAACCAGAGCATGAACTCGGCAGGCACGCTGGGGGAAACCCTGCGGATCGATTTCGAAACCGGCGCGGCACTGTCCGGTTCGCCGCTCGGCAGTGATTTCACCGCGGGCGTACACCAGACCGTGAACGGCTATTCGTTCCTGCTGACGCAAAACACGCCCAGCGGCACCACCGCGACCGCTTACATCCAGGTGTTCGACGCAGACAATGACAAAGTCCTCGTCAACGACCCCGGCGATACCCTCGACACCATAACCTTGGTAAGCGTTGGCGGCACGGTAATTTATGATGGCGCCTTCCATACCGCAACAATCAACGGCAGCCAGGTGTCCGGCATGCTGTACAACGGCGGCATCGTGCTGACTGGCTTGAATGAAGGCGCGACCGGCGATGGCACCGGTGGCGACGACCCGGCCATCAAGGTCAGCACGGCTAACGGATTCAACCGAGTGGAAGTCTCCAACTTCGCCGGCCAGACGGTCAACGGGCAACTGCTGGGCGGCACCGGGTTCGACATTGCGCCGGCCGGGGTGGATCAGGCGGTGGCGGGCGCAGCCTTCGCGTTCAACCTGCCGATCCAGGTCACCGACTTCGACGGCGACTATGGACCGGTCGAACTGATCGCGGTAAACATCACGCCGGTGCCGCTGGGATAACCGCTGCCGGCGGTATTGCCGGGCTGTTCGCGCAGGTGCGCCAGCAGCTCGGTTTTCCGGTGGATGCCGAGCTTGGCAAACACATGCGCGAGATGGGTACGGACAGTATTGCTGCTGACGCCAAGCAAGGCGGCAACTTCACCATGGGTACGCCCTTGCGCATAGTGTTGGGCGGCGACGACCTCGGCAGGCGTCAGCGTATCGACCGGCAAGCGCTCGATAACACTGCACAGGGATGCGTTCGCTGGCGCCGGCTCCACAAACCAGCGCGTGCGCCGTCCTTCGTATTGGCCACGGGTACGCAAGCGGGCCAGCGCCGCCGCCGGCAACGTGGACGGATTGCAACCGTACCATTCCTTGTTCACCATACGCTCAAATTCGGCGTCGAACAGCTCCACGTCGCCACTGGCATTGATGATGGCAAAGCCGGCCTTCGCCCGCATGGTTGACTGGGCCGCCAGATAGCGGCGCAGATGGATCAGGTTGCAACGAAGCAGGTGCGGCCATACGGCCGTGAGATAGTGGGCTGCCGCTGCGGAAAATGCCTGATGGCCCCGCCGTGCCAACAACAGCCAATGGGCCGGCCGGCATAATTGCCCGGCTGAACCGATCAACAACAATTGACGCAGCTTGTTACGCTCCACATAGCTGAGCAATCGGTCACGGTCGAAAAATTGCTGAAGTTGCGTTTCACTGCAGATTACCGGCGGCGGCAATGCCAAATGAAAACTACTGGAAATCGCGTCCGGGTCCGCAGAGAGCACTGGACGGGAGGCCTTCCGATGTTCACGCATCGTGCCGCACCCAATGGCGCCAATATCGAACGTCACCACCTTGCGGATCAGCTCGAGACACGCCGTGTGATACTCGCCAAACACACAATGCTCGGCAATCTCGTACATCTGCAGCATCAGCGCGGAGAATTGCTGGAGCATAGCTGTCCTTCGCCAAGGTTACTAGCAAAATGATAATTACATCAAGATAGCAGGGATCGGAGAGATTGCCAGAAATCGGTACGATGCGAACACGCGCTGAAAAAGCCCGGCGCCGGAACATATGACCCGCATGGCGTCAATTCGTTCCGTTTTCGGTGGAGAACTCAATAGCAAAAAGCCCAGCCAAACGGCTGGGCTTTTCAAATTTGGTAGGCCCTCGCGGAGTCGAACCGCGCACCAAAGGATTATGAGTCCTCTGCTCTAACCAAGCATGAGCTAAGGGCCCGGAGAGGGGTTACTGCATCAGGCAGCGGCTCGTACCGCTCCCGGTCCGTGATTTACGGACACAGGAGCATAGGTGCAACACCGCTGCCCGTCAAGACTTAATTACCTTCCAGGAAGCTCTTCAGCTTGTCGGAACGCGATGGGTGGCGCAGCTTGCGCAGCGCCTTGGCTTCGATCTGGCGGATGCGTTCGCGGGTCACGTCGAACTGTTTACCGACCTCTTCCAGCGTATGGTCGGTCGACATTTCGATACCGAAACGCATGCGCAGCACCTTGGCTTCGCGCGGCGTCAGCGAGTCCAGCACATCCTTCACCACGCCGCGCATCGATGCGTGCAACGCCGCATCCGAAGGCGCCAGGGTGTTGTTGTCCTCGATGAAGTCGCCCAGGTGGGAATCGTCGTCGTCACCGATCGGCGTTTCCATGGAGATCGGCTCTTTCGCGATCTTCATGATCTTGCGGATCTTATCTTCCGGCATTTCCATCTTGATCGCCAACGTTGCAGGATCCGGCTCGGCGCCGGTTTCCTGCAAGATCTGGCGCGAGATGCGGTTCATCTTGTTGATGGTCTCGATCATGTGCACCGGAATACGGATGGTGCGCGCCTGGTCGGCGATGGAACGGGTGATGGCCTGGCGGATCCACCACGTCGCATAGGTCGAGAATTTGTAACCGCGGCGGTATTCGAACTTGTCCACCGCTTTCATCAAGCCGATATTGCCTTCCTGGATCAAGTCCAGGAATTGCAGGCCGCGGTTGGTGTATTTCTTCGCGATGGAAATCACCAGGCGCAAGTTCGCTTCCGTCATTTCACGCTTGGCCTTGCGCGCCTTCATTTCCCCGGCCGCCATCTGGCGGTTGATGTTACGCAAGTCAGGCAGCGGCAAGACCACGCGCGCCTGCAAGTCGATCAAGCGCTGCTGCAATTCCTTGATGGTCGGGATGTTGCGGCCCAGGATCGCGCTGTACGCGTGACCGGCAGCCACTTCGCCATCCACCCATTCCAGATTGGTTTCATTGCCCGGGAAGACCTTGATGAAGTGGGCGCGCGGCATGCCGCACTTGTTGACGGCCACGTCGAGGATTTGCTTCTCGATGTGGCGCACTTCATCGACCTGGCCACGCAGCGTGTCGCACAGTTTTTCCACGACTTTCGCCGTGAAGCGGATCGCCAGCAATTCATTGGAAATCGCTTCCTGTGCTTTCACATAGGATTTCGAGTTGTAGCCATCCTTCTCGAAAGCGCGGCGCATCTTGTCGAATTGCTGCGAGATGAGGTCGAATTTTTCCAGCGCAGCATTCTTCATCTGCTCCAGCTGCTCGGCCGAATAACCAGCGGCAGCGGCGGCCGGGCTGGCTTCTTCTTCCTCTTCTTCTTCCTCTTCTTCCTCTTCGTCGTCCTCGTCGTCTTCATCGGACGACGCGGCGGGCGCCGGCTGGTCTTCGTTGTCGTCTACCAGGCCGTCGACGATTTCATCGATCTTGATTTCATCGTTGCGGATGCGGTCGGACGCGGCAATGATTTCCGCGATCGTCACCGGGCAGGCGGAAATCGCCTGGATCATGTCTTTCAAGCCATCTTCGATCCGCTTGGCGATTTCAATTTCGCCTTCGCGCGTCAGCAGCTCGACCGAACCCATTTCACGCATGTACATGCGGACCGGGTCGGTGGTGCGGCCAAAGTCGGAATCGACGGTCGACAGGGCCGCTTCGGCAGCCGCTTCCGCTTCATCGTCGCTGGCCACATTGGCCACGCTGTCGGACAGCAGCAGGGTTTCGGCGTCGGGCGCATGCTCGTAGACGGCAATGCCCATGTCGTTGAAGGTGCCGATAATGCCCTCGATCGCTTCCGGATCGACGATATTTTCTGGCAGGTGGTCATTGATTTCGGCGTAGGTCAGGAATCCGCGTTCCTTGCCGAACTTGATGAGGGTCTTGAGTTTCTGGCGGCGGCGCTCGAGTTCTTCCTCGGTCGCTTCCGTATCGGACGAGAATGCGTCCTTCAGCAATGCCTTTTCCTTAGCCTTGCGATCCTTGGCCTTCGCTTTGTCCACGGCTTTCAGCTCGGCGCGCTCGACCGCATTCAATGCGGCGACTTCGTCATTTTCCGGCGTGAATTCCTTGGGCTTGCGTCCCCGCCGCCCCGGCACCTTCACGGACGGCAAGACATAGCCGGAAGTGTCGATGGCAGCCAGGGCTGCGGCATCCGTGGTCTGGCTGACTGCCGGTGGCGCGTTGGTCCGCGTTTCCGATTTGTCGGCCGACTTCGCGGCCTTGGCAGTCACTTTGCTGGGCTTGTCAGCCGCTTGGGATTCAGGTTTCTTTGTTGGCACAGGCGCTTTCGATTACACAACGACTTGCTTTACGGGTTAGGATAAAGTTCTTGCAACAATGCTACTACTTATACCTTCCAGCTCCGAACCGTGCAACGCACAGAGGGAACTTCCGCGACACGGACCTCAACCCTAGGTCGTGCTTGGCAGAAATTCTACTGTATGACAGCGCATGGGGGCTAGAGCCTGGCAGGCACCGGAACCCTGGTGCGATAGACGCACCGTCCGTGCCTGAAGTCTGGCCCTGGCCGCCGGCTACCATCCCGCTGTGCCGATCAAGAGCCTAACTTACTGAAATCAAACCAAATTTTGCCTAAACAAAGCTAAGCGAAAAGTCAACACTTAGCGTTTTATTATAGCACGCCACTTTACAAATTCCAGAGGGAACGCCCCGTGCTCCCCCTATACGCGGCATGCTATAAATAACATGAAATCCGTTAGCGGCCCGACACCTCCGCCTCTTTCCGCAACTGATCCTGCATGGCGCTGATTTCACGGAAGCGGTCGGCAATTTCCGCCGCCGACCTGCCGGACGATGCCAGCTGGGTCAGCTCCGCCGTCAGCGCATCCATCTTGATCTGCCGGATCGCACTGGCCACGTACAGCTTGACCGCATCGAAATCCGACTCCGCGCTTTCCGACGAAATCTCCGTAATGATCGCGTCGTATTCACTGCCCTGTTCCTTCAGGTGCATGGCCAGCGAGGCAAAATTGCCTTGCGGCCCCAGCGCCTGCGCTGCCGCCACCAGCTGGCGCAACCGCTCCGCCTGCTCCGGCCCGAAGCTGTCGAATGCCGCCAGGCCGGACTCGTCGATATCCAGCGCCAGTGCCGGATGCGCCACCAGATGCCGCACGATCTGCAATTCCAGGCCCATCGGTTCAGGCCGCGCCGACCTTGGCGGCGCGCGGCGCACTTCCGCCACCGGCTTGCTCAACTCGCACAGCGCCTCGATTTCACCGGGGCTGCTTTGCGTCATGCTGGCCAGCCCGCGCACGATTTGCAACCGCAAGGCCGATGGCGACATCGCCTGCAACATCGGCTTGGCGTCAAATTGCACGCGCGCACGGCCTTCCGGCTCGCTTAAATCGTAGTCCGCCGCCACTTCCCGCAACAGGAATTGCGACAGCGGCATTGCTTCATGCACTTGCTGCTCGAACGCCGGCGCGCCGAATTCGCGGATATAGCTGTCGGGATCGTGCTCGGCTGGCAGGAACAGGAATTTGATGGTCTTGTTGTCCGACACATGCGGCAGGCAAGCTTCCAGCGCGCGCCGCGCGGCGCGGCGGCCGGCCTTGTCGCCGTCGAAACTGAAGATCACATTGTCTGTTTGACGCAACAGCTTTTGCACGTGGGTGGTGGTGCAGGCCGTACCCAGGGTCGCCACTGCTTGCGGGAAACCCATCTGGGCCAACGCCACCACATCCATATAGCCTTCCGTGACCAGCACGTAACCCGCGTCGCGGATTGCCTGCCGGGCTTCGAACAAGCCATACAACTCGTGGCCCTTGGAAAATAAGGGCGTCTCGGGAGAATTCAAGTACTTTGGCTCGCCCTGCTCCATGATCCGGCCGCCAAAGGCAATCACTTGGCCTTTGGTATTGCGGATCGGGAACATCACGCGCTCGCGGAAACGGTCGTAGCGCTTGTTGCGGTGGCCTTCCTCATCGACACGGTCGATCACCAGGCCCGCTTCCACCAGCGCCGGGGCATCGTAATCGCGGAACACGCTGCGCAAGTTATCCCAGCCGCCCGGCGCATAACCGAGCGCAAAGCGGGCGGCAATCTCTCCCGTCAGCCCCCGGCCCTTCAGGTAACCGATGGCGGCGGGCGCCTGGCGCAGCTGCAGCTTGTAGTATTCGGCGGCCTGGGTCATGGCATCGGACAATGCCAGGCTTTGCGCCTGCATCTGCGCGCGCTGCGCGGGCGGGATACGGTCATCCTGCTCCGGCACCACCATGCCCACCCCTTGCGCCAGGTCTTTGACGGCATCGACAAAGCCCATGCCGGAATATTCGATCAGGAACCCGATCGACGTGCCGTGCGCGCCGCAGCCGAAGCAGTGATAGAACTGCTTGGTCGGGCTGACCGTGAAGCTGGGGGATTTTTCACTGTGAAAGGGGCACAGCCCCATGTAATTGGCGCCGCCCTTTTTCAACTGGACGTAACGGCCGACCACGTCGACGATATCGACGCGGTTGAGCAGATCGGAAATGAAGGATTGTGGGATCACGGCGATCGGTCTGCCTAAAACAATGTTGCATGCAATGCGGCGGCGCATGGCCGCATGATATAGGGCGGACATCCGCCCCTGCCCGCATTACGCCGACGTCAGCGCCTTCTTCACCAGCGCGGACACCACGGTCATGTCGGCACGGCCAGCCAGTTTCGGCTTGACGATGGCCATGACCTTGCCCATGTCTTGCGGACCGGCGGCGCCGGACGCCGCGACGGCGGCAGCCACTTCCGCCGCCACTTCCTCATCGGACAGGCCGGCCGGCATGTAGGCCGCCAGCACCGCCAGTTCGGCCTTCTCGATCTCAGCCAGGTCGGCACGGCCGCCGGCTTCGAATTGCGTGATCGAATCCTTGCGCTGCTTGATCATTTTTTCCACGATGGCAACGGTCTGCGCATCGTTCAATTCGATCTGTTCATCGACTTCCTTGCGCTTGATTTCCGCCAGCAGCAGGCGGATCGTGCCCAGCTTGCCCGCTTCCTTGGCGCGCATCGCGGCTTTCATGTCGTCGGAGATCTGTGTTTTCAAAGTCATGTCGGTATCCTGGAAAAAGTGGCGCAAAAAACGAAAACCCGCTGCGGAACAAACCGGAGCGGGCATTCAACTGCACAGGTGAGCCCGCGGCGCAGTGCCGTACTGCCGGGCCATCCTGAATGGCAGATTAGTACAGTTTCTTAGGCAGTTGCTGGCTGCGGATGCGCTTGTAGTGGCGCTTCACTGCAGCTGCCAGCTTGCGCTTGCGCTCAGCCGTTGGCTTTTCGTAGAACTCGCGAGCGCGCAGTTCGGTCAGCAGGCCGGTTTTTTCGATGGTGCGTTTGAAGCGACGCATTGCGACTTCGAACGGCTCGTTTTCTTTGAGGCGAATGGTGGTCATGTAAAAATTCAAACCGTTAGATTTAGGAAGAAGAAGATATTAGCAGCTTTTGGCCCAATTGGGAAGAGCTTTGGACGCCAAACCGGCTCAGCAGGCCAGTTTCACGGTGAAACTGTCTGATTTGAGCAATCTTTTCGTCCTGCCAACATCGGTTCCCGGTGCACGTGTTGTCAAACCGGGATAGCGATTGTATCAGACCACTTGTCCGGCTGCCACTCCCGATGCCCATGCCCACTGGAAGTTGTAGCCTCCCAGCCACCCTGTCACATCGACTGTTTCACCGATGAAATACAGGCCCGGGACCTTATTGGCCATCATGGTTTGTTGCGACAATTCCCGCGTATCGACGCCACCCCGCGTGACTTCCGCCTTGCGGTAGCCTTCGGAGCCGTCGGGCGTGATGGTCCACTGGTTCAGCAACTGGCCCAGCTTGCGCAACTGCGCGTCCGGCATGTCGGCCAGGCGCGCTTCGCTGTTGAAACTGTGCGCCAGCAGCAAGCCATCGGCCAGGCGCGCCGGCAGCCACTGCGACAGCACATTACCCAGCTGTTTCTTGGTCGACTGCTTGGCCGCGGTCAGTTCCTGCGCCACATCCATTTCCGGCAACAGGTTGATGACGATAGGCGTTCCCGGCTGCCAGAACGACGAGATTTGCAGGATGGCGGGGCCGGACAGGCCTCGGTGCGTAAACAGCAAGTCTTCGCGGAAGCGGGCGCCGTCCGGGTTGCGGCCTTTCAGCGAACCGGTTTCCACGTCGACTTCCAGCGAAATGCCGGCCAGCGGCACGAATGGCGCCCACTCCTGCGCGTCGAAGGTCAGCGGCACCAGTGCGGGACGGGTTTCCACCAGCTTCAGGCCGAACTGCTTGGCGATGCGGTAGCCGAAATCCGTGGCGCCGATTTTCGGGATCGACAGGCCGCCGGTGGCAATCACCACGCTTTGCACGTTCACCACGCCGGTGTCGGTATAGACGGTGAAGCCGCCGTCTTCGCCCGGCTCGATGCTGTCGACCTTGGCGGGCATGCGCCAGTGCACGTTACCGACCGCGCACTCGGCTTTCAGCATGCCGATGATGTCTTCGGCCGACACGTCGCAAAACAGCTGGCCCTTGTGTTTTTCGTGGTGCGCGATGCGGTGTTTTTTCACCAGCGCGAGGAAATCCTGCGGCGTATAGCGGGACAGCGCGCTTTTGCAGAAATGGGGGTTTTGCGACAGGAAGTTCGCGGGGCCGGCATTAATGTTAGTAAAGTTGCAACGGCCGCCACCGGAAATGCGGATTTTCTCGGCCAGCTTGTCCGCATGGTCGATCAGCACCACGCGCCGCCCGCGCTTGCCCGCCTCGGCCGCGCACATCATGCCGGCCGCGCCCGCGCCGATTACCGCCACATCAAACTGCTTCATAACCGCCCCGGGAATGTAAAACCTGCCATTGTAAGCCCCCGCCAGAACTTACCCGAACCTAAAAATCTAATCGACATTTCGGGGCCTGGCCCCAAAAGTACTATGCGCGGGGGTGAATTGATAGGATTACAGCGCGCGGGCGGCTTTGGTGCACTGGGCCACTTGCTCGGCGATCGATGCCGGCACGGGCACGTCGCCGCGCAGGACGGAGGCGATCCACGCGGCCGTCGCAGTCGCGCTTTTGTCTTCCGGCAGCACGATGTTTTCTTCCGCCTCGACCGCCTTTTCCACCAGCACCGTGCGTTGATGGCCGTGGAACCAGTCGATCTTCTGTCCCTTGTTGGCATTGGCCACCGTCTCGCCTTCCGTGCCGCGCATCAGGAAGGCGTCGCCGCGCGCCGGGTCGACTGCCGTCGTGAAGTATTCGCCCAGCATTTCCAGGTATTCCGGGTGCGTATACGACACCAGGCGCAGCGCCGGTCCCGCGAACGGCTGCATGATTTTCACGAGCGTATGGGTGGAGTTGCGCACGCCCAGGCGCCGGCGCAGCGACAGCATGTGCGCCAGCTTCGGCGCCAGCGCATCGATGGTGATGAAAGCGGGTTTGCCCGCCGCCAGCAGCGCTTCGGCTTCCGCGTGGTTGCACGCCGGAGCAATGCCCAGCTCGGCCAGCACTTCGGCCGTCGCCACGCGGCCCGGATCGTGCGGCACGCCATGCACCAGCACCGGCACGCCTTCGCGCGCCAGCAGCAGCGCCAGCAGCGCCGTCAGGTTGGCCATCTTGCGCGCGCCGTTATAGCTGGGGATGATCACCGGCGCACAGCCGCCGGCCGGCGCATGCAGCGGCGCGAACGAGGCTTCGGCCGCGTCGAGGAAACCGGCGATTTCATCGACGGATTCGCCCTTGATCCGCATGGCCAGCAAAATGCCGCCCAGTTCCAGGTCGCTGACGCGGCCATCGAGCATGGCGGCATACAGTTCGCGGGCATCATCGCGCGACATGCTGCGCGCGCCTTTTTTTCCGCGGCCGATCTCTTTGATGATGTGGGCCGCGGCGTATGGGGTCGGGTGTGGTGTCGTCATGGCCGCAAGCTTACTACATCAAGAGTAGGCGCATCGGGCAGACCTGCGTCAATTCGGCTACACTTGACAGTTCCCCTATGACGTCGATGCCGGCGTTGCCCACTACAGAACAAAGAGTTGTCTTAGAGAATTATGATTTCGCCAGATATCGAAAACATTAACGTTACCAACTTCGCGTCCATGCCGACCCCGGCGGAACTGCACGCGAAGCTGCCGTTGACCGATGCCGCATCGGAAACCGTCATGAAAGGCCGCGCCGACTTGCGCAACATCCTCGACCGCAAGGACAAGCGCCTGTTCGTTGTCGTGGGCCCGTGCTCGATCCATGACCCGGTCGCCGGCCTGGACTATGCGCGCCGCCTGAAGGCCTTGCAGGAAGAAGTGGCCGACACCATGCTGCTGGTCATGCGCGTGTATTTCGAAAAGCCGCGCACCACCACCGGCTGGAAAGGCTATATCAACGATCCGTTCATGGACGACTCGTTCCGCGTCGACGTCGGCATGGAAAAAGCCCGCCAGTTCCTGCTGGACGTGTGCGAACTGGGCCTGCCCACCGCCACCGAAGCGCTGGACCCGATTTCCCCGCAATACCTGGGCGACCTGATCGCGTGGACCGCGATCGGCGCACGCACCACGGAATCGCAGACGCACCGCGAAATGTCGTCCGGCCTGTCGACGCCGGTGGGCTTCAAGAATGGCACCGACGGCGACATCAGCATCGCCATCAACGCCATCCTGTCGGCGGCCAATCCGCACGCCTTCCTCGGCATTAACGGCGAAGGCAACGTATCGATCGTGCGCACGCGCGGCAATGCCTATGGCCACGTGGTGCTGCGCGGTGGCGATGGCCGCCCGAACTACGATTCCGTGTCGGTGGCGATTGCCGCCCAGTCGCTGGAAAAAGCCAAATTGCCCGCCAACGTGGTGGTCGACTGCTCGCACGCGAACAGCTACAAGAAGCCGGAACTGCAACCGCTGGTGATGGCCGACGTGGTCAACCAGATCACCCACGGCAACCAGTCGGTGGTCGGCGTGATGATCGAATCGAACATCGTGGGCGGCAACCAGAAGATCCCGCAAAACCTGTCGGAACTGAAATACGGCTGCTCGGTCACCGACGGCTGCATCGACTGGGATACCACGGCCGACATGCTGCGCGCGGCCCACAAGGAATTGCTGGCGCGCCCTTAATCCGCGGCGCCATACCAACGCGGGCGGCCCTGCGCAACGGCGCGGGGCCGCCCGTTTCCATTACAATGGCAGATTGCTCTTTCACTTTATAGTTGCATCATGATCGTTCTCGGCGTTGAATCCTCCTGTGACGAAACCGGCCTGGCCCTGTATGACACGGACCGTGGCCTGCTGTCGCATGCCCTGTATTCGCAAGTGGCCATGCACGAGGAATATGGCGGCGTGGTGCCGGAACTGGCGTCGCGCGACCATATCCGCCGCGCCATCCCGCTGCTGCAACAGGTGCTGGACACGTCCGGCGTCGCCAAGCACGACATCGACGCCATCGCCTACACGCAAGGCCCCGGCCTGGCCGGCGCGCTGCTGGTGGGCTCGTCGATCGCGTGCAGCCTGGGGCTGGCGCTGGACAAGCCGGTGCTCGGCGTGCACCACCTGGAAGGCCATTTGCTGTCGCCGCTGCTGGCGTCGAAGCCGCCCGAATTCCCGTTTATCGCGCTGCTGGTCTCCGGCGGCCACACGCAGTTGATGCGCGTCGATGGCGTGGGCCAGTACACGTTGCTGGGCGAAACGCTGGACGATGCGGCCGGCGAAGCGTTCGACAAATCCGCCAAGTTGCTGGGCCTCGGTTATCCGGGCGGCCCGGCGATTTCGCGCCTGGCCGATTTTGGCGACCCGCTGGCGTACAAGCTGCCGCGCCCGATGATGCACACCAAGGACTTCAACTTCAGCTTCTCCGGTCTGAAGACCGCCGTGCTGACGGTGGTGAAGAACCATCCGGCGCAGGGCATTGCCAATATCTGCGAGCAGGACAAGGCCAACATCGCGCGCGGCTTTGTCGATGCGATCGTTGAAGTGCTGACGGCCAAATGCGTGTCGGCGCTCAAACACACGGGCCTGAAGCGCCTCGTGATTGCCGGCGGCGTGGGCGCCAATGCCCAACTGCGCGCCTCGCTGAACGCGGCGGCGGCGAAGAAGCGGTTCCAGGTGTTTTATCCGGAACTCGAATTTTGCACCGACAATGGCGCCATGATCGCCTTCGCCGGCGCCATGCGCCTGCAAATCAATCCGGCTGCGGCGAAGAAGGATTACTCGTTCAACGTGCGGCCGCGCTGGCCGCTGGATGAATTACGGGTCGTATGACGCGGTGGATTACGCGCGGCGCGCGTAATCCACCAACCATCAAGCAGCCTTCGCCGGCCGCCCCTGCCGGTGATACAGAAACTCCAGCACCCGCGTGCGGTACTCGATGTACAGCGCATCCTGCGCCAGCGCCAGCCGGTCGCGCGGACGTGGCAGCCGCACGTGGACGATGTCGCCGATGGTGGCGGCCGGGCCGTTGGTCATCATGACGATGCGGTCCGACAGCAGCACGGCTTCATCCACGTCGTGCGTCACCATCACCACCGTCGCGCCGGTGGCCGCCACGATGCGCAGCAATTCATCCTGCAAGTGCGCACGGGTCAGCGCATCGAGCGCGCCGAACGGCTCGTCCATCAACAGCACTTTCGGCTCCATCGACAGCGCCCGGGCAATCCCCACGCGCTGTTTCATGCCGCCGGAAATTTCGTGCGGACGCTTGTTGGCCGCATGCGACAACCCCACCAGTTCCAGCGCCGCCGTGGTGCGCTCCTGCAGCTTCGCGACGCCTTCTTTCGCGCCGAATACCCGCTCCACCGCCAGATAAATGTTTTCATGGCAGGTCAACCATGGCAGCAACGAATGGTTCTGGAACACCACGGCGCGTTCCGGCGCCGGACCCGCGATTTCCCGGCCATTGCATATCAGGGCGCCGCCGGTGGCGGTCGTCAAGCCCGCGATCAGGTTCAGCAAGGTGGACTTGCCGCAGCCCGAGTGTCCGATCAACGTGATGAACTCGCCCTGCTCCACCGTCAGGTTGACGTCGGACAGCGCGTGGAAACGCCCGCCCTTGGTATTGAACACCATGTCCGCATGGCTGATGTCGATGAATTTCGCGCTCATACCGAAGTCTCCTCATACGTGAATGCCTTGGCCAGCGATACCAGCGCCAGTTCCAGCAGCAAGCCCACCACGCCGATCACCACGATGGCAATCAGGATGTGCGGCACATTCAGGTTGTTCCACTCGTCCCAGACCCAGAAGCCGATGCCCACGCCACCGGTCAGCATTTCCGCCGCCACGATCACCAGCCACGCGGTGCCGATCGCCAGGCGCACGCCCGTCAGCATGTAAGGCAGCACGGATGGCAGCAGGATCTTGGTGAAGATCTTCCATTCCGACAGCGACAGCACGCGCGCCACGTTCATGTAATCCTGCGGTACGCGCTGCACGCCCACGGCCGTGTTGATGATCATCGGCCAGATCGAGCAAATGAAGATCGACCAGATCGCGGCGGGGTTGGCGGCCTTGAATACCAGCAGGCCGATCGGCAGCCATGCCAGCGGCGACACGGGTTTCAGCAAGCTGATGATCGGGCCGAACATGCCGTACATGAACTTGAAGCGGCCGATGACGAAGCCTAATGGAATGCCGACCGCCGCCGCCAGGCCGAAGCCCAGTGCCACGCGCTGCAGCGACGCCAGCACGTTCCAGCCGATGCCCTGGTCGTTCGGGCCCTTGCGGTAGAACGGATCCGAGAACAGGTGCACGGCTTCGTCCCACGTGGCCAGCGGCGTGGGGAAGCTGCTGTTCTTGGCCGCCAGGATTTGCCACGCCAGCACCAGCAGCGCCAGGCCCGCCAGCGGCGGCAGGAACTTCAGCACGGCGGCGCGCAGGCGCGCGCTGCCCGACACCAGGTTCACCCCCTTGGCGGCAATCCGTTCGCTGCGCGGGGGACGTTCCAGCGGCGCGGCCTTGGCCGGCTCCGCCGCACTGCCTTGCGCAGGTACAGCGATACTTTCCAGCACTGCACTCATCATGTTCTCCTTGGGTTAAGCCTTGATCTTGAACGAATCGGCGAACGCTTTCGGGTTCTTGCCGTCGAAGGTGGCGCCATCGAGCATCTTGATGGTGCGCATGTTGGACTTCGGCAGCGCCACCTTGGCCATGCCTGCCGCGTCCTTGTACACATCGAGCTGGTTGATCTGCGTGGCCACGGCCAGGTAATCCGGTTCGCTCTTCAGCAAGCCCCAGCGCTTTTGCTGCGTCAGGAACCACATGCCGTCCGACAGGAAGGGGAAATTGACCTGGCCGTCGTTATAGAAGCGCATCGGATTCGGGTCGTCCCACGTCTTGCCCAGGCCATTCTGGTAGCGGCCCAGGATGCGCTGGTTGATGACGTCGACCGTGGTGTTGACGTACGACTTGTCGGCGATGGTTTCCGCCATTTTGAGTTTGTTCGACAGCGAGGCATCGATCCAGCGGCCCGCTTCCAGCACCGCCGCCGTCAGCGCGCGCGCCGTGTTCGGATATTTCTTGACCCACTCGGCGCTGGTGCCCAGCACTTTTTCCGGGTGGTCGCGCCAGATGTCCTGCGTGGTGGTGGCCGTGATGCCAACGCCGTCGACGATCGCGCGGTGGTTCCACGGTTCGCCCACGCAAAAACCGTCCATGTTACCGATACGCATATTGGCCACCATTTGCGGCGGCGGCACCGTGATGACCTTGGCGTCGTGCAGTGGATTGATGCCATGGCTGGCCAGCCAGTAATACAGCCACATCGCGTGGGTGCCGGTCGGGAAGGTTTGTGCAAACGAATATTCGCGCGGGTCGGCTTTCATCAATTTGGCCAGCGACGGGCCATCGACGGCGCCCTTGTCCGCCAGCTTTTTCGACAGTGTGATGGCCTGGCCGTTATGGTTCAGGTTCATCAGCACGGCCATGTCTTTTTTCGGACCGCCCGCGCCCAGGTGCACGCCATACACCAGGCCATACAGCACGTGCGCCGCGTCGAGTTCGCCATTGACCAGTTTGTCGCGCACGCCGGGCCACGACGCTTCCTTGCTGAGCACGATCTTGATGCCGTATTTCTTGTCAAAGCCCAACACCGACGCCATGATGACGGAGGCGCAATCGGTCAGCGGAATGAAGCCCACTTTAACTTCTTCTTTTTCGGGCTTGTCTGAACCGGCTGCCCAGACGCCTTGCGTGGCCAGTCCGGAGATTGCAGTGGCGGCGCCGGCCTTCAGCAGGGTACGGCGGGTGAGTTTGATATTGTCCATCCTGTAGGGTCCCCGTAGCGAATGACAGGCGGCTGCCTGCCCTGCCTACTGCTTTGCAATTGGCGTGCCAGCGTCAACAAGGGGCATGGATGAGAAAAACAGTGGATTCGGCACAAAAAAACAGCACCGGTATTGTGCGACGCACCAGAAGCATGCGCACCGCATGCACCAACTGTTTTCAATCGGGTGTTACACGAAATAGAGTGCTTTCGGCCTGGAGAAAAGCGTCGGCCCGCAGCCGTTCAACCATCAAATCCACGAAACTACGGATGCGCGCCGAGCCCTGCCGGCTGTCACGGTGCACGATGTGGATCGGTACGGGCGCCGTCGCATAGTCGTCCAGCACCAGTTGCAACTCGCCCGCCGCCAGCGCGGCCGCGGCCTGGTACGACAGCAGGCGCGCAATGCCGAGCCCCAGCTTGACGGCGTCGATCACGGCGTCATTGCTGTTCACTTGCAGGCGTGGCCGCATGCGCATGGTGCGCACGGCGCCATCCTGCATGAAGCGCCAGTCCGGCGCCACGTTGGAACCGTTGGCGCCGACGATGGTGTGCGCCGCCAGGTCCTGCGGCGTACAGGGCGCGCCGTTCCGCGCCAGGTAGGCGGGCGACGCCACCAGCACGCGCCGCACGTGGCCCACGGGCGCCGCCCGCATGGTGGAATCCGGCAAGTCGCCGATGCGCACGGCCACGTCGATGCCCTCTTCCACCAGGTTCACCACGCGGTCGACAAACAGCGCCGATACTTCCATCTGCGGATAGCGCTGCAAATAATCGACGATACCCGGCGTCACGTACAGGCGGCCGAACAGCATCGGCGCCGTGACCGATAAATGGCCGCGCGGGGCGGCGCCGGCGCCGGCCGCCGCTTCATCGGCTTCGTCGAGTTCGGCCACGATGCGGCGCGCATCGTCCAGGTAGCGCCGCCCCGCTTCCGTCACGCGCACGTGGCGCGTGGTGCGTTCCAGCAGGCGCACGCCCAGCCGCTCTTCCAGTGCGGTCACGGCGCGGGTGACGGCCGGCGGCGACATGCCGAGCCGGCGCGCGCCGGCCGCGAAACTCTGTTCTTCCGCGACCGCGATATAGACGGTGATCAGGTGGAGCCGGTCCATGGGCCTCCCGCAAACTGGGCGGGCGCATGTTCGACCGCGTAATCGATGAATTGGCGCACCCGCTGCGGCATTTGCGTGCGCTGCTGGTAATACATATAGACACCGCCATACGACGCCGTGGTTTCCGGCAGCAAATGCCGCAACCGGCCCTGCCGGATATCGTCGGCCGCCATGTACCAACCCAGCTGCCCGATCGCCATCCCGGCCAGCACGGCCGCCGCTTCCGCTTCGGCGGTATTGAAACTGGCCACCGACGGGATATCCCGGTACACGGTGGCGCCATCGACGCGGAATTCCCACGGCACCATGCGGCCCGTGTTGGGCTGGCGGAAGCCCGTACAGCGGTGTTCGCGCAACGCGTCGATGGAATCCGGCGCGCCATACAGTTCTATATAGCGGGGCGCCGCGCACACCACCAGGTACAGGTCGCCGATGCGGCGCGACACCAGGTTGCGCTCGGGCGGATTGCCGGCCCGGAACCCGACGTCGATGCGCGCTTCCACCAGGTCGGTGAACTGGTCTTCCAGCACCAGGTCAAAGCGCACGCCTGGATAGCGCTGCTGGAAATCGCGGATCAGCGGCACCACGATGTGCTGGCCGAACGACGTCGGCGCGGCAATGCGGATCACGCCATCCATGTCGCGCCGGCTGTTTTGCACGGTATCGATGGCTTCGTCGAGCAGCCGCATGCCGGGGTTGGCCAGTTCGAACAGGCGCTCGCCCTCTTCCGTCAAGGTCAGGCTGCGCGTGGTGCGGTGGAACAGGCGCACACCCAGGTGGTCTTCCAGCTGGCGCACCGCCTTGCTGACCGCCTGCGGCGACAAGCCCGCCTCCATGGCCGCCTGGCTGAAGCTGCCGGCGCGCACGACGCCGATGAACAGGGTCAGAACCCGGGATCTATCCATTTACATGCCCATTTACAACCCAATTTACAACCAGAAGTTGATAATCAATCGCCTTTACGATGGCTAGTGTAGCAGGTCGGCGCCGCCTACACTCCTCTCCATCGACACACCCACCCCGCCTCCAAGGAGACTGACATGAGCAAAGTATGGTTTATCACCGGCGCATCCCGTGGCTTCGGCCTGCTGATTGCCAAAGACGCGCTGGCGCGCGGCGACCAGGTCGTGGCCACCGCCCGTAACCCGGAAACCGTCACCGCGGCGCTGGGCGCCCATCCCAACCTGCTGGCGCTGCGCCTGGACGTGACGCAGGAAGCGCCCGCCGTCCTGGCGGCCAGCGCCGCGGTCGAACGCTTCGGCCGCATCGACGTACTGGTCAACAATGCCGGCTATGGCTTGCTGGCCTCCGTCGAGGAAGCCACCGATGCGGAAATCCGCGCCCAGTACGACACCAATGTCTTCGGCCTGCTGAACGTGACGCGCGCCGTGCTGCCCCACATGCGTGCGCGCGGCGCGGGCCACGTCATCAATATCTCGTCCGTGGGCGGCTATAAATCGTACGCGGGCTGGGGCATTTATACGTCCACCAAGTTTGCCGTGGAAGCATTGACGGAATCGCTGGCCATGGAACTGGCCCCGCTGGGCATCCATGCCACCACAGTGGAACCGGGCTTCTTCCGCACCGACTTCCTCGATGCGTCGTCGATGAAAGACGCGTCGCAACCGATCGCCGACTATGCGGCCACCGTGGGCGAGATGCGCACCCTGATGGCCGGCGTCAACCACCGGCAGCCGGGCGATCCGCAAAAGCTGTCGCTGGCGATCCTGCAACTGGCCGACGCAAAACAGCCGCCCGTGCGCCTGCCGCTGGGCTCCGACACGGTGGCCGGCATCCGTGAAAAGAATGCCTTCGTCGAGCAGGAACTGGCGCAATGGATCGGCGTGGCCATGTCGACCGACCACGATGACGTGGCAGCTACGGTGGCAGCGGCGTTGCGCCAGGCGGCATAGTCGTAGAACCTATGATGTAAAAGAAAGAGCCGTCGGCATAACGATTTCCTAAACTGGAGGTGCTAACCAATCCAAATAAGGGGATCATCATGCAAACGGCTCAAACTCATTTTACGTCGATTGAATTGA
>NZ_WKJJ01000039.1 GCF_009674485.1 Pseudoduganella rivuli | reverse complement strand
GTCAAAGCCTGATGACCATAGCAAGTCGGTCCCACCCCTTCCCATCCCGAACAGGACCGTGAAACGACTCTGCGCCGATGATAGTGCTGCAACCAGTGTGAAAGTAGGTTATCGTCAGGCTAGTTATTAAGATGAAGCCCGTGCAGTGATCTGCATGGGCTTTATTATCAGGAACGGAACAATTTAAAAAATTCTGAATGCTGCTGAAAAGCGCGTTCGTACAGGTCAAGCTTGATGACCATAGCAAGTCGGTCCCACCCCTTCCCATCCCGAACAGGACCGTGAAACGACTCTGCGCCGATGATAGTGCTGCAACCAGTGTGAAAGTAGGTTATCGTCAAGCTAGTTATTCCGGAAAAGCCCGCTGATTCAGCGGGCTTTTTCATTTCCAGGGTTTGTTTCCAGATTGTCATAATCAGGTCACACGCTCTGCGTAAGCTGCGGCTATCTTTTCTTCAGCGAGATCCGCAGTATGCCAAAGCTCCCACCACACTCTCTTCTGGCCCTCTCTATCGCCGCCGTATTGACCGGCTGCGGCAGCAGCGATAACCCGCCACCAGCCCAAATCAATGGCCAGTTCCATGACAGCGCCGTGAGCGGCCTGGAATATACGGCAGGTGATGCCGCCAAAGCCAGCACCGGCCCGAATGGCGAATTCACGTGCAAGGATGGTGAAGCGGTGAGCTTCTCGATTGGCGGCGTCGCACTGGGCAGCGCAACCTGCGCCACCACGATCACACCGATGCAACTGGCTGGCGCCGCAGCCGGCGACGCGAAAGTCGTCAACCGCCTGCTGGCCCTGCAATTGCTGGATGAAGACGGCGATCCGCAAAATGGCATCACCCTGGCTGCCGACGTGAAAACCGCGCTGGCCGGCAAGAGCCTGGATTTCAATGCCGCGCCTGCCGCGTTCAACACCGCACTGGTCTCCACCCTGGCGGCGGCCGGCGCCAAATACGCGGCCCGCACGGTCGACGATGAGCACCGCATGCTGGCCCGCGAACACTTTGAAGATACGCTGGCTTCGCGCCTGGGTGCACCAAGCGCGGAAGCGTTCACGCAAGGCGCGGTCACCGTGTCGGTAACCCGTTACCAGATCCAGTCCGATGCCAAATACTATGTGCCGTATGAAGGCACCAGTGCGAAAGTCAAAGCAGACTTCCCGCAAGGCTTCCTGCCATCGTATGGTTCGGCGCTGGCCTTCAAAGGCGTCAACGCCAATGGCGACCTGGAATTCTATGGCTTGACCGACCGTGGCCCGAACGGTGACGGCCCCAACATCCCCGCGCTGAGCGGCAGTGGCACGATTGCCGCGAAAATCTTCCCATCGCCAGGCTTCGCGCCATCGATCGGCATCATCACGGTCGGCAAATCCGGCGCCGTGCTGACGTCGTCCATGCCGATCAAGGCAAACAGCACCACCAATATGACAGGCTTGCCGATCCCGGCAGGCACCTTGGGCAATTCCGCCGAAGCACCCGTCATGGATGCGATGAAGTTCGACGCCGGTACCAAGGCTGTCTTCAGCGCCAACGGTATCGACAGCGAATCCATCGCGCTGGACAAGAAGCGCAATGCGCTGTGGGTGTCCGATGAATACGGTCCGTTCATCGTCAGGCTCGACGCCGCCACCGGCGTGGTGCAAGCCCGCTATGCGCCAGGTTCCGGCCTGCCCGCCATCTTCGCCAAGCGCCGCGCCAACCGCGGCATGGAAGGCATGGCGCTCGACACCACCACCGACAAGCTGCACGGCTTCCTGCAAAGCCCCCTGACGGATGGCAGCGCGCCATATTCAGTGACGGGCAAGAACGAACAGGTGGAACGCTTCGCGCGCTTCACGCGCTGGATCGAATTCGACCCGGCCATCGGCGCGACCACGAAGATGTATGCGTACCCGCTGACCGGCACGGACTACCAGGATGGCCGTACGGGCAATGCGAAGCTGGGTGACATGGTCGCTCTGGGGAACGGCAAATTCATCGTCATCGAACAGGGTGCGGCGCCGAACGGCAAAGTGTTCAACAAGCTGATGCTGGTGGAAATCGGTAACGCGACGGACATCAACGCCGCGGAGTTCAACAACACCACGTCCGACCTGGAGAAAAGCTCGATGGGTGGCGTAGCCGTGAATGGCGCCGACTGGAGCAAGGTGACGACCTTGAAGAAAACCCTGCTGCTGGACTTGAACGCGATCGGCTGGCTGGCTGAAAAAGCGGAAGGCCTGACCATGGTGGACGCCAATACGCTGGCCCTGGCCAACGACAATGACTTCGGCCTGAAGACGAAGATCTTCACGCCGGATGGTGTGGCGGTGGCCGATGCCGACGTCACCAAGTGCAACGTCGATGCGAATGGCGTCATCATCACCAGCGCCACTGTTGGCTGCAATGCCGCCAACTCGATCCGTGTGACGCGCGGTGACGACAAGGAGCGTGCGGCGCGCCTGTGGCTGATCAAGTTTGGCAAGGCGCTGACGGCATATTGATTACCTTAGCAGGCCGATGACCTGCGAACTGGCGAACAGCAGCAAGCCGATACATCCGCCGACCAGCGTCCCGTTGATGCGGATGTATTGCAGGTCCTTGCCGATATTCAGTTCGATTTGGCGTGACATTTCTTCCGTATCCCAGCGTTTGACGGTATCGCTGATGTGGCGCGTCAGGAAATCCGCGAAGTCCGGCGCCATCGCGCGCGCCGCGTCTTCCATGTGGGCGTTCAGTGAACTGCGCAACTCGTCGTTGTGCGCCAGTTCGTCGCCCAGCCAGCGGCCCATCGCGGCGACCCGTGCATGCAGTTCCGAACTGTCCGACGCCAGGTCGTTGCGCAGCCAGTCCCGCAAGCTGTTCCATACCTGCGCGATATAGGTATTGGCGACATCGCCGTCGCGGATATACGCCTTTAACTCCATCGCGCGCTGCTGGAACACGTCATCTTCACGCAGCCGCACGATAAACGTCGCGATCAATTCATCGAGGCGGCGGCGCAGCCGGTGGCTGCGGTCTTCGCGCACTTGCACCAGCAGCGTGTTGAGCGCTTCACTGACCCAGTCCGCTCCTTTCTCGCCCAGCCACGTGGTGGGCAACACCTTTTCCATGGCAGCGTGTTCCCGCTTCAGCCAATGCACGATGCTCTGTGAAATGACTTCCTGGTTGGCCGGCGCTTCCAGGTGCAGCAACGCCTGCTCGATGATATCGTCCAGCACTTCCTGGTGGCGGCCGTCGCGCGTCAGCACGTCGAGCACGCCGGCCAGCAGGTGCGCCAGGTCGATCTTGTCCAGCATGGCGTGGAAGGCGTTTTTCAGGAAGGTGCGGATGCGCGTGTCTTCCGCCATGTCCAGCATGCCGGCCGTCACGCGCACGACATAGGCGCCGAGGATGCGGTCATTGGCTGGTTCCGCCAGCCATTTGCCCAGCATGCCGACCGGGTCGTGCTTGCGGATCAAGTCCACCAGCGAGGCGGGATCGAGGAATTTCTCGCGCACGAATTGCGCGAGGTTGTCGGCAATGCGGTCCTTGTTATTGGGGATGATGTTGGTGTGGGCGGACACCAGTGGAATCGGCACCCGCCTGAACAGCGCCACCACGGCAAACCAGTCGGCCAGCGCGCCCACCATGGCCGCTTCCGCCACCGCCTTGATGGCGTCCACCGCCAGGCTGTGGGGCAGGAAGGCGGTAATGACAAAGATGCCGGCAGCCGCCAGCAGGAACATCAGGGCGGTCCGCTTGGCTTTCCTCAGTTCCTGCTCTTTGTCCATGGCTACTCCGTGATCTGTTCCCAATCAAGGTTGAAGCGGGCCAGGTACTTGCGCAGCCGGTCCGCATCGTTCGGTTTGGCCTTGCTTTCGCGCGACACGGCAAACAGCTTGCGCCCCGCGTCGGACATGTTTTTCGATTGCCTGCACACATCCAGCACGGCTTGCAGCTGCAAGCGGTCGAACAAGTCCAGTTGCTGCACCGCGTCATCGCCCAGCACCTGTTCCAGCGTGCGGCTCGGCGATGCCGACGGTATAAGCGTACGCCATTGTCGCCGCAAGCGCGAGATTTCGGCGCTCACCACGGCGGCAGTGATACGGCCCGCTTCCGCCAGTGTCGCCATGCGGGTGACGGCGGCGGACAGGTCGCGGAAATTGCCATTCCACTGCGCATCCGGCGACGCCGCGTAGCGCATGAATTGCTCGCGCGCTTCCTTGTTGAAGCGCACCACGGACCCGGTTTCGGCGCCGAATTGCGCCAGCAGGTAATCGATGTTGGGTTCGATGTCTTCCGGCCGCTCGGCCAGGCCGGGCAACGCATACGTCCATAAATTGATGCGGGCATACAAATCTTCCCGGAAGCGACCCGCCGCCACTTCTTCCGCCAGGTCGCGGTTGGTGCCGGCGATCAGCTGGAAATCACTGTGCACTTCGTGATCGCCGCCCATCGGCAGGAAGCGTTTTTCTTCCACGGCTTTCAACAGCATCGCCTGTTCATCCAGTCCCAGCTCGCCGATTTCATCGAGGAACAGCAAGCCTTTATGGGCCGTGCGCAGCAGGCCGGGACGGTCCGACGCCGCGCCCGTGAACGCGCCTTTGACGTGGCCGAACAAGGTGGAACCGGCGCCGTCGCCATGCAACGTGGCGCAATTGACGTCGACGAACGGGCCGCCCAGCTGGTGCCGCGCTTTTTTCAGTTCGAACACGCGCCGCGCCAGGAACGATTTGCCGGCGCCGGTGGGACCCATGAACAGCATGGGCGCGCGCGAACGCACGGCCACGTGCTCGATCTCGTCGATCATCAGGTTGAACTGGGGATTGCGGGTGGCGATGCCGGACTTCAGCAAGGTCACGCCTTCCTGCTGGGCGTTGCTGAAGCGTTGGGCGATCTGGTCGTAACGCGACAAATCCAGGTCGATCAGCGCATAGCTGCCGGGAGCACCTGGCCCGGGACGGCGCGGCGGCGACGTTTGCAGCAGGCAGCCGGGGAAGTAGCGCGCTTCCGTCATCAGGAACAGGCAGATTTGCGCCACGTGCGTGCCGGTCGTGATGTGCACCCAGTACTCTTCGCGCTCGGTGTCGAACGGGTAATTGCGCGCGAAGTCGTACAGGCAGCTGTAGACATCTTCGAAGTCCCACGCATCTTCGATCGGCAGCGCATGGGCGCGTACCTGCGTGTGCGGCGACGTGGCGGCGATATCGTCCTTGACCTGCTCGACCACGTAGCCATAGCTGCCGTTATAGAACAGTTCCAGCCGGTCGATCAGCAAATCCTCATGCTGGGCCAGCGCCACCGTGGGCCGCCAGCGTTCCCACCGGTTGGTGCCGCCTCCCTTGTCCAGCTGCGCGCCGACAAAGCCGAGGATCACGGTTTTCTTTTTCATCTGTAGATAAGTATTTATACGATAGGATAATTTATCACAATTGCCATCCCAGTCCTATTTTTTGTATTTCCTTGTAAATCAACAAGTTATTGATGATTCGCAATGCTGGCACGCCGTTTGCAATACATCAGGTACGAACAAGGAGAACAAGAAATGGCAAACGTACAGTTATTCCAAAGCACGCCTGGCCCATTGCCGGCAGCGGCCAACAGCGTCAACTGCGAAGGCGCACCAGCCTATGTGCTGGCGCCCGCGCACCGGCTGGCGCAATACGCCGCCACCGGCTGCCTGAATGCAACGTACTACGCCAGCGCCGAAGCGCAACTGGCCGATGTGCTGGAACTGTGCGAAGGCGTGGAGAGCGGGTTTATCGCGCAAACCGCGTTGTATTGCCGCGAGCGGGGCTACATGAAGGACATGCCTGCGTTGCTGCTGGCGGTGCTGGCGGCGCGCGGTGCGCCGGAACTGGCGGCTGTATTTTCGCGTGTGATCAATAATGGCAAGATGCTGCGCAACTTTGTGCAGATCCTGCGCTCTGGCGTGGTTGGCCGTAAATCGCTGGGTACCCGGCCTAAAAAGCTGGTGCAGCAATGGCTGAACAATGCCACGGAACAGGCGCTGCTGTCGGCCGCCATCGGAACGTCGCCATCGCTGGCCGACGTGCTGAAAATGGTGCACGTGAAGCCATCCGCGCCATGGCGCGAAGCGCTGTTCGCGTGGACCCTGGGTAAGCCATACGATGCCGCCGCGCTGCCGCCGGTACTGCAGGCTTACCTGGCGTACCAGCGTGACCGCTCGCTGCCGGTGCCGGCTGTCCCGTTCCAGATGCTGGCCTCGATGCAGCTCGATACGAAGGCATGGGCCCGGGTGGCGCTGCAGGGCGGATGGCAGATGGTGCGGATGAATTTGAATACGTTTGCGCGTCACGGCGTGTTCGAGTTGCCAGGTGCGGCAAAGGCGATAGCGGCAAAGCTGCGTGACAAGCAAGCCATTGCCAAGGCACAGGCTTTTCCGTACCAGTTGATGGCGGCGTATAAAGCGGCCAGCGGTGTGCCGGAAGTGGTGCGCGAAGCATTGCAGGATGCGATGGAAACGGCGCTGGCGAACGTGCCACGCATTGAAGGCAAAGTGGTGGTGTGCCCGGACGTTTCCGGCTCCATGCAATCGCCCGTGACCGGGCACCGCGCTGGCGGTACGACGGCAGTACGGTGTATTGACGTGGCGGCGCTGGTGGCGGCGGCCATGCTGCGCAAGAATGCGGGCGCCATGGTGTTGCCGTTTGAGCAGGACGTGACGGCGTGCCGTTTGAATCCGCGCGATTCGGTGCTGACCAACGCGGACAAGCTGGCGGCCATTGGCGGTGGCGGCACCAATTGCAGTGCACCGCTGGCCTGGCTGAATGCGCGCAATGAAAAGGCCGACCTGGTGCTGTACGTGTCGGACAATGAATCTTGGATCGATGCGCGGCGCCATGGCGCGACGCAGACGATGCGGGAGTGGGCGGTATTCAAGCGCCGCAATCCGCAAGCGAAGCTGGTGTGCATCGATATTGCGCCGTATGGCACGACGCAGGCGCAGGAAAACGGCGACGTGTTGAATGTTGGCGGTTTTTCCGACGAAGTCTTCCGCATCGTGGCCGCCTTCGCGGCGGGCCAGTTGCAGGCGGAACACTGGGTGGGGGAAATCGGCGCAGTGAATGTGAATGACGGAGGCGGCGATGGGCTGGAAAATCAGCTGCGGCGCTCCGAAGCAGGTTAATGCCGGAAGACGCGTGAATGCCGGTGTGATTACATCTATCCCATGTTCGATCACATCAACTCCTTGTCATGCGCCGTCCGGCTGGCGTTTTACCCCGAATGCCGACAGGACTACATCTGGAGAAGCCGGTTCGAATCCGGCCTGCCAGGCCAGGCTGGCCTGGCAGAACGTCCTGTCCACCCTTGTCGGGAACTGAATATGAAAGAAGACTGAAATGAAAAACTACGAACAACTCGATATCGCGGGCGCCAGCCCGATCAAGATGTGGACCGCCGGTGTGCCGGTCGAAACGGAAGCCAAGCAGCAGTTGGCCAACACGGCAAAGATGCCGTTCATTTACAAGCACATCGCCGTGATGCCGGACGTGCACCTGGGGAAAGGCTCCACCATCGGCAGTGTAATCCCAACCCTGGGCGCCATCATTCCTGCCGCGGTGGGCGTCGATATCGGCTGCGGCATGATGGCGGCCAAGACCACCCTGAATGCGCGTGACTTGCCGGACAACCTGGGACCATTGCGCAGCGCGATCGAGAAAGCCATCCCGCACGGGATGACGCCGAAGACGCGCAGCTACCGTGGCCGCGACACGGGGTCGTGGGAAAACCCGCCGACGCCGGTGGATGCCGCATGGGCGCAACTGAAGGATGAATTCGACGTGATTTGCCAGAAGACGCCGCGCCTGCGCAACACGAACAACTACAAGCACCTGGGAACGCTGGGTTCCGGCAACCACTTCGTGGAAGTTTGCCTGGATGAAGAGGGTTCCGTGTGGTTCATGCTGCACTCGGGGTCGCGCGGCGTGGGCAATGCCATCGGCACGCACTTCATCGAACTGGCGCAGCAGGATATGCGCACGCACATCGCCAACCTGCCGGACAAGGACCTGGCGTACCTGGAAGAGGGGACCAAGCACTATGACGATTACGTGGAAGCCGTGGGCTGGGCGCAGAAGTTCGCCCGCATGAACCGCGAAGTCATGATGCAAAACCTGATTGCTTCCGTGCGCACCGTGATCAAGAAGCCGTTCGAGACGCACGTGGAAGCGGTGAATTGCCATCATAACTACGTGCAGAAAGAGCGCCACTTCGGCAAGGATGTGCTCATCACGCGTAAAGGCGCCGTCTCCGCGCGTGAAGGGGAGCTGGGTATCATCCCGGGCTCGATGGGAGCGAAAAGCTTCATCGTGCGCGGCAAGGGCAACCCGGAAAGCTTCAACAGCTGCAGCCACGGCGCGGGGCGCACCATGAGCCGTAACGAAGCGAAGCGCCGCTATACGCTGGCCGACCAGGTGAAAGCCACGGAAGGCGTGGAGTGCCGCAAGGATGCTGCGGTGATTGATGAAATTCCGATGGCGTATAAGGATATCGACGCCGTCATGCAGGCGCAGAGCGACCTGGTGGAAGTGGTGCATACGCTGAAACAAGTCGTTTGCGTGAAAGGATGAAGATGATAGAACTCGATGGTTCCCAGGGCGAAGGCGGTGGCCAGATTTTGCGCACATCGCTCAGCCTGTCGATGATCACGGGGCAGCCCGTTCGCATCGTCAACATCCGCGCCAACCGCGCCAAGCCGGGCTTGATGCGGCAGCATTTGGTGGCCGTGCAGGCGGCAGCCGAAGTGTGCGGCGCCGACATCTCGGATGTGCAGGTCGGCGCGCAAACGCTGGTATTCAAGCCGGGCCGCATCCGTGGCGGAAATTACAGTTTTGCCATTGGATCGGCCGGCAGCAGCATGCTGGTGCTGCAAACGTTGTTGCCCGCGTTGCTGTATGCGGATCAGCCGTCCACAGTGACCGTCAGCGGGGGCACGCATAACCCGAAAGCGCCGCCGGCGGAATTCCTGCAACGCGCATATGGCCGTGCGATGGCGGAGATGGGGGCGCGCATCGATATACAGCTGGAGCGGCACGGCTTCTATCCGGCTGGTGGCGGTATCGTGACCGCTACCGTGCAGCCTGGCCCGCAATTGCAGCGGCTGGAATTGCTGGAACCGGGCGCGCGCCGCGTGGGTTATGCGGAGAGTTTTATCGCCGCCGTGCCATTCAGTGTCGCGGAGCGCGAGCTGGAAACCGTTGCCACGGCAATGGGCTGGAGCGGCGAGCAATTGCGCCCACGCCAGTTGCCGGACAAATACGGGCCGGGCAATGCACTGCTGATCACATTGGACAGCGAGCACGTCACGGAAGTGTTTGCCGCGTTTGGCGAGAAGTCCGTCCCGGCGGAAGCCGTGGCAAAACAGGCCGTGCACGATGCGCGCTTTTACATTGCCTCCGGCGCCGCTGTCAGTGAGCACCTCGCTGACCAGTTGATGCTACCCATGGCGCTGGCAGGCGGCGGCAAGTTCACGGTGGACCGTGTGTCACTGCATGCGCGCACCAATGCGGATGTGATTGCGCGGTTTCTGCCGGTGGCATTCAACTTTGAAGGGCAGGAACGGCGCAGTTTATGCACGATCACGCCAGCGCCGTAACCGATTCACTTAAGCTTTACGCGCACTTTTAGAGAATTAGGCAATAACTCACAAGTATCCCATCACCGAGCCCGCCCTCGCTTGCCTATAGTTTGGTTCACGGCTGATCGAAATTCATCGGCATGTTTTCAAACCTAATCCAAGCGAGGTAAAAATGTTCAAAGTTGCACTGGCCCTGGCCGCCGCCTTCTTCAGCGCTCCTTCCTTCTCGCAGGAGCTTTCCACGAACTGCGCCACTTCCGGTAAAGAGAGCGTGGCCGAGCTTCACCGAGACTGGCTGATGATCGGATGGGAACGCGATGCTGGCGATCCTGTTTTCAACTTCAGGCAGGACCTGGGGAAATATTACGATTTCAATCGCAGGGACCTCAACCTGTTCGATGACTTCGACCCGGCGCTGAAAGTTCGGCACACTGCGGAGGACTACGGCACGATCTGGCATGGCTTGGTGCCAAACTTCAAAAGCGTGCACCACAAGATCACCGAAGGCCCGAACGTGGTCGCAGCTGGTCCATCCTACAGCCATTCCGTCATGGAGTTTGCCTTCGAAGTCACGGGCAACGATGGCAAGGTATCCCACCTCATCTCCCGTACCTCCATCTTATGGCGTTGTGGTCCGGATGGCTGGAAGATTTTTAAGGAGCATAACTCCGCACGACCTTTGAGCGAGGAAGGTTATCGCGCCTTTAAATAACTCACTCAGCAAAGCTGGTTTCCTGGCAGCTCTGTCATCTGGCAGAGCTGTTTTTTTTGGGGGGCCCCCGGACTGCAGGCTCGGGCCGAAATTCGCGCTTCAGCCGATCGGTCAAGCTTTCGCGTGGTGCAAGGCGGTAGCAATATCCCGCCAGTGGGAGCAAGTGGGCGACGGACGGAGTCGCACGGCTATTGCATGATGGTTTACAGCTCTAGTACACGCGGCGGCATGCGCCGCCAGACGGAGCTGAACCGCAATTTTGCAAAGCTCTTTGAAGGATATGAAAATGAACAACTACTCCGTTAACGAAGTTGAAGGTAAAGTCGCTATTGTCACCGGCGCCGCCAGTGGCATTGGTCGGGCCATCGTTGAATTGCTCCACGCACGCGGTGCGTTTGTCATTGCTGAAGATATCAATGAAGAGGTCAAAACCCTGGAGCGTAGCGGCGTCGTTCCATTCGTCGCAGATATCACCGTGGATGGTGTCGCCGAGCGTGCCGTCCAGCTCGCGATCCAGCACTTCGGAAAGCTGGACATCCTGGTCAACAACGCCGGCCGCATCATCTACAAGAATCTGGTCGACATGACTCGCGAGGATTGGAACTGGCAAATGGAAACCAATGTTACCGGCGCATTTCTGCATTCGCGCGAGGCGGCGAAGGCCATGATGCCGGCGCGCTCTGGCGCCATCGTCAACATCGCGTCGTATGCCTCCTTCTTTGCCTTCCCGGGGATCGCGGCGTACACCGCATCGAAAGGTGCGTTGGCGCAGCTGACCCGTACACAAGCCCTCGAAGCGATTGAACATGGTATCCGTGTCAACGCTATCGGTGTCGGTGACGTGGTCACCAACCTCCTCAACCACTTCCGTGAAGATGGCCGCGAATTCCTGGCCCAGCATGGTCAAGCAGCGCCGATAAAGCGTGCAGCCACTCCTCAAGAAATCGCCGAGATTGTGCTGTTCCTGGCATCTGACCGAGCCAGCTTTATTGTCGGCTCCGTGGTGATGGCCGACGGCGGCATGAGCGTGGCGATTGGTTAAAGGAGGTCGATATGTTCAAGGAGATGGCGCCTGAGAAGGCTTATCGCTTGCTCGAATCAGGACCAGTGGTCCTGGTCACAACGCAATCCGAACAAGGCCCGAACGTAATGACCATGGGATTTCACATGATGCTGCAACATGAGCCGCCTTTGGTGGGTTGCGTCATCGGTCCGTGGGATTACAGTCACGCAGCATTGATTGAAAGCGCCGAGTGTGTGCTGAGTCTTCCAACCATCGAAATGGCTGAAGTGGTCACAAAAATCGGCAACTGCTCTGGCAGCGAAGTGGACAAGTTCGACGCGTTCGGACTAACGGCAAGGCCGGCCGCCACAGTTGCACCTCCTCTGGTCGCGGAATGTCTGGCTAATCTCGAGTGCCGCGTGGTCGATCGCAGCTTGGCATCGCGTTACAACTTTTTTGTGCTCGAAGTTCAAAGGATTTGGGTCAACGAAAATAAGCCCGAGCGTCGGCTGATTCACCATGCTGGGGACGGTGTCTTCATCGCCGATGGTGAGACCGTCGATATGTCCAGGTACATGACCCGCTGGCAGTATTTGATGGATTGATTTGCCAGCATTTGCCCGAGTCTGGGTTCCGGCGCGCCGGATTCCGTCCAGATAGAAGCCAATCAAGGCAAGCATTGTCCCCGCCACGGGAACAATGTATCCCCTTGTTGGGCGTTTATCCCGTCCGCCGGCGCACCTACCATGAAGCTCTCAACTAACTAATCAGGAGCTGTCATGAGTAAGCGAGTGCGTATCTACCAACCCGGACCTGCGAGCGCAATGGTCCACGAAGACACCCCGGCGCTGCCCGCGCCAGCTGCCGGAGAAGTCCGCCTGCGCCACGAAGCAATCGGCGTCAACTTTGTCGATACGATGTTCCGATCCGGCGCCTTCCGCGCGCCGCTTCCGTTGGAAATGGGTGTCGAAGGCGCGGGCGTTATTGAACAAGTCGGACCAGGGGTCACTGGCTTTACTGTAGGCGACCGCGTTGCGTACTTCTTCTCATTCGGCGCTTACGCTGACGAGCGCCTGATCGAGGCGCGGCACCTGGTCAAGCTGCCACGCTACATCTCGTCGGACACCGCCGCGGCGACCTTCACAAAGGGGCTGACCGCATGGATGATGCTGTACGGTGCGCATCAAGTGCATCCCGGCGAAGTCGTACTGGTTCATGGCGCCGCTGGCGGTGTTGGCTCGATTGTGGCACGCTGGGCCAAGGCGCTCGGCGCTACCGTCATTGCGACCGTCGGCACTGCTGCAAAGGCCGCGAGCGTGAGGTCTTACGGCATTGAGCACGTGCTGGACGCTAATGATCCAAAACTGGCGCAACGTGTTCTCACATTGACCGGGGGCCGCGGCGTTGATGTGGTCTACGAGCTGATTGGTAAGGCGACTTTTGCCCAGTCGGTGGCGGCGCTCCGTGCTGGCGGCGAACTAATCCACGTCGGTAATGCGTCGGGTTCACCAGACATCGACCAGGAGGCTATCGCTGCACGCAACATCCGCTACATGCAACCAAGCACCGGCCAATATGTCGCAGAGCGCACCGCGTTAGAACGCGCCAGCGCCGATCTGTTCCGCGCGATTGAGCAAGGTATCTTCGGCCAGGAAGTGCCGGCAGTCTATTCCCTCAACGGCGTCGCTCGTGCGCACCAGGATTTGGCGGACCGTAAGATTCTCGGCTCTGCCATCCTGCGTCCGGCCGTGCCAAACGTCAGCGATATCGCCAAGGCGGTCGTACGCCGCAATACAGAGGAAGTGCAGGGAGGTGGCAACTTCGCCTTGTTCGACGAGCTGTTTGCCGACGCTTTCGTCGACCATACGCCACAACCCAACTGCACGCCAGATAAGCCCGGCGCCCGGGCGCTCTATGAGAAACTGCGTGAGGCCTTCCCGGATTTTCACGCAGTGATCCATTGGCAGACGGCAGATGGCGACCGTGTCACGACCTACAAGACTTATCACGGTACTCACCAGGGTGCTTTTCTGGGCGTGCAGCCGACTGGCCGCAAGATTCAATTTGACACCGTGGATGTGATGCGTGTGGAGAACGGTCAGATTACCGAACACTGGGGCGTGGCGCATCTGTATTCGTTGATGCAGCAACTGGGCGCTATTGCGTAATAAGGGAATTGGCCGCGAAGCAGCCCATCTGTTCGCCGGGCGAGATCGACCTGGAAGGTGCGCGCCATCAAGGTGAATTGGTCGCCAGGACGGCAAAAAAGCTGTTCGGTTAAGCCTGGTCGAATTCCCCGCGCGCCACCGGGAGACTGGCACGCGGGGGGAGGATATGTGGGTTATTCCGACTCAGCTCCATCATCCAGTCTACGAATACCCGGGTGCGGGTGTTCATATGGCGGTTGGCTGGATACACAACGTGCAGCGGCACCGTCGGCGGCGACCAAGCCGGTAATAACGCTACGAGCTCACCACTGTCGATCCGCGGCTGCAACATGAAAGCTGGTCCCGCTACGATCCCCAGACCCGCCACTGCGGCTGCCAAGAGGGCATTGCTCTCGTTGACCGAGATAAAATATTTTCCCTTGATACTGATGCTCTCATCCTGCGCGGCCAGCAGGAAGGGTAATTGCCGCGTCGAGCCGGCGTAAAAATATCGGACCAGCGTGTGCCCATCCTCGAGCTCATCAGGATGTGCCGGCGCGGGACAGTTAGCTAGATAAGCAAGCGCCGCGCAAAGTACGAACTTCAAGTCGCCGAGGTGCCGCGCGATCAGTGCCGGGTCCTTGATCTCGCCGGCGCGAATGACACAATCGATGCGGTCGCTTATCAGGTCCAACGGCCGGTCGCTGACGCCCACGTCCAGTTGCATATCGGATAGCGCCGCCGAAAATCCGGAAGAGCGGGAATCACCAATTGGGAGGCCATGCTGGCGCCCATGTCGACACGCAGGCGACCATGCGGCTTTTTCTGCCCGCTGGACAGTTCTGATTCGACTTCGTGCCACTCTTCAAGCAGATGTACCATGCGGTCGAAGTACATCGCTCCGTCGTTGGTGGTGGATACTTTTCTGGTGGTCCGGTGGAGCAACTTTACGCGCAGGTGTGCTTCCAGCGCCTGTACCAGCTTGGTGACAGTATTGCGTGGAAGCTCGAGTGAATCAGCTGCCTTGGCGAAGCTGCCGGTTTCGACTACTCTTATAAAGGTGCGTACTGCGGTGAAGTAGTCCACTATAGTGATTTCCAACGAATTAAAAAGCGTGCCGGGCATTGTATCCGGCACGCATCAAGTCATTACCAAGGCTGCTCGGTAGGCATGATGAACAGCTCTGCGACGTCAACGTGGTCCGGCGCTTGCAGCGCGTAGATGATCGAGTCGGCGATGTCCTCCGACTTCATGAATTTCATCTGCTCCTTCAGCTGTTCCATCTGCGCGCGGTAGTTCTCGTCAGTGATGTGTTCGAACAGTTCGCTCTCCACCGCGCCCGGTTGCAGCGAGGTTACGCGGATATTGTATTTGGGGGACACCTCCATGCGCAAAATATCCGAGAATGCGGCGACCGCGTGTTTCGTCGCGCAGTAAACACCCAGGCCGGGGAAGGTCTTACGGCCGGCAATCGAGGAGGTGTTAATCATGTGGCCCGACTTTTGCGCTTGCATGATCGGCAGAACAGCGGCAACGGTGTTGAACAGACCTTTAACGTTGACGTCCACCATGCGATGCCATTCCTCGATCTTCAGACTTGCGATGTCCGAAATCGGCATCAGGCCCGCGTTGTTGAACGCGATGTCGATACGGCCGTAAGTCTCGTGCAGCGTTGCGACGCCTTCCGATACGGCCGCCTGGTCGGTGACGTCCATTTGCAATGCGATGGCATCACCGCCGGCTGCTTTGATTTCCGCAACCAGTGCGTGCAAGCGATCCAGGCGGCGAGCGGCGAGACCAACTTTGACGCCGTGTGCGGCCAATTTTTTTGCGGTGGCGGCGCCAATCCCGCTCGATGCGCCGGTTACCAGGGCTACTTTACCTTTGAGTTGCATGACAGTTCCTTTCGATTGTGAGTGTTAGCGCTTCGGACAGATTGTTTGAAGCACGGACTCATGATGCCGCCGCGTCGCGCTCTCGTCGCATGGCGGCTTGCTCGAACTATCGCGGTTTTGCTGTGGATGTCATCAGCGGTAAGTGGATGGCGAAACGCCGGTATGTTTGCGGAACACGGAAGCGAAATGACTGGGGCTGTTGTAACCAACGGCGAGGCCGATGTTGATGATCGAGTTGTCGGTCTCGGTGAGCAGTCGGCGCGCCTCTTCCATTCGCATGCGGATGAAATAGCGTGAAGGCGAAAGTCCTGTGGACTGCTTAAACACCCGGCTGAAATGGAACTCGCTTAGCTCCGCAAGGTCTGCGAATTCTGCGAGATCGAATGGTTGTGCAAGTCGTTCCCGCATCGCCTCGAATACGCGATGTAGCTTGAAGGCCTGCAAGCCACCGCGCTGGCGTTCCGCATCGGTCTTGTATGTCCGCGCCACATGGACAGCCAGCGCTTGCGCGATGCCTTGAATGAAACGACCGTTCGCAGGGTGCTGGTCGATCATTTCGGCGCGGATATGCTCCAGCAATGCCGATAGCGTTGCGTCGCGCGCACCCGATACCTCGCGTAACGCGATATTTTGCATCATCGAGACACCGATATACACATGCATCACTGTGAACGGCGTGCCTGCCGCCGCCTTCCATCTCATCTCGGTGGGAGTGGTCGCAGTGGTCAGGAAGAAGTCTCCGGCGACGACGCGGTTGGCGACCCACTCGCCGCCAGGCGGCCGCTCTTCGACGACCGCTTCACCCGACAATATCCATACTATGAGCGCCTCCGGTACGGCAGGAATAATGATGTTCTCTTGTTCTTGACGTCGTGCCAGGATTTGAACGAACACATCCCCGGAGGACTGCGCGCGATGTTCCGCGAGCAGCTCTCCGGGGATGTATTCTTCGAACGCCTCAGCGGATGTACGCGGAGTGGAGTTCATTGTCACCTCTTGTTATCCCAGTTTCAGGAGATTAACAGCTGGTAGCGGACCGCCAGGGAATTGTTGCAGGTATCCACCAACTTCCAGCGCGCCCAGGTCGATGCTGGCAAAGCCTAGATGGGCTGTTAATTCTGCCACTTCGGCCTTTGCATCGGTATGGTCACCGGAGATGAACACTACGCGGCGACCACCCGATTGGGCCGGGTCTTGCGCCAGCACGCTTGCAAGCAAAGTATTGAAGGCTTTGACGACGCGGGCGCCCGGTGCCCATCCTGTGACGACCTGACTGGAATTCTTGCCACCCAGCTCAGCCAGCTTGTAGCCAGGGAGGAGAACCGGGTTGGTGGCATCGATCAGGATGCGGCCGTCCCAGTTCAGGCCCTTGAGCGCGGCCTCGGTGCGGCTCCAGTTAGTGCTGACGAAGACGATGTCGGCTTCTGCGGCTTGCTTCACCGTGCCGGCACGTGCTTTGCCGCCAAGACCATTTACCACGTCGGCCAGCGTCTCCGGGCCACGGCTGTTACTAAGGATGACGTTAATACCTGCTTTAACCAGCTGCTTGGCAAAGGCCTGGCCGATGGCGCCGGCGCCGATGATGCCTACGGTATTCGTTTTCATGAAGAACTCCTGTATTTGAAAGGTTGGATTTAGGCCAGCTGGCGAACAGCGGTACGGCGGTTGTCGAAGCTGAGGGCGCCGGCGCCGAAAGCCACCACCTGCAGCAGGCCGCCGGCTATGGCGATATTTTTCAGCAGGTGGATCAACTGGTTCTGGTCGCCAATAGCGTTATGGAAGGCCAGGCCGGTGACGATGGAGAAGGCGGCCAGCAGCGCGGCGACCAGGCGGGTCTGGATGCAGAGTGCCAGCATCAGGCCTCCGCCCAGTTCGACCGCGACCGCGGCCGCCAGGGCCAACGGCGCAAACGGCAGGCCGGACGAGGCGATGTAGCCGATGGTGGCGTCCGGCGCCAGCAATTTGCCGATGCCGCTGAAGACGAAGATGGTGGCCAGCAGCACGCGGCCGATGGCTGGGACGATGGTGGTGGTGTTCGCGGTTTTCATGGTAATTCCTTTCGATTTGAAGTGAAATAAAAAAACGACAGTGCTTACATCAAATTGGCGGCGCGCAGCTGGACGCCGATGCGGCGGATTTCCCGCTCGCCTTGTTCAAGTGCCGCGGCGCTGGTGTGGACCGAGTAGTAGCCGGTAACCAGATCGTGGGGGTGCTTGGCGGCGGAACCCAGCACAAATTCGGTGGCGCCTTGGGCAACCAGCTCGATGGCGCTGCCGCCTTCTTCAAAGATCGCCACTTCGTGCTGTACCGTGGTACCAGCGGTGTGCAGGGCGCCGGAGGCGACTGCGATCCAACTCACGTCGTGGTTGTTTGGCGGCGTATAAGTCCAGAGTTCGCCGTCGTGTAGTTTCACGTGCAGATAATTGATCGGAGCACGCGGGCGGATCGGGCTGCTGACGCCGCCGTAGCTTCCGATGATCACGCGTGCCGGTCCATGGCTGGGGACTTGCGCCGGCGCCACGTACTGGCTGCTTGCAGGGCCGTTCTCGTCTTCCGCCGGCAGGGCCAGCCACAGCTGGAAACCGCGCACGTGCTGGCCGGGCGCCGCGCCGCCTTCATGCCAGACGCCTCCGCCGGCGCTCATCCATTCGACACCGCCAGTTGGCAGTTGGCCTTGGCTGCCGGTGGTTTCGCGGTACTCCAGCGCGCCGTCCATGACCACGGTGACGGTGGCGATGCCCGAATGGGGGTGCATGCCCATCTTACTTGCCGGCGTCTCAAGCTGGAACAGGTCGAGGAAAATGAAAGGTTTAATCATTTGGCCCAGGTCGCCAGGACTGACGAGGCGGTTGATGCCGCCGCGGGTGCTGCCTTTACTGCGATAAACGATGCTGCGTTGGTCGGTTGAATTCATTTCGTTGGCTCCGTTGTTTGAGGGCATGACTGAATCTTATTGATCGCCAATCCATCTGAATAGCCTATATAATTGGATGCTTAGTATCTAAAGGAGCGATGGATGCTTGACGGTATGTCCATGGACCAATTACGAACCTTCATTGCCGCCGCAGATGAGGGCAGCTTCTCGGCGGCGGGGCGCAAGCTGCGGCGCGCACAGTCCGTGGTCAGCGCTACACTTGCCAATCTCGAGTCCCAGGTTGGTTTTGCTTTGTTCGAGCGTACCGGGCGCTATCCGCATTTGACGGAGGCGGGCCGCGCGTTGCTGGCGCAAGCAAGGCTGGCTGCTCAGGGCATGGACGCGTTTAAAGCGAGGGCGCGTACTTTGGCGGAAGGGCTGGAACCCGAGCTGGCCGTGGCGGTCGATGTGATGTTTCCGATTGAGGACTTGACGGCGGCTGTGCAGGCGTTTCATCAGGAATTCCCCGGAACTCCACTGCGCTTGTATGTAGAGGCTTTGGGCGCGGTTTTGCAGCCCCTGTTGGCTGGCGACTGCAGGGTGGCCATTATCGGCTCGCTGCCAGAAATCCCGGCCGGCTGCGCCTCGGAGTTCCTGCTGAGCGTGGGTGCCGTGGCAGTGGTGGCGCCGAGCCATCCATTGGCGGCAATGGAGGGAACTATCCTGCGCTCGGTGGCCGCGGAGCATGTGCAGCTGGTGCTGGCTGACCGTTCTTCGCTAACTGCGGGCCGCAATTTCGGTGTCGTGTCGGCAAAGACCTGGCGGCTCGGCGACATGGGCGCCAAGCACGCATTCTTGCGAGCCGGGCTAGGCTGGGGATATATGCCACTACCGATGGTGGAGGAGGACCTGCACAGCGGCAAGCTGGTAACGCTAAACCTGGAAATACAGCCGAACGTTGGGCCGGGCTTCTCCATGCATGCTGTGCATCTGATGGAGCATCCGCCCGGCCCGGCGGGCCGCTGGTTTGTGAACCGCTTGAAGGCCCAGGCAGGTTAGAAGGGGCTGGCCGTCGGGCGCACGACGATCTCGCTCACGTCGACATCGGCCGGCTGCTGGATGGCGAACTCGATAGCGCGTGCGATGGCATCCGGCTTAATGGAAATCTGCCGGAAACTACGCATCTCTTCGCGGCCTGCTGGATCGGAAATCGATTCAGCGAGTTCGGATTCCACTACGCCAGGCGAAACCAAAGTCACACGGATATCGGCGCCGACCTCCTGGCGCAAGCCTTCGGTAATGGCGGCGACCGCGAACTTCGTAGCGCAATAAACCGCTGCAGTCGGGCTGACGGTGTACGCGCCAATCGACGCCATGTTGATGATTTGCCCGCTGCGCTGTTTTTGCATCAAGGGCAAAGTAGCGGCAATGCCGTGCAAAACGCCGCGGACGTTCACGTCGATCATCTGGTTCCATTCGGCGACCTTCAGCGCCTCCAGTTTCGAAAGCGGCATCACGCCTGCATTGTTAACCAAGACGTCCACTCGGCCGTGCTTTTGCAGCGCGAATTTGACGAACTCGTTCATGCTGGCCTCACTCGTCACATCGAGCGGAATCACGCAGGCAGAGCCGCCTTGCGCATTGATGTCGGCCGCGAGGCGCTCCAACCGTTCGGTGCGGCGTGCGCCCAGCACGACATGCATATGCCGGCCTAAGTGTTTTGCGGTGGCCTCGCCAATGCCACTGCTGGCACCGGTAATAAGGACGACTTTTTTGCTGTTTTCGTTGCTCATTTTTAGCTCCTTGAATAAGTTGAACTGCGATGGAGCCAGTATGCGTGCTGAGCGAAAGGCACGAAATATCAGATAATATTGCCGCATTGCCTGATCCTCTAAACCGACTTTGAACGCATATGAACAATGAACATCAGAGCCGTCTGGTCGCCTTGTTAAATAAACTTGCGCCGTTTGAGGGATACACCTTGTCGGCATTGGACGGGGTAAGGTTTATGCGCGCCAATCGATCATTGCCACGGATTCCCGTCATGTATGAACCGTCCATCGTAATCGTTTGCCAAGGGCGCAAGCGTGGTTACCTGGCAGGCGAATCCTATGTCTACGACGCGAATCATTACCTGGTACTGTCAGTGCCATTGCCGTTCGAATCGGAGACCGAAGCCAGTGAAAAGGAGCCAATGTTGGCGGTGGCATTGCGGATAGATTTGCAGGTCGCAGCAGACTTGGTTCTGGCGTTGAGCAAAACGCGCAAGGGCAAAATGGCTGCGCCGGCCGGCATCTATTCCACGCCAATGAGTGATGATATGAGCGATGCCTTGCTGCGCTTGCTGACCGCGTTAACCGTGCCGGACGATGCTGCGATTCTTGGACCGGCCATCGTGAAGGAACTGCTATACCGCGTACTTACCGGACCGCAGGGCGGAGCGGTGCTGGCATCATTGACGCAGCAAAGTCAGTTCGGAAAAATCGGCAAGGCGCTGCGCAGGATTCACGAACACTACGATAGCGAGATTGATGTCAGCACCTTGGCAAGCGAGGCAGGGATGAGCGTGGCGGCATTTCACGCCAACTTCAAGGCTGTAACGAACACGACGCCGATTCAATATTTAAAGAGCACGAGGCTGCATAAGGCACGCCTTCTGATGGTTCAGGACGGGGTGAGCGCGGCGACCGCCTCGAATATGGTGGGTTACGAAAGCAGCTCTCAATTTAGCCGCGAATTCAAACGGTTCTTCGGACGCACGCCGCTACAAGAAGCTATTGAAATGAAGAGCGCGCTGATGCTGATGCAAGCAGAACGCCCTTCCGAGTACGCCATGTAGCCGTTTCAGTGACGTTCGCGGTAAAGCACCATACCGGCGTGATACAGCACGTCGTCGCGGAAATCGCCGTCGGCGACGAAACCGGTGTCGTCTTCGTAATCGATATGGTCGCCGGTTATCAGGTAATCGCCCTGATAAGCGTTTTGTTTGCTACCGCGTGCTTCGTCATACCGGCCGTTAGGAAGTAATTCATGGCGGATGTAGCCATCGGCCGTTACCCACATGCCTACATATTTGTTTTTTGCCCGAGTCATTTCATGCATCTCCATAGGTCAGGATTGATTGGCAGGGCGCCACGCTTGGGTATCGGTGTACTGGCCATCGGTTGCTTCAGATGCCTCCTGCCAGGCGTCAAGGTCAGCGTGTACCTCGGCCAGTTTTTGCCGGCCGATCTGAAGCGCCGCACTTCCCGCTACAAAGCGCATTGGTGGCTCAGGGTGATTGGCCAGCCGGATCACGGCGGCGGCTAACCTGACCGGGTCGCCGGCCTGTTTGCCATTACGCTCCTCGAAAGTGGCGCGTGTTTTGTCGCGCGCCACATCGTAGTCAGGCAAAGCCGAGCTGCCGACCTGTAGTGATTTAGCCGACAGGAAGTCAGTGCGGAACGGTCCGGGCGCGATTATCGTCACCTTGATGCCAAAGGGGACCACTTCCGCAGCCAGGGATTCTGAAAAACCTTCCACGGCGAATTTGCTTGCGCAGTACAGTGAGCTGAATGCCGATCCCCGCATGCCCGCGAGTGAGGAAACGTTAAAGATGCGTCCACTGCCTGCTGCACGCATTACCGGTAATACTGCGCGGGTAACGTCCATCAGGCCGAAAACATTGCTGTCGAATTGTGCTTTAACGTCTTCGGCAGTCGTTTCCTCAAAAAAGCCGAGATGGCCGTAGCCGGCATTATTCACCAGTACATCGATGCGGCCGAAGCGTCCAACCGCCGCATTCACCGCGACAGTGATGGACCTCCCGTCATTGACGTCGAGCTGCTGTACCAGCAAGTGATTGTGCTCACCCAGGGCCTGTTGAATATGTAGAGGATTGCGACCGGTGGCAACCACATTATCCCCGGCAGCCAATACCGCCTTGGCCATTTCCAATCCCAGGCCACGGCTTGCGCCGGTAATCAACCAAGTCTTTTTCATCATGATCTCCTTTCAGATGAGTTCATGATAGGGGCGAGGCCCGCAGTCCGAAATGTGTATTCCTCGTCCGTGATTGCCTGTTTCTATAATTTAGTGTTGCAGCCCTGCTTGATGTTGCCGATATCGCGTTCGAAACGCAGGAGCGGCATAGCCTCTGTACCATCGTGGTACGGTAGGCGCGGTTGTCACAGCCGGTGGAACAACCGCTGTGACACCTGTTCCGTTCTGGAACACTTTTTCCGGCGCCGTTGGCGTCGCGGTACGGATGCAACCGTGGCACGCCAATTGCTCCTTGTGATGCATCACTAACACAAGGAGACTGCATCATGAAACGCCCCACCATTTTCTTCGCCGCGGCTGCGGCGCTGGTTGCCTCGCTCACCGCCTATGGCCACGGCAATGTGACGCCGCAGGGTGTCGATACCACGGGCCTGACCACGCTGGGTGATAAATGGCGTGATGAAAATCCCTACAAGGGCAACAAGCTGGCGCTGAAGATCGGCACCTCGGCCTACAACCAGAATTGCGCGCGCTGCCACGGCCTGGAAGCCGTATCGGGCGGCATCGCACCGGACCTGCGCCTGCTGGACCGCGACTGCACCAACATCAAGAACGCCACCAAGAAAGCGGCGTGCTACAAGGACGTCGACAATTACTTCCTGTCGTCGGTCCGCGGGGGCAAGGTGCGCAATGGCGCCGTGTACATGCCGCCGTTTGAGGGCGTGTTCAATCAGGAAGCCATGTGGGCCATCAAGACTTACCTGGAATCCCGCCGCGAGGCTAACTGATTAACTGACTGAAGAGGGAGGGCGTCATGTCCCGTCGCGTACTCACATTGGGGGCGGCGGCCGCGCTCGCCCTGTCCCTTGCACTGCCGGCCCGCGCGGACTGGGACAAGGTGCAACAAGCGGGCAGCCTGAAAGTGGCTGTCTATACGGAATTTGCGCCGTTTTCTGCCAAGGACGGCGGTATCGATGTCGACCTGGCCGGCGCGCTGGCAAAGAAGCTGGGTTTGCGCCTGAACTTGCTGCCATTCCCGGCAGGCGAAGAACTGGGCGACGACTTGCGCAACATGGTGTGGAAGGGCCATTACCTCGGTTATGGCCCGGCTGACGTGATGCTGCACGTGCCTGTCGATCCGCGCCTGATGGCGGCGCAGGACAAGGTGCAGATTTTCGCGCCTTATCACGTGGAATCAGTACAACTGGTGCGCAATGCGCAAGCCATGCCTGCCTTTGACAGCCTCGATGCGCTGGCGGGCAAGCGTATTGGCGTGGAAAAGGTGTCGATTGCTGGCATGGTATTGCTGGGCGAGGGCAATGGCCGTTTCCGCGATAACGTGCGCATCTTCCCGACCGCCGCCGCCGCGCTGGAGGCTTTGAAGGCGGGACAGCTGGATGCGGTATTGGCCAACCGCTCTGAAATCGAATCCGTCTTCCGTGGCGACCCCGCGTTTCCGCTGGCGCCCGCCGTCTTCCAGCGCCTGCCCCGCAATGGCTGGGCGGTGGGCATGGCTGTCAAGAAGGGCAACGAAGATGTGGCCCGGCGCTTGCAGGCCGCGCTCAACGAGCTGCGTGACAGCGGAGAGTTGCAGGCGATCTTTGCCAAACATGGGGTGCGCGTGGCAGCACCCTAGATGATGTTCACCGCTGCCGCATATGAATCGCCCGCCAGGTCAATACTGGCGGGCGATGTCTTATCAACACCCGCTTTCAGGTCAGAAGCGGTATTGGGCGCTGGCGCCCAGTTGCCAGTTGCGGCCGGGGGCGGATTCGTAATAGCGCTTGTTGGTGTCGCCGACGATCACGGAACCGATGTACTGGCGGTCAAGCAGGTTGTTAAGGCGGGCGTAGCCAGTCAGCGCCCATGAGCCGAGATCGTGCCGCGCCGTGATGCGGGCATTCACCGTTGCGTAGCCTGGCGCTGCCTTTTCCACATTGCTGTCTTCCGCATAGACCCTGGCGCTGGCGATGGTTTCCAGCGCCGCGCCGATATGGCCAGTGGCATCCTTCCACGCCAGGTCCGCATACAGGTTCGCTCTCGGCACGCCCGGCAGGCGGCTGCCCGCCGCCACGGCGCCGAATGGCGTATCGTAGACGGCGTGCAGCGCGGTCAGGGCCACGCGGCTGCTGAAACCCGCACCCAGGTCGGCATCGGCTGACACTTCGGCGCCGCGCCGCGACGTCTTGCCCGCGTTGCGGTAGCTGGTGCGCCCGCCGCTGGCCGCGTCCACCACCAGTTCGTCCCGCGTTTTCACGCTGAACAGCGCCGCATCCACGCGGATACCGGCGCCCACGATGGCCTTCACGCCGATTTCGCCGTGCGTACTGCGGGCCGGCTGCAGGCGGAAGTTGAAGCCGCCGCCGGTGCCGGAGTAAAACAATTCATTCAATGTCGGCGTCTCGAATCCCTGCGCGGCGCTGGCATAGGCATTCAGCACAGGCGACACCTTGAACAGCACACCCGCCACCGGTGTCGTGCGCGCGTGGCGCAAGCTGCCGCTGTCATTGCCGTTCGACAGGAAGTTGTCGCGCACCGAGACGCTGACCCGGCTGCGCCGTACGCCGCCACTGAACACCCAAGCTCCACGGGCCCACTCCGTCTGCACGTACGGATCCGCATTCGACACCACATCCTCTTCATCGCGCCGCAGCTTGCCCTTCACGCCCAGCTCCGTGCCCACGAAGTTTTCATACCCCTTGCGGTCATCCGACGAGCGGCCATATTCAAAGCCGGCTGTGGTACTGAGTTTGCCGCCACCCACGTCGCGCACATCCAGCCAGCTGATATCGGCGCCATGGAAGTCGCGGTCGAAATCCACCACGCCGCCGGAATGGCTGGCCGGCGCCTGGAATGCGCGGGAAAACGCCTGGTACTGGATCACTTGCCGGTTGCCGCCATAGAGCGATACCTTCAGGCGGCTGTCGCCAAAGCGCTGTTCCCATGCGGCGCCGATTTGCTGGTGGTCGATGCTCTTGCGCGTGTTGTAGCGCTCCGCAAACGTGCGCTTCGGCGTCACGGTATCGGTGGTGTCGGTTTCCCCCGCGCGCGGATCGCGCAGGTAGGTGGCCCAGGTCACGCCCAGTGGATCTTGCGTATCCTTCTGGCGCAAGCCGCTCGCCGTCACCGTCAGCTTGCCGCCGTCGTTCGGGCGTACGGACAGCTTGGCATACGCCTGGTCGCGCCGCGCGGCGCTGTGATCGCGGTAGCCATCCGTGTCGAAGCGGGAAGCGTCGAGCAGATAGCCAATGCCGCCCGCCAGCCCCTGTGCATTGACGTCCACCTTGCGGGCGCCGTCGCTGCCGCCCATCACGGACGTTTCCAGTACCGGCCTGCCTTCCGGTTCGCGCGTAAACAATTGCACGACACCGCCCGCATGGTTGCCATAGGCGGCGGAAAACGGCCCGCGCAGTACTTCGATGCGCTGCGCCTGGTCGAGATTGAAAGTGGCGGCCTGGCCCTGGCCATCCGGCATCGACGCGGGGATGCCATCGGCCACCAGTTTCACGCCCCGCACGCCGAAGGCTGAGCGGGCGCCGAAGCCGCGTGAGGAAATCTGCAGATCCTGCGCATAGTTTTGCCGGTTTTGCGCCACCAGCCCCGGCACCGCCGCCAGCGCATCCGATGCGTTGACCCGCATTTGCGCCGTACGGATGCGTTCCCCGTCGATGACATCCACTGCCGCGGGGAAGTCGAAACTGCTGTGTTCCACGCGGCTGCCGCTGACAATGACCACGGCATCCGGCGCTTCGGCCAGCGCTCCCGCGGCAACGGTGCAGCCCAGCAGGGCTGCGATTGTGTTCAAACGACTACGGGGTTGCATCTCCATCTCCTCATCTGGTTGGCGGGTTTGCCGGAAACCGTAAGCAATATACCTGCCATGGCGAATGCTCGCCACACAGCAATGGCACGCCGCTTGCATTCCTGACCTGTACGCGCGCACGAACGCGCAGCCCAACACCAGGAGACCACCATGAAAACCCCTTATTGCCTGCGCGCGGCATACATAGTGTGCGCAGCGTACGCAGTCACCACCCTGTCTTCGTCCGCCATCGCCGCGCCGCTGGCGTATGTGCCGAACGAGAAATCCGGCTCCGTCAGCGTGCTCGATACCGGCACCGATACCGTCGTGCGCAGCCTGCCCGCAGGCAAACGTCCCCGTGGCATTGCGTATGACACCGTGGGCAACCGGCTGTTTGTCACCGATGCGGGCAGCAACGCGCTGCTGATGCTGGACACCTCAGGCGGCGCGGGCGGCGCCACCCGCACGCTGGCGCTGGGCAGTTCGCCGGAAGGCGTCAGCGTGTCGCCCGATGGCCGCTACGCGGCAGTGGCGGTGGAGGAGGGCAACAGCGTCACCCTGGTCGATGCGCGCACGGGCCTGCGCCTGGCGGATATCCCGGTACAGGGCAAAAATCCGGAACACGCGGTATTCAGCCCGGACAGCCGCTGGCTGTACGTCAGCGCGGAAGAAGCAGAGCAGGTGGACGTCATCGACGTGGCGCAGCGCCGCCAGACGGGCGCCGTGGCGGTGGGCTTGCGCCCGCGCGGCATCGGTTTCCTGCCCGATGGCAGCCGCGCCTATATCGCGTGCGAACTGGTGAACGCCGTGTATGTCGTGGATACGGCCAGCGGCGCCGCCATTGCAAAAATCCCGGCCGGACGCAACGCCAACGGCATTGCCGTCCATCCCGGCGGCGCCAAGGTGTACGTGTCGAACGGCATCGATGGCAGCGTGATGCAGATCGATACCGCCACCAACCAGGTCAGCGCCACCATCGCTGTCGGTAAACGCCCCTGGAATATGGCCATCACGCCGGACGGCAGCAAGCTGTACGTGGCCAACGGGCGTTCCAACAGCGTGTCCGTCATCGATACGGCCGCCGCCCGCAAGACGACGGATATCGCGGTCGGTGAATTGCCCTGGGGTGTGGCAATCCGCTGAACAGGTTGAGCGGAACAGGTGGAGCAGACCTGTTCCGTTCTGGCACAACAAGCAACAGCCCAATGGCTTAAATCCCCACAAAACAGGCTGGCACGGTGTTTGCGAAACAGGGAGTGTGCTCAACGCCACCGTCCCCGCAAGGAACGGCCCGAATCTCCACCACATTTACTGAAGAAAGAGGATGACATGAATCTCGCGGACATCACCAAACTGGGCGTCGCCAATCCGTACAAACAACGCTACGACAACTTTATCGGCGGCAAATTCCTCCCGCCAGTAAAAGGCGAGTACTTCGCCAACCTGACGCCGATCACCGGCAAGCCATTCTGCGAAATCGCCCGCTCGACGGCGGAAGACGTAGAAATCGCCCTCGATGCGGCGCATGCCGCCAAGGATGCGTGGGCCAAGACGTCGCAAACGGAACGCGCCAACATCCTGAACAAGATTGCCGACCGTATGGAGCAAAACCTGTCGGTGCTGGCGATTGCTGAAACCATCGACAACGGCAAACCAATCCGCGAGACCACGGCTGCCGACATCCCGCTGGCGATTGACCACTTCCGCTATTTCGCCGGCTGCATCCGCGCGCAGGAAGGTTCCGTCGCACAGATCGACGCCAACACCTATGCGTACCACTTCCACGAGCCGCTGGGCGTCGTGGGCCAGATCATCCCGTGGAACTTCCCGATCCTGATGGCGGTGTGGAAGCTGGCGCCTGCGCTGGCCGCCGGCAACTGCGTGGTGCTGAAACCTGCCGAGCAAACCCCGGCATCGATCATGGTGCTGGTGGAACTGATCGCCGACCTGCTGCCGCCAGGCGTGCTCAATGTCGTCAACGGTTTTGGCCTGGAAGCGGGCAAGCCGCTGGCATCGTCCAAGCGCATCGCCAAGATCGCATTTACCGGTGAAACGGGCACCGGCCGCCTGATCATGCAATACGCCGCGCAAAACCTGATTCCTGTCACGCTGGAACTGGGCGGCAAGTCGCCCAACATCTTCTTTGAAGACGTGATGGACGCGGACGATGCGTTCTTCGACAAGTGCCTGGAAGGCTTCGCCATGTTCGCGCTGAACCAGGGCGAAGTGTGCACCTGCCCATCGCGCGTGCTGATCCAGGAATCGATATACGACGCCTTCATCGAGCGCGCGCTGAAACGCGTGGCCGCCATCAAGCAGGGCAACCCGCTGGACGCTTCCACCATGATCGGCGCCCAGGCGTCGCAAGAGCAGCTGGAAAAAATCCTGTCGTACATGGATATCGGCAAGCAGGAAGGTGCGGAATTGCTGGCCGGCGGCGTGCGCACGATCCAGAACGGTGACCTGGAAGGCGGCTATTACGTGCAGCCGACCGTATTCAAGGGCCACAACAAGATGCGCATCTTCCAGGAAGAGATCTTTGGCCCGGTGGTGTCGGTGACCACCTTCAAGGATGAGGAAGATGCGCTGCGCATCGCCAACGACACGCTGTATGGCCTGGGCGCCGGTGTCTGGACCCGCGACGGCGCGCGCGCCTTCCGCATCGGCCGCGGCATCCAGGCTGGGCGCGTGTGGACCAACTGCTACCACCTGTATCCAGCCCATGCGGCATTCGGCGGGTACAAGCAATCGGGCATCGGCCGTGAAAACCACAAGATGATGCTGGAACACTACCAGCAGACCAAGAACCTGCTGGTCAGCTACAACCCGAATGCGCTGGGCTTCTTCTAAGGGCAAATGATGAAAACTGCCGTCGCAAGAGTTATCGCCACTGACGCCGCGCTGGAAATGATTGCTGGCCTGCGCCACCGCTATGGGCCGATCATGTTTTTCCAGTCCGGTGGTTGCTGCGACGGCAGTACGCCGATGTGCTACCAGGTCGGGGAGTTCAACCTCAGCGACACGGATATCTACCTCGGCAACCTTGGTGGCGCGCCGTTTTATATCGGCATGGAGCAGTACGAATACTGGGAACACACGCAACTGATTATCGACGTGGTGCCGGGCAATGGCGGCATGTTTTCACTCGATAACGGTTCGGGCCATCGGTTCTTGACGCGCTCGCGCTTGTTCACGGACCAGGAATGCAGTGAATTGGGACTAAGACCATAAACGGAGACTATCGTGCAAAAAAAGATCATGGGGTTGTTAATCGCGTCGGCATGCGCAGCATTGACCAGCAGCGTATGGGCGGGGGGAGCCGTCACGCAGGCGATGCTGGAAAAGCCTGTACAGGACACGTCGGGCGTGCTGTCGTTCGGCATGGGGTCGCCGGGGCAGCGTTATTCGCCGCTGTCGCAAATCAATACCAAAACCGTCGGCAAGCTGGTGCCGGCGTGGTCGTTCTCGTTCGGCGGCGAAAAGCAGCGGGGGCAGGAATCGCAGCCGGTCATCCACAACGGCAAGATGTTCGTCACCGCGTCGTATTCGCGGATCTATGCGCTGGATTTGAAAACCGGCGCCAAGCTGTGGAAGTATGAACACCGCCTGCCGGATGGCATCATGCCGTGCTGCGACGTGATCAACCGCGGCGCAGCGCTGTTCGACAACCTCGTCATCTTCGGCACGCTGGATGCGCAGCTGGTGGCGCTGGACCAGGACACGGGCAAGATCGTGTGGAAGGAAAAGGTCGATGACTATGCTGCCGGCTATTCGATGTCCGCCGCGCCGCTGATCGCCAAAGGCTTGCTGTTGACGGGCGTGTCGGGCGGCGAATTCGGCATCGTGGGCCGTATCGAAGCGCGCAATCCGCGCACCGGTGAACTGGTGTGGTCGCGCCCGACGGTGGAAGGCCACATGGGCCACCGTTACGACAAGGACGGCAACGCGATCGACAACGGCGTTTCCGGCACCGTCAATAAATCGTGGCCGGGCGAATTGTGGAAGACGGGCGGCGCATCGACGTGGATGGGCGGCACCTACGACCCATCCACCGGCCTGGCGTACTTCGGCACCGGCAACCCCGCGCCATGGAACAGCCACCTGCGTCCCGGCGACAACCTGTATTCGTCGTCCACGGTGGCCGTGGATGTGGAAACGGGCCAGATCAAGTGGAGTTACCAGAACACGCCGAACGATGCGTGGGACTTCGACGGCGCCAATGAATTCGTCACGTTTGAAATGGATGGCAAACGTTATGGCGGCAAGGCTGACCGTAACGGCTTCTTCTACGTCAACGACGCGCAGACGGGCAAGCTGCACAACGCCTTCCCGTTCGTGAAGAAAATCACGTGGGCCACCGGCATCGACCTGAAGACCGGCCGTCCGAACTTCACGCCGGATGGCCGTCCGGGTGATCCAACCAAGGGCGAAGAAGGCAAGAAAGGCAAGACCGTGTTCGCGGCGCCGGCCTTCCTTGGCGCGAAAAACCAGATGCCGATGGCGTACAGCCCGCAAACGAAGCTGTTCTATGTGCCGGCCAACGAATGGGGCATGGATATCTGGAACGAGCCGATCTCGTACAAGAAAGGCGGCGCATACCTGGGCGCGGGCTTTACCATCAAGCCGCTGTTTGACGATTATATCGGCGCACTGCGCGCGATCGATCCGAAGACCGGCAAGATCGCATGGGAAATCAAGAACACGGCTCCACTGTGGGGTGGCGTGATGACGACGGGCGGCGGCCTGGTGTTCTATGGCACGCCGGAAGGTTACCTGAAAGCCGTCGATGCGAAGACCGGCAAGGAACTGTGGCAATTCCAGACCGGTTCCGGCGTGGTGGCCCCACCTGTAACGTGGCAGGAAGGCGATACGCAATATGTGGCCGTGGTATCGGGCTGGGGCGGTGCTGTGCCGCTGTGGGGCGGCGAAGTGGCGAAGAAAGTCAACTTCCTCGAGCAGGGCGGCAGCGTCTGGGTATTCAAGCTGATGAAGTAACGATTTCCCCTTTTCTTCTGTGCATCCTTTTGGGCGGCTTCGGCCGCCTTTTTTTTGAAAGAACTCACATGCAAACCACATTCCTGCCGCCATCCTCTTTCTCGGCCAATGCGGCAATCCCTGACATGGCCTCCTACGAAGCGCTGTGCGCGTTCGCCGAACGCGATTACGAAGGTTACTGGGGCAAGCTGGCGCGCGAAAACCTGTCGTGGCACGTTCCATTCACGCGCGTGCTCGATGAAAGCAATGCGCCGTTCTTCAAATGGTTCGATGACGGCAAATTGAACGTGTCATACAACTGCCTGGACCGCAATCTGGAAAAGGGCAATGGCGGCAAGACTGCCATCATCTTCGAAGCGGACGATGGCGCGGTCACGCGGGTCACGTACCAGGAACTGCATGCGAAAGTGTGCAGGATGGCGAACGGCTTGCGCTCGCTCGGCATCGGCAAGGGCGACAGGGTCGTGCTGTACATGTCGATGTCGATTGAAGCGGTGGTGGCCATGCAGGCGTGCGCACGCATCGGCGCCACGCATTCGGTGGTGTTTGGCGGCTTTTCCGCGCGGGCGCTGCACGAGCGCATCGTCGATGCGGGCGCTGTGGCCGTCATCACGGCGGATGAACAGCTGCGGGGGGGCAAGCGGCTGCCGCTGAAGTCCATCGTCGATGAAGCGCTGGCGCTGGGCGGCTGCGACTCTGTCCGTAACGTGATCGTGTACCAGCGCACGGGCGGCGGCGTGACGCATGTATCGCCGCGCGATATCTGGCTGCACGACTTGATGGAAGGGCAGAGCGACGTTTGCGAGCCGGAATGGGTGGAAGCGGAACATCCGCTGTTCATCCTGTATACGTCCGGCTCCACCGGCAAACCGAAGGGCGTGCAGCATGCGTCCGGCGGCTACCTGCTGTGGACTGCGCTGACCATGCAGTGGACGTTCGATATCAAGCCGGACGATGTGTACTGGTGCACGGCCGATATCGGCTGGGTCACGGGCCACAGCTACATCACGTACGGCCCCACCGTGGCGGGCGCCACGCAGGTGATCTTCGAAGGCGTGCCGACGTGGCCGGATGCGGGCCGCTTCTGGGAAACCATCGAAAAGCACAAGGTCAGTATTTTCTATACGGCGCCGACTGCCATCCGCTCGCTGATCAAGGCGTGCGAAACCGATGCGCAGGTGCATCCGAAGAATTACGACTTGTCGTCGCTGCGCCTGCTGGGCTCTGTCGGCGAACCGATCAATCCGGAAGCGTGGCTGTGGTACTACCGCAATGTGGGCCAGGAGCGCTGCCCCATCATCGACACGTTCTGGCAAACGGAAACGGGCGGCCACATGATCACGCCGCTGCCGGGCGCCACGCCGATGGTGCCGGGATCGTGCACATTGCCGCTGCCGGGCATCATGGCGGCGATTGTCGATGAGGCGGGGCAGGACGTGCCGAACGGGCAGGGCGGCATCCTGGTGGTGAAGCGTCCGTGGCCATCGATGATCCGCACCATCTGGAACGACGCGGCGCGTTTCCGCGCCAGCTACTTCCCGGAAGAGCTGGGCGGCTATTACCTGGCCGGCGACGGTGCGATCCGCAACAAGGATACGGGTTATTTCACGATCACGGGCCGCATCGACGACGTGCTGAATGTCTCAGGCCACCGCATGGGCACGATGGAAATCGAATCAGCGCTGGTGGCGCATCCACTGGTGGCGGAAGCGGCCGTGGTAGGCAAGCCTGACGCCACCACGGGCGAGTCGATTTGCGCATTCGTCGTGCTGAAGCAGGCCCGCCCGGAAGGTGACGCGGCCAGGGCCCTGGCGGCGGAATTGCGCACGTGGGTCGCCAAGGAAATCGGGCCGATCGCCAAGCCGAAGGAAATCCGCTTTGGCGACAACTTGCCGAAGACACGCTCCGGAAAAATCATGCGCCGCCTGTTGCGCGTGCTGGCGAAAGGCGAGTCTGTCACGCAGGATGTGTCGACGCTGGAGAACCCGGCCATCCTCGAACAACTGGCCAAGGCATTGTAAGGAAATGGAACAGCCGTGACGGTGCGGGTCATGCCGATTGATCCAATGCGGCGCAGTTGATGCAAGCCGTCGCGGCGCTTCCCCCTGTATCAATCGGGCACGCAATTTGCCCTATAGGTAGTGCATCGCTTTGGATGTCCAACCGAAAAATACAGGAGACCGTAATGAACAAGAATGCCATGGGGAGTGTGATTGCCGTAGCCGCAGCGTTGAGCACGCAGCATGCAAGCGCTGTCGATTTCAAGGCCGGTGATTGGACCGTGGGCGTGGGCGGCATCGTCAACGCGTATTACACGCAAGTGTCGTGCACTGGCACTGCGGTGGGCGGGCTGGCGCTGGCGGACCGCGGCCTGGGTTGCGGTGGCAAGAAAGACCGCAGCACCGTTGGCAATGGCTTGCTGCCGAACGGACTGGTGGCGTCGGCAGGCTCGAACCTGGGCGGTTATGACGTGAAAGCCGTGGTGGCCATTTACAGCGCCACCGCCACCGACAGTGCGGTGGCGCAAAATAGCACGGTCGACGTGCGCCAGGCGTACTTCACGTTTGGTAACAACGACATGGGCACGGTGAAACTGGGCCGCGATCTTGGCATCTTCGGTTCCAACGCCATCCTCGGCGACATGACGCTGCTGGGCGCTGGCTTGCCGGTGCAGGCCACGCAGCGTGGCCGCGTGACCCTGGGCCATATCGGCGCGGGCTATAGCTACATGGGTTACTACGGGCAGATTGCCTACAGCGCGCCGAAGTCCGCCGGTATCGGTATCGATGTGGCGCTGGTCAGCCCGGTGGCGGATACGCCGGTGATCGCCGCTTCCAAATACAGTGCCGGTACGGCGCCACAAGTGCAGGCGCAATTGAGCTGGAGCGGCAGCGGCGCCAAGGTGTGGCTGGGCGCGAAGACGCAAAAGTTTGAAGCGCTGGCCGCCGGCAGCCGCGATTTGACGATGTCGGCACTGGAGCTGGGCGTATCGTATGCCGATGGTCCGTTCGGCATGCTGGCCAATGTGCAGGGCGGCAAAGCCATCGGCATCCTGTCCGATGCGGACCAGGGCGACGTCCGGGGCCGCAATTACTTTGTACAGGGCACGTACAAGGCGACGGACAAGATGAAGCTGGGCCTGGGCTATGGCGTCAGCCGCAACAGCGATAACGCAGTGGGTACGGGCGGCCTGAAGCAGAATGCCAATCTGACCCTGGGCGCCTACTACTCGCTGAACAGCGCGATCACGCTGGTGGGCGAAGTGGGCCAGTCGCGTTCCAAGGCATTCAGCGGCGGCGAAGCGAAGATGAATGGCGCCTCGCTGGGCGGCATCATCTTCTTCTGATCGTGTAAGGAGACATGGCCATGATCGCCTTGCATGAATCGCTGGTGGAGTCGTTGGTGGAGTGGACTGTGCTGGCGCTGGGGATTGCTGTTGCTGCCGGGTTGCTGCTGCGGGTGCGCAGGCCGATGCACTGGTCGCGCGGCTGGCTGCCTGGCGTGGCCCTGGTGGTGATCGTGGCCAATGCTGGGATTGCCGTCAATGCGGCCGCCGCCGCGGCGCGCAGCGAGGCTGCCGGCGCCTGGAACCTGTGGCGCGCACCGGAAGCATGGGCCAGCGCTCGTGATATTGCCGCGTCGTCCGCACCGGCGTCGGTGGCTGGCGCCGCGGTTGCCGGCAGCATGTCTGCCACCGCTGGCGCGGCCATGGCACAGCGTACGGAAAGCGCTGCTGACGCCGTGCGGCTGGGCGCCATCGCGGCCTTTGCCTGCTTGCTGGTCTTGCTGATGGCATGGCTGTACTTGAACCGCAGCCTGCGCGTGTTGCCGTCTGCGGCGCAGCGTGACGCGGGGGACTGCGGCGGGGATTGTTCCCAATGCGCGGAAACCGATCTGGCTGCTTCGGCAGATCAGCATGGCCGCAAACGCGCACGGGGCTTGACGATGACGAGGCTGGGAGGTGGATGATGGAACGGCAAGCATTCCTGTCCGCCGCTATCGGCGTACTGTCCGGCATAGGCCGGGAAAAGGTGGCGCCGCGGACCTTGCATCGCGGTAGTGCGCGTGTCTTTGGCTCGGAACTGTCCGTCACGGTGTTGCATGCCGACGAGATGCGTGCGCAAGTGGCGATTGCCGCCGCGCTGTGCGCGGCGCTCGGTATCGAGCAGTTGACCACCTTGGCCGGTGGCGACAGCGCGACCTGTCAGCTGAACCGCGATGGCGTGCTGGCCCAGCCGCAGCCGCGGTTGCTGGCGATGCTGTCGCAAGCGTGTGCGTTGTCGCAATTGACTGGCGGCGCATTTGACGTGACGGTGCAACCGCTGTTGCGCACCTATGCCGAGGCCATGCGGTGGGGCGCGCTGCCCGAGCGGCATGCCATCGATGCCGCGCGCGGGCTGGTGGGCTGGCGGCGCCTGGCATTCAACCGGGAACAGGTGCGTTTCCCGCTGGCGGGCATGGAGTTGACGCTGGATGGACTGGCGCAGGGATATGCGGCGGACATGGCGTTGTCGGCGTTGCGCCGGCACGGCATCCATGACGCGATGATCGATACGGGCAGTGTGGCCGCCGGCGGTGACGGCGGCTTGCAATGGATGGCCCGCTTGCCGGACGTGCATGGCGTTTCGCTGGGCGCGGTGCCATTGCGTGACCGTTGCATGGCGACATCGGACTGCGGGGCGCCGGGGGCGGGTGGCATTGTGCATCCCGTGTCCGGGGACATGGTGGACGAGCTGGCGCGCGTCACCGTGTTGGCGCCGCTGGGGTTGCTGGCCGATGGCCTGGCGACGGCATTCATGGTGATGGGCGCGAAACAGGCGCACGCACTGGCGGCGCGGCTGCCCGGCATCGATGTGTTGACGGTGGACCGACGGGGCGAGGTGCGCCGCTCCGCCGGGTTTGGAGTGACAGGATTGTGACTACTTATTTCAGGTGCGGCATTTTGCGGTAGATCGTATTGCGCGATACGCCCAGCGCACGGGCTGCCGCCGAAATGTTACCGCCGTGTGCCTGCAGCGCTTTCTGGATCGCCGTGTATTCCATTTCATCGAGGCGGGCGCCGGACGTGGTGGTGCGGTCAAAGGCAATCGCAGGGGCCGAAGCGTCATCACCGGTAGCCATGGCGCCGGCTGGCGGCGGCAGCGCAGCCGTATTGGCGGCGATATCGTCCATGAAATCGTCCGGCATATGGCGCAGGCAGATTTCCTGTTCATCGCCGGCCATGACGATGGCGGTGCGCAGCAAATTCGTCAGTTGACGGAAATTGCCGGGCCAGCGATGGCGGTGGAACAGGTCCAGGATTTCCTGTGACACTTCGTAACGGCCGTTGTCGGATTCGATGGCGAGGATTTTCTTGACGACCGTTTCCAGGTCCGTGCGTTCGCGCAGCGGCGGCAATTTCACCACCAGGCCGTTCAGGCGGTAATACAAATCTTCGCGGAACAAGCCCTGGGCGATGCGTTCGCGCAGATTGTGGTTGGTGGCGCAAATGACTTCCACATTGACGGGAATGGATTTGCCGCTGCCGAGCGGCGTCACCATGCGTTCCTGCAGCACGCGCAACAGGCGCGCCTGCAAGCTGAATGGCATGTCGCCGATTTCATCAAGGAACAAGGTGCCGCCATTGGCTTGCAGGATGCGGCCTGACGCGCCTTTCTTGCGCGCGCCCGTGAAGGCGCCGTCTTCATAGCCGAACAATTCCGATTCAATCAGTGTTTCCGGGATCGATGCGCAATTGACGGCCACGAAAGGACCCGCCGCGCGGGGCGAATCATTGTGGATGGCCTGGGCCAGCAATTCCTTGCCGGTGCCTGTTTCGCCCATGATCATGATGGGGATGTCCTTGCCCAGGACGCGGGTGACTTTATCGAGCACCAGTTCCAGTTGCGCGTCGCCGGTGCGCAGATAGCGCAGGCCGGACAATTTGCGGGCCGCGTTGGCGGCCAGGTTGGATGCCGCCTGTGGACGCGCGGTGGCCTGTTCCTGAGGGAGGGCCAGCACGTGCTGGAACTGGTTGCTGGCCAGTCGCAGTTGCGCGCGGCCGTGCACCCGGACGCCGTTGTGCATGCACATGTCCAGCAATCCCGGCGCCGCCGTGCGGTAGTGGTCGAACAGCGCGGAGACGGGCAAACCAAACAGTGAACTGAAGGTATGGGTTTGCAGCGCCGAATACGTGAGGCCCAGCTGGAACAAGCCATTGCGGTTAGCGGACAGGAAGCGGCCGCCCGGCGTGAACGATGCAATCCCTTCCATTAAGGTGCCGACGAACTCGGGCCGTGTATGGAAGTGGATCGTGATCGCATCTTCGAAGGTGGCGGAAAACAACTGGTTTTCGATCATCAGCGCCGACATCCGCACCAGCGCCATGGTGTGCTGGTGGTAGCTGCGCTGGTCGCCGGAGACATCCAGTACGCCGACCACGTTGCCCAGGTGATCGGTGATCGGGGCCGCGGAGCAGGTCAGGAAGTGGTTGGCATTTAAATAGTGCTGGTCCGCGTGCACCAGCGCCGGGGCCCGTTCCGCGATGGCGGTGCCGATCGCATTGGTGCCTTTACTCTCTTCCGACCACGCCACGCCGGGTTGCAGTGCGACCCGGTTGGCCTTTTCCAGGAAGTCCGCGTCGCCCAGCGAATGCAGGATCACCCCATGGGCATCCGTCAGCAGCACCATGTTATGGGTATTGATGATTTGCTGGTACAGCGTTTCCATCGCGGGCAGCGCGTGTGCATGGAGCATGCGGTTTTGCTCGATCAGCAGCGACAAGTCATTGCGCGCGATGGGACCGTAGTCCGCGCAACTGTCCGGGCACAGGCCATAGGCCAGCGAGCGTTCATGGGAGGTGGTGATGATGCCGCCCATATCGGGGGCGGCGGTCCGTGCGGGTTGCGTGTACATGTCTCCGATTCCTTGATGGGCCGTCTGTCGCGGCGTGCGGCTGTACCAAAATGTGACACCTGTACCAGGATGGAGCAACTGTCGCAGTACAAGTGTTGCGCCAGGGCTGGAGGCCGAGGTCGCTAAGCACTTAATAGCAATCCTGATGCCAGCTCCTTACACGAACCTGAAATAGTGCTTGCCTATGGGAATGCGGCTTGCTATAGTTCTGTCCCCGCAGCGCTGCGACAGATCAACGAAACAGCGTAGCGAAGCAAGGGGTTGACGAGAATCACGAAACACTAGATAATCTCGCTTCTCTGCTGCTGACGAACAAAACGCTTCGTCGAATACGAAAGTAAGCAGCCTTCTTTAAAAATAAACAGTCGATAAGTGTGGGTGTTAGATGAGATCGGCCCGGCGATGTAAATCGCTGATGCTCAAATTATTATTTAACACTCGCACAAAATTAAACGTAATTCTCTTCGGAGAATTCGTCAGTATTTTGAGTGAGTGACCTCCGATAGCAATATCGGAAAAACAGAGATTGAACTGAAGAGTTTGATCCTGGCTCAGATTGAACGCTGGCGGCATGCTTTACACATGCAAGTCGAACGGCAGCGCGGGCTTCGGCCTGGCGGCGAGTGGCGAACGGGTGAGT
>NZ_WKJJ01000038.1 GCF_009674485.1 Pseudoduganella rivuli | reverse complement strand
GCCCACGTGCTGCCTGGCGTCGGCCTGCCCCAGCCGGACCTGCAGCTGGGTGCATTGCCGTGAAGTCAGTAACGCCAGTTGCGCCAACAGCGATGCGAATGCCTGCGTTTCCATGATCTGCCTCCAGTCCCGGGATGATATTGCTTGGACCGGGAACGAAAAGCAGAGTTCCACGAAGTTTGCAGACAGCGCCATGATATTAGTCGCCTGCGGCCAATTGCTTGAGCAACTGTTCCGCCGCCGGAGCCGAGGAGGCCGGGTTCTGGCCGGTGATCAGCAGGCCATCGCTGACAACGTAAGGCGCCCAGTCCGCCCCCCTGGAGTAGAGACCGCCCTTGGCCTTGAGGTCGTCTTCGACCAGAAACGGCACCACGTCGGTCAATTCAACAGCTGCCTCTTCGGAATTGCTGAAACCGGTGACGTTCTTGCCTTCGACCAGCGGACGTCCCTCCGCGGTCTTGACGTGACGCAATACTCCCGGCGCGTGGCACACCAGCGCGACGGGCTTGCCAGCGGCAAGGAAGGACTCGATCAGTGCGGCCGAGTCCTTGTCTTCGGCTAAATCCCAGAGTGGTCCGTGGCCGCCCGGGTAGAACGCCGCATCGAAGCCAGCTTGATTCACGCTGTCCAGACGTACAGTTTTAGCCAACTGCGCGGTGGCCTGCGTATCAGCCTCAAAGCGGCGGGTTTCGTCGGTCTGGAACGCCGGCTCATTGCTCTTGGGATCAAGCGGCGGCTGGCCGCCCTTGGGCGAGGCCAGCACGATCTCGGCGCCGGCGTCCTTGAACGCGTAGTAGGGGCTGGCCAATTCTTCGAGCCAGAATCCAGTATTGCGGCCGGTGTTGCCGAGCTGATCGTGCGAGGTCAGTACCATCAGAACTTTCATGTTGCTTCTCCAGGTTGGGTTAAATTAATATTAGACCGGTCGTCTATTAGACGGCGCAAAAAAATGCACTTCAGCGGAAGTGCGCGCCATTTCCCTCCGGTCAGGGGGAAAGGTTGAGGATCTGGCGAGTGGTCGTCATGGCCGTCTCGAAAGGCGTGATATCGCGGGCAATCTTCACCATCACGCTCGCGCCCAGCCACAACTGGTACAGGCTTTCGGCCACGCCACGGGGCGTCCCATTGACGGAAAGCGAGCCTTCCGCCACCCCGGCTTCGATAGCCTGCGTCAGGCGGTCGGTGATGCCGGCGGTTCCGCGCCTGAGCGCCCGGCGCATGGCTTCGGACAGGTCGGCCACCTCCGCGCCCATCTTAACCGCCAGGCACTTGCCCTGACATTCACCGAACGACTGGCTGTCCTGCCAATTCTTCCAGTAATTCATCAGGCGCTGCGCCATGGACAAACCTGGAGCGTTCAGCGTGGCATCCATGTCGGCCAGGTAATCGTCGAAATAGGTGTCGAGCAGCGCTTCGCCGAAGGCGTCCTTCGAACCGAAGTAGTGGTAGAACGACCCCTTGGGAACGCCGGATGCGGCCAGGATCTCGTTGAGGCCGACCGCGGAAAACCCCTTGGCGGCCATGATACGCTGGCCATTGGCAAGGATACCCGCGCGGACATCGCTGGTTTCAGTGGAAGTCGACATGTTCATGACGCTAATATAGCATCGATTAGACCGGTCGTCTAGAAACGATTTTGCATCGATGGGCGGATCCCCGTACCAACTTTTGCCTTGTCTTTACCTCGAGCTGCGCTCGCGGTACCACAGCGCCAGCATCGCGGCGGCAAACGCCAGCGCGAACGGCCAGGCCGGCACAGGTGTGTAGCGGTCGCGGATGGATGCCGCCGCCGGGGTGCGGGCCGCATAGGCGCGGGTCGCCTGTTGCCGCAAACCTTGCCGCCACTGCGGCCAGTCGCGCTCACCGTAGACGTAGACGGCGTGCCGCGCATCGCCGCTGGCCATGCTGTGCCACCCGGCGCGCCGTGGCAGGAAGGCGGCGCACAGCCCTTCCGCATTGCCAGACCGCGCCTGCCACGCCAGCTCGGGCATGCCCTGCACCGTCAATGGCGTCCCCGGCGCCACACCCCGCGCGCACACCTGCGTGCGCAAGCCCGCCACCGGCATGGCGTCCGGCTGTTCCCACAGCACGCCTTGCGCGCCGCCGCTGACGGCCGCATCGAACAGCGTCTGCCACCATGCGCCCAGCGCGGCCGGGGATGCGATGGCGTGGCGGTGCCAGTCGGCCACGCCGACCCAGACAATGCTGCCCTGTTTCCAGGGGCGCTGCCACAACCACGGCTTGCCGTTGCGGTCGGACGCCAGCACGCGCCACGTGGCCGACGCCTGGACGGACGGGTTGAACCCTGCCGGCGGCAATGCCAGTTGCTGCGCGCCCGCGCCAAAGACGCGGGCATCTTCCTTTTCCGTGGTGGGCGACTGGGGAATCAACGGCAACGCCAGCTCCCGCTGCCACACAGCGGGTTCGCCGGCATTGCCCCCTAAAACCACCAGCGGCAAGCCTTGCGCCACCTGTCCCAGCAGTGCGGCGCGGGCGGGCGGCGGCGCGGCTTCAAACCACGCCGCGTCGATGAATTGCGCATTCGGTTTGTCCAATGGGGCGCGTGCCGATTCCGAGCGCGACAAGCCTTTGCCCAGCGTGGTTTGCCAGTCGACGATGGCGCCGCTGGCCGTCAATACATCATTGAGCACGCGCGTATCGAACGATGGCGCGCCGAAACGGCCCGCCACCTGCAGCGGCACGGGCTCGGTCACCAGCAGCGGAACAGGCCCCTCGGCAAAGGCATTGCCCTTGCTGTCCAGCAGTCGGGCGCGCAGCACCAGCTGTTCCGCCAGCGGCGGCAGCCACGTCACGGACAATTGCGCGGCACCGCGTGACACTTGCGCCCCCTCCTGCGCCGGCCCGGCCGCCGTTTCCGCCAGCACCTGTCCATTTTCCGCCAGCAGTTGCAAGCGCCATCCCGGCGCCGGCTGCGAACGCCGCACCGTCAACACAAACGCGCGGCCCAGCGGCACCGTGCGGGCAAATTCCAACGCCAGCACGTCGCCTTTCGGCGCATCCCAGCGCAGCGGCCGCGCCGGCAAATCCTCCCATTGCGCCTGCGTCAGGCCGTGGCCCGTCAGCGCCAGCGCACCGGCTTCCGGCACGGCCTGCAAGGCGCGCGACAGCGCGTCGCCCGGGTCATCCGACGCGATGGCCAGCGCTTCCGCTACATGTGCGGGGCGCACCGGTTCCGACAGCAATGCCGCCAGCGCCACGGCCGCGGCCAGCGCCAGCCCCGCATCGGTCCAACGCCGCTTGCCGCCGCCACGGCGCACATACAGCGCCGCGCTGCACAGGCCCGCCGCCAGCACGGCGGCGCCCAGCCAGTTGAACGTCCACAGCCAATTCATTGGGCTTCCTTCCCACGCCACGCCTGGCGGAACCGGCTGTCCGCCTGCGGACGCGCCTGCAGCACTGCCGGCAGTTCGGCCAGGGTGCCGCGCAGCCATGCGCGCAACGCGCCCCGGCAGTCGGCACAGCCATCCTGCACGTCCTGCACCGCGCGCTGCGCGGCCAGCCTGTCGTCATCCGAGGCAATACGCGCGGCAATGATGTCGCGCGCCGTCCTGCTCCATAACGCGGGCAGCGGACCGTCGCCGGCCAGCGCCTGCACCAGTTCGCGCACTTCCTTCGGCGCGCCGCCGGATGCTTCACCCTGCGCGCGCTTCGTGCTTTGCGCCCCCACCAACTCGCCCGTCATGCGTTTCTCTTCCTTGATGGCGGGCGGCACGAAGGCCGTGCGGTGCAAATACACGCGCTCGGCCTGCTGCAATTCCTTGATGGCGGCCAGCGCCTTATATTCGGGCGGCAGCGCGGGTTTCGGCGCAATGGCGCGCAATTCCTTTTCCGCATCCCACATGGCCTTCAATGCCCGGCGCAGCACTTCCTTGGTGGCGGGATCGAAAATCGTCGCCGCTTCCGATTCGTCGTGCGTATGGCCGAATTGCGCCAGCACGTTATCCATCTTGCCGAAGCCGCCCGGCGCGGGCGCCGCGTGCTCCTCGCCACCATGCTCGCCATGTTCGTCGCCGCCGAACAGCGACGACTCTTCGCCCAGGAACTGGCCATAGCGCAGCCGCAGTTTGGCCTGGTCCATGGCTATGGCTTCGCTGCGGCTGCGCAGCGCCGGCGGGCTCAGTTTCGGCATGTCGGCCACCAGTTGCTCCGTGTCGATAATGATCTGGCGCTGGCTGCGCAACGTTTCCGGCTTCACCAGCGATGGCAGCGCGGTCGCATCCAGGCTTTCCGCTTGCGGTCCCGGCAGGCGCAGCGTGTAGGTGGGCGACTGCGACGTGTGCGGATGGTCCGGCGCGTTATCGGTGGCGCGGATGAAGTAATACAGTTCGTCGCCCGGTTCCATACCCAGTTCCGCCAGCGCCCACTGCTTTTTCCACGCACGCACGCGCGGATCGCTGGACGCGGGCAGCGGCATTTCCTTGTCGGAGAAGCGGATATTTTCACCGCTGCCGCGCGCCAGCGTCAGGTGCAGGGTGGCGCGGGCAATGCCGTAATCGTCCCTGGCGGAAACGGCAATCTGCACCGCCTGCGTCCCCGGCGCCAGCACGTGCACGGTTTCCGTGGGTGCGACGATCGCCACTTCCGGCGCCTGGTCCGGCGTGACGCGGACGTTGTAGCGGTTCTTCGGCAAATGGCGCGCGCGCCAGAACAGCGATTCGTCGGCTTGCCACTGCGCGCAGTGTTCGCCGACCGGCAGCACCTTGCCATCGCCCAGTTCCACCGCCGACGCGGGTTCGCCGGCGCGGCGGAAGCACCAGCGCACGTCGCTGTATTGCGGCACCTGGATATCGCGCGCCTGGGTTTCGAATGGCGCGACTTTCGTGTATGGGGGCGGCGTGACTTTCAACAACAATTCACCCGGCTGCGCGGGCGGCAAGGCGGCGCGGGCTTGCACCGGCGGCGCGGTTGCCGCGCCCTGCTGCTGCCACGTCCAGCAAGCGCCCGCCGCGACGACACTGGCCAGCACCGGCAGCCAGCGGAAACCGGTGCGGGCAGCGGCAATGGCGCGATAGTCGTCAGGCTGCAATGCACCATGAATACGCGCTTCCAGCCGCTTGCGCTGCAACTGCGCAATGGCGGAAGCCGGCGCTTGCGCCAGCAATGCGCTGCTGTCTTCCAGCGCGGGAATCGCGGCGTCCAGCCAGTGCGTCCACTGCGCGTGCAGGCGCAGGCTGAGCGCGCGGATATCCCACAACAGCCATGCCATCCACGCGGCGAACAAACCCATCGCCGGCAGCGGCGCGGCGGCGCGCATGCCGCCATACAGCGCCACCAGTACCGGCAAGACCGCCACGGCCCACAGCGGCGCGCGGCGCAGCACCAATGCACGCCACAGCCGGCGGCGGATGGCCGAAGAATGATCAGCGCCGGAGGCCATGGGTCACCAGTCGTTCGAGAGTGAATAATGCCAGCAGCACGTACGCAAGCCAGGCATCGGGGCGGGTTCCCGGCATGGCCAGCGGCGACGTGCGCTGCGCCGGCAAGACCTGTGCCGCCAGCGGCCACGGTTCGGGCTGGAAGTGCAGCGCACGCCACGTTTCATACAAGGTTCGCGCGCTGTCCGCCTCCGCCGGCGGCCACGCGGCGGAGGCCCACAGCCTGCCGCGCGGGCTGTCGGCCACCTGCAATGGCAAATCGTTGACGCGCAATGTCCGGCCCCCCGCCTGATCGATGCCGGGGATCAAGGGCAAGGCGGCAGGCGGCAGCCACCACAGGGGCGCTTGCCAGCCTGAGGGAGGCGGCGCCGCGCGGTCCCAGACGATCAGCGATGCGGCGGGCGGCGCTTCGCCGCCATCGAATTCCGTGACGGTATGGTGCACGTTGCCGCTGCCCGCCGCATCGAATGCGGCAAACAGCGCGCGCCATCCGGCTTTGCGCTCCGGCGGCGCCACCAGCGCCACCGGGAATACAGCCGGTGCGGCTTGCCGCGCGGTGGCCCTCTCCCGCGGCGCGATGCGGAAGTCCACCGCATGCGCCAGCGCCGGCAATTGCGCGGGCAACGCCACCTGTTTTGCCAGCACCAGCAGTTTCGCGTCCTTGCGCCACTCGTGTTCATGCGCCTGAAGCCACGGCAGTACATTCTCCGGCAGCGGCATGCGCTGCGCATTCCCCATGCCGGCCTGCGCCGCCTGCTGGTCCGCCCAGGCGGTCGGCGCGTCCGACGCGATCAAGATCGTATCGCCGCGCCATGGCAGCGTCACCACCACCAGCCACGCGATCAGTGCGGCCAGCAACAGGCAGCGCAGTACCAGCAACGGCACGTCATCCCAGCGCCAGACGCGCATGTGCTGCGGCGGCGCAGCCGGCAGAAAGCGGGCCGTGGCCAGCGGTTCGGACTTCGTGCGGCGTCGCTTTTGCCGGTGCCACCAGAGCGGCAGCAACAGCACGGGCAGCGCCAGCCACCAGAGCGGATGCGCCATCATGCCGGCCTCCGCGTCGCAACGTTGAGCCAGCCCCGCAACGCGTCCTGCAGCGGATCTTCAATCACCGCGCCGAGGTAAGGGATATCATGGCGGCGGCATCCGCCCGCCACGTTGTCGAAGTGCGCCGCCAGCGCGGTGCGGTAGGCATCGCGGTCCGCACCCTGCAAGCGGTGCAGGCCGTCGCCTCCTTCCGGGTCCAGGTAAGCGGCGCCGGCCTTGAAACTCGCATTCACTTCCGCCCGTGTCCGCAGCGACAGCAAGCGCACGTCGTGCCGCATGTGCCGCAAGCGCACCAGTGCTTCGGACAGCGGCGACGGCCAGTCCAGCGCATCGGTGGCGGCAAACACCAGGCTGGGCGCGCGGGCGAAATGCAGGCATTTTTTCAGCGCGTCCGCATCGGGCAGGCTGCCTGCCGGCACAGCCGCTTTCAACGCCGCCAGCACCCGCTGCAATTGCCGCGGGCCGCGCAATGCGGGCGTGAATTCCGTGCGTCCATCTGTACAGACGACGAGGCCGAACGCATCACCCTGGCGCTGCGCAATGGCGGCCACGCAGGCCAGCATGGTGCGGGCAAACCACAGCTTGTCGAGGCCCGCGACTTCGCGGCTGGGTTCCGCCATCGACGCCGTGGCGTCCAGCCACAGCCACACGGCCACGTGGCTGTCCCGCTCCGCTTCGCGCACATAGTAGCGGTCGGCGCGGGCCAGCAATTTCCAGTCGACGCGGCGCCACTCGTCACCGGGCGCATAGGCGCGGTATTCGGAAAATTCCACGCCGGCGCCCCGTTCGCGGCCCGCATGGATGCCGTGACCCAGCCCGGCCAGCACATGGCGGATGACGAGGTCCAGCTTGCCGGCATGGGCCAGCAGCGCAGGGGTTTCCAGCATACGAATGGTATCCCTGGGTTTATTAATCCGGACGGACCGCGTCGCGCAGCGCGGCGAGGATGTCGGCAATGGCGATACCGTCCGCTTCCGCTTCGAAGTTGCGCAACACGCGGTGCGCCAGCACCGGCAACAGCATGGCGGCAATATCGTCGCGCGTGACAGCCAGGCGGCTGTGCATCAGCGCCCGGGCTTTGGCGGCCAGCACCAGCGCCTGCCCCGCGCGTGGACCCGCGCCCCAGCCCACGTGCTTGCGCACGGCATCGACGTGGGTTTCGCGGGGGCGGGTGGCGCGCACCAGGCGCGTCGCATAGACCAGCAAGTGTTCGCCGATCTCGATATCGCGCACCAGTTGCTGCAGGCGCAGCAAGGTGTCGACATCCATGACCGGTTCGGCGTCGGCCAGTCCCGCGTGCGTGGTGGCCGACACCATGGCCACCTCTTCCGCCTCGGTCGGGTAACCCACGTCGATGCGCAGCAGGAAACGGTCCAGTTGCGCTTCCGGCAGCGGATAGGTGCCGGCCTGCTCGATCGGGTTTTGCGTGGCCAGCACGAAGAAGGGACGGGGCAATTTGTGCGTCTGGCCCGCGAACGTGACGGAACGCTCCTGCATGGCTTCCAGCAGCGCCGACTGCGTTTTCGGCGGTGCGCGGTTGATTTCATCGGCCAGCAGCACTTGCGTGAAGACCGGGCCTTTCTGGAAACGGAATTCGCGCTTGCCGGTTGCATGGTCTTCTTCCAGGATTTCCGTGCCGACGATATCGGACGGCATCAGGTCCGGCGTGAATTGCACGCGGTTGAATTGCATCGCCGTCGCCTGCGACAGCGACTTCACCAGCAAGGTCTTGCCCAGCCCCGGCACGCCTTCCACCAGCGCGTGGCCGCCGCCCAGCAGGCAAATGATCAGCGCGTCGACCACTTCCCGCTGGCCGATGATGACTTTGCCCATGCTGGCTTTCAGCGCAGCGACCTTGGCGCACAGCGCGCCGATTTCGTTTTCGTCCCAGCCCAAAATCATGCTCCTAAAGCATACTGAATGATGTTCACCGCAAAGCGCGTGTTATCGATGGCCAGCCAGCGCTTGTTGCGGAAGTCGTAATCCCACTCGCAACCGTAATCCTTGTTGCTGTACAAAACCCGCACCCGGCCGCCAAACTCGATGGCTTTCAAATAGTCGTGCACGAGATCATCGCCCCAGCCATTCAGCTCGACGCTGGTGTTGGGCGGGCCGTCGAACTTGAAGAAGCACGAGTACAGCGGATGGCTGTTGGGGATCTTGTGCAGCGCTTTCGGCCCGAAGATTTTCGCCAGCTCCGCTTCCAGCGACTTGGCGAACAAGCCATCGATATCGTGGTTGCAATCGTCGATGAAGACAAAGCCGCCGCCCTTCACGTAGCGCTCGAAATTCCTGCGTTCAGCCGGCGTGAATTGCACCAGCTTGTGCCCTGCCAGGTAGCAGAACGGCGCTTCCAGCATCTTCGGGTCGGACAGCGCGACGATGCGTTCGACCGGGTCGACGCGCAACGTCGTGTATTCCACCAGCGAATTGAGGACGTTGCTGGGCATGCGGATATCCACATCCCAGTCGCCGGATTCGTACGTCAGGCGCGTAAAGTAAAAGTCGTATGTCGCCATGCCACTGGCTTACACCGCATCCGACAACGACGTGAAATTGAAATCGCGGATCTTCATGGCCGGCAGCAGCATCTGGAAGCGCGACGTCGTGCCCCCCACCACCACCGGCTTGCCCAGTTCCTCGATATTGTTCAGCATCGATACGGGACTTTCATTGAAGCGGAAGTTCTTCACCGGATGCTTGATCTTGCCGTTCTCGATGTAGAACGTGCCGTCGCGCGTCAGGCCCGTCAACAGTTGCGATTGCGGATCGACCATGCGGATGTACCATGTGCGCGTCACCAGGACGCCCTTCTTGGTATTGGCGATCAATTCCTCGGTCGACTTGCTGCCGCCCGCCATGATGATGTTGCCGTGGTTGCCGATGGCGCGCTTGCCCTGCTTGTGCGCCCAGAATGGCGTGTAATCCAGCGCGGACACCACACCGTTCTTGATGATGTCGGTGCGCTCGCGCGCCAGCATGGAATTCGGATCCCACGGCAGCACCGGCACTTCCGCGTTCCACGGGTCGGCCCACACGTTGACTTGTTCATCGAACAGCTTTTCACCGAGGCGGTTGCCACCACCCTTTTTCGACAGGTAGCTGCGGCCTTCGTCCGCGTTGCGGGCATCCATCGCGCCGAACATGAAGTTCAGCATGTCCGACGTGGCGGCCGGTTCCAGGATCACCGTATAACGGCCCGGCTCCAGCGCTTTCGCGTCGACCGAGCGCACGGCTTTTTCAATCGCCACCTCGGACGCTTCACGCGCATCGAAGCGGCCCGCGTCGTTGGCAAAGCGGGTAACCCAGCCGGAACCACGGCCGTCTTCCGTGCGGGTGGTGACGGTGAAGCCCAGGTTGCTCAATTCCTGGTAGCCGAACAAACCGTTGGAATTGGCCACCGCATCGAAGCCGGTGACATCGTTGAAGAAACCTGCCGCCTGCAATTTAGCCTTCTTCGCGGCGGCAATACTCTGGAACGCGACTTCCGCGCGGTATTCCGGATCGATGGCGGCCGTGTTTTTGCTCCACGTCGGCGATGCCTTGTACGCCTGGGCCTTGGGCGCCGGCATGAATTCCGGATTTTCCGGCGCCAGGCGCGCGGTATCTTCCGCCCGGCGCACGGCGCGTTCCAGCGCCTTGTCGTCGAATTCATTGATGGACGCCGTGCCCACGCGCTTGCCGAAAGCGACGGAGACCGCCAGCGTCGTATCTTCCGTCAATCCTGCCGTGGACACCGCGTTGTTCGCGTAGCGGACATTGCCCGTGCGGCGGCCCGTCAAATTCACTTCGCATTCGTCGGCCTTGGACAACGCAATGACCTTGTCGCAAATGCGCTTGGCTTCCTGTTCAGTCAAAAATTTCATGGTATTCCTCAGCCGATCTTGCGGGCGGTGTTGATGACGTTGACGCCGTTGAAGCGCGTGGTGGACGAACCGTGCGACACGGCCGACACTTGCGAAGGCTGGCCCTTGCCGTCGAAGAACGAGCCGCCCATGCGCCAGTCGTGCTCATCGCACAGCGCGGAACACGCATTCCAGAATTCCTGCGTGTTGGACTGGTACGCCACGTCCTCCACCTGGCCCACGATCTTGCCATCCTTGATTTCGTAATACAGCTGGCCGCCGAACTGGAAGTTGTAGCGCTGCTGGTCGATCGAATACGAACCACGGCCCAGGATATAAATCCCCTTCTTGACGTCCTTCACCATGTCGTCCGGCGTCATTTTCTTCTTGCCCGCCGCCAGCGACACGTTGGGCATGCGCTGGAATTGCACGCTGCTCCAGCTGTCCGCGTACGAGCAGCCGTGCGATTCTTTTTCACCGATGATGTGGGCCTGGTCGCGCGTGGTCTGGTAGTTGACCAGCACGCCATCCTTGATGATGTCCCAGCGCTTGCACTTGACGCCTTCATCGTCGTAGCCGACGGCGCCCAGCGAACCCGGCGTGGTCTTGTCGGCAAAGAAGTTGACGATATCGGAGCCGTATTTGAATTTTTTGCTTTCCCACTTGTCCAGCGTGGCGAAGCTGGTGCCGGCGTAATTGGCTTCGTAGCCCAGCACGCGGTCCAGTTCCGTCGCGTGACCAACGGATTCGTGAATGGTCAGGAACAAGTGTTCCGGGCTCAACACCAGGTCGTATTTGCCCGGTTCGATGGATTTCGCCGTCAGCTTTTCACGGGCCTGGCGGCCTGCCGCGCGGGCATCCTCGATCAAATCGTACGCGCCGTTGTACAGCGTCGTGATGCCGCCCGCCGCGCGCACCTTGTGTTCCGGCTTCGCGTCGAAGAATTCAAAGCCCATGCCGGCCGGCGACGACAGGCCGTCGCGCGTGCGGAACTTGCCGGACGCCTTGTCGACGGCAGTCGCCGTGAACGGCGACCACAGGCGGTGCACGTCCTGGTCGATGTACGAACCATCGGTGGACGCGAAGTATTTTTGCTGGTTCACCTGGAACAGCATCGAGCGCATGAAGCTGGCGCCCGCATCCATGCCGGCGCTGTTGGCGGCAATCAGCATGTCCGCCTTGTCCTTGATCGGCACCGTGCGCCAGTCTTTCTTGAATGGCGTGGCCCACGCCACCTCGCCCACGCCCTTGACGGGCGCCAGGCGCACCGGTTCCGTTTGCAGGCGGGCGTTTGCTTTTGCAATCGCGACGGCCTGGCGCGCGGCTTCCGCCACCGCATCCAAGGTCATCACGTTGGTGGAAACGAAACCATAGGCGCCGGCGGCGATCACGCGCACGCCGACTCCGGACGATTCCGTATTCGTGATGTTTTCAACGTTGCGGTCGCGGGTCACAATGAACTGGTTCAGATAGCGGCCGATACGCACGTCGCAATAGCTGGCGCCAGCCTTGGTGGCGGCATTCATTGCCGCGTCGGCCAGGGATTTCTTGAATTGCACGGCCATCGGATTGAGCAGCTCTTCCGCCGCGATCGCATTGCCGAACACCGGCACCAGCAGGGCGCCGCCGGACAGGGCGCCTACTTTCAGGAATGTACGTCGTTCCACCATTTACTCCAGTTCATTTGTTGATACGTTCGTGGCCTGCCTGGCGGCTTTGTAAAAGCCGCCAGGCACACCACTGTCTTACACAGCGTCCGACAGCGAGGTAAAGTTGAAGTCCCGTACCTTCATGGCCGGAATCAGCAACTTGTATGGCGACTCATCGCCGCCGAGGATTTGCGGCTTGCCGATTTCCTCGATATTGTTCAGCATCGTCACCGGGCTTTCGTTGAAGCGGAAGTTCTTGATCGGATGCTTGATCTTGCCGTTCTCGATATAGAACGTGCCGTCGCGCGTCAGGCCCGTCAGCAGTACCGATTGCGGGTCCACCATGCGGATGTACCAGGTGCGGGTCACCAGGACGCCCTTCTTGGTGTTGGCGATCAGTTCCGCCGTGGTCTTGTTGGTGCCGGCCATGATGAAGTTGCCCGGCGTGCCCACGGCGCGCTTGCCCTGCTTTTTCGCCCAGAAACGCGAGTAATCGAGCGCCGCCACCTTGCCGTTCTTGATCACGTCCATGCGCTCGCGCGCCAGCAGGCTGCCGCTGTCCCATGGGGTGACCGCGATATCCTGGTCCCACGGATCGGCCCAGATATTGACCTGTTCGTCGAACAGTTTTTCGCCCAGGCGGTTGCCGCCGCCCTTCTTCGCGAGGAAGCTGCGGCCTTCATCGGCCTGGCGCGCATCGAAGCCCTGGAACATATAAGCCAGCAAGTCCGACGTGGCGGCCGGTTCCAGGATCACCGTGTAGCGGCCCGGTTCCAGCGCTTTCGCTTCCACGGAACGCAGCGCTTTTTCAATCGCCACATCCGACGCTTCGCGCGCATCGAATTTGTTGGCGTCGCCCGCATCGCGCCGCACCCAGCCCGAGCCACGGCCATCTTCCGTGCGTACCGTGCACGTGAAGCTCAGGCCGGTCTGCTCCTGGTGGCCAAAGATGCCTTTCGAATTGGCGACGGTTTCAAACGCCGTGCTGTCGGTGAAAAAGCCCGCCGCCACCAGTTTGTTCTTGCGGCTGTTTTCGATGCTGTAGGCCGCCACCTGCGCGCGGAAATCCGGATCGATATCGGCCGTGCTCTTGCTGAAGGTATTGCTGGCTTTATAGGCTTGCTTGTCCGGCGTGGAGACGAATTCCGGATTGTCCGGCGCCAGGCGCGCCAGGTCTTCCGCGCGGCGCACCACGCGCTCCAGCGCCTTGTCGTCGAATTCATTGATGGTGGCAGTGCCCTGCTTCTTGCCATAGGCGACGGAAACCGCCAGCTGCGTGTCTTCCACCAGGCCGGCGGTCGACACGGCATTGCGCGCGTAGCGGATATTGCCGGTGCGGTTGCCCGTCAATTTCACTTCGCACTCGTCGGCTTTGGTCAGCGACATCACCTTGTCGCAAATGCGTTTGGTTTCTTCTTGCGTCAAAATTTTCATGGGTCCAGTCCTTAACCGATTTTCCGGGCAGTGTTGATCACGTTGATGCCGTTGAAGCGCGCGGTCGACGAACCGTGCGACACGATCGACACTTGCTGCGGCTGGCCCTTGCCATCGAAGAAGGAGCCGCCCATGCGCCAGTCGCGCTCATCGCACAGCGCGGAGCAGGCGCTCCAGAATTCCTGCGTATTGGACTGGTACGCCACGTCTTCCAGCGGCTGCGTGATCTTGCCGTCCTTGATTTCATAGAACAGCTGGCCGCCGAACTGGAAGTTGTAGCGCTGCTGGTCGATGGAGAACGAGCCATCGCCCACGATATAAATACCCTTCTTGACGTCCTTGATCATCTCGTCCGGCGTCAGGCGCTTGGCGCCGGCCTTCAGCGACACGTTCGGCATGCGCTGGAACTGCACGCTGCTCCAGTTGTCCGCGTACGAGCAGCCATGCGATTCCTTTTCGCCGATGATGTGGGCCTGGTCGCGCGTGGCCTGGTAATTGACCAAGATACCGTCCTTGATGATGTCCCAGCTCTTGCACGGCACGCCTTCGTCGTCGAAGCCGACTGCGCCCAGCGAACCCGGCGTGGTCTTGTCGGCCACGATGTTGACCAGTTCCGAGCCGTACTTGAATTTTTTGGTTTCCCACTTGTCCAGGGTGGCGAAGCTGGTGCCGGCGAAGTTGGCTTCATAGCCGAGCACGCGGTCCAGTTCCGTCGGGTGGCCGACGGATTCGTGGATGGTCAGCCACAGGTGTTCCGGGCTCAGCACCAGGTCGTATTTGCCCGGCTCCACGGACTTCGCCGTCAGCTTGGCTTTCGCTTGTTGACCCGCCGCGCGCGCATCTTCCACCAGGTCATACGAATTGCGGTACAGCGTGGTAACGCCGCCGGCCGCCTTGAACTTGTCTTCCTTGCGCGCGTCCAGGTATTCGTACCCCATGCCGACCGGCGTCGACAGGCCGGAACGGGAGCGGAACTTGCCGGTTTTCTTGTCCACGGCGGTGGCGAAGAATGGCACCCACAAACGGTGCAAGTCCTGGTCGATGTACGAACCGTCGGTCGACGCGAAGAATTTTTGCTGGTTGACCTGGAACAGCAGCGACTGCATGAAGCTTGCGCCGCCGTCGAGGCCCGCCTTGTTACCGGCGATCAGCAAGTCCGCCTTTTCCTTGATCGGCACCGAGCGCCAGTCTTTCTTGATCGGCGTGGCCCACGATACTTCACCGACGCCCTTGACCGGCGCCAGGCGTACGGGTTCCGTTTGCAGGCGGGCGTTGGCCTTGGCAATCATGACAGCCTGGCGCGCCGCGCCGGCCACGCCATCGGGCGACATGTCGCTGGTCGCGGCAAAGCCGTAAGCGCCGCCGGCAATCACACGCACGCCGACGCCGGCCGATTCCGTGTTGGTGATGTTTTCAATGTTCAAGTCACGCGTGGTGAGGAACTGGTTCAGGTAGCGGCCAATGCGTACGTCGCAGTAGCTGGCGCCGGCCTGCGTGGCGGCCGTCATGGCGGTATCGGCCAGCATCTTCTTGTACTTCACATCAGCGGGTTTCAGTAATTCTTCCGCTGCGATGGCCCTGCCAAACGCCGGCAGCAGCATGGTGCCAAGCGCCACGCCACTGATGTTGAGGAATGCACGTCGTTCCATTCAATAGTCTCCAAGGATCACTTCGAATTATTGTGGCGCCTGTCGGGGATCGCCCGCAGATAGCCGCACAGCTTAAGGCAAGTTCCATGCCATTTGGGCATTGCCACCGCAGGAGAAACATAACGTTACACACGCGCGTGGCAGCTTGATTAAATCTGCCAATTCGCTATGGACACAATATAAAAAGTGTCCGCCCAGTGTCCGCAAACTGTCCGCGCCGGGCGCCTGCGGACACTTTCAGAATCCGCTTGACCGGTGTTGTCGGTTACACCATTATCGGCGCACGCGACCGGTGCGGTCGCTCATTTCTGGAGAGGATACGAATGAAGAAACTGTTCCTGGCCGCGGCGCTCGCCTGCGGCATGGCAGGTCCGGCATTGGCGGACGACGCCCTGAAAGCCGCGATTGCCAGCCCGGCCCGTTCGCCGGCCAACGTGGCGCGCGACGTTTACCGCCATCCGTATGAAACGCTGACCTTCTTCGGCATCAAGCCGAACATGACGGTGGTGGAATTGTCGCCGGGCGGCGGCTGGTACACGGAAGTGCTGGGCCCTTACCTGCGCGACAACGGCAAGCTGATTGCCGCGGGTGCGACGCCAGGTTCGGCCAATGAAAACGCGCGCAAATCCGCCGCGCGCTTCCAGGAAAAACTCAATGCCAATCCCGGCACCGCCAAGGTGCAACTGGGCGCCTTCGAGCCGGCCAACAATGTGTTCACGTACGCGCCGAAAGGCAGCGCGGACATGGTGCTCACGTTCCGCAACATCCACAACTGGATAGGCAATGGCGACGACAGCATGAAGGCGCTGTTCGCCAGCATTTACGACACGCTGAAACCGGGCGGCATTTTCGGTGTCGAAGAACACCGCCTGCCGGCCTCGAAAACCCAGGATGCCAAGGCATCGACCGGCTACGTGCACGAAGCGTACGTGATCAAGATGGCGGAACGCGCCGGCTTCAAGCTGGCGGGCAAATCGGAAGTCAACGCCAACCCGAAAGACAACGCCGACCACGAAGGCGGCGTCTGGGCGCTGCCGCCGACCTATACCAACCAGGACAAGGACCGCGCCAAATACCAGGCGATCGGTGAAAGCGACCGCATGACGCTGAAGTTCGTCAAACCCTGACCTGGGACCGATGCAACCGTAGGGCGGCTTTTACAAAGCCGCCTGCCAGCGTCAACGGGCTGCATGCATGGCGGGTTTGTAAAACCCGCCCTACGCGCTCCACGTTGTAGTTTTTTCGCACACCACGTCACGAAAAGTCATGATTAGACTTTTTTTTCTGACTCGATTCTTTCTAGAATGGAAAATTGCGCACGATCGTGCGCTTTGTAGATGTCTACCTTGACCGTTCGGAGTGATCGATGCGAAACAACCTGGCTGTCTCTGCGACTGAATACCACTTGGACGAGGACCGTCCCATCGTCTCCAAAACGGATTTAAAAGGCAACATCACCTTCGTCAACCCGTACTTCGTCGAAGCCAGCGGGTATGCGGAACACGAACTGCTGGGCGCCGCGCACAATATCGAGCGCCATCCCGACATGCCGCAGGCCGCCTTTGCCGACCTGTGGGCCACGCTGCACCAGGGATTGCCGTGGAGCGGCGTGCTGAAAAACCGCCGCAAGAACGGCGACTATTACTGGGTGCTGGCCAACATCACGCCGGTGATCGACCATGGCCGCGTGGTTGGCTACATGTCGGTGCGCACCCGGGCCACGCGCGAACAAATCGCCGAAGCGGAACAGTTGTATCGCAGCGTGGCGTCCGGCGCCGGCGGCCTCGTGATCAAACAGGGCCGCGCCGCCCGCACGGGCTTCATCGGCGCGCTGCAAAGCTTACGCACCCTGACGGTACGGGCGCGCATCATCATCGGCCTGGTGGCGTTCAGCGCCATGTTCATCACGATGGGCGCCATCGGCGTCACCCACCTGGAAGGTTCGGCCGCCAGCACGATGGGCTGGCTGGCGTTCGTCGGCCTGCTGTTTACGGCGTTGCAAGCCTATGCCTACCACATGGCCGTGGCGGGTCCGCTGCAACGGGCGCTGGACGTGGCCCGCACCCTGGCGGGCGGCGACCTGACCGCATCGATCGACACGTCGCGCGCCGATGACATGGGACAGATGCTGCGCGCGCTGCAGCAAATGAATGTCACCCTGCGCGCCGTGGTGGGCGACGTCAGCGCCAACGTGGGCTTGATGCAGGCCGCGTCGCGCGACATCGCGGCCGGCAACCTGAACCTGTCGTCGCGCACGGAAGCGCAGGCATCGAGCCTGGCGCAAACAGCATCCAGCATGGGCGACTTCGCCACCGCGGTGCAGCGCAACGCGGAACACGCGAAGCAGGCCAGCACGCTGGCCGCATCGACCACGGAAGTGGCGACGCGCGGCGGCGAGTCGGTGGCCAAGGTGGGCGCCACCATGGGCGACATCAGCGCATCCGCCCGCAAGATCGTGGACATCATCGGCATGATCGACGGCATTGCCTTCCAGACCAATATCCTGGCGCTGAACGCCGCCGTGGAAGCGGCGCGCGCCGGTGAACAGGGCCGCGGGTTTGCCGTGGTGGCGACGGAAGTGCGCTCGCTGGCGCAGCGCTCGGCCAGCGCCGCCAAGGAAATCAAGGGATTGATCGACGATTCCGTGCAACAGGTTGAACTGGGCAACAAGCTGGTGGCCGAGGCCGGACAAACCATGTCGGAAATCATCGGTTCCGTGCAGCGCGTGGCCGGCATCATGGGAGAAATCGCCGACGCCAGCGATGGCCAGACGTCCGGCATCGCCCAGGTCAACCGCGCCGTGGCGGACATGGACCAGGGCACGCAGCAAAATGCGGCACTGGTGGAAGAAGCCGCCGCCGCCGCTGCCAGCCTGGATGAGCAGGCTGCGCAACTGGCGCATGCGGTGTCCGTGTTCCGCGTGGCGGGCGCCAGCAACAACGTGCACCGCCTGGCGGCGTAATCCGGAACGGAACCAGCAGAGACAGCCGGGACAGCAAATTTAGGGTTATCGATAACAAATATTTTCAAAAAGTGACATTCCGCTAGATTTTATCGATAACAATTGGCGTAGCATGGGGATTTTTTCCTTTATGCGCAGCTACCACCCAATCCGCACTTCCCTTCAACTGCTGGCCGCCGCCATCCTGGCGCTGGCCGCCTGCATGACCCAGCCGGCTGGCGCGGCCACACCGATTCCGGTCGGCATGTTCTTTAACAACGCCGCGTTCAGCTCTCCTCAACTATCCCCCGACGGCAGCCATGTGGCCATGCTGGCCGTCGGCGCCAACCAGCGCCAGCGCCTGGGCGTGGTGGATTTACGCGACTTCAGCGTCAAGGTCGTGGCGGAATTCCGCGAAACGGATGTCCACGATTTCAAGTGGATCAGCGATGAACGCCTCCTGTTCAACACCCAGGATTCGCACCTGGCGCAAGGAGATCAACGTTACGGCCCCGGTTTGTTTGCCGTTAACCGCGACGGCAGCAACTTCCGGCAACTGGCCCGTAGCCAGGCGCTGACTTACTCGATCAACGGCGAAGCCAACAATCTGCTCCCTCCCAGCATACGCATGCTGGAATATGGCGCACAGGACAGCAGCACGGTTTACGTGGCCGATCTGCAATTCCGGGCCATGGACCAGCCTGCCGACGTGGAATTGCTGCAGCTAAACACACTGAACGGCAAGTCGGCCGGATTCACTTCCCCAACACCGATGCGCGGCTGGCTGCTCGATTACAACGGGCAACCCCGGCTGGCCTTCTCCGCCAATGGCGACCTCATGCATGTCCATTTGCGCGACCAGGCCAGCGGCGCCTGGCGCGAAGTCGCCAGCTTTAACAGTTTTACCGGCGCCAGCAAGCAGTTCAAGCCACTGGCGTTCGGTCCGGATGGGGTCTTGTACGTCACCGCCCAGGATGGCAACGATGTCAGCTCGCTATACCGCTTCGATCCGGCTACCGGCAAGCTGGGCGACAAACCCTTGCTGTCGCTGCAGGGCTACGACTTCCGCGGCCGGCTGATTTTTGGCAATGGCAAGCTGCTGGGCGTGCGCTTCGTGGCCGACGGCGAAGATACGGTGTGGTTCGATGACAACATGAAGGCAATCCAGCAAACCATCGACAAAAAGCTCCCGCACACCGTCAACCTAATCATGCCTGCGACGCGCCCTTCCGCGCCCTGGATGCTGGTCACCGCCTATTCGGACCGCCAGCCGCAGGTGTACATGGTCTATAACACCAAGACAGGCAGTCTGCAGCGCATCGCCGAGAGCCATGCGGGCATTAAGCCCAGCCAGATGGGTCGCCAGGAAGTCGTACGCTACAAGGCGCGCGACGGCTTGGAAATACCTGCCCTGCTGACGCTGCCTGCGGGGCAGGACAAGAACCTGCCGCTGGTCATGCTGGTGCATGGCGGTCCGTGGGTGCGCGGCAACCAGTGGGGATGGGAAGCGCAAGCGCAATTCCTGGCCTCGCGCGGCTACGCAGTGCTGGCGCCGGATTTTCGCGGCAGTACCGGCTATGGCGGCCGACACTTCCAGGCCGGTTGGCGGCAATGGGGCATGGCCATGCAAGACGATATCGCCGACGGCGCGAAGTGGGCTATCGCGCAGGGCTATGCCGCCCCGGCAAGGGTCTGCATCGCCGGCGCCAGCTATGGCGGCTATTCCACGCTGATGGGGCTGGTGAAAGATCCGGGCCTGTACCGCTGCGGCATCGCCTGGGCCGGCGTCACCGATATCAGCCTGCTGTATAGCGGCCATTGGCGCTATGCCTCCGACTTCTCTGCCGAATACAAGCTTTACGGTATGCCACTCATGGTGGGCGACCCGGTCAAGGATGCCGAGCGCCTGAACGCAAACTCGCCGCTGCAGCAGGCGGCCCGCATCACGCGGCCGTTACTGCTGGCCCATGGCGGCGCCGATGTCCGGGTGCCGTTGGTCCACGGCTTGAAAATGCGCGACGCACTCAAGCCCGTCAACAAGAACCTGGAATGGGTGGAATACGAGAAGGAAGGCCACGGCTGGTTCCTGCCGGACACGCGCATCGACTTCTGGACCCGCGTGGAAGCATTCCTGGACCATCACATTGGTCCGGCAAGCCAGGGGCAACCCTGATTCGCCCACACAGTTGACGTATCCCGCGCAGGAGCGATTGGACGGCTGCGGCAAACCCTGCTAACGTTGCCGCAATCAGAACCCATCCGCCGTCCATGCACGCTGTCCGCCGCGCTATCATCTCCGCTTTGCTGCTTGCCTGTGCCGGCTTGTCCGGCGCTGCACAAGCACGCCCGCAGGACACCGCCCTGCGCGTGGTGGTACCCATGCTGCACCCCAGCGCGCGCGAACATGCCAGCTATTTCCCCCGCCTGCTGCAACTGGCGCTGGACAAGACCATGGCCACCGACGGCCCGTATGAAATCGTCCACTACGACCGCGAACTGACCAGCCCCCGCCAGGCGCTGGAAATCAAGCATGGCGGCGTCATCGACGTCATGTGGGATGGCACCAACCGCCAGCGCGAAGCGGAATTGCTGCCGATCCGCATTTCGCTGTTGCAGGAGTTGAATGATTACCGCGTGCTCCTGATCCGGCGCAGCGACGCCGCCCGGTTCGCCAACATCCGCAACCTGGAACAGTTGCGCATGCTGAAGGCCGGCGCCGGCGTCAACTGGCCGTCGACGGACGTGCTGCGCGCCAATGGCTTGCCGGTGGTGACATCGATCGGCTATGAATACCTGTTCCCCATGCTGCGTGTGGGCCGCTTCGATTACATGCCGCGCGGCGTGCACGAGGCGTGGTCGGAATTGCAGCAGCACGCGAATGACGGTTTCGACATCGAACCCAACATCTTCCTGCACTACCGCGTGCCGTATTACTTCTTCGTCAGCCGCACGCGCCCGGAACTGGCGGCGCGTATCGAGCGGGGGCTGAAGCTGGCGCAGAAAGACGGCAGCTTCGATGCGCTGTTCAATGCCATTCCCGCGTTTCAGCGGGGGATGGCGGAGATTGCGGCGAAGAAGCGGCGGGTGTTTGAGTTGAAAGTTCCGTAGGGCCGTAGGGCGGCTTTTACGGGGAGGCCGAGTCAAAGCCGCCGTGCATGCATTGCCATGCTGTATGAGCTTGCGGCCATGCGCGCATGGCGGCTTGATGAAACCAATCCGCCCTACGGTTTCACTGGCACAAAGTTCAAATCCTGGAAGTCATAGCTGAAATCCGTTTCGCTGGAAACCGGCGCCATTTTCATGCGCTCGATGCTGCCATCCGGGTTCAGTGCAAACGTCACATACGCATCCGCATTGAAGTTGCGCTGGCGCCAGCGCACGATGAACGTGTCGTGCTGGAAGTGTTCCAGGTCACCCACCAGGTCCGGCGTTTTCGCAAAATGCATCACCTGCTTCCGGCCTTCCCGCCTGATCGACACCACCCCATACCACGCGTCGCGGTAATCGCCTTCATACGACGCCACCGGCAGCGATGGCGACGACTTCGCCGCGCGCACGGACGACGCCTTGGCCACTTTCGCCAGCTCTTCCTTGTGGCGCGTCTCTTCGTCATCGGCAATGATGCCGATCCAGTCACGCTGCGGCGCGCCGAAATAATGGTCGAGCAAACGCCATTGCAGCGCATTCATGGAACCGCTGTTTTCCGCATTGGTGAAAATCGCGATGCCCAGGTTTTCGTCCGGCACCATCACCACGCGCGAATAAAAGCCCTGCAAGGCGCCGCCGTGCATGGCCAGCTTGCGGCCACGGTAATCGCGCAACTGGAAGCCCAGCCCATAGCCATAGAAATTCGGCCTGGTATCGGCCAGTTGCCCCTTCGGTTCCGGGATTTTCATCGGCGTTTGCTGGGTCCACATTTCCGCGACCTGCTTTGCGCTGATCAATTGCTTGCCGTCCGGCGTCTTGCCGCCGTTCAGCAGCAACGCCATCCAGCGCGCGATGTCTTCCGCATTGGTGTTGATGCCCACCGCGCCCGCCGCGTTTTCCACCGGCATGGGCTTGACCACGGCAACCTTGTCGCCGATCTTGCTGTGCGGCGCCGAGTGGTCCGGCGCCTGCAGCATGGCGCTGACGCTGGTGGTGGTGGCATTCATGCCCAGCGGCGCCAGGATGCGTTCGCGCGTGGCGTCGCCCCACGGTTTCCCGGCCTTGTCCGCGATGATCTTGCCGGCCACGATGTACAACAGGTTGTCGTACGCATAGCGGTCGCGGAAGCTGGTGGCCAGCTTGATGTGGCGCAGCCCCTGGATGATTTCATCGCTGGTGAACGTCGTGGTGGGCCACCACATCAAGTCGCCCGCGCCCAGCCCCAGGCCGCTGCGGTGCGTCAGCAAGTCACGCACCGACATGGCCCCCGTCACGTATGGATCATTCATCTGGAACCACGGCACGTGCTTCGTCACGGGATCGTCCCATTTCAGCTTGCCTTCGTCGACCAGCATGGCCAACGCGGCGGCCGTGAACGCCTTGGAATTGGACGCGATTTCAAACAGCGTCTTGCCCGTCACCGGCGCGGGGTCGCCCAGCTTGCGCACGCCGTAACCCTGCGCGGCCACGACTTTGCCATCCTTGACGATGGCAATCGCGATGCCCGGCACATCGAAGGTTTTCAGGACGCGCTTGACGTCCGCGTCGAGGTTGTAGGCCGCCGCCTGCGTCGCGGCGGCTGGCGCGGGAATGACGACATCGGCCCACGCGGCATGGCTGCTTGCCGCCAGCGCCAGCGCCAATGCAATGTGCTTCAGTTTCAGCTCCGCCATCTCAGTGCTTCCCCACCAGTTTATCGACATTGGTTTGCGTGTCCGGGTGATAGCGCGGGCGGGCCTTGCGGTACAGCGCCAGCGCCCATTCGCGCTCGGCGGGACTGGCCAGCAGCGCCGTGTACAGCGGCAGCACGAACTTCTTGCGGCCCACGTCCATCAGGAACTTCGTCAGCGGTTCACGCACGCTGTAGCCGGCCTTCACGCTGGCCAGGTAAAACCGGAATGCCACTTCATTGTTGCCGCTTTTGCCCAGCGCGAACGCCTGATCCAGTTCTTTCATTTGCTGTGCATTGGCCTTGCCGTCGATCGTGTTCAGGAAGTGCATCCATTCGATGGCGACCCAGTTTTTCGTATCCAGGTTGGCGGTCGGCTGGTCGCCCTTCAGCCACGCGTCGCGCTGCGCATCGAGCGCCGTCAGGCGTGGCGATACCGTGTGCTTCGCCGTCGCCGGCACGCCGGGGCCATACAGCCATTCTTCCAGCTCGGCCTTGCCCATCACTTCCGGATGCGCATCCAGCAAGTTCTTTTGCAGGTACGCGACGAATTGTTCCGTGGTGGCCGACTGGAACGCATGCTGGTCGAACCAGCCCCGCAGGAAGGGATCAAACACGGCGCGGCCCGCGCGCTGTTCCAGCGTATGCAGCAGCCACGCGCCTTTCGGGTAGGCCAGCTGGTCATCCGTGTACGTCTGCGATGGGTTGCCATCCGGGTCGCGCGTGATCAGCGCCTGTTTGGCCACCGGAATATCCTTCAGCGACGCGAACAATTCTTCCTGCTCCAGCTGCAAGCCCATTTCCGCGACTTCCGCGCCATACAGGCTTTCCACGATGCGTGTGGTCACGTACGTGGTAAAGCCTTCGTTCAGCCACCAGTGCTTCCACGTGGCGTTGGTGACGAGGTTGCCGGACCACGAGTGCGCCAGTTCATGGGCAATCAAGTCCACCAGGCTGCGGTCGCCCGCGATCATGGTCGGGGTCAGGAACGTCATGCGGGGGTTTTCCATACCGCCGATCGGGAACGATGGCGGCAACACGACCATGTCGTAGCGTCCCCACCGGTACGGGCCATACAGCGATTCGGCGGCCGACACCATTTTTTCCGTATCGGCCAGCTCATAGGCGGCCGCTTCGATGCGCGCCGGTTCCGCATACACGGCCGTGCGCGGGCCCAGGTTGCGCAATTCCAGTTCGCCGATGGCGATCGCCAGCAGATAGGCGGGAATCGGTTGCGGCATCTTGAATTTCCATCCGCCGGCGCCCGTGCCCTGCTGGTCGTTTTCCGCGCTCATCACGACGCGCAAACCCTGCGGCGCATCGATGCGGGCGCTGTAGGTAAAGCGCACCATCGGCGTGTCCTGCACCGGCGCCCACGAGCGGGCATCGATGGTTTCCGACTGGCTGAACATGAACGGACGCTTGCCGGACATGGTTTGCTGCGGCGTCATCCATTGCAGCGCCGGCGCGGTGGGCGCGGTCCGGTAGTAAATGCGTACTTTTTCCGGCTGGTTCGACAGCGCGATGCGCAGCGCCTGGCCCTTCTCGGCATCCGGCTTGTCCAGCATGTACGACGCGGCGGTCCAGCGGCCATTCGGCTGCAGCACCTGCACCTTGGCGATGTTCAGCTGGCGCGTATCGAGCACCAGCGAGCGGGCGGATTTATCGAGCCAGTTCAGGCTCAGTTCCGCATAGCCGGACAGCGTCTTGCGGGCAAAGTCCGCTTTCAGGTCGAGGTGCAGGTCGGTGGTGCGGACCTGGTCATAGCGCGCATAGCTGAGTGGGTCGGCGTGCAGGCTGGTGGCCGTGTGGGCAAGCAGCGCGCACAGCGTCATGCGCAAGAAGGTATTCGTTCGCATATTCTGTTCATTCTGTGGATGGGTTGCCGGCCCGCCGGGCAGGCGCGGTGCAGCATAGCACAGGGCGCGCACGGGCTGTGCGCACCTTATGGTAAGATGCGGGCCTGAACTTTGGGGAGTAGTCGGCTTCCGGTCCCCGGAAGAACCCGCGTCAACATAATCGGCCCGCAGGCCGTGGCGCGAGTGGCCATGCAAACGTTGCGCGGCTTGACGAGACCATTGATCTTGCGCGGCCACGATAACGCAGACAGGGCCGGAGCCGCGCATTGATCAATCGGTCCATTCCGGCCCCCTGCACACTCATCATGGAAGCATTCCTGATCTCCACCGGCATCGTCGCCCTGGCCGAAATCGGCGACAAAACGCAGTTGCTGGCATTCTGCCTGGCCGCGCAATTCCGCCGCCCCGTTCCCATCGTGCTGGGCATCTTCACCGCCACCATCTTCAACCACGCGTTTGCCGGCGCGGTCGGTTCACTGATCACCGGCTTGCTGGGACCGGACGTGCTGCGCTGGGTACTGGGCCTGTCGTTCATCGCCATGGCGGGCTGGATGCTGATCCCTGACGAAATCGACGAAGACGACCAGCCCGCCGCGAAGTACGGCGTGTTTGCCGCCACTGTGATTGCCTTCTTCCTGGCCGAGATGGGCGACAAGACGCAGATCGCCACGGTCGCGCTGGCGGCCCGCTTCGACAGCCTGGTGGCCGTCGTTTGCGGCACCACCTTCGGCATGATGCTGGCGAACGTGCCGGCCGTGTACCTGGGCAAGGGCGTGGCCGACCGGATTCCGTTAAAACTGGTGCATGGCGTGGCGGCGCTGATTTTTGCCGTGCTGGGGGTGGCGACGTTGCTGGGGGCGGGGGATCGCTGGCTGGGATGATGATGCCGGTGGCGTGCATGCCGCGCACGCCACCCGCTTTCAGCCGGCAGCAGCGCCCCTCGGCGCCACCAGCCCCACCTTGTGCACCTGCCCGTCGTCGACCAGCGCAATCTCCATTCCCCGCTGCGCCACGCCATCCACCGTCAACGCTGCGGTTGCCGATGCATCGCGCGTCACGTCGATTTCATACGTGCTGCCGCCATAGCGGTAGTTAATGGAGAAGCCATCCCACTCGTCCGGGATGCGCGGTTGCAGGAACAGGCGGTCGGCGGCGCGGGTCACGCCCAGCAGGGACTCCAGGATCAGCCGGTACATCCAGCCCGACGACCCCGTGTACCAGCTCCAGCCGCCCCGGCCGATGTGCGGCGCGACCGCGTACACGTCCGCCGTCACTACATACGGTTCCACCTTGTAGATGGCGCTGCGCTCGGCCGTGGAACCGTGCTGCACGGGGTTAATCATGCGCATCAGTTCCCACGCCCGCTTCACGTCGCCCATTTTTGCGAACGCCATCACGGTCCAGATGGCTGCGTGCGTGTACTGGCCGCCGTTTTCCCGCACGCCGGGCACGTAACCGCGGATGTAGCCGGGATTCAGGTCCGCCTTGTCGAACGGCGGATCGAGCAGCTGGATCAGGCCGAAGTCGCGCCGCACCAGGCGGCCATCGACTTGCTGCATGGCGCCCGTCACGCGTTCGCGGTTGGCGGCGCCGGACAGGATGCCCCAGCTCTGCGAAATCGAGTCGATCTGGCATTCCTCATTTTCGTGCGATCCCAGCGGCGTGCCATCGTCGAAATACGCGCGCCGGTACCACTGGCCATCCCACGCATTCTGCTCGATATTGGCGGCCAGCTTGCGCGCCTCCTCGCGGCACTCCGACGCGAACGCGCCATCGAGCCGCACGTCGGCCACATCGGCAAACTTTTGCAGCACGTCGATCAGGAACCACGCCAGCCACACGCTTTCGCCCTTGCCTTCTTCGCCGACTTTGTCCATGCCGTCATTCCAGTCGCACGAACCGATCAGCGGCAAGCCGTGCACGCCGAAGCGCAAGCCGTTGCGGATCGCGCGCATGCAGTGTTCGTACACGTCGCCCGTTTGCGGCGACCGTGTCGGCAAGTCGTAATACGAATCCTCTTCCGGCTTGACGGGCCGCCCTTCCAGGAAGTGCGCGGTTTCATTGAGGATGGAGGTGTCGCCGGTGGTGGAGATGTAGCGCGCCACCGCCAGCGGCAGCCACAGGTAATCGTCCGAGCAGTGCGTGCGCACGCCCCGGTCCGACGGCGGATGCCACCAGTGCTGGACGTCGCCTTCCAGGAACTGGTGCGCGCAGCACAGCACGATATGGTCGCGCAGGATCTTCGGTTCCGTGTGCACCATCGCCATCGCGTCCTGCAACTGGTCGCGGAAGCCGAACGCGCCACCGGACTGGTAATAGCCGCTGCGCGCCCACATCCGGCACGCGATGGTCTGGTACATCAGCCAGCCGTTGGCAATTACGTCCAGCGCCGGTTCCGGCGTCTTCACCTGCACCGCATTCAAGACGCGGTTCCAGTGCGCGTGCACCGCGCCCAGCGCTTCGTGCGCGGCGGCCAGCCGGCCATGTTTCTGCACCAAGCTGGAGGCGTCCGCGTTGCGCCGGCCGCCCAGGCCCAGCACGAACACGATTTCCCGCTCCTGGCCCGGCAGCAAGTCCAGCGGCACCTGGATCGCGCCGCAACTGTCGAGCCCCGTGCCGACGCGGCCCGACAGGCGGGCGCGTTTCAGCGCTTGCGGGTTGGCCAAGGTGCCATTACGGCCGAGGAATTCCGTGCGGTCCGCCGTCACGGAGCGGACCGCCGCGTCGGCATTGAAGAACGCCACCCGGCCGGAAAATTCCGTGTTGTACGGGTTTTTCGCCAGCAGCGCGCCGCTGGCCGCATCGACTTCCGTGATGATGTGCATACCGGATTTCGAGCGCATGTCGCCCAGCACCCATTCCACGTAACCGGTGACGGACAGGCGGCGGTTGACCAGCGATTCGTTGCGCACCTTGACCACCGAATAGCGCACCGGCGCATCGAGCGCGACGAACACCGTCAATTCCGTCGTGATACCCGCTTCCGTATGTTCGAACACGCTGTAACCAAAGCCATGCCGCGTCACGTAATCGCCCGAGCCGCGCGCCGGCAACGCGGACGGCGACCAGACCTGGCCGCTTTGCTCGTCGCGGATATAAAACGCTTCGCCGCTGCCGTCCGACACCGGGTCGTTGTGCCATGGCGTCAGGCGGAATTCATGGGCGTTTTCCTGCCACGTATAGGCTTGGCCGCTCTCGGAAATCACGCTGCCGAACTGCGGATTGGCCAGCACGTTCGACCATGGCGCCGGCGTGCGCTGCTGCGCATTGGTAATGATCACGTATTCGCGCCCATCGGGCGTAAAGCCGCCGATGCCGTTATCGAGCAGCAGGTGCTGCGGACGGCGCGTCTGCTGTCCCGCGTCGGCGTATTCGCCGCGCGCATCGGCCAGCAACGGCGGCATGCGCAGCGCGGCGGGACCTGGGCGCTTGATCTGCTCGGCCAGGGTGCCGCGCTCATCGCTGATGATGACGCGCGCCACCGATTGCAGCAGGATGCGGTCGTCCGGCGAAATCTGGTCGCCCTGGCGCACGAAGATGCCGCCCGGGCGGTCGATCGCCTGCGCATCGATGCCGGATGCGATCAGCCCCATGATCTGGTCGTGCAGCGCCTGGCGGTAGCCTGAATTGTCTTCGTACCAGATCACCAGGTCCACCACCAGCCCTTTCAGGCGCCAGTAGGCGTGCGCCTGCACCATTTGCCGCGCCAGTTCGATATTGGCGGGATCGCGGATTTGCAGCAGCACGATCGGCAAGTCGCCGGAAATCGCGTAGGCCCACAGGCCGGACTGGCCGCGCTGGTTACGTACGAGGATGGACGGGTCGGCGCGCAGCGCCGCATGCGGATAGATGACGCTGTTGGCCAGGCGGCCGTACAGTTGCGCATCGGTTTCGCTGGCGTTCAGCTGGCGCAGCACGACCTGGCTGTGCGTCCATGCCAGTTCGAACACGCGGTCGGCCAGGTGGCGGTCCTGGTATTTGTCGATCAGGTGCAGCGCGGCGTCGCGCGTGTCCGTCATGCCGGTGACGATGTCGACCACGGCCGACTCGTCCGGCTCCAGCGTGATGCGGTAGCGGATCGCCACGATCGGGTCCAGCACCGAACCTTCCGCGCCGGACAGCGGTTCCATGTCCAGCATGGCGCGCGGCGCCATCGCCGTGTTGCCGCGGCCGATGAAGCGCGAGCGGTCCGTTTCATACGACACGCTGGCAATCGCCGCATCGTGCAAGGTCATCAGATGCAGCATGTACGGCATGTGTTCGCCCTTGCCGCGCGGCCGGCGTGTGCACAGGATGGCGGTTTCCTGTTGCAGGATTTCCGTTTGCACGAACAGCTTGCTGAACGCGGGGTGCGCCGCATCGGCCGGCGCGGGCGCCATCACCACTTCGGCAAAGCTGGTGACTTCGATCTCGCGCTTGCGGTCGGACTTGTTGGTGATGCGCGTGCGGCGCATTTCGATATCGTCTTCCGGCGACACGACGATTTCCGTGTACAGCTCCAGCTCGCGGTCGGTGCGGCGGAATTCCGCCCGCCCTTCCGAGAAAATCACTTCGTATTTGCGCGGCTCGGCCATGGTCGGCTGGTACGTGGTGGACCAGTACGCGCCATCGTCCAGGTCGCGCACGTAGCAGAACTGGCCCCAGTTGTCGCGCGTGCTGTCTTCGCGCCAGCGCGTGACGGCCAGGTTGTTCCAGCGGCTGTAGCTGCCGCCCGCGTTGGTCACCATCACGTGGTAGCGGCCATTGGACAGCAGTTGGGTTTCCGGCACCGGCGTGTTGGCTTGCGTGAGCACACGCATCGGCAGCATGGCCTGTTCCTGCGCCGTGCTGCGGATCGCGGCCTGTTCGGCCGTATCGGAATAGAACGCGCCGGCTTGCGGGCTGCGCTCCTGCAGCACCAGCAGCGTGGCCTGCAACTGCGGATCGGATTCGAAGCGGCGCTGCATCGGGCGGTCATGCAGCAGGTAGGACAGCGCCAGCAAGCCCATGCCCTGGTGGTGCACCATGAAGGAACGGATCACCGCGTGGGACTGGCCGCGCGGCAGGCGCGCCTGCGTGTAATCGATGGCTTCATAGAAGCCGTAACGGCCCATGAAGCCCTGCGCCGCCATCTTTTGCAGGTTGGCGGTGGACGCTTCCGGATGCACCATCAGGCCCAGCATGGAGGCGTAAGGCGCGATCACGAGATCGTCGCCCAGGCCCCGCTTCAGGCCCAGGCCCGGCACGCCGAAGGCGCGGTACTGGTAATTGAGCGCGGCGTCGGTGGTGTTATAGCCGGATTCGGACACACCCCACGGCACGCTGCGCTGCTTGCCGTATTCGATCTGCGCCGTGATGACGGATCGGTAGGTCTGGTCCAGCAGGGTTTCCGGATAGGTCGGCATCACCAGCAACGGCATCAGGTATTCGAACATGGAACCGGACCACGACAGCAGCACCGGTTCGCCATTCAGGATGCACAGCTGGCGGCCCAGCGCGAACCAGTGTTCCTGCGGCAGCTGGCCCTGCGCGATGGCGACAAAGCTGGCCAGCCGCACTTCGGACGCCAGCAAATCGTAGTAGCTGGCGTCCAGCCGGCGTTCCGTGACGTTGTAGCCGATCGCCAGCAATTTCGTCGTGGGATTGAACAGGAAGCCGTATTCGATTTGTGCGAACTGGCCGCACTCGCGCGCCAGTTCTTCCAGCTGCGCGATGCGGCTGCGCGCCAGCTTGCTGCCCTGCGCCACCAGGCGGGCCAGCACATCCTGGCGTTCCCGCTCGGCCGGGGCCAGGTCCGATTGCGCCGCCGCCGCATCGGCATGGTCCATGTCGGCCAGCTGACGCAACGTGGGCATGCGCACCATGTTGGCGTCGAACACTTCGCCCGCCGTGATCCATGGCGCCAGCGCCAGCAAGTCGTCCAGCGCCGCACGGCACTGCGTGCGCAACGCGGCCGCCCAATATTGCACGGACGGGTCGGCGCCATCGGGCTGATACGCATCGGCCGTGCGCACGGCCCGTTCCAGGCAGGCATGCATTTCCAGCAAGGTGGAAGGGAACAGCGGTTGCGCGGCGGCGAATTCCCGGCCCAGGGCCATCAATGCATCCGGCAGGTGCACGGACGTCGGGGCCGGGGCGGTGGCGCCGCCGGTCTGTGTGCCCGCGGCGGCGATGGTTTCCGCCAACACCTGGATCGTGGTGGAGATGCCTTGCAACAGCTGGGTTCCCACGATGGGCTGGTCGGCCTGTTGCAGCAAGCCTTGCTGCAACGTCAGCAAATGCCCGGCCAGGTTGCCGCTGTCCACCGATGAAATGTAAATCGGGTGCAGCGGCTTCATGGTCACCGTGTCGTACCAGTTGTAGAAGTGGCCCTGGTGCCGTTCCAGCTTGGCCATGCTGTTCAGCGTATTGGTGGTGCGGGCGATCAGTTGCGCGCCGCTGATATAGCCGAAGTCATGCGCGCTCAGGTTCGCCAGCAAGGCCATGCCCATGTTGGTGGGCGACGTGCGGTGGGCAATCACCTGGGCTGGATGTTCCTGCACATTGTCCGGCGGCAGCCAGTTGTCGTCCGGGCCGACAAACGTATCGAAATACGCCCACGTGCGGCGCGCCACCATGTGCAGGAAGACGCCCTGCTCGTTCGACAATTCCGCCAGCTCGCGCGGCTGCGGGCGGCTGATCCACCACGCCACCAGCGGCGCGGCCAGCCACGCCACCAGCAGCGGCACGGCGGCGCCGATACTGTCCTGCACTCCCTGCGTCTTCAGCACCGCCAGCGCGGCGCCAATCGCCAGCGCCGATACCGGTGCAATCCACATGGTGCGCCAGTAATCGGCCGGCGCGTTGCCGCTGCGGGCCAGCGCCGATGCGCGCCATTGCAGCAGCCGGCGTTTCGATACCAGCAGGCGCCAGCCGGTGCGCACGATCGCATCAAGGCTGACATAAGCTTCATACGGCAGGAACACGATGGTCAGCAGCGCGTGGGCAAAATGCAGGCGGCTGCGCCACAGCGATTGCGCGACGTGCTGGCTCCACAATGTGTCGCGGGGCCGGTTCAGCAAGTCATACACGGCGGACGCCAGCGGCGGGACGAACACCACGGCCAGCACCGCCACGGTCCAGTACCATGGGTTCGGCAAGACAGCCCACGCCAGCAGCAACGCCAGCGCCAGCACCGGCGGCACCAGACTGCGGCGCAGGTTGTCGAACAGCTTCCAGCGCGACAGCCATGACAGTGGATTGCGCTCGCGTCCTTTCGGCCGGCCATCGACGCCGGGCAGCGGCGTGCGCGGCATCAGCCAGGACAGCAATTGCCAGTCGCCGCGCGTCCAGCGCTGGCGGCGCAGGATATCGTCGCTGTAGCTGGCCGGGTATTGCTCGTACAGTTGCGCATCGCTCAACAGGCCGGCGCGCAGGTAGCAGCCTTCCAGCAAATCGTGGCTGAGGATGCGGTTATCCGGCAAGCGGCCGCCCATCACCTGTTCGAACACGTCGACGTCGTAGATGCCCTTGCCGATGAACGAGCCTTCATAAAACACGTCCTGGTACACATCCGACACGGTGCGGGTGTAGGGATCGATGCCGGGTTCGCCGCCGCACAGGCGCTCGTAGCGCGACGCGTGTTCGCTGGGCAGGCTGACCGCCACGCGGGGCTGCAGGATGCCATAGCCTTCGACCACGCGGTTGTGCTGCGGATCGACGCGGGGGCGGTTCAGCGGGTGCTGCATGGACGCCACGAACTGGCGCGCCGCGTCGCGCGGCAGGCGCGTGTCGGTATCGAGCGTGATCACGTAGCGGATGGTGTCAAGGTCATCGACGTCGCCCACCACCAGCGCAAAGCGGTCGCGCGCGCCGCCCCGCAGATAACGGTTCAAGTCTTCCAGCTTGCCGCGCTTGCGCTCGCGCCCCATCCACACACCTTCGGACGCATTCCACAGGCGGGGACGGTGCAGCAGCAGGAAGGGGCCGGCCGGCGCATTGCCCATCGGCGGCACGGTGGACGCGGCGCCTTGCGGCGTGGCGTCTTCGCCCGCCGTGTATTTCTCGTTGAGGCGGCGGATGTGTTCCTGCGCCTGCGACAAGAGCGCGGCATCTCCCGGCAGGGTTTCTTCTTTCGCGTCGGCGAAATCCGTCAGCAGGCAAAAGCGCAGGTTGCGGTCGCGGTTGGCCAGGAAGCGCACTTCCATCTGCTCGACCAGTTCATCGACGTTTTCCTTGCTGTAAATGAGCGTCGGCACTACCACCAGCGCGCGGGCATCGCTCGGAATGCCGTTGCGGTAATCCATGCGGGGCAAGGGATTGGGCTGCGTCAGCAGCGTGGCGGCCCAGTTGGTCAGCGCCAGCGCCAGCTGGCTACCCGCCGCGACGGCCAATATGCCCACCAGCGCCAGCACCCAGTTTTCCACGCCGTCGCGCATCGCCCGCTCGACAGCCAGGCCGGCCAGCACCACGGTGATGGCGGCGGCGGCGCCCAGGTACGACGTCAGCGGCGACGCGCGCGACGTCTGCTGCAGCGCGATGCCCAGCGGCCAGCGCACGCCGGCCTGTTTTTCCAGCAGCACCACGCCTGGACCGATCAGGTAATAGCCGACGTGGCCCAGCCGGGAATCTCCCCTGGACTGCGCGCCGCCATTGCCATGCTTGCTTTGCGCCAGTTCCACCGCCATCGCGGCGATGTCCCGTTCACTGTGGGGCGAGCGGCGCGCCAGTTTTTCAATCACGTGGCGGTACTGGTCGCGGGTGGAAAAATCCATGTCGCCATAGACGTCGGCGGGGTCGAGACGCAACGTCTGTTCCACCACGCTCATGGTTTCCACGAACTCTTGCCAGTCCATCGTGCCGAGGAAGCGCAGGCTGCCGATACTGTTGGCGATCGATACCTGTTCCGCCGCCTGGGTCTGGATTTCCTGCTGGATCAGCTGTTCGATGGTCATGCCCAATTCCGCCAGCCGGTGCGTCAGCCACGTCAGCGCCAGGGTCAGCGCGGCGCTTTGTCCCTGCAGGCGGCGCGCCAGTTCCGCCACGAAGCCGCTTGTCAGCGGCGGACTGGAACGGGCCATGTCCGCCACCAGCAGGATCAGGCCGCTGGGGTTCTTGTCGGCGATCTCCATCATCTGGTCGGCCCACGTGTTGGCGAGATCGCGCTGGACGCGGTTCTCCGCCACGCGCGCAGCCACGCGGCGCAAATTCTCGATCAGGGCCAGGCGCAGCATGATGGGGATGGCCCACAACTCGCCCAGTTTCAAGGTCGCAACTTCCTGGTAAGCATCGACGAAGCGGCACAGGCTTTCCGGATCGACGCGGCCGTCGCCATGGGCGATGATTTCCAGCGCAATCTGGTAGACGCGCGGCGTGCCGTCCGGCGCGCCTTTGGCCAGGCGGGGTAATTCCTTACTGTAATTTTTCGGCAAGTGGCGCCGCGCGGTACGGATCTGGTCTTCGATCAGGTACGAATTGTCGAGCAGCCATTCCGACGCGGGCGTGATCTGGCGCGATGATTTCACGGCGGCAGTAAGGTCTTCGCACGTTTCCGCGATGACGTCGGCATTTTCGCGCAGGCGCGCCAGCAGGCGGTCCGGTCCCTGCCGCTTGCTCAATTCATGGCTGGCGGCAAGCACCTTGCCATGGGCCGCCATTTGCTGCGCACTGAACAATTCCGCACGCAGCGGCGAGTCATCATCGGCGGCGCTGCTTGGTACTGCGCTTGGCGCATCTTCGCGGAAACCAAACGTGAAGTGACGCAAGAAATTCGGTTGCTCGTTCAACTTGGACCTCGCAGTCTGCCCTTGCCATGGGAAGTGAAAGTATGGTCCAAGCAATAGTACGGAGGCGCGCGACAGGCCACTGTGCGCTGGCGTACATAGTTGAGGCTACCGGGTTTCCTGCCGGCAGTGTTGAACTTTGGAAATCAGGCGGCGTGCGGTAACGCCGGCCACATGGTCAGCGCCATGCCGCCGGCCAGGTCGTATGCATGCGGATGGCCGAGGCGGCGCAGGCAGGCGGCCGCCCTGGCGCTGCGGGCGCCGCTGCGGCAACAGAACACCAGTGGCACACCGCTGTGCAACCAGGCGCCGATATGGCTGGTCAGGCGGCCCAGCGGCACGTTCACCACCGTGCGGCCATCCGGCCCCGCGGCGGGCGCGCCGATGCCGCTGGCCGCATGTTCACCGCCTTCGCGCACGTCGACCAGCAGCGCGTTTGGATGCAGCGCCAGTAACGCGCGCAGGGCACCATGGTCAAGGTGCATGCCGTTGTCCATGTCGCCCGGCTGCCGGCGCGTGGCGCGCAGGCTATGGCACAGCGGCAGGTGTTCGTCGCGCGCGGCGCACAGCAGCGTGTCGTCGTGCACAAAGGCGGCCAGTTGCTGCGGCGCGGCGTTGCCGATGAAGGCGTGGTGCACGGCGGCGCGGGACAATTCGCCGCCCGTGTCCGTTCCCAGCAGATAGGCTTGCGCGCCGCCGCCGCAATCGGCCCGCTGCAGGCGCTGGCCGCCAAACAGCAGCACGTCGGTGCCATGCGGCCAGCCATAGCTGTCGGTATCGAGGGTCACGGCGCCGGGGCGCGGCGCCGTCGTCAGCGACGCCAGCACGCGGCAGCCATGCTGCGCCACGTGCGCGGCAATGCGGTCCTCATGTTCCGGGTGGGGATCGATGACGACGCAGCTGTGGCTGGCGCCGTCGAACACCAGCCAACTGCAATCGGCGCCGCTGCCCAGTTGCAGCACATAGGGCGCGGTGGCGTCATGACTCTTGCCCCCCGCATTGAGGATGGCGCCGCAACGTTCGATGCGCTCGCACGCCCGGGTGATCGTGGCGTCGTCCACCAGCGGACCGAACGACATGCGGATCGCGCTGCCGCTGCGCCATGCGGGAATGCCCATCGCTTCCAGCACGTAGCTGGGCGCGGCCTTGTTGGACGAACAGGCGCTGCCGGAGCTGACGCGCACGCCGGCAGCGTCGAACACGTCCATCAGTTCGCGGCTGGTCAGTCCCGGCACGGAGAAATTCAGCGTGGTCGGCAGCGCGTGTTCGAGCGGTGCGTTGAACACGATGCCGGGCCAGGCGCGGCGCAACGTGGCAGCCAGCCGGTCGCGGAAGTCGTACAGCTGGTCATGGGTGCGGAACACGCCGCCCTGCTCCAGCGCGGCCAGCACGGCGTCCAGCGCGGCGATGCCAGCCATGTTTTCCGTGCCCGAGCGCAGCGCGCCTTCCTGTCCGCCACCGACGATCAGCGGCGTGTATGGCGCGCCGTCGCGCACGTACAGCATGCCGATGCCTTTCGGCGCATACAGCTTGTGACCGGAAAACGGTGCGTAATCGATGCGGCTCTTGGCCAGCTGCAAACGGAATTTGCCCAGCGCCTGCACGCAATCGACCATCCAGTAAGCGCTGCACGCCGTCTCTTCCAGCACCGCTTCGACGCCCGCGATATCGGACAGCACGCCGGTTTCGTTATTGGCCGCCATCGTGCACACCATGGCCGCCTGCGGCGCCAGGCGGCGCAGCGCATCGAGGTCGTGCAAGCCGTCGCCATCGACCGGCAGCGCCACCAGTTGCAGGTTCAGTCCCAGCACGGCATTCCAGTGCGCCAGGCTTTGCGGCACGGCCTTGTGTTCCGTCGCGCCATACACCAGCAGTGTGCCGATGGGTTCACCCGAATCGCGCCGCGCACGCAGGGCGCACAGCGCCGACAGTACGGCGGTCTGGATACCTTCGGTGGCGCCGCTGTTGAACATCACGTGTCCGCCGCCCGCGCCGATTACGCGCCGGGCCCGGGCGCGGGCGCTGTCGAGCAGTGCACGCGCCTGCAGCCCCGTGGTGTGGGTGCTGCTGGGATTGCCATAGCAAACCTGCATTGCGTGCACGGCGGCATCAATGGCGGCCGGCAAGACCGGGCTGGTGGCGTTACCGTCGAGGTAGATTTCGGACGTCATGATATTGATATTGGTCAAATTCTGGATACTCAACAGTTTACGCAGCGGAACGAAACGGTTTGTTCCAAGTTTCACTGCCAAATGCGTTAAACTTGGCATATACATGCTATTTTTTCGCATTTTATAGAATGAACACTCTCGACCATTTTGATTACGCCATCCTGGGCGCGTTGCAGGTCGACGGCACGCTGTCCGTGGCGGAACTGGCGCAAAAGGTCGGCTTGTCCAGCACCCCATGCTGGAAGCGGCTGAAGCGGCTGGAAGACGAGGGCTACCTGGAGCGCCGCGTCGCCATCATCAACCGCCGCAAGGCGGGATTGCCGGTGACGGTGTTCGTCAGCGTGCGCACCAGCCAGCACGACGACAAGTGGCTGGAACGCTTTGCGCAGGCGGTGGAAGCGCTGCCGGAAGTGCAGGAATTTCACCGCATGAGCGGCGATATCGACTATCTGTTAAAAGTCGTGACCACCGATATTGAAGGGTATGACCGGTTTTACAAAAAACTGATCAAGGTGGCGCAACTGTCCGGGGTATCATCTGCGTTCTCCATGGAACAAATCAAGTACACCACGGCGCTGCCGCTGCATCTGGTCGCGCATGGCACTGCAATCTGATGAATTTTCTGCAAGCCCTCCTTCCCGCACAAAGCCATACCTCTTTCCGTGAACGCGCACGGGCCGGCGCCGGCGCTTTTATTGCCCTGCTGCTGACCGGGCTGATCTCGCAATTCCTGGTGGCGCACGGGCCGTCCCATGTCTTCCTGGTGGGCGGTATCGGCGCATCGGCGATCCTGCTGTTTTGCCTGCCGGCCAGCCCGCTGGCGCAGCCGTGGTCCGTGGTCGGCGGCAACGTGGTGTCGGCGCTCACCGCGGCGCTGTGCATACGCTGGCTGGGCGATGGCGTGGCCGTGGCGGCGCTGGCCGTGGCGCTGGCGATTGCCGCCATGTTCGCGCTGCGCTGCCTGCATCCACCGGGCGGCGGCATGGCGCTGTCGGTGGCGATGGGCGGTCCCGCGATGCATGCAACGGGCATCGACTTCGCACTGGGACCGCTGCTGCTCAATTCCGTGCTGATGGTGCTGGCCGCGATCGCCTACAACAACCTGACGGGGCGGCGCTACCCGCACACGCAACAGGCGCCCCATCCGAATCCCCATGCGACGCAGGACCCGGTGCCGACCATGCGCCTGGGCTTCCAGCCGTCCGACCTGGACACGGTGCTGAAGCAATACAACCAGGTGCTGGACGTGTCGCGCGACGACCTGGAAGACATCTTCCTGCGCACGGAATTGCAGGCGTATAAACGCCGTTTCGGCGTGATCCGCTGCGCCGACATCATGTCGAAAGATGTGGCGACGGCGGAATTCGGCACCGCGCTGGAAACCGCGTGGCACGAAATGCGGGGCCACCGCGTGGCGGCGCTGCCGGTGCTGAACCGCGCGCGGCGCGTGATCGGCATCGTCACGCAGGGTGATTTCCTCGACCGCAGCGGGCTCGATGATTACGCGGGCGTGCGCCACCGGCTGCGCAGCTTCCTGCGCAAGAGCGGTGTCACGCACACGGAAAAAGCCGAAGTGGTGGGACAGATCATGCACACCAAACCCGTGGTGGCGCAGCTCGACACGCCCGTGGTGGAACTGGTGGCGCTGATGGCCGACTCCGGCCACCACCATATCCCCGTGGTCGACCACGAAGCGCGCTTCGCCGGCATCGTCACGCAGTCCGACGTGGTCGCCGCCCTGTACGAAAGCCGCCTGGCCGACGGCTTGCCGCCGGTGGGAGCAGGATTGCACGCCTGACCCCATCTGGGTATGCTTGCAGCTTCACCCTTACCCAGGAACCGTTCATGAAACATCGCATTACCCTGGCCGCGCTGGCTACCGCCGTTGCGCTGGCCTGGACGCCTGCCATCCAGGCCGCTCCTTCCACCACGCACAAAGTGGACACGGCGCCCGCCGCCAGCGCACCGCAAGTGCGGCAGCAATTACTGACGCTGGCCGACGAATACTATGACGCGGTCGCGCGCTTCGACCCGGTCGGCGCCACGCAAAACGGCGACAACCGCTTCGACGACCAGCTGACGATGGACATCGTCCCCGCCGAACGCGCCAAACAGTTCGCGCTGTACCGCGACTACCAGAAACGCCTGAAAGCCATCGACCGCGCGCAGCTGAGCCGCAGCGACCGCATCAATTACGACGTGCTGGCGTTCGAACTGAAAACCCTGGTGGCGTCCGCGGCATTCCCGAAACACTTGCTGCCACTGAACCAGATGGACAGCATCCCCGTCACCCTGGCCAATTTCGCCGGCGGCGAAGCATCGCAGCCGATCGGCACCGTCAAGGAATACGAAGCGTACCTGTCCCGCCTGGCCAAGACGCCGGCCTGGATCGACCAGGCCATCGTCAACATGCGCGAAGGCATGGCGAAGAAAATCGTGCTGCCGAAAGCACTGATGGTGTCGGCGCTGCCGCAATTCAAAAAACTGGTGGCGGCCGATGCGCAAAGCAGCATTTACTACACCCCGATCACCAAGCTGCCGGCCACGTTCAGCGACGCCGACAAGGCGCGCCTGACCGCCGCCTACCGCGACACCATCGCCAACAGCCTCAATCCCGCGCTGGCGCGCCTGGCGACGTTCCTGGAAACCGAATACCTGCCGGCCTGCCGCGATTCGTCCGGCTGGAGCGCGCTGCCCAATGGCCGCGCGTGGTACCTGGCCAACGTGGCCGAATCGACCACGACCAGCCTGACGCCGGAACAGATCCATGAAATCGGCCTGAAGGAAGTGGCCCGCATCCAGCGCCAGTTCGCCGTGCTGGGACCGAAGCTGGGCTACACCGGCCCGGCGGCCGGCCTGCCTGTGTGGGTCGGCAAGCAGGCCAAGTTTTACCCGTTCAAGACGGACGATGAAGTGCAGGCCGTGTACCGCCAGCTGAACGCCGTGCTGGACACCAAGCTGCCGCAAATGTTCACCTTGATGCCGAAGGCCAAGCTGGACTTGCGCCTGGAACCGGAACTGTCGCGCGCCACGGCGTCCGACCACTACACGGCGCCGGCTTCCGACGGTTCCCGTCCCGGCGTGTTCTGGTCCGTCGTCAACGACCCGGCCAAGTACAACAGCACCGGCATGAACACGCTGTTCCTGCACGAAGGCAAACCTGGCCACCACTTCCACATCGCGCTGACGCAGGAGATGGATCAGCCGAAGTTCCGCAAGTTCGGCGGCAACAATGCATTCACGGAAGGCTGGGCGCTGTACGCGGAAACGCTGGGCAAGGACATGGGCCTGTATGACGATCCGGCACAGTACTTCGGCCACCTGAACGACGAACTGCTGCGCGCCGTGCGCCTGGTGGTGGACACGGGCCTGCACGCGAAAGGCTGGAGCCGCGAAAAAACCATCGCCTACATGTACGACACGCTGGGTGATGCGGACGTGGCGAAAAACCAGACCGAGCGCTACATGGCGTGGCCGGGCCAGGCGCTGGGCTACAAGATCGGTTCGCTGAAGATCATGCAGTTGCGGGAAAAGGCGAAGCAGGCGCTGGGCGACAAATTCAGCCTGCCGAAGTTCCATGAGGTGGTGCTGGGCGATGGCACGTTGCCGCTGTCGCTGCTGGAGGATAAAGTCAACGCGTGGATCGCCGAGGCGAAGTGAAAAACACGTGACCTGAAATGCGTAGGGCGGTTTCCGCGCAGCGGAAGCCGCCATGCATGCGGCGCGTTGACGCATGCAGGCGGCTTTGTAAAAGCCGCCCTTCTATGAAGTTTGTCCAGGTACGTCAGCAAATTCTTTCCAAACTGTGCTCCGCCTATTCGCCGACTGGCCCGGGGTCAAGGGTGTATCTTCCTTGACGCCGGGG
>NZ_WKJJ01000037.1 GCF_009674485.1 Pseudoduganella rivuli | reverse complement strand
TATGATTTGCCATGAGAGCAGTGGATTAGTTTTTGGGTTTGGTCGCACAAACACAATAACTCTTCCTTACTGCTCTCTTGCGTTTACGGCATGCTCATCCCGGCAATCCGTGAAGAACCAAAAAAAAGCCACCCGCAGGTGGCTTTCGTTCCAGCCTTGCGGCCAGGAAGATTACTTGCGCTGACGGCGGCGCAGTGCTGCCAGCGACAGCAGGCCGGCGCCGAACACGGCCAGGGTGCCTGGCTCAGGCACTTCGTTGACATTGACCGGGTCGCGCGCCCAGACCGACAGCAGGGAAATATTCTGGTCGGCGTTGTTGGTCGGATTGCGGAAGTCGTTCAGGTTGAACGTGCCGGAAATCGTGTATGGCTTGGTCAGGTCAAAGCCGCCGATCTTGGTGAAGTCGAAATCGTACACGGCCCAGTTGCTGCCCGCTTTCAGTTCAAATGCCAGCTGGTCGAAGCTGCTACGCTGGAACAAGCCTTTTTCATGCAGGATGTTGACGATGTTCGGATTGACCGTCAGGGTCCAGGTACCGGCGATGCCACCGGTCAGGCCGCCACCATTGGTGCTGTTGGTTACGGTCTGGGTGTAGCTCAGCACGTTCGACAGGTTGAAAGCCGTACCGCCGGTCGGCGTCACGCTCATCGTCGTCATCGTGCCGCTGTTCGATGCCAGCGTGCCCAGCTGAACCCAGCCCGGATCGATCGCGCCGTTGGTGTTCGGGTTCAGGTCTTGCAACTGGCTGCTCGTGATGAACTGGGTTGGGCTGACGATGGCCACGCCCGCCGAATTCTTTTCGCCGTTCAGCAGGCCGTTGCCCAGGTAACCCAGGTTAGGCGCTTCGACGTTGTATGTACCGAGGTTGTTTGGCGTGGCGTAAATACCGATGCAAGACGTGGCCTGGATGGCGCCTGGCAGCGTCTGCTGGGGCGTACCCGAAAGACCCGCCGCAGTGATCGCAAAGGTATCCTTGGTGCACGAGGTCCCGGTTGGTTGCGGATCCTGCACGGTGTCTTTTGCAGATGCGGTGGTCGCGAACAGGGCGATCATCAACGCGCCAATCAGCTTCGAGTATGGTTTGGTCATTTGAGTTTCCTTCTGGGTGGCAATATTTATTGACATATCGAAATTTCTTATTCCAACCAGAAAGTAAGCAAGTTATGGGCCAGGTCAGCAAACTTTTCGATTACAGAGCTGTAATCCAACTGTAATGGAATTGTATAGTACAGCAGTGTAAAAGTTTCCGACTAGCAGTTTCCCTTACATAAATAGGTGAGTCCGGGGCACAAAGGATATTTCCTGCCTGTAGTTAACAGTTTTCAACATTCGGTAACAATTTGCACTGTAAGATTTTCCGACACCCTCCTCTGCCTCGGGCGCACGGGATAAAAAAAGCCACCCGGATGGGTGGCTTTGGGAAATTCCCGCTCCGAGGCGGATGCGCGTCTAAGCCTGGCGGCGGCGACGCAGGCCCGCCAGCGACAGCAGGCCGATACCAAACAGTCCCAGCACACCCGGCTCTGGAATCGTGGTGGTTTGCTCCACCACCGGATCGCGGGCCCAGACTGTCAGCTGGGAAATGTTCTGGTCAGCATTATTTTGCGAATTCCGGAAGTCGTTCAAATTGAACGTACCGGACATCGAGTACGGCTTGGTCAGGTCAAAGCCACCGATGGCATTGAAATCGAAGTCGTACACGGCCCAGTTACTACCTGCTTTCAACTCGAAGGCCAGGTGGTCGAAGCTGCTGCGCTGGAACAGCCCGGCGGCGTTCAGGATTGCCACGATGTTGGGGTTCAAGGTCAGCGCCCACGTACCGGCGATGCCCCCGGGCATGCCACCGCCGGTCGTGGTGTTGGTCACGGTCTGCGTGTAGCTCATCACATTGGACAAGTTGAATGCCGGGCCGCCCGTCGGCGTTACGTTATAGGTCGACAGGGTCCCGCCGTTCGATGCCAGGGTGCCGAGTTGCACCCAGCCCGGGTCAATCGCTCCCGAAGTGGCGGGATTCAAGTCCTGCAACTGGCTGGTGGTGATGAATTGGGTTGGGCTGACCAATGCATTGCCCAGCGAGTTTTTCTCGCCATTCAGCAAACCGTTGCCCAGGTAACCCAGGTTAGGCTGGTCGGCGTTATAGCTGTTGATGTTATTCGGCGACGAATAGACGCCAATGCAGGAGGTAGCCTGGATGCCGCCTGGAATCGCCGACAGCGGTCCGCCGGCAAGGCCCGCTGCAGTGATCTGGTAGGTATCTTTCGTGCAAGGAGACTTATAGACTGGATCGTTGACAGAGTCCGCCGCATACGTATTGGTCGCAAACAGCGCGGCTGACAACGCAACGGATAAGGCGATTTGCTTGTTCATTTTGGCTTCCTTTCGGGTGGCTAAATTACAAATCAATAAACCTTTGTTCCGACCAGAAAGTAAGCAAGTTGTAGACCAGTAGTATAAGCTCCTGATTTAAAAGGTATCTTTATGCACAGAATTTGCGCGTTGTAAAGATTTCCGACTAGCAGTTTCCCTTACCTTGAGAAACTATGTCGTAAACGCAATGTTCCGCCGTGTACTTTACCGGCGCCGTTACCGATTGGCGGCGCCAGGAAAGTCAGGCCGATGGCATCTGCTTGAACGAGAACAGGCGGCGCAGCCACTTGTTGCTGACAATAGCGCTCAATGTGCTGTCCTGTTCGGCAAGTTTTTTGCGAATGATGGCGTCGTTCTCTTCATAGCGGGCCACCGTGAGTTGCTGCAATTTGCTATCGGCCGCCAGCTGTTCAATCCGCTGCAATTGCTCGCGGCACGCACGCTCCAGCAACTCGATGTGCTGCCGCTGGTCCACCACGAGTTTCGACAGCGCGATGATCTGCTTCTGGTGCGACAGCGAATCGCGCAGCAAATCATGCAACGGGTCCGTTTGTGGCGACACGGTCAATTCCAGGCGCCAACCGCCTTGCACGCGCGCCAGCATCTCCGCGGGAATCGCAAGGTGGCACCGAGGGTCCAGTCCATGCGAAGCCAGTAATACCACCGGGCCATCCGATTCCCCTTTGGTCAGATGCGCATCAGCCAGGTCCGCAAACACTTCCGGGGCGCCATCCCATTGCCATTGCACCGCCTGTTCTGCATCCCGCAACGCCATACCCAGCACCACCACATTGGCCGGCGTATCGGCAAAGTCCAGACGCAAGCCCAGCAGCGGCTGCGGGAATGCAGGGAACGGGAATTGCATGCACTGCCGGGAATTGTTCAGCTTAAGCGTGCACGTCATCGACTGGGCCTCAGGAAAATCTCCTTCCGCCAGTTTCCAGAACAACTGGCAAGTCGTGGTCATTTCAGAGGCAAGGCTGGGAATAAGCATGGATCGGCAAAGTCAGTTGCAAAGACTTCAATCATGCCACATGTCAACTGAGTTGGTAAGGCAAGGCGCAGTTATAGGTCCCGGCCTGTTATTTACGCGCATCGTCGTCGAGCTTGCGCAGGAAGGCCAGCTTATCGGCAATCTTGATTTCCAGCCCGCGCGGCACGGGCCGGTACCAGCCCGGCTCCGGCATACCATCGGGCAAATACGTCTCCCCTGCGGCATACGCATGGGGTTCGTCGTGCGCATAGCGGTAGGCGTGGCCATAACCCAGCTCTTTCATCAGCCTGGTCGGCGCGTTGCGTAAGTGGACCGGCACCTCACGCGATTTATCGCGTTTCACGTGCGCCATCGCTTCATTGAAGGCGTTGTAGCCGGCATTGCTCTTGGCGGCCACGGCCAGGTAAATCACGGCCTGGCCCAGCGCCAGCTCACCTTCCGGCGAACCCAGGCGTTCATAGGTTTCCGCCGCATCGTTGACAATGGTCAGTGCGCGGGGATCGGCCAGGCCGATGTCTTCCCACGCCATGCGCACGATGCGACGCGCCAGGTAGCGGGGATCGGCGCCGCCGTCGATCATGCGGCAAAACCAGTACAGGGCGCCATCCGGATTCGAGCCCCGCACGGATTTGTGCAGCGCCGAGATCTGGTCATAGAAATTGTCGCCGCCCTTGTCGAAGCGGCGCGCATTCAACGTCATGGCGTTTTCGACGAAGGCGCTGTCGATGGTCTGGATGCCGGCGGACGAGGCGGCGTTATCCGCCTGTTCCAGCAAGTTCAGGAAGCGGCGCGCATCGCCATCGGCATAGCCGATCAGCGTATCGGCTGCCGCATCATCGAATTGCAAATGCGGCAAGGCTTCTTTTTGCGCCTTGGCCAGCAACTGGCGCATTTCCGTTTCATTGAGCGACTTCAGCACATAGACCTGTGCACGCGACAGCAACGCCGAATTGACCTCAAAACTGGGGTTTTCCGTGGTGGCGCCAATGAACGTCACCAGGCCCGATTCGACAAACGGCAGCAAGGCATCTTGCTGCGACTTATTGAAACGGTGGATTTCATCGACAAACAGCAACGTATGCTTGCCCAGGCGGTCCAGGTTCTCCTGCGCCTGTTCCATCGCCGCGCGGATATCCTTGACGCCGGCAAACACCGCGGACAGCGCAATGAATTCCGCGTCAAACGCATTGGCCGTGAGGCGTGCCAGCGTGGTCTTGCCGACGCCGGGCGGGCCCCAGAAAATCATCGAGTGGGGTTTGCGGGCCTGGAACGCCAGGCGCAGCGGTTTGCCCTCACCCAATAAATGGGTCTGGCCCATGACTTCGTCGAGCGACTTGGGCCGCAACGCCTCCGCCAGTGGCGGGCGCGGCTCGGTCTTGAACAAATCGTCCATCACTGCTGCGAAATCTCCACGCCTTTCGGCATGACGAATTTGAAGTGGTTGGCGGCGACCACGGGATTTTTTTCGAACTTGCGGAACGTCAACACCGACACGGAGCCAAAGTTATCCTTGAGTTCCATCGCTTGCGGCGTCCCGTCACGCAAGCCGATGGTGATTTGCTCGAACGTCGTGTCCTGCGTCTTTGGCACGGCTTTCAGCCATTCCATGCCATCCTTGGTGCCCGCTTCGGACAGCGTGAAGTTCTTTTCCAGGTCATTGCTGCCAAACAAGATCGCGGCTGGCGACGAGCCCAGCGCATCGCCCAGCTTTTTCACGGTGACCTGGTTCAAGTCCTTGTCATAGATATACAGCTTGTCGCCATCGGCTTGCAGCAACTGGTCATACGGTTTCTGGTACAGCCAGATGAATTTACCGGGACGGGCAAATTCAAACGTGCCGGACGACGGCGCGGCAGCCTTGCCGCCGCCCGCCTTCAGCTGCTGCTGCGTGAATTCACCCCGCGCGGATTTAGTGCCGGCGACAAAGGTCTTGAACTGGTCCAGCGCAGCCGCTTCGGCTTCCACCACCAGCGCGCTGGCGGCGACCGTGGCCGCCAGCAGGGCGGCAATTTTCCATCGTTTCATACTAAAAATCCTTATTCTGCACTGGCAGCCGGCACCAGGATGTCGCGGTTGCCGTTCGACTGCATGGGTGACACCACCCCGCTTTGTTCCATCTGTTCCAGCAGGCGCGCCGCGCGGTTGTAACCAATGCGCAAATGGCGCTGCACCAGCGAAATCGATGCGCGGCGGTTCTTCAACACCACTTGCACGGCCTGGTCATACATCGGGTCGGCTTCGCCGCCGCCCTCGCCTGCCGCCGCGCCGCCTTCGGCGCCGCCCTCGCCTTCCAGGGTGCCGCCTTCCAGGATGCCTTCGATGTAATTCGGCTCTCCCTGCAATTTCAAGTGGCCCACCACGCGGTGCACTTCGTCATCGGATACAAACGCGCCGTGGACACGGATCGGCAAACCGGTACCGGGCGGCATGTACAGCATGTCACCCATGCCCAGCAGGGTTTCCGCCCCCATCTGGTCGAGAATCGTGCGGGAGTCGATCTTGGACGATACCTGGAACGCAATACGGGTCGGAATATTGGCTTTAATTAAGCCGGTAATCACATCCACAGATGGGCGCTGCGTCGCGAGAATCAAGTGCAGGCCGGCGGCACGGGCTTTCTGTGCAATACGGGCAATCAACTCTTCGACTTTCTTGCCCACAACCATCATCAGGTCGGCCAGCTCGTCAATAATGATGACAATGGTGGGCAATTTATCCAGCGGTTCCGGTGAATCCGGCGTAATGCTGAATGGATTCGGGATATGTTCTTCGCGCTTTTTCGCTTCCGCGATTTTCGTGTTATAGCCGGCCAGGTTACGTACGCCCAGCTTGGACATCAGTTTGTAGCGCCGCTCCATCTCGTTGACAGCCCAGTTCAGCGCGTGGCCGGCCTGGCGCATGTCCGTCACCACGGGCGCCAGCAAATGCGGGATGCCTTCGTAGACCGACATTTCCAGCATCTTCGGGTCGATCAGGATCATGCGCACGTCGGCCGGATCGGCCTTGTACAGCAGCGACAGGATGGTCGCATTGATACCCACCGACTTGCCGGAACCGGTGGTACCGGCCACCAGCAAGTGCGGCATCTTGGCCAGGTCCGCCACCACCGGCTTGCCGGCGATATCCTTGCCCAGCGCCACCGTCAGGGCCGACGCATTGTCGTGATAGACCTTGGAACCGACGATTTCCGACAGGCGCACGATCTGGCGCTTCGGATTCGGCAATTCCAGCGCCATGTAATTCTTGCCCGGGATGGTTTCCACCACGCGGATCGACGTCAGCGACAGCGAACGGGCCAGGTCGCGCGCCAGGTTGACGATCTGGCTGCCTTTGACGCCGGTCGCCGGTTCAATCTCGTAACGGGTCACCACCGGGCCCGGATAGGCCGCCACCACGCGGGCTTCCACGCCGAAGTCGGACAATTTCTTTTCAATCAGGCGGCTGGTGAATTCCAGCGTTTCCACCGGCAATGCTTCCAGCGTCTGCGGCGGGTCGTCCAGCAGCGACAGCGGCGGCAAATCGCCCGGGCGCGATTCCTGGAACAACGTCCCCTGGCGCTCCTTGACGGCGCGCTCCGACATCGGCACCGACGTCACGGGCGCTTCGATCTTCACGGGCGCCGGCGCGCCAGCGAATTTCTCAACCGGTGCGGCGGCAGCCTGGCCCGCCGGCGGCACTGCGGCAAAGGCGGCCACGGTGGCGGCGGTATCGTCCTTGTCGGCTTTCTTGTCGCCCTTGGCCTGCGTAAACGGGTTGTCGACGACCTGCGGCTCGATGCGCACGGGCTTTTCCGCATGTTTTTCCACGTGCTTGGCGCGCTCGCTCACCACCACTTCATCGCGCTTGACGGCCGCCATCGAACCGCGGCGGCGGTCTTCATGGTCTTCGTAGCGGTGCACCATCCACTCGTAGCACACTTCCAGTGCGCCGCCGATCCGCTCGGCCACGTTCAGCCACGAAATGTGGAAGAACAGGCTCAAGCCCACGACGAACAGCAGCAACAGCAGCAAGGTGGCGCCGGTAAAGCCCAGCCCCACGTGCGCCGCGTGCCCGATCAACTGGCCCAGCACGCCGCCGGGCGCACGGGGCAATTGCACGGGCAACGTGTACATGCGCAGGAATTCCAGGCCCAGGCTGCCCACCAGCAGGAAAGCAAAGCCGATCACGCGGATGACGGTTTCGTGACGGTGTTCCGGTTCCTCGTCTTCGCCGGACAGGAAGCGGCGCGTCAGCCGCCGGTAGCCGCCCCACACGGTGCGCAGCAGCCAGATGATCCACCACCACGCGGAAAAGCCGAAAATGAACAGCATCAGGTCGCTCAGATAGGCGCCCGCCTTCCCGCCCAGATTGAACACGCGGGGCACGACATTCGAGTGCGACCAGCCCGGATCCAGCTTGTTGTAGCTGGCCATGATCAGCACGACGTAAATGGTCAGCACGGCAATGGCCATCCAGCGCGCTTCCGACAACAGCCGCACCAGCCGGTTCGGCAGCGGCTGGCGTTCTGAACTGTTGCGGGTGTTCCGGTTGGAGGTCGCCTGTGGACTGTTTCTTGGCATTGTTACTTTAATAATAATTCTGAGGCTATTTCTCGGCTATCCGCCGTAACCCCTTATTTTAAGCTATCTCTGAGGCAACTGGCCTCACGATTCATCCGTCAACCCGGGTTGGACTATAATCCCGGTTTCCCGCGCGTGCCGAAATAACACAGATCCACCTTGCGAGTGTTGCCCGCGCCCCCATTTTGGGTTGATCCAAACTGAAAGAACCGTTCATGACCACTACCAAACACGCCCGCGTTTTGATCCTCGGCTCCGGCCCTGCCGGCTACAGCGCCGCCATTTATGCCGCCCGCGCCAATCTGAACCCCATGCTGGTGACCGGCGTGGAACAGGGTGGCCAGCTGATGACCACCACCGACGTGGAAAACTGGCCGGCCGACCCGATGGGCGTGCAAGGCCCGGACTTGATGCAGCGTTTCCTGCAGCACGCCGAGCGTTTTAATACGGAAATCGTGTTTGACCACATCCACACGGCCAAGCTGTCGGAAAAGCCGATCCGCCTGATCGGCGACAGCAGCGAATACACGTGCGATACGCTGATCATCGCCACCGGCGCGTCGGCCCAGTACCTGGGCCTGCCGTCGGAACAGGAATTCATGGGCCGCGGCGTGTCCGCCTGCGCCACCTGCGACGGTTTCTTCTACCGTGGCCAGGAAGTCGCCGTCATCGGCGGCGGCAATACCGCCGTGGAAGAAGCACTGTACCTGTCGAACATCGCCACCAAGGTCACGCTGGTGCACCGCCGCGACAAGTTCCGCGCCGAAGCCATCCTGATCGACCGCCTGATGGCCAAGGTTGCCGAAGGCAAGATCGAGCTGAAACTGAACCACACGCTGCACGAAGTGACGGGCGACCAGGGCGGCGTGACCGGCCTGACGCTGGCGGCCACGGCGGATGGCGCGCTGTCGCAGATCAAGGTGCACGGCCTGTTCGTGGCGATCGGCCACAAGCCGAACACCGGCATCTTCGAAGGCCAGCTGGAAATGCACAACGGCTACATCAAGACCAAGACCGGCACCGAGGGCATGGCCACCGCCACCAGCGTACCGGGCGTGTTTGCCGCCGGCGACGTGCAAGACCACGTGTACCGCCAGGCCATCACCAGCGCCGGCACCGGCTGCATGGCGGCGCTGGACGCGCAGCGTTACCTGGAATCGCAGGAGTAATCGGGAGGCTATGAGCATGGCTGGTTTGAAGGACTTTGCGGACCTGAAGTCGCTCAGCAAGCAGCTGAAGCAACAGGCTGACGACCGCGCCGCTGCGGAAGCGGAGCGCAAAAAGCAGGAAAAAGTCGCGGCGCAGGAGGCCAACATTTTCCGCAACAGTCTGTCCGGCGTGCAGAAAATGCAGCCGACGGACCGCTATGTCCATCAGGCCCGCCCTGCCGTCTCCGCCGCGGCGGCGGCCGCCGCGGCAAAAAAACGCCCACTGACGGCGGACGAACAGAAAGCCGACGATGCGGCCGTCCTGCGCGAGTCGCTGTCGGACATGTTCGGCGTCGAGCACTACCTGGAAGAAGATCCGGAACTGAATTACGTGGCGCCCGGCGTCGGCCCGGACGTCATGAAGAAAATGCGCAAGGGCCACTGGCCGATCCAGGATGAACTGGACTTGCACGGCATGAACCGCGACCAGGCGCGCGATGCGCTGGGCGTGTTCTTAACCCGTGCGACGCAGCGCAACCACCGCTGCGTGTGCGTGATCCATGGGCGCGGCTTCGGCTCGCGCGGGCAGGAACCAGTACTGAAGTCGATGGTGCACAGCTGGCTGGTACAAAAAGGCGTGGTGGCGTTTTGCCAGGCGCGCTCGCATGATGGCGGAGAAGGCGCGCTGATCGTTTTGCTGCGCGCCGCGCTGGTGCCCGAGCGGCGCTAAGACAGCAGCGCCATCAATGCCGACGGGTGGAAGCCCCACCCGAGCAGCCCGCACAGCCCCATGAACACGCCAAACGCCGTCGGCACCATCGACAGCCAGAACAGCCAGCGCTGCTTGGTCAGCGTCGTGATGGCCAGCAGCGCGATGGCGATCGCCAGCATGGCGTCGGACAGGTCGAACTGGTCGTCCTTGAAGTTCAGCGCGTTGTAATCCTTGTCGTCCTGCTCGGCCTGCGCTTTCAGCTCTTCCTTCTTGCGCTTCTGGTCCGCCGCCAGCTTCGTGTAACTGGCGATGGCTTCGTCATAGGCCGCCTGCGCGGCCTGGGGACGGCCGGCCCTGGACAGCTTCAGCTGGACAATCGCCGCATTGGCGACTTCCTCGCGGATATTGCGGGCCTGGTAAAAGGACCAGTGATCGACTTTATTCGCCTGGGTCTGTTGCATGGCCTGGTTGATATTATCGTCCTTGACCTTGCAAATGCCCATGAAGGTTGCCAGGATGGCCACCACGATGGCCACGCGCATGTTGAGGGGGTTGTCGTCGTCTTTGTCGTCCATGGTGCGGGTTGATGAAATGGGATACGCCCGCATTGTAATGCCGTACAATCGTTCTTTTCTACCGTGACCTCGAACATGACTGACCAGGCAGCAGAACCAGTCCAGCCCGCAGCATCGGCCGAAGCCATCGCGCGTGACATCGCGGAAGCAATCGCCGCGCATCGCCTGCCGCCCGGCGCCAAATTGCGTGAAGAAGCGCTGGGCCGCGTCTATGGCGTCAGCCGCACCAAGGTGCGCGCCGCGCTGCTGATCCTGTCCAAGGAAAAACTGATCGAGATGGTGTACGACAAGGGTGCGTGCGTGGCCAAGCCCAGCGCGCTGGAAGCGCGTGAAATCTTTGCCGTGCGCCGCATCCTGGAAGCCGCGCTGGCGCGTGAATTCGTCGCCAAGGCGAAGGCGGACGATTACCAGCGCCTGCGCGCCCACTTCGCGGACGAGCAAGCCGCGCTGGCATCGAATGGCGCGACCCGGCGCACCCGCCTGCTGGGCGACTTCCATGTGCTGATGGCCCAGGTGGTGGGCAACAGCGTGCTGACGGCCACCATCAGCGAACTGGTGGCGCGCAGTTCGCTGATCACCATGCTGTACCAGCCCAGCAGCGACGCCGAATGTTCATCGGGCGAACATGGCGCGATCCTCGACGCGGCCGAACGCGGCGACGTCGAAGAAACCGTGCAACTGATGCTGCGCCACCTGGAACACGTCGAAGCCGGCCTGCGCTTCGACAATGTGGAACCGCCGAAGCGCGATCTGGTCAACGCGCTGCTGATGGCCGGCGACGATTGATCAGAAGCGGTGGAAGATGCCGCCGCCATAGAAATTCACCGACGTGGCGGCCTTGCGGTTACCCGCATCGGCGTACAGGTAAGTGCGCGCCGACAGGCTGTGTTCCCAGCCCAGGCCCACCTGCTTGGTTTTCACCACGCCATCCGGCTGCTTCTGGCCATAGCCGAACAGGAACGTTTCCGCCCCCATCGTGTAATTGGCGCCCGTGACCCATGCATTGGTGACGGGATTGCGCGCCAACGTCGCGCCCTGGTCCTGGCGCTGGTAGGAAGCCGTGAGTTTCAGCGCCGGGCTGGCCATGGCGGAACCGGCCACCGACCAGATTTTCGTCTCGGCCGCATTGCGCTCGGCCGCCAGCATGGCCGCGTACGGCCCCGTTTTATAGGTGGCCGACACCGAATACGGGTTGCTCTTCAGCGGCGAGTTGGCCGGATATTGCGGCGCGGCGGCCGTGCCGCGGCCGATCAGCGCGCTGTTGCCCAGCGCTTCCTTGCTGGCGACGGTCACGTTGATCTGCGCCCCGTTCACTTCCGGCGAGTTGTAGAACACCGCGTTGGACCAGCGGTTGGCCGACGAGCCGGCCGGGTCGAGCGGCTGGCTGGTATAGCCTGCCACCGTCAGGTCGGTCTGGAAGCCCGCCGTGCTGGGCACGCCGCGCCACGGATCGAACGCCGCGCTGGAATCCTGGAACGCGGTCAAGCCACGGCCGAAGCGCAGCGTGCCGAAGCTGCCCTGCAAGCCCACGCGGCTCTGGCCCTGGAACAGCGGGCGGCTGCCGCCTTCAATCGTCCCGACGTCCGGGTCGTAGCGAATTTCCAGCTGAAACAGCGCTTTCAAACCATCGCCCAGTTCTTCCGTGCCACGGAAACCCAGACGATTATTGTCGCGCCGTCCCACCACGGTGGTACCGCCCGTCTTTTTCGAAACGCCCAGGTCGATATTGCCGTAGATGGACACCGACGATTGCGCTTGCGCCACGCCGGCGGCAGCGGCCAGCACCAGGAAACTCACCATCTTGTTCTTCATTTTTCTCTCTTTCAGGTTGAGGGGTAAAACTAAGCGTCATGCAACGGTAGCGACAAAATTCGCCAGCTCCGCCGTGCCCGGGCTGGCAAACAGGGACTTCGGATGGCCGCGCTCGTGGATGCGGCCCTGGTGCATGAACACCAGCTGGTCGCCCACTTCGCGCGCGAAGCGCATTTCATGGGTCACCATGATCAGGGTCATGCCGTCGTCGGCCAGGCGGCGCACCACGCCCAGCACTTCGTTGACCAGTTCAGGGTCCAGCGCCGACGTGATTTCATCGCACAGCAAGACCTTGGGCTGCATCGCCAGCGCGCGGGCAATCGCCACCCGTTGCTGCTGGCCGCCAGACAACTGGTCGGGATAGGCATCGAACTTGTCGGCCAGCCCGACCTTGTCCAGCATGGCGCGCGCCAGCTCGTCCGCTTCACGCCGGCCCATCTTTTTCACCACGGTGGGCGACAGCATCACGTTCTGGCCCACCGTCATGTGCGGATACAGGTTGAATTGCTGGAACACCATGCCAACCTTCAGGCGCAGCGCGCGCAAGTCGGTCTGGCCGGCCGTGAGCGGCACGCCGCCTACTTCCAGCGAGCCCTCGTCGAAGCTTTCCAGGCCATTGATGGTGCGCAGCAAGGTGCTCTTGCCGGAACCGCTACGGCCGATGATGGCCGTCACCTGGCCCGCGCCCACGTCCAGGTCGATGCCTTTGAGCACGTGGTTGCTTCCATAGCGCTTGTGCAAGCCTTTAATGGTTACGAGCGACATGCAGTTTCCTTTCCAGGTTTTTCGCGTACAGCGACAGGGGATAGCAGATGCAGAAATACAGCAGCGCCACCAGGCCGTACACGGTGAATGGGGCAAAGCTGGCATTGCTGATCATGCCGGCCGCCTTGCTCAATTCGACGAAGCCGATGATGGACGTGACGGCGGTGGCTTTCACCACCTGCACGGAAAAGCCGACCGTGGGCGCGATGGCAATGCGCAGCGCCTGCGGCAGGATCACGTGGCGCATTTGCGCCACGTAGCCCAGCGCCAGGCTGGAAGACGCTTCCCACTGGCCGCGCGGCACCGCGTCCACGCAACCGCGCCAGATCTCGGCCAGGTAGGCGCTGGTAAACAACGTCAGCGCAATCGCCGCCGCGCTCCACGGCGACAGTTCCACGCCGGCCAGCGACAGGCCGAAAAACAGCAGGAACAATTGCATCAGCAGCGGCGTGCTCTGGAACACTTCGATATAGCCGGTCGCGAACAGGCGCAGCGCGCGCCGGCGGGAACTGCGCAGCATCAGCAGCGCGGCGCCGGCCAGGCCGCCGCAGACAAAGGCCAGCAGCGACAGCGCCAGGGTCCAGCGCGCCGCCAGCAGCAAATTGCGCAAGATATCCCAGGTGGTGAAATCGCTCATGCCGCCCTCCCCGCCAGGAAACGCCGCCCGCCCCAGGCCAGCATGCGGCGCAAGCCGAGCGCCAGGCCGAAGTACAACGCGGTGGCCGCCAGGTACGCTTCGAACGCGCGGAAATTGCGCGACTGGACAAAGTTGGCGCCGAACGTCAATTCCTCGGCCGAGATTTGCGAACAGACTGACGATCCCAGCATCACCACGACGATCTGGCTGGTCAGCGCCGGCCACACTTTCCACAGCGCCTGGCGCAGCACCACGTGCCGGAAAATCTGCAGGCGCGTCATGGCCAGCGCCTGCGCCGCCTCCATCTGCCCTTTCGGCACGGCCTGGACGCCGGCGCGGATGATTTCCGTGCTGTAGGCGCCCAGATTGAGCACCATGGCCAAGGTGGCCGCATCCCATTCATCGAGCCGGACGCCGATGCTGGGCAAGCCGAAGAATACAAAGAACAATTGCACCAGGAATGGCGTATTGCGTATCAGCTCCACGTAGGCGCCGAACAGGGGCGACAGCACCGGCAATTTCCACGCGCGCACCAGCGCGCCGAGTGTGCCGATCCCCACGCCCAGCACCGTGCCGACCACGGTCAGGCGCACCGTGCCCAGGACGCCGTGCCACAGCACGTCGCGGTATTCCCACAGGCTGCTGAAATCAAACAGGTAAGCCATCGCCGGTCCTTACAGGAACGACGCCACCGGGCGCTTGAGCTTCAGCCATTTTTCCGCGATGCCGTTCAGCGAACCGTCCTGCTTGGCTTTCTCGATGATGTGGTTGACCCGCTCCAGCAGTTGCGGCTCGCCCTTGTTGATGCCGATGTGGCACGGCGAATTCTTGATGATGAACTTGAAGTCCAGCTTGTGCGCGGTCTGCTTTTCCGAAATGGCGCCCGCCACCACGTTGCCGGTGGCGATCAGCGGCACCTGGCCGGACAGGAAGGCGGAAATGGTGGCGTTGTTGTCTTCGAAGCGCTTGATGGTGGCGCTGGATGGCGCCAGCTTGGTCAATTCCAGGTCTTCCACTGCGCCGCGCGTCACGCCGACCGTCTTGCCAGCCAACTCCTCGCCCTTGCCGACCGCCACCTTATCGGAGCCGAACACGCCGCTGAAAAACGGCGCATAGGCAATCGTGAAATCGATGACTTTTTCGCGCTCGGGGTTCTTGCCCAGGCTGGAAATCACCAGGTCGACTTTTTTGGTGTTCAGGTACGGAATGCGGTTGGCGCTGGTGACCGGCACCAGTTCCACCGCCACGCCCAATTCCTTCGCCACCAGTTTCGCCACGTCGATGTCATAACCGGCCGGCTTCATGTCCGGCCCCACCGAGCCGAACGGCGGGAAATCCTGCGGCACCGCCACCTTCAGCACCTTGTTTTTCAGGATGTCGTCCAGCGCGGCGGCTTGCGCCGGTGCGCCGGCGGCCAACGCCACGGACAGGACGGTAGACAGGGTCAGGAAATTAATCACAGAACGTCGTTTCATAACAGCTCCTTTTGACAATAGTGACTATTACGAAGCACATTCCATGCCTGAACACAAAAAGTGTATGCAATACAAAAATCGTACTTTTTGCCCCATTTCCGGGCATCAATAATGACGCCGCACCAGAAACGGGATTTTGTCCGCACTTTTTGTATGCATTTTTACAGACGGCAAATCAGACGAATGCGCCGATCTTCGCTTCCACCGCCTTGCGCACCGAACCCGTGGTAATGAACGAGTGCGCCACTTGCACGTCGTTGTGGAACCAGCGGTCGCCGTCCAGGCAGGCCGGGATCTGCTTGCGGATTTCTTCGTAAGCAGCCTGGGTACCTTCGCCCAGCACGAAGCCCGGCAACAGGTTTTCCGTCATGGTCAGGCCCTGGGCCGCCAGCAGCATTTCCACGCCCACGATGTATTGCGTGTTTTGCACGATGGTGTGGGCTTTGCGCGCGCACCAGGTCGAGTTCGAGATGTGGTCTTCCGAGTTGGCTTTCGACGGGATCGAATCGACCGAACCCGGCATCGACAACGTGCGGTTTTCCATCACCAGCGACGACATCGAGCACTGGATCACCGGGTAGCCGGTGTTCACGCCGCGCAGGCCGGACATCAGGTTGCGTGGCAGGCCCCACGACAGGGTCGGGTCGATCAGGCGGGCGATACGGCGCTCGACGATCGAGCCCAGGTCGGTGATCGCCATGGCCAGCAAGTCCATCGCTTGCGCCAGGTATTGGCCGTGGAAGTTACCGCCCGAGATGATCTCGAAGCCGCCGCCCTCCTTGCCGAAGATCAGCGGGTTGTCGGTGGCCGAGTTGATCTCGTTTTTCACGATGTTGTCGATGTAGTCCAGCGCATCGAACACCGGGCCGTACACTTGCGGCGTGCAGCGCAGCGAGTACACGTCCTGGATACGCGGCGTGTATTCGATGTCGGTGCGGCGCAGTTCGTCCGGGAACTGGATCGCGCGCGCTTCGTGCGTGGTGCGGGTCGAACCCTTCAGCAGCTTGCGCACGGTGGCGGCCGTTTTGATCTGGCCCGGGTGCGGACGGGCTTGCTGGATACGCGGGTCGAAACCAGCCATCTCGGCACGCATGGCTTCCAGGGTCAGGCCCAGGGACACGCAGGCGTCGGTCAGCAGGTTGCGCGCATCTTCGGCAGCCATCACGGCCACGGCCAGCGACGCGGTGCAGCCGTTGATCAGTGCGGAAGCATCCTTGGCTTTCAGGTCGAACTTGACCGGGCCCACTTCGGATTTGGTGATGGCTTCGGCGGCCGACATGCGCTGGCCCTTGTACATCACTTCCGCTTCATCGAAGCCGGCAATCGCCGCGCCCAGGTACGCCAGCGGCGCCAGGTCGCCGGACGCGCCGACGGAACCCTTTTGCGGCATGATCGGGTGGATGCCGGCATTGATGAAGGCCAGCAGGCGGTCCACCACTTCCACGCGCGGCGCGGAATAGTTCGAGGCGAACGCGTTGGCGCGCAACAGCATGGTGGCGCGCGACACTTCTTCCGAGAACGGCTCGCCGATACCGCCCGAGTGGGCCTTGATCAGCTGGGTCTGGAACAGTTCGATGTGCTCCACCTTGATGCGGGTGTCTTTCAGCAAGCCCACGCCGGTATTGAAGCTGTACATCATCGGCGCTTCGTCGTGCATCCACGTCGATTCGATGTAGTCGCGGCTTTCCTTCAGCGCAGCGCGCGACGATGCGGCCAGTTCCACCTTCGCGTTGCCGCGTGCCACCGCGAGCACTTGCTCAGCGGTCAGGGTGAAGCCATCAATCACTACGGTTTGCATGGTATTCCTTTCCAGTTAATTGAAATGCTCGACGAAGTCGCTGAAGACTTGCGCGGCGGTGGCGGCATCAGCCGCCGTCATGGTTTCGTCGGGTGAGTGGCTGATACCGCCGTTGCCACAGCGGACGAACAGCATGGCGACATCGGCAATCGCGGCCAGCGCCATCGCATCGTGGCCCGCGCCGGACGGCAGGCAGCGCAACGGCAAGCCCAGGCGCTCGATCGACGCCGCCAGTTGCTGCTGCAAGCGCGGCGCGCACGGCACACTTGGCGCTTCGTGCGTGCGGCGCACCGCCACGTCGACGCCGCGCCGCGCGCTGATGCGGCGCACCGCTTCCAGCACGTCGGCCACGGCGCCGTCGCGGTCTTCATCGCGGCAGGCGCGGATATCAATGGAAAAGACGGCCTTGCCCGGCACCACGTTGGCGGCGCCCTGCGGCACCTGGAACTGGCCGACGGTGCCCACCAGGCCCGCAATATCCTGGCAACGCTGCTCGATGAACAAGCCGATTTCCGCAGCCGCCATGGCGGCGTCGCGCCGGCCCGCCATCGGCACGGTGCCGGCATGCCCCGCCAATCCCTGCACTTCGACGGCAAAACGGGTCGCGCCGGAAATCGCGCTGACCACACCCACCGGCACGCCCTCGTTCAGCAAGACCGGTCCCTGTTCGATATGCACTTCGATAAAGCCGCGCAGGCTGGCCGGCGCGTAGGCCGCGCTGCCGAGGCAATCCGGATCGAAACCCGCATCGCGCATCGCGGTGCGCATGGCGACGCCGTCGTCATCGGCGTTATCGAGCACGGCGTGCACGAAGCCGCCGGCAATTGCGCGGCTGCCCAGCAACGTGGCCTTGAAGCGCACACCCTCTTCTTCCGCAAAGCCGACCACTTCCAGCGCAAACGGGAACCGCTTGCCTTGCCGGTGGAAGCGCTGCACGCACGCGATCGGCAGCAGGATACCCAGCATGCCGTCATACATGCCGCCATTGCGCACCGTGTCGAAATGCGATCCCGTCATCAGGGCTGGCGCACCCGGTTCCAGTCCCTCGTAGCGGCCGATGACGTTACCGGCCTGGTCGCGCCGCACCTGCATCCCCGCCTCTTCCATCCAGCAAGCCAGCTGCTGCGCGGCGCCCTGGTGCGCCGGCGTCAGGTAAGTGCGCGTCAACATGCCGGGACTTTCCGTATGGCGCGCCAGCGTATCGGCCCACGCCATGATGCGCTCGCCCGTGTCGGCGAAATTGGTGTCGCTGTTGTGACTCATGTTGTCTCCTCCTGTGTGCATTTTTTCAATTTATCATATGCATTCGATTATTGTATACATTTTTTGTGTGCTATATTCATACCAGCTGAGTTGTGCTAGCGGCCACTCCAGGTGGGGCATAAAAATGATGTAATGGCAGCAAACGGCCTGGCCGGGAGTGCCGCGGCACCAACCGCTACGACACCATTTCAGTGGGACCAATAAAAGGAGACATAACGTGCGGCGCTTTCATACATCCCTGTTCGGGCAAGTCCTGATTGCCCTGGCCCTCGGCATTGCGGTCGGGGTGCTGTATCCCCAGTTCGGCATCAGCCTCAAGCCCCTGGGGGACGGTTTCATCAAACTCATCAAGATGATCATCCCGATGATCGTGTTTTGCGTGGTGGTGCACGGTATCTATGGCGCCGGCGAATTGAAGAAAGTCGGCCGCGTCGGTTTCAAGGCGCTGGTGTATTTCGAAGCGGTCACCACGGTGGCGCTGGCGCTGGGCGTGCTGCTGGCCTATGTGTTCCAGCCCGGCGTCGGCATGAACATCGACCCGCATGCGCTGGACGCCAATGCGCTGGGCACGTACGTCGACAATGCCGCCAAGGTGAAATCCCAGGGCTTTGCCGACTTCGTCATGAAAATCATTCCCACCACCGTGGTCAGCGCCTTCACGTCGGGCGACGTATTGCAAGTGCTGCTGTTTTCCATCCTGTTTGGCTGCGCGATGTCGCTGATCGGTGAAAAAGCCGCGCCGGTCGCCGGCATGATCGACAGCCTGTCGGCCGCCTTCTTCAAATGCATGGGCTTCCTGATCCGGCTGGCGCCGCTGGGCGTGTTTGGCGCGATCGCCTTCACGGTGGGCAAATATGGCGTGGGCTCGCTGAAGCAGCTGGGATTCCTGGTGGCGCTGTTTTATGGCGCCGTGATCCTGTTCGTGTTCGGCATCCTGGGCGCCATCCTGCGCCTGGCCGGCTTCAATATCTTCAAATTGATCCGCTATCTGCGCGAAGAACTGCTGGTGGTGCTGGCCACGGCGTCGTCCGACAGCGTGCTGCCGCAAATCATGCGCAAGCTGGAGCACATGGGCATCAAGGGTTCCACCGTGGGCCTGGTGATCCCGACCGGTTATTCCTTCAACCTCGATGCGTTTTCGATTTATCTGACCCTGGCGGCCGTCTTCATCGCGCAGGCCACCAACACGCCGCTGGCCACGGCCGACCTGCTGGCGATCCTGGCCGTGGCGCTGGTGACATCCAAGGGTGCGCACGGCGTGCCGGGTTCGGCCATCGTGATCCTGGCCGCGACCCTGTCGGCGATTCCCGCCATCCCCGTGGTGGGACTGGTGCTGGTGCTGTCGGTCGACTGGTTCATCGGCATTGCCCGTGCACTGGGTAATTTGCTGGGCAACTGCGTGGCGACCGTGGTGGTGGCGGCCTGGGAAAAGGATATCGACCGCCAGCGCGCGCACCTGGTCCTCAACGACGGCAGCGGCGCCATGAAACTCGACGCGGCGCCGGGCGTGGCGCCGGACATCGAGCCGGCCGCCAAGGCAGCCGGCCAGCGCTAGCCATCCTGCTGCCTGGCATCCACTGCTTGCGGCTCAGGGCAGTCCGCTTACCGTTCCCTCTTTCGGATAGCGGATGTTGTAGCGCACCTTGATCTTCAGGCTCTCACCGGGCGCCAGCGTCTTTTCCCACGCCGCCACACCCTGGCGGCGCTCCCAGTCTCTCACCACCGGCTGCGGCTCGAACACGGTTTCCACCTTGATTTCATCGGATGTGCTGACCGGAGCCGGTTCCAGTACTTCCAGCGCCACCGGCGTTTTATGGTGACTGGCAATGGTGTAGACATCGGCCACGTCCCGTTCGCCCTTGTTCGACAGGAAGCCCGCGCTGCCGGTCTGCTGGCCGGCGCGGTCCACCGTCACGCGCACCAGTTCATCGCGGCCGAACGACCATTGCAGTTTTTCCGTCGCCCGGCTGTTCCATTGCGTGTTACCGACATAAGCGCCGTCGCGCAACAGTTGCACGTCGCCACTCAGCCACACGCCGGACGGGCGCTCCGCTTCCGCCATCAGGAACGCGGCCTGATTCATTTTCGGCACCACGCGGATGCGCTGCGCCACCGGCAACGTCAGGCGCGACAGCGGCAGCGAGATTTCGCGGCCATCCGACGCGAGATCGGCCTTGCCCGGCACGTCGAATTCGGTATCGAAGTTGCCTTGCGATTCCACGATGGGCGGGATGTACATATCGTCCGCGGACCGCAGCGCCGAACCAGCAACGGAAACGCGTTGCGGCATCGGCGCGGGCGCAGGCGCCGGTGCAGCCAACGGCGGCAGCAATGCACGATGATCAACCGGCGGCGCAGGCGGCCGGTATGCCAGCAAATGCGGCTGCGGTTCCGGCGCCTGCGGCGACAACCTTGGCTGCCCGGTGGACAGTTTCATCGCCACGCCGGACCAATCCTCGCCGGTCTTTTGCGATACCACGGCCATCCGCTCCAGTTCGATACGCGACGTCGTGGTATCCAGGGTGGCGCGGTAAGCCGGCTTCCATCCCGCTCCGTTGACCTGGTACGCCACCCGCAAGGCGCCACCCTGCCGCGCCGCGACAGCGATCGTCAGGCTGCGCTGATCGCGCGCGCCGCTGCGCACGCGGTCCAGTTCCTTTTGCAGCGCGGCGATCTTGCGCTCCATGTCGCGCACCTGCACCTGCGTGCGCTGGATCTGGCTGAACGTGTCGCGCGCCCCGTGGCGCACCGCGTCGATGGCGCCGGCAATGGCCTTGCCATCGGTTCCCATCGTGCGCTCGCCGGCGGCGGGCAGTTTTTCCAGGTAGGCGCGCACCACATTGGCGGCCTGCGCTTCGACTTCCAGCACGTCGCGGGCATCGCGCATGGCCTGCAGTTTCTGTTCCAGTTCCGCTTCGCGCACGCCCGGCGCTTCGGCGGCGCTGGTATCGCGCGTGACGATCCGGCCCAGTTGGATACCATTGGATGCCTGCACGCGCACAGTGCGTGTGTCGAAATTCGCGGGCAAACCCGCGATTTCCACTTCCGTCATGCCGGGCTTGACCTGCACCACGCGTTCGACCGTGGCGCTGCCGGGATAGACAGTCACGGCGGCAATCGGCGCATCCGCCGGCGCGGCCAGCGCACTCTGGGCAAGCAACAGGGAAAGCAAAGGTGAACCGGCAGCGGCAATGGATTTCATATTGATATCAGGAAATTATCAAAATCCCATGTTGATGAACATTTCCTGTATTGTCAAATGTACGCACACCTACCGGGCCGCGTCCGGCCATGTTAACCTGTCAGTCTATACAACCTTGCATACCGCCACCCACACATGAAGATCGTCCCCCACGTCAACCTGGTCACCATCATTGAAATCGGGGCGATACTGGTGGGGGCATTTTCCGGGTTCGTGGAAGCGCGCCGCAAGCGCATGGATATCGTGGGCGTCATCATTGTCGCCTTCATCACCGCGTTCGGCGGCGGCACCATGCGCGATATCCTGCTCGATAAACGGCCGCTGTTCTGGGTTCAGCACCAGGAATACACGATATTGCTGTTCGTGGTGGCGCTGCTGGCGGCGCCGTTCTTCAAGCAAATCCGCCACATCGTGTCGGAACGACTGATCGTCGTCGCCGACGCGGTGGGCCTGGGCCTGTTTGCCGTGGCCAGCGTGGCGCAGGCGCAGGCGGCGGGCATGCCGCTGTTCATTGCCGTCATGATGGGCGTGGTGACCGGCATCTTCGGCGGCGTGCTGCGCGATATCGTCTGCAACGAAGTGCCGATGGTGTTCCGCGATGGCAAACCGTATGCGATTTGCGCGTTCTTCGGTTGCTGGGTGTACATCGGCCTGCAGTACGCGGGCGCGTCGGAAGACTTTTCGCTGTGGACCAGCGCGGCGCTGATCACGCTGATGCGCCTGGTCAGCTGGAAGTTCGACCTCAAGCTGACGCACCCGCGCTAACTGGACTTAAACGGCGTCCGGACCCGTTTCGCCGGTACGGATACGGATCACCTGCTCGACGTTTTGCACGAAGATCTTGCCGTCGCCGATCTTGCCGGTGCGCGCCGCCTTGATGATGGCGTCCACCACCTGTTCCGCCACGCTGTCATCGACCACCACTTCCACGCGCACCTTCGGCAGGAAGTCCACCACGTATTCCGCGCCACGGTACAGTTCCGTGTGGCCCTTCTGGCGGCCAAAGCCTTTCACTTCCGTCACGGTCAGGCCGGTGACGTTGACTTCGGCCAGCGCTTCGCGCACTTCGTCCAGCTTGAATGGCTTGATGACTGCGGTAATTTGTTTCATTAGATATCTCCTGTAAGTTAGGCCACGTCCGGCACGTTCTTTAAATCGTTCATCCACACCACCGCTTCCGAATCGCTGGGCGCGCGCCAGTCGCCGCGCGGCGACAGCGAGCCGCCCGAACCCACCTTCGGCCCGTTCGGCACGCAGGTGCGCTTGAACTGGCTGGTCAGGAAGAAGCGGCGCAGGAAGATGGCGAGATTCGCCTTGATCTCCTTCATCGCATACTGGTTGCGCACCACGTGCGCATCGTTCGGCCAGTGGCCGGTCTCGCGGTCGCTCCACGCCGCATGGGACAGGAACGCGACTTTGGACGGCGCGAAGCCGAAACGCAACGTGTAGTATAAGTTGAAGTCCTGCAATTCGTATGGGCCGATGACACTTTCCGTTATTTGCGCGGGGGCGCCATCGTCCGATTTGCCCGGCACCAGTTCCGGGCTGATTTCCGTGTTCACCACCGCCAGCAGCACGGCCGAATCCACGTCGCCGAACTGCCTGCTCTCCGCCACCCAGCGCACCAGGTGCGAAATCAGCGTTTTCGGCACGCTGGCGTTGACGTTGTAATGCGACATATGGTCGCCCACGCCATACGTGCACCAGCCCAGCGCCAGTTCGGACAGGTCACCGGTGCCGATGACGATGCCGCCGACGTGGTTGGCGATGCGGAACAGGTGGTTGGTGCGCTCGCCGGCCTGCACGTTTTCAAACGTGATGTCGTATTGCTCGGCGCCTTCGGCATACGGATGGCCGATATCCTTCATCATCTGGATGCAGCTCGGGCGGATATCGATTTCCGACGCCGTGCAGCCGACAAAGGCCATCAGCGCGCGCGCCTGTTCCAGCGTGCGGGTGCTGGTGGCGAAGCCCGGCATCGTGATGGCGATGATGTTGGCGCGCGGCAGGTTCAAACGGTCCATGGCTTTCGCGCACACCAGCAGCGCATGGGTGGAATCGAGCCCGCCGGACACGCCGATCACGACTTTCCTGATGCCGGACGACGACAGGCGCTGCACCAGCGCCTGGACCTGGATGTTGTAGACCTCGTTGCAGCGCTTGTCGCGCAGGGCCGGGTTCGATGGCACATACGGGAAGCGCGCCACGTTGCGCGCCAGCGGCAGCACCTGGTGGCGCGGCAAGTCCAGCGCAAAGCGCGCGGTGCGGAACCTGGACAGCTCCTGCGCGTGGCGGCGCATCGACTGGCCGAACGTGGTCTGGCGCATGCGCTCGCGCGACAGGCGCTCCAGGTCCACGTCGCCGTAAATCACGTGCGACTCGTCCTGGAAGCGCTCCGCTTCGCGCAGCAATTCGCCGTTTTCATAAATCAGCGCCTGCCCATCCCATGCCAGGTCCGTGGTGGATTCGCCCCGGCCCGCCGACGAATACAGGTAAGCGGACAGGCAGCGCGCCGATTGCTGGCCCACCAGTTGGTGGCGGTAGTCGGCCTTGCCGATCACGACGTTCGATGCGGACAAATTCACCAGCACGGTGGCGCCGGCCAGCGCGGCAAACGATGACGGCGGAATCGGCACCCACACGTCTTCGCAAATCTCGACGTGGAATTTCAGCAGCGGCAGATTTTCCACTTCAAACAGCTGCGCGGCGCCAAACGGCACGGTCTGGCCCAGCAAGGTGATGTCCTGCGACAGCGCTTCGTCGGCCGCCGAGAACTGGCGCGCTTCATAGAATTCGCCATAGTTCGGCAAATACGTTTTCGGCACCACGCCGTGGATACGGCCGCCGGACAGCACCACGGCGCAATTGAACAATTGGTGGTCGACCCGCAGCGGCGCCCCCACCACCAGCACGGACGCGATGGATTTCGATGCTTCGACCACGTCGTTCAATGCGGCCAGGCAGGCGTCCAGCAACGCGCGCTGGTGGAACAAATCGTCGCAGGTATAGGCGGACAGGCCCAGTTCCGTGAAGGCGACCAGCGCGGCGCCCTGGGCGGCCGCGTCACGCGCCAGCCGGATGGTTTCCTGTGCGTTGTAAGCAGGGTCGGCGACGCGGCAACGCGGCACGGCCACCGCGACGCGGGCGAAATCGTGGGAATACAGGTTGAAGAATGAATGTGACATGGGGAAACAACTCTGCGGATAGTGTGGGCGATTTTAGCATTCAGCCTTAATCACCGGGCAAAGTTGCTAGAATGGCCCGCATGACGACTTACCGCCCCGCCATCCTGTCCTCCCTCGCCGACGCCGGCGAAGCCGCCTGGTCCACGCTGCTGCACGCGTCGGGAGAAACCAATCCCTTCCTGTCCTACGCCTTCCTGCACGCGCTGCATGCTTCCGGCAGCGCCTGTGCCGAGACGGGTTGGCAGCCGCAATACCTGGCGCTGTGGGATGGCGAAGAAGGGACGACGCTGGCCGCCGCCATGCCGCTGTACGTGAAATCGCATTCGTATGGCGAATACGTGTTCGACTGGGCGTGGGCCGAGGCGTACCACCGCAACGGCATCGAATATTACCCCAAGCTGCTGTCGGCGATCCCGTTCACGCCCGTCACCGGCAGCCGCCTGCTGGCGCGCGATGGCGCGGCGCGCGCCGCGCTGGTGGCGTTCCTGCTGGAGCAGCAACAGGCATCAGGCATGTCGTCCACCCACGTGCTGTATCCGCCACAAGCGCAGGCACAGCTGTTGCAGGAGGCGGGATTCATGCTGCGCAGCGGCGTGCAATTCCACTGGATCAACCAGGGCTACGCAACGTTCGACGACTTCACGGCCACCCTGGAGCACAAGAAGCGCAAGAACATCCGCGCCGAACGGCGCAAGGTGCGGGAAGCCGGCGTCACGCTGCGGCGCATTCGCGGCATCGACATGACGGAAGCGGACTGGCGCTTTTTCCACCGCTGCTACGAAACCACCTATGCCGAACACCGCTCGTCGCCCTATTTGAACCTTGCGTTTTTCCTCGATATCGGTGCGGCCATGCCCGGCAACATCATGCTGACGGTGGCCGAGCGTAGTGGCCGCCCCATCGCATCGTCGCTGGTCTTGCATACGAAAGACACGTTGTATGGCCGCTACTGGGGCGCCATCGAACATGTGCCGTGCCTGCATTTCGAAGTGGCGTATTACCAGCCGCTGGAATTCTGCATCGAGCAGGGACTCGGCACGTTTGAAGGCGGCGCGCAGGGCGAGCACAAGATGGCGCGCGGCTTTTTGCCGCAGCAGACGTGGTCGGCGCACTGGCTGGCGCATCCATCGTTTGCCGATGCGGTGGAGCGGTTCCTGGAGCGTGAGCGAGGCGGCATCGACAATTACATCAGCGAACTCAACGAGCGCAATCCGTTTCGCTGAAGAATACTGGCAGAGAATTGTGTTTCTGGTAAGATTCTTGTTTTGCCTAAATGGAACTACAATGATTGCCGCAATAGACCTGGGTACCACCAACAGCTTGATTGCGGTATGGGAAAATGGCGCCGCCCGGCTTATTCCCAACAGCCTCGGCGATGTATTGACGCCCTCTTGCGTCAGCATTGACGAAGACGGCAGCGTTCTCGTAGGCCGCGCTGCGCGCGAGCGACTGCAGACCCACCCCGACCGCACCGCCGCCGTCTTCAAACGCTACATGGGCAGCGACAAAACCCTGCGGCTGGGTAGCAAGGAATTCCGCCCGGAAGAATTATCCGCGCTGATACTGCGCGCACTGAAAGAAGATGCGGAAGCGGCGCTCGGCATCCCCATTACCGAGGCAATCATCACCGTACCCGCCTATTTTTCTGACGCCCAGCGCAAGGCGACCCGCGCCGCCGGCCAGTTGGCTGGCTTGCGCGTCGACCGCCTGCTGAACGAACCGACCGCGGCGGCACTGGCGTACGGCATCCACCTGCGCGACGCGGAAACCCGCTTCCTGGTTTTCGATCTGGGCGGCGGCACTTTCGACGTCTCCGTGCTGGACCTGTTCGAGGGCGTGATGGAAGTGCGTGCTTCGGCCGGCGACAATATGCTGGGCGGCGAGGACTTCATGCGCTGCCTGGTGAACCATTTCTTCGAACAAAACAAAATTCCGCCCGCCCTGAAGAACGACCACCATTTCATGCAACGCCTGTATGCGCAAGCGGAATCCGCCAAACGCGCGCTCAGCGAGGCAACCACGGCATCCATGCGCGTCACGCACAGCAGCAATGAATACACGCTGGATATCGGTGAAGCGGATATGGAGCGCATATGCGAAGGCTTGCTGCAGCGCCTGCGCGCGCCGGTTGAACGCGCGCTGCGCGACGCCAACTTGCGCACCACCGAACTGGATAACGTGGTGCTGGCAGGCGGAGCGACCCGCATGCCGATGGTGCGCCGCCTGGCGGCGCGCATGTTTGGACGATTCCCGGCCTGCGATATCAATCCGGACGAGGTGGTGGCGCTTGGCGCCGCGGTCCAGGCCGGATTGAAAATGCGCGACGCGGCGCTCAATGAAGTGGTGATGACCGACGTGGCGCCCTACTCGCTGGGCATCGCAATTTCCATGGAACTGGGCGATGGCACGTACTCGCACGGCCATTTCGATCCCGTCATTGAACGCAACACCCCGGTACCGGTCAGCCGCGTCAAGCGCTACTTTGCCATGACCGACCGCCAGAAGAAACTCGACCTCAATATTTTCCAGGGCGAGGCACGCATGTGCCAGGACAACATCCACTTGGGCAACCTGAAAATTACCCTACCGCAATTGGAGCGTGAAGAAAGCGGCGTCGACATCCGCTTCACTTACGACATCAATGGCCTGCTGCAAGTTGACGCGACTGTTGTCAAGACATCGGCCAAACATACCATCGTCATTGAAGGCAACCCGGGCTTGCTGAGCGAAGCGGAAATCGCCGCGCGCTTCATCGAACTATCGGAGCTGAAAATCCATCCGCGCGACCGCCTGGAGCACCGTACGCTGCTGGCCCGTGCCGAGCGCCTGTATCAGCAATTCAAGGGGCCTCAGCGTGAATGGCTCAGTGTCCAGATCCTGGCTTTCGAACAAGTGCTGGAGACGCAAGACAAACGCCGCATCGAACCCGTGCGCAAACAGTTCGAAACCGTGCTGAATGATGCCGAACACGACAGCTTTACCACCCTGAACAACGACTCGGCGCAATAAGCCGAGAGCAAAGCCCCATCATGACGACGTTCCCCGCCTACTTGCAGCGCCTTGGCATTTCCGCAGACGCCGACGAGCGGGCTATCCGCCGCGCCTACGCACGCGAACTGAAGCTGATTGACCAGGAGGCCGATCCGGCCGGGTTCCAGTCCTTGCGCGAGGCTTACGACGAGGCATTGTACTGGTCGCGCTACCGCGCCGATGAATTCAATGGCGAAGAGGCTGCCCCGGTCGCCCAACCGGCGCACGCCATCGATGGCGAGGCCCTGGCAGAGACGCTGCAACCGTCGCCAGCGTCCAGCGCATACGAACCTGCCGCCATTCCCCACCCAGTCCAGGAATCGTTCGTTGCCGGTGACGAGGCATCGGCTGGGGAAGTGTTCGCCGAGTTCCTGGAGCGCAGTCGCCGCCTGGTGACTGAGCTACCCATGACGGACGACGCACCATGGGAGCGCGAACTGCGTCACAGCTTGGCCGATGAGCGCCTGATCAGCATCGGTGCGCGCGACCGCTTCGAACGCCATGTGGCGGAACTGCTCGCGGCAGGCTGGCAACCCGGGCACGAAGTCCTGCTGGTGGCTGCGACAACCGTATTCGATTGGGAGAATGACCGGCGGCGTATCACCAGCCTTGGCTATGCGGGGGCGATGCTCGATCAGGCGATCAACCAGCGCGCGATGTACGACCTGCAGTCGTCCGAGGAACGCATACGGCAGCGGCAACTGATTCAGCGCTTGCGTTTGCCCGAGGAACCCAGCACCCGCGAACTGGTGTTGTATGCACGCACGCTGGAAACCTTGATTTCCCGTTTCCCGGAGTGGCTGGCACTTGTCGCCAGCGTGCCCCGCATCGTCGACTGGCGCGAACGTGCCGGCCAGATACCGGCATGGCGGCGCACGCTGACCTTTACAGGCTGGCGTAAGGAGGCCGAAGTCCCCTACGAACAGCAGAAGAGCAGCGGCTTCAACTGGGGGTGGCTGATCTTCCTGGTCATCATGGGGCTGGCCCGTTGCACGATCAATTCAAACAAGGACAACGGCACCTATAGCAGCGGCAGGCCGCCCGCCGTTCAGTTAAGTGCCAGCGCCAAGGAACTATTTGAGCGCGGCAACCAGCAATTCGACAGCCGCGACTATTCCGGCGCTATTGCCAGCTACACCAAAGTGATAGAGGCCGCCCCGGATGCGGCGAATGCCTATGGAACCCGTGCCCAGGCTTACTATTTTGAAGAGGAGTATGAACTGGCCAAACGCGACGTGGAAAAAGCTGCCTCGCTTGACCGGTCCAGCCTGCCCATGCTGGCCGCGCGTGGCATGATTGCGCTGAAAGAAAAGCGGCATGAGGATGCGCTGGCTGATTTTACGCGGGCAATTCAGCTTGTCCCCGATGCGGCATTTTTTTACACGCAGCGCGCACTGGCCTATGAACAGGGCGGACAATTCAAGGCAGCCCTTGCCGACGTAACGGAGTCCATCAGCAAACGCCCCAAAGGCAATAACTTTGCCTACCTTGTCGCTGCCCGCCTGTACAAATCGGCAGGCGACACCGGCAAGGCGGCGGAACAGGCCGAAGCACTGATCACGGCCGACAGCGCAGAGCCAGGCTCCTACATCGCCGCTGCGCAAATTTATCTGCTGCTGGAAAAGAAACAGCAAGCGCTGGCCATACTCAAACGTGGCGCCGTGGCGGCCCCCAGCCTCGACAGCCACCTGCGTTATGCCGAGCTGTTGCCCGTGACGGATGTGAAAGGCCGCCGCACGGCAGTCGATGCCGCGCTGGCGATCAGTCCCAAGGACTATAAAGCCCAGAAAATGCGCGCCGACATTGAACGCGACGCCGGAAATTTCAGCGCAGCAATCGATGCTTATACCGCCCTGTTGGCCAGTGAACCGGCCGGCAGCCCGCGCCAGGTCCCGCTGCTGACGGAGCGCGCTTACGGATACTTCAGGCAGGGCAACGCGGCTGCGGCGGAGCGGGAAGTCGCCAACGCCCGTAACGCCGCCGGCACACCTACCGAATTGAATAACATATGCTGGTTCCTGGGAAGCCGGAATTTCCTGCTGCAAACGGCTTTGGACACCTGTTCAGCAGCACTGGAAAAGCAACCAACCGCAGCCTATACGCTTGACAGCAAAGGTTTCGTGCTGTTGCGCCTGCAGCGCTATGACGAGGCCCTGGCCGCCTACGACGCCGCACTGGCGCAGCGCCAGAAATTCCCCGCCTCACTGTATGGCCGAGGCATCGTCAAACGCCGTTTGGGGATGCAGCAGGATGCCAAGGCGGATATCGACGCCGCCAATGCCATCGACGCCACTGTGGCATTGGAGTTTGCCAGTTTCGGAATTAAATAAGCGGCCGGCAAGCCATCATTATTATTTTCGACCTGCTGAGCTATTTTCATTAACAATATTAAATAGACAACACCACTACGGCGGGCGAACCTTGCGCAGGCTCAATCACAAGGAGACGCGCCATGCCCGCCACCACCGCCACCCTCCAGGGCGGCAAGCTGATCGCCCTGGATGCCCGTCCCGACCGTATCGATTTGCGCGACCTGCCCTACCGGGCGCCGATGGGCAACTTGCCGCACCGCGTACCCACCGATACGCAATTGCATGACTACCTGCCCGACTACACGGAAGCGGGCCTGATCCTGGACCAGGGCCAGGAAGGCGCGTGCACCGGATTCGGTCTGGCGGCGGCGGTCAATTACCTGCTGTGGCGGCAGTCCGGCATGACGATGAAAAAGAAGGACCGGGTCAGCCCGCGCATGCTGTACACGCTGGCGCGCTATTACGATGAGTGGCCGGACGAGAATTACGAGGGATCCAGCTGCCGTGGCGCGCTGAAAGGCTGGCAAAAACATGGCGTGTGCGCGGAAACGCTGTGGCATGACAAATCGCTGGGGCCGGACGGCGACGAGTGGGCGCAGGACGCCATCCGGCGCCCGCTGGGCGTGTACTACCGCATTGAAAAACAATCCGTGGTGGATCTGCAATCCGCCATCTGCCAGACCGGCGCCATTTACGTGTCCGCCAAGGTTCATGGCGGCTGGACCGGCAAGAGCCTGAACCGCAACGGCGTGCCGCTGGAAAGCCACGACCAGTTGCCCCGCATTGCGTTTAACCCGGAACAGCCGGATATCCTCGGCGGCCACGCCTTCGCGCTGGTCGGCTATAACGAGTACGGCTTCATCGTGCAGAATTCCTGGGGCAAAAGCTGGGGCGCGGGCGGCTTTGCGGTGCTGACGTACCAGGACTGGGTGGCCAACGGCACCGATGCGTGGGTGATGGGCCTGGGTGTGCCCCTGGCGAAGGGTGCGTCGTCGACCGTGCACGTCGGGGCGCTGGCCTGCCCGCCGAACCAGGCCCGTCCCATGGGCGTGGTGTCCACGGCCGAAATGCAAAGCCCGCGCGCCACGTTCAGCAAGGAAGATGCTTACCTGCACACGCTGGTTACGGGAAACAACGGCGTGCTGTTGAACCGCATGCCGCACTTGCCGAACGCGGACCGCAATGCGGACGTGGTCGTCGTGGAAAAACCCGCCGCGTGGCTACTGCAGCAACCGGCCCATGCCCGCAAGGTGGCGCTGTATTTCCATGGTGGCCTGGGCAGCGAAGCGTCGTCGATTGCACGCATCCAGACCATGGCGCCGTGGTTCCTCGACAATGACGTCTATCCCATCTTCGTCACGTGGAAGAGCGGCTGGCTGGACGTCATCACGGACATGCTGGCGGACAAGGCGCATGAATTGTTCGGCACCCAGCCGGCGCGGGGACTGGGCGACTGGTTCGACGATGCGCGCGACCGGGGCATCGAAGTGCTGGCGCGGGAAGTGCTGGTGCGCAGCATGTGGAGCGAGATGAAACAGAATGTGCAGGCCAGCGCCGATGGCCTGGGCACCGGCATCACGGTGCTGGCCGACAAGCTGGCTGCGCTGCGCGCGCAGGTGGGCAGCGACGTGCAAGTGCACATGATCGGCCATTCGGCCGGCTCGCTGATCGCGGGCCGCCTGCTGACGGCGTTCAGGACCGGCAAACAGAAACAGTCGGCCGCCAGTTGCACCTTGTTCGCCCCGGCCTGCACAGTGGGGTTCGCGCTGGAACACTATGTGAAAGCCATCGACCACGGTGTGTTGCCACGCGCCGCGTTCGACATCCATGCCCTGTCCGACCCGCTGGAACTGGACGACGCGGTGGGGCCGTACCATAAATCGCTGCTATACCTCGTCAGCCGTTCACTGGAGGATTTGCACAAGACGCCGGTCCTGGGTCTGGCCAGCGTGTATGACGGCAGCCGCGCCAACAGCGAATTCTGGCACCAGCAGACGGTGAGGGATGTGCGGGCCTGGCAGAAATTCTTCTGGCACGACAGCCCGCAAATCCCGCAAGCCATCACGGGCGGCGACGGCTTGCCGGCCGGTTCGGGGTTGCACATCCTGAAAGAGCCGGACGTGCGGACCAGCAGCACGGCGGGCGGCAAGTCCGTCAAGTCCACGCATGGGGCGTTCGACAACTCGGCGGCGATCGTCAGCGCCACGTTGCTGCGCATCCTGGGCGCGGACCGGTTGCCACAGCCGGCCATCGACCTGTCATCGTTCTGATCCGCCCCGGGACCATGCGTGCGTCGCCGCGAATTACTGCTGCGCCGGGCTGCATGCATGGCGGCTTCCGCGACGCGGAAACCGCCCTACGGAGTTGACCTCGTCTCTACAATTCCTCTTTTACATGCGGGATGCCCCTCGCATCATAGACGTCATAAATCACCTTCAGCATGTTGCGCAACTCTTCCGACCGGTCCATCAATCGTATGCTGAACAAGATCGGCGACACCGCGTGCTGGTCGTCCAGCGTGCGGTATTGCACGTCCGACCGCTTCATCCCCTGCAAACTGTCCGGCACCACCGAGACCCCCTGCCCCGCCGCGACCATGCCGATGGCGATTTGCAGTTCGCGCACTTCCATCACCTTGTCCGGATGCAGCGCGCGGTCGCTGAAGGCGGCCAGCACCTGGTCCGCGAAGCTGGGGCGCGGCGCTTTCGGATAGACGATCAAGGTTTCGTCGACCAGCTCCTTGAGTTTTAACGGCCGCTCCAACAGCGCCAGCGGATGGCCGAACGGCAGCGCCACGATCAGCCGTTCTTCGCGCAGCAGGATGCGGCGTATCGACGGATCTTCCGCCTTGACCCGGCCAAAGCCCACGTCGATGCTGCCCTCCTTCAAGGCGCGCATCTGTTCCATCGTCGTCATTTCATGGAACGTGACTTCCACCTGCTGGTTTTCCGCGCGGTAGCGGCGCACGATTTCCGGCAACAGCCCGTACAGCGTGGATGCGACAAAGCCGATCGACAGCGTGCGCTCGATCTTGCCGACGCGCTGCGTCATGGTCTTCAAGTCATTCACCTTATCCAGCAGCACTTTGGCGTGGGCCTGGAAAAACTCGCCAGCTTCCGTCAGGCGCAGCGGCCGCGAACCCTTTTCGAACAATTCCACGCCCAGTTCTTCTTCCAGTTGCTGGATCTGCCGGCTCAGCGGCGGCTGCGCAATGAACAGGCGCTGGGCCGCGCGCGTGAAGTTGCGCTCTTCCGCCACGGCGAGGAAGTAGCGCAAATGCCGGATTTCCATGGTCGTCCCTCAATAGTATTCAGTAAAGCAATAGTAAGCCTTTCGCGCCTTCCGCCAATAATACCTTTTAGGTATCGGGTCGCTACCAAATCAGTCTTAGACGCAAGTAATCGCGGGGTATATCGTGCTTACATCCGATTGACTGAAACCGACCATACGGAAAAGATATGATCCACAGCATAGAAACCATCCTGGCGGATGTGCCGACCATCCGCCCCCACCAGCTCTCCGTGACCACCATGCGCACGCAGACCCTGGTGCTGGTGCGGGTGCGTTGCGGCGACGGCGTCGAGGGCTGGGGCGAAGCCACCACCATCGGCGGCCTGAATTACGGCGAAGAGAGCCCGGAAAGCATCAAGGCCAACATCGATACCCACATCGCCCCGCTGTTGATCGGCAAGGACGCCACCCGCGTGGCGGCCGCCATGGCCGTGGTGCGCAAGGCGATCCAGGGCAACCGTTTTGCCAAGTGCGCGATCGAGACCGCGCTGCTCGATGCGCAGGCGCGCCGCCTGGGGATCCCGTTGAGCGAACTGCTGGGCGGGCGCGTGCGCAATGCATTGCCGGTGGCCTGGACCCTGGCCAGCGGCGACACCACGAAGGACATCGCCGAAGCGGAACTGATGCTGGAACTGCGCCGCCACCGCATCTTCAAGCTGAAGATCGGCGCCCGCGCCGTGCACGACGACGTGGCCCACGTGCTGGCCATCAAGCAGGCGCTGGGCAACAAGGCCAGCGTGCGGGTCGACGTCAACCAGGCGTGGACCGAACTGCAGGCCATGGAAGCGATTGCCGCCTTGCAGGATGGCGGCGTGGACTTGATCGAACAGCCGATCGCCGCCCACAACCAGGCCGGCATGGCGCGCCTGGCCCGCCACTTTACGGTACCCATCATGGCCGACGAAGCGCTGCAAGGCCCGCTCGACGCCTACCGCTATGCCACGGCCGGCGCGGCCGACGTGTTCGCCGTGAAGATCACGCAATCGGCCGGCCTGACCCCGGCCGCGCAAGTGGCCACCGTGGCGCAACTGTCCGGCGTCGCGCTGTATGGCGGCACCATGCTGGAAGGCGGCATCGGCACCGCCGCGTCCAGCCACCTGTTCGCCACTTTCCCTGAACTGGCCTTTGGCACGGAACTGTTCGGCCCCCTGCTGCTGACGGAAGAAGTCTTGCAGGAACCGCTGGTCTACCAGGACTTCATGCTGCAAGTGCCAGGTGGCCACGGCCTGGGCGTCACCGTCGACATGGAAAAACTCGGCCGCCTGCGCCGCCAATAAACAAGGAGATCGCCATGCTGTTCCACGTTCGTATGGATGTCAACATCCCCGCCACCCTGCCCGCCGCCGACGCGGAGGCAGTCAAGGCCAGGGAAAAAGCCTATTCGCAGCAATTGCAGGACAGCGGCAAATGGCGCCATATCTGGCGCATCGCCGGCCAGTACGCCAACGTCAGCGTGTTCGACGTCGACAGCGTGGAAGAACTGCACACGCTGCTGACCGGCCTGCCGCTGTTCCCCTACATGCAAATCCAGGTCACGCCGCTGCTGCGCCACCCGTCGTCGATCCGCGGCAACGACCAATAACCCCGCTCACACACCACCCAACAAGGAGACTGACATGACTCATAACGATATCGACCGCCTGGTGAAATCCTGGATCGTAGACAGCGCCACCCGTCCTGCCGACGCGCGCGTGCAGCAAGTGGTGCTGCGCCTGGTGAGTGACCTGTGCAAGGCCATCGAAGACCTGGATATCCAGCCCAGCGAATTCTGGAAAGGCCTGGAATACCTGTCGGCCGCCGGCGCCGCCAATGAACTGGGCCTGCTGGCCCCGGGCCTGGGCCTGGAACGCTTCCTCGACATCCGCGCCGACGAGGCGGAAAGCCGCGCCGGCCTGTCCGGCGGCACGCCGCGCACCATCGAAGGCCCGCTATACGTGGCCGGCGCGCCGGAAAGCAAGGGCTTTGCACGGCTGGATGACGGCACCGAGAGCGCCGATGCCGAAGTGCTGTTCATGCAAGGCACCGTGTATGACGACCAGGGCAAGCCGCTGCCGAACACCAAAGTCGAAGTGTGGCACGCCAACCTGAAGGGCAACTATTCATTCTTCGACCAGACCCAGTCGCACTTCAACCTGCGCCGCACCATCATCACGGACGAGCAAGGCCGCTACCAGTTCCGCAGCATCGTGCCGAAAGGCTACGGTTGCCCGCCGAACGGTAGCACGCAGCGCCTGCTGGACAAGCTGGGCCGCCACGGCCAGCGCCCCGCCCACATCCACTTCTTCGTCAGCGCCGAAGGCTTGCGCAAGCTGACCACGCAGATCAACATCGATGGCGATGAATACCTGTGGGACGACTTCGCCTTCGCCAGCCGCGACGGCCTGGTGCCGGCCATCACCAAGGTCACGGACGCCGCCGCCATTGCCGCCAAAGGCTTGACCGAGCCGTACGCCAGCATCGACTTCGATTTCCGCCTGTACAGCGAAACCCGGCGCGCACCGGCCGTCGAAGTGGACCGTATCCGCGCCGCCGCCTGAGGAGCAACACCATGATCCCCATCATGCCCGCGCGTCCCGAAGGCGCCAAGCCGCTCGATGCCTACCTCGTCGAGGACAAGGAAAAAGGCGACTACCGCCTGCACCGCAGCGCCTTCACGGATGAAGCGCTGTTCGAACTGGAAATGAAGCACATTTTCGAGGGCAACTGGATTTACCTGGCCCACGAAAGCCAGATCCCGAACAACAACGATTACTACACGACGCACATCGGCCGCCAGCCCGTGTTCATCGCGCGCAACCGCAACGGCGAGCTGAATGCCTTCATCAACGCGTGCAGCCACCGTGGTGCGCAACTGTGCCGCCACAAGCGGGGCAACAAGGCAACGTATACGTGCCCGTTCCATGGCTGGACGTTCAACAACAACGGCAAGCTGCTGAAGGTGAAAGACCCGGAAGACGCGGGTTATCCGGACTGCTTCAACAAGGAAGGCTCGCACGATTTAAAACGCGTGGCGCGCTTCGAGAATTACAAGGGTTTCCTGTTCGGCAGCTTGAATCCGGACGTGGCGCCGCTGGCGGAATTCCTCGGCGAAGCGGGCAAGATCATCGACATGATCGTCAACCAGTCGCCGGACGGACTGGAAGTGCTGCGCGGTTCGTCGACCTATACCTTCGAAGGCAACTGGAAGCTGCAGGCCGAGAATGGCGCCGATGGCTACCACGTGTCGGCCGTGCACTGGAATTACGCGGCCACCACCAACCGCCGCAAGGAACAGGCGGCGGACGCGGAGAATATGCGCGAAGACAAGATCCGCGCCATGGATGCGGGCAAGTGGGGCAAACAGGGCGGCGGTTTCTATGCGTTCGAACAGGGCCACATCCTGCTGTGGACCAAGTGGGCCAACCCGGAAGACCGTCCCAATTTCGCCCGCCACGCCGAGTACGCCGACAAATTCGGCAAGCCGGCGGCGGACTGGATGGTCGAGCGTTCGCGCAACCTGTGCCTGTATCCGAACGTCTACCTGATGGACCAGTTCGGATCGCAAATCCGGCTGCTGCGCCCGATCGCCGTCAACAAGACCGAAGTGACGATTTACTGCATCGCGCCGAAAGGCGAGTCCGACGAGGCGCGCGCACGCCGCATCCGCCAATACGAGGATTTCTTCAACGTGTCCGGCATGGCCACGCCGGACGACCTGGAAGAATTCCGCGCCTGCCAGCAGGGCTATGCCGGCAGCGCCATGGAATGGAACGACATGTGCCGTGGTTCCACCCACTGGATCGAGGGCGCCGACGACGCGGCCAGGGAACTGGGACTGCAACCCGTGATGAGCGGCGTGCGCACCGAAGATGAAGGCTTGTACACGGTGCAGCACCGCTACTGGCTGGAAGTCATGAAGAAGGCGCTGGCCGCCGAGGGAGAGCAGGCATGAGCGCGGTTGACTTCAACACCATCACCGCCTTCCTGTACAGGGAAGCGCGCCTGCTGGACGACGAGCAGTGGGACGACTGGCTGGCGTGCTACCACGACGATGCGCAATTCTGGATGCCGTCGTGGGACGACGACGACCGGCTGGTGACGGACCCGCAGCGCGAAATTTCGCTGATCTTCTATCCGACCCGCCAGGGACTGGAAGACCGCGTGTTCCGCATCAAGACCGAGCGCTCGTCGGCCACGATGCCCGATACGCGCACCAGCCACAACATCGCCAACGTGGAAGTAGCGCGGCAGGAAGGCACGGTCGTCACTGTGCGCTTCAACTGGCATACGCTGAGCCACCGCTACAAGCAGGACTACAGCTATTTCGGCATGTCGCGCTATGTGATCGACTTTGCCGGCGACAGTCCGAAGATCCTGAACAAGTACGTCGTGCTGAAGAACGACTACATCAATCAGGTCATCGACGTGTATCACATTTGAGAGGCGTACCATGAGCCATACCATCGCCCTGCAGTTCGAAGACGGCGTCACCCGCTTCATCAGCTGCAACCCCAATGAAAAGCTGTCCGACGCGGCCTATCGCCAGAAGGTCAATATCCCGCTCGATTGCCGCGACGGCGCATGCGGCACGTGCCGTGGCCATTGCGAATCGGGCAGCTACGACATGCCGGCTTCCAGCTACATCGACGATGCCTTGACGCAGGAAGAAGCGGCGCAGCGCAAGGTGCTGGCATGCCAGATGCGCCCCACGTCCAACTGCGTGGTGAATATCCCCGCCACGTCGGCCGCCTGCAAGACCGGCGCGTCCAGCCATCCTGGCGTGATCGCATCCGTCGATCACGTGTCGGCATCCACGATCCGTTTTGCCATCACGCTGGACAATCCGACCGGACTGGATTTCCTGCCGGGACAGTACATCAATGTCCAGGTGCCGGGCTCCACACAGACCCGGTCGTACTCGTTCAGTTCCGCGCCGGGGGCCGCGCATGCGGCCTTTGTCGTGCGCAATGTGCCGGACGGCTTGATGAGCCGCTACCTGTCCGGCGAAGCGCAGGCGGGGCAGCCCATTTCGTTCGCCGGCCCGTTCGGCAGCTTCTATTTGCGGCCGGTACTGCGCCCCGTGCTGATGCTGGCGGGCGGCACGGGCATCGCGCCATTCCTGTCGATGCTGGACGTGCTGGCCGACAAAGGCTTCACGCAGCCGGTGCGCCTGGTGTTTGCCGTCACGCGCGATGGCGACCTGGTGGCGCTGGACCAGCTGGAACGCATCGCCGCCGCCCACCCGCAGTTTTCCTATGTCACCTGCGTGGCCGATCCGGACAGCGCACACGACCGCAAGGGCTATGCCACCGCACACGTGGAACCGGGCTGGCTCAACAATGGCGATGCCGATGTATACTTGTGCGGTCCCGTGCCCATGGTGGACGCGGTACGCAACTGGTTCACGACCATCGGCGTGCAGCCGGCCAATTTCTACTACGAGAAATTTTCGGCAAGCAATACCGCAACCGGCGTCGCAGGAGGCCAGCCATGAGCCGCTTCAATGGACAGGTAATGGTGGTGACGGGTGCCGCGCAAGGCATAGGCCGTGGCGTCGCGCTGGCGGCGGCCGGCGAAGGCGCGCAACTGGTGCTGTGCGACCGCTCTCCCCTCGTGCACGAAGTGCTGGCCGAAGTCCAGGCGTCGGGCGCGCTGGCGATTGCCGTGCAGGCCGACCTGGAAACGCACCAGGGCGCGGCGGACTTGATGGCGGCGGCGGTGGAAGCGTTTGGCCGCATCGACATCCTGGTCAACAATGTGGGCGGCACGATCTGGGTCCAGCCTTACCAGGAATACGCGCCGGAACAGGTCGAAGCGGAAATCCGCCGTTCGCTGTTCCCCACGCTGTGGTGCTGCCATGCGGCGCTGCCCCACATGCTGGCGCAAAACAAGGGCGCCATCGTCAATGTCTCGTCGATTGCCACGCGCGGCATCTACCGCATTCCGTATTCGGCGGCCAAGGGTGGCGTCAATGCGTTGACGGCCAGCCTGGCGATGGAAACCGCGCAATCCGGCATCCGCATCAATGCGGTGGCGACGGGCGGCACGGAAGCCCCGCCGCGCAAGGTGCCGCGCAACCCGAAGCCGCTGTCGGAACAGGAACAGCTGTGGTACCAGGCCATCGTCGACCAGACCAGGGACAGCAGCCTGATGCACCGCTACGGCACCATCGACGAACAAGTGCGCGCGATCCTGTTCCTCGCGTCGCCGGAAGCCAGCTATATCACGGGCACGGTGCTGCCCGTGGGTGGCGGCGATCAGGGATGATGGCCACATTACGGCGCGACCTGTCGCTGCCCGCCATGCTGGCGGGCTTTCTGGCGGTCGTGATTTCGTATTCCGGGCCGCTGGTGATTTTCCTTCAGGCGGGCCATGCGGCGGGCGTGTCCGACGCCGTGATGTCGTCGTGGATCTGGGCCATTTCACTGGGGGCGGGCCTGTCCGGCATCTGGCTCAGCTGGCACCTGAAAATGCCGATCATTACCGCCTGGTCCGCACCCGGCACCGCGCTGCTGGTGACGCTGTTTCCCGGCATGCCGGTGGCGGAAGCCATCGGCGCCTACCTGCTGGCCGGTGTGGCGGTGGTGCTGATCGGCTGGTCCGGCGCATTCGACCGCCTGATGCGGCATATCCCGCCCGGCGTTGCGGCCGGCATGATGGCGGGCATCCTGTTCCAGTTCGGCGCCAATGCATTCCGCGCCACCGCGTCGCAACCGCTGCTGGCGCTGGCCATGCTGGCCGCTTACCTGCTGGGCAAGCGCTTCGCGCCGCGCCATGCGGTGATGCTGGTGCTCTTGGCCGGCGCGCTGGTGGCGTTCCTGTCCGGCCAGGCCGATGTATCCAGTGTGCGGGTGGTGGCCGCGCAGCCGCAATGGATGATGCCGGCGTGGAGCTGGCGCGCCGCCATCGGCTTTGCCTTGCCATTGCTGCTGGTCAGCCTGTCCGGGCAATTCCTGCCGGGGCTGGCGATTTTAAAACTGTCGGGTTACCAGCCCGGCGCGCGCATCGTCATGGGTGCGACGGGGCTGGCGTCATTGGCCGTGGCATGGTTTGGCGGCATCACGATCGCCATTGCGTCGATCACGGCGGCGCTGTGCACCGGCAAGGATGCCCATGAAGATCCGGAAAAACGCTATGTGGCGGGGCTGGCCAACGGCCTGTTCTACGTCATCGGCGGCATGCTGGCCGGGACCATCGTCGCCCTGTTTGCCGCGCTGCCGCGCGAACTGGTGGCCGTACTGGCGGGCCTGGCGCTGCTGGGCGCCATCGGCACCAACCTGGCGGGCGCCGTCGCGGATGACAAGCACCGCGAAGCGTCCGTCATCACATTTATCGCCACCGCATCGGGCATGGGATTCCTGGGCCTGGGTGCGGCGTTCTGGGGCATTGTGTTCGGCATGGGCGCCCACCTGGTGCTGACCTGTGCCCGCAAGCCTGCATAAAGGGGAGAACTATGCCTGTCGTACACCTGGATGGCGTCGCCATCCATTTTGAAACCGCCGGCGACCGCCGCCGGCCTTGTTTGCTGTTGTCGAATTCGCTGGGAACGGACTTGTCGATGTGGGATGCGCAAACCGATGCGCTGGCATCGGCCTATTTCGTGGTGCGCTACGACACGCGCGGCCACGGCCGCTCGTCGTCGCCGCCGGGACCGTACACGGTGGCGCAACTGGGCGGCGACGCGCTGGCGCTGCTCGATCACCTGGACATCGAGCGAGCCCATGTCTGCGGCTTGTCGATGGGCGGCGTGACGGCGCAATGGCTGGCCGTGCACGCGCCGCACCGGGTGCTGAAACTAGTGCTGGCCAATACGGCGGCCAGAGTCGGCACGCGCGACGGATGGATGGACCGGGCGGCGTCCGTGCGCAGCGGCGGGCTGGACGCCATTGCCGAATCGTCGGCATCGCGCTGGTTCACCGCGGGTTGGGCCGCCGCCAATGCGGCAATCGCGGCCCGCATGGCGGACAAGTTGCGCCGGCAGGATGCGGAAGGCTACGCCGCCTGCTGCGAAGCGCTAGCGGTGGCGGACCTGCGCGGCGACACCACCCGCATTGCCGCACCGACGCTGGTGATCGCGGGCCGCCACGATCCTGTGACGACCGTGGCCGATGGCGAAGCGCTCTGCAGCGCGATCGGCCAGTCTCAACTGGCGGTGCTGGAAGCGTCGCATATCTCGAATGTGGAAGATCCGGCAAGCTTTTCTGCCGTCCTGCGTAAATTCCTCACTCAAAGGAAGCTTTAAGGTTTTAACATTCAAATCAATGCACCGCGCCCTTCTCGCGCGGAGCAGTGGGTTGCGGGTGTTTTTTTAATTAAGAACCATCGGCACCGCCGACAAGTTGGTATACGCCCGGCTTGTATTTACATTTCCCGGGCGGGGCCTATCCTACGCGGGAACAACACCAGACCGAAAACTTGGCAATACCAAGATTGTCACGCACGGTGCCCTTTAATCACTTACAGCGCAGAGTGATGGCCATTGCTTGAAAACACAGTGATGGTGCATTCAGATCAGGGAAGTCAGTTCAGTAGCTACGACTGGCGCGACTTCCTGAAGGAGCACAATCTGGAAGCAAGTATGAGCCGGCGTGGTAACTGCCACGACAACGCCGTTGCAGAGAGCTTTTTCCAGCTATTGAAGCGGGAGCGGATCAAGCGCAAAACCTACGCAACAAGGGAAGACGCCCGGCAGGATATCTTCGATTACATTGAGATGTTCTACAATCCGAAGCGCCGTCATGGAGGTAATGAGCGGCTTTCTCCAGTTGAGTACGAGAAGCGGTATTTTCAGAGGCTCAAGGGTGTCTAGAAAATCCGTGGCGATTCAGACACGATTTCCCCGCTAACAAAAGCCCCATCAACTCTCTTGAAATTTCTTGGAAATCATCGAATTCAAAACCATTTCAAGTGTAAGGGCGGCATACATACGATCTCTCTCGTAAAACCACCTCCCGAATGGCATATGCGATACCAAGAATCGCGCAACCCATGTATTACCGGGAAATTCGCTCGGGAAATAGCGCTCAAAAACAAAATCCGAAAGATCCACGCCGTGCGATTCCGCCAACTCATCCATGTACGTCTCTGCAATGTCGCCGTACAGACCAAGATCGTGATACAGCCTTGTTTGCAATTGACACTGGTTGAGCAGTCGGTTTGAAAGGCCGCATTTCCTCAACCATACTTTTAAGATATCAGGCAAAACTGACTGATTAGTCACATGAGAGAGCATCATAAACCTCATATCCAACAATCGCCGTACCAACGTATGGTATTTTTCGCGCAATGCTTGTAAGAGCGTTTCTGGTAGCGATAGAGTATTTTCCGCTCCTTGCAGCCGCATGATTAAGCCCACTAAAAATCGACGTGCCACGACCAGCTGGCCCACCGCCAGCAATCCCTCCTCGTGGCTTGACATCATGCGCACCGAAAATCCCATCTGCCGCCCCCACTCCGGCATTGCCTGCGGGGCCAGCTGGAGTCCCGGAATCTTTGCAAGTGCAATTCTTTCTTTTCCACTCACTCAAAGCGTAATCGAGAGCCAGCCCCGCACCGATCCCTATCAGGATGGGGGCAAACGCGACCTCGCCGGTGGGATCGACCTTGCTGAGTGGATTTCCTTCAACGTATCCGTAAGTGTTGACGCCACCGTTCAGCCCAATGGGGTCCGACTGCACATACCGCCCGGTCTGCGGATCGTAGTCCCGATAGTAGTTGTAGTGAAGGTTTGTTTCCTTGTCATACAACTGCCCCGGGAACCGCACGTTGTAACTAAAAACCGCCCCGCCAGCGTTTTCAACTGGCTGCGCCATGCCGAACGGATCAGCGTCCACCCAATTCCACACAACGCTATTACTGGCGTCTTCCGTGACCACCCGTGGCGTGTTGATGTGATCGGAATAAATGTAGCCCACCGACGTCGTCACCACCATCGGTGTTCCACTGGCGGCCTGCTTCAACACGCCAACCGGCATGTCTTCCAGGAACACCGTTTCCTGCAGCACCGCTCCAGCAGCATCATATTCCCCCAGCAGATGCCCCTGTTCGTCGTACACGTACGCGGTGGCACCGGTCGGTATCGTCACCCCGGCCTTTCTGGTCCGCTGGCCAATGCCGTTATACAGGTAGCTGGTGGCCACCCCGGCATTCACGCTGGTCTTAATCCGGCCGCGTTCACCGTAGGTGTAGCTGACCGTGCCATCGCCAGTGAGGTTGCCAGCCGCATCAAACGTGTTGCTTTTTGCTGGCAGCGGCCCGCTGGTGCTGTTCAGGCGATTGCTGGCGGAAGCGATAATGTTGCTGTAGGTGCTGGCGCCGATTTTGAGCGGAATGCGATTCCCCGTGGCGTCATAGGCATAACTTTGCGTGCCGGTGTTGCCGGTGTACGTCAGCAACCGGCCCAAGCCATCGTACGTAAAAGCCTGGTTGTAGCTGGCCGCATTGGCGGTCCCTGTATGGGTCATCGCCGTGATCCTGCTGGCAGCATCGTAGGTGACCGTTCGCATCACGGTCCCCAATGGGTAAGTGACCAGCCGCCCGTCCAGGTCAAACGTCCGCGCATACAGGTTGGGTACTGCCTCGGTGCTGTTACCCCAGATCCAGCTTTGCACGCCGCCGAACGGCGCATACGTGATCTGATCCAACAACACGATGGACGTCGCCGCATCCGTGCCGCCATTTGCATCGGACGGGTGCAATGTGAGCTTGTTGGCGCGTCCGTTCGCATCGTACCCATAGTCGATACGGTTACCGCTTGGATACGTCAGGCTGGCAAGCCGGCCGTTGCCGTCATAGGCATAGCCGACCGTGCGATTGACCGTCCCCACCGCATGTGTGATGGTTTGCACTTTGCTCAGTAGCCGCCCCGCCTGGTCGTAGGCGTACGCCGTCTGGCCGGATTCGTCCGTCATTTTCGTCAGGCGGCCAATCGCATTGGGTGCGCCGGATGGTCCGCCGCCATATTCCAGGACAGTCGGGGTGCCGCCACCGTAGCTGATGCTGGTGACCCGGTTCAGCGCATCGTAGGTATAGGTGGTCACCTTGCCGCGCGCATCGGTACTGGTCAGCACGTTGCCGGCAAGGTCAAAGGTGCGCGCCGTGCTCCCGGTATCCGGGCTGGCCAGCCCCGTCCGGTTCCCCAGGCCATCGCTGGTATACGTCGTCGTCAGGTTGCGCGGGTCGCGCACCGTGCTGAGCTGGTCCAGTGCGTCGTAGGTGTAATTGATGGCCGGGCGCGCGGCGCCGGTCACCGGCGGCGGTTGCAATTGCTGCAGTTGC
>NZ_WKJJ01000036.1 GCF_009674485.1 Pseudoduganella rivuli | reverse complement strand
ATCCCGAACAGGACCGTGAAACGACTCTGCGCCGATGATAGTGCTGCAACCAGTGTGAAAGTAGGTTATCGTCAGGCTAGTTATATAGAAAAACCCCGCTGAGTTAGCTCTTGGCGGGGTTTTTTGCTTTCCGAGCGGAATCTTTACGTGGTTTTACACCTTCGTGACCTTCAGAACGCCATATTTAGGCCGAAAATGAGGTGTTACGAAGGAGAAACCATGCCCCGCCGCACCATCCTCATCGCTGTCGTCCTGGCCGCCGTTCGCGCCGCCTATGCCGCCCCAACCATGGGCGATCCCGTTTCTTTCAGTGCGCAAGAGACCGCCCGCCTGGTCAGCACGCTCAATGGCGAACGGGGCAAGTATGGCCTCGACAGCGACCATGGTCTGGCCGTCGCCAGCCAGCATCCCGGTGAGCAGCGCACGGCCATTACCCGCATGAACCACACGTATAAAGGCGTGCGCATTTTTGCGTCGGAATCCGTCGTGGTCACCGACCAGGGCGGCAATATCGTCAGCGAATCCAGCGCCGACCGCCGCGCGGCCCTGAGCAGCAAGCGCATGAACGTCAGCCCGAAACTCCAGCAAAAAGAGGCGATCAATGCCGCCTTGCGCACGGTCGGCGCCTACAGCACGCAAGTCGATGCACCCAGCGCCGAGCTGATCATCTATCCAGTGATGAAGACGGTCCGCGTGGCGGGTGCGGAAAACAAGCTGGAAAGCGAACTCAATGCGCTCGACGTGGCGGAGGTCGTCGATGGCTACAAGCTGGCCTACCTGGTGCAAACCCGCATGGCCAATGGCGACAAGCCGCTTTACCACAACACCATCGTCAGTGCGGAAGATGGCGGCGTGCTGCGGCAATGGAACATGCTGCAGACCGTCGCCGGAACCGGCTACAGCCAATACAACGGGACCGTCGCCATCAACACGTCCCTGAGCGGCACCACGTACCGGATGCTGGACACCAGCCGCGGCACGCGTGGCGTATTCGGCGGCATGGCCATCACCAATGCCAACCACACCACCAGCGCCGGCAGTATCTACACCAGCACTGCCAACATCTGGGGCGACGGCAAGCAATACATCGTCGGCGGCAGCACCACCAATGCCAATGGACAGACTGCCGCCGTCAACGCCTTGTGGGGCTTGATGAACACCTATGACATGCATAAAAACGTCCTGGGCTGGCAGTCGCTGGACGGTAACAACACCGCAACGTACATCGCCGCCCACGTCAACACCGCCTACGACAACGCCTACTACTCGGGCAGCTGCAGGTGCATGTACATCGGCGATGGCGGCACCTATTTCAACAACCTGGGTTCCATCGACGTGATTGGCCATGAGATGGGCCATGGCATCACGGCCGCCACGTCCAACCTGGCATACAGCGGTGAGCCTGGCGGCCTGAACGAGTCGGCTTCCGATATCGCCGGTGAGGCGGTGGAAGCGTATGCGCGCGCCGGCGGCAAGGGCAGCGTGCTGCCGTCTCCGGGGACCAATGACTGGTTGGTCGGCAAGGAAATTTCAAAGAGTGGCCAGCCGCTGCGCTGGATGTACAAACCGAGCAAGGATGGAAGGAGCCCGGATGCGTGGAGCTCGACGCTGGCCAGCCTCGACGTGCATTACAGCAGCGGCCCGAACAACCGCATGTTTTACTTCCTGGCCAGGGGATCCAATGCCAGCGCCACCAGCGAATACTATTCGAAGTACCTGACCAAGGCCCCACTGGCGATGACGGGTATCGGCCTGGACAAGGCTTATCGCATCTGGTTCAGGGCGCTGACCACCAAGTTCACGTCGTCGACCAACTATGCCGATGCGCGCGCCAAAGTGCTGGCTGCCGCACAGGAACTGTACGGCGCCAACAGCGCGGAAGCGAAGGCCGTGCAGCGGGCGTATGCGGCCATCAACGTGGGAACGGACATCGCGGAATAACCCGCCGGCATGCTCCCCGGCGGGCAGGTTGCCGTATCAGTTCGCGCGGCTGATATTCATGCGCTGCGTATGGGTCCAGTTATGGTCCGACGCGCTGACTGCCGATGCATAGGTGCGCCAGGTCTGTCCTTCGCCTGGCCACGGGTTCATGATGTAGACGTAATTCACGCCGTTATACGTTTCATAGCCGCGTCCCACCATGATGTGCCCGCCGCCGCCGGTCCAGCCGTAACGGATGACGAATGGCCGGTTGGCGTTAATGTCCGTCACCACGGTGTTCCACGACAGGTAATTGTTGATGGCGGTATTCGGCACGCCCCAGTTGGACAGGATGTTTTGCACGCTGCCCGGCGTGCCATACATGGAGTTGGGCTGGTTGGCCGCGCTGTTCCAGTCAAACGTGCTGTTGCCGCAGGCGTAGTTCAAACCATAGGCCCAGTTCACGATCTGGCACTGGCTGGGGTAATTGGCCCAGTAATAGCTGAGGATGGCCTTGCTGGAGCCGGCCCAGCACCACTGGCTGTGTTCCTGTGTGGTCAGCGGCACGGACAGCGTGCGCCATTGCGCCATCGCCAACGGCATGGCCAGCGCCAGTACGGCGCCCATTGCGAGCTTCTTGAGTTTCATATGTTCTCCAGGTAGGGGATCAGTGGAACGCGTCCAGGTTGGCTTTGACGGCTGCGCGCAACGGTTGCAGCACTTCGGACGCTTCCATCAGCGACGTATCACCCTGGCCGGTCTTCATGGCGCGTGCCTGCAGCAGCAGTGATTCGCGCGCCGAATGCAGCGGTGCATAGCGGGTGCGGCCATTGCCGGTGACTTCCAGGAAGTCCGAGCGGGCCTGGTAAATCCGGACGAAACGCAGGTTGCTGCGCGCCGCGTTGCCGTGATGGGATGTCAGCGCCTCGACATCTTTTGCCAGCACTGCGCCGCCATATGAAACGGTTTCAAAACGGCCATTGACCTGTTCCACCGTCGCCAGCCCGACGGGTTTACCGCGCACGCTGACGATGAAGCGCCATTGGCCCGTAGGCTTGGCCATGGCCTGCAAATCCGTGCGGCCTGCAACGATGTCCTTGGCTTCGACGGTATGGACAGGAAAGCCGTAGCCGATCACTGCTTCCTTCAAGTCCTGCATGTCGCCGATATCGAGCGGAAAATCAACCGGGGCGATGCCGGGCCGCGTGCGCATCTGGTAGGCGGCAAATTGCGCAAAGTCGCGCTGTGCGGCCGCTTGCGCGGAGGCGCCATCCTTGGCTGCGACAGCGGTGGCGTTTTGCGCCATGGCGGGCAAGCCGGCGAGACCCAGTATCGTGCACAGGGCCAATGGCGCCAGCAATGCGCGCCGGGTGGAACGTTTGTGCTGCATGAGTGTATTTCCTTTCAGGGTGTACGAAGCCCACACCGCAAATGCGGCGCTGAAAACAGGCTGCTGATACGTGTGTTGAATGGAGGGCCATGCGCACAGGATGTACGCACAGCGGATGCCCCCTCTGTTCCGGACCTGAGAGATTCACGGGCGGTAGCGCCGCTTGCTCCTTCGGTGCGCCGGGCCATGCGGCCAGGCGGCTCTTCAGAGTGTGGTCAGCATAATCGGTTCATGGGCCTGAGAGTTTCCGGGGCGGTTGCTCCTTCGGCGCCGGCTTTGGTGGACCGGGCTCTCCCGACTACGCTGCAACCGGCCTTGCGCCCGTTGCTTAATTCAGAATAGCCCAGCCCATGCAAATGATTCAATTGTGCGCAAGTTCTGCGTTGTATCCGTATCGATTACAAAAAAAGCATGGCGCGTTCGACAAAAAATTACAAATTTAGACAAGTGCACACTTTTCGTCGCATTTCCAGAATTTTTTGATCTGGCCTGTCGTGCTTCGGTAACGTTGCGGTCACGAGGGAGCAGCCGCTACCCAGACCAACAACGGAGAGATTATGGCAATTCGCAAGACCCTGATTGCAGCCGCAATTGTTTCGATCGCAAGCACCGCATTCGCAGCGCCCATGATGGGCTCGCCAGTATCGTTTTCCAAGCAAGACCAGGACCGCCTGGTCAGCACGCTGAACGGCGAACGTGGCAAGCATGGCCTGGATACCGACCACGGCTACGCCTTCGGCAACCAGCACCCTGGCGCCAATGGCCAGGCCATCAGCCGCATGCACCACACCTACAAAGGTGTGCGTATCTTTGAATCCGAATCCGTGGTCGTGACTGACAAGAACGGCTCCATCGTCAGCGAAGCCGCGACCGACCGTCGTGGCAGCCTGTCCGCCAAGCGCTTCGATGTGAAACCAACCCTGTCCGGCGCCGATGCGATCGCCAAAGCGATCAAGAGCCTGCCGACTGCCGCGTCGCACATCGACCCGCCATCGGCTGAACTGATCATCTTCCCGGTGATGAAGACGGTGCGTGTTGCCGGCGCCGAGAACAAGGCTGAAGCCGACCTGAACGCGCTGGACGTGAAAGACGTGGTGGACAGCTATCAACTGGCCTACTTGGTAAAAACCCGCATGAGCAAGGGCCAGGAAGCCGTCTTCCACAATACCATCGTGAACGCCAAGGATGGCAGCCTGATGGACCAGTGGAACATGGTGCAGAGCGTGGTCGGTACCGGCCACAGCCAGTACAATGGTGACGTGCCAATCCAGACCACGCTGGTCGGCACCACCTACCAGATGCTCGATTCCACCCGCGGCAGCGGCGGCCAATTCGGCGGCATGGCGATCACCAACGCCAACCACGCTTCGACCTCCAATCCTACCCCGGGCGTAATCTATACCAACAGCACCAACGTGTGGGGCGATGGCCAGAACTACATCAATGGCGGCAGCACCACCAACGCCAACGGCCAGACCGCTGCGGTGAATGCACTGTGGGGCCTGCAGAACACCTACGACACGATGAACAACGTGCTGGGCTGGAAGTCGCTGGACGGTAACAACACCGCGACCTACATCGCCGTACACGTGGGCACTGCTTACGACAACGCCTTCTACACCGACACCTGCAAGTGCATGTACATTGGCGACGGCAGCAGCTTCTACAGCCTGGGCTCGATCGACGTGATCGGCCACGAAATGGGCCACGGCGTGACGGCTGCGACGTCCAACCTGACCTACCGCGGTGAATCGGGCGGCTTGAATGAATCGGCGTCCGACATCAACGGTGAAGCAGTGGAAGCGTATGCCCGCAACGGTGGCACTGGCGCCGTCGTCAATGCAGGCAATGACTGGATGATGGGCAAGGAGATTTCGAAGACCGGCACGCCGCTGCGCTGGATGTACAAGCCAAGCAAGGATGGTTCGTCGCTGGACGCCTGGACCACTTCGCTGAAGCGCCTGGACCCACACTACTCCAGCGGCCCGAACAACCGCATGTTCTACTTCCTGGCAATGGGCTCCAACGCCACCACCACCAGCGACTACTACTCGAAGTACCTGACCCAGTCGCCGAAGAACATGACCGGTATCGGGATCGACAAGGCATACCGCATCTGGTTCAAGGCCAACACCACCAAGCTGACGTCCGGATCGACCTATGCTGACGCACGCGCGGCAGTGATCGCCGCAGCGCAGGAACTGTATGGCGTGGGCAGCAGGGAAGCCAAGGCCGCAACCCGCGCTTACGCCGCCATTAACGTGGGCGCCGACATCGCCGAATAAGCGGCATCAGTAAAGTAAAAACCTCCGCAGGCTTGCGCTTGCGGAGGTTTTTTTTATTGGCTGCAGCTTAGAAACGGTACGACAGCTTCACCACGCCGAAGTCCACGCCGCTGTTCGGCTTCTTGATGCCGCCATTGGAAAAATGCTGGTACTTCAAGGCCACTTCCCAGTTTTTATCGAACACGTAGCCAACGCCGATATGGTCGCCGAACTGGAACGCGGTCGACAGCTTGTCGTCGTTGTTGTCATATTTTTTGGACAGCAGGTGGGCGCCGATACCGGCCTCCGCATAAAACCCCTGGCCGTCGTCGCGCTGGAAGCGGAACACGGGCGTCAGGCCGACGTCCATCAGGTTCTGGTGTGCGCCCGGAACATTGCGCGCCTGGCTGCCGCGCCATGCGCCGGCGCTGACGTCCCAGTAGGCCCGGACGCTGGTGCCATTGGACTGGAACCAGCGCTGATCCCAGTCGGACGTCGCGCCCGCGCGGAGCATGCGGACCTTGGATCCGCCGCCGAATTCCGTATAAACAGTATCAATGCCAGGCGCCGCCTGGGCTGATTGCATCGCAAGCATAGCGCTTGCAATCGCGATAAGTTTGAATGTGTGCATAGGCTCTTTCTTAGTCGATGCCATATCTCGAGTTATATAGCATTCCACCATTGTAGCGACATTCACAAAATCGAGCGGGAGGCGCTAAGATGATTGTATCGTTTTCAATTTTGCTTGGAGCTCCTTATGCAAATCACTTTTCTCGGCATCGGTTTGATGGGGGAACCCATGGTGCGGCGCCTGCTCAACGCGGGCTACGCTGTCACCGTCTGGAACCGTACGGCCAGTAAAGCGGAGCCGTTGGCCGAGTTTGGCGCGATGCCGGTGGCGGACCTGGGCGATGCCGTGTCGTCGGCCGATATCGTGATTTCCATGCTGGAGGCCGGCCCGGTGGTGGGGATGGTGATCGATGCGGCGCTGCCGTCGTTGCGGAACAATGCGCTGTGGATCGACATGAGTTCCACACGCCAGTCGGAAGCCCAGGCGTTCAGCCGGAGCCTGACCGCGGCGGGTTGCCGCTTTATCGATGCCCCGGTGTCGGGTGGCGTGGGCGGCGCGCAGGCGGGAACGCTGGCGATCATGGCGGGTGGCAGCGAAGCCGATTACGTGCAGGCGCAACCGGTGTTTGCCGCCATGGGCCGCGCCACGCGTGTGGGCCCTGCCGGGGCGGGACAAGTGTCTAAACTGTGCAACCAGCTGATCGTGGGTGGCACCATCAATATCGTGGCCGAAGCGCTGTTGCTGGCGCAGGCGGCGGGCGCCGACCCGGCCGCCGTGCGCGATGCGATCCGCGGCGGCTTCGCGGAAAGCCGCGTGCTGGAAGTGCATGGCTTGCGCATGCTGGAGCGGAATTTCATGCCGGGCGGGCAGGTGAAGACCCAGTTGAAAGACCAGCACAATATCCTGGCGGCGGCGGCCGATGCGGGTGTGGAATTGCCGGTCACGGACCTGGTGACGCAGCGCTATGAATCGATCGAGAAGGTGTTCCCGCATGCGGACCACTCGGCGGCCCTGCTGGCGCTGGAGCAGTTGAATACCGGGCATCGCGTGGGGAACGGGGTGGACCAGTTGCCGTAACAGTGTGCGGGCAATGGCGGTTTGCGTTGGTGGCGCTTATCCCGCCTTCGGCAATGCCGCCTCCACCAGCTTGACCCAGAAACTCGCGCCGATCGGCAGCAGGTCGTCATTGAAGTCATAGCTGCCGTTATGCAGCACGCATGGCCCCAGCCCGTGGCCGCCGTCGCGGTGATCGCCGTCGCCATTGCCGATAAAGATATAGCAGCCCGGCTTTTCCTGCAGGAAGAACGCGAAATCCTCCGCGCCCATCGTGGGTTCGACCTTGTCGTTGACGCGCTCTTCGCCCACCAGCGATTTCATGACCTCCACCGCAAAGCGGGTTTCTTTCGCATGGTTGATCAGCGGCGGGTAATTGCGGCGGAACGTGAAGTCCACTTCCGCGCCAAAGCCTGCCGCAATGCCTTCGGCCAGCGCACGCATGCGGTTCTCGATCAAATCCAGCACCGGCGTCGTGAAGGTGCGCACCGTGCCCACCAGCTTCGCGTCGTCGGGAATCACATTGGTCGCACTGCCGGCGTGGATTTGCGTGATCGACAGCACGGCTGTATCCAGCGGGCTCTTGTTACGGGTGATGATGGTTTGCCAAGCTTGTGCAATTTGCACGGCCACCATGACGGGATCGATGCCGTTGTGCGGTTGCGCCGCGTGGGCGCCCTTGCCCCGTACCGTCACGTGGAATTCGTTACTGGACGCCATCATCGGGCCTTCCGTCACGCTCAGCGTACCGGTGGCTTCGCCCGGCCAGTTGTGCATGCCGTAAATCGCTTCCATCGGGCAGCGCTCGAACAAGCCATCGTCGATCATGGCGCGTGCGCCGGCGCCGCCTTCTTCGGCCGGCTGGAAGACCAGGTACACGGTGCCGTCGAAATGGCGGTGCTGCGCCAGGTAACGCGCCGCGCCCAGCAGCATGGCGGTGTGGCCATCATGGCCGCACGCGTGCATCTTGCCCGGATGGCGCGACGCATGGGGGAAGGTATTGATTTCCTGCATCGGCAGCGCATCCATATCGGCGCGCAGGCCGATGGCGCGGCCGGATGTGCCGTTCTTGATGATGCCGACCACACCGGTGGTCCCCATGCCGCGGATGACGGGAATACCCCATTCCGCCAGCTTGTCCGCCACCACGTCGGACGTGCGCTGCTCTTCGTAGCAAAGTTCGGGATGCGCGTGGATATCGCGCCGGATTTGTTGCAGTTCGGATTGAAATGCAATGATAGGTTCTACGAGTTTCATGCGTTGTCTCCGCGATGCCAATTGCTATCCTTGCATTGTAGCCGCGCCGGGCGCGGAAGGGCAGCCTGAGAGCACTGCCGAAATGGTTTACGATGGCGGTTTCAAGTCAGTATTTCCAGGGAATTCCATGACCACCACCCATGTCCGTGCTGCCTGCCCGCACGATTGTCCCGATACTTGCGCGCTGATCGTTACCGTCGAAAACGGCGTCGCAACCGAAGTGAAAGGCGATCCCGATCACCCACCGACTGCCGGTGTGCTGTGCACCAAGGTTGCCCGCTATGCGGAGCGCACCTATCACCCGGACCGCTTGCTGTACCCGCTGCGCCGCGTCGGCAAAAAGGGCGAAGGCAAGTTCGAACGCATCAGCTGGGATGAAGCGCTCGACACCATTGCCGCCAAACTCAAGCCGATTGCCGCGCGCGCGCCGGAAGCCATCCTGCCGTACAGCTATGCCGGCACCATGGGCCTGGTGCAGGGCGAATCGATGGCGCAGCGTTTCTTCCACCAGCTGGGCGCATCGCTGCTGGACCGCACCATTTGCGCGACCGCCGGCGCCACCGGCTACCGCTACACGGTGGGGGCGTCGATCGGCACGGACCTGGAACAATTCCAGGATGCCAAACTGATCATCATCTGGGGCGGCAATCCCATCGCGTCGAACCTGCACTTCTGGACTCGCGCCCAGGCAGCCAAGCGCAACGGCGCCAAGCTGATCGCGATTGACCCGTACCGTTCGCTGACGGCGGAAAAATGCCACCAGCACATCGCACCGCTGCCGGGCACCGATGCGGCGCTGGCGCTGGGCCTGATGCACGTGCTGATTGCCGAAGATTTGCTGGACCACGAGTACATTGCCGATTACACCATCGGTTACGAAGAATTGAAACAACGCGCGGCGGAATGGACGCCGGCGCGCACGGCCGAAACCTGCGGCATCATGGAAGACGAAGTGGTGCAACTGGCGCGCCTGTATGGCGGCATGGCGAAAGCGGGCGAACCGGTCGCCATCCGCGTCAATTACGGCGTGCAGCGCGTCAAAGGCGGCGGCATGTCGGTCCGTAACATCGCGTGCCTGCCGGCGCTGGTGGGCGCGTGGCGCCATCCGGCAGGCGGCGTGCAACTGTCGTCGTCCGGTTCCTTCCCCACCAATAAAGCGAAGCTGCAGCGCCCGGACTTGCTGGCGGGCCGTACGCCGCGCACCATCAATATGTCCACCATTGGTGACGACTTGTTAAAACCATCGTCGCCCGAATTCGGGCCGCAGGTGGAAGCGGTGATCGTCTACAACAGCAACCCTGTCGCCGTGGCGCCGGAGTCCCCGAAAGTCGCGCAGGGCTTTGCCCGCGAAGACTTGTTCACCGTGGTGCTGGAACACTTCCAGACCGATACCGCCGATTACGCGGACATCGTGCTGCCCGCCACCACGCAGCTGGAACATGTCGACACGCACACGTCGTATGGCCACCTGTACATGATGGCCAATAACGCTGCCATCGCGCCGATGGGCGAAGCCAAGCCGAATACGGAAATCTTCCGCCTGCTGGCCGCGCGCATGGGCATGGATGATCCGTGCTTCCACGAGTCCGACGATGAACTGGCGGCCCAGGCGTTCAATGCGCAGGACGCGCGCGCCATCCACTTCGACTGGGAATCGCTGAAGCGCAATGGCTGGCAAAAGCTGAACATGCCGGCCGCGCCGTTTGCGCTGGGTGGCTTCCCCACGCCATCGGGCAAATGCGAGTTTTATTCGGCCGCGATGCAGGCCGATGGCCTCGATCCGCTGCCCACGTATATCGCACCGTACGAGTCGGCCGCCAGCAATCCGGAACTGGCAAAACGCTACCCACTTGCCATGATTTCACCACCGGCGCGCAACTTCCTGAACTCGTCCTTTGTCAATGTGTCCAGCCTGCGCGCGACGGAGGGAGAGCCGCATCTGGACATTCATCCAACAGACGCCGCAGCACGAGCGATCGAACACGGTGACATGGTGCGTATATACAACGATCGGGGCAGTTTCGCGTGCAAGGCCCGGGTAACGGACAAAGCCCGTGCCGGCCTAGTGGTGGGGCTGTCGATCTGGTGGAAAAAGCTGGCCGGAGATGGCAAGAACGCCAATGAAGTCACCAGCCAGCGCCTGACTGACATGGGCCGTGCGCCGACTTTTTACGATACACTGGTTCAGGTAGAGAAAGTTTCCTGAAGGTGAGAAATGCGCAATATTGCCCGTCAATTAAGGCGCGTCAGATTCTGGCTGGCGGCGGGCGCGTGCGCATTGATGCTCGTGGGTTGTGCACAGTTCAAGTATTACTTCCAGGCGGCCCAGGGCCAGTACGCGCTCTGGTCCGACGCCCGGCCGATTGAAGACTGGCTGGGCGATCCCACCACCGATCCCAAACTCAAGGCGCGTCTGGAAAAGGCGCTGCTGATCCGCCGCTTTGCCGTCAAGGAACTGGGCTTGCCGGACAATGCCAGCTACAAGAATTACGCGTCGCTGAAGCGTCCCTACGTGCTGTGGAACGTGGTGGCCACGCCGGAATTGTCGCTGCGGCCCATCCAGTGGTGTTTCCCGATTGCAGGCTGCGTCAGCTACCGCGGCTATTACAGCAAGGAGGATGCGGAAGGCTACGCCGACGAATTGCGCAAGGAAGGCAATGACGTGCAGGTCGGCGGCGTGCCCGCATATTCCACCTTGGGCTGGTTCAGCGATCCGCTGCTGTCTTCCTTCATCAATTATTCGGACGTGGAACTGGCGCGCATGGTGTTCCATGAACTGGCGCACCAGGTTGTGTACGCGGAAGGCGATTCCCGCTTCAATGAAGCCTTTGCATCGGCCGTGGAAGAAGCGGGTGTGCACAAGTGGCTGGAAATGTATGGCAATGAAGCCATGCGCGAAGGCTACTTGCGCTACAACGCGCGGCGCCAGGACTTCCTGGAACTGCTGGTCAAGCACCGCCAGATGCTGGCCGACAATTACGCACGCAAGGTCAGCGACAAGAAAAAACGTGAAGAAAAGGCGCGCATCTTCGCGTCGCTGAAGGCGGAATACCAAGCGCTGCGCAATGGCGCGTGGGGCGGGTATGCGGGTTACGACAGGTATTTCGCGGAACATTTAAACAATGCCCACCTTGCCTCTGTTGCAACCTATAATGATTTCCTGCCCGGGTTCCGTGCCCTGCTGGCGCAGGAAAAATCGTTCCCGCGCTTCTATGCTGCAGTGCAGCGCATGAAAAACCTGAGCCAGGCCGAGCGTCAAGCCCAGCTGTTACAACTGGCCCAGCCTCAACCGCCAGCGGCCGATACTGTGGCTACGCAATCGATAGCTTTGCCTGTGCAGTAAATGTGCAGACGGGCTTGCTGCGACGCAGCAAGAACAACACTGTGGCAAGCGTTGGTTTTCCCGTAGAGGAGGCGTTCAAAAAATACAAAACTGCTTGCATACCGGGCGGCAGCCCGATAGCATCATCATAGTATTTGTGTACGAGCGTACTATTTTTCGCTTGCAGCAGCTTTCAACGCCGGCACTGTGCGCCGCGCGCCACATAAAAAAATGACGAGAGACGAGGCACAGCATGGAAAAAATTTGGCTGAAGTCCTATCCCCCCGGCGTTCCCGCGGAGATCGATCCGGACCAATACCGGTCGCTGGTACACCTGCTGGAAGAATCGTTCCAGAAATACGCAAACCGCAACGCCTACGTGTGCATGGACAAGTATCTGACCTATGCCGACGTGGACAAGATGTCGCGCCAGCTGGGCGCGTGGCTGCAAAGCCGTGGCCTGAAAAAAGGCGCGCGCGTGGCCATCATGATGCCGAACGTCCTGCAATACCCGATCTCGATTGCCGCCATCCTGCGCGCCGGTTACACGGTGGTCAACGTCAATCCCCTGTACACGCCCCGCGAACTGGAACACCAGCTCAATGACTCGGGCGCGGAAGCCATCATCATCCTGGAAAACTTCGCCACCACTCTGGAGCAGGTCCTGCCGCGCACCAAGGTCAAGCACATCGTCGTGGCCAGCATGGGCGAATTGCTGGGCGGCCTGAAAGGCGCGATCGTCAACTTCGTCGTGCGTAACGTGAAGAAGATGGTGCCGGCCTTCTCGCTGCCGAACGCGGTGCGCTTCAAATCCGTGCTGGGGCAGGGCGCCGGCATGAAGCTGACGCCGGTCGACCTGAAAGCCACCGACGTGGCCTTCCTGCAATACACGGGCGGAACCACGGGCGTGTCCAAGGGCGCGACCCTGACGCACCGGAATATCGTCGCCAACCTGCTGCAAAACGAAGCGTGGGCGCAGCCGGGCTTGCAAAAGCCGCCGCAGGTGGAACAGCTGACCATCGTCTGCGCGCTGCCGCTGTACCACATCTTTGCGCTGACGGCGTGCGCCATGTGGGGCACGCGCATGGGCGCCCTGAACATCCTGATCCCGAACCCGCGCGATATCGGCGGCTTCATCAAGGAACTGGCCAAGTACAAGTTCAGCATGCTGCCGGCCGTGAATACCTTGTACAACGCGCTGGTCAACCACCCTGAATTTTCCAAGCTGGATTTCTCCGGCCTCAAGATTTGCAACGGCGGCGGCATGGCCGTGCAGCAAGCGGTCAACGACAAATGGCTGAAGGCCACCGGCGTGCCGATCATCGAAGGCTACGGCCTGTCCGAGACGGCGCCGACGGCGACCTGCAACCGTGGCGACAGTACCGCATTCACGGCCACCATCGGCTTGCCGATCTGCTCGACGGACATCGCCATCCTGGACGACGACGGCAAGGAAGTGCCGCTGGGCCAGCCGGGCGAAATCGCCATCCGTGGCCCGCAAGTAATGGCGGGCTACTGGCAGCGGCCGGAAGAAACCGCCAAAGTCATGACGGCCGACGGCTACTTCAAATCCGGCGACGTGGGTGTGATGGACGAGCGGGGTTACGTGAAAATCGTCGACCGCAAGAAAGACATGGTGCTGGTGTCCGGCTTCAATGTCTATCCGAATGAAGTGGAAGGCGTGGTGGCGTCCCATCCGGGCGTGATGGAATGCGCGTGCATTGGCGTGCCGGACGAACACTCGGGTGAAGCCGTCAAAGTGTTCGTGGTGCGCAAGGACCCGAATTTGACGGTGGATACCTTGATGGCGTTCTGCAAGGAAAACCTGACCGGCTACAAGAAACCGAAATACATTGAATTCCGCGATGAATTGCCGAAGACGAACGTCGGCAAGATCCTGCGCCGCGCCTTGCGTGACGAGGGCGACAAGAAAAAAGCGGCTTGACCGCACATTACATTGACACATCCAACACGAGGCTATAGATGGAAAAGATCTGGTTAAAGTCCTATCCCGAAGGCGTGCCGGCGGAGATCGACAATACGCAGTACAGCTCAGTAACGCAATTGCTGGAAGAATCTTTCCGTAACTATGCCGACCGTGATGCGTATGCCTGCATGGACAAGAAGCTGACGTACCGCGACGTCGACACGCTGTCGCAGCACGTCGGCGCCTGGCTGCAAAACAAGGGCCTGCAAAAAGGCGCGCGGGTGGCGATCATGCTGCCGAACGTGCTGCAATATCCGGTCGCCATGGCCGGCATCATGCGCGCGGGCTACGTGGTGGTCAATGTCAATCCGCTGTACACGCCGCGCGAACTGGCGCACCAGTTGAACGACTCCGGCGCGGAAGCCATCATCGTGCTGGAAAACTTCGCCACCACGGTGCAGCAAGTGGTGGGCCAGACCAAGGTCAAGCACGTCATCGTCGGCAGCATGGGCGACTTGCTGGGCGGCCTGAAAGGCATGATCGTCAACTTCGTCGTGCGCAACGTGAAGAAGATGGTGCCGGCGTATTCGCTGCCGAAATCCGTCTCGTTCAAGCAGGTGCTGGCCGAAGGTTCGCGCCTGAAGCTGAAGCCCGTCAAGCAAACGCATGATGACATCGCGTTCCTGCAATATACGGGCGGCACCACGGGCGTGTCGAAAGGCGCCGTGCTGCTGCACCGTAACATCATCTCGAACGTGCTGCAAAACGAAGCGTGGCTGCAATTCAAGCAGAGTTCCGAGCAAATGGTGTTCGTTGGCGCGCTGCCGCTGTACCACATTTATTCGCTGACGATTTCGTGCTTCATGAGCATGCGTATCGGCGGCTTGAACCTGCTGATCCCGAACCCGCGCGACATTCCCGGCTTCGTCAAGGAACTGGCGAAATACCGCGTGTCCGTGTTCCCGGCCGTGAACACGCTGTATAACGCGCTGCTCAATAATCCGGAGTTCGCCAAGCTGGACTTCTCGTCCTACAAGATTTGCAACGGCGGCGGCATGGCCGTGCAACAGGCGGTGGCGGACCGCTGGCTGAAGCTGACCGGCACGCCGATCATCGAAGGCTACGGCTTGTCGGAAACGTCGCCGGTGGCCACGGCCAACCGCGTCGACATCAAGGAATTCACGGGCACCATCGGGGTACCGATTCCATCGACCGAAGTACAGATCCTCGACGACGACGGCAATGTCTTGCCGATCGGCGCCACCGGCGAAATCGCGATCCGCGGCCCGCAAGTGATGGCCGGCTACTGGAACCGTCCGGAAGAAACTGCGAAGTCGATGACGGCCGATGGCTTCTTCAAGACGGGCGACGTCGGCATCATGGATGAACGTGGCTATACCCGCATTGTCGACCGCAAGAAAGACATGATCCTGGTGTCCGGTTTCAACGTGTATCCGAACGAAGTGGAAAACGTGGTGGCGTCGCACCCTGGCGTGCTGGAAGTGGCGTGCATCGGCGTGCCGGACAAGAATTCCGGCGAAGCCGTGAAACTGTTCGTGGTGCGCAAGGATCCGAACCTGACGGCGGAAGCGCTGCAGGAATTCTGCAAGAATGAACTGACCGCGTACAAGAAGCCGAAATACATCGAGTTCCGCGACGAACTGCCGAAGACCAACGTCGGCAAGATCCTGCGCCGCGAACTGCGCGATGAAAAACCGAAGGCGAAAGAAGCCGCGTAAGCTTCGCCGCGACAACGAAAACGGCGCCGTGTGCAGCACATGGCGCCGTTTTTTTATGAGTGAAAGGTCGACATTTTGGGGCCTGGCCCCAAAAGCACTACCGTACGGTTTCAGGCTGGCGCGGCGCCATGCACCACATCCACAGCAAGCCCACGAAATACGCGCACGGGATCAGGGTGAACAGCAGCGAGTAATTTTCATTGCTGACCGTGAGCACGTAGCCGACCAGTTGCGTCATGAACATGCCGCCCACGGCGCCCACCATGCCGCCGAAGCCGAATACGGAACTGACGGCGTTCTTTGGCGACATATCCATCGCCAGGCTCCACATATTGGCCGTCCACGCCTGGTGCGCACCGACCGCGATGGCGATGTACGCGACCGCTTCCCACAGCCCGTCGGCCGACGAGGCCAGCACCACCGGCACGATGCACAGTGCGCACAGGGCCATGCTGCGCAGGCGCGCCATCACCGGCGGCACGCCGCGGCCGATCATCCACGACGACAGCGCGCCGCCGCCCACGCTACCCAGGTCCGCCATCAGGTAAATCACGATCAGCGACATGCCCATCTTGGAAACGCTGATGCCCAGGTTGAATTGCTTGTTCAGGTAAGGCGGCAGCCAGTACAGGTAAAACCAGAACACGGGCGCCGACAGCATGTTGGTCAACGCATAGGCCCAGGTGGCGCGCAGCCGGAGGATTTTCGAATAGGGCAGTTTGGCGGCAGGCGCTTCGTCGCCCTTGTCCGCGATATAGGCCAGCTCCGCCTTGCTGGCGCCTGGATGCGCTTCCGGATCGTAATAATGGCGCAGCCAGAACACCAGCCACAGCACACCGGCCGACCCGACCACGTAGAACACCGCTTGCCAACCCCATACGTTAAGGATGAGCGGCACCAGCAGCGGCGTGAGCATGGCGCCCACGTTGGTGCCCGCATTGAAGATGCCGGCCGCCATGGCCCGTTCGCCGGCAGGGAACCACAGCCGCGTGGTCTTGACGCAGGACGGGTAATTGGCGGCTTCCGCCAGGCCCAGCAGGAAGCGGCACACCATGAAGCCCACGGCGCCCGCCGCCACGCCATGGGCGGCAGCGGCAATGCTCCACAGCGCGACGGCGATGGCGAACGTGCGCTTGACGCCAAAGCTGTCGATCATGCGCCCCTGCACCACGTAGCCCAGCGCATAGCCGACCTGGAACCAGAAATTGATGTTGGCGTAATCCTGCGCCGTCCACTGCATGGCCTGTGACAGCACGGGTTGCAGGACGCCCAGTGCGGCGCGGTCGATGTAATTGAGCGTGGTGGCGAAAAACACCAGCACCAGCATGCCCCAGCGCACGCGGCCCACGGCAAAGGCGCGCCGGATCCTGGCGCTGACGGACTGGCTGTGGAACGGTGCGACCGGTGGCGGAACCCAGTGATTCATCGTTGTCTCCTTGTTTGAATGCTTCCATGATAGAAAGCGGCGGCGCGAAAATACATCGCCTTGATCTTAAAAACGTGCGTTAATCGTACGCATGCGTGCGATAAGCAGACGAAATTCACGATGACGGAAAAAACACTGAAACAGGCCGACTGGATTGCGGGCCTGGACCGCGGCCTGGCGATCCTGGAAGCGTTCGACAAGGATCACCCGCGCATGACGGCGACGGAAGTGGCGCGCCGTACCGGCCTGACGCGCACGGCGGCGCGGCGCTACCTGTGCACGCTGGAGCACCTGGGCTATCTGTACCGCGATGGCATGCAATTCGGGCTGACGCCCCGCGTGCTGCGGGTGGGATGGTCTTACTTCGATTCCGCGGAACTGCCCCGGCTGCTGCGGCCGTTCCTGGAACGGGCCAGCGTGGCGCTCAATGAATTCGTCTATGCCAGCGTGCTCGATGGGTGGGAACTGGTGTTCATCGCCAGGAATGGCAGCAACCGCGTGATGGCGACCGGCTACGTGCTGGGCGCGCGGGCGCCGGCGCAACTGGCGTCGCCCGGGATTGCCATGCTGGCGGCGCTGCCCGAGGAATCGGTGCGGGAATGGCTGGCCGGGTCGACCCTGGTGCCATTCACGCCGTACACCATCACCAGTCCGGCCCAGCTGTACGAGGAAATCGCCGCCGCGCGGCAACATGGCTATGCCGTCATCGAGCAGCAGTTACAGATCGGCATACGGGGCATCGCGGTGCCGCTGCATGACCGCCACGGACGGACCGTGGCGGCGCTCAGCGTCAGCACGCCGATCGGCAGCGAGAGCCGCGAACAGGCACTGGCGCGGGTGTTGCCGGTGTTGCAAGAGGCGGCCAACGCGCTGATCAACCAGCTTTAAGCCATCGGCAGCGAAACCTCTTCCGCCTCGTCATCCTTGTGCGCCTGCTGCCGCGCCCACATTTGCGCATACAGGCCGTCGGCCGCCAGCAGCGCGTGGTGCGTGCCGCGTTCGACGATGCGGCCGTGATCGAGCACGATGATTTGCTGCGCCTCCACCACGGTGGACAGGCGGTGCGCGATCACCATCGTCGTGCGGTTTTTCGCGATGTCTTTCAATTGCGCCTGGATCGCCTGTTCCGCTTTTGAATCCAGCGCGGACGTGGCTTCGTCGAAGATCAGAATGGCGGGATTTTTCAGCAACGTGCGGGCAATCGCCACCCGCTGCTTTTCGCCGCCCGACAGTTTCAAACCCCGTTCGCCCACCACCGTCGCATAGCCGTCCGGCAAGGTAACGATGAAGTCGTGAATCGATGCCGCGCGCGCGGCCGCCACGATGTCATCCTTGGTGGCGCCCGGTTTGCCGTAACCGATGTTGTATTCGATGGTGTCGTTGAACAGCACCGTGTCCTGCGGCACGATGCCGATCGCATCGCGCAGCGAGTGCTGCGTCACCGAGCGGATATCCTGGCCATCGATGGTGATGGCGCCCGAACCCACTTCATAGAAGCGGTACAGCAGCCGTGACAACGTGGATTTGCCGGACCCGCTGTGGCCGACGACGGCCGTGGTGGTGCCGGCGGCAATCGTGAAGTCGACGTCGAACAGGATCTGGCGCTTGGCTTCATAGCTGAAGTCCACGTGCGAAAAATGCACTTGCGCGCCATGCGTGGCCAGCGGTTTCGCGCCGGGCGCATCGTCCACTTCGCGGTTCTGGTCCAGCAGGCCGAACAGGCGCTCCATGTCCGCCAGGCTTTGCTTGATTTCGCGGTAAATCACGCCCAGGAAGTTCAGCGGTATATACAGCTGGATCATGAACGCATTGACCAGCACCAGGTCGCCCAGGGTCATCTTGCCATCGATGACGCCCTGCGTGGCGCGCCACAGGATCAAGGTGACGGCGGTGGCGATGATCAGCGACTGGCCCGTGTTCAGGAACGACAGCGACGTCTGCGATTTGACGGCGGCCGCTTCATAGCGCTGCAAGCCTTCGTCATAGCGCTTCGCTTCGTAATCCTCGTTGCCGAAGTATTTGACGGTTTCGTAATTGATCAGCGAATCGATGGCCTTGGTGTTGGCTTTCGAATCGAGGTCGTTCATCGTGCGGCGGAAGTGCGTGCGCCAGTCCGTCACGATGACCGTGAACGTGATGTAGCTGGCCAGCGCGGCAAACGTGATGGCGGTGAACCAGATATCGTAGTGCGTCACCAGGTAGCCCAGCACCAGCGAGATTTCCACCAGGGTGGGCAGGATGTTGAACAGCGTGTACGAAATCAGCGACCCCACGCCGCGGGTGCCCCGCTCGATGTCGCGCGTCATGCCGCCGGTCTGGCGGTTCAGATGGAAACGCAGCGACAGCGAATGCAAGTGCCGGAACACTTTCAGCGCAATGGTACGCACAGCGCGCTGCGTGACGCGGGCAAACAGGAATTCGCGCAATTCCGTGAACACCGTGGTCGACAGCCGCAGCAATCCATAGGCGACCAGCGCGCCGACCGGCAGCACCAGCAGCGCATGCGGGTGATCGGGCGAGACGGTCATGTCGTCGACCAGCTTCTTCAGCACGACCGGCACGCCCACATTGGCCAGCTTGGCGCCCACCAGCGCCACCAGGGCGGCCAGCACGCGCCATTTGTACACCCACAGGTAGGGCATCAGGGTTTTCAGGGTGGCAAGGTCGCTGCGGGGCGGCTTGCCGGATGGATCCGGCGGGAGGGGGACTTGAGACTGGCGGCGCATGGCAGGGCTGGTTCCTGTAGTTTACAATTTCCCCTCAATTGTAGCCCTTGTGAGAAAAATCCCATGACCACGCCAGAAACGCCCGATACCTCCGCGGAACGCCGCGGCCTGCCTCCAGGAAAAATGCCGGAATTGCGCGTGATGCCTGCGCCGGCCGACGCCAACGTGTATGGCGACGTGTTTGGCGGCTGGATCATGGCCCAGGTCGACATTGCCGGTTCGCTGCCCGCCACCCGCCGCGCCAATGGCCGCGTGGCCACCGTGGCCGTGAATTCGTTCGTGTTCAAGAACCCCGTGTTCATCGGCGACTTGCTGTCGTTCTATGCGGATATCGTCAAGGTCGGCAATACGTCGATCACGGTCAACGTCGAAGTGTATGCGGAGCGCAACCGCCTGCAGGCGTCCATCGTGAAAGTCACGGAAGCCACGCTGACGTACGTTGCCACCGGTCCGGACCGCAAGCCGCGCCAGGTGCCGCCGCTGGAAACGTTCCAGTAATCCGCCATGGCCGCCGATCATGGCCGCTGACGGCGGCCGCCGCGCACTGCTGCTGGCGGCGGCGCGCGTCTCCGCGCTGGCCGGCCTCGCTGCCGCCGGCATGACATCGCCGCCGGCCCGCAGCGCCAATCACAGCGCGAATAACGGCGCCTACCCGTTTGCGCTGGGCGTCGCCTCCGGTTCGCCACTGCCGGATGCCGTCGTCATCTGGACCCGCATCGTGCATGACCCGCTGAATGCGCAGGCGACGCCGCAAGTGGCGCTGCCCGTGCGCTGGGAAATGGCGGCGGACGACGGTTTCCGCACCATCGTCGCGCAAGGCGCCGCCACCGCGTTGCCGGAACTGGCGCACAGCGTGCACGTCGACGTGCGGGGGCTGGCGCCCGCGCGCTGGTACTGGTACCGCTTCATGCTGGGCGGCGCCGTCAGCGCCGTCGGCCGCACACGCACGGCGCCCGCCCCGCAAGACCTGCCTGCTGTGCTGAAACTGGCCGTGGCGTCGTGCCAGCACTGGGAATTCGGCAGCTATGCGGCGCACCGCCATATCGCGGCCGCGGCGCCGGACCTGGTGGCGTTCGTCGGCGATTACATTTACGAGTGGGGGCCGTACCAGCTGCGCCATCCGGCCCATGCGGTGCGCTCCGACGAAAGCTTCACGCTGGCCGAATACCGCGCCCGCTATGCGCAATACAAGAGCGATGCGGATTTGCAGGCGGCGCACCATGCGGCGCCGTGGATCCTCGCATGGGACGACCATGAAGTGGCGAACGATTACGCGGGCTTGCGCGACGAGCGGCTCGATGTGAATTTTGCCGCGCGGCGCGCCGCCGCTTACCAGGCTTATTACGAACACCAGCCGCTGCGCCTGCCCGCGCCGGGCATCCAGAACGGCATGATGCGCATGCACCAGCGCTATGACTGGGGGCGGCTGGCCCGTTTCCACGTGCTCGATAACCGCCAGTACCGCGCGGTGCAGGCATGCACGCCGGGGCGGGGCGGTTCGTCGTCCGTGCGGCCCCGCGATTGCGGCGCCTTGCTCGATCCGCGCCGCACCATGCTGGGCGGCGAACAGGAACAGTGGCTCGAACAGGGATTGAAAACCTCCACTGCGCGCTGGAATATCCTGGCGCAGCAAACCCTGATGGCGCAATGCAGCCAGTTGCCGCTGGCGCTGCAGGGCAACAGCCGCGACGGGCGCTACTGGACCGATGGCTGGGATGGTTATCCTGCCGCGCGGCAGCGGCTGTACGACACCTTGCTGGCAAGCGGCGCCGCCAACCCGCTGGTGCTGTCCGGCGACGTGCATACGTTTTATGCGGCGGAATTGCGGCCCGATCCATTGCGCCCGGCCAGCAGGGGCAATCCGATGGTGGCGACGGAATTCTGCGGCACGTCCGTCACGTCGACATCGCGCCCGCAGGCCCGTACCCAGCAATATGTCGACATGAATGCGCAGCTGAAGTATGGCCGCAGCGACAAGCGCGGCTTCATGCTGCTCGATGTGCGGCCGGAGCGGTGCGTGGTGGATTTCCGGGCGCTCGATGATGCGCGGGATACGGGGAGCGGGATCGCCACGATCGCGCAGTTTTCGGTGAAGGATGGGACGCCGGGACTGGCGTGAATATCAACGCCATGCATGCGCCACCTTGGCGCATGCATGGCAAAACCCTTACGCCGTGCGCGCCCGCTCCAGCAAGCGTTCCATGGCTTCCTTCTGGAAGACCCGGAACTCGTCATTGCCCGTCACATTGCTGAACATCAGCGCTCCCACGCGCTTGTTCACGTCCAGCGCCGCCACGGAATCGGCCCCCACGTCGCCGCCATAATGCATGGCCAAGTGGCCGTTCTGCTCGCGCAGGGTCCAGATCAGCGCCTGCTGCACGTTCTGGTCCACCGCCACCGGTTGCGGTGACAGGAATGTCGCCAGCGTGCCTTGCTGCAGGTAGCGGCGGCCATCGACGGCGCCTTCGCCGCTGAAGATTTCCAGGATGCGGGCGAAGTCGCGCGCCGAGGAACGCAGCAGGCCGGCCGGCCAGCTTGGCGCACCCGCCGGCGCCAGCGCCTTCAGGCCGCGCTCCTGGCGCGCATAGGGTTGCGCCAGCGGCGCCTTGCCCATGGCGGCCAGACTCCAGCCCGTGTTGCGCATGCCCAGCGGGGAAAACAGGCGTTTTTGCGTCAGCACGTCCAGGCCCTGGCGCTCCGCATTGACGCGCCCGGCCAGGTAGCCCAGCAGCGCGATGCCGACATTCGAATACGCCCACGTGCTGCCCGGCCTGGCGTCGTTGAACGAACCGGCTTGCGCATACCAGCGGCCGTTGGGCGACAGGTAGCCGGCCAGGAAGTCGCGCAATTGCAGGGCCGGGTCGCCGCCGGCGGCGAAATCGCCATTGCGGTCGTTGTACACGGTGTCGGCAATGCCGGACGTGTGGCTCAGCAGGTGGCGGAACGTGATCGGGGTGTCCGGGAAGGCCGGGTGCACGACGGCGAAATCCAGGTACGGGGCGATCGGGTCATCCAGGCGGAACGCGCCCTGTTCGTGCAACATCATCATGGCGGTGCCGGTGACGACCTTGCTGACGGACGCGATGTGGAATGCCGTGTCCGGGGTGACGGGAGTGCGCGCCTGCACGTCGGCCAGGCCGAAGCCCCGCACGAACTGGGTACGGCCATTGCGCACGGTGGCCACGCTGACGCCGGCGGTACCGGTCTTGCGCAAGCCATCGATCATGAAGCGGGAAAAATCGTCTTCCCAATTACCGGCTGCCGCCAATGCCTTGGGCGCCATGTATGACGCGGCAAACGATGTGGCGAACAAGCCCAACATACTCCTACGGTCCATCTGTCTCCTCCTGGGTAACAGCGCCGGTTCATTCCCGGGAAAGTCATGCTTTCCTTCTTGACAAACCGTACGCCAAAAAAAAGAGGCTTCCTTGTGGGAAGCCTCCGTTGGTGCCCCGCCTGTTACGGCAGCGGCGAATCCGACAGTTCGCGTTGCAGTGGTTCGACCAGCTCGCCTTCCCACTTCGCGACCACGGCGGCGGCCACGCCGTTGCCGATCACGTTGGTGGCGGAGCGCGCCATGTCGAGGAAGTGGTCGATGCCCAGCAACAGCAGCAAGCCTGCTTCCGGGATGTTGAACTGGCCGAGGGTGGCGGCGATCACCACCAGCGAGGCGCGCGGCACGCCGGCAATGCCTTTGGACGTCAGCATCAGCACGGCCATCATGGTCATTTGCGTGCCCAGCGACATTTCAATGCCATACGCCTGTGCAATGAACACGGTGGCGAACGTGCAATACATCATCGAGCCGTCCAGGTTGAACGAATAGCCGATCGGCAGCACGAACGAGGCGATGCGGTTGCGCACGCCGAAACGCTCCAGGCCTTCCAGCGTTTTCGGGTAGGCCGCTTCGCTCGATGCGGTGGAGAAGGCCAGCAGTGCCGGGCCGCGCAATTCCGCCATCAGCGCAAAGATGCGCTTGCCCAGGAACAACAGGCCGGCAAAGATCAGCAAGCCCCACAGGATCGCAATGCTCAGGTAGAACTCGCCCATGAACATGCCATAGGTGCCCAGCACGCCCAGGCCGCTCTTGGCGATGGTGCCGGCCACGGCGGCAAACACGGCCACCGGTGCGAATTGCATCACGTAGCCCGTCACTTTCAGCATGATGTGGGCCAGGCCGTCGATGGCATCCACCAGCGGTTCCGCTTTCTTGCCGACCGCGGCGGCGGCGGTGCCGAAGAACAGCGAGAACACGACGATTTGCAGGATTTCATTCTTGGCCATGCCGTCGATGATGGAAGCCGGCACCAAGTGGGTGATGAATTCTTTCAGCGACAGGCTGGTGGCGGCAATGCCGGTGGCGGCGGCGGCCGGCAGGTGGCCGACCAGCGCATCGCCCGGACGGAACAGGTTCACCATGATCAGGCCCAGGGTCAGCGACATGACCGACGCGACAAAGAACCAGCCCAGGGTTTTCAGGCCGATACGGCCCACTTCCTTGGCGTCGCCCATGCGCGCAATGCCGACCACCAGGGTGGAAAAGACCAGCGGCGCGATGATCATTTTGATCAGCCGCAGGAAAATCGTCGTCAGCAGCGACATGTAGTCGGCGAACTCGGCCGGCTTGGCCATGTTGGCGTTGGCTGCATAGCCGACCGCGATGCCCAGCACGAGGCTGACCAGGATGTAGGTCGTCAGATTGCTGCGGGAAGATGGTTTGGCGCTGGAGGACGCACTGTTGTCGATTTTCATATGGGTGTTTCCTGTGGTACTGTCCAGCAACACTGTTTTGCAGGGCAGACAGCCAATACCTTTAGAATTGATGAATCTGTAAGCAGGGAAGTCGGGAGTATCGTTGCGGCCTTGATGCATGTCAAGCAACTGTGTGTCGTGCGGAAAACAGTTTGTACCGCCGAATATAAAACGCTGATTTCAACGGGAAAATATGATAGACATCAAGAACCTCAGCAAGTGGTATGGCCATTTCCAGGTGCTCACGGAGTGCAGCACCAGCGTGGCGCGGGGCGATGTCATGGTGATTTGCGGTCCATCCGGTTCTGGCAAGTCGACGCTGATCAAGACCGTCAACGGGCTGGAGCCGTTCCAGCAGGGCGAAATTATCGTTGACGGCACGTCCGTGGGCGCCAAAGGCACGGATTTGCCGGCGTTGCGCGCCCGGATCGGCATGGTGTTCCAGAATTTCGAACTGTTTCCCCATTTATCCGTGTGCGATAACCTGACCCTGGGGCAAATCAAGGTGTTGAAGCGCAGCCGCGACGAAGCCGTCGAGCGGGGCTTGCGCTACCTGGACCGGGTCGGTTTGCTGGGGCAGCAGGATAAATACCCGAACCAGCTGTCCGGCGGCCAGCAGCAGCGGGTGGCGATTGCCCGGGCGCTGTCGATGGACCCGATCGCCATGCTGTTTGACGAACCGACGTCCGCGCTGGACCCTGAAATGATCAATGAAGTGCTGGACGTGATGGTGGGGCTGGCGCAGGAAGGCATGACCATGATGGTGGTCACACACGAAATGGGCTTTGCCCGCAAGGTGGCCAACCGCGTGGTCTTCATGGACAAGGGCCGCATCCTCGAGGATTGCGGCAAGGATGAATTTTTCGGCGCGCCCCGTTCCGAGCGTGCGAAGGACTTTTTGGCGCGTATTATTCATTAGGGTATTTACCACAGCATCACAGGGAGGCGTCATGGCATTGAAAAGGCTGTCCGTACTACTCTTGCTGGCCGTGTCCGCCACGGCATCATCCCAGGAACCCACCGGCACCCTTGCCAAGATCAAGCGCACCGGCACCATCACGCTGGGCGTGCGCGACGGATCGGTACCTTTCTCCTACCTGGACGACAAGCAGCAATACCTGGGGTATTCGGTCGACCTGTGCATGAAAATCGTCACGGCCGCGCAAAAGCAGCTGGGCATGACGGACGTGAAAGTGGTCATGCAGCCCGTGACGCCGGCCAACCGCATCCCCCTGATGGCGAACGGCACCATCGACCTGGAATGCGGTTCCGCCACCAATAACGCGGAGCGGCAAAAGCAGGTGGCGTTTGCACCGACCATGTTCGTGGTGGCCAACAAGCTGCTGGCCAGGAAAGCGTCGAATATCCGCTCGCTGGCGGACATGAAAGGCAAGACGCTGGTGGCGACGGCCGGCACCACGACCCTCAAGCAAATGACGATCCTGAATAATGAAATGGGATTGGGCATGACGATCCTGATCGGCAAGGACCACCCGGAATCGTTCCTGATGCTGGAAACGGGGCGGGCCGTGGCGGAAGCCAATGACGATATCCTGCTGGCGGCCCAGGTGGCCGCATCGAAAAATCCCGCCGATTACGCGATCGCGCAGGAAGCGCTGTCGGTGGAACCATACGGCATCATGCTGCGGCGCGACGACCCGGAATTCAAGAAACTGGCCGACGCCACGTTGACGCGCTTTTACCAGAGCGACGATTACCCGAAAGTCTATGCCAAGTGGTTCCAGAGCCCGATTCCGCCCAAGGGCATCAACCTGAACTTCCCCATGCCGCCGCAATTGAAAGCGGTGCTGGCCAAACCCACCGATTCGCCCGACCCTGCCGCCTATGCGGCGGTGCCGCCGGCGCAGCAGGCGGCTGCGAAAAAGAAGGCGAAGTAATGCGCCCATGGTAACGCGCCCATGAATTACCACTGGAACTGGCGCATCTTCTGGGAAGAATCGCCGGACGGTGTGCGCACCTATGGCGAAACGCTGATCGATGGCTTGCAGTGGACGCTGGCCGCCGCAGGCTGTGGCTGGGTGATTGCGCTGGTGGTCGGCGTGCTGGTAGGGACATTGCGCACCTTGCCGCAGTCGGCGCCCATCGGCCGCTGGCTGCGCCTGGCGGGCAATGCGTATATCGAAGTGTTCCGCAACATCCCGCTGCTGGTGCAAATGTTCCTGTGGTACTTCGTCGCGCCGGAATTGCTGCCTTCGTCGGCCGGTGCGTGGGTCAAGGTATTGCCGAATTTGCCGTTCGTGGCGGCCGTGGTGTCGCTGGGTTTTTATACGTCGGCGCGGGTGGCGGTGCAAGTCACGGCGGGCATCGAGTCGCTGGCTGGCGGGCAATTGCTGGCGGCGCTGGCGGTGGGCCTGTCGCGGCCGCAGGCGTACCGCTACGTGCTGCTGCCGCTGGCGCTGCGCGTCATCATGCCGCCACTGGCCAGCGAAGGGCTGAACATCATCAAGAACAGCGCGGTGGCGCTGACCATCGGGCTGGTGGAATTGATGAACAGCGCCAACGCGATCCAGGAATTCTCGTTCCAGACGTTTGAAGCGTTCACCGCCGCCACCGTCATCTATGTCGCGCTGAACATCATCGTGGTCATGGGCATGCAGTGGCTGGAGCGGCGCCTTGCGCTGCCCGGCACCCTGGCGGAGGGCATGCGCTGATGTTTTCCCAATTCGACTTCGACGTCATCGCCCGCTCGTGGGTCTACCTGTTCCAGGTCGGCATGGTGTTCACCCTGAAGCTGACCGTGCTGTCGATGCTGGGCGGCGTGGTGCTGGGAACCTTGCTGGCGTTGGCGCGGTTGTCGTCCTGGGCGCCATTGGCGTGGCTGGCGGCGGGGTACGTGAATCTGATGCGGGCCGTGCCGCTGCTGCTGGTGATTTTCTGGTTTTACTTCCTGGTGCCGTATATCGGCGCGTGGCTGATCGGCGCTGCCGAACCCGTCAAAGTCGGGGCGTTCTGGTCCGCGCTGGTGACCTTCATCCTGTTCCAGGCCGCGTATTACTGCGAAATCATGCGGGGCGGCATACAGGCGATTCCCCGTGGCCAGTTGCTGGCCGCGCAGGCGCTGGGCATGCATTACTGGCAAGTGATGGGCAACGTCGTGCTGCCGCAGGCATTCCGCAACATGTTGCCGGTATTGCTGACACAAACCATCGTGCTGTTCCAGGATGTGTCGCTGGTCTATGTGCTGTCGGCGCCGGATTTCGTCGGGCTGGCCAGCAAGGTGGCGCAGCGCGACGGGCGGCTGGTGGAAATGTATTTGTTCGTGGCGCTGGTGTATTTCGTCCTGTGCAGCGCGCTATCGTGGCTGGTGCGGCGGCTGCAGCGGCGGGTGGCCATCATCCGCTGAGTGCGCGGCTGGGCAGGCTGGCGGCAGGCATTCAGGCGCAAGTTTCTATATGGAAAGAGTGCCCGTGGCGCCAACGGCTGCCCGGCCAGGCTGCACGCGGTAAAATGGCGGGATTCTTTCCCTGATTTCTACTTCAGACACACCGCGAGCAGCCGCCATGTCCCACATTGAAACTCCCGACAGCATCACCCTCATCCGTCCAGACGACTGGCATTTGCACCTGCGCGACGGCGCCACCCTGGCCAGCGTCCTGCCGCACAGCGCCCGCCAGTTCGGCCGCGCCATCGTCATGCCGAACCTGAAGCCGCCCGTCACCACGGTGGCTGCCGCCGAAGCGTACCGTGGCCGCATCCTGGCCGCGCTGCCGCAGGGCATGGCGTTCGAGCCACTGATGACCTTGTACCTGACCAACAATACGCCGCCCGATGAAATCCGCCGCGCCGTCGACAGCGGTTTCGTGTACGGCGTCAAACTGTACCCGGCCGGCGCCACCACCAATTCCGATGCCGGCGTGACCGACATCGCCAATTGCCACAAGACGCTGGAAGTCATGCAGGAACTGGACTTGCCGCTGCTGGTGCACGGCGAAGTCACGGATCCGGAAGTCGACGTGTTCGACCGCGAAGCCGTGTTCATCGAACGCGTGATGCGCCCGCTGCGCAAGAGTTTCCCGGAACTGAAGGTCGTGTTCGAACACATCACCACCCGTCACGCCGCCGAATACGTGGCCGAAGCGGAAGGCCCGATTGCCGCCACCATCACGGCGCACCACCTGCTGTACAACCGCAATGAAATCTTCAAGGGTGGCATCCGTCCGCACTACTACTGCCTGCCGATCCTGAAGCGCGAAGAACACCGCCTGGCGCTGGTCACGGCCGCCACCAGCGGCGACGAGCGCTTCTTCCTGGGCACCGACTCCGCGCCGCACGCACAGGGCGCCAAGGAAGCCGCCTGCGGCTGCGCCGGCTGCTACACCGCGCTGCACGCGATGGAACTGTATGCGGAAGCGTTCGAGCGCGCCGGCGCGCTGGACAAGCTGGAAGCCTTCTCCAGCCTGAACGGCCCGGCGTTCTACGGCGTGGAACCGAACCAGGACACCATCACGCTGAAACGCGAAGCATGGACCTTGCCGGCCACCTTGCCGCTGGGCGACCAGGAAGTGGTGCCGCTGAACGCGGGCGAAACCATCCACTGGAAGATGGTTTGAGTGTTTTCCAGCATTGACTGGCAGCGTCCCTGGTACGACTCGGTACGGGACGCGGCCGGCGCCGTCGACCTCGATGGCGCCAGTATTATTCCTTCCTTCAGCGCGCAAGCAGCGTCGCGCGAATTGTGCAATCATCAAGGCTTGCCGTTGCAATTCGTGCCGCAAAGCGCGTTGCCGGACGGCGTCGCCTATGAGGAATTCATTGGCGCCACCGGCAACGTCCCGACGCGTGAAAACCTGCATGATTTTTTCAACGCGCTGGTCTGGCTCAGCTTCCCCCGCATCAAGCAGCAATTGAATGCCTTGCAGGCGGCGCAGATCGCGCAGGATGGCGTCGGCAAATCGCGCGGTCCCGCGCGCGATGCCGCCACGCTGTTCGACGAGAATGCGGCGCTGCTGGTGGTGCGGGACGATGAGCCGGGCAGGGCGCTGGTGCAGGCGCTGCGCGGCCATGACTGGCATACGGCGTTCGTCGGGTTGCGGGATTTGTTCGGGCGCGATGCGCAAGTCTGGCTGTTCGGCCATGCGCTGATGGAAAAGCTGGTGGCGCCCTACAAGGCGATCACCGCCCACACGCGCGTGGTGCTGGCCGACGATGGTTATTTCGCGCTGGATGGCGCCGGCCGGCGCGCATGGGTGGACGACAAGGTGGCGCGGGAACTGGCTGCCGAAGGCTTGCATAAAGGTTGCTTCACGCCGCTGCCCATGCTGGGCGTGCCGGACTGGTGGCCGCAACAGGACGAAGCATTTTATGGCGATGCGGCGGTGTTCCGGCCCAAGCGTACGCCGCAACCGAAGGAACGATAAATGGAAAAAATCATCCGCTGGGGCATCCTGGGCACGGGCAAAATAGCTAAGGCCATGGCACACGGTTTGCGCGACACGCCCGGGGCTGAACTGGTAGCGGTCGCATCGCGCACGGCGGCCAGCGCCGCCAGGTTCGGCGCCGAATTCGGCGTGGCGCGCTGCCATGGCAGTTACCAGGCACTGGCGGACGATCCGGAGGTCGACGTGGTGTATATCGCCACACCGCATCCGATGCACCATGAAAACGCGCTGATGTGCCTGAACGGCGGCAAGGCGCTGCTGGTGGAAAAAGCATTCACGTTGACCCGCCGCGAGGCCGAGCACATTGCCGCACTGGCGCAAGAGAAAAAACTGTTCGTCATGGAAGCCATGTGGAGCCGCTTCCTGCCCGCCATCCTGGAAGCAAAGCGCTTGCTGGACAGCGGTGCGATCGGCATTCCCGGCAGCCTGACGGCGGACTTCGGCTTTGCCGCGGTGTTGGACCCGGAGCACAGGCTGTTCAACCCGGAGCTCGGCGGCGGCTCGCTACTGGACCTGGGCATTTATCCGCTGTCGCTGGCCGCCTATTTCCTGGGGCCGGTGGCGGACGTAAAAGCCGTCGGCGAACTGACCGCCACCGGGGTCGACATGCAGGCGTCGTTCGTGCTGCGCCATGAAAGCGGCGCGCTGTCGTCGTGCGGCAGCAGCCTGCGTGCGCATACGCCGAACGAATTGACGATTTCCGGCAGCAAGGGCTTCTTGCGCCTGAATACGCGCTTCTATGCGACCGAGTCGCTGACCCTGGGCCTGAACGATGGCAGCAAGCGCGAATTGTCCGCGCCCCGCATCGGCAACGGCTATGCGCATGAAGCGCTGGAAGTGAACCGCTGCCTGCGCGAAGGGTTGCTGGAAAGCCCCGTCATGCCGCTGGCGGAAACCGTGGCGCTGATGGGGTGGCTGGACACGATGCGCGAACAAGTCGGCGTGCGCTACGCGGCCGACGCATGACGGAGGCGCCCATGTTTACTTCGGACCGCGTACCGTCGCTGAAATCCGTGCTGCTGGCCAGCGGCGTCGTGCTGACCCTGGCGATGGGCGTGCGCCATGGCTTCGGTTTCTGGATGCAGCCGATTTCACAGGCCAATGGCTGGACCCGCGAAACGTATTCGCTGGCGCTGGCCGTGCAAAACCTGATGTGGGGCGCGTTCGGCCCGATCGCCGGCATGGCGGCCGACCGTTACGGCACCATGCGCGTGGTGCTGGTGGGCGCGCTGGCGTACATGGCGGGCTTGCTGTGGATGGCGTTCGTCACGCAACCGATGCTGTTCGTGGCGGGTTCCGGCGTGTTCATCGGCCTGGGGCTGGCGTGCACGGCGTTCGGCGCCGTCAGCGGCATCATTGGTCGCGTGGCGCCGGTGGAGCGGCGCTCGTGGGCCTTCGGCATTTCCGGCGCGGCCAGTTCGTTTGGCCAGTTCCTGATGATGCCGGTCGAGCAATTCCTGATTTCCTCGCTGGGCTGGCAACAGGCGTTTTACCTGCTGGCCGGCGTGCTGGTGCTGGCCATGGTTCCCGCCTCGTTCTGGCTGCGCGAACCGGCCGTCGCCCATGCGGACGGCCCGCGCCAGAGCATCGCCGAAGCATTGGGCGAGGCGCTGGGCAACCGCTCGTTCCTGCTGCTGGTGGCGGGGTACTTCGTGTGCGGGTTCCAGGTGGTGTTCATCGGTGTGCACTTGCCGGCCTACCTGAAGGACAAGGGCATCGCCGATCCGAAAGTCGCCGTGCTGGCGCTGGCGCTGATCGGCCTGTTCAACATCTTTGGCTCGTTCCTGGCCGGTAAATGGGGCGGCAAAGTGCCGAAGCGCTACCTGCTGTCGGGAATTTATTCGCTGCGCTCGGTCGCCATCGTGATGTTCCTGCTGGCGCCGCTGTCGCCGGTCTCCGTGTACCTGTTTGCCGCCGCCATGGGCTTCCTGTGGCTGTCCACCGTGCCGCTGACCAACGGCATCATTGCCGGCGTGTTCGGCGTGCGGCACATGTCGATGCTGGCCGGCGTGGTGTTCTTCTCGCACCAGATCGGCAGCTTCCTCGGCGTTTGGCTGGGGGGCTACCTGTTTGCGCTGCAAGGCAATTACGACGTGGTGTGGGGCATTGCGATTGCGCTGGGCGTGTTTGCGGGGCTGGCCAATTTGCCCGTCGATGAGCGTCCCCTGGTGCGCGGCGGCGCATTGAAAGCCGCATGATGAAACCGTGGCTGGCATGGACGCTGGCCATCGCGGTGATGGCGCTGGCCTTCGCCGCCTATCTGCGGCCGGATTTCATGGTGGATTGGGGGAACCGTATCGCGCTGTGCTTGTAAGGAGCGGCGGCGCGTGAGGTATCGGGATGCATGCATGGCGGCTTTGCCTGCGGCAAAACCGCCCTACGAATTTAACCGTGTTTGGTACGCTTGGAGGATTTGCCGGCGACGGCTTTGGCCTTGACCGGCGCTTTGGCCGTTGCCGCTTTGCCGCCGCCATGGCGGGCATGCTTGCCGTGCTTGCCGGCCTTGGTTTCAAAGCGCGGCGCCGAATATACGGCATCGGCTTCGCCGGCGCGCTTGGCATTCAGGGCCTGGCGCAGTGCATTGTCTTCCAGCGGCTCTTCCAGCAGGTTTTGCGGGTCGATGCGCTTGCCATCCTTGAAGGCTTCCAGGTGCAGGTGCGGGCCGGTCGAGCGGCCCGTCATGCCGGAGTGGCCGATCAGTTCGCCGGCCGACACCATGTCGCCCACGCGGACCAGGCGTTCCTTCAAGTGCGCATACAGCGAACGCAAACCGTTCGGATGTTCGATCACCACCACTTCGCCGTATTTCTTGTCGCCTTCGAAGCGGTTGGTGGATGCCACCACCGTGCCGCCATCGGTGGCCTTGATGGGCGTGCCGGTCGGCGTGGAGAAATCGACGCCGCCGTGGGCGCGTTTGCCGCGCAGTGCGCCAAAGAAACTGCTGACTTTGCCGCCATCGAGCGGCAAGCTCCAGCGCGACGCCGGCGTGTCGGAAGGCTCCGGCGTACCGGAGGCGTGCACCGGCAGACTGGCGGCCAGCAACAGAACGAGCGTAAGTTGGGCAATTTTTGGCATAGCGGACGAGTTTCGCACAGGGTCGGCGATCGCGCAAGGAAATTTAATGCTCAGTTGCAACATTGCTGTTTTTTAATGTTGGCTTACGGGCCGCTCGGGCGCACAATGGCTAATCGGATGCCAAAGGGAGGCAATCATGAAAACAGCAGCGTTTACCAGCCTGGACCAGAGTACACAGGAAGATTGGCTGAACATTGCAGGCGAATTCATGCATTTCGCCCAAGGCTTGCCGGAACGGATCGCCGCCCACCTGGCGTTGCTGAAAGGGGATTTCGGCGGCTTTCCCGTCGACCGCTACACGCATTCGCTGCAAACAGGCACCCGGGCGCTGCGCGACGGGCGCGACGATGAATATGTGGCGTGCGCGCTGCTGCACGACATTGGCGACACGCTGGGTACGTTCAACCACCCGGATATCGCGGCTGCCATGCTGCAACCGTTCGTATCGGATGAAAACCTGTGGATGGTGAAGCATCACGGTATTTTCCAAGGCCATTATTTCTTCCACCACCTCGGCATGGATCGCGACATGCGCGACCAACTGAGAAACCATCCGTGCTATGAACGCACGGCGGAATTCTGCGAGTGCTATGACAACCCGGCATTCGATGGCCGCTATGACACGCTGCCGATTGTTGAATTCATGCCCATCCTGCAGCACGTCTTCGCCACGCCGCTGCGCAGCCTGTACAAGCAGGCGATGGAGCGTCACTAGGAATTGTCCGGGACAGTATTAGTAAATTTGCATCGGCGTACTTGTGTCGCAAGTGCGGTGTTGCATAATGGGAGATCCTCACGAATACGGACCGCGATGCGCACAACACTCGCCGCACTGCCGCTTCTGCTTGCCGGAACCGCAGCAGCTGAAACCAATTTTGTCGACTTGTCGATCGAGGAATTGACACAGATTCGGATCACGTCGGTGTCGCGCAGAGGGGAGGCGCTGTCCCAGGCAGCCGCCTCGGTGTATGTCATCACTGCCGAAGATATCCGCCGCTCAGGCGCCGATTCGTTGCCGGAAATATTGCGGCTGGCGCCCAACCTGCAAGTGGCGCGTACCAACAATTTCACCTATGCGATCACGGCGCGTGGCATGAACGGCACGCAAAACACCACGCCCAACAAGTTGCTGGTCATGATCGACGGACGCTCCACGTATACGCCGTTCTATTCCGGTGTGCTGTGGGATGTGCAGGATACGCTGCTGGAAGATATCGAGCGCATCGAAGTCATCAGCGGGCCTGGCGGCGTGCTGTGGGGCGTGAATGCCATCAATGCGGTGGTCAACATTATTACGCGGCAGCAGGCCACGGGCTTGCTGGCCGTTGCCAACGGCGGCAACCGGAACCGCAGCGTCGCCGTGCGTTATGGCGCCGGGGATTGGCGCGCCTATGCCCGCACCGTGCACCAGCAAGCGACGGAAACCGCTGCCGGGGTCGCCATCAGCGACTATCGGCGCCATAACCAGGCGGGTTTCCGCGGCGATATCGCCATGGGCAACGATCGCCTGACCGTCAACGGCAATGTCTATGACGGCCGCAGCGGCCAGCCCAAGCCGGGTTCGATTGCCGTCTCGGGCGTCACGCTGGTGCTGGGCGACATCGATTCGGCCGGCGCCAACCTGACGGCAAACTGGACCCGCCAGCTTGACGATGGCGGCGCGCTGTCGCTGCAAGCGTATGTTGACCATACCGAACGGACGGTGCCGCCGACCTACATCCAGCGGCTGGACATCCTGGACTTGCAGTTGCTGCATACGCTGCCCGCCGGATCCGGCCTGTTGGCCGCGCACCAGCCCACCTGGGGCGTCAATTACCGGGTCGACCGCGACCGCACCGTCAACAGCGCCACGATCGCCTTCCTGCCGGCCAACGTGTCGCAGAGCTGGGCCAGCGTGTTTGCGCAGGATGAATGGACGCTGCAACCGGGCCTGCGCCTGACGGCAGGGGCGCGCGTCGAACGCAATCCGTATACCGGCACGGAATTCCTGCCCAGCATGCGGCTGGCGTGGATGGCGGCCGACAACACCCTGCTGTGGGGCGGCGCGTCGCGCACGGTGCGGGCGCCGAGCCGGCTCGACGTCGATACGTTCGTCCCTGGCAAGGCGCCGTTCGTGCTCAATGGCGGCAATGCGGTCAAGGCGGAAGTGGCGCGCGTGTATGAAATCGGCTACCGGGGCCAGCCGTATGCCGGCGTGTCCGCCGCCATTACGCTGTTCCAGCACCGTTATGACGACTTGCGCACGCAGGAACTGGCGCCGTCGCGCAGGTTCGTGACGTTTGCCAGCAATATGGAAGGCAAGGCCACCGGGTTTGAAGCGTGGGCCAGTGTGCAATTGACGCCTGCCTGGCGCCTGACGGGCGGCGCGACCGGATTGAGCGAACGGCTGTGGGTCAAGCCGGGCAGCAACGATACGGTGTCGGCCGCGGCGGCGGGGCGCGATCCCCACCACCAGTTGCAACTGCGCTCCAGCCATACGCTGGCGGAAGACATTGAACTCGATATCGCCGTGCGCAGGATCGGCCGGCTGCGCACCCAGACCCAGCCCGTGCCGGCCTATACGGCAGTCGATGCCCGGCTGGGATGGCGCATCAACCCGCAGTGGGAACTGGCGCTGGTGGGCCAGAATCTCAATGGCGCCCATGCCGAATACGGCCCTGTGCTATACCGCGCGGAACTGCCCCGCATGGTGGGCGTGCGGCTGACGTATCAGCAGTAATTAGTCAGACTTTCAGGAATTCTTCCCGCCCGCCCAGCCACCGCTCCAGGTGGCCTTCGACCACGGGCAGGTATTTCTCATCCTTCAGCAGCGCACTGGCCACGTCGCGTGCGCGGTCCACCAGCCAGGTATCGGTTTCCAGGTCGGCGAAGCGCAGCATGGCCTGGCCGGACTGGCGCGAACCGAGGAATTCGCCCGGGCCCCGGATTTCCAGGTCGCGCCGTGCGATTTCAAACCCGTCGGTGGTTTCCCGCATCGTCATCAGGCGCTGCTTGGCGACGCCGCCCAGCGGGCTTTGATATAGCAGCAGGCACACGGACGCCGCCGATCCCCGTCCCACGCGGCCGCGCAACTGGTGCAGCTGCGACAGGCCGAAACGCTCCGCATGTTCGATCACCATCAGCGACGCATTCGGCACGTCGACGCCCACTTCGATCACGGTGGTGGCCACCAGCACTTGCATGTCGTTGGCGGCAAACGCATCCATTACAGCCTGTTTTTCCGCCGGCTTCAATTTGCCGTGTACCAGCCCGACGTGCAGGTCGGGCAGGGCTTCGGCCAGCAGCGCGTGGGTTTCCGTGGCGGTCTGCAATTGCAGTGCTTCGGATTCCTCGATCAGCGGACAGACCCAGTACACTTGCCGCCCTTCCTGCGCGGCCGCGTGCACCCGTTCGATGACTTCGTCGCGCCGGTTCTGGTCGATGGCGCGCGTGACGATGGGACTGCGGCCTGGCGGCAACTCATCGATGACGGACACTTCCAGGTCGGCATAATACGTCATGGCCAGGGTGCGGGGAATCGGCGTGGCCGACATCATCAACTGGTGCGGCACGGCGTTTTCATTGCCCTTGTTGCGCAGCGTGAGGCGCTGGCCCACGCCGAAGCGGTGCTGTTCATCGACGATCACGAGGCCCAGGTTGGCGAATTGCACGGTGTCCTGGATGATCGCATGGGTGCCGATCACGAGGCGCGCCTCGCCCGTCTCCACCAGTTCGGTGGCGGCAGCCTTGTTCTTTTTCGTCAGGCTGCCCGTCAGCCACGCCACCTTGACGCCCAGCGGTTCCATCCACGCGGCGATCTTGCGGAAATGCTGGTCCGCCAGGATTTCCGTCGGCGCCATCAGCGCGGCCTGGTAGCCGCTGTCGATGGCTTGCGCCGCCGCCAGTGCCGCCACCACGGTCTTGCCGGCGCCCACGTCGCCTTGCAGCAGGCGCTGCATCGGGTAGGGCTGGCCGATGTCGGCGCGGATTTCATCGAGCACGCGCTGCTGCGCCCCCGTTAATTTAAACGGCAGCGCTTGCTGGAACTGGGCCGACAAGTCGCCCACCACCGACAGCGGCGGCGAACCCTTGGCGCGGCGCGCCTTCTGCGCCCGCTTCAGTGACAGTTGTTGCGCCAGCAATTCGTCGAATTTCATGCGGGTCCACGCGGGGTGCGAACGGTCCAGCAAGGTGTAGGTATCGACGTCTTGCGGCGGATGGTGCAGCAGGCGCACGGACGGTTCGAAATTGTCGAGTTCCAACCGTTCCAGTAAGCGGGGCGGCAAGGTATCCGTCCAGTCCACCCGCTTCATGGCGTCGGCAATGGCCTTGCGCATCACGTGCTGCGGCAAGCCTTCGCCGGCCGGGTACACGGGCGTCAGCGAGGTCGGCAGCGGGGCGCCCGCATTGACGATCTTGTAGTGCGGATGCACCATTTCCGCGCCAAAAAAGCCGTGTTTCAGTTCGCCCCGGGCCCGTACCCGCGTGCCCTCGGCCAGTTGCTTGACCTGGCTGCCATAGAAATTCATGAAGCGCAGCTGCAAATCCCCGGTGCCGTCCGAAATATGCACCAGCAACTGGCGCCGCGGCTTGAAGGTGATTTCGTTTTTCGTCACGATGCCTTCCACCTGCGACGTTTCGCCGCCATGCAGGCACGCTTCCTGGATGGTGATGACCTGTGTCTCGTCTTCGTAGCGCATCGGCAAGTGCAGCACCAGGTCCATGTCCGTGCGCAAGCCCAGCCGGGCCAGCTTGGCTTCCAGCGAGACGGCTTTCTTGGCGGGGGCTTTGGCGGCGGGCTTGGCTGCCTTGCGTGCCGGTTTGGCTGGCAATTCCGGGGTTTCAGTCAGGGCGGCGGTTGAAGGTGGCGGCATCGGGCGGTAATTCCGGGTGTTTCACTGGCTGGTGTACAATAGAGGGTTGCCCCACAGTTTTATACACGCGTTTTCATGTATTCCTTATCAGACTTCGATTTTAACTTGCCGCCAGAGCGGATAGCGCAATTTCCCCTGCCGGATCGCAGTGCTTCGCGCCTGCTGCACGTGGATGGCGCCGATCTGCACGACCGCCAGTTCACCGACATCCTGGATTTGCTGCAACCCGGCGACTTGCTGGTGATGAACAACACCCGCGTGCTGAAAGCCCGTTTCTTTGGCGCCAAGGAAAGCGGCGGCAAGGTGGAAGCGCTGGTCGAGCGCGTGCTGGACACCCGCACGGTGCTGGCCCAGGTGCGCGCGTCCCGCTCGCCGCTGCCGGGCACGAAATTGCGCCTGGCCGATGCGTTCGACGTGACGGTGGGCGAGCGCGCCGGTGAATTCTTCACGTTGCACTTCGATACGAGCGTAGCAGGCGACGTGTTCGACCTGATCGAAACCTATGGCCGCCTGCCATTGCCGCCGTATATCGAACACACGGCGGACGAATTCGATGAAACCCGCTACCAGACCGTGTTCAACAAGGTGCCGGGCGCCGTGGCCGCACCGACGGCCGGCCTGCACTTCGATGACGCGCTGCTGAAAAAACTCAAGGACAAGGGTGTCAACTTTGCTTACGTGACCTTGCACGTGGGCGCCGGCACGTTCCAGCCGGTGCGGACGGAAAACCTGTCCGAGCACAAGATGCATACCGAGTGGTACACGATGCCGCAGGAAACCGTGGACGCCGTGCGCGCCGCCAAGGCGGCGGGACGCGACGTGGTGGCCGTGGGCACGACCAGTCTGCGCGCACTGGAATCCGCGTCGCAAACGGGCCAGCTGGAGGCGGGCAGTGCCGATACGGCACTGTTCATCACGCCCGGTTATCAATTCAAGACGGTGACACGGCTGATCACCAACTTCCACTTGCCGAAGTCGACCCTGCTGATGCTGGTGTCCGCCTTCGCCGGTTTCGACGAGATCCGCAAGGCCTATGCCCATGCGATCGCCAGCGAATACCGCTTCTTCAGCTATGGCGATGCGATGCTGCTGACGACGCAATCGCGCGCCGCATAAACACGAAAGAGATACATGCTGGAATTTAAACTGATCAAGACCGATACCAGCGGTCTGACCAAGGCGCGCCGCGGCACGGTCAAACTCAACCACGGCGAAGTGCAAACGCCGATTTTCATGCCGGTGGGCACCTACGGTTCCGTGAAGGCCATGTCGCCGCTGGAATTGAAGGAAATCGGCGCGCAGATCATCCTGGGCAATACGTTCCACCTGTGGCTGCGTCCAGGCAACGACATCATGTCGAAGTTTGGCGGCCTGCACGGCTTCATGGGCTGGGACAAGCCGATCCTGACGGATTCGGGCGGCTTCCAGGTGTTTTCGCTGGGCGACATGCGCAAGATTACCGAAGAGGGCGTGCATTTCCAGTCGCCGATCAATGGCGATAAATTGTTCCTGTCGCCGGAAATCTCGATGCAGATCCAGCGCGTGCTGAATTCCGACATCGTCATGCAGTTCGACGAATGCACGCCATATAAAATCAACGACCGTCCCGCCACGCTGGATGAGGCGGCGAAATCCATGCGCATGTCGCTGCGCTGGGCGCAGCGTTCGATGGATGAATTCCAGCGCGGCGAAAACCCGAATGCGCTGTTCGGTATCGTGCAGGGCGGCATGTTTGAAAACCTGCGCGACGAATCGCTGGCCAAGCTGGAGGAAATCGACTTCCCGGGCCTGGCGATCGGCGGCCTGTCGGTGGGCGAGCCGAAAGAAGACATGATGCGCGTGCTGGAGCACGTGGGCCCGCGCCTGCCGGCCAACAAGCCGCACTACCTGATGGGCGTCGGTACGCCGGAAGACCTGGTGGCCGGCGTGTCCAACGGCGTCGACATGTTCGATTGCGTGATGCCGACCCGTAATGCCCGTAACGGCTGGATTTTCACCCGTTTTGGCGACGTGAAAATCAAGAATGCCCGTTACAAGGAAGACAAGGAACCGCTGGATGCGACGTGCGCATGCTACACGTGCCGCAATTTCTCGCGTGCGTACCTGCACCACCTGCATCGCACGCAGGAAATCCTGGGCGCCCGGTTGAACACCATCCACAACCTGCATTACTACCTGGACATCATGCGCCAGATGCGGGAAGCGCTGGACGAAGACCGTTTCCACGCGTGGACCTTGGAATTCCACAAGGATCGCGCCCGGGGCGTGTAAGCGCTCACCAACGCATTACAGGCATCGCCAAGGTGACGGTTGTCGCGCAATTGTCACCTTGTAAAACATTTCATCAACCCCACATGCGACCGGATGTCTTTGCGCCCGGTCACGGGTGCTAGAATACAGCGCTAATTTTTTCACAATCTCACTGGAGTTTACTGTGTTCATTTCCAACGCCTACGCTCAAGCCGCCGCGGATCCGCTCGGCCTGGGTGGCAATCTCACCAGCTTCCTGCCGCTGATCCTGATGTTCGTGGTCATGTATTTCCTGATGATCCGTCCACAGCAAAAACGCGCCAAGGAACAGAAAGCCATGATGGACGCGCTGGCCAAAGGCGATGAAGTGGTGACTGCTGGCGGCATCCTGGGCAAGGTCGCGAAAGTGGGCGACGTCTACGTGACCCTGGAAGTGTCCGCAGGTAACGAAATGGTCGTGCAAAAAGCATCGATCACCACGCTGCTGCCGAAAGGCACGCTCAAAGCGCTGTAATCCCCTGACGGGCCTGTGATCCAGCATCCAGGCCCGTTTAAGCTTCTTCCCGAACGCAGATAACCATGAATCGCTATCCAGTCTGGAAATATATTGTCATTGCCATTACGGTGTTGCTGGGCGCACTGTACACGGCGCCCAACTACTTCGGCGAGTCGCCTGCACTGCAGGTCACCAGCGGCAAGTCCACCGTGAAAGTCACGAGTGACCTGACCGCCAAAGTCGAGCAAGTGCTGAAGCAGGAAAACCTCAAGACGGACGGCGTCACGCTGGACGGCGCCGGCAGCCACGTCTCCGTGCGCGCCCGCTTCCTTGATACCGACACCCAGTTCAAAGCCAAGCTGGCGCTGGAGCGCGCGCTGAACGCGGACCCCAACGATCCGGCCTTCATCGTCACCAATAACCTGACCGCGAATACGCCGGCGTGGATGCAGAAAATCCGCGCGCTGCCGATGTACCTGGGCCTGGACTTGCGCGGTGGCGTGCACTTCCTGATGCAGGTCGACGTGCAGGCGGCGCTGGAAAAGCGCGTGGTCGGCATCCAGACGTCGGTCCGCTCCACGTTGCGTGACAAGAACATCCGCCATGCCGGTATCGAGCGTAAGGGCAATACCGTGGAAGTGAAATTCCGCGATGAAGACACCCGCAAGAAAGCGCGCGCCATCATCTCGGAACAGCAGGATCTGAACATCGCCGATGGCGCCCCGGGCGCCGACGGCACCGACCTGAAACTGGTGCTGAGCCTGAAACCGGCCGCGCTGAAAGAAGCCATGGACAATGGCGTGAAGCAGAATATCGCGACCCTGTCCAAGCGCGTCAACGAACTGGGCGTGGCTGAACCGATCATCCAGCAGCAGGGCGCCGACCGTATCGTCGTGCAGTTGCCAGGCGTGCAGGACGTGGCCCGCGCGAAAGCCCTGATCGGCCGTACCGCTACCCTGGAAGTGCGCATGGTCGACGAGACCATCGTGCCAGGCACGGAACTGCAATCGGCCGTGCCATTCAATTCCGAACTGTTCACCGTCGGCAAAGGCGTGCCGGTCGTGCTGTACAAGGATATCGTGCTGTCCGGCGACTATATCTCCCGCGCCACCGCGTCGTTCGACCAGAATCAGCAGCCTGCCGTGTCGATCGACTTGAACGGCGACGGCGGCCGCAAGATGCGTGAAGCCACGCGCGACCGCGTGGGCAAGAAAATGGCCATCGTGCTGTACGAGCAAAAAGGCAAGCCGGAAGTGCTGTCGGTGGCCACCATCCAGAGTGAACTGGGCAGCACGTTCCAGATCACCGGCATGGGCAATGCTGAAAACTCGGCGGAACTGGCGCTGCTGCTGCGCTCCGGCGCACTGTATGCCCCGATGACCGTGATCGAAGAGCGCACCGTGGGCCCGGCGCTGGGTGCTGAAAACATCCAGAAGGGCAAGATGTCGATGATTTATGGCTTCTCCGCCATTGCCATCTTCATGATTGCTTACTACATGCTGTTCGGCTTCTTCTCCGTGCTGGCGCTGGGCGTCAACCTGTTGCTGCTGATGGCATTGCTGTCGCGCATGCAAGCCACGCTGACCCTGCCGGGTATCGCCGCGATCGCGCTGGCGCTGGGCATGGCGATTGACGCCAACGTGCTGATCAACGAGCGTATCCGTGAAGAGTTGCGTAAAGGTAATTCGCCGCAGGCAGCGATTGCGGACGGTTTCAAACATGCGTGGGATACGATTATCGACTCCAACGTCACCACTCTGATCGTCGGTATTGCACTGTACGTGTTTGGTTCCGGTCCGGTGCGCGGCTTTGCCGTGGTGCACTGCCTGGGCATCCTGACGTCGATGTTCTCCGCCGTATTCGTATCGCGCGGCGTGGTCAACCTGTGGTACGGCCGCAAGAAGAAACTGCAGTCGGTGTCGATCGGCACGGTCTGGGTTCCAGGCCAGTCGAAATAAGCGAGGGGTAAAAAATGGAATTTTTCCGCATTAAAAAAGACATTCCGTTCATGCGCCATGCGTTGATCTTCAACGCGGTGTCGGCGCTGACCTTCGTGGCGGCCGTGTTCTTCCTGTTCCACAAGGGCTTGCACCTGTCGATCGAATTCACGGGCGGCACCGTGATGGAAGTGCAGTACCAGCATGCGGCCGACCTGGAAAAGATACGGGGTACCGTGTCCGGCGTCGGTTACGAACATCCTGAAGTCACCAGCTTCGGCACCGCGCGCGACGTGATGCTGCGCCTGCCGATTTCCGGCGCGGCCGGCAAGGATGCCGCCGGCGCCTCGGCCCGCGTGTTCGAAGCGCTGTGCAAGGCCGATAACGGCAGCATCAAGCGTATCGACACGACGACCGCCAAGGGCGAGCAGGTGGCGAAAGACGCCTGCGTGGACGCCGCCGGCAAGGAAGCGCTGGAATTGCACAAGGTCGAATTCGTCGGCCCGCAAGTGGGTGAAGAGCTGGCGCAAAACGGCTTGAACGCACTGGTGATGGTGGTGATCGGCGTGATGATTTACCTGGCGATACGTTTCGAGTGGAAATACGCCGTGTCGGCCATCATCGCCAACCTGCACGACGTGGTCATCATCCTGGGCTTCTTCGCGTTCTTCCAGTGGGAATTCTCGCTGACCGTGCTGGCCGCCGTGCTGGCCGTGCTGGGTTATTCGGTCAATGAATCGGTGGTGATTTTCGACCGGATCCGCGAAAACTTCCGCAAGCAGCGCAAGGCGTCCGTGCATGAAGTGATCGACAACGCGATCACGTCGACCATCTCGCGTACCATCATCACCCACGGCTGCACGCAGATGATGGTGCTGTCGATGCTGGTCTTCGGCGGCCCGACCCTGCACTACTTCGCGATGGCGCTGACGATCGGTATCTGCTTCGGTATTTACTCGTCCGTGTTCGTGGCGGCCGCCGTGGCCATGTGGCTGGGCGTGAAGCGCGAAGACCTGATCAAGCCTGTCAAGGAAAAAGACGAGACCGACGGCGCTGTGGTGTAAGCGCGTTTGTGTCAAAATGAAAACCGCCATGTCACAAACATGGCGGTTTTTTTTCGCCCCTACTGGAGAGTTTATGAGTCGTGCCGGCCGCCTGTTTCAGTTGATGGATGCCCTGCGGGGCAACCGCCGCCCGGTGACGGCGGCGGCGCTGGCGCAGCAGCTGGGCGTGTCCGAGCGCACCATTTACCGCGACATGCAAACGCTGGCGGAACTGGGCGCGCCGCTGCAAGGGGAGGCCGGCATCGGTTACATGCTGCGCGCCGGCTTTTTCCTGCCGCCGCTGATGTTTGGCGCCGATGAACTGGAAGCGCTGGTGCTGGGTGCGCGCTGGGTCAAGCGCCAGGGCGACGGCGAACTGGCGAAAGCCGCCGCCAGCGCACTGGCCAAGATCGCCACCGCCTCGCCTAAGGATTTGCGCGACAGCATGGCGGAAACCAGCCTGTGGGTGCCGATCGGCATGGATGAACTGCCGGACGAAACGTTCATTACGCCCACGCGGCTGGCCATCCGCCACCAGCACAAGATGCGCATCAGTTACAGCGACGAACGGGGCCGCGTGTCGGAACGGGTGGTGTGGCCGTTTGCACTGGCGTACATGGAAGGCAAGCGGTTGCTGGCCGCCTGGTGCGAAATGCGCGAAGCGCTGCGCCATTTCCGTATCGACCGCATCCAGGCCGCCGACACCATCGCGGAACGCTACCCGACGCCGCGCCATGCGCTGCTCAAGGTCTGGCGGGCGGAAAACCGCATCCGCGAAGATGCGTGAATGTGAGTGAAATGTGAAGCACCGCACAGAATGCTCCGGCTCCCGGGCATAAGATGGACTCGTCTCTTTCAGGACATCCCTAGTTTTGGACTTCACCCCGCTGCTCCCCGGCGGGGTTTTTTTTTTGCGGATCATCGTGTTGTCGCCCATCTGTAAAAGTTCGGGGGGGTGAGAATTCGAGAGTATGTATTGATGTAAGGGATGATAAATTTCCGTACGGAATTATTTTCGCGGGAATTTATGTCACGCCTCATTTACTTCGCACTCTCACGGGTGTTGTACGCGGCGGGCTTATGCATCTGTCTCTGCTCCAGCGCGCTGGCGCAAAACGATTGGCGTCCGCCCGTCAGCGGCTGGTGGGCCATCGGGCCGGTGATTCATGGCGATATGACCGCGGCAGCGGACTATGCCTGCCGTGACACGCTGGGCCTGCATCACCTTGATAACAACAGTATTTACTGCAAGGTATATCAGACAGCGAGCCACCCGGAATATGGCACGGTACCGCTGTATATGGGCATCGTGAAACACGTTTCGGCCTGTGCGGACACCGAGACACCCGGCAGTTATGACCCCGCCAAAAAATGCTATGTCGCAGGCGAAAAGCCTCCGGTATGCGACTGCGTGGGCAACCCGGTCAAATTCGCCAACGGCGAAAAAATCCAGGTCGAGCGGGACTATGTTGCGCCGACAGGGCTGGAATTCACGCGCTATTACTCCAATAAACTGGTCGGCGACCAGGGGGCGTTGAACGCCGGCTGGCGGCATGGCTATGCCAAGAAGCTGCTGCTGTATCAATACAACCCCAATCAGCTTGCCAGCTACACGTGGACCGCTTATCCGGGTGGCGCTGGCCGCTGGTCAGGTCCTTGGGGCGGCATGCCGGAAGCGGCGGGTGCCTATACCGCCAGCATTGTCAATCCGGATGGCTATGGCTACTTTTTCTCATCCAGCGACAACGGTGTCACCTGGGTGGCGGATGCCGATGTCAAGGCACGCCTGAGCGCCACGCGCAACGGGACGGAACTGACACAATTCAGTTTGCAGCTGCCATCGGGCGATACTGAAATCTACGATGGCAATGGCCGCCTGGCGGAAATCCGCTACCGCAACGGCCGCACGCTGGCGTTGGCCTACAGCTGGGTGGCAATGGACAGCGGCACGCCGGCTTATCTGTTGACCGGTGTTGCCAACAGCTTCGGCCAGTCGCTGCAACTGGCCTATAACGGGCAGGGCCGCCTGGTCGGCATGACCGATCCGGCGGGCAATCTGTACCAATACGAGTACGGTCCGAACGGCCTGGCCGCCGTCACGTATCCCGGGGGAGGCCGCCGCCAATACCTGTATAACGAAGCGGCGCTGGTGGCCGGCGCGCCGGCATCCTGGACTCTGCTCACTGGCATTGCCGACGAAATCACCCCGGGCAACGTGGTGCGCTACGGCACGTACGCGTATGACGTCAAGGGCCGGCCGGTCTCGACGTCCCATCCGAACGATGTCGACAAGTACACCTTTAATTACACCAGCAACACCGTCACCGATCCGCTTGGTGCGCAACGCGGTTACGGTTTTTCCACGGTGCGCAACCGCCAGGTGCAGACCGGCATCAGCCAGACCTTTGGCACCACCAAAGTCTGGACGGAGGAATCGTTTGACGCCAATGGCAACCTGCGGTCGACCTACGACTTCAATGGCGTGCGCACGTTGCGCACGTTCGACCTCGTGCGCAACCTGGAATTGACCAGGGTGGACGGATTCGGTACGGCGTCGGCCAGAACCACCACCACCAACTGGCATGCGGCGTACGCCTTGCCGCTCAAGGTGGCGGAGCCGCGCCGCATCACGACCTACACGTACGATGCCACGGGCAATGTGCTGACCATGACGATGCAAGCCACCACTGACGCCAACGGCGCACAGGGTTTCAATGCCACTGCCACGGGAAGTGCCCGCACCTGGACCTACACGTACAACGCCGCAGGCCAGGTGCTGACCGCGCGGGGGCCGCGTACCGATGCGGACGACACCGTGACGTACAGCTACGACGCCAATGGCAACCTGGCGACCGTGGCCAATGCGCTTGGTCACGTGACGACCTTGTCGAACTATGACGCCCA
>NZ_WKJJ01000035.1 GCF_009674485.1 Pseudoduganella rivuli | reverse complement strand
AATTCAATCGACGTAAAATGAGTTTGAGCCGTTTGCATGATGATCCCCTTATTTGGATTGGTTAGCACCTCCAGTTTAGGAAATCGTTATGCCGACGGCTCTTTCTTTTACATCATAGGTTCTACGGAATTCCGTCCCGGGCGTGATGATGGTCAGTGCTTGGCGTCGCCGGCGTGGATCAGTACTTCGGCCGGTTCATTGCTGGCGAACAGTTGCGCGCAATCGACCTTGTCGAAGTCGTAGTGCTTGCCGCAGAAGTCGCAATTGATGGCGACCGTGCCCAGTTCTTCCAGCACGCTGTCAATTTCCGGCTGGCCCAGCGTCTTCAGCATGTTACCCACTTTTTCGCGGGTGCAGCTGCAGTGGAACGACGGGTGCACGGGATCGAAGATGCGGATGGTCTCTTCCCAGAACAGGCGCTGCATCAGCACGTCGATGGTGGTGCCCAGCATTTCCTCTTCTTTCAGCGTGGAGCCCAGCACCACGGCGCGGTTCCACGTTTCCAGCGCTTCTTCGGCCGACACCGGTTGCGCTTCGGCCTTGCCGCCATGGTGCGGCAGCTTTTGCAGCAGCATGCCGCGCGACACGCTGTCATCGGCGGCCAGCCACATGCGGGTGTCGAGCTGCTCGGAGCGCAGCATGTAGTGTTCGATCACGGTGGCCACGTCGTCGGCGTCCAGCGGCACGATGCCTTGGTACGGTTGCTGGCCCGGCACTTTTTCAGCCGGATCGAGCGTGATGATGAAGCGGCCCTTGCCACTTTCATTGAGCAGCTTGGTCAGGCCGGCATCGTCGTCCACCACCGCTTCGTGGCGCAGCTTGGCCGTGGCGCGCAGGCGCAGTTGCGAATCGCACTCGACCACCAGCAGGCGCACCGGACCGTCGCCATGGATTTGCATGACGATGGAACCGTTGAATTTCAAATTGGCCGACAGCAGGGCGGCCGCCGACACCATCTGGCCCAGCAGGCGGCGTACCGGCGCGGGGTAGTCGTGGCGGGCCTGGATTTCGCGCCAGGTGGCGGAGACGTCGATCAGCTCGCCGCGCACGGAGGCGTTTTCAAAGATGAATTTTTGCAGCGTATCCTGGCTGGTCGCGAGGTCTGGGGTCTTGCTCATTGTTTATCCTAATTTTTTCAGTTGCGTGTTGAACAGCCGGCCGCGCTGCACATAGCTGTCGGCGCTGCCTTGCAGGCGCGCCACGTCCTCTGGCGTCAGGGTGCGCACGGCCTTGGCCGGCGAACCGATGATCAGCTGGTTGTCCGGAAATTCCTTGCCTTCCGTGACGAGGGCGCCGGCGCCCACCAGGCAGCCCTTGCCGATCTTCGCGCCATTCAAGACCACGGCCTGGATGCCGATCAGCGACCCGTCGCCGATGGTGCAGCCATGCAGCATGGCCTGGTGGCCGATCGTCACGTTATTGCCCACGTCGAGCGGGTAACCCATGTCGGTATGCATGACGGCGCCTTCCTGCACATTGCTGTTTTCGCCGATCGTGATGCGTTCGTTATCGCCGCGCAAAGTCGCGCCATACCAAACCGATGCATTGGCGCGCAGCGTGACTTTACCGATCAAGGTGGCATTGTCGGCGACAAAAGCGGATGCATCGATGTCGGGCGCGTGATCGCCCAGTTGGTAAATCGTCATGGAATGCCTTCAACGAGAGGGGAATACCGCTATTTTACGACGAGCTTACGACGAGACCGCCAAAACCCGGCAAAATGGACGGTGGCCAGGGCGCCTGCCTGCGATTTTCGCACGATCGTGCTAAGCTTTGGACTGGCCGCCAGGAAACACATCATCCTAGCTTCCGTTGTTTCTTCAGTTGCCCCATATGGCGCCATGCGCGTCACTTTCAAGGTGAAAATAAATGCATAAACCTTCCCGGTCCGAATTCATCGATGTGCGCGGCGTGCGCACGCATATCCGCCATTGGGGCAGGGAAGGCGCACCAAAGATTTTCATGGTGCATGGCTGGATGGACGTGTCGGCGTCGTTCCAGTTCGTGGCCGATTGCCTGCAGGGTGACTGGCATGTGATTTCGCCGGACTGGCGCGGCTTTGGGCTGACCGAGTCGCCGAAAGTCGATACTTATTGGTTCCCCGATTACCTGGGCGACCTGGACGCCATCCTGCGCCATTACCAGCCGGAAGGCGCCGTCAACCTGCTGGGCCACAGCATGGGCGGCAATATCGTCGGGCTGTATGCGGGCGCCCGCCCGGCCCGCATCCGCCGCCTGATCAACCTGGAAGGCTTTGGCCTGAAATCCACCACGCCGGACCAGGCCCCGGCCCGCTATGCGAAATGGATGGATGAATTGCTGGAGCCGCAGGAAATGAAGGGTTATCCCGACCTGGCCGGCGTGGCGGCGCGCCTGCAAAAAACCAATCCGCGCCTGCGCGACGACCGCGCCGCGTTCCTGGCGCAACACTGGTCGGCGCAGGACGTCGATGGCCAGTGGCGCATCCTTGGCGATCCTGCCCACAAGCGCATCAGTCCGCTGCTGTACCACGTGGAAGAAGTCATGGCGTGCTGGCGCGCGATCACGGCGCCCGTGCTGTGGGTGGAAGCGTCGCATACCAATATGTGGCTGTGGATGGGGCCGAAGGAAGAGGCGCGGGTGGAAGTGGATCGCCGCCTGGGCCACCTGGCCAACGTGACCGCGAAAATGATCGACAACGCGGGCCACATGCTGCACCACGATCAGCCGGAATTGCTGGCGGCCATGATCGAAGAGTTTCTCGCCTGACAATTTGCCGGGGCGGGGTACAATGATGGCTTCCCTTGTCCCCGGCCATTTGTAACTGTATGTTGAAAGTCGACCTTCATTGCCATTCCAACGTCTCAGACGGTGTACTGCCGCCCGCGAAAGTCGCACAGGTGGCACGCGCGGGCGGCGTGGACGTGTGGGCGCTGACGGACCATGACGAAGTGGGCGGCATTGCCGCCGCGCGCCTGGCGGCCGGCGGCGACCAGGGCATGCGCTTTGTGACGGGCGTGGAAATTTCCATCACGTGGGCCAATGAAACCGTCCATATCGTCGGGCTGCAAATCGATGAAAACAACGAGCAACTGGTGCAGGGCTTGCACCAGACGCGCTCCGGCCGAGATCGCCGCGGCCATGAAATCGCGCGCCAGCTGGCGCTGCACGGCATCCCGGACGCCTACGAGGGCGCGCTGAAGTATGTCGATAATCCCGACTTGATTTCCCGAACCCACTTTGCCCGCTATATCGTGGAACTGGGCTTGTGCCGCACAGTGCCGGAAGTGTTCAAGCGCTATCTGGCCGAAGGCAAGCCGGGCTATGTGGAACACCGCTGGGCGTCGCTGGAACAGGCGATGCAGTGGATTACCGGCGCGGGCGGCATTCCCGTGATTGCCCACCCGGGCCGCTACAAATTCTCCAGCATGGCGCAAGGTGTGCTGTTCGATGAATTCAAGCAAATGGGCGGCGCCGCCATCGAGGTGGTGACGGGCAGCCATACGGCGGACCAGTATCCGGAATATGCGGAACTGGCCAACCGTTATGGCTTCCTGGCGTCGCGCGGCACGGATTTCCATGCGCCGGGCGAAGCGCGCGTCAGCTTTGCTGAATTGCCGCCATTGCCGGCCAATGTGAAACCAGTCTGGCACGACTGGTTCTGAACTTGTTTTTGCGCCACGTCATCCGCATCTAAGGGGCGGATTAAAAGCCTGCGAGCTCACTATGAAACGTATCGTCCTGTTTATCGCAACCAATCTGGCCGTGATGGTGGTGCTGTCCATCGTGCTGTCCGTGCTGGGCATCGCGCGACCGGGCGGTTATGGCGGCTTAAACCTGGGTAACCTGATGGCGTATTCGCTGGTGATTGGTTTCACCGGCGCCATCATTTCGCTCTTGATGAGCAAAACCATGGCGAAATGGAGCACGGGCGCCCGCGTCATCGACACGCCCCGCGATTCCATCGAACAATGGCTGGTCTCGACCGTGCAGCAACTGGCGCAACGCGCCGGCATCGGCATGCCGGAAGTGGCGATTTACGAAGGCGAACCGAATGCGTTCGCCACCGGCGCCTTCAAGGATTCCGCGCTGGTGGCCGTGTCGACAGGCTTGCTGCAATCGATGAACCGCGAAGAAGTCGAAGCCGTGCTGGGCCACGAAGTGGCGCACATCGCCAATGGCGACATGGTGACCATGACGTTGATCCAGGGCGTGGTCAATACCTTCGTCGTGTTCCTGGCCCGCGTGGTGGGCTACTTTGTCGATAGCGCCCTGAGCGGCCGCCGCGACAGTGACGATTACCGTCCAGGCATCGGCTACACCATCACCACCGTGATCTGTGAAATCCTGTTCGGCCTGCTGGCCTCGATCATCGTGGCGTGGTTCTCGCGCCAGCGTGAATTCCGCGCCGATGCGGGTTCCGCGAAACTGATGGGCAACAGCGTGCCGATGCAGCATGCGCTGATGCGCCTGGGGGGCATGCAGCCTGGCGCCTTGCCGCAGGATATGGCGGCTTCCGGCATTGCCAGTGGCGGCGGCTGGTCGGCCATGTTTTCCACCCACCCACCGATGGAAGAGCGGATTGCCGCTTTGCAAAGATTGCCGCGCTAACGGCCTTACAACGAATATATGAGCCAATATTTCCAGGTCCACCCAGTCAATCCCCAGCTGCGCCTGATCAAGCAGGCGGCGCAAATCATCCACGGCGGCGGCATCGTCGCGCTGCCCACCGATTCCTGCTATGCGCTGGTGTGCCACCTGGACGATAAAGCCGCCGTCGAACGCTTGCGCCGCATCCGCGGCATCGATGAAAAACACCATTTGACACTGCTGTGCCGCGATTTAAGTGAAATCGGCGTTTACGCGCGCGTCGATAATAAACAGTTCCGCATGCTGAAGGCCGCCACGCCGGGGCCGTTCACCTTCATCCTGGAAGCGACCCGCTGCGTGCCGCGCCGCCTGTCGCACCCGTCGCGCAAGACCATCGGCTTGCGCGTGCCGGCAACACCGATCGTGGAAATGCTGCTGGGCGAATTGCAGCAACCGCTGTTGGGCACCACGCTGATCCTGCCCGGCGATGACGATCCGTTGACGGATCCGGAAGCGATCCGCGAGCGGCTGGAAAAACAAATCGACCTGATCGTTGACGGCGGCGCCTGCAGCTTCGAACCGACCACCGTGGTGGACTTGACCGGCGACGAGCCGGAACTGGTGCGGCAGGGGCAGGGCGATCCCGCCGTGCTGGGCATGTAAAAACTTTCTCCAGATCACCTCCCACCGGGCCGGCCGAGCCGGTCTGGTAGAATCTTCCCCCATATGAATGATTTCAGTTACATGATGCAGAACATCGCGGTGTACGCGATTCCTGTTCTGTTTGCCATTTCCCTGCATGAAGCCGCGCACGGTTATGCCGCCCGCTATTTTGGCGATCCCACTGCCGAGCAGCAGGGCCGTCTCAGCGTCAATCCGATCCATCACATCGATTTGTTCGGCACCGTCATCCTGCCGCTGCTGCTGTATTTGAGCACGCACATGGCGTTTGGCTATGCCAAGCCGGTGCCGGTCGATTACAGCCGCTTGCGCAACCCCAAGAAACAGATGGGCTTTGTCGCCGCCGCCGGTCCGGCCGCCAACTTTGCCATGGGCGTGGGCTGGATGGTGATGCTGGTGCTGCTCATCGCGTTTGGCGTGCAGGAAGAATTCCTGCTGAAAGTGGCCGACGCGGGCATCAAGACCAATGCCGTCATGTGCGCCTTCAACCTGATTCCCGTGCCACCGCTCGATGGCGGACGCATCCTGACGTCGTTGTTGCCGCTGGACCTGGCGCGCCCGTTTGCGCGGATCGAGCGTTACGGCCCGTTCGTGTTCCTCGGCCTGATCCTGCTCAGCTATACGGGCCTGCTGACGCCGTTCCTGGGCACCCTGGTGGCGATCACGGTCTGGCTGTTCACCGTGATCGTGTATCCCCTGACCCTTTTGCTGACCTGATATGTATCCCGACCGAGTCGTCTCCGGCATGCGTCCCACCGGGACCATGCACCTGGGCCACTACCACGGCGCCCTGACCAACTGGGTCAAGATGCAGGCGGAGCAGCCTTGCCTGTTCTTTGTCGCGGACTGGCATGCGCTCACCACCCACTATGACGACCCGAGCGTGATCGAGCGCTCGACGTGGGACATGCTGGTGGACTGGCTGGCGGCCGGCATCGACCCGTCGCAATCGACGCTGTTCATCCAGTCGCGGGTGCCGGAACACGCGGAATTGCACTTGCTGCTGTCGATGGCGACGCCGCTGGGCTGGCTCGAGCGGGTCCCGACCTATAAAGACCAGATCGAAAATCTGGCCAATAAAGACCTGGCAACGTACGGCTTCCTCGGCTATCCGCTGCTACAAGCCGCCGATGTGCTGATTTACCGCGCGAGTGAAGTGCCGGTGGGCGAAGACCAGGTGCCCCATATTGAAATGATGCGCGAAATTGCGCGCCGTTTTAATCATTTGTATGGAAAAGAAAAGGGTTTCGAGGAAAAAGCGCAGGAAGCCGTGAAGCGGCTGGGCAGCAAGCGGGCCCGGCTGTACAACGAATTGCGCACGCAATTCCAGCAGGATGGCGACGCCGAAGCGCTGGAGCAGGCCAAGGCCATGCTGGACGATGCGCACAGCCTGTCGATGGTGGACCGCGAGCGCCTGTTCGGTTACCTGGAAGGCAGCCGCAAGCTGATCCTGGTGGAACCGCAAGCCAAGCTGACGGCCGCGTCCAAGCTGCCGGGACTCGATGGCCGCAAGATGTCCAAGAGTTATGGCAATGCGATTGCGCTGCGTGAAGACAAGGATGTCGTCACGAAGAAAATCCGCACCATGCCGACCGATCCGGCCCGCGTGCGCCGCTCCGACCCGGGCGAACCGGCGCGCTGCCCGGTCTGGCAATTCCACCAAGTGTATTCCGACAACGCGACGCAGGAATGGGTGGTGAAAGGATGCCAGTCGGCCGGGATTGGCTGTATTGAATGTAAACAGCCCGTGATTGACGCTATCATCCGGGAACAGGAGCCGATGCACGAGCGCGCCCAGCCATACCTGGACGACCCGTCGCTGGTGCGCGCGATCGTCGCCGATGGCAACGACGCGGCCCGCAAGCTGGCCCAGGAAACCATGCGCGACGTGCGCGAAGCAATGGGACTGAGTTATTTTTGACAAGTGGATGTCCAGTCCGCAGGAGATGTGAATGACTGATGTGATTTCCCCGTGGGTGCAGCGCTTCGCGCCCCTGATTCCCAGCGGCGACGTGCTGGACCTGGCTTGCGGCACGGGCCGCCACGCGCGCCACCTGGCGGCGCTGGGGCATGCCGTGGTGGCCGTGGACCAGAATGCCGACGCGCTTGCGGAAGCGGCCGGCCCCGGTATCGTCACGTCGCAAATCGACCTGGAAGCGGCGGATGCGGTCTGGGCCTTCGGCCCCGAGCGTTTTGCCGGCATCGTCGTGACCAATTACCTGCACCGTCCGCTGATCGCGGAACTGGTGGCAAGTCTGACGCCGAATGGCGTTTTAATTTATGAAACTTTTTCTGAAGGCAATGGCCAGTTCGGCAAACCGTCGAACCCGGATTACCTGTTGACGCCAGGCGAACTGCTGGCGTGGGCCGCGCAGCACGGATTGCGCGTGATTGCTTTCGAGGATGGCCTGGTGGAATCGCCGAAACCGGCGCTGATCCAGCGGATCGTGGCCGTGAAGCCGGAATTCCCGCGCGTTGCGGCACTTTTGCCGTCATTTAAGTAAGTATAGAGAAATTATTGTGAAATCATGACGAACAGAACTCACAAGAATTTTTGCGTACTTACTGAATATGTGAATATATGTGATATGCCAGCCACCTGCGGCAGGCTATCGTCTACAATCGTTGTTTTAAATTCTTTCTGTTATCACTCCTATGATTAAGGGCAGCATAGTAGCAATTGTCACCCCGATGAACGCAGACGGCAGTCTGGATTATCCGGGTTTGAACAAGCTGGTCGACTGGCATATTGCCGAAGGCACGGATGCCATCGTCATCGCCGGCACCACGGGTGAATCGGCGACGGTCAGTGTCGAAGAGCACTGCGCACTGATCAAAGCGACGGTTGAATATGCCAAGGGCCGCATTCCAATCATCGCCGGCGCCGGTGGCAATTCGACTGCGGAAGCCATCAAGCTGACGCAATACGCGAAAGAAGCGGGCGCGGATGCGACCCTGCAAGTGGTTCCTTACTACAACCGTCCGACCCAGGAAGGCATGTACCAGCACTTCAAGGCGATTGCCGAAGCGGTGGACTTGCCAGTGATCCTGTACAACGTGCCTGGCCGTACCGTGGCCGACATGTCGAACGAGACCATCCTGCGCCTGGCGCAAATCCCGAACATCATTGGCGTGAAAGACGCCACCGGCAATATCGGCCGCGGCCTGGACTTGCTGCGCCTGGCGCCGAAATCGTTCGCTGTCTACTCGGGCGACGATGCGAGCGCCCTGGCACTGATGCTGGCTGGCGGCAAGGGCAACATTTCCGTGACTGCCAACGTCGCGCCAAAAATCATGCACGAAATGTGCAAGGCCGCGATGGAAGGCGATATCGCCAAGGCGCTGGAACTGAACAATAAAGTATTCCCTCTGCACCAGAAACTGTTCATCGAACCGAACCCGGTGCCGGTGAAATGGGCGCTGACGGAAATGGGCATGATGCCCGCCGGCATCCGCCTGCCACTGGTGCCGCTGGCATCCGAGTTCCACGAGTCCGTGCGCAGCGCGCTGCGCGAAGCCGGCCTGATTAACTGAGCCCCCACCGCGCCTGAGTGGACTCTCATTCCAGTAAAACATGACTATTCGCAAGACAGCTTCCCTTACTCCGCAGCGCGGCCTGGTCCTGGCCGCCCTTACCGTCAGCCTGACCGGTTGCGGCATGATCAGCTCGGTGGTTGGCACCGACAAGGTGGATTACAAATCGGCAAAGAAAGCCAGCACCCTGGATGTCCCGCCTGATTTGACGCAATTGCAGAAAGATAACCGCTATTCGCTGCCGGATTCGAACCGTGGCGTGGCCACGGCGTCCGGTTACAACGCGGCGCGTGGCGCCGGCCCTGCGGCTGTGCAAGCAGCGCCATCGAATGATGTCGCCACCACCGGTTCCGACAGCGTGCGCGTGGTACGCGCCGGCAACCAGCGCTGGCTGGTGGTCAAGCAGACGCCGGAGCAATTGTGGCCGCAGCTGAAGAGCTTCTGGGAAGAGTCGGGCTTCACCCTGGCGGTGGATGCGCCGGCGGCGGGCATCCTGGAAACGGAATGGAATGAGAACCGCGCGAAGATCCCGCAAGACTTCGTGCGCAACGCCATCGGCAAGGTATTTGATGGCCTGTATGGCAGCGGCGAGCGTGACAAGTACCGCACCCGCCTCGAGCGCCTGCCGGACGGCACTTCGGAAATTTACATCAGCCACCGCGGCGCACAGGAAGTCATCGTTGGTGCGCAAAAGGAATCCACGCAGTGGACCGCGCGTCCGAACGACCCGAACCTGGAAGCGCTGTTCCTGGCCAAGCTGATGACCAAGCTGGGTGCGGGCAAGGATGAAGCGCAGGCGCGCACGGCCGTGGACAACGCGGCGCTGCAACCGCTGCACGCGTGGCTGAAAGGCGCTGGCGACACCCGCCACGTGGAAGTCGACGAAGGCTTCGACCGCTCGTGGCGCCGCGTGGGCCTGGCGCTGGACCGCGCCGGCTTCACGGTGGAAGACCGCGATCGCGTGAACGGCATTTACTTCGTCCGCTATGTGGACCAGGATGCCGGCACGGCGAAGGGCTTCTTCTCGAAACTGTTCAGCTGGAATTCGGACAAGGATAAGGAAGCGCAGCGCTACCGCATCACGGTCAAGGCCGGCGAGGGCGGCAACAGCAAAGTCGGCGTGCTGGCCAATGACGGCAAACCGGAATTGACGCCAACCGGCGAGAAGATTCTGACGTTGCTGCACGAACAGCTGAAATAACAGCGGTTACAAGTAGTAACAAAAAACCGGCTCCGTGAGGGCCGGTTTTTTTATGTTCGCGGCGATTCTCGCCGTTTTTTCGCGCTGCGACATAGTCGACATGATGGGGCCTGGCCCCAATAGCACTATCGTGCGGTGGTGTGGTGATAGCTAGTGGCTATGTCGTGGGAAGTACGGGCGAAAAAAAACCGGCCCGCAGGCCGGTTCTTTTCACTGTCGAAGATTACTTCGAAGCAGCTGGAGCAGCAGCAGCGGCCGAAGCAGCAGCGGAAGCAGCCGAAGCGGCAGCCGAAGCGGCAGCAGCAGCGTCGGAAGCAGCGGTAGCGGCAGCAGCAGCAGCGTCAGCGGCTGGAGCAGCGGCAGGAGCTGGAGCAGCTGCTGGGGCTTCAGCGGCTGGGGTTGCTACTGGAGCTGGTGCAGGAGCTTCTTCTTTTTTCGAGCAAGCAGCCAGAGCAACGGCCAGCAGGGAGGCGATCAGCAGGGATTTTTTCATGATTTTCCTTAATTAATTCAAAAATAAACAACTATGTTGCGATGAATAATTACCGGTAATTATCGCTCATTAGGGTGTCTTCGTAAGCCTTCGTACCACAAGGTGCATGACAGACAACAAAAACTTCCTAACCCAATATTATAGCGATTTTTGGTGCGCCGCAATAGCAAAAAAAGCCGATTTCACAACTATTTTGCATTAGCGCAATAATTGCTACTTCAGCCAATTGCTCGCTTTAACGGGCATTACCGGCATACTGTCGAACAGGCAGCATTCTACATCGATAAGCCTCAGAGTCCAGTAGTTCCCGCACGCAAACCGGGTATGGTCTCAGCCCATATCGCCGCATAACGTTCCAGGGGGACTTGCGTATCCGGCTCGGAATCGTATACTGCTTCGCCCCGCAAGTGGTCGGAATGGAAGCGCCGCACGATATGGCGCCCGTCGGCCACGCAAAACGAATCCGTCAATTGCTTCAGCGACGGCGCCGTCAGCCGGCATTCAATCGCATGGCTGTAATCGGTCAGCAACCGCAGGAAGCGGGGCGCATGGCGCTCCAGCTCCGCATTGGTATGCGCCACCAGTTCCAGTTTGCCGTGATGCGACAGGAAGTGCCGTAACAGTCCATCCATCTGCGTACTGCCCAGTTCCCACAGGGAATAGTCGGGATCGAACAGCCGCAGGGTAAGGCGGGCGCTGGAAATGCACTGGCGCAGCTGTTCTTGAAAGGCCGCGCGCGTATCGAAGGGGATCACGCGCTTTTCCATGCTGTCTGACTGCATTTCCATACTGTTTCCTTTCAGGCTGCAAACTCCAGCCAGCCATCGCCATACCACGCGTACAGCGCGTCGATGACATCGTCCGACGCGGCCGCCAACGCCGCGCCATCCAGGCGGCGATCGTTGGCCAGCGCCACCAGGGTGGCCTTGTCCGCGCGGCCGATGGCAAACGATTCGCCGTTAATGAAGATATTGTTGCCGCGATAAAGCATTTGTGTCTTCCGGGACAACACCAAGCCCTTCTTTGCCGCCGATTGGAGGAATTTCTCTAAAGTCAGCGGTTTTTCCACCGGCGTAAAGAACACATTGTGTTTTGGCTCCGACAGGTACTCGCCCAGGAAGATCGTGATGTCATCCGCCGTGAACTGGACTTTGTTCAATTCGTCGGCAATGGTTTCCAGCATGTGCTTCGGGATTTCCGCCGGCTTGGCCGATGCCTGCAAGTCCGGGTCCGCATAGCGGCCCGGCAGATCGATGGAGTCGGCCATGAATTGCAGGAAGTTCTCGCCCAGTTCCTGGTACGACGGCGAGCGGAAACCGATCGAATAAGTCTGGCAATCGCCGATGGCGACGCCGTCGTGCGCGTAATGGGGCGGCAGGTACAGCATGTCGCCCGGTTCGAGGACGAATTCTTCTTCTGCTTCGAAGTGGCTGAGGATTTTCAGCGGCAAGCCTTCGATCAGGCTCAGGTCTTTCTGCGCGCTGATGCGCCAGCGGCGCTGGCCTTGTGCCTGCAACAGGAACACGTCGTACGAATCGAAGTGGGGGCCGACGCCGCCGCCATCGGTGGCAAAGCTCACCATCAAGTCATCCAGGCGGGCGTCCGGAACGAAGCGGAATTCGCGCAGCAGCGCATCGGCCTTGGCGTCCTGCAAGTTCACGCCCTGCACCAGCATGGTCCATTCTTTTTGCGTGCGGGGCGGCAGGCTTTCCAGCGGGCCGTATTGCATGTCCCAGTGACCGTCCTTCAAAGTCACGAGACGCGATTCCACGTAGTTCCTGGTGGCCAGTTCTGCCAGCTTGTCAAAGCTCAGCAGTGGCTTGAAGCCGGGCACGGCCTGGCGGATCAGCAGGGGTTTTTTATGCCAGTAGTCGCGCAGGAATTGCGCCGGCGTGATGTCGCCTAAGAGGGTCAGTTTTTTCATACCGCATTATAACTTCCGATCCGGCCCCTATTGTCGGACAAGGTATAATCCCGGGTGCTTATATCAGAAAGGAAGCCATATGAAGATCGCCAAGAATACCGTCGTGACCGTGAACTACAAACTGTCCGACGCGCAGAATAACCTGATCGAAGACGGTCGCCAGCCTATGGTTTACCTGCACGGTGGCTACGAAAACACGCTGCCGAAAATCGAGGAAGAATTGGACGGCAAGGAAGCCGGCTATTCGTCGACCATCCAGATCGAACCGGAAGATGCGTTCGGCGACTATGACGCGTCGCTGGTCAAGGTCGAGCCGCGCAACCGCCTGCCGGAACCGCTGGAAGTGGGCATGCAATTCGAAGGCATGCCGGAAGGTGATGATGGCGAAGACGCGATGATCTTCACGGTCACCGAGATTGCCGACGACAAGGTGGTGCTGGACGGTAACCACCCGCTGGCCGGCATGGCGCTGCGCTTTGAACTGACCGTGGTCGACGTGCGCGCCGCCACCGATGAGGAAATCGCCCACGAACACGTGCATGGCGCCCATGGCCATCACCACCATGACGAAGACGAAGATGACGGCGACGAGGGCGACCACTTCCGTTCGCACCCGATCCATTAATCAGGATTGAATCAAGGACTGTCCGCGTCCTTCAGGCTGAACAGGGAAGCCGTGCCGGGTTGGACCCGCACGGTTTCCCATTCGCCTCCCACCCCCAGTCGTCCCAGGTTGCCGCGCCAAGTGATGGCCGGCGTCGCTTTCGGTTCCCCCTGGCTGTCGACCAGCAGCACTTTCCCTTGGTATTTTTCCGCAAACGCGCGCACCTGCTTGCGCACGGCGGCATAGCCATCCTGTTTGGCGGAAAAGCCGGACAGCAGTGAAAAGCCTTCATCCACGTGGGCCTTGATATCGCCGTCGGTAAACAACACCAGGCCCTCCATGTTGCGCCGCTGCGCCATCAGGAACAGCCGGTGCAGCCACGCGCGGTTGGCCACCAGACGGTCTTCGTATTCGCTGTTGCGGCCCGCTTCCGGCAAATAGTGGTTGTTGTTGTCGGGGATATTGAGCGTGGCAAACAGCACGCCGCCCTGTTCCCAGTAGGCGTTTTCCGCATAGCTGCGGAATTTCACGTTGGCCGACAGCCGCGTCAGCGTGATGCGGCGCACGCCGAGCGACTGGTTGTCGGGATAAAACACTTCGCGCACGCGGTTCAGGCGCTCGATGGCATTGGAACGGCCGGCGGAATTGCGGCAGCCTGCCCAGTCGCTGCCGGCCGGCAGCAACACCAGCGGCCGCGGGCTGCCGTCGAGGATGTCGCGCCGCTGCGCATACAACCGGTCGCTGCACGCTTCCGTTTGCGCCTTGATGCCGGTGGCGACGATAAACGCGGGCTTGTCCTGGTTGGCTTCCGTGATCGATCGCCGCAGCAGGTTTTCATCGGACGTGGCGCGGAAAGGATGGCCGATGACGGTGAACTGGAACGGACGCGCAGGCTGCGCCACACCGCCGTCGGCGGAGAGCGCGGCCGTGGCCGGCGCGGACGCCAGGATGGCCGCCGCCACCAGCGAAGCAAGCGCGCCGCGCCGTATCATGCGAGCGCCGGCTCCGCCAGTTTCTTCAACTGGTACAGTCGTTCCAGCGCTTCGCGCGGCGTCAGCGCATCCGGATCGAGGTCGTCCAGCGCGGACAGCAAGTCGCGCAGGGCCGGATCGTCGGCCGGCGCGGCGGCAGCGGTAACTGCTGGCGCTTCATCGTCGTTGGCGTCGGCCACCGGCGCGGCAAACAAGTCCATCTGCGGCTGCGCATCGAGCGCCTGCGCTTCCAGCCGCGCCAGGTGCTTGCGCGCCGCCTTGATGACGCCTTGCGGCACGCCGGCCAGTTGCGCCACCTGCAAGCCGTAGCTTTGCGACGCGGGGCCGCTTTGCACCGCGTGCAGGAACACGATGGAATCCTTGTGTTCGACGGCGGACAGGTGCACGTTGGCGGCGGTCGGATGGTTCTCCGGCAACTGCGTGAGTTCGAAATAGTGGGTGGCGAACAGCGTGAAGCTGCGCGACGTGTCGATCAAGTGGCGCGCAATGGCCCAGGCCAGCGCCAGGCCGTCGAAGGTCGACGTGCCACGGCCGATTTCATCCATCAGCACCAGCGAATGTTCCGTCGCGCCGTTCAGGATGGCCGCCGCTTCCGTCATTTCCACCATGAAGGTCGAGCGTCCGCCCGCCAGGTCGTCGGTTGCGCCGATGCGGGTGAACACGCGGTCGATCGGGCCGATCGTGGCGCTGGTCGCGGGCACATAGCTGCCGACATAGGCCAGCAGCGTAATCAGCGCCACCTGACGCATGAAGGTGGATTTACCGCCCATGTTCGGGCCGGTAATCAGCAGCAGGCGGCGGTCGTTGACCAGGCGGCAATCGTTGGCGATGAAGCGTTCGATCTGGCCTTCCACCACCGGGTGGCGGCCTTCGACGATATTGATGCACGGTTCCGCCACCAGTTGCGGCGCGCACCAGTTGTTGCGCAGCGCGTGGTCGGTCAACGCGGTCAGCGCATCGAGCTGCGCCAGCGCCTGGGCGATGCCCTGCAGGGTGCCGATCGATGGCGCCAGGTCGGCCAGCAACTGGTCGTACAGGATTTTTTCACGGGCCAGCGCGCGGTCCTGCGCGGACAGCGCCTTGTCTTCAAACGCTTTCAGTTCCGGCGTGATGTAGCGTTCGCAGTTTTTCAGCGTCTGGCGGCGGCGGTAATCGTCCGGCACCTTGTCGGCCTGGCCGTTGGTGACTTCGATATAGAAGCCGTGCACCTTGTTGTATTCCACGCGCAGGTTGGCAATGCCGGTGCGGGCCCGTTCGCGGGTTTCCAGGTCCACCAGGTACTGGCCCGCGTTTTCCGACAGGCCGCGCAATTCATCGAGTTCCGCATCGAAGCCGCGCGCAATCACGCCGCCGTCGCGCACCAGGGTGCTTGGCTCCGGCATCACGGCGCGCACCAGCAAGTCCAGGCATTGCTCCGGCGTGGCCAGCGCGGTTGCCAGGGAACCCAGCAGCTCGGCGCCGTCGGCGCCATGGTCCGGGTGCACGGCGCGCTGGGCCAGTTGACGCAGCGCCGGCAATTGCTGCAAGCCGTCGCGCAGGCTGGCCAGGTCGCGCGGACGGGCCGACAGCAGGGCGATGCGGGTGGTGATGCGTTCGATATCCGGCACTTGCGCCAGCACGTGCGACAGCGAACCCGTCACGTCGGCCTGCGCCAGCGCGGCAATCGACTGGTGGCGCGAGCGCGCCACGCGCTGTTCGCGTTTCGCATGGTGCAGCCAGTAGCGCAGCAGGCGCGAACCCATCGCGGTGCGGCAATGGTCCAGCAGCGAGAACAAGGTGGGCGATTCCTGGCCACGGATGGTTTCCGTCAATTCCAGGTTGCGGCGCGTGGCGGCGTCGAGGCCGATGAATTCCGATTCGGTTTCCACCGTGATGGAATTGACGTGCTGCAGCCCCTTGCCCTGGGTCGACTGCGCATAGCGCAGCAGCGCGCCGGCCGAACCGAAGGCCGCGCCCAGGCCGTCGGCGCCAAAGCCGGTCAAGGTCGAGACGCTCAACTGTTCCATCAGCGCCTTGTGGCCCGACACCACGTCGAAGTGCCAGTCCGGCACGCGGTTCACGTGGCACGACGGCGCCCGGTTTTCAGACGATTCGTCGAACAATTCCGCTTCATCGCCGCGCAGGATTTCCGCCGGGGCGATGCGTTCCAGTTCCTGTTGGAGCCGCATCGACACCGTGCGTGCATCGCCGGAAAATTCCATCAGTTTCAGCGCGCCGCTGGCCAGCGACAGCCAGGCCAGGCCCGCCGTCGCCACCTTGCGCTGGCTGATCACGCACATCGCCAGCAGCGGGCGCTCCGCTTTTTCCGGCAACAGGTCCGCGTCGGTCAAGGTGCCGGGCGTCACGACGCGCATCACCTTGCGCTCGACCGGCCCCTTGCTGGTGGCCGGATCGCCGATCTGCTCGCAAATCGCGCACGATTCGCCGATTTTCACCAGCTTGGCCAGGTAGCCTTCCAGCGAGTGGAACGGCACGCCCGCCATCTTGATCGGCTGGCCGTTTTGCGAGCCGCGCGACGTCAGCGTAATGCCCAGCACGCGCGACGCTTTTTCCGCATCTTCGTGGAACAGCTCGTAAAAGTCGCCCATGCGGTAAAACACCAGCATGGTGGGATGCTCGGCCTTGATGCGGAGGTATTGCTGCATCATTGGCGTAACCTTCTCGGTCGGACTGGCTTTGATGGCGGCGGCGTTGATTTCGGCGGGAACAGTGGTCATCGTGGTGTGTTCGTTATTGCATGACAGCGGTAAGGCCGACATTTTACCGTGTCCGCAGTAGAACGCTGATGTTGTGTTGCCGTCAGGCTGCGCTGCTCGGGAATGATGCCGACTTCCTGGTGAAAGCCATGCGCCGAAACCAGTTGAGCGGCAAAGGATTTCTCAAGCGAGAAGTGCCGAGTGCGCGGCTGTTGACTGGACTGCGCTTCAGGCGATTCGCTCCCTCTCTTCCAATTGAGGTTTCCCCGAGCGGGTAGTCCGTTTGGTGACTGACACCGCAGAGCGGTTAGTGCTTGGTACGGTGAGAACGCCGGGCGTCTAGCCACTAAGCCGTAGCGTTCCGATCATAGTGCAATTTCGAAGCCGCGCAAGAACGTTAGATTCGTCCGGGGAACTCGGCCCGCAAAGCCGCGACGAACTTGGCCGATACCAGCGCGAAGCCTTTTGGGGTGGGATGAAGCTCATTGTCCCATTGGCTCACGCTGGTCAAAGCACCTTGTGTGGCGATGTGGAAAAAATCCTTATGAGCGTTCTGAAGCTGAGTCAACAGGTCCGCGAATTGCGCCAACAACTGATGGACAATCGCTTTCCCGGTCTCCTTGTCCCAGCCACGATCGTCCAGGCTGGGCTTGAGCCACGGGCCGGCGCCGCAAACACCTTTGCCCGTCGGGATCGCGAAATCGTAGCTGTGCGTGAAAATGGGAATGCGACGATTTTGCGCTTGCGCGGCCTGATTCCGAGCGCTGATCAAATCCTCATAAGCCGCTTTTACGATGCCAAAGATCGCATCGACGCGAGCGGGCCGGAGACCTTGGGCCGGATCTGATGACACCTCCGCCGCGTTGTTAAGCCAAAGCCGGAATTGATCGCCGACCAAGTCGTTGCCGCCGCCGGAAAATAGAATCGCGTCGAAGGGAGCGTTCAGGTGCGGCGCGTTGAGCTGCTCGGTCAAACGGCGCAGCTTTTGAACCCCCAGCATTTCCTCTGCGGCCTCCCCGTGGTGGGCGAGGTTCAGGATACTTGGGGAGAGTGGCATCGCCTCAAGGTGGGCGATGATATCGCTATGGGACAACGGAGGAAGGGGATAGTCAAACCAACTGTCTCCCTGCGCCAGCAGGTTGAGCGGCTTGGGGCCAGCGAGAGTGGCTTCCTTCAGCATCATTTTTTGAGCGCCAGTCCGAGCTCGATATTTCGCGATTCTTTTGTCGAGATCCTCTTGAATCTGTTTCTTATGCTGCGCGTATTCGTTGGCGTTCAGGTTGGCGCTCATGCTGGCTCCTTCATGCGGCTAAGAGGTTTTCACGGACAAGTCCGGCGATCATCCCTGCGGGGCAGCTTTTTTGCATACTTTCTCAGGGTGGATTTCAAGGGATCTTGACGCGTTTTTGCTCGCTTTACGGATCGGAAAGGAGCGCTCGACCTCGATCCCGGCCGACGTAGGAACACGCTAGAAATTTGACTATTGATTGATAATTATTAAACTGAAATCCGTTTCTTAGGATTATTTATTGCGATTTCTCTACTTTATGGCCCACCCTGTTGCTCTTCTCAGACGCTTGCAAAACGCAATGAAAAGCGGCGTTATGGGCGCAACTTCGCGAGCAATGCGGGGGCGGGGCATGCTGAGAACCTCTTGGTCAGTTGACATTGATCGAAAGCTATCCTCATGGGGGATGCTGCCGGAGGTCGCGAACTTCGACCACTTCGCGCCTTCCCGCTGGTTGTTGGTCAATCCGTCAGCCCTGGACGCGGGCATTTGTCGTTTTTTTTACTTGTGAGTATGAGTGAGATAATGTTTCGATTTGAAAAAGTGAAGGGCTTTATTCCCTGGGGCTTTCCATTAAAATTAATTATTACAGCATTGGTAACTTTGCTTAGTGCGCATGCGCTAGGGTTGATAAGTGAATATGCAACATATAGGTATGCGTTTAAGTTTGGCGTGAGAGTTCCCTTTGAAGGTGTTCCATATTTGAGTGCAATGGTGTCCATCGGTAGCATTTTTTTGCTTTTTGGTGCGGCAGTTGTATTTAGTGTTACCTATCTTGTGCTGCGGTTTTTTCTTCTTCCCATAATATGGAGTGAAAGATTAAAGAAGAGCTTACGTTTATGGTTTGGAGATGATGCTTTTATAAATCGAGAAATAGTTCAGTGGGATCCTAGAAAACTATCCCTTAAGAAACGCTGGTTTATAGTATTGTTGGCCAGCCTGGTGGTTGCGGCATTAATGCTTTTCCTGTTCTCAATATCGGAAAAGGAAATTATTTGGAAGGATGTAACTGGAGAAAAATGGGCGAAAGTTCTCACTATTCCATATTTTATTATAGTGTTTTCTGCTATATTAATTCCTGCATCAACTTGGATTTCTGCTGCTTTGTTGGTAGTGGCATACTTTATCGGGGCAATTGCTCTGATGATGCAACCGTTTGAGTATGCAAGCCTGTTGCGTAATGTTGGATATGGTGGAGATTTGCCGATAGTACTGGAAACGAAAGATTTAGCGTTGCAAAAACGCTTAGAATCTTCGAAAGAGATTTTCTTGATACTTAAGACGAACGATACGTTTATTGTTCGAGATCTTGAGAATATGGTGCTAGAGGTCCCTCGGTCAGAAGTCACCTATTGGCGTTATCAGAAGAGGGATGGCAATCGCTTGCCTTGGTTTTTACTGTAACTTGGACAAAGGTGTCATATGTCTACTGGTACTTGCTGGCGCTGCGCTGCCACACGGGGTCATCCTTCAGCCTGCGGATGACGGGCGCAAGCTTGTCGTACACAGCGGCCTTGGAATGGGGAATCAGGAAACGGCGTTCCGTTTGCTGGCCGGGCAAGTCGGCCAGCTGGAATTGATCTGACAGCGCATGGGTTTTCAGGTAATAACGGGCCACGGATTCCGCCACGGCCACGCAATCGACGCGGCCCAGCCGCAGCTTTTCCAGGTTGATGTCTTCGCTTAACGCATCGTTGCGCACCAGGCCGTAGCGCGCGATCCACTCGTCGATGCCGGGATACACATAACCCAGCACCAGCCCGATCGAGCGGCCCGACACGGAAACGGCGGCATTCGGGTCAATGCCGGAACCGGTGCGCGATACCAGCACAAAGCGGTCGACGGCAAACGGCGCGGTCCACAGGTATTTCTTTTGCCCGACATCATCAAGCCATTGCGGCATCATGCCGATCACGATGCCGTCCATGCTGCCTTGTTCCAGTTTCATTTGCAGCCGCTTGCGGGGCAGATAAGTCAGTTTAAACGTCAGGTCGCCCAAGCGCTGCTGGTTCAAGTGTTCGACCAGGTCGACATAGATGCCACGGGCATGGTTGATCACCAGCGGCGCGAAGTTGGCGCTGGTATACACATTCACCACTTCCGCATGTGCAACTGCGCAACAGTTAAACAACAGTACGAGCAGGGCGGCAACAGAGGCTCTCATAGGGAAAATATAGCATGGGTGCAATCTTGCCCACACCATGCCGGGAATCCGTATTGCAACAAAAAATGCTGCCATGTAACAATTCGTCGCTTTCACGCCCTATGAGTGGTTATGCCGCACGCTATAATCAATGAATGGAAAAACTCAGAGATTACGCTCAGGTTGTGGCCGAGGCGCGCACCGGCCAGCTGGCATTTCCCACCAGCGTGAATGCGGCGCTCCAGTTGCAGCAGGCGCTGGCGGATCCCGATTGCCATGTCGAAGACGCCATCCGCAAGGTGCTGGCCGAACCGGTGCTGGCGGCCCGCGCCGTCGCTCTGGCCAATTCCGCCGTGTTCACCCGCAATGGCGGCCCGCAAGTGACCAGTGCGCGCGCCGCCGTGATGCGGGTCGGTTACCGTAATTTGTATTCGCTGGCGTCCGCCATGGTGGTGCGCCAGTTCGGCGCGCGCATCCGCGATGCGCAACTGCGCGCCCAGGCCGAACAATTGTGGCGTCACTGCGCGTCGGTGGCGGCGCTGGCCCATGTACTGGGCCGCGAACTGACCCAGGTCGATCCCGATACCGCCATGTTCGCCGGCATCATGCACGAAGTGGCGGGCTTTTATCTGCTGGCGCGCGCCGACGCCATGCCGGGCTTGCTGGACGATCCGGACGAACGCATGGGCGCCATCCATGAAATCCTGTCGCGCGAGTTATTGAAAAAGCTGCAAGTGCCGGAGCCGGTGGCGGCCGCCATCGTCTCGCTGCGTGGCGGCGCCATGTCGATTCCGCCGCACGGCTTGCGCGACACGCTGTTGCTGGCCAAGCGCCTGGCGCCGCAGCGCGCGCCGCTGGTCTGGTGCAACGACGCCGTGCTGGGCCGCACGGCCGCAGTCGATGCCTACCTCAAGGGCAACAGCGCCATCGACGATATCCTGTTTGAGTCGAACGAAGAAGCCAAGTCGATGAGCAGCGCGCTGCTGGTCTGATCCTCCCTCTGTTCCATTGATTTTCTTCGTATTCTCCAACCGTGCGCACGTGCCGCACGGTTGGAACGCGCCTGTACGCGGCGGTTACAAAGAAGTGGCATAATGGCAAATAAGGTTGTGCAAAAGAAAATATTGGCAACCATGCGCGAGCGCCTGCGCAAACTTGGTAGTATCGAGCAGGCTGTGCCACTTAACAGAATGCCACCGTGAATGCACCAATCAATATCCTGGTAGTCGACGATGTCGAGCAAAATCTGACCGCTGTCGCGGCGCTGTTGACGCGCCCGGACGTTACCCTGCTGGCCGCGTCGTCCGGCGCGCAAGCGCTGGAATTGTTGCTGGAGCACGATGTGGCGCTGGCGCTGATCGACGTGCAAATGCCGGACATGAACGGCTTCGAGTTGGCCGAGCTGATGCGGGGAAGTGAACGGACCCGCGCGATACCACTGATTTTCCTGACGGCCGCCGCGCGCGACCAGGCGTATACGTTCCGTGGCTATGAAGCGGGCGCCGTGGACTTCCTGTTCAAGCCGTTCGACGGCCAGGTGCTGGTCAACAAGGTCAACGTGTTTGTCGAACTGCACCAGCAAAAGCGGCAATTGTCCGCGCAGCTGGAAGAACTGAAGCGTTCGCTGCACCTCAATGAATTGTTTACCGCCGTGCTGGGGCATGACTTGCGCACGCCGCTGTCGGTTGTGATGAATGGCGCCATGCTGTTGCCGATGATGACGGACCACCCGAAAGTGGCGGTCACGGCCCAGCGCATCCAGAGCAGCGCCAAGCGCATGGCGCACATGGTCGACCAGTTGCTGGACCTGGCCCGCATCCGCTCGGGTGATATGCGCCCCGAACTGTCCGATGCGGACTATGGCGCGCTGTGCCGGCTGCTCGCCGATGAATTCGCCACACCCGACCATCCGTCGCGCATCACAGTGGAAACCACGGGCGACCCGGTCGGCGTCTGCGACAGCGGCATGATGTCGCAAGTGCTGTCCAACCTGATGGGCAATGCGTTGACCCATGGTGAACCGGACACGCCGGTGCACGTCACGGTCGATGGCAATGATCCGCACAGCATCACCATCAGCGTGGCCAACCGCGGCGAAATCGCGCCGGAATTGCTTGGCAGCATATTTGAACCCTATCAACGCGGCGGCGCCCGCAAGTCAGGCCAGGGCCTGGGCCTGGGGCTGTACACGGCCCGCATGTTCATTGCCGCCCATGGCGGCGACATCGTGGTGGCATCGAGCAAGGAGGAAGGGACAGTGTTTACATTCAAGGCGCCGCGCAGGCCCGTCACGGAGCCGCATCCATGAGCGCTTTTCCACAAGAGTTCGTTGCCACATTGCTGCCCGGCGCCCAGGACGCGGCGGCGTTTGCCACATTGGGCAGCCACGATGGCAACCGTTCGGTGACCGAGGAATTCCTGCGCATGGCGCAGGAAGCGGGCGGCATCGGCAGTTTCGAATGGTTTCCCGACACGGGGCGGATGGTGGTGTCGGCCACGTACCGCCGGCTGTGGGGGCTGGCGCCCGGCGTGGAGGTGACGGCGGACATGCTGATTGGCCTGACTGATGAGCGCGACCGCGCAAAGCTGGGCCCGCAGCGCATGCGTGACGACAATCCGCTGGAATACACGGAATACCGTATCCGCCGCGCGGACACCGGCGAAATGCGCTGGCTGGCGCGGCAAGGCGAAGTGGTGACCCGGGCAGGCGAGCCGCGCCGCTACATCGGCGTGTCGTTCGATATCACGGGCCGCAAGCAAACCGAGCAGGCGCTGCGGGCCAGCCAGGACAGGCTGGCCGCCATCTTCGGCCAGGCGTCGGTCGGCTTGTCGGAACTGGATTTGACGGGACGCTTCCGCCGCGTCAACGGTGCGCTGTGCCACATGCTGGGCCGCACCGAGGACGAAATGCTGGGCCTGCACATGGATGACATCATCCACCCCGATGAACTGGAAGAAAACCGCGCGCTGGTCAAGCGGCTGGTGGCGACCGGCCAGCCATTTACGTTGGAAAAACGGTATTTCAAGCCGGACGGCAACTGGGTGTGGATTTCTTCGAGCATGAGCCGGCTGGACGACGAGGCGGGCCAGCCGCAGGCGCTGATCGCCGTCAAGACCGACATCACGGAACGGCGCCGCGTGGAAGCGGCGCTGCGGGATTTGAACGATACGCTGGAACAGCGCGTGGGCCGTGAAATCGCCGAGCGCGACAAGGCGGAAGAAGCGCTGCGCCAATCCCAGAAAATGGAAGCCGTGGGTCAGTTGACAGGGGGCGTCGCGCACGATTTCAACAATGTGCTGCAAATTATTTCCGGCAATTTGCACCTGCTGCAATTGCAGGCGGGCGGCGACGTCATGGCGCGCAAGCGGCTCGACATGGCCATTGCCGCCGTCGAGCGCGGTGCGCGCCTGTCGTCGCAATTGCTGGCCTTTGCGCGGCGCCAGCCGTTGCAGCCGGTGGTATCGGACCTGGGCCGCCTGGTCAGCCGCATGGACGACCTGTTGCGCCGCACGCTGGGCGAAGCCATCGAGATCGTCACCGTGGTCGGCAGCGGCTTGTGGAATACGCTGGTCGATCCGGGCCAGATTGAAAACGTGATCCTGAACCTGGCCATCAATGCGCGCGACGCCATGCAGGGCGCGGGACGCCTGACCATCGAGGTCGGCAACACGGTGCTGGACGAGTATTACGTCAACAATTTGCTCGATGTGCCTTCCGGCCAGTACGTGATGCTGTCCGTGACGGACACGGGTTCCGGCATGACGCCCGAAGTGTTGCAGCGCGCCTTTGAACCGTTCTTCACCACCAAGCGTGAGGGGGAAGGGACGGGCCTGGGCCTGTCGATGGCCTATGGCTTCGTCAAGCAGAGCCGGGGGCACATCAAGATCCACAGCGAAGTCGGGCAGGGCACCAGCATCAAGATATATTTGCCGCGCAGCCACAGCGAGGAATCGCACCAGCCGGTGCGGGAAGGGCGCGAACAGGAGCTGGGCGGCTCGGAAACCATCCTGGTGGTGGAAGACGATGCGGGCGTGCGCGCCGTCGTGCTCGATATGCTGGCGGCGCTGGGCTACCGCGTACTGTCGGCGGAAAACGGCGCCGATGCGATGGAATTGCTGAAGCGCCAGCATGTCGACTTGCTGTTTACCGACGTGGTGATGCCGGGCGCCTTGCGCAGCCCGGAGCTGGCGGTGGCGGCGCGCGAAATGCAGCCCGATATCGCCGTGCTGTTTACGTCCGGCTATCCGCAAAACGCCATCGTGCACGGCGGCCGCCTGGACGCGGGGCTGGAATTGCTGAGCAAGCCATACCGGCGCGAAGACCTGGCGCGCAAGCTGCGCCACGTGTTCAATAACCGCGAGCAGGAAATCGCGGCGCGCCAGCGCCAGCTGGAAGCGGCGGTGGGCTTGCTGCCGCCGCAGCCGCCCATCGACGACAAGTCGCTGCGCGTGCTGGTGGTGGAAGACAATGCCGACTCGCAGGCCATGGTGTGCGAATTGATCGGCATGCTGGGCCATACCGTGAACGGCGTGTGCAATGGCGAGGAAGCATGGCAATTGCTGCAGGAACATGACGTCGATGTCCTGTTCACCGACATCAGCCTGCCCGGCATTTCCGGTATCGACCTGGCGCGCCGCGTGCGCGAATCCGGCCGGGCGGTGCGCGTGATCTTCTCCACCGGCTATGGCAAGGATGCGCTCGACCAGGCCGGCCTGCATGCGACAGTCTTGCGCAAGCCGTACGACTTGATGGACTTGAAGGCGGCGCTGGACAACTCCTGACTCCTACGCGCTTGCCAGCCGCAGTCCTATAGGGGACGGGGAGGGCGGCGGTTATGCTGTTGGCTGTTATCGCTGCGGAGGCGCCATGGCCCAGGCTGGAGTTCATCCGATGCACGGCGCGCGCAAGACTGGCAATACGCGCGCTGTGCTCATCAACGATTTGCTGCGCCGCGTATTCGGCGTGGGTTCATTGCGCCCGGGCCAGCGGCAAGTCATCGATTCCGTGCTGGCCGGATGCAATACACTGGCCATCATGCCGACCGGCGGCGGCAAATCGCTGTGTTACCAGATCCCCGCATCGCTGTTGCCGGGCACCACGGTGGTGGTGTCGCCGCTGATCTCGCTGATGCAAGACCAGCTCGACAAACTCGAGGAACTGGGCATCCGCGCCGCGCAAGTGAACAGCAGCCTGCCCCGTGCGGAGGAGCTGGAAGCGCTGGCCGGCATCCGCAGCCGCGCCAGCGATATCGTGTTCTGCACGCCGGAGCGGCTGGCTACGGAAGAGTTCCTGGAACTGCTGCGCGCATCGTCCGTGTCGCTGGTGGTCATCGATGAAGCGCACTGCATTTCCCAATGGGGCCACGATTTCCGCCCCGCCTACCTGGCCATCGGGGCCGCCGTTGCCGCGCTGGGCCGTCCACCCGTGCTGGCGCTGACCGCCACCGCAACGGACGACGTGGTGGCCGATATCGGCCAGCAACTGGGCATCGATGACCTGAGGGTCATCAATACGGGCATGTACCGCGCCAACCTCTATTACCGTGTTTTACAGAGCACCAACGGCGGCGAAAAACTGGCCCAGGCGCTGGAGATGGTGCGTGCCGGCGCGGGCGCCGGCATCGTGTATGCCGCGACGGTGAAGGCGGCCGAACAACTGTACGCCATGCTGGAGGAGGCCGGCGAAAGCGTGGCCCTGTACCACGGCAGGCTGCCGGCCGCGCAGCGCAAGCTGCACCAGCAATGGTTCATGAGCGGTGAGCGGCGCGTGATGGTGGCGACCAATGCTTTTGGCATGGGCATCGACAAGCCGGACGTGCGTTTCGTGATCCACTTGCAGGTGCCGGCCAGCCTGGAAGCGTATTACCAGGAATCGGGCCGGGCCGGACGCGACGGCGAACCGGCCGATTGCACGTTGCTGTACTTCCAGGACGACAAGCGGCTGCAGCAGTTTTTCCTGGTCCGCGCCTATCCGAATGCGGTGGAACTGGCCGCCGTGCATGCGTCGGTGTGCGCGCTGGCCGGCGACGGCGCCGCGCCGCCGAAGCCCGTGGCATTTGCCGCGTTGCGCGATGCGCTGGCCGAATCGCAGTTGCCGCAATCCCGGCTGCACGTGTGCCTGAAACTGTTGAAGGATGGCGGCATGTTGCGGCACAACCGCAGCCTGGCATGGCTGCCGTGCCAGCCCCCGTCCAGCGCTGAACACTATGCGCGGCTGGCCGGCGTATACCAGGACAAGCAGGAGCGCGACCGCGCGGCGCTGGGACACATGGTGGCCTATGCGCAAAGCGGCTATTGCCGCTGGAAGCTGCTGCTCGACTATTTTGACGCCAACGAGGACGGCATGGACAATTGCGGCTGCTGCGACAATTGCATCACGCCGCCGCAAGTGGCGTTCGATGAAGACGAATTGGCCAACATGCAAGCGGACATGGGGACCGAATCGCCTGCGCCGCAGCCGCCGGCAGTGCAGGTGGGCAGCCGGGTGCGGGTGCCCAAGTACGACGTGGGCACCGTGCTGGCCGTGGCGGGGGACCAGGTGACGATCGCTTTTCCCGGCGAGGAACCCCGCACGTTCCTCGCCGAGTATGTGCAAACTTTATAAGGAGCGCGCATGGGCGGCCGCGGCGATATGGTGGTGGTGCGCAGCGAGGGACTGTATTGCGTGCCGGGCGACTTTTACATCGACCCGTGGCGCCCCGTCGCGCGCGCCATCATTACCCATGCCCATTCCGACCACGCGCGTATCGGCCATGCGCATTACCTGACTGCACAACCGGGCCTGGGCATCCTGCGCGCGCGGCTGGGCGACATCGCCGCCGACGGCCTGGCCTATGGCGACGCGGTCGAGCACAACGGCGTGCGCATCTCGCTGCACCCGGCCGGCCACGTGCTCGGTTCCGCCCAGGTCCGCATGGAATACCGGGGCGAAGTGTGGGTCGCCTCCGGCGACTACAAGGTCGAAGCGGACGCCACCTGCGTGCCGTTCGAACCCGTGCGCTGCCACACCTTCATCACGGAATCCACGTTCGGCCTGCCGATTTACCGCTGGGTGCCGCAGCAGGAAATTTACGCCGACATCAATGCCTGGTGGGCGCGCAATGCGGCGCAGGGCCGCGCCAGCGTCTTGCTGGGCTACGCGTTCGGCAAGGCGCAGCGCATGCTGAGCGGCCTGGATGCCGCGCAGGGACCGATTGTCTGCCATGGCGCGGTGGAAGCGCTGAACCGCGTCTACCGCGACGCCGGCGTGGCGTTGCCGGCTACCCGGATGGTGACCGACGTGGCGCGCGACGAACTGCGGCGCGCCATCGTGCTGGCGCCGCCATCGGCGGCGGGCTCGCCGTGGATCAGGCGCTTTGGCGAATACAGCGATGCATTTGCCAGCGGCTGGATGCTGGTGCGGGGCGCGCGCCGGCGGCGCGGCGTCGACCGGGGCTTCGTGCTGTCGGACCATGCGGACTGGCCGGGCCTGATGGCGGCGATCAAGGCGACCGGCGCCGGGCGGATCATCGTGACCCATGGCTCGGTGCCCGTCATGGTGCGCTGGCTGCGCCAGAACGGCTACGATGCGGGCGCCTTCGAAACGGAATACGGCGCCGAAGAGGAAGGTGCCGACGGGGAAAGCGCCGCGCAGACCGCCGGCCGGCAAGAGGGCGCCGATGCGTGAGTTCGCGCGCCTGTACGGGGAACTGGACGACACCACGTCCACGGCGCGCAAGCTGGACGCGCTGCAAGCATACTTCCGCAACGCGGCGCCGGACAACGCCGCATGGGCCGTATATTTCCTCGCCGGCGGCAAGCCGCGCCAGGCAGTCCCCGTCAAATTGCTGCGCCAGTATGCGACCGAATGCGCGGGCCTCGATACATGGCTGTTCGACGAGTGCTACCACGCGGTCGGCGACCTGGCGGAAACCATTGCGCTGGTGTTGCCCGCGCCCCGCGCGCGCAGCGACGCGGGCCTGGCCGAGTGGGTCGAGCAGCGCATCGCGCCACTGCGGGGCGCCGCGCCGGAAACCATCCGCGCCGCGCTGTTCGACTATTTGGATCAACTGGAAACCCGCGAGCGCTACCTGCTGGTCAAACTGATCGGCGGCGGCTTCCGCGTCGGCGTGTCGCGCCTGCTGGTGACGCGGGCGCTGTCCGCGCTGTCCGGCGTGGATGCGAAAGTCATTGCGCAACGGCTGATGGGATGGACCGATGGCCGCGCGCGTCCGACGGGGGCGGCATTCCTCCAGTTGACGGCGGCGCCGCACGACGATGAGCACGCACAGCGGGGCGGCCAGCCATATCCATTTTTCCTGGCGCACCCGCTGGCCGGCGACCCCGCCACGCTGGGCCCCGTCGGGCACTGGCAAGCGGAATGGAAATATGACGGCATGCGCGCGCAACTGGTGGCGCGGGATGGACAGGTGTGGCTGTGGTCGCGCGGCGAAGAATTGATCACGGACCGCTATCCGGAACTGGCGGCGCTGCGGCTGCCGGACGGCACGGTGATCGACGGGGAAATCCTGGTCTGGCGCGACGGCATGGATGCGCCGGCGCCGTTTGCCGACCTGCAAAAACGCATCGCGCGCAAGGCGGTTTCCGCGAAATTGCTGGCGGAATTTCCCGCCGTGCTGGTGGCGTACGACGTGCTGGAACGGGACGGCGCCGACGTGCGATCGTTGCCGCAGCAGCAGCGCCGCGAGCTGCTGGAACAGGTGGTCCGGCAAGTTGCATCGCCCGCGTTGCGCTTGTCGCCGCTGGTGGTGGCCGACAGCTGGGAAGCGCTGGCCGCGCTGCGCGTGCAATCGCGCGCGCGCGGCGTCGAAGGCTTGATGCTGAAGGCGCGCGACGCGCGCTATGGCGTCGGCCGCACGCGCGACGTGGGCACGTGGTGGAAGTGGAAAATCGATCCGTACAGCGTGGATGCGGTGCTGGTCTATGCCCAGGCCGGGCATGGGCGGCGCGCGTCGCTGTACACGGACTACACGTTTGCCGTATGGGGGCATGACGCCAACGGCGAACGCCAGCTGGTGCCATTCGCGAAAGCGTATTCCGGCCTGACCGACGTGGAAATCGCGGCGGTCGACCAGGCCATACGGCGCACGACGATCGAGCGCTTCGGCCCGGTGCGCAGCGTGCGGCCGACCATGGTGTTTGAAATCGGCTTTGAAGGGATCGCCCGTTCGCCGCGCCACAAGTCCGGCATTGCCGTGCGCTTTCCCCGCATCCTGCGCCAGCGCACCGACAAGACGGTGGACGATGCCGATACGCTGGCGACATTGCAGGCGCTGCTGGAGCCCACCCCATGAGCCGGCTGGCGCGCCAGTTGCGCGGCAAGGCCGCCGCCGCCGCATTGGCGGCGCTTCCCGCGCCGGCGCTGGTGCCGACGGGCGCGCACAAGCCATCGCCGGGAAAGAGCGGCATGGCCGGCTTGAGCGGCATGCGCGCGGAGGATGCGCTGGCGGCCGCAGAAGACTGGTTCGCCCGGCGCGGCTGGACCATCTTCCCGTTCCAGCGCGACGTATGGCAAGCGGTGCTGGCTGGCCGCTCCGGCCTGCTGCACGCCACCACCGGCGCCGGCAAGACTTATGCCGCCTGGTTTGCCGCCATGCTGCGCGGCGCGCAGCAGGATGCGCATCGGCGCCAGCGGCGGGGCTTGCGCGTATTGTGGATTACGCCGATGCGGGCGCTGGCGGCCGACACCCTGCGCAGCGTGCAAGCGGCGGGGGACGACCTGCAGCCGGCATGGGCGATTGCCGCGCGCACCGGCGACACGTCGTCCGCCGAGCGCACGCGCCAGGCCAAATGCCTGCCGGAAGCGCTGGTGACCACGCCGGAAAGCCTGTCGCTGATGCTGAGCCGCCCCGATGCGCAAGAACATTGCGCGCAACTGGACCTGGTGGTGGTCGATGAATGGCATGAACTGGTGGGGAACAAGCGGGGCGTGCAAGTGCAACTGGCGCTGGCGCGGTTGCGCACCTGGCGGCCCGGCCTGCCCGTGTGGGGCTTGTCCGCCACCCTGGGCAACCTGGAGCGCGCATTGCACGTGCTGGCCGGCGGCGCGGCCGGCGACGCGGTCGTGGTCGAAGGGGCCACGCCGAAAGACATCGTGGTCGATACGCTGGTGCCGCAGCACCCGTCGCGCTTTCCTTGGGCCGGCCACCTGGGCTTGTCGATGCTGCCCCGCGTGGTGGAGGAAATCGACGGCCACGCCGCCACGCTGGTGTTCACCAATACCCGTTCGCAGGCAGAGCTGTGGTACCAGAACCTGTTGCTGGCCCGGCCGGACTGGGCCGGAATGTTGGCGCTGCACCACGGGTCGCTGGACAAGGCCGTGCGCGAGTGGGTCGAGCAGGGGCTGAAGGATGGCAGGTTGAAGGCGGTCGTCTGCACCTCCAGCCTGGACCTGGGCGTGGATTTCCTGCCGGTTGAGCGCGTACTGCAAGTGGGTAGCGCGAAAGGCGTGGCGCGCCTGCTGCAGCGGGCCGGGCGCTCCGGCCACGCGCCGGGGCGCGTATCGCGCGTGACGCTGGTGCCCACGCATAGCCTGGAATTGCTGGAAGCGGCGGCGGCAAAGCAGGCCGTCAAGGAACGCCGCGTTGAAGCGCGCATGGCGCCGGACAAGCCGCTCGATGTGCTGGTGCAGCACCTGGTCACCATCGCGGCCGGCGGCGGTTTCATGCCGGACGCGTTGAAAACGGAAGTGCGCGGCGCGTGGTCGTACCGCCATTTGCAGGACGACGAATGGCAGTGGGCGCTGGACTTCGTGGCGCGCGGCGGCCAGAGCCTGACGGCGTATCCGGAATACCATCGGGTGCAGCCGGACGAACAGGGGGTCTGGCGGGTGCGCGACGCCGCCATTGCGCGCCGCCACCGCATGAACATCGGCACCATCGTCGCGGACGCCAGCATGCACGTGCAATTCCTGCGCGGCGCGCGCCTCGGCACCGTGGAGGAAGCTTTCATCGCGCGCCTGAAACCGGGCGACCATTTCCTGTTCGGCGGCCGCGTGCTGGAATTCGTGCGCGTGCATGAAATGACGGCCTATGTGCGGCGCGCGCAGGGCGCCAAGGGGGCGGTGCCGCGCTGGCAGGGCGGACGCATGCCGCTGTCGTCGGAACTGGCGCACGCCGTGCTGGCGCAATTGCAGCGCGCAGCGCATGGCGTGTTCGACGGTCCGGAAATGCTGGCGGTGCGTCCCTTGCTGGACGTGCAGCAGCGCTGGTCCGCGTTGCCGGGGCCGGATGTGACGGTGGTGGAGAGCCTGCGCTCGCGCGAAGGCCACCATCTGTTTCTCTATCCGTTTGCCGGGCGCGCCGTGCATACGGGACTGGCGTCATTGCTGGCGTGGCGCCTGGCGCAGGCGCAGCCCGCCACGTTTTCCATTTCGGTCAACGATTACGGACTGGAGTTGCTGGCGCCCGAAGCATTCGACTGGCCGGGCGCGCCGCTGTTCGATGACGGCCACTTGCTGGAACATGTGCTGGCCAGCCTGAATGCGGCGGAGTTGTCGCAGCGCCGCTTCCGCGACATCGCCCGCATCGCCGGACTGGTGTTCCAGGGCTATCCGGGCGGGCACAAAAGCGCGCGCCAGTTGCAGGCGTCGTCGTCGCTGTTCTTCGACGTGTTCCGCAAGCACGATGCGGGCAACCTGCTGCTGACGCAGGCGCAGCGCGAAGTGCTGGAACAGGAACTGGAGCTGGGCCGGTTGCGCGCCACCTTGCAGGAATTGCAGCGGCGCGCCATCGCCTTTCACGCCGTGAAGCGCGCCACGCCGTTCGGCTTTGCACTGATGGTGGAACGCTTCCGCGAAAAACTCAGCACGGAAAAACTGGCGGACCGGGTGGCACGCATGTTGCGCGAACTGGAACACGCCGCGCGACCGGAGCAGGACGCATGAGCGTGCACGAAACCGAGCTCAGTGGAGAGCGGGTGCAACTGTTGCCGCACAAGGCGCTGTACTGGCCGCGCGAGCGCCTGCTGGCGGTGGCCGACATCCACTTCGGCAAGGCCGCCGCCTTCCGCGCCCACGGCGTGCCGGTGCCGCACGGGACGACGCAGGAAAACCTGGCGGCGCTCGACGCGGCGCTGGCCGCGGTGGACGTGGCGCACCTGATCTTCCTCGGCGACTTCCTGCATGCGCAGGCGGCCCATGCCGCCACCGACGCCTTGCTGGCATGGCGCGCGCGCCATGCGGGTTTGCGCGTCACGGTGGTGCGCGGCAACCATGACCGTCACGCGGGCGATCCGGCCGCGCAACTGGCGCTCGATATCGTCGATGAGCCCTACCACGTGGCGCCGTTCGCGTTTTGCCACCACCCGGATTTCCCGGCCGGAACCGGCCACGTGATCGCCGGCCATATCCACCCGGTGTACCGCTTGTCCGACGGGCGCGATGCGTTGCGCTTGCCCTGTTTTGCTGCCGGGGTGCAGCGAACGGTCTTGCCTGCATTTGGCGCCTTCACGGGTGGCCACGCCATGCGACTGGCCGGCGGCGACCGCGTGTTTGTTGTCGCTGGTGATGCAGTTTTTTCTGTAGGAAAAATTACATCCGGTACGTAAGAAAAAGATAGTCACTCATCGTAGGACTGCTCCTACATTGCCTGCTGCATGAGTCCTATGTCTTCCTCAACAGCGTTGATCTACCATGAAATCGCCCCTGTAAGGGCTTTACTGACAGCTTAGTCAGGGTTCCACAATGTAGTACAACGAAACAGAGGAGAATGTGATGGCATCATCGAAACAAGGCGACAACAATGCAGGCAGACGCGAGGCGGCGTCAGGGAACCAGGCCGGGAATCAATCCGGCAATAAGTCAGACAATAAGTCAGGCAACAAGCAGAGCGGTGATACCAGCAACCGCGGCTTTGCATCGATGGACCCTGCACGACAGCGGGAAATTGCAGCACAGGGCGGCCGCGCCGCCCACCAGAAAGGCACGGCGCATGAATTCACGCCGGAAGAGGCGCGCCGCGCCGGCAGCATGAGCCATAAGAACAGCCAGAGCGCACGGACCGCATCGGCCAGTGGCGCCAGCCAGAATACCGCCGGCAACCAGGCCAGCGCCGACAGCCTGGGCGCGCAATCGAGCCAGCCAGCCAGCCAGCACGGCGGCAGCCAGCGACAGGGCGAACAGAATAATCAGAACAAGCAATAAATCCGCCGCAGCCCGCATGGGCTGCAGGCAGGATACGCAGCATGGATCCCTGCTTGCGCGGGGACGACCACCCCGCTTTGTGCGGGGATGGTCATGCCCGTCAGAACAGGAAGTTCGCCGTCAGCTGCGCCGAACGGGGCGCTCCGACAGTGGCGCGCGAACCGCCGTTGTTCAGCGTGCCGACATAGAATTTGTCGAACAGGTTATACACGTTCAATTGCAGGCTGACGTTCCGGCTGACCTTGAACGACGCCATGGCATCGGCCACGGTGTAGGCCGGGATGGCCGGCGTATTCTGGGTCGCCATGTTCGCGCCCGGATCGACCACGCGTTTTTGCTCGGACGTGTGGCGCACGCCGCCGCCGAAGCTCAGCGCGTCATTCCACTTGTAGCTGGTCCACAAGGTTGCCGTGAAGTCCGGCGACCAGCGGGTGGCCGCGCCGACCGCATTGTTCAACGTGGTGCCTTGCAGGATCCTGGTATCCATCGTGGCCAGGCCGGCGATGATGCTCCAGTTGCGGGTGATCTGGCCGACCGCGCCCAGCTCGATCCCTTGCACGCGGCGTTTGCCCAGCTGCGACACGTCGTTGGTGGTGGCGTCCTGCAGCGTGAATTCATTCTTGTTATCGGTGCGGTACAGTGCGGCCGTCAGCGCCAGCTGCTTTTCAATCACGTCCCACTTGGTGCCGAGCTCGAGGTTGGTGGTCTTTTGCGGATCCAGCGCGGCATTGGCATTGCTGTTGGCGTTGTCGGCCGCCAAGGTGAAGTTGTTGCCGCCCGGTGGCAGGTAGGACGTTGCATACGACAGGTAAATGCTGCCATTGTCGGCCGGTTTATACAGGATGCCGGCTTTCATGCTGTTCAGGTTGTCGGATTTGGTCACGCGCGGTGCGGCGACGGTGGCGCCCACGGCCGGCGCTTGCAGTGTCTCGGCGCTGTAGTGCTCTGAGCGCAGGCCGCCGTTGACTTGCCATTGGTCGCTCAGCTTGATGGTGTCGAACGCATATACGGCGGCGGTGGTGGTCTTGCCGATCGTGGCCTGGCCGCTCAGCACCGGGTTGTAGGCGGCCAGCACGTCGTTCGGATTCGGCGCGTACAGGTTGGCGCCGGTGGTGGTCCCCAGGCCCGTGCGGCCCAGGCCCGTCTGTTCTTCCGACATGAATTCCAGGCCGGCCGATACTGTATGCTGCAAGCCGGCGGCGGCGAATTCCGACACCACGTTGGTGATGTTGGCGAGGATCTTGTTTTCCTGCAGCACGCTCTGGCGGGTGCGGGCAATGGTCCAGGTGGCGGTGTTGGCGCCGCCCGTCGGGGTAATGGCATTGATGCCGGTGAGGATGCGGTCGATGCTGGAGCGGCCATAGCGGGTAACGTTGGTCAGCGTGGTTTTCGCGCCCAGCTCGTGTTCGATTTTCACGGTCGCCATGTCGGCATCCATCTTTTCATGGTCGCTGCCGTAGCCATAGTATGCTTCGCGGCCGACGCGCGGCGCGGAGCGGGCAATGGCCATGGTGGCGGCGGCATCGGCGCCCGTGAAAATTGGATTGAAGCCCTGGATGCCAATGGCCGGGATGCCGCCGTCGGGCGTGCCTTCCGAGCGCACGTGCTGCGAATAGATATAGACGCGGGTGGGTGTCCCCAGGCCGAAGGCGAGCGACGGGGCAATCGCGTGGCGCTGCTTGTCGATGACCTTACGGCCCATCAGGCCGCCATCTTCCGCCATCGCGTTGAGGCGGAATGCCGCGTTGTCGCCGATGATCCGGTTCAGGTCGGCGGTGGCGCGGGCTTTTTCGCCGGAGTTGTAGCCGATCGTGCCGGATACCGCGTTTTCACGCTGCGGCAGCTTGGACGACAGGTTGATGTAGCCGGCGGCGGCGCCACGGCCGATATCGGCGCCCGCCGGGCCTTTCGATACTTCAATCTGCTCGATATTGAAGACGTCGCGCGTGACGGCGCCCAGGTCGCGGATACCGTCGACAAAGATCGACGATTGCGCGGAAAAGCCCCGCATCTGGAACGTGTCGCCGGCGCTGGTATTGCCGTTTTCCCCCAGCTGCAAGGTGATGCCCGGCGTATTTTGCAGTGCTTCCACCAGCGACGAGGCCGCTTGTTCCTGCAACACTTCCTTGCGAATCACGGAGATGGTTTGCGTGGTGTCGATCAGCGGTTGCGTCAGTTTCGGTGACGACACCTTGTCGGCCTTGAAGGGCACGTCGGCTGCTGCATTGACTTTCACCTCCGACATGGTTTTTTCCTGCTGGGCCGATGCGGCCAGCGGCAGGCTGAGGGCGGCCAGCGCCAGCAGCGACTGATTCAGCCGGGCGTGGTTCAGCATGGACTGCGTGAGCAGAGGTTGGGTGGCAGGATTGTGCTTGCGGCTGCGGATGACGGACACGAAAATCTCCAGGCGGGTTTCAGGGATGTGAAAGCTGGCTGGTCCGGAGAGGGGATGGGCTGGCAAGTGATGTAAATGATAATCGTTCTCACTATCATTTTCAATACTTGCCGCAATGATTTGGCAATATACAAGCAATGAAAGTAGATTTATGTAAATTTCCGAAGGTTTGATTGACTCTGCAAATGATAATCATTATCATTTTCGAGTCGCTGGCTGTATCCCACTAATAAGAAAGCATTCCCTTGAGCGTTTCCAAGCAAGCCAGCCGCGCGGTCTGGCTGAAAAACCTGCACCAATGGCATTGGATCAGCTCCGCGCTGTGCCTGATGGGCATGTTCCTGTTCAGTATTACCGGCATCACGTTGAACCATGCGTCGCAAATCGAAGCCAGGCCCGCCGTCACGCGCAAGCAAGCCACGGTTCCTGCGCCGCTGGTGGCGCAATTGAAGGCGTATGCGGAAGCACACGACGGCGCCAAGGATGCATTGCCGGACGCGGCTGAACAGTGGCTGCGCGATACATGGTCGGTCAACGTGGGCGGGCGCGCGGCGGAATGGTCGGTGGATGAAGTGTATGTGCCGCTGCCGAAAGCCGGCGGCGATGCGTGGGTGCGCATCGGTCTGGAAGACGGCGCCGCGGAATTCGAAAATACCGACCGGGGCTGGATTTCCTGGCTCAACGACGTGCACAAGGGCCGCCATACGGGCGTGGCCTGGAACTGGTTCATCGATATTTTCGCCGTCTGCTGCCTGGTGTTCTGTATTACCGGTTTCCTGATATTGAAGTTCCACGCGGCCAACCGCCCATCGACGTGGCCGGTGGTCGGCTTCGGCGTGCTGGTGCCGTTTGTCATTGCTTTGCTGTTTATTCATTAAGGTCTTTCCATGAAATTACGCTACTCCATCGCCATGACGCTGCCGCTGGCCGGCGCCCAGGCCATGGCGGCCGACCTGGCCGTCAAGTTTGAAATCCCGCAATTGAACGTGGCGGAATACCACCGTCCTTACGTGGCCGCCTGGCTGGAAAACGCGGACCAGAAAGTGGTGACCAACCTGGCCGTGCTGTATGACGTAAAGAAAAAAGACAATGGCGGCACCAAGTGGGTCAAGGACATGCGCCAGTGGTGGCGCAAGGCCGGGCGCGATGTGACGTTGCCGATGGATGGCGTGTCCGGCGCGACGCGCGCACCGGGCGAACACACGCTGACGTTCAACGCGGCGTCGGCCACGATCGACAAATTGCCGGCCGGCCAGTATCAACTGGTGATGGAAGCGGCGCGCGAATCGGGCGGCCGCGAACTCGTCAAAGTGCCGCTCACCTTGCCGTTGAAACCGGGCCAGTTGGGCACGGCGAAGGGCAAGGAAGAGCTGGGCAACGTCACCGTACTATATAAATAAGGAGAACGGCTTTGATGAACCCAACCAAACCACTGCTGGCGCTGACACTGGCCGGTTTCGCGCTGAACGCGTACGCGCACAAACCCTGGCTGCTGCCATCGACCACGATGGTGGAATCGAAGGATGCGTGGGTGACGGTGGATGCCGCCATTTCCGAAGACTTGTTTACCATCGACCACCAGCCGCTGAAGCTGGACGGCTTGACCGTGACGGGACCCGACGGCGCCAAAGTGGAACCGAAGAATGCGGTCACGGGTCGCCTGCGCTCGACCTTCGACGTGCAGATGGCCAAGGCGGGCACCTATAAAGTGTCGGTGGTGTCGCAAAACGTGCTGGCCAGCTACAAGCTCAATGGCGAAAACAAGATGTTCCGTGGCGCCGAGGCGGATTTGAAAAACCTGCCGGCCGGCGCGGAAGACGTGAAAGTGTCGCGTACGGAGAGCCGCCTGGAAACGTTCGTCTCGGCCAACAAGACCGATGACGCGGTCTTCAAGCCAACCGGCGCGGGCCTGGAACTGGTGCCGGTCACGCACCCGAACGACATGCACGCCGGTGAGAAAGCCACGTGGCGCTTCCTGCTGGATGGCAAACCCGCCGCCAACCAGGCGTTCAGCCTGATCCCGGGCGGCGTGCGCTACCGAGGCACCCTGGGCGAAATCCGCCAAAGCACGGATGCGAAAGGTGAAATCACGTTCACGTTGCCGGAAGCAGGCATGTACCTGGTGACGTCGAGCTGGCCGGCGATGGCGGCGCCGCAGCCGGGCCAGCCGCGCCCCGTCGTGCCGCGCCGCGCCTCGTACGCGGCCACCGTGGAAGTGTTGCCGCAATAAGCCGGAGCTGAGCAGGATCGCCATGCGCCGGGTTTTATTGCCGAACCATATCGCCTCCGACCCGGCGCCGGCCGGCGCGGCCGTGCACGATTTCACCGGCCACAGCATGGGCACCACGTGGTCGGTGCGGCTGGCCGCGCCGCCCGGCAAACCGGCGCCGGATGGCTTGCACGCATTGCTGCAGGAGCAGCTCGATATCGTGGTGGCGGAAATGAGCCACTGGGAACCGGACTCGAACCTGGGCCGCTTCAACCGCGCGGCGGCCGGCAGCTGGCACGTGCTGCCCCGCGCGTTTTTCGATGTGCTGACCTTTGCGGTGGACGTGGGGCGGCTCAGTGGCGAGGCGTACGATCCGTCTGCCGGACACATCGTTAATCGCTGGGGTTTTGGACCCGATAACGCTGGCAAGCGTCACAGCGACAATTCATATACCCCGCCGGACGCCAACGACATCCGCCTGCTGCGCGAACAGCGCCAGGCTGCCCGCATTCAACTCGACCCCGACCGCCGGCGCGCGTTGCAGCCGGGGGGCGTGCAGCTGGACCTGTCGGCCGTTGCGAAAGGCTACAGCGTCGACCGCCTCGCCTATTTTTTATCCCATCACGGCGTCAAACATTTCCTGGTTGAAGTGGGCGGCGAGTTGCGGGGAGCGGGCATGCGGCCGGACGGGCAGCCGTGGTGGGTGGAACTGGAACCGTTGCCCGGCAGCGGACTGGACGACATGGTGCTGGCGCTGCACGGCCTGTCGGTCGCCACCTCGGGCGATTACCGCAAGTTTGTCATGCATGAAGGCCGGCGCTATGCGCACACCATCGACCCCCGTACCGCAATGCCGGTCTGCAACGGACTGGCGTCCGTGACCGTCGTCCATCCCCAATGCATGGCGGCCGATGCGTGGTCCACCGCCTTGACGGTGCTCGGTCCTGAACAGGGGCTGGCGCTGGCGGAGCGGCAGGGCCTGGCGGCGCGCTTCGTGCTGCGCACGGGCGATGGCCCAGCCTGTACTGAATTGTTCAGCAGCGCGATGCGCGCCATGCTGGACGAAGAAGAATAACCGATGATCCTCACCCTCGATACCACCCGGCTGGCGCTGGCGGCAGCTTGCCTGATCAGCTATGGACTGGTCTGCGCACCGCCGTTGCTGGACTGGCGCCGCCGAACGGCACGAGAAGCCGCCGGGCGCGCCGCGGTGCAGGCAGCCGGCCCCGGCTGGATCGTCGCGCATGCGAGCCAGACCGGCAATGCCGAGCAACTGGCCGCGCAGACGGCGGAAACCCTGCGCCTGGCGGGCCTGCCCGTGCGCCTGTGTTCGCTGTCGGCGCTGTCCGCAGACGAACTACAGCAGGCCGAGCGCATCCTGTTCATTGTCAGCACGTATGGAGAAGGCGATGCGCCGGACGCGGCAGCGGCGTTTGTCGGCCGCATCATGACGGGAACGATGCCATTGCCGCAGTTGCACTACGCGCTGCTGGCGCTGGGCGACAGCAGCTACGGGCAATATTGTGGTTTTGGAAGGGCGCTCGACACGTGGCTGCAACAGCAGGGCGCCCGGCCGCTGGTGGAACGCATCGAGGCGGACCGCTTGGCGGACAGCGCCATCGCGGCGTGGCGCCATGCGTTGAGCCACCTGGCCGGCACCACCGATGCGCCGGACTGGAGCGCACCGGCGTTTGGCGCGTGGCGCTTGGCGGAGCGCCACTGGCTCAACGAAGGCAGCAGCGGGGCGCCGATTTATCACATTGAACTGGAACCGGAAGACGGCGTGCTGCCGGACTGGCAATCGGGCGACCTGGTGCAGGTGGTGGCCCCTGCCGAGCCGGACAAGCCGCGCGAATATTCGATCGCGTCGATCCCGTCGGACGGCCGCGTGCATTTGCTGGTGCGCCTGCATTTGCATGGAGAGCGGGGCGCCGGCGTCGCGTCAGGCTGGCTGTGCCGCGAAGCGCCCGTCGGCGCCACCCTGCAAATGCGCGTGCGCCAGCACCGCCATTTCCGCCTGGACGGTAATGAACACCGGCCCCTGATCCTGATTGGCAACGGCAGCGGCATTGCCGGTCTGCGCGGCCATTTGCGGGCGCGGGCCCTGGCGGGACACGGCCGCAACTGGCTGCTGTTTGGCGAGCGCCACGCCCAGCACGACTATCACTATCGCCACGAATGGGACGCGCTGCGCGCGGCCGGTCAATTGCAGCAACTGGACGTGGCCTGGTCGCGCGATGCCGGCGGGCAGGGCTGCTGCGTCCGGTACGTGCAAGACATCCTGCCCGCGCAGGCCGCGGCCTTGCGCGACTGGGTGGCGCAAGGCGCGGCGATCTACGTGTGCGGCAGTTTGCAAGGCATGGCGGCCGGCGTCGACCGGGCGTTGAGCGATATCCTGGGGCGTGACAAATTGGATGATCTGATAACTGAAAATCGCTACAAGAGAGATGTTTATTAATTAAACAATAGTTTGGCTGTTGTGAATTCACAACTATTGTCTTCGTTTTTAGGTCAGTTAACCGGAATTAAATTTGATCTGATACAAAGTTTTCTAAACATTCTACTTTTATTGCAATTTCATGTCTGATATGTAACGGAATTGTCGAAAAAACCTGTCCTTGCACCATAAAAGCCTTGCATAATCCGTTCCCATTGAGCAATGGCTGGTAGTTCCTGCACCCGTCGCTGAGCTAGTTCTCGTCCCATTTCCTGCGTTTTTCCCCGCATACGATCTGACAGACCGCCAGGCACGTTTTTGCATTTGCATTCCCCTTGCTCATTGTTTTTCACCCACATTACAGGGAGTAATGAATGAATTTGCAAGAGAAGATCGGCGCCCGTCACGTGCGCCTGGCACTCGCAGTCCTGGCCGGTTCGGCCCTGTTCGCCGGCGCAGCAGGCGCGGAAGAACAAATCCAGAAAGTTGAAATCACGGGTTCCGCGATCAAGCGCATCAACGTGGAAGGCGCACTGCCAGTGCAGCGCCTGTCGCAAGAAGCCATCGCAAAATCGGGCGCGACCACCGTTGCCGACCTGATCCAGGCGCTGCCTTCGATGCAAGGTTTCACCATTGAAGCAGTCGCCGCCGGCACCAACTCGGGTGGCCGCGTTTCGGCAAACATCCACGGTATCGGCGAATCGTACACGCTGGTGCTGCTGAACGGCCGCCGTATCGCGCCACAAGGTTCCGGCTCCACGATCAACCTGAACGCGATTCCAATGAGCGCGGTGCAGAGCGTTGAAATCCTGACCGACGGCGCTTCGGCCCTGTACGGTTCCGACGCCATCGGCGGCGTGATCAACTTCATCCTGAAGAAGAACATGCAAGGCGGCAACGTTGAAGCGCAATACCGCCAGCCTGGCCAGTCCGGCGCCGGCCGCAACAGCTACGCTGCGCTGACCTACGGCTTCGGCGACCTGGAAGAAAACCGCTACAACGTGCTGATGTCGTACCGTCACGACGAACAGGCGGCGATGAAATCGACCGACCGCGAGTTCTCCAAGACCGCGTACCTGCCATTCATGCACAATGGCACGCCGTACGTCTACGACCGTACCAGCACCGCGACCATTCCAGCGAACGTTTCCGTCGCCTTCACGGCCGACAGCAAACTGTCGCCAGTCGGCTTCAGCCCGTTCCTGAAAGCCAACGGCAAATGCCCGGCCCTGAACTACGAATCGCTGGTCAACACCGCAACCGTGCAGAACTGCGCATTCGACTTCGTGACCATGGTTGAAGTGGTACCAGAGAGCAAGCGTGACTCGTTCTTCGGCAAGGCAACGTTCAAGGCAACCCCGGACATCAACGTGTTCACGGAAATGGCCTTCTCGCGCCTGGACCTGACCGCGCGTATCGCGGCGAACACCGCGCCGTTCACGATCACCAAAGGTACCGACATGTACACCAAGTACGTGGCGCCAAACCTGACCACCGCGCAGCAAGCCGCGATCCGCACCATTTCGGGTAACTACCGTACCTACGACTGGGGTCCACGCGCCAGCCAGACCCTGACCGACTCGGCCAACTTCGTGGTTGGTGCTGAAGGCACCGTCGGCGCCTGGGACTTCGGTACCGGCCTGACCTGGTCGCGCAACAAGATCGACGAGCGCTACGTCGGCGGCTACGCCAAGAACACCGAGTTCCGCGACATGCTGGCCAAGAACCAGTTCGATCCATTCGCTCCGATCGGCGCGCAATCGGACGCCACCAAGGCCCTGATCGCCAACTCGATCTTCCATGGCTCGATCCGTGAAGCGTCGACCACCCTGAAGAGTATCGATGCGCACGGTTCGCGCGAACTGTTCTCGCTGCCAGGCGGCAAAGCACAGATCGCAGTGGGCGGTGACTACCGTAACTACCACTACGTGCAGACGCCAAACGCCGACAGCACGATGATCTACAACTTCAACGCTTCGCCAGCGTATGACCTGGAGCGCAACAACTACGGCGTATTCACCGAGGTGAATGCTCCAGTCATCAAGGGCCTGGAAATCAGCGGCGCGGCGCGCTACGACACGTTCGAAGCCGTGAAGAACGCGATCGCCAACCGCACCATGGGTGCCAAAGAGTCGTCGTCGACCTACAAGGTGTCGGCACGCTGGCAGCCGTCGCAAACCATGCTGTTCCGCGCTTCGTACGGCACCGGCTTCAAGGCGCCTTCGATGCTGGACATCGGCCAGCCGCTGGTTAACGCAGGCTTCACCGCCAGCTCGTGGGATTGCCCGGCCAACCTGGCCAAGGAAAACCCGAACTTCTGCCGTATCGGCAAGACCCAGTACAACGTGATTTCGGGCGGCAACGAAAACCTGAAGCCAGAGAAATCCAAGCAATACACGCTGGGCTTCCGTATCGAGCCGACCGCGTCGTTCTCGATCCAGGCTGACCTGTGGGACGTGAAACTGCGTGACGCCGTGTCGTCCGTCAACGAAGCGCAGATCTTTGCTGATCCAGTGAAGTTCCGTGAACTGTTCACGACCTACACCGAACCGTCGACCGGCAACACCTACTGGGCGAAGAAAACGCTGTCGATCAACATTGGCCAGACCCACAACCAGGGTATTGACTGGGAAACCACTTACCGTCACCGCTTCGGTTTCGGCAAGCTGGATTCGACGCTGGCAGGCACCTACCTGCTGAAGGCTGACTACACCGTGCCAGGCACCAGCAATGTGTGGACCAACGACATGAACTTCTTCGGTATCGATGATGCCGTGTCGTTCCGCCACATCGTTCGCTGGACCAACACGCTGGAAACCGGCGCGTTCAGCAACTCGCTGGTGGCCAACTACCGCAACGGTTACACCGATGCGGAGCAGTCGGTGCGTAACATGAACACCAAGGTCAACGAAACGCTGCGCCTGCACGTTCCGTCGTACCTGACCTTCGACTGGCAAGGCAAGTGGGCCATCACCAAAGCGGCTTCGCTGCGCGCCGGCATCAAGAACATCGCCGACCGCAATCCGCCTCTGACGCTGCGTGCATCGTCGGGCCACCAGGTTGGCTACGACCCGCGTTACGCAGACACGATGGGCCGTACGTTCTACCTGACCGGTTCCTACAACTTCTAATCGAAGCCTGGAATGCTGGCCGCGCAAGTGGCCAGACGGTCAAAAAAAGCCCCGCAGGCGCGAGCCTAGCGGGGCTTTTTCATTGGCTATGTCCCCGCAAACCGTGGAAAGAGTCCAATTGCCGCTTTAAGCAGAGATTCCGCGGTATCGATGCGATGTGCATCAAGGATGCAGCGCCAGCCCAGGTAGTTCGGCAGGTAGCGCGTGGCGACACCGTGGAAACGGTGCAGCCAGGCCCGGAAACGGCTGTGGTAGGCGTTGACGTTTTGCACATGCAGCGCGCCGCGCGTGCGCACACCGGCGCGAAGGTTGACCGCATCATGGGTGATCCCGCTCTCGCGGGCAAAGGCGCGGTAAGCCGCGTTGGCGTCGGTCACCAGCAGGATGTCGGGATCGAGCGCCGGCCGCAGGCACTGGTGCAGGGCGGTGCTGGTGAGCGCGCCGCGCCCGGTGACGAAGTCGAGCGTGCGGCCGTTGCGGTCGCGCGCCACCAGGATGCACACCTGCTCGTGTGAAATGCCGCGCCGGCGTGCGTGCCCGCCCCGGCGGCGCGGCGGCCGGTCCAGGTGGCGTGATCCCTTCTGCGACTCCAGCAAGAACATTTCGTCGGCCTCGGCAATGCCATGCAGCAGCGGTGCGCGGTCAGTGCGCGGCAGCGCCAGGAAGCGGTGGCGCCAGCGGAACGTGGTGTTGCGGTGCACGCCGAGGCGGCTGGCGGCATGGCGCAGCGAGTGCGACGCCAGCATGCCGTCGAGGTAGGCCAGCCAGCGTTCCTTATAGTGGAGCCTGGCCAGCGGCGTGCCGGTCAGCGTATTGAAGGTTTTACCGCACGTGCGGCAGCGGTAGCGCTGCAGGCCGCTTTCGCGGCCGTGCCGGTACCAGCGGGTGCCGGCGCAGCGCGGACAGCACAGTTTTTCCTGCGCCGCCTGGTCCAGCAGCTTGCCCACGTGCTGCCTGGCGTCGGTCTGCCCCAGCCGCACCTGAACCTGGGCGCATTGCCGTGAAGTCAGTAACGCCAGTTGCGCCAACAGCGATGCGAATGCCTGCGTTTCCATGATCTGTCTCCAGTCCCGGGATGATATTGCTTGGACCGGGAGCGAAAAGCAGAGTTCCACGAAAGTTGCAGACAGCGCCTTTTCATTGCCGGCGGACGGTCAGGCGCCGGCTTCTTCCAGTCCGCGCGCCAGGCTCGACACGCTGGGGTTGTCGACAAAGACGCAGCGTTTGCCGGTGCGCTTGCAGTAATCCTTCACGCGCCAGTAGGCGCTGTGGCTGATGCAGCCGGTCTGGCAAATCACCAGGTCGGCCGCCGCCATGCTTGCTTCCAGCCGCGCCACATTGTCTTCCAGTCCGCCGTCGTGGTGCGCGAACTGGCCGCCCGCCTGTTCCACCAGCGCGCGGTAGCTGGCCACGTTACCGCTGCGGCCGCCCACGCACAGCACGTTGCGCTGCGACAGCCAGATGACGTTGTGCGGTTCCGCCGGCGCCGGCGGCAGGTTGTCTGTTATGCCAGGGGCACGCGCCTGTTCGTGCCGTCGTTCTTGCCGCAGCGCCTCCAATTCCTGTTTTAAATCCTGCACTTGCTGGCGCAGCGCCCGTTCCCGGTCATCGGCCAGCGCCAGCCGCTGCGCCAGGCGGTCGCGCGTTTCGAGACCCGGGATCGACGTGCGCAACTGTTCCAGTTCGTGGCGCAGCGAATCGGCCAGGCTGTCGCGGCCCACCACCTGCGCGCGCAACTGCATCATTTGCGCGCCGTGGCGGTCGCGCTCCGCCTGCCACTCTTGTTGCAGCGCGGCGTGGCGCTGCTGCAGGCGCGCCATTTCGCGCGTCAACTGGGCGTTCTCATCCACGGTGGCGCTGAAGCGCGCCAGATCGGCCCGGACGCAGGCGCCGGCCTGGTGCTGGATCATGTGCAGGTCGCGGCACATCTGTTCTTCCAGTTCCGTGGTGCAGCGCGCATGGGTCAGCGCGGCCCAGAAGGCGCCGGCCACGTCGCCGCGCGCGACAGCCGCGTGCCACAGGGCGGCCACCTGTCCGGTATCCCGGGCGGCGCGGAAGCGCTGCAAGACAGGGGCGTAGCGCCGGTCCAGTTCTTTTTGCAGCGCTTCGGACAATCGGTTGCGGGCGCCGCATTCCGTGACGACGCCGACATGGACGTCGTAGTCGCCGGCGATCACGGTGCCGCCGGTGACCTTGCCGACCAGCTTGCGCAAGGCGGCCAGCGGCATGCCGACGCCGACCAGCGGGCAATGACAGGCTGGGGCCAGTTCCCACAGCTTGCGGCGGCGCGACGATTGTGCCGCTGCCTGCGGTTGTGGAACCTGCTGCATGGCGGGTTCCGGTTGATGCTTGTCGCACATGGCGTCCTCCGTTACAGCGCGGGCGCCGGAGTGCGATGGCGCGCCATGATGCGGGCCAGGAAGCTTTCCTGTGCAGGCATGGCCCGTTCCACCTCGCCGGCCCACTGTTCCGACAGTTGCTGGCACGTGGCGGCGAGGACGGGCGCCAGGCCGGGCAGCGTAGCCAGGGCTTTCAAATGGCGCTCGATCACCGAGGCGAGTTTGACGCAGCCGCCTTCGCCTGCGTTGGCTGTGTAATGGGACATCAAGTGCAGCACGGCGGACAGCATCAGTTCCGGGCGCTGGCCCGGCATGGGATCGAAGAGGGAATCACGAAGTGGATCACTAAGCGGATCACTAAGCGGATCGGTACGGTCAATGCTGGCCATCAGGCTCTCCTTGCGAAATCGGATACGTGAGGAGGCTGGCTACCGCGCGGGACGGATGGCTGGCAGGTGTTGCTGGTGGTGCGGCGTTGCAGGTATGACGGGGACCAGGGGCGTTAAGCGGTCAGAATCAGTTTGCCCAGCTGGGTAATGCGCAGGCGGTAAATCTTGTTGTTGTGTTCGATTTCCACTTCACGCTGGTCTTGCATCAGCGCGGCGCTGGTGACGCGACGGACAGGAGCGGGCTCGTTGGACGTCACCGGGGTAGCCGGGACGACGGTGAGAGGCGACGTATTTTTGGCACTGTGCATGCAATGGCTCCTAATAAATGATAATGATTCTCATTTTTATTATTGAGCATTGCTATTAACTTTGCAAGTGAATTTTACAGGGACCGATATAAAAAAAGCCCGCCGAAGCGGGCCGATGCTGGCGGTGCGGCAGTCAGGCGGTGGCCAGTTGCACCGCGGGGCCGACTGACGCAGCCGCGGCGGTGGCTTCGGCCCTTGCGCGCTGGCGGCTGCGCGAGCGCGACGGTGGCAGGCGGCGCAGGTTTTTCAGCGCGTCCGCATCCTTGATGCCGATGGTGCGCTGGTCCACGCTGATCAAGCCCACTTCATTAAAGGCCGACAGCGTGCGGCTGACGGTTTCCAGCGTCAAGCCCAGGTAGCTGCCGATTTCATGGCGCGTCATGCGCAAGTTGAACAGTTTGCTGGAGTAGCCCATGGCGGCAAACCGGTCCGCCAGCGACACCAGGAATCGCGCCACGCGCGCTTCGGCCGACAGGGCGCCCAGCATGCCGATCATGGTTTGTTCGCGCACCAGTTCGCGGCTCATCACACCATACAGCAGGTTTTCCAGTTCCGTGTGGGCGCGGCCCAGCGCCGCCAGCTTGCGGAACGGCAGCAGGATCAGGTCGCAATCCGACAGCGCCACGGCTTCCGATGCGTAATGGCGGGTATGAATGCCGTCGACGCCCATCATGTCGCCCTTCATGGGGAAGCTCAGTACCTGTTCATTACCGAATTCATCGATCAGCACGGTTTTGAGGAAGCCGGAATTGACGACGAACAGCGTATCGAAGGCTTGGCCGATGGTGTGGACGCGCTGGCCCATTTTGAATTGCACATGCTGGAACAACAGCTCGTCGCTGGACGGGATGTTGGTGGTCGGAATATGGAGCAAGTCGCAAACTTCCCGCAGATTCGACCAGAGGCGGCCTTGACGCTGGCGGCCGGCTTCTGCGCCAGTGGGCTGCGCTGTTGCCGGACGTAAATCGGATAGATGTGTGGACTGCATGGTGATCTCCTGTAGCTTGGTCCATCCCTGGGACATTGTCGGTTGTCGTGCCATATAGGAATCACTACGTGTATTGACCACGAGTTATAACTATTCGGCAACTTTTTGAATGGTTTCAGTATGCCAACCGAGGCCAAGCACGGATATCAGCGGGCGCTGAATATACGGGTAGGAGTCGACGCAGCCTTGTAGGAATTTTCCTAACGAAAGGCCGCGCCGGGAAGCGGGATTTACGTCTTGAACGGCGCCAGCAAGCGGTGTGCGACGGCGTATTGCACCATCTCAGACAATGAGTTCATGCCCATTTTCTGCATGATGCGGGTCTTGTGCGTACTGACGGTTTTCACGGATAAATGCAGGCCGTTGGCGATGTCTGTGATGGATTTGCCGCCCACCAGCAGGGAAAACACTTCGAATTCCCGGTCCGACAATTGTTTATGCAGCAAGTGCTCGCCAGGCATCATGATGTTCAGCGCCAGCTGTTCCGCCACTTCCGTGCTGATGTAGGGACGACCCGAGGCGACGCGGCGGATCGCGCCCACCAGTTGCGTGCCTGCGCTTTCCTTGGTGAGGTAGCCCTGCGCGCCGGCGCGGATCGCGCGCACCGCATATTGCTCTTCCTCGTGCATGGTGAGGATCAGGATGTTGAGCTTGGGCGCTTCACTCTTGATTTGCCGGATCAGCTCGACACCGCTGCGGCCCGGCATGGACAAGTCCAGCAGCAGCAAGTCGAAGCCGCCCTGGCGCACGTGGTTGAGAACTTCGAAGCCGTCGGTGGCTTCGCCGGTGATGTCGATGTCCGGCGCTCCGTCGAGGATGCGCTTCAGACCTTCGCGCATGATGGTGTGGTCGTCAGCAATGACTATGCGAATCATGTTGGCCTTGTCAGTGGCGGCAGATAGTCACTGGATCACTGCCGCCCGGTTTTGGATCGCCGGATTAATCCGGCAGGGGTTCTTTCAGCAAACGGTGCACCAGCACCGGGATTTTCGAGTGGGACAGCACCTTGTTGGTGACGCTGCCCAGCAGCAGCTGGCCCCAGCCGCTGCGGCCGTGCGAACCGATGAAAATCAGGTCGCAGCCATGTTCGTTGGCCACATCGACGATTTTCTGCGCCGCGCTTTCCGCAAAGGCCGTGATGCCGTGGCATGCCAGCCCTTTCTTTTCGCACGCGTCCAGGATCGGTTGCACGTGTTCGCGTCCGGCGCGCTGCATCGCCGCGCGGTATTCCTCTTCGCTGGGATAGCTGGGCGGGATAATTTCCACATAGATCGGGTATTGATATTCCGGCGCGACAAACAGCGCCAATACTTCCGCCCCCATTTGCTGGGCGAATTTCACGCCCGCGCAAGCCGTCATGCTGGATACCGCGGAACCGTCGGTGGTAATGAGGATTTTCCGGTACATATCGAACTCCTTTCCCTCTGAAGATGGCGCTGGCACCTTCATTGTAGCCCCGGATTGGACCATGGTAGGGTGATAACGTCTTGATAATTGTCAATAAACCCGTGGGTATAGCGCAAATTGAATGTGGCCAGGGATGTCTTTTTTGCATAGAAGCATCGAATTGTCATGCATTGCGCCCCTGCGCCCGGCGAGCGATGATAGTATCTGCAAATACAACAGTAAACTTGGTTTTACCCACGCCGCAGGGGGATGGTGAGCGGCTTTCCGGTACCGGCGATTGAACAACCGGCTTGCGCCCTGCTAAACTCGCACCAGCGGTTTTGATATTGCCGGGCATCATCAATTAAATGCCCGCGCCCAGGTAAAACAGCAGTGATGCAGTATATGCAGCAACCAATACAGACATGGAGAAGCAGGAATGACCAACGCCGCTGATGATTTCGACGCACTATTTGATGAAGTGTCTGCGCAACGCGCCGCAGATCCAGCACCAGCGGCGCCGGCTCCGGCGCCGGCAGCTTCAGCGGAAGATGACCTGGAAAGCCTGTTTGACGAAGTTGCCGCTTCCCGTACGCCGGAAGCGGCCCCGGCCGCAGCAGCTGCACCTGCTGCCTCCGCCACTGAAGCGGCGCCAGCGGTCGCAGCCGAAGGCGACCACGACGGCAACCCGATGTTTGAGCGCCTGGGCGGCATCGTGCGCCTGTTGCACGACTCGCTGCGCGAGCTGGGCTACGACAAGGCGCTGACCGAAGCGTCGGCGCAAATCGGCGATGCGCAAGACCGCCTGGAATATGTGGCGTCGCTGACCGAACAGGCCGCCAACAAGGTGCTCAACACGCTGGACGACGGCATGCCGGCGCAGGATGTGCTGTCGAAAAAATCCAAGGAAATGGAAGACCGCTGGGCCGCGCTGTTTGCCGGCAAGCTGTCGATCGACGAATTCAAGGTGCTGGCGGGTGACTCCCGCGCCTTCGCGGCGGCCGTGTCCGAAGCCACCGAGGCGGAAAAAGCCCGTTTGCTGGAAATCATGATGGCGCAGGACTTCCAGGACATCACGGGCCAGCTGATCAAGAAAGTGGTGGTCATCACCAAGACGGTGGAATCGGAACTGGCACAGCTGCTGCGCGACAACGCGCCGGCCGACAAGCGCGAGAAGATGGCGCAAAAAGAGGTGCAGCTGATGAGCGGTCCTTCCGTACCGACGATTGCGCTGAACCAGGACAGTGTCGATGACCTTCTTGCCGATCTGGGATTCTAATGGACGATATGCTCAAGGAGTTCGTCGTCGAGGCGATGGACCTGGCAGTAAATGTTGAAGAACACCTGTTGCGCCTCGAACGCGACCCCGAAAACAAGGAAACGCTGAATGCCGTGTTCCGCTCGTTCCATACGATCAAGGGCGGCGCCGGCTTCATGAACTTGCCGGCGCTGGTGGCGGCGTGCCACCTGACGGAAAATCTGTTCGACGCATTGCGTACCGGCGCCGCGCCGGTGACGCCGCTGTCGATCGAGGCGGCGCTGATGGCCTCCGGGTTCGTGGCCGACCAGTTGTCGGAGCTGAACAACGGCGCACCAGCGGAAAGCCTGGGTGCGATGCCGGCCGACCTGGAAGCCATCCTCAAGGATGCGATTGAAGGCAAGACCAGCGCCCCGGCCAAGGCGGCCCCGGCCGCACCGGCGCCAACCGCCGCGCCGGTCGCGGCGACGCCGGCCCC
>NZ_WKJJ01000034.1 GCF_009674485.1 Pseudoduganella rivuli | reverse complement strand
GTCCGGGCAAATGACAAAGTTGCCCAACAAGACCGTTTATAGTTTCGCAGGCCGACCAACTCCAGACGCTAATCGACTTGATCGAGGAACGCATTTGCCTTGAAAAATTGGGAAGCCCTTATAGTGAGAATTCAGCGGGCGCCGCAGGAGATCCGCCGGAATGAAAGTTTGGGCTGCAAACGCAGATCACGTTTCGTTCCTTAATTTCATTGCACCCAGGGCGAAGTAAACTGCACCGACACCATAGAATACCGTCTGTTTCCCTACGAAAGCCGCAACAAAAAACGTGGCTCCAGCTGCAATGAACCAGTAACCGCTTCGCTTTGATTTTTTCTGATCTGACATTCGAAATATCCCCATTACGCCCAACGTGACGTAGGCGCCCAATCCGGTGCCCCCTCTCCCGACCAAAGTCCAGAGATTCCCCACCGAAGCCCAGCGCCTCTTCTTTATTATCAAATAGTTACCCCACTGTATCACACCCGAAACCTAAACCCCAACCCCACCACCAGCCGATACAAGGGACCCGATAAACAAAAAGCCGGAACCCCTCATCAGAGCCCCGGCCTTCCAAGCCAGCCTTACAACGGCCAGCCAATCAGCAATACAGCATTACTTACCCAGCAACATCTCATTAATCCGCTTAACAAACGCAGCCGGATCGCTCAGCGCCCCGCCTTCCGCCAGCAGCGCCTGGTCGAACAGAATGTGCGACCAATCCGCAAACTGCGCGCTTTCCGCATTTTCATACTTCAGGCGCGTCACCAGCGGGTGGTTCGGGTTGATTTCCAGGATAGGTTTCGATTCCGGCGCCGCCTGGCCCGCTGCTTTCAGCATGCGCAGCAGGTTGCCCGACAGTTCGTGCTCGTCCGCCACCAGGCAGGCTGGCGAATCGGTCAGGCGGAACGTCACGCGCACGTCCTTGGCTTTGTCGGCCAGCGCGCCCTTCATTTTTTCAACCAGTTCCTTGTACGAGGATTCCGTTTCCTCGTGTTCCTTTTTCTCGGCTTCGTCTTCCAGCTTGCCCAGGTCCAGGCCGCCCTTGGCGACGGAGACCAGCTCCTTGCCATCGAATTCGGTCAGGAACGACAGCATCCATTCGTCGACGCGGTCCGTCAGCAACAGCACTTCCACGCCCTTCTTGCGGAAGATTTCCAGGTGCGGGCTATTTTTCGCGGCCTTGAAGGAGTCGGCGGTGACGTAGTAAATCTTGTCCTGGCCTTCCTTCATGCGCGCCACGTAGTCGGCCAGCGCCACGTTCTGTTCTTCCGTGTCGCCCTGGGTCGACGCGAAGCGCAGCAACTTGGCCAGGCGGTCCTTGTTGGCCGCGTCTTCGCCCACGCCTTCTTTCAGCACCTGGCCGAATTCGGTCCAGAAGGTCGCGTATTTATCCTTCTTGTCCTGCTCTTCCGCGTTCGCCAGGTCTTCCAGCATGCCCAGCACGCGCTTGGTCGAGCCTTCGCGGATGGCTTTCACGTCGCGCGACTCTTGCAGGATTTCACGCGACACGTTCAGCGGCAGGTCGGCCGAATCGATCACGCCTTTGACGAAGCGCAAGTACGTTGGCATCAGTTGCTCGGCGTCGTCCATGATGAACACGCGCTTGACGTACAGCTTGATGCCGCCGCGCTTGTTGCGGTCCCACAGGTCGAACGGGGCCTTGGCCGGAATGTACAGCAGTTGCGTGTATTCGCTGCGGCCTTCCACGCGGTTGTGCGTGTAGGTCAGCGGCGCGGCGAAGTCGTGCGAGACGTGCTTGTAGAATTCCTCGTACTGTTCCGGCGTGATGTCGGACTTGCTGCGCGCCCAAAGCGCGCTGGCCTGGTTGACGGTTTCCAGTTCGTCCTTGACGACGGTTTCTTTCTTTTCCGCGTCCCACTCTTCTTTTGCCATGACGATCGGCAGCGAGATGTGGTCGGAGTATTTGCGGATGATGGATTTCAGTTTCCACGACGACAGCAGCTCATCTTCGCCTTCGCGCAGGTGCAGGATGATGTCGGTGCCGCGGTTCGGCTTGTCGATCTGTTCGACCGAGAAATCGCCCTCGCCGGCCGATTCCCAGCGCACGCCGTCAGCGGCGTCCGCGCCGGCGCGGCGGGTTTCCACGGTGATCTTGTCGGCCACGATGAAGCCGGAATAGAAGCCCACGCCGAACTGGCCGATCAGGGCGGCGTCCGCCTGCTGGTCGCCGGACAGCTTGCCAAAGAATTCCTTGGTGCCGGATTTGGCGATCGTGCCCAGGTGCGCGATGGCTTCATCGCGGCTCATGCCGATGCCGTTGTCGGAGATGGTGATCGTGCGGGCCGCCTTGTCGAAGCTGACCTTGATCTTCAGTTCGGAATCGTTGCCATACAATGCGTCATTGTTGATGGCTTCGAAACGCAGCTTGTCGGACGCGTCGGAGGCGTTCGAAATCAGTTCGCGCAGGAAGATTTCCTTGTTCGAGTACAAGGAGTGGATCATCAGTTGCAGCAGTTGTTTAACTTCTGCCTGGAAACCCATGGTTTGCTTAGCGGTGTCAGCCATTTTTACCTCAATAGTCTTATCGAATATGCCGGAGTGTTGCGAGAACCTCCGGCAGATAAGGCTGGCGCCAGTGAATTCAAGAGCTTACAAGCAATTTATTTTCAGCCTGGCTTAAGAATGGCCACGGCGGCGCCCTGCGACACACAATACCCCCAGTCCGGCCAGCAACATGCCGTAGGTGGCCGGTTCCGGAACGGGCGTCAGAATGGCGCCCACGCAAAAGCCGCTGACCTTGCAAACCTGCGTGCCGATCTGGCCCGCGTCATTGATGGCGTTCACCTGTTTCACTTGCCAGCCGCTGGCTGGGTCGAGCAACTGGTCCAGCAGCGTGACCTGGCCGTTTTGATAAATAAAACCACGGCCATCGGCCCATCCCACGACAACACCCGCCGCGTTGATGTCGGTGGCAAAGCTGTTGGTGCCGGCGCCCAGGTCGGTCATCACGCCATTCTGATAAATAAAGGCCGAATAGGTATTGCCGGCAGTCTGGCTGGCGCCCACCACCGCCTGGCTGTCGTTGATGGCGGACGCCCAGTTTTCCTTGCCGCCCAGCGTGTCCAGCGCCACCATCTGGCCACCCTGGTACAGATAGGCCCTAAATGTCCCGTCCGCCAACTGCGACCGGCCAACGATAGCACCATGGGTATTGATGTCTTCCGCAGAACTGTATCCGCCGCCAAGGGTGCCCAAATCCGTTGGATTGCCGTTAATCCAGGCGGTCGCATGGAAGGCTGGCTTAATGCTGTTGAAACTGGATAAGCCAACAACCACACCGGCATCATTGATACCGTTGGCGAACGAGGAGTCTTGGGGAGAGACGGTCTTCAGCGGCGTATAAACGCCGGTTTTGCTGTCAAAAACCTGGGCCTGGTACTTGAAGTCATCCCATAAGGTACTGTCTTCATAAGTGATGGCGGCTTGGCCGTGATTATTCATCCCGCCGATCAAGTCACGCCAGAAACCGTCGGTCTGGCGCATGGGCCGATACGTCGCGGTGGCCCCCACATAGTAATAATTGCGGCTCGACCAGCCGGCGTCATATGCACCGATGGCGTCGCCATGGTTGTTGAGCGCCTGGACGTCGTAGGAATCGAAATAGTAATTCTTGATCAGGTTGATTTGGTACGCCGGCGCGGCTTGCGCCAACGCGCCGCAGGTCAGCAAGCCCACCGCGGCAAGGGTGCGCTCTAACTTTTGGGAAATAAACATGGTAACTCTCCGGGACTGGTACGACCCGGACAGTCTAGGACAAATCCCGCAAAAATATTAACTTTTAGACTATATTTTTGTCTTTGTAATTTCGTGACATTGTGTGAATTGTGCGCGCACGATCGTCCGTTAAACTACGGTGCCCGGCACCAGCTCCGGCATGCGCGTTACCAGCGCCGCGCATTCCACCCGGTTACGCCCGCCCTGCTTGGCCGCGTAAAGCGCCGCATCGGCGCGCCGCAGCACGCTGTCAAATTCCATGTCTTCTGGCATACACACAGCCACACCAATCGACACCGTCACCGGCACCATCACTTCACCGGCAATGAAGGGCGACCCGGCCACCGCATGGCGCAAGCGTTCGCCCGCCGCCAAGACCGAATCATGGGCCACGTCGTCAAACAGCACGACGAATTCCTCACCACCCTGCCGCGCCGGCAATTCCCCTTCGCGGCACGCCAGTTCCAGCCTGGCCGCCACGTGTTTCAACGCCGCGTCGCCCACGTCGTGGCCGTAACGGTCGTTGATGGATTTGAAGTGGTCGATATCGATCACGCCCAGGCCAAAACCCCTGCCCCGCACCCGCGCCTGTTCGAAACGGGTGGCGCCGGCATCAGCCAGCGTGCGGCGGTTGGCCAGGCCAGTCAGGTAATCAGTGGAAGCGGCCCGTTCCCACTGGCGGCGGATACGCTCCGAACACATCAGCAAAAACGCCGTGGTGCCGATCACCGGCATGATGGACACCACCACCGGCGACGCCATGTTCATCCACAGGCTGCCGTCGAGGCCGGAATAATCGGGCGCCATGCCGACCGTTAAGAACCAACCCAGGCGGAACGCCACCGTCATCAGCAACACAATGAAAATGCCCGCCATCACCTGGCGGCTCCAGGCGCGGTCGCGCCGGCTTTGCAGCAGCAGGTTGTGGATGCACAGCGCCAGCAGCGCCATCCAGACCAGCGACACCACCACCATCCGCCCCATCGGGTTGGGCGCCACGCCGGCGTACCAGTACACCCCGATGACTCCGGCCGTCACGGGCGCCAGTTGCAACAGCGTGCGCGGCGTGCCGTAAAACTGGCGCAGCGCGCCCCAGTAGCAGGTGAAACCGCCCATCACCAGGCCGTTTGCCAGCGGCAGCACGAAACTGTGCGGTAAGGAGTCCTGGACCATGAACATGGTGCAGCCGCACGCGTGCAATAGCGTGCCAATGCGCCAGGTGACGGCGCTGGGGCGCAGGCTGGGCGGGAAGTCGCGGTGCATCAGGCCAAGGACGCCGCCATTGGCCATCATCATCAGCGCGCCCAGCAGGTAAACGGTGGCAGGTTCCATTCAGAAAGGATGAAGTCAGATTGGCATCAAGCCAGGAAATCCTCCTATTTTACCGTACGGGAAAATGTTGATTAAATTCAATTAGTCACTGCGCAGGCCGTCACCGCCCTCAACGCTCAGTCGAATGCTGGCGGGCCAGGTAGGCGATCAGCGCGGTTTCCGACGTGGCCTCAAATCCATCCGGCTCGGGAAAATTCCACGCCCCCTGGGCCGGCTTGGCGGACGGCATCGACAACAGGGCGGCGAACGCCGCATCGGTGGCGCGCGGATTGGCCGCCATGGTGTTGCCGGCAACCAGCGTCAATGACAGCAGCGAACAACACAGGAATCTTGTCGTCATTCAGCACCCGCATCCATAGCCAAATCCATCGCGGCCCAGCACTTTCCAGGCGCCATTGATGTTGACCAGCGCCAGCCGGTACCAGCGGTCATCGGTGAGCGTCGGCCCACTCAGGTGCCCCGGGCCATGGCCCTGCCCTTCGAACACGGCGACGTCGGTGACGCCATCGCCATCGAGGTCGAAGTGCAAATAAGTCCCCCGGACAAACCCGGTGGCGCCACGGTCCAGTTTGACCGGTGTTTCAATCACGCTGGCGCGTTCGCGCGGCAACGCCCGGGCCGTGTAAAACGCATACAGGCTGCCACGCGGGTTGTGGCCCGTCTTCACCACGGGATCGGCATTGCGCCACGTGGCGGCATCCGCATCGCCATACGCGAATCCCGGCTTCCACCCCTCGCATTCGGATTCATCGGCATCGCGCCACAGGGTTTCCTTCTTTTGCAACACACTGGCCTCGGTACGCAGGCGGCCGTCGCGAAACAGTTGCACGCGCTGCACCGGGCGCACCAGTACGGACGTGCGCGCCAGCATGTCATACAGGCCGGGCGTATTGCCGATCTCCTCACCGCTGCTTCCGGCAGCCGGTTTGATCACCGGGCGCGGCGACACCAGTTGCCGGAACACGATGCCAAAGCGGCCGCTGGCGTCTTCGGTGGATGTTTCGGGCGGCGCCAGGTCGGCCTCGCTGCGGAACAGCGACGGCTGCGGCGCAGGCAGCGCCAGCGCCCGCACCAGCCGGATCACGCGTCCCGCCCCGCCATCGTTGCCAGACGCGTCATGCAAGCCACCCCAGAGGCCGATCGGTGACTGCAACTCCTCCGCAACCGACTCCGCCCGCGCGCCGCGCTGCGCGACATCGGCAGGCGCCGCTTTGCCCTCTGACCGCAAGCGCCCCAATGCGCCACTCAAGTCCAGGTCTTGCGCCGCCTTGCGCTGCAATGCCGCCCAATCCGCATAGGGCGGCGGCTTGCGGCCATGCAGCCCCAGCGCCAGGTGGGCTTTCATTTTCTCCAGCACGTCGTCGCGCGGCCAGGGGCCATTCTGCGGAATGCCGGGCGAACGCGCCTTCAAGTATTCAACATAGCGCTCCAGTGCCGGCCAGCCCGGTTCCAGTGCAAAGGCCCGTTCCGGATCGTAATCACCCGATGGCCCATCCGAGGCGCCCCGCTCACCCCGGATAAGCGCCAGCTCGGCCGGTGTGGCAGCCAGGTAGCGGCAAGCCGTATAGCCGCTGGGGCCCTGTTCCGGCTGGATTTCGCAATAGCCGCTACCGGCGTCGGCCCGCAGCAGCTTCACCGCCGCATTCAGTGACAAGCGGCCTGCCACGGCCGCATTGGGGCTGGGTTCAGCACGCAAGGTCACGCCATTGCCGCTGATCCAGCGCTGCGCCGCACTGACGCCGTTTTCGCCCGCCCTGGGCCGTTCGATAGGTGTCGGGCTCAGGTATTTACATGCCACGTAGCCATGCCGGCCATCGCCATCCACCAGGCAAAAGCCATCAGGTTCGCCGGCTTGCAACAGCGCCAGCTCGGCGCCGCGCCCCAAGGTGCCTGTGACCGGATATTCCAGGCCAGGCCCGGCCCGCATGCGCAAATTGTCTGCCGCGACCCAGCGCTGGGAGGCGGACGCGGCCAGCGGCGCCAGCAACAGCAGGGCCGCAAAACCACGCGATGGCAACGATGAGAAGGATGGGAACATACGAACCTGGCCTCCGTGGCGTTAGATCAGTGCAGGCGATGGTAAACCGGCAAGTACAAAATTGCCAAGCGGAAATTAATTTCAGAATTTACCACACCAAGCAGCAGTCACTAAGCCAGCTCCTTCTCCAGGAAACGCCACACGGCCGGCTCTTGCATCGCCGCGATATTCAGCCGCATGTACTGGGAAGGCAGCTGGCTCGGTGAAAACAGGCTGCCCGGCGCCAATAACAGATCCTGCCCCATGGCCTGCGCGGCCAGCACATTGGTATCGCGCCCGGCGTCGGCCCATACGAACATCCCGGCCATCGGCGCCACGGCGATTTTCAAGCCGACGCGCTCCATTTGCCGTACCGTGCGGCTGCGCAATTCATCGAGCCGGGTGCGGATGCGGTCGGTGTGTTTGCGGAACGTCCCTTCCGATAACACTTTATAAACCACCCTTTCGCCGATTTCACTGGTGGTCAGCGTTTGCAGCATCTTGCGGTCGGCCAGCCGCTGGGCCCGCTCTCGTGACGTGGCGATATAGCCGACCCGCAAATTGGCGGCCATGGTCTTGGAAAAGCCCCCCAGGTAAATCACCCGCTGCAACTGGTCGAGCGCGGCCAGCCGCGTCACGGGCTGGACGGCGGGTCCCGGATGCAAATCGCAATAAATATCGTCTTCCACCACCAGGAAGTCATGCTCTTCCGCCAGGCGCAATATCTGAAAAGCCTTGGCCGCCGACAGCGAAGTGGAACTGGGGTTGTGCAGCACGGAATTGATCACGTACAGCTTGGGTTTGTGCAGGGCCGCCAGTTGCGCCAGCGCGGCCAGGTCCGGACCGTCGGCCAGGCGGGGAATGCCAACCACCCGCGCGCCCAGTGCCGCAAATGAGCCGAACATCAGGAACCAGGCGGGATCGTCGACAAAAATCGTGTCGCCCGGCTGGGTAAATTCGCGCGCCACCATATCCAGCGCTTGCGTGACGCCGGCCGTCGTCACGATCTGCTCCGGCGTGGCCTGCACTTCCAGTTCGCCCAGCTTTTGCTGCAATTGCTGGCGCAACGGCAGGAAGCCTTGCGGTACGCCATAGTTGACCAAGGTGCCCGGATGCTGGCGGCTGATGGCGCGCAGCGCATTGGCGATGCCGGCCCCATCGAGCCAGTCCGACGGCAATACCCCGGTGCCCGGCATTTGCTGGTAAGGCGCCTGGCGGAACATGTTGCGGACCAGCCAGGTCACATCCATCGCTCCGCCTTCGATGCCGTGCGCCGCGGCCGGGTCGCGCGTGCTGCGCAAGATGGGCGCCGCCCGCTCCCGCACATAAAACCCCGCCCCCCGGCGCGATTCCAGGTAACCGCGCGCCACCAGCCGGTCATAACTGGCCACCACGGTGAACGGCGACACGCCATGCGACTGTGCAAAGGCGCGGATCGACGGCATGCGGGCGCCGCTGCGCAGCACCTTGTCATCGATGCGCGCCACGACGGAGCGTACGATCTGGTCGGCCAGCGATTCGCCGGATTCGCGCGACAGCAGCGCAATCAGCGGCATGCCGGGCTTGAAGGCCTGGGGCTGTGCAGTCCCAAGTGCATCGCGTGTATTGGCCATATTCCCTATACAGTTCTATGAGTTAAGTGCACAAGTGTATTGGCACTGTATTGGTTATTTCTTCTAGTATAGGTCCATTCCCGCAGCATTCAAAGCACGTTAAAGCACCCTGAAAGTACCTTATGCACACCACGATCGCCACCACGTCCCGCCGCCTCCCCCGCGTCAGCGATGAAACCGCCGGCATGCTGTTGGGCCTGGCCGGCGTGGCGATTTTCAGCCTGACGTTACCGTTCACCCGCATGGCGGTCGCCGCGTTCGATCCCGCGTTTGTCGCGCTGGGCCGCGCGCTGGTGGCGGCCGCGCTGGCGGCCATCTGGCTGGCGTGGAAGCAAGCGGCCTGGCCGCCGCGCGCGGCGCTCCGACCACTGGCGCTGGTGGCGCTGGGCTGCGTGATTGGGTTTCCGTGGCTGACATCGATGGCGATGCGCTCGCTGCCGGCGTCGCACGGCGCCGTGCTGGTCGGCGTGCTGCCGCTGGCCACCGCCGCCTATGCGGCGCTGCGGGGCCATGAAAAACCGTCGCCCGCGTTCTGGCTGATGGCAGCCACGGGCACAGTGCTGGTGGCCGGCTTTGCCCTGCTGCAGGCGGGCGGTACGTTCCACCTGGCGGACCTGGCCGTGTTTGCAGCCGTGCTGCTGGCCGCCATGGGATACGCGGAAGGCGGCAAGCTGGCGAAAACCATGGGCGGCGAACAGGTGATCAGCTGGGCGCTGGTGCTGGCCGCCCCCGTGCTGTTGCCGATCGTGGCCTGGCTGGTGTGGCGCGACGGCGCCGCGATTGCCGGCGCGGGCTGGCAACCGTGGGCCGGGTTTGCCTATGTGTCGGTGTTTTCCATGTATATCGGCTTCTTTTTCTGGTACCGCGGCATGGCGCTGGGCGGCGTGGCGCGGGTGGGCCAGGTACAGCTGCTGCAACCCTTTCTTACCATGGCCGGCGCGGCATTAGTCTTAAGTGAAACCATCAGTTTGAGCAATATTCTGTTTTCTTTGGCAGTAATTTCCGTGGTTGCTACGGGCCGCCGGACGCGGATACAGGCATAGAAAGACGTACAATATCGGCTTCCCAGATTTAACACTTCACAGGAACCACCATGTCCGTCTACGAAAAACTCAAAGCGCTCGATATCACCCTGACTGCACCGGCTGCCCCTGTCGCCGCCTACGTCATGTACGTGCAAACCGGCAACCTGGTGTATCTGTCCGGCCATATCGCCAAGAAACCTGACGGTTCGGTGTGGGCCGGCCAGCTGGGCAAGAACATCAGCACGGAAGAAGGCGCGCAAGCGGCGCGCGGCGTCGCCATTGCCATGATCGGCACCTTGCAGGCAGCATGCAACGGCGACCTGACCCGCGTGAAACGCATCGTCAAGCTGACCAGCCTGGTGAACTCGACCGCCGACTACACGGACCACCACCTGGTGACCAATGGCGCGTCCGAGCTGATCGGCGAAGTGTTCGGCGACGCGGGCAAGCATGCGCGTGCCGCGTTCGGCGTGGCGCAAGTGCCGCTGGGCGCGTGCGTGGAAATCGAAATGATTGCAGAGATCGCTTAAAGAATCCGCCGCCCGGCATGGCGGCTTGGGCTGCGCCCAAACCGCCCTACAATTGATACAGCGGCGCTTATCCAGCGCCGCTTCGACCGGCCGCCACAAGCGCGCCTCATCCATAAAAAGAGACCAACATGAAAATCGAAAACCCGAACCCGATCCAGTGGCGCTTTTCCGAACGCGCCAGCCAGCTGCAAAGCTCGTTTATCCGCGAGATCCTGAAGATCACCCAGCAGCCGGAAATCATTTCGTTTGCCGGCGGCCTGCCATCGCCTGCCACCTTCCCGGTCGACATCATGAAGGAAGCGTTCGACAAGGTGCTGACCGATTCCGGCAAAGTCGCGCTGCAATACGGCCCGACCGACGGCTACCTGCCGCTGCGCCAGTGGATCGCCGACAGCCTGTCCGTGGGCGGCGCGAAGATCGTGCCGGAACAGGTGCTGATGGTGTCGGGTTCGCAGCAGGCGCTGGACTTGCTGGGCAAGGTGCTGATCGATGAAGGCAGCAAAGTGCTGGTGGAAACCCCGTCGTACCTGGGCGCGCTGCAGGCGTTCTCGGTGTACCGTCCTGAATTCGTGTCGGTGCAGACCGACGATCACGGCCTGGTGCCGGAATCGCTGGACCAGGTCGCGCAAGGCGCCCGCCTGCTGTACGCGCTGCCGAACTTCCAGAACCCGACCGGCCGCACCCTGTCGGTGGAGCGCCGCCAGCAACTGGTGGAAACCTGCGCCCGCCTGGGCTTGCCACTGATCGAAGACGATCCGTACGGCGCCCTCAGCTACAAGGGCGCGCCATTGCCGAAGATGGTGGCCATGAATCCGGACGGCGTCATCTACATGGGCTCGTTCTCGAAAGTGCTGACGCCGGGCATCCGCCTGGGCTACGTGGTCGCCCCGCTGGGCCTGATCCGCCGCCTGGAACTGGCCAAGCAGGCCGCCGACCTGCACACGTCGCAGCTGACGCAGATGGTCGTGCACCACGTGGTCAAGGAAGGCTTCCTGGACCAGCACATCCCGACCATCCGCCAACTGTACGGCGACCAGTGCCAGGTCATGCTGGACGCCATGGACCAGCACTTCCCTGAACAGGTGACGTGGACCCGCCCTGAAGGCGGCATGTTCATCTGGGTCACCTTGCCGAAGCACATCGACGCCATGAAACTGCTGGATGAAGCCATTCAGCACAAGGTTGCCTTCGTGCCGGGTTCGCCGTTCTACGCGAACGCACCGGAGACCCACACCTTGCGCCTGTCGTTCGTGACGGTGCCGCCGGAACGTATCCGCGCCGGCATTGAAATCCTGGGCAAGCTGATCGCGTCGAAACTGTAATTTGCCACCGGGACAGGCGGGCGAGCAAAGCCCGTCTGTCCTGAACAACAGTTGCATACAATCTCGTTGCCAATTTGCAACGAGTTCCTCTTTGCCATTCGGCAAATTGCCGGCGATTACAGGGGTTTTGACAGTAACATCGCCATTGTTCCGAACATCTGTGAAATTCGCGTTTTCTGGCGATGCCAAGCGGGAATGTTTCTTTTACAGTGGGTTAGCTAGTTGGTATGATTTAGACAGACAGTCACTTCGACCTATAGCGAGACTCAATGATTACAGGCGGTGCCAGCTACGTGCCGCGGCGTGAAGCCGCAATCCTGATTGTCGACGATGCGCCGGCCAATCTGAGCGTCCTGCGCAAGCTGATGGTGGAACAGGGTTACCAGACCTATGTCGCCACGTCGGGTGAACGTGCCGTACAAATTGCCAAGCGGGTGCATCCCGACCTCATCCTGCTGGATGTGGTGATGCCCGGCATCGACGGGCTGGAAACGTGCCGCCAGCTGAAAGCGCACGCGCTGACGCAGCACATCCCCATTATCTTCATGAGCGCCCGCAACGAAACGGAAGACGTGGTCGCGGGCTTTGAAACAGGCGGCGTCGATTACATCGGCAAGCCGCTGCGCATGGCCGAAGTGTGCGCCCGCGTGCGCACGCAACTGCAAATCCGCAACCGCACGGAAACCCAGCAGGAACAGGCGGACCGGCTGCGTACCATCGTCAACAGCATGGCCGAGGGCTTGCTGATCATCGAACCCAGCGGCCGCGTGCAATTCACCAATCCCGCCTGCGATCACTACCTCGGCTACGACGAAGGCGAACTGGCCGGCAAGACGCTGGACGACTTGCTCAATCCGCTGGTGGCGCAGGAATACCTCGATTATTTTGCCCGCTACGCGGCCAATCCGGAAACCGCGCACAGCCACGGCACGCGCGAAGTCATCATCCGCCATAAACAGGGGGCGTCCGTCTGCATGGACCTGACCCTGACGCCGATGTATTCGCGCCAGCCGCTGTTCATCGGCCTGCTGCACGACATTACGCACCACAAGATGTCGGAAGACGCGCTGCACCGCGCCGCCATGATCGATCCGCTGACCAAGATCGCGAACCGCCGCCACTTCGACACGTTCCTGGAAAAGGAATGGCAGCGCGCCATCCGCAGCGGCGCGCCGCTGTCGCTGGTGGTGATCGATGTCGACCACTTCAAGCTGTACAACGACAGCCTGGGCCATGCGGCCGGTGACATCTGCCTGCAACAGGTGGCGCAAGCCATCAATGCCCACGCGCTGCGCGCCACCGACCTGGCGGCACGCTACGGCGGCGAAGAATTCGTACTGCTGTTTGCGGAAACCGACAGCGACGCGGCCTTCGCGCTGGCCGAATCCATCCGCAACCACGTGGAAGCGCTGCAACTGCCCCACCCCCGCTCGATCACGTCGGCGTGGATCACGGTCAGCGTGGGCGTCGCCACCATCCATCCGCACCAGATGGAAAACGTCGAAGCGCTGTTCATTGCCGCCGACCGCGCCATGTACGTGGCGAAGGAAAACGGCCGCAACCAGGTGCGCACCAGCCGCGCCAGCCCTGCCGCCCTGGGGACCATGGCGATTTCCTCGGCTTGTTAACAAATTCTGTGGACAAGCTTGTTATCAAGCTGCCCTCGCCGCACCTAAGCCCCTGTTTTCAAAAGAAAAACTTATCCTGATTAATTTTTAATCAGAAGCACTTATACACACGGACTTCAGGCCCGTAACTGTCTGCCAACCTTAAGAATTGTTAACAGTTTCTGTGGACAAAGTTGTTAAGAAGCCCGCAAACCGCAATCTAAGTACCTGATTTTAAACAACAAAGTTTTTCTGCTTATTTTTTGCGCAGGGGAAACTTATACACAGGCTGCGTTCAGCACCGTTCCGGATAACCGGTGATATCGGCAATCTCCGCATACATCGGCTGCAAGCGCTTGTACATCTTCACATACACGCGCTGGTACAACTGTTCATAGATGCGGGTCGCCTCCGGGTCCGGGTGGAACACGCGTCCCTTGCGCGTCATGGCGCGGATCGCGGTGGCGAAATCCGCATGCAGGCCCAGGCCCGCCGCGACGGCGATCGCCGCGCCCAGGCCGGACGTTTCATAGACGTGGGCGCGTGCGGCCGGCAAGCCGAAGATATCGGCCGACAGCTGCATGGCCGCATCGCTTTGCGAACCGCCGCCGGCGATGCGCAATTCCGTGATCGGCACGCCGCCGCGCTTTTCAATCCGCTCTTTCCCTTCGCGCAGTGCATAGGCCAGCCCTTCGAGGATCGCGCGGTACATGTGCGCGCGCGTGTGCACGTCGCCAAAGCCGATCATGGCGCCCTTCGCTTCCGGGCCCGGCACCTTGATGCCGGGACTCCAGTACGGCTGCAGCATCAGGCCCATCGAACCGGGCGGCACCGCGTTGACCAGGCGGTCGAACAGCGCTTCCGGCAATTCGCCCGTTTCCATCGACACGGCCTGCTCGCGGTCGCCGAACTGTTCCTTGAACCAGTTGACCATCCAGAAGCCGCGGAAAATCTGTACTTCAGTGCTGTACGCGCCGGGAATCGCGGCCGGATAGGGCGGGATGAACGGCGTGACTTCGATGTACCTGGTGTTGGTGGTGTTGATGGTGGCCGTGGTGCCATAACTGAGGCAGCCGATGTGCGGCTCCAGGCAACCGGCGCCGATCACTTCGCACGCCTTGTCGGCGGCGGCCGCCACCAGCGGCGTCCCCAGCGGGATACCGGTGGCTTGCGCCGCGTCGGCCGTCACCGCGCCGATCACCGTGCCCGGCTTCACCAGTTCCGGCAACATGTCGGGACGCACGGCCAGCGCCTGCCATTTCCAGTCGCGGCCACCCGCCCACTGGTGGCGCTTGTAATCGAACGGCATGTACGCCACCTGCGAACCGGTGGAATCGGCCATGCGGCCACTGAGCTTGTAATTCAGGTAGCCCGACAGCAGCAGCACCTTGTGCGTGGCGTCCCAGATGGCCGGCTGGTGCGCCTTGATCCAGTTCATTTCCGCTTCGCGCCGGAAGTAATTGATCGTGCCGTCGACGCCGGCCATCTTGAAGGCCGCCTTCCACAGCGGGCCGATCGGCGGCACGTCGTCCGTGCGGCGCTGGTCCAGCCACGTGATGGCGGGACGCAGCGGCTTGCCGTCTCTGTCGACATTGATGACGGTGCCGCGCTGCGTGGTGACCGCCACGCCCTTGACGTGCGCCCGCGTGTCCGGATGCTCGGCCCACAGGCGCTGGCAAGCCACGCCCACGGCGCGCCAGTAGCCGTCCGCGTCGTGCTCGGCCCAGCCGGGATGGTCGGAGTAATACGCCTGCAAATGCACCTGGGTCTTGGCGACCAGGTTACCCGCCAGGTCGAACAGCAGCGCGCGCACGCTCTGCGTGCCATTGTCGATGGAAAGGAGATAGGGACCGGACATGCTGAGTCTCGTTGTATGTTTCAGTGATGATACGGCGAATCACGGCTGCGGAATGCTGTAATGCTTGCGCCACAGCGCCAGGTAGGCGGCCTGCTCGGCTTCCCAGCGCGCATCGCTCCAGCCCAGCTCCGGCTGGCAAATGGCCCGCACTTGCGGCAGGATCGCGGCCCCGCCGCCGCGCAGCTGGATGCCGATGCGCAGGCGGCGCAGCAGCAAATCGTCCAGCCGCTGCACGGATTCGTGGCGCGCGGCCCAGCGCAATTGCGCCCAGATGCTGGCCGTGCCGGGGATTTCCGCCAGTTCGCCATCGTGCGCGCACGCAATCACGTCGGCGGCCAGCGCGCCATAGCGGCCCGGCAAGCGTTCGCCCTGCCCCGCCGGCAAGCCCTTCACATGCGGCAGCCGCGCCGGCGCGGAAAACACCGGGCGCAAGTCCAGGCTGGCGCGCCATTGCGGCAACAGCGGCGCCGCCTTGCGCAGCGCATCGAGCGCGATCACGCGGAACGTGGTCAGCTTGCCGCCGGTGACCGTCAACAAGCCGTGCTCCAGCCACAGCGCATGTTCGCGGGTTTCCTTCGACGGGTCGGCCTGGCCGCTGTCGATGACGGGACGCACGCCGGCATAGGTGGCGACGATGTCCGCTTCGCCCAGGTCCAGTTGCGGGAACTGGCTGCGCAGCGCGGCCAGCAGGTAATCGAGTTCGGCGCGCGTGATCGACGCCTCGAACGACATGTCATCGCGGTGGTCGACATCGGTCGTGCCCACCAGGGTGACGCCTTCCCACGGGAAGGCAAACACGGGACGCCCGTCGGCCGGGTGCATCAGGCTGACCGCCTGCGCCAGCGGCAGGCGCCAGTGTGGCAGCACCAGGTGGCTGCCGCGCAATGGCCGCAAGCGGTGGCCGTCCGCCGCACCGGGCTTGTGGCCCGGCGCGGCGACGCCATCACGCGGCGGATTGCCGTGTTCCAGGGGGCGCAGCCGGTCTGCCCAGGCGCCGGTGGCGCTGATCACCACCTTGGCCGGCACTGTATAGTGCGCCCCGCTCAATTCATCGCGCACCGTGGCGCCCTTCACCGTCACGCCGTCGCGCAGCAAGCCTTGCACCGACACGTAATTAACGGCCACGCCGCCCAGCGCCTGCGCTTCCTGCAACACGCGCATGACCAGGCGCGCATCGTCGGTCTTGGCGTCCGCGTAGCACATGCCGCCGCGCAGCCCTTCGCCATCGATATTCGGCGCCAGTCCGAGGAATTCGTCGCGCCCCACGTAGTGGCGCTGGCGCGCGCGTTTGCCCGCCATCAGGTCATACAGCGCCAGCCCGATCAAAAACGCCGTGCGCCCCGGCTTGCGGCCCGGATAATCGCCGAAGGCAAAGCTTTGCGGCACCACCAGCCCGGCCGCATCGCGCAGCAGCGCTTCCCGTTCATGCACGGATTCGCGCGTCAGGCCGAATTTGCCTTCCTTCAGGTAGCGCAGGCCGCCGTGCACCAGTTTCGACGAGCGGCTCGACGTGCCCCACGCAAAGTCGCGCTGTTCCACCAGCAGCACCGACAGGCCGCGGCGCGCCGCTTCCAGCAGGATGCCGGCGCCCGTGATGCCGCCGCCGATCACCAGCACATCCCACTCGCGCCCCAGCACGTCGGCCAGCGCGGAGCGGCCGCCCGGTTGCCACAGCGACGACGATCCCGCCTGCGCGGCGGCGCCAAACGTCGTATGCCAGTTCACGCCGCGATCCCTTGCGATGGCGCCCGCGATGGCTGCGATGGCTGCACATTCGGCAGCAGTTTGCCCGGGTTCATCACGCCCTGCGGGTCGAAATGGCGGAAGATGGCGGCCATCGCGGCCATGCCTATCTCTCCTTTTTCCGCCGCCAGGTAAGGCGCGTGGTCGCTGCCCACGCCGTGCTGGTGGCTGATGGTGCCGCCGCAGTCGACGATGGCCTGGCTGACGGCGCCCTTCAACGTGCGCCAGCGCGCCATGTCTTCGTCGAAATTGCCGGCCAGCCGGTACACGAATGTCGTGTAGACGCTGGCGCCCTGCGCATACAAATGCGACAGGTGCGTGTAGGTATGCACATGCTCGCCGTGCACGGCCAGCGCCTGCCTGGCCGCCGCTTCCACCGCCAGCATGGTGCTTTCCACGCGCGGCCAGTCCACCGCGGTTTCCACCGTGTCGATCACGTAGCCATGTTCCCATGCGGCGTTGCGCAGGTAGACGTTGCGGAAGCGGTTTTGCTTCCACTTGTCGCCCAACTTGCGGCCGATGTGCACGCCACCCCGCTTGCGGGCCAGCGTCAAGGCCTGCGCCATGGCGGCGCGGGCTTGCGCCCTGTCGCCGCTGGCGCCGATCATCAGCATGCATTTACCTTCGCCGCAACCGCGCAGCGACAAATACGCTTCCAGCACGCCGATCAGTTTCTTGTGGCCCGCCAGCGCCAGCATGGTTTGTGTTTCCACGCCGTTCGACAGGCGCAACATCGACAGGCCCAGTTTGGCCTGCGCCAGTTCGCGCACGGCCCGTTCCGCGCTGTGCCAGTCCGGATAAAACACGGCGTGGAACGCTTCATATTCAGGCGCCGGCGTCACCCGCACGGTGGCTTCCGTCAGGATGCCCATGCGGCCTTCGGAACCCAGCACGATTTCACGCAAGTCCGTGCCGGCCGCCGACGCGGGGAAGGTCTGGATGTCCAGCCGCCCGGCCGGGGTTTCCATCACGCCGCCGGCAAACAGTTGCTCGATGCGGCCATAGCGCAGCGATTGCTGGCCGGACGAACGGGTGACGATCCAGCCGCCCAGCGTCGAGTATTCGAACGATTGCGGGAAATGGCCCAGGGTGAAACCGTGGGCGCGCAATTGCGCTTCCAGGTCGGGACCGAACACCCCGGCGCCAAACGTGGCCAGTTGCGATTCGTGGTCCAGGTGCTGCAGGCGGCACATGCGGGTGGTGCTGACCGACAGCACGGGCAGCGCGCCCGCTTCGGCCGTCAGGTGGCCGGCCACGCTGGTGCCGCCGCCGTGTGGAATCAGCGCCACATGGTAGCGCTGCGCGTAGTGCAGCAATTCGCGCACGTCGTCCGCGCTTTCCGGGAAGGCCACGCCGTCCGGCGTGGCGCCGATGCGGCCATAGCGCAGTTTCAGCCAGTCCGGCAAGCTTTGGCCCAGCGCGTGGCGCACGCGCACCGGCGCGGCGGTCTCGATCAGCCGGTGCGGCGGCAGCCGCGATGGCGCCACTTGCGCGCACGCCTGCTCGAAGCTGGCGTCGGTCACGCCGTGGCCGTCGCCCACGCGCTCTGCCAGGAACGCCAGCGCATCCGGCGCCAGCGCAAAACTGATCGTATCGTCACCCCAGCCATTCCAACGTCGCATCGTTTATTCTCCACATGACTTGCTATACTGGCGCTCTTTGCCAGAAGACAGGCGCCAGCTTAGATTCATTTGCTTCGAAGGTATTGCGCATTCATGACAACCGCCTTGTTCGATTATGCCAGCGCGGGCCGCGTGGCCGGCGCCTACCTGCTGCCGCTGCTGGAAGCGGCCGCCGCGCACGGCGTGGCGGCGCGCGACCTCGAACTGGCCGCCGGCCTGCCATCGGGCAGCCTGGATCCGCTGCCGGAAATCCTGCCCGCCAACGATTACGTGCGCCTGCTCGATATTGCCGCCACCCTGGCCGACGACCACCATTTCGGCCTGCACGTGGGCGAACGGGTCAAGCTGGGGACGTACAGCGTGTATGGCCTGGTGCTGCTCAGCTGCCGCGATTTCGGCCACGCGCTGGAACAGACACAGCGCTATGAACAGCTGGCGCATGACCTGGGCCGCTCCGCACTGGAAGTCGATGGCGCGATCGCCCGCTACACCTGGCACAGCCGCTATCCCGCCACGGCGCGCCACCTGGCCGACAGCGTGTTTGCCGGTATCCGCGTGTTCGGCAACTGGCTGGCCGGCATGCCATTACCCGCCGCCGACCTGGCGCTGACGCACGACGGCGGCGATCCCGCCCTGCACGGCGAGTATGTGCGGGTGTTCGGCGTCCTGCCCCATTTCAATGCGCCCGCCAACGTGGCGGCGTTCGATGCGCAACTACTGTCGTGGCCGGTGCCGAATGCGGACCCGCTGCTGTATCCCGTCCTGCAGCAACATGCGGAAAGCCTGTTAAAGCAGCGCACGCAAGCCGATGCGGGCATTGCCGCGCAAGTGCGCGACGCCATCGTCCGGGGCCTGGCGCAGGGCCAGGTACGGCTGGCGCCGGTGGCGGAAGAACTGGGACTGTCGCCGCGCACGTTGCAGCGCAAGCTGGCCGACGCAGGCATCAGTTTCCAGCACGTGCTGGACCAGACCCGCTATGCGCTGGCGCAGGATTATTTGCGGCAGCCGGGACTGTCGCTGGTGGATATCGCGTTTTTGCTGGGGTACCAGGAGCAGAGCGCGTTCAACCACGCATTTCGGGATTGGGCGGGGATGAACCCGGGCGCCTGGCGCGAAGCCAATACCTAGGTCAGGTTTCGCTGCCTTTTTCCCGGATGAACGGTCCCAGGCATGCTTCCATGCTGCGCTGCAAGCACATCAGGAACATGTTGCCGGACGGATGGAACAGGATGAAGCTGGAGACCGCATGGCCGACTTCGGAAATCTGGCCCGTGCAATCGTGCTTGCCGTTGTCCTTGATGATTTTATCGAGCGCCTTGTAAAAGCCGTTTTCGTCCGGCTGGTCGTCGATATCGAATTCGGTTTCCACCACTTCGGCCGCGCTGGTGATCAGCGCCGTGCCGTCGGCGCGCATGCGGTAGACTTCGTGGCAGGAACCGTCGGGCAGCACGAAGCGCCAGGTACCGACGATGGGGTGGTCTGACCGCACGGGGGCGGCCACCGAGCTGGCGGCAGCGCCGGCAATGGCGCAGGCCAGCGCGATGCGGGTAACGACGTTCATAGCACACCTCCCCATCATGCACTTACACCCAGTATAAACCTGACTGCAATATCACATGCGGTTTGACGAAAGTCTGTGCGCTGGGTTACTTTTCCGCCGCCGCTTTCATGCTGGCCAGGCCTTTTTCAAAGTCGGGGCCGATCATCTTGTCCATCGAAAGGAACACCCCCATCAGCTTGGTCATGAACGAACTGGGACCGGACATGGTCCACACGACTTTGGTACCGTCACCTTCCGGCTGCAGGGCAAACACAGTGCTGTTTTGCGATGCGATGGGTTTCAGGAAATCCAGCTTGATGTCGATTTTTGCCGGCGGCTGCGCGCCAGTGATTTCCATCCGGCCGGCGCCCACGGCGTCATTGCCTTCCCAGCTGTAAATCGCACCGGCGCCACTGGCGGCGCCCGTGAATGTGCGTTTCATGTTGGGATCCAGGTGTTCCCAGGGCGACCAGGCGCTCCACTGGTGGAAGTCGCTGATCAGCGGATAGATTTTGTCGGCCGGCGCCTTGATGACGATGCTGCGCGACACGGCAAACGAATTCGGCTGCGCCATGGCCAGCCCCAGGATAATGACGACGACGGCAAGAATGCCGATGGCGATTTTCTTCAACATACTGTCCCCTGCGAATTTTTTTATGTGGCTCGGCACTTGCCGAAACCGCAAGGCTAGCAGTTTTTTATCGAATCGCAATCATTTACCAAGGGCAAAACGCCGCCGGTGTTGCATAAAACTTACGCAGCGGAAGCCACACGTGCGACATCCTTGCGCGGGTGCAGCAGCAGCGGCAAGGCGCTGGGCGTCATCGTGAACGTGAAGCGCTCTTCCACTTCCGGCGCGCCGGGTTTCACCGACAGCGTGAAGTTGCGCATGATCATCGCCATCACCATCTTGATTTCCGCCATCGCCAGGTAGCGTCCGGGGCAGAAACGGGGGCCGCCGCCAAACGGGAACAATTTGCGGCCCGGATCGCTGGCCGCTTCCGCGCCGCTGTCGTTCAGCCAGCGCGCGGGATCGAATTGTTCTGGCCGCTCGAAATCGTTGCTGCGCTCCGCCGCATGGCGCAGCATCAGGAAAATAATCGTGCCAGCCGGCGTGGCCACGCCATCGACCACGGTATCCACATTCGGTTCCGCCGCCATGAAGGGCGCGACCGGTTTCAGGCGCATGGCTTCCCGCGTGGCGGCATCCGTATACAGGAACTGGTCCAGCAGGCGCAGGTCGCGCACCACCGTGTCCATGCCCATCAGGGCCGCCGCTTCGTCCCCGGCGCTAGCGGCCGCCTGCGGGTTGTGCGACAACAGGTGCAGCAGCCAGGCAATCGTGTTGGACGTCGTATCTTCGCCGGCAAACACCATCGTGATGGCGTTGCCGATCACTTCCGCATCCGAGAAGCCCGAGTCGGCTTCATCGCGCGCGGCCACCAGCGCTTCCAGCATGTTCGACGGACGGGTGCGCAGTGACGGGTCCTGCTCCAGCCGCGCGCGGGTCTGGGCGATGAAACCCGTGATGGCGCCCTGGATGCGCTGGTGCGCGGCATCCGCATCGCGGTCGACCTTCATCTTGAACAGGCGCCAGTAGGCAAACGGCGACGTCAGGCGGCGCGCCACCATGTTGAACAGGAATTCGATATCGCGCTGCAGCGGGTTGTCTTCGTGTTCCAGCGTGTTGATGTCCTGCCCCATGGCCAGGCCGATCGTCACATCCAGCGTGTACGCCTTCAGGTCGCGCAGCACATCGACGGGGCGTCCCGCCGCCAGCGCCGCGTTCCAGCGGGCCAGCAAGCGTTCCGTCATCATGACCAGGTTGGGGAAGTAACGGTGCACCACTTCCGGCGTCAGCGCCCGCATGCCCAGCTTGCGCTGGCGGCGCCATTCTTCGCCCTCGGCGGTAAACAAGCCCCGCGTCCCCGCCTCTTCCAGCATGCGCGCCGTGCGCGACGAGCGGCGGAACGTGACGGGCCGGTCGCGCAGGATATTGGCGATCGCATCGCGGTCGGACACGACGACAAACGTGCGCTTGGCCACCCGGAATTTATACGTGCCGTTGTACTGGCGCGCCCATTTTTCCAGCGTGCGGTGGAATTGCTTCGGCTGGATTTGCCGGGCATTGCCGAGAATTGGAATGCCCTTCGGCCCCGGCAATTCCGCAATCGTCCGTACCACACCGCCGGGCAGCACGGTTTGCTCGGCCGCAATATCCTCGGGCATATTAGTCTCCGTCTATAATTTGTTATATTTTACGCCACATTTTTGAGAGGAAGACACCCATGTTGTCGCATATTTACCTGGGAGTCAGCGATTTCGACCGGGCCTATGCCTTCTATGCGCCGCTGATGGACAGCCTGGGTTTGCCGCAAAAGTTCAGGGATGACGGCCGCCCATGGGCCGCGTGGATGCCGGCCGACGCGCCCCGTCCGCTGTTCATTGTCGGCAAGCCGTATGCGGGCGACGCGTCGTGCGGCAATGGGCAAATGGTGGCGCTGCAGGCGCCGTCGCGCGCGGTGGTGGATGCGGCGTATGCCGTGGCGCTGGCGCATGGGGGCCGCAGCGAGGGCGCGCCGGGATTGCGGCCGGAGTACCATCCGCATTATTACGGCGCGTATTTCCGGGATCCGGACGGGAACAAATTGTGCGTGGTGTGCCACGCGGCGGAGCCGTAAAGTCGCCGTGGCGCACGCATGGCGGCTTCCGCTGCGCGGAAACCGCCCTACGGGTTTGACGCAGCGACAAGTGCTACCGCGTCGCATAATCCGTAGGGCGGTTTGGCGCAGCCAAGCCGCCATTTCAAGCCGCGATGAGGCTTAATTCGCCGCCTGCTTCGCTTCCGGGTACAGCACCATCTGCACGTAGTTGTCGAAGTCGAAGTAGCGCTTGGCCGCCGCCTGCACGTCGGCCGGCGTGACGGCCGCCGCGCGCTGTTCGAACGTCAGGATCTTGGCCGGGTCCAGGCCGTTCGCATAGGCGCCATCCAGGTGGTTCAGCCAGTAACCGTTTTCACGCAGCGCGCGGCGGTTGTTGACGGACCAGTTTTCCTTGACCTTGGCCAGGTCCGCCGCTTCCGGTCCCTGTTGCTGGATGGTGCGGATCAGGCCCAGCATGGCGTCCGCCACCTTGCCCGTGTTTTCCGGCGCGCACGGCAAGTTCACCGACATCGAGTAGTGACCGTAAGGCATCTTGTTCAGCGATGCGCCCACGTGGCCGCTGTAGATCAGCCCCAGCTTTTCACGCAGCACTTCATTGACCTTGATGTTGAGGATTTCCGCCAGCGCGCTCTGGCTCAGCGACGCTTCTTCCGAATACGGCGCTTCGCCGGTGAAGGTCAGCGTCACGACGCTCTTGTTTTCCGCACCCTTGTAGACGTCTTTCTTCACCACGCCCTTGACGGGACGTACGCCGATATCCTTGTACGCCACCGGCGCGTCCGTCACGGGCAGGCTGCCCAGGTAGGTCGCCACCAGTGGCTTGACGGTGGCCAGGTCGAAGCTGCCGACCAGGACGAACGTGAAATCGCGCGCGCTGGCGAAGCGCTCGCGGTAAATCGCCATCGCGCGGTCCAGCTGGATGTGGTCGAAATCTTCCACGCGCGCGGGGCGGGCCACGCGGGGATCGTTGTTGTACAGGGTTGCAATGGTCACATCGGAAAACACCACGTCGGGATTGGACATCGACGTGCGCGCCAGGTCGCGCTGCTTGCCGATGAACGACTGGTACAGCGCTTCATCGCGGCGCGGCTGCGTGAACGACAGGTGCGCCAGTTGCAGCATGGTTTCCACGTCCGCGCTGCCGGAACCGCCGCGCAAGCCTTCGCCCAGCGCGCCGACCCACGACGAGGACGACACGGTCTTCCCGGCCAGCATTTTCTGCAAATCCGTCGGAGCAAATTTCACACCCATGCTGGACACGATATTGCTCGCGTAGCGGGCATTGAACATGTCGCCGGCGCCATACAGCGACTGGCCGCCCGGACGGAAGCCCGCCATCAGCACCTGGTCGTTCTTGAAGTCGGTGGGTTTCAGCACGACCCGCACGCCGTTCGACAGGCGCAGCTCCGTCGTGCCCAGCGGCTTGTCGACGATTTCCGTCACGATCGTGCCCGGCTTGGCCGGCGGTTCCATCAGTTTGGTCGCCAATACTTTTTCTTCGCGCTTGACGACGGCGCGCTCTTCCGCCGCGTCGGCCAGCGCCAGCAATTCGGTTTCTTTCGGCGCCGGCGGTTCGGCCTTGTCGTTGCCCTGGTAAATCACCAGTTTTTGCTCATGCGACGGCAGCATTTTCGCGGCCAGGGCATTGATCTCCTCCAGCGTGGCGGCGGGCACCAGTTCCTGCGCGTAGGCATAGCCATTGACGATGCCGGGGTCGATCGCGCGTCCCGTCAGGAAGCTGCCAACCAGCCCGTTGACGTGCTGGCCGGAATCGGTCTTGTCGCGTTCCTGGTACGCGCGTTCCACGAAACGCATGATGGTCTTCTTGGTGCGGTCCAGTTCTTGCGCGCTGAAGCCGAAGCGGCGCGCCCGTTCGACTTCCTGCACCAGCGCGTCGATGGCGGGTTTGGCGCCGCCCTTGCCCAGCACGGCCAGCGCCGAGAACGTGCGGTAGCCCGTCAACACGGGCGACATGCCGGCCTGGCCGCCGATGAACGGCGGCTCCGCCTGCTGCGTCAATTCCTGCACCCGCTGCGCCAGCATGAAGCCGATCATGGATTCATACAGGTCTTCGCGGTAGTCGGCGAACGTCTTGCGCGTGCGGTCCTTGCGGATCGTGTAGCGGATCGCGACGGCATTGGCCGACGCTTCCTTGTCCGTCACCACCAGCGATTCCGATTGCGCGCGCGGCGGAATTTCCGTTACCAGCCGGGCGCGTGGCTGGGCGGGATTTTTCAGGTGGCCAAAGTGGCGCTGGATCAGCTTTTCCGCTTCGGCCGGATCGATGTCGCCCACCGCCACCACGGCCATCAGGTCGGGACGGTACCAGTCGCGGTAAAAGCGTTTGGCGGCGTCGTATTTGAAATTCTTCAGGATGTCTTCCTTGCCGATCGGCAGACGGTCCGCATAGCGCGAACCATTGAGCAATTTCGGCAAGGTCGCCTGCAGCATGCGTTTTTCGACACCGCCCCGCGCGCGCAATTCTTCCAGCACGATATTGCGTTCGCTGTCGATGGCCTCGTCTTCAAACTTGATGCCATGGGCCCAGTCTTCCAGCACCTGGAAACCGGTTTCCACGTTTTCCTTTTTATCGGTGGGGATCGGCAGCATGTACACGGTTTCATCGAACGCCGTGTAGGCATTGAGGTCGTTGCCGAATTTCACCCCGATCGATTGCAAGTACGAAATCAGTTCATTGCGCTTGAAGTGCGTGGTGCCGTTGAACGCCATGTGCTCGACGAAGTGCGCCAGGCCCAGCTGGTCTTCATCTTCCAGCACGGAACCGGCACGCACCACCAGGCGCAATTCCAGCCGTTTTTCCGGCTTGCCGTTTTGCTTGATGTAATACGTCAGGCCGTTGGCCAGTTTGCCGGTCTTGACGTCAGGCGCGGAGGGCACCGTCTCGTTCATGTTGATGGCGGCTTGCCCGGTCAGGGTGCAGGCCAGCATGGCGGCGGCGGCAATGATGCGCAGTGGAACGTTTTTCATTTCACGAACTTGCAAAATAGGAAAGTTTCCACAGTACACCATTTGCCGCGAGAACGCCAGACACAGCGATGGAACGCAGCGCTTAGTGTGCGGCCTGTGCCTGGTTTGCCACCTGCTTCGCTTCCGGGTACAGCGTCATCTGCACGTAATTGCCAAAGTCGAAGTAGCGCTTTGCCGCCGCCTGCACGTCGGCCGGCGTGACGGCTGCCGCGCGCTGTTCGAACGTCAGGATGCTGGCCGGGTCCTGGCCGTTCAAGTGCGAGATGCCCAGTGCATTGAGCCAGTGGCCGTTTTCACGCATGTCGCTGCGGTGTTTGACCAGCCAGTTTTCCCGTACCTTGGCCAGGTCCCCCGCCTCCGGTCCGCGCTGCTGGATGGTGCGAATCAAGTCCAGCATGGCGTCGGCCACCTTGCCCGTGTTTTCCGGCGCGCACGGCAGGTTCACTGCCACGTGGTAACGGCCATAAGGCTTCTTGTGCAGTTCCGCGCTCATCTGACCGCTGTAGATCAAGCCCAGTTTTTCGCGCAGCACTTCATTGATCTTGATGTTCAGGATCTCAACCATCGCGTTCTGGCGCAGCCACGCGTCTTCCGAATACGGCGCTTCGCCGGTGAACGTGAAGGTCACGACGCTCTTGCTTTCGCTGCCCTTGTACACGTCCTTCTTCACCACGCCTTTCACCGGACGGATACCGAGATCCTTGTATGCGACGGTCACATCCGTCACCGGCAAGCTGCCAAGATAGGTGGCCGCCAGCTTTTTGGTGGCCTCCACGTCGAAACTGCCGACGATAAAGAACGTGAAATCGCGCGCGCTGCCGAAACGCTCGTGGAAAATCGCCAGCGCGCGGTCCAGCTGGACATGGTCGAAGTCTTCCACCCGGGCCGGGCGCTCCACGCGCGGGTCATTGTTGTACAGGGTGGCGATGGAAACGTCGTTGAACACCACGTCCGGATTCGATAGCGACGTGCGGGCCAGGTCGCGCTGCTTGCCAATGAACGAGCGGAACAGGTCTTCATCGCGCCGCGGCCGGGTGAACAGCAGGTGGGCCTGTTGCAGCATGGCTTCCAGGTCGCTGGCGCCGGCATAGCCGAACATGCCTTCCTGCAGCTCGCCCATGAACGGTACGGCGACGGCAAACTTGCCGGCCATCATTTTCTGCAACTCCAGCGGTGAAAATTTCACACCCATGTTTGCCACCAGGGTGCTGGCCCAGCGCGCGTTATACACATCGTCCGCGCCATACAGCGACTGCCCGCCCGGCCGCTGCCCCGACATCATCACCTGGTCGTTCTTGAAGTCGGTCGGCTTCAGCACGACCTTGACGCCGTTCGACAGCTGCAATGTCGTCGTGCCCAGCGCCTGGTTCACGGTTTCCGCCACGATGGCGCCCGGCCTGGACGGCGGCTCCATCAATTGCGCGGCCAGCACTTTTTCTTCATGCCGCGTCACGGTGCGTTTTTCCGCCGCGTCAGCCAGCGCCAGCAATTCAGGCTCTTTCGGCGCGGGCGGTTCCGCCTTGTCATTGCCCTGGTAAACCACCAGTTTTTGCCCGTGCGACGGCAGCATTCGCGCGGCCAGCGCATTGATCTCTTCCAATGTGGCGGCGGGAATCCATTCCTGCGCCTGGGCATAGTTGGCGGCAATGCCCGGGCCGACCGGGCGCCGGGTCAGGAAGGCGCCAACCAGCTCGTTGATGCTGGCGGCGGATTCTGTCTTGTCGCGTTCCTGGTAGGCCAGTTCGTACGAGCGCAGGATGGTCTTCTTGGCGCGGTCGAGTTCCTGCGCACTGAAGCCAAAGCGGCGCGCCCGCTCGACTTCCTGCACCAGCGCGTCGATGGCGGGCTTGGCGCCGCCTTTGCCCAGCACGGCGAACGACGAGAAGGCGCGATAGCCCGTCACTGCCGGCAACATGCCGGCAAAGCCGTTGACGAACGGCGGCTCGGCCTGCTGTGTCAATTCCTGCACGCGCTGCGCCAGCATGAAACCGACCAGGCTTTCGTGCAACTCGGCCCGATAGTCGGCATAGGTGGCAGGGCGACGTTCCTTGTCGATGGCATAGCGGATCGAGACGGCGTTTGCTGCCGCTTCCTTGTCCGTCACCACCAGCGATTCCGACCCGGCGCGGGCCGGAATGTCCGGATACAGGCGCGGGCGCGGCTGGGCCGGATTTTTCAGGTGGGCAAAGTGCCGCTGGATCAGCTTTTCCGCTTCGGCCGGATCGATGTCACCCACGGCCACCACGGCCATCAGGTCGGGACGGTACCAGTCGCGGTAAAACCGTTTGGCGGCGTCATACTTGAAATGCTTCAGCACTTCTTCCTTGCCGATCGGCAGGCGGTCCGCATACACCGAGCCATTCAGCATTTTCGGCAAGATCGCCTTCAGCATGCGCTCATTGACGCCGCCCCGGGCACGCATTTCCTCCAGTACGATATTGCGTTCGCCATCGATGGCCTCGTCGTCAAACTTGATGCCATGGGCCCAGTCTTCCAGCACCTGGAACCCGGTTTCCACGTTTTCCTTTTTATCGGTGGGGATCGGCAACATGTACACGGTTTCATCGAAGCTCGTGTAGGCATTCAAGTCATTGCCGAATTTCACCCCGATCGACTGCAGGTAGGAAACCAGGTCGTTGCGCTTGAAATGCGTGGTGCCGTTGAACGCCATGTGTTCGACAAAGTGCGCCAGGCCCCGCTGGTCTTCATCTTCCAGCACGGAACCGGCGCGCACCACCAGGCGCAATTCCAGCCGCTTTTCCGGCTTGCCATTTTGCTTGATGTAATACGTCAGGCCGTTGGCCAGTTTGCCGGTTTTGACATCGGGCGCGGACGGTACCGTGTCATTCGGGTTGGTGGCAGCCTGGCCAGCCAGGGCGCAAGCGAACATGGCGGCGGCGGCAATCAGGCGCAGTGGAATCGATGTCATTTTGCAAGTTGCAAAATAGTAATGTTTCCAATTTACATTACCAGCGCTGGCCGTGCCAGTACCAACTTCACCAATTGCCGTTACGATTTTTAGCAACTACACATGCACGTGCCGGTACACCAGCCGCCACGCCAGCGCGAACGCCAGCGCCACGGCCAGGAACCCCGCCGGCAACCGCGCATCCCAGGCCGGCAGCGCATGCAGCAGCGAACCCATCAGCGCCACGCCGACCAGCGCACCGATTTGCCGGTTTGCATTCAACGCGGCCGCCGCACTGTTCGCATGGGCTTTACCGGCCACCTGCAGCGCGCTTGCCGTCATGGCGGGGATCGCAACGCCGACGCCGAGGTTCATCACCACAATCACCGCCAGCAGCACGCCGAACGGTACATCCGGCACGGTCCACGCCAGCGCCAGCAAGACCAGCCCCATGGCCGCGCCCACCGACAAGCCGCCCAGCAACGGTTTGCGCATGCCGACCCGTGAGGTGATGCGGCCGGACGAAAAATTACCGGCAATAAAAGCGGCCATCATGGGCAACAGCGACAAGCCCGTCCCCAGCGCACCGGCGCCCCGCTGCTGCAAATACAGGCTGAGCAGAAATAGCTGCCCAAACACGCCCAGGTTGATGAAAAAACCCGTGCCATTGACAGCGGCGAATGCCGGTGTGGCAAACAGGGCGCGCGGCAACAGGGGGTGGGCGGCGCGCCGTTCGCGCCACGCCAGCGTGCCCGCCACGGCCAGGGTGGCGGCCAGCGCGCCCAGCACCGGCGCCGACAGCCAGCCCAGCACGGGGCCTTCGATCAGCACAAAACTCAAGCCCGCCAACGCCAGCATGCCCAGCAGATGGCTGGCCAGCGGCAACGGCCGCGGCTGCGGCGGCACGGGGCGGATCAGGCGCAGCGCCAGCACGATACCCAGCAAGCCGATCGGCACATTGACCCAGAACACGCTGCGCCAGCCAAACGCATGCACCAGGATGCCTCCCGCCAGCGGCCCGGCGGCCGACGCCGTGGCCACCATGGCGGACCAGGTTCCCACCATGCGGGCGCGCACCTTGTCGTCGTCAAACGTGTGCGTCAGCAAGCTCAGCGAACTGGGCAGGAACACGGCGGCGCCCGCCCCTTGCAGCAACCGGGCCGCCGTCAGGCTGACGCCATCGGGCGCCAGCGCGCACAGCACGGAACCCAGCAGGAAGATACCCAGCCCGGCCAGGTAGGCATTGCGGGCGCCAAAGCGGTCGCCCAACGCGCCGCCGGCCAGCAGCAGCGCGGCAAAGGTCAACGTGTAGCCATCGACCACCCACACCAGGCCGGACAGCGGGACGCGCAAATCCGTCGCGATGTCGGACAGCGCCGTGTTGACGGCGGTGACGTCGATCATGGCCATGACAAAGCCCGCAGCCAGGGTCAGCAGGGTCAGCGCCCCGGCCCGCTGGGGCGCCACCGCGCTGATGGCCTGTAGTTCTTGCCGGTCGTTCAGCATGATTCATCCTTTCCGTTCAATCGCCATGCCCGCATGCTAGGCCGCTTGAATGATGCAGTAAAGACGCATATGATCAGCACTCTGATGCAAATTTGCATCGCCAGCAAACACATACACACCATCCATGGATTGGGATAACGCCCGCATCTTTCTTGCCATTTACCGCGCCGGGACACTGCGCGGGGCCGCCGCCACGCTGGACATCGACCAGGCCACCGTGGGCCGGCGCCTGGCCGCGATGGAAAAAGCGCTGAATGCGCGCCTGTTCCTGCGCACGCCGGGCGGCTACGTGGCCACGCCGGCCGGGGATCTGGCCGTAGGCGCGGCGGAACAGATGGAAGCGGCCGCCAACCGCCTGCAGCGGGAAATGCAGGGCATCGACAACCGCCTGTCCGGCACGATACGGGTCGCCACGTCCGACACCATGGCGGCCCACTTCGTCATCGACGCCATGCAGCGGCTGCACGAGCAGCATCCGGAGATCCGCATCGTGCTGAGCGCGTCGACGCAGCTATCGAGCCTGACGCGGCGCGAAGCCGATCTCGCCATCCGCACCGTGCGCCCCACCGACCCGGACCTGGTGTCGCGCCACCTGGTGCGCCGCACCCTGGGGCTGTACGCGACGCGCGGCTATCTCGAACGCCATGGCATGCCAACGCCGGGCAATGCGCTGCAAGGCCACGACATCGTGATTTACCAGTCCAGCGTGGCGCCCCGCCATGGCGACAAGCTGTGCGGCGAGCCGGTCGCCAACGCGCGGGTGGCGATGGAAGTCAACACGGGGCTGATGCTGCACGAAGCCGTCAAGGCGGGACTGGGCATCGGCGAACTGGCCACGCACATGGCGGACCAGATGCCGGAACTGGTGCGCATCTGGCCGGAACGGGAACAGCATTATGACGTCTACCTTGTCATGCACACGGACTTGAACCGCACGGCGAGGGTGCGGGCGGCGGCGGACGCCATCCTTGAATCGTTCGTATCGTTCTCCGGCCGGTGAAGCCCGGTGCTAACATTGCCCGTATGACTACGCCGACCTCCCCCCTCCCCTTTGCCGCGCCGCTGCGCGAAATGCAGCGGTGGGCGCTGGACTGGCTGGTCAGCTGGTGGCAGTTGCTGCATTTCACGGTGCTGGTGGCGACATTGGCCTTTGCCCCATCGAGCTACAACCGCCGCGCCCGCCCCGTGCTGGCGCGCGAAATCGTGCTGGGCACCGCGCCCCACTTGCTGTGGTTTTCGCTGATGACGACGTTTATCAGCCTGGTCATCATCCGCATCGTGGTGGTGACGTCCGCCAGTTACGGCTTGTCGCGCTATGCGCTGGAAATGGTGGTGCGGGTGCTGGTGCTGGAACTGATCCCGCTGACGGTGGCCCTGTTCGTCGCCTTGCGCAATACGCTGCCGGCCGGCGTGGCGTTCGCACAGCAACTGGCGGAGACCCGCAACAAGAGCGGCGGCTTCCAGGTCGCGCACAGTGCACGCCTGCCGGCGGATGTGCGGCAATCCGCCCCGGTACCGGACGGGCAGCCGGCGGCAGGCGATGCCCCCACGCTGGGCGAAGCCGCCGAAGAAGCGGCAGCCGCGGCGCCGGCCAGGCTCGCGCAAGCGGCGGGCCGTGACGCCGAACTGCGCGGCATCAGCGGCCTGCAGCGCGAATTCTTTCCCCGCGCAATGGCCGGCATGTTTGCCGTGTGGCTGCTGGGCGCCGTCAGCTGCGTGCTGACCTTGGTACTGGCTTACCTGTCGATCTATGGGTTCACGCCGTACGCGCTGCAGGGCTACACGCGCGTGGTGGGGCAGATTTTCAATCCCGCCATGTCGATGATCCTGGTGCTGAAAATCGTGTTTTTCAGCTTCGCGGTCGGCATGATACCGCTGGCGTCCGCGTACTTCGGCGCCAGCGCGCGCCTGCGCCACGTGCACGGCCTGTCCGACATGGTGCGCATGTTTTCCGTGCTGCTGCTGATCGAAGCGGCTTCGCTGATGGGCAATTACTACTGAATTGATCGAGGACCTCATGGAAGAACCCGCAGTCCCCCCGTCGCTGCGCAATGCCGAATTGAAAGCGGCGCTGCTGCTCGGCTTGATGCTGGTGCTGGTGGCCGGGCTGGCCGTGTACCTGCTGTACGCGCGCGGCGCGTTCGACGCCACGCAGCGTCTGGTGCTGACGGCCGACGATTCGGACGGCGTCGGCATCGGCATGGACATGACGTTTGCCGGCTTTCCCATCGGCCGTGTGCAGCGCATCGAGCTGGGACAGGATGGCAAGGCCCGCGTCCTGGTCGACGTGACGCAAAAGGATGCGCACTGGCTGCGCACGTCGAGCGTTTTCACCCTGGAACGGGGACTGGTGGGCGGCGCCAAGCTGCGCGCTTATTCCGGCATCCCGGCCGACCCGCCGCTGCCTGACGGCGCCACGCGCGATTTGCTGGTCGGCGACATGGCGGGCCAGGTGCCGCAATTGCTGACGGCGGCGCGCGACTTGCTGGCGAATTTGAACAACCTGACGGCCACGGATTCCGCGCTGGACATGACGTTGCGTAACGTACAGGGCGTGACGGGCCGGTTGAATGGACCCGGCGGCGCCATGGGGCTGATCGCGGGCGAAGATGAGAAGGCGCAGCAATTGCTGCGCAACGCCAATGCGCTGATCCTCAAGGCGGACAGCCTGGTCGGCAACGCGGACAAGCAAGTGTTCGGCAAGCGGGGCGTCATGACCGATACGCAGGCGGCCGTGGTGGAACTCAAAGGCTTGCTGGTCGATGCGCGCGCCAGCTTGAAAAAAATGGATGCCGTGCTGGCCGAAGCGCAGGCCGTGGGCGCCAACGCCCGCGTCGCCACGCAAGACCTGGGCGCGCTGCGCGCCGACGTCGACAGCAACTTGCGGCGCATCGAGCAGTTGATCAATGAGATCAACCGCAAGTGGCCGTTCAAACGCGATGCGGAGATCAAGCTGCCATGACGACCCTGCCCCGTAGCCTGATTGCTCCCGCCGTGGCGCTTACCCTGTCCGCCTGCAGCAGCGGGCCGCCGGTGCCGGACTGGAAATTGAATGCGCACAGCGCGCAGGAGCGCGCCACCAGCGCTTACCTGTCCGGCAAGGACCGCATGGCGCAATCGGAACTGGCGCGGGCGCGGCAGGAAGTGGGCGGCACGGGCAAGGTATCGCTGGCGATCCGCATCGAACTGGCGCAGTGCGCGGCGCAGGTGGCCGCGCTGGTGCTGGACGATTGCGCCGGGTTTGAACGGTGGCGCATCGATGCGTCGCCGGCGGACCTGGCTTACCTGCATTACCTGGCCGGCCAGCGGGCGGATGCGGCGCTGCTGCCGGAACAGCACCGCGCCGTGGCGGGCGCGCTGGCTACCGGCAACGACGCGGCCGCGTCGGCGGCGGTGACGGCCATCGCCGATCCGCTGTCACGGCTGGTCGCCGCGGGCGCCGTGCTGCGCGCGGGGCACGCGGCGCCTTCCGTGCTGACGGTCGCGGTGGAGACCGCGTCCGACCAGGGCTGGCGCCGGGCTTTGCTGGCGTGGTTGCAAACGCAGGCGCTACGGGCGGAGAAAGCGGGAGATAGGCTGGCTGCGGAACAGGTTCGGCGGCGCATGGCGCTGGTAACGGAGAGTGGCGCAGGCCATACCGGTAGTCCAGCCAATACGCCAAACCCGTAGGGTGGATTCCGCTTGCGGAAGCCACCAGGCGTTGTGGTAATGCATGCGATGGATTTAACGTCCCGTTTCAGCAGCAGCCGCTGCCGCCGCTTCCCGCAACTTGTCCTTCTTGCTCTTGCGCTTGCCCTTGATGCCGCCGTTGACGGTATCGGTCGCCGCATGCACCGCGGGCGCCGCCGTCTGCACCGGTTCGAATCCCGCCACCTGCTCGCGCGGCACGCGCACTTTCTGCCGGCTCTCGATCAGGCTGAAATGCGCTTCCGTTGCAGCGCTGACGAAGCTGACCGCCAGCCCGCTGGCGCCGGCGCGGCCGGTGCGGCCGATGCGGTGCGTGTAATCGGCCGGCGAGCGGGGCAAGTCGAAATTCACCACGGCCGGCAATTGCGCGATATCGATGCCGCGCGCCGCCACGTCGGTCGCCACCAGCACGCGGATGTGCGACACCTTGAAGTCCGCCAGCATGGCCGTGCGGGCGCCCTGGCTCTGGTCGGCGTGAAACGCTTCCGCGTGGATGCCGTTGCGGCGCAGCTTGTCGGCCACATGGTCGGCGGCGTACTTGGTGGCGACGAACACCATCACCCGCTCCCACCCTTCTTCGCGGATCAGGTGGCGCAGCAGTTGCAGGCGGCGCGCCTCATCGACCAGGATGGCGCGCTGCACGATATCCGGCCGGGTTTCCGGCGTGGACGCCACTTCCGCGCGCACCGGGTTGCGCAACATGCCTTGCGCCAGCGCCTGCACGGCGGGCGGGAACGTGGCGGAAAAGAACAGGCTCTGGCGCGCTGCCGGCAACAACGCCAGGATGCGGTTGACTTCCGCCGTGAAGCCCATGTCCAGCAAGCGGTCCGCCTCATCCAGCACCAAGGTGGCGACCTTGTCCAGTTTCAGCGCATTGTGTTCGACCAGGTCCAGCAAGCGGCCCGGCGTGGCCACCACGATGTCCGCGCCGCCCCGCAGCGCCATCATTTGCGGGTTGATCGAGACGCCGCCGAACGCCGTCACGACTTTCACCGCCACCGGCAAATGCTGCGCCAGCGTGCGGATGGTCTCGCCCACCTGCGCCGCCAGTTCGCGCGTAGGGGCCAGCACCAGGCCGTGCACGGCGCGTGTGCCGGACGCGCGGCGCGCCAGCAATGCCTGCAGCATGGGCAGCACGAATGCGGCGGTCTTGCCGGAGCCCGTTTGCGCGGCGCCCAGCACGTCGTCGCCCCGCAACGCAGCGGGAATGGCTGCGGCCTGGATGGCGGTCGGCTCGGTGTAGCCAACTTCGGCCAAGGCATTCAGTAACGGGGGCGCGAGGCCCAGCGTGGAAAAGGTCATGGAGTAATCCTGCTTGAAGAACCCGCCAGTATAAAGGAAGTCGGCAGGCGCTTGCCCTTCCGCCGGGATCTGTGGGAATATGGCCGTCCTTCCATTAAGGAATTGATAACATGATCCACTGGGACGCCCACGTCTGCCTGCCGCAGCACCCCGATGCATCGTTCGAGCCGGTGGCGCGGCTGCACGCGGCCGGTGTGCACTACACGTCGCTCAATGTGGGCGCCGACATGAATCCGCTGCCGCAAGTGATGTCCGTGATTGCCGGCTACCGCGCCACCATTGCCGCGCAGCCGGAACGCTATGTGCTGGCGTCCACGGTCGACGACGTGCAGCGCGCGGCGCGCGAGGGCAAGATGGCGCTGACGTTCGACCTGGAGGGTTCGATGCCGCTGCTGGACCGGCCGGACATGGTGGCGCTGTATGCGCAACTGGGCGTGCGGCAAATGCACTTCGTCTATAACCGCAACAACAGCGTGGCGGGCGGCTGCCATGACGAACCGCGCGGCCTGACGCCGCTGGGCAGGCGCATGGTGCAGGCCGTGAACGACGCGGGCATCATCATGGATTGTTCGCACACGGGACGCATGTCGTCGCTGGAAATCATGGACATCTCCAGCAAGCCGGTCGTATTCAGCCATGCCAATCCGTATGCGCTGACGCAGCACGGCCGCAATATCACCGATGAACAAATCCGCGCCTGTTCCGCCACGGGCGGCGTCGTCTGCATATCGGGGCTGTCGTGGTTCCTTGGCAGCGCGGCGCCATCGGCGGCCGACGTGGCGCGCCACGCCGCCTATGTGGCCGATGTGGCGGGTGTGGCGCACGTGGGCATCGGCACCGATATCTGCTTTTCACAAGCGGAGCTGGACGATACCCCGCCGGGCGAATTCGATCCGTCGTACTGGTGGCCCGCGTCGGCGGGCTACAGCCGCGAGCATCCGCCCACGTTCGTCGCACCGGACATGTGGCGCGAACTGGCCGCCGAACTGCGCAAGGTGGGCATGTCGGCGGACGAGGCTGCGCAAGTCATGGGCGGCAATATGCTGCGGGTGGCCACGCAGGCCTGGCACAGATAATCCCGTGCCCTTACCAGCCGTAGGGCGGCTTTTACAAAGCCGCCTGCATGCGTCAACGTGCCGCATGCGTGGCGGCTTCCGCTGTGCGGAAACCGCCCTACGGAACGGCGCCGCAGGTGACGTTCGGCGTGCGGCCTACATGCCGACGTCGCCGTAAGGCCCGGCCAGCACCACCACATACCCGTCCGGATCGCGAACCCAGATTTCCCGGTGCGACGCATTGGTGTTTTCCTTCGGCCCCTCCAGCACCTTGGCCGACAATGCCGTGATGCGCTCCACGGCATCGTCGAAATCATCGGTCCAGAACCACAGCAGCACGCCATTGCCATAGGGACGCGATTCCGGGTCGCCCAGGTTGACGTGGCCATGCGCATCCCAGCGGTGCAATTGCAGGATCATGCGCTCGCCGTGCATGATTTGTTCATACTCCCGGCCACCGTGGCCGCTGCGGGCAGCGAGCAAGGTTTGGTACCAGCGGCTGCTGGCGGGCACGTCTGACACTGCAATGAGGGGTTGCGCTTGCATGGCGGATCTCCTGGCAGGATGGGAAGAATAATGATACGCCGATCACCCGGCGTAGGCTCGCTGCAACGCCGCGATATCGAGCTTTTTCATTCCCATCATGGCCGCCATGGCGCGCTGGGACCGGGCCGACTGGGAATCCTTCAGCATTTCGATCATCACGCGCGGCACGATTTGCCACGACACGCCGAACTTATCCTTCAACCAGCCGCATTGCTGCGCCGCCGGATCGCCGCCCTCGCCCAATTTGGTCCAGTAACGGTCGACTTCCTGCTGGCTCTCGCACATGACCTGGAACGACACGGCTTCATTGAACTTGAAATGGGGGCCGCCATTCAGCGCCGTGAACGTCTGGCCATTGATTTCAAACTCCACCGTCAGCACGGAACCGGGTTCCTTGCCGTGCTGTTCCTTGCCCGCTTCCGTGTAATAACTGACCTGGTTGATGCGTCCACCGTCAAAAATACCGGTGTAATACTTTGCCGCTTCTTCCGCCTGCGTGTCGAACCACAGGCAGGGAACGATGTGTTGAACGTTGGCCATGGCATGTCCTTTCTGGTTGAGGTCGGGCGCCGCCGCCCGCATCCTTACCTCCACGACGGATGACGCGGCCAGGAATCGACAAACAGGTGATCGTGCGGGCAATCAGGCGGCAACGCGGTCCATCTTACCCCCGGCCGTTCCGGCGGCGCGCACGGGCAGCGCCTGCACGACACACCACGCGGCTTCCGGCACCAGGAACAGCCACAGCAGCGGCGCCCCCGTCTGCAACCAGGTCCAGCCCATCCACGTGGCAAACAGCAGGCGCGCCACCGCGTCGTAGCGACCATACAGCGGTTGCGGGTCGCGTATCCTTAACACCGACCACACCATGACGACGCTGCCCATCAGGCACGCCATCAATATGTGGAACGGTTCAAACGCGGGCAGCGGCGCGCCGCCCAGCCTGGCGTTAATCTCGGACAATAGTGCATGAGCGGCGGCAAAGGTCCACGGCGTGGCAAACGGCATGGTTACAACCAGATCGTAAATGGCGCTGGCACGGACGATACGGCGGAATGTCAGGTGGTCGGGCATGGGAGGCTCCTTGTTTCATCAGTGACCCATGCTAAACCTTGGAGTAAACTCCATGGTCAAGCATTATTTGGAAGGACACGCCATGCAAATCGGAGCCATCGCCGCCGCCACCGGCCTCAGCCGCGACACGTTGCGCTTTTACGAAAAACGGGGACTGTTGACGGCCCGCCGCAGCGGCAACGGTTACCGCGACTACCCGCCCGAAGCCGTGGACTGGCTGCGCTACATCCGCACGGCGCAGCAACTGGGTTTCACGCTGAAGGAAATCGAAGCGGATTTGCCGCTGCTGGCGGCGCCGGACACGTCGGCGGAACGGCTGCGCGAAGCGCTGCGGGCGAAAGTGGAGGAAGTCGACCGCCGCATGGCGGGGCTGGCGGCGCTGCGGGTGGAATTGGTCCGGCGACTGGGCGAGGACATGGCGGCTTGCCCGCTGCGGGGCGCTGACGCATGGACGGCAAAGTCAGCCGCCCTGTAATTTGGCACTGGCCTGGTCGAGTACGAAAAATGTGTCGCCGACCAGGTCGCGGTGCACATCCACACAATACGCTTCGTGCAGCTTATCAAAAGCCTTGGCCTTGTCCGCCCCTGCTGGCAGGTACTTCAAGGCTGCCAGTCGTTCCAGATAAAAATTCTTGCGGGCCCAGGCACGGGTATAGCCGAACGTCCGGTTGGTCAGCAAACCAGCGGCCAGCAACAGCATGCCGTGATACGCACGCACGAGTATTGTCGAGGTGCTTGCCGACAGCAGACAAAGCACAGGCGACACGGTAACCAGCAACAACACCGTATTCACCAGCAGCTTCATTTTCCAGGTTTGCTTCGTCCAGCCCGCGCAAAACCCAAGCACGACAGCCGCGATAAGCGATTGGGTCCATGGCGACAGTACCAGCGTGGACAGGTTCATGCCGATATGCGGGTTCAGCGTACCACTCTCCAGCGCAACCGAATCGACTTTCCAATACTGCTGGATCAGCAGCATCGGTAAATACAGGACGACATACAGCGCGCCGAGTATGGTGACGCGCCGCGCAACGTACGACAGCCAGCGATAAGCACTGTGCTTCCTGTTCAGTTCCTGTTCCATCGTGTCGATACGCGCATCAAGCGTCATGACGATTGTTCCTTTCAAATACCGGTAAATGGTTTCGATAAAATTCGTCCAGTCCAAACTGGCGCAGACGCTCCAGCCATGCATCAACGCAGGTGCGCGAGTAACCCAGGTCAATGGCCGCCTCACCCAGTAGCGCGTATTCAGTCCGCAGCGTGGTCGGGATAATCCCTGGATCGTCGGTATTAACCAGCACCTTGATCGGTCCTCGGCGCAGGCCGAAACGGTTCCAGCGCTCCCCCGGTTTGAGGCAATGCTCTTCCGGCGGATACCAGCGGAAGATCGGGTGTTCGCTGTGCTTGTCGAGTCGGCCGATGTAGACGTTGGAGCTGGGGTTGGCTTCGATGATCAGGCCCATGCGGTCGTATTTGTCGAGCAGGTAGTCTTGCAGGGCGGACATGAATTCCAGGTCCTGGGTGGTTTCGTGGTCTTGCAAGTACGAGTTCCCCGCTTCATCGATACGGCCACCGACATCGCCACGCCCAACTCCAGGCTGACCAACCAGAACATACTTGACGCGCTGCATGCCCTCAGCGTTGCCTGCTTGCAAGTCTTCGTGGCGTCGCAAATACAGACTAGCGGCACCGCCGGCGTCCTGTTTCGATATGAGATAGGCATAATCCGGTACGGCACTAGCCAGCTTGGAATCATGCAATGGAACTAAACGGTTTTCCTTGAATTGCCAATAGCAATTGCGACGCAGTTCCCAAGCACGATGACGCATTTCCGGAGACGCGACATCGGCAGCAAAACGGGCGATGCGCCGCTCGAGGCGCGGCACCGCCTGTGCCGCCAGTGGCAAAACATTGCTCAACTCCGTCGCGTAGTGCCAAGCCCACACCAGGTTATCCAAATGCTCTTCCACCGGCAGGAGCATATCGCCTTGGCGCGTTACCCACACCTGCGGGTCTATTCCCAACGCCAGGCCATGGCCCAACCGGTCGCCCGCCCGCAGTTCGCAAAAGCGCGCAGTTTCATCCATATGCCGCATGCCGGACAAAGGATGCGCATAGTCTTCACCGGCATGAATACTGATATGAAAGCCGGACGCGCCGCGCTCATCAAATGGCCGGGTCAGCAATCCTCTCCGTAACCAGCGCAGCACGGGCGCATACACTTCGGTACGAACTGCGTTTTCATCGCCCGCCACATCCAAGGCACGCAGCCAGCGTCCTGGCTGGAAGGTGTAATCAATATTCAAGTGGCCATCAAGGAATTCGCTTAAATTCCAGCCCGTCTGACTGCACAGCGCGGCAATCAGCTGGTCCGCCTGCCGCCACAAACTGGCGCGGTCCCGGATCAACGCGGGTCGGCGCAGAAAATGCGCGCAAAAATGCCAGCGCTCCAATTGCGCGATATAGGCGCACACAGCGACGTCCGGCAATACTTTGCCGTACGCGGCAGGTGTCACTCCAGCATGCTGCGCCACGGCCTGCGCAAATTGCGCCAGCAGTTGCGGCGTGAACTTTTCCGGTGCGAGCTTGATTTCCGCCAAGTCATGCGATCCAACAAACAGCCTACGCACGGTATCGGTCATCCACGGCAAGCCCGGTATATGTGTGCGCAATGGCTGTTTGTAATAACGTTCGGTGAAGCGGCTCAGGCCCTGTCCAGTCATGATGACCCTGCTCCGCACCTGCATCAGAGAGGCCAATAGATAAAAGATCAGGACCCGTTCATATTCATCCGTCTTTTTATCCTGGAAAACATACCAGAGCCACAAGACGAACCACAACCATCCTTTGCCCACATCACCCAGCTCCATCGCATGGGCAAGGCGGAAACGCAACCAGTCCCGGCTAATCGCATCGGAATCGCAGGACATTGCGACTAGCGTTGCCCAGTCCCCCGGATGGTCCGCATATTCCATCTCGGACGCCGATAAAATTGCGTAGCAACGCTGCTGCAAATCCCGCGTCGAAGGCACCGCGTCGAGCAAGGTCGCGGCTAGTTTGCGTAACGGATTGAACACCGCCAGCTCATCGGGTTCCAGCAACTGCTCGGTCAGTTTGCCCATCAAAACTAGGCCATCGAAATAAACGCCGCCGAGATGCACATGCCCCTCCGCGTAATGCTTGTTGCCAGCAGGTGGCGGCGTAAAGAATGGCAACTGGCAGCCAACCATGCGCTCCACATCATGTGGCGACAAGCTGTCATCTGCGTGCAAACGGCGTGCCAGATGCCAAGCCGCCAGCAACGTGGGGTCGATGCCAGCCATGAGACGGGCATAGGCTTGTACCCGCTCGTAACGGTATTGCAGAAAATCGCCGTTCCGTTCCATGACCTGGCCGAACAGTTCATCCATCATCGGCAGCAATCCACTGGTGAATTGCGCATCTGGCCACAGAACGGTGAAGGCGTAGTCGAGATCATTCAAACGGAAGCGGTAGCGGTGGTCTTCGTCCAACTCTACCGCGAGCGCCTTGCGGCATGCAGCGACCAACTCTCTACCCGGCCCATGCCAGGGATCGCGTAAATAGCCTGCCAATACGGATGCAAGCTTCCTGCTACGGAAACTGGTCTCAACGGCAAGCTCAGTCAGGGAACGCTGCAACATGGATTACCGGCTATCCGCTGGCTTATCGGTGAAAGCCAGATTGAATTGCTCACGCAAATCCCTCCTGCCATACGAAGCTTCATACTCCTGCAATAAGTTCTCCGCCGCCGCCCGTCCCATCCTGCGCAAGCGCTTGTGCGTGGCAGACGTGACGCGGGATGAACCCAGTTTACTTTTCAGCCAGGCGCCACGGCCAGCCTGAGTCATGGCGCTCTCATCTCCCTTATCGGCCGGAGCCCATTCGATATCGTGCGGACTTGGCAAGTCATCAGTCCAGCGCTTGAGCGGATGAAACGCCATCAAGTACGTAATGGCCCCGACTGCTCTGCCAAATTCCGATGCCCCAGTTGTTTCGCCGTAAAACGGTGTGATGTTTTGGCGGAATAATTCGCTACGGGTGAAGTCCTTGCCATCACCGATATTGACATTGGCGACAATGGCAGGCAATCCGTACACAGGACCTTTTTCGAAACTACCAAATGCAGCCCAAATACAATTGAATGCTTTTCGGACAACCCAAGCCGCTTCATAGAATGGATTCCGATCCTTCACAAACCCATAAGGATTAAAATACTCGGCCTGATTAAACACCTTATTCATGACGTTATAGACCAACCACGGCGACAGTCTCAGATCGCGGACTTTGTATTGACTGCGCCACTGGGCAATCTCCAATGCCAGCATGTCTGCGTACGCAGGCACTGCGTCACGCGAACTATCTTCATCTTCATTTTCTCCCGGTTCCTCGCCAGTTCCCGTATCGACCAATGTAATCGGCTTGGTACTGGCCAATTGACCAAGTGAATAAAACGGCGCCCGCCCCAGCATGTCCTCAATGTCCCGCCCGGTGACGTCACGCTGCAGACTCGTGATGACCAGCTCAAAAACCCTGCCGATGCAAATCAGCGCCGACAGCTTATTAGTACTGTAAAAATTCCGATGCACGGCAAGGTCGAAAAGCAAACGCCAATTCCCGTTAAATCCTCTCGATTCAATTTCTAAGGCAGTCTGAATATCCCTTTCGGACAGACTTGCGCCTACTTCTGCCAGTGGATAAGGCAATATCGTTGCGTCAGGCAACTCCGCCAGCCAACTTTTTTGCGCCACGTCGCCAAGCCGTACAGCCCAGTCTTGTATAGAATGCCCCTTCGAAAAGTGCGCAAATGCCCTTTCCGCATGCCGCAATGGCTGGAACAGCGGCGTATCGAATATATTTTTCCCCCCTTGCTGTGGCGAGCGCCACTGACGCTCCGCTTCCAACACCAGGAATGCGATTCCGGCTTGGGGATCGTGGCGGAAGTGCTCGCACAGGGCACTGCCCCAACTTCTCCAATCGTAGCGCTCAAAAGCTTCGGCAAGGCCGGGGTCTCCCTGCCAATCTTTGAACCGGCTGTAATCATTTTCCCGCCGCTGTGGCACGGAACCCGCCCCGGGACTGTCAGAAATGTCATACCCCCGTGCAAAGCGCCCGATAGCTTCATAGGATACCTTGGGCATCAACATGTAGTGCCGCAAAGCGGCCGGCGCCAGCCGGTATGCATTCACAAGGCTTCGCAATATAGGGATCAGCGACTGCGTTCTATTAACCACCTGTGACAATGCGCGCACAGTCGGAATTGGCACCGACAAGCGGCTATTTTCCAATCCATTAGTACGGTCATTGAGTAACGTCTCCAGCCACTGGTGGAATACAGGCAGCGTCATTGCGTCGCCTTCCGCCCCCTCTCCCAGCACCACCTCGTTCATCTCCAGGTAATGACTCACCTCCGGCATACGTAACCGGTACTGCAACGGCAAAATTTTGCGCAGGTACTCGTCCGCCAAGCCGTCGGCATCCTGTTGTGCTTGCGCAGCCCGCCATTTACTGTCTTTCAGCATGCGGCCATGAAAATCGCGCCAGCTCACCTCTTGGTAAAGATGAATATCGCCACTGATAATCGGCAGTACAAAAGGCGAAGTCAGGTAACGCCGCACCACTTCCAGATTCTCAAAAGCCCGGTTAATCGACGTATCGACGTCGTCGATCGGCAAGATCAGCAGTTTACGCTTCAGCACCCGGAGTACTTCGGCAAAGAATTTGTGGACCTCTTCGATAATTTCCTGGTTCCCAATAAAGGCACGGATCTTGTCCAGCCCTTTCTTTTCTCCCTGCGTGTGGCGGCTTTCCAGTGCATGGCCCAAGGTTTGCAATTGCTTGTGCAGTCGGACACGGTCGTCGGAATTCGTCATCGCCCCCTTGACGGCCTTATCCGACATCACGGCGGCAATGACCACATTCAAGAACAGGTCGTCGTGCGCTTCCAGCAAAGTGGGGTCCACTGGATTGAGAATGTGCACATCACCCATCAATCCCTCGTGCCTATCCTTGAGATACTTGGGCAGATTCACCAATACCGAGCTTTTGCCCGTCCCCCTGGCTCCGTCCACCAGGATCGCATTGTGCTGCCGCCGGTCGACATAGGAGTCGCTGACCAGCGGCACCTCCGCCACGCGCTGCGTAATGAAAGTACCCAGGCTCTTGTACACATCGCGCGCCAACAAATTCTTGACATCCGGCTGCCATGCCCCGTCGGCTTGATTGAGGGGGAAAATCAGTGTGGTCGACTGGTTGATGGTGGTCATGGACGCGGCAGAAAAATAGGCAGGACATTAACTATCAACAAACTAGTTACATTTCCTGCATTGTTGTTATAAAGAAATACAGCGTAATCCATTCCTAGCGCATGGTCAAATACCATGTATCAACCCTACCTGTGTCATTGCTCCGCCATGGCTCGCACCATCGCTTGCCAATTTTTTATCGCCCAGCCACCCCATCGGCCATATTAAATACCCCTCATAACCCCCATCCCGCGCGCCGATTGCTTGCTGGCGCTATAATCACTGGTTCCGATTTGTAAAACTGCCTCTGGTCCGCCCGTGAATCCACATCTCGACAAGCTGCAATCGTATCCATTCGAAAAACTCCGGCAATTGTTTGCGCAAGTGACGCCCAATGCCGCGTATAACCACATCAGCCTGGGCATGGGCGAGCCCAAGCATCCGACGCCGCCATTCATCCAGCAAGCGCTGGCCGGCAACCTGGACGGCCTGGCCAATTACCCGCTGACCATCGGCTCGGAGCCGCTGCGCAAGGCGATTTGCGGCTGGCTCGAGCGCCGCTATGGCTTGCCGGCGCTGAACCCTGCCACGCAGGTGTTGCCGATCAATGGTTCGCGCGAAGCGCTGTTCGCGCTGGCGCAGACCGTGGTCGATCCGACCCGGGGCGACGGTAACCGCGCGATCGTGGTGTCGCCGAACCCGTTTTACCAGATCTATGAAGGCGCGGCCTACCTGGCCGGCGCCGAACCCTACTTTGTCAATTCCGACCCGGCCCGCAACTTCGGCTGCGATTACGACACCATTCCGGAATCCGTCTGGCAGCGCACGCAATTGCTGTTTGTCTGCTCGCCGGGCAACCCGACCGGCGCCGTGCTGTCGCTGACGGAATGGGAACACTTGTTTGCACTGTCCGAGCGCTACGACTTCGTGATTGCCGCCGACGAGTGCTACTCCGAGATTTACTTCGACGAGCCGCCGCTGGGCGCCATGCAGGCGGCGCACATGCTGGGCCTGGCCACGGTCGAGCGCCCGTATGCGCGCCTGGTGGTGTTTTCCAGCCTGTCGAAACGCTCGAACGTGCCGGGCATGCGTTCCGGCTTCGTCGCCGGCGATGCCGAAGTGCTGAAGAAATTCCTGTTGTACCGCACCTACCACGGCGGCGCCATGAGCCCACCCGTGCAAGCTGCGTCTGTCGCGGCCTGGAACGACGAAACCCACGTCGAATCGAACCGCGCCCAATACCGCGCCAAATTTGCCGCCATCACGCCGCTGCTGCAGGAAGTGATGGACGTGGCGCTGCCCGACGCCGGCTTTTACCTGTGGGCCGATGTATCGCGCACGGGCCTGTCGGACACCGAGTTCGCACAGCGCCTGTACGCCGAATATAATGTCACTGTATTGCCCGGAAGCTACCTGGCGCGCGACGCGCACGGCATCAATCCGGGCCGCAACCGTATCCGCATGGCGCTGGTCGCCGAAACCGATGAAGGACTGGAAGCTGCGAAGCGCATCGTCCAGTTCTGCCAAACCCTGTCTAAATAAGTCAATAAGTCACTAAAGAAGATCATCATGACCCAACAACTGCAACAAATCATCGAACAAGCCTGGGACAACCGCGCCGAGATCAACCCAGCCAACGGTACCGCCGAACTGCGCGACGCCGTCTCGCACGTGCTGGCCGGCCTGGATAACGGTTCGCTGCGCGTGGCGCAAAAAGACACCGGCACCTGGGTGGTGAACCAGTGGATCAAGAAAGCCGTGCTGTTGTCGTTCCGCCTGGAAAACAACGTCGTGCTGCCTTCGGACGGCACGATGCAGTTCTACGACAAGGTACCGACCAAATTCGCCAACTATACCGAAGCCGACTTCCAGAAAGGCGGTTTCCGCGTGGTGCCGCCGGCCGTTGCCCGCCGTGGTTCGTTCATCGCGAAAAACGTGGTGTTGATGCCTTCCTACGTCAACATCGGCGCCTACGTCGATGAAGGCGCGATGGTCGACACCTGGGCCACCGTCGGTTCGTGCGCACAGATCGGCAAGAACGTCCACCTGTCCGGCGGTGTCGGCATCGGCGGCGTGCTGGAGCCAATGCAAGCGAATCCGACCATCATCGAAGACAACTGCTTCATCGGCGCCCGTTCGGAAATCGTCGAAGGCGTGATCGTGGAAGAAAACTCCGTGATTTCGATGGGCGTGTACATCGGCCAGTCGACCAAGATCTACGACCGCGCCACCGGCGAAGTGACCTACGGCCGCGTGCCTGCCGGTTCCGTCGTGGTGTCGGGCAACCTGCCTTCGGCCGACGGCAAGTACAGCCTGTACTGCGCGGTGATCGTCAAGCGCGTGGACGCGCAGACCCGCTCCAAAACCAGCATCAACGAACTGCTGCGCGGCGTTTAAGTCAAGCCACCGGCTTGCGCTAACGTAGGGCGGGTTTTACAAACCCGCCATGCATGCGTTTCGACGGCTCACGGCGGCTTCGTAAAAGCCGCCCTACTTGAGGAGACATCATCATGGCCATGGACCGCCTGTTCCAGCTGATGAAGGAAAAAGCCGCATCGGACATGTTTTTCGCGGTGAATTCCCCCGTCCACATCAAGATCAACGGTACCCTCATTCCCATCAACCAGCAAAAGCTGGAGCCGGAAAATATCCACGCCCTGCTGTCGGAAATCTGTTCGCCGGAACAGATGGAAGAACTGGAGCGCACCAACGAACTCAATGCCGGTTATTCCGTGCCCAACCTGGGCCGCTTCCGCCTGTCGGCATTCCGCCAGCGCGGCAGTATCTCCGCCGTGTTCCGCTTCGTACCCGCCACCATCCCCGCGCTGGGCGACCTCGGTTTGCCGCCCGTGCTGTCCGAACTGATCATGGAAAAGCGCGGCTTGCTGCTGCTGGTCGGTTCCACCGGTTCCGGCAAGTCCACCACCATTGCGGCCATGCTGGACCACCGCAATGAAATGAAACCGGGTCACATCCTGACCTTGGAAGACCCGATCGAATACCTGTTCAAGAACAAGAAATCCATCGTCAACCAGCGGGAAATCGGTTCCGACGCCAAGGATTTCTATACCGCGCTGCGCAACTCGATGCGCCAGGCGCCGGACTGCATCCTCATCGGTGAAATCCGCGACAAGGAAACCATGGCCGCCGCCCTCGCCTATGCGCAATCGGGCCACCTGGTGCTGGCAACCCTGCACGCGAATAACAGCTACAACGCGCTGAACCGCATCATCAGTTTTTATCCGATCGAAAACCGCGCGGCGCTGTTCCAGGACATGTCGTCCACCGTCAAGGCCATCGTGTCGCAGCGCCTGATCAAGTCCGCCAGCGGCGGCACCCGCACGGCCGCCGTGGAAGTCATGGTCAATACGCGCTACATCTCGGAATTGATTGAAAAAGGCGAGATCAGCCAGATCAAGGAAGCGATGGAGAAAAGCCTGACGGGCGGTTCGCAATCGTTTGAAGCGGCGCTGTTCGCCCTGGTCCAGTCCGGCAAGATCACCAAGGAAGAAGCACTGGCCAACGCGGATTCCGCCACTAACCTGCTGTGGCTGCTCAATAACGGGCCGGACGCCAAGAAAGAAGAACCGGAGCAGGCGGCCGCATCCACCGCTTCCGAGACCTCGTTCACGGAATTCACCCTGGGCTGAGCGCCGGCGCCACGCGGGGGAAAGTCAGGCGCACCGTGGCGCCCTGCCCCCGCACACTGTCCACGGTGATGCCGCCCCCCAGCACCACCGTCGCCAGGTTCTGGATGATATGCATGCCCAGGCCGGAGTTGCCGGCGCCGCGGCGCGTGGTGAAAAACGGGTCGAGGACGCGGGGCAGGTTTTCCGGCGCAATGCCCGCGCCGTTGTCGGAAAACACCAGTTCCACATGGTTGTCGCCCAGCGCCCTGACGGCAATTTCCACGCGCCCGCCGTTGCCGTCAAACGCATGGTCTTGCGCATTGCTGACCAGGTTGGACAGGATTTGCGCCAGCGGGCCCGGAAAACTGTCCATTGTGATGCCTTCCTGCGCATCGATGACGGCATCGATGCCGGCCTGCTTCAGTTGCGGCTGCAAACTGGCCACCACTTCCCGCACGTAAACGCCCAGGTCGAATTCGCGCCGCTGGCCGCTGGCGCGGTCCGTGGCGCCGGATTTCAAGCGGCCCATCAAGTCCGCCGCGCGCTGGCAATTGACGATCAGCGCCTGTGATAATTCCGACCCCAGTTCAAAGAATTGTTCCAGCTTGCTGCGCTGCAACTGGTTGTCGCGCATTTTCGCGGCCACTTGCCGGATCTGGTCATTCAAGTGGGTGGCGGCGGACAGCGCCACCCCCAGCGGCGTATTGACTTCATGCGCAATGCCGGCCACCAGCCGCCCCAGCGACGCCATGGTTTCCGATTTGATCACCTGTTCCTGCGCCGTGCGCAGGCGCGCCAGCGTTTCTTCCAGCGCGCGGCTGTGGCTGACGGCATCGGCCGTGCGCTCGGCCACGTCGCGCTCCAGCTGGTCGCGGTGCTCGCGCAACGCCTGCTGCGCTGCTTCGCGCACGGCGACTTCGCGCTGCAGGGCGGCGTTTTGTTCCGCCAGGCGCCGCTGCAACGTATGCAGCGCGATATGGGTACGCACGCGCGCCAGCAATTCGCCCAGCAACGGCGGCTTGCTCACGTAGTCGACGCCGCCCACGTTAAACGCGTGCATTTTCGAGCTTTCATCGGCCAGCGCCGTCATGAAGATCACGGGGATGTCTTTGAGCCCGTCGTCCGCCTTCAGGCGCACACAGGTTTCAAAGCCATCGATGCCCGGCATCATGACATCCATCAGGATCAGCGCCGGCTGCGCTTCGCGGGCCAGCGCCAGCGCCGCTTCACCGTTATACGCATGGCAAGTCCGGTATCCCGCCTCTTCCAGATACTCTTTCATGACCAGTACGCCGGAAGGCGAGTCATCAACGACGAGGATGATGGCTCCCCCTGGTACTGGCTGTTCGTTGTCGTTCACAGCAGGTCCTTTTTTGCTGATTGGCACGTCAGACGGGGCTCAGCCATTGTACGCCGAACTGTTGCCGACAGATCTAAGGGTTGTCCTTATGGTATTTATCAAATTGAAACCAACAAGGAACTTCGGACTAGAATGATGAAAAGCAATGCACCGGAGCACCCCACATGAATGCGCCCGACACCTGCGACACTATCCCCTTCCTGGCGGAAGATACCTACGCCGAGCCTTGCGGCGAGCTGGCTCCATGGAAAATACTGATTGTCGACGACGATCCCCACGTCCACGCGGTGACAGAACTGATCTTGCGGCACATTACTTTCCGTAACCGCCCGCTGCGGATTTACAACGCCGCCTCCGCCGCCGAAGCCCGTGGCCTGCTGGAACAGGAACCCGATGTTGCGTTTGCGCTGATCGACGTCGTCATGGAAACCGCGGATGCGGGCCTGGAACTGGTGCGCCATATCCGCGAAGTCCGCCAGGACCGGGCGATTCGCCTGGTGCTGCGCACGGGGCAGCCCGGCTATGCGCCCGAACAGGACGTCGTGCTGGCGTATGAAATCGATGATTACAAGTCCAAGACGGAACTCACCGCGCAAAAGCTGTTCACCAGCGTGATTGCCTGCCTGCGCGCCTATGAACTGATCCGCGAAATCCATGCGCTCAATGCGGACCTGGAAGCGCGGGTCGCCATGCGCACGGCGGAACTGCAAAAACTGGCCATGCTGGACCCGCTGACAGGCGCCGGCAACCGCCGCCACCTGGAAGAACGGGCCGTGGCGGAAATCGCCGATTGCCAGCGCACCAGCCGCGCGCTGGGCGTCATCATGTTCGACATCGACCACTTCAAGCACATCAACGATACGTGGGGCCACGCGGTGGGCGATATCGTGCTGCAAAAAGTCGTGCAGACCGCGTCCGCACAATTGCGCGCCACGGATTTTCTTGCCCGCATCGGCGGAGAGGAATTCGTCATCCTGGTGCCGGGGGATGGACTGGCGGGCGCCGCGCACATCGCGGAGCGCATCCGCGCCGCGCTCGCTTGCAGCCCCATCTGCGCGCAGGCGGTTTCCGTGCCCGTCACGTCCAGCTTCGGCGTCACGCTGGTATCGGAAACCTCGCTGGACGGGGCGCTGGTGCGCGCCGATGAAGCGCTGTACCAGGCCAAGCATGGCGGCAGGAACCAGGTGGTGACGGCGGCCGCCTGAATGTCCCGCATGGCGAAACGCGATGACGCCGGCGCCACCTTTTTGCACCGTAACTCCTGCGCATTTCACACCATTGCTTTATAGTCTGGCCCGTTTGCTGCACCTGCGGCCTCTCTTTTTGCAAGACATGCACGTTACTTCCAGCCGTTCCACCCGCCTCGCCTTTTTTGCCAACGGTATCGCCATGTCCGCCTGGGCGCCGCTGGTCCCCTATGCGAAAACCCGGTTGCAGCTGGAGCCGGCCCACCTCGGCATGATCCTGCTGTGCCTGGGCATCGGCTCCATGCTGGCCATGCCCGCCACCGGGGCGCTGACGGCCCGGTTTGGCTGCCGCAAGGTGATGACGGCATCCGGTTCGCTGGTGTGCGCCATCTTGCCGATGTTAGCGCTAGCAAGCTCGCCGTTGCAGTTGGCCCTGGCGTTGTTCCTGTTTGGCGCCAGTATCGGCACCATGGACGTCGCGATGAATGTGCAAGCGGTGGAGGTGGAGAAACACCGGGGCATACCCCTGATGTCGGGTTTTCACGGCATGTACAGCGTGGGCGGCTTCGCCGGCGCCGCTGGCGTCACGTTGCTGCTGGCCAATGGCGTCACGCCGGCCGCCGCCTGCATTGCGGTGGCCATGCTGGCCGCATCGCTGCTGCTGGCCGCCCGCAGCGGCATGCTGGCTGCCACGGGCGGCAACGGACACGCGCTGTTCGTCATGCCCCGTGGCCGCGTCATCGTGATTGGTTTGCTGTGCTTTGCCGTCTTCATGGCGGAAGGCGCGGTGCTGGACTGGAGCGCCCTGCTGCTGGCCGGCATGCCGGGCTTCGCCACCAGCGAAGCGGGACTGGGTTATGCGGCGTTCGCCATTGCCATGACCACCGGGCGCTTTGGCGGCGACCGTATCGTGCGCCGCTGGGGCAACGTGCGGGTGCTGCTATGCGGCGGGATCTGCGCGGCGGCGGGCTTTTTCACGGCGGTGCTGGCGCCGCATGCCGCCGTGGTGCTGGCCGGATTTGCGCTGGTCGGACTGGGCGCATCGAATATCGTGCCGATCCTGTTCACGGCGGCCGGGCGCCAACCCGACATGCCGGCCAGCCTGGCCGTCGGCGCGATCACCGCAATCGGCTATACCGGCATCCTGACCGGACCGGCGCTGATCGGTTTTATTGCCCATGCCGCCAGCCTGCAACTGGCGTTCGCCGGGCTGGGCTGCGCCATGCTGGTGGTGGCGGCCGGCGCGCGCATTCGGGCTGTCGCTGGCCCGGCCTGAGCGGCGGGCGCCGCCGCGCGCGGCGCGGTTGATCTCCGCCGGAGGCCATGGCAGCCCCGCCAACCGCTATAATGCGCATTTACGCCGCCACCCCGGCGGCGAGGCATTTCACCTCCATTCCATGATCACTCTCTACGGCATCCCTAACTGCGACACCGTGAAAAAAGCCCGCGTGTGGCTGGCGGACCAGCAGCGCGACTTCACGTTCCACGACTTCAAGAAACAAGGCTTGAGCGCCGACACCGTCAACGGCTGGCTGGCCAGCCTGGATTGGGAAGTGCTGGTCAACAAGAAAGGCACCACGTGGCGCGGCTTGCCCGATGAGCGCAAGGCCGCCATCGTCGATGCCGCCAGCGCGCGTGAACTGATGCTGGAATTCCCGTCCGTGATCAAGCGTCCCGTGCTGCAAGGCGTGGGCGACGCCTGTCATGTGGGCTTCTCGGCCGCCCAGTACAGCCAGATCTTCGCTTAACAACGAGTCAATCAGCATGACAGCTTCCCGTACCCTTGCGCTGACGGAAAAACTCATCGGCCGTTCGTCCGTCACGCCGGAAGACAAAGGTTGCCAGGACCAGTTGATCCACTTGCTGGAACCGCTGGGCTTCGAATGCGAAACCATTGTCTCCGGCGATGTCACCAACCTGTGGGCGCGCCGTGGCGCCGAGGGCCCGGTGCTGGTCTTCGCCGGCCACACGGACGTGGTGCCGACCGGCCCCGTCGAACAATGGTCGTCCGAACCGTTTTATCCAACCCACCGCGACGGCAAGCTGTATGGCCGTGGCGCCGCCGACATGAAGACGTCGATTGCCGCCATGGTGGTGGCGTGCGAGGAATTCATTGCGGCCCACCCGGATCACAAGGGGTCGATTGCCTTCCTCATCACCAGCGATGAAGAAGGCCCGGCCACGGATGGCACCGTGGTGGTGTGCAACATGCTGAAAGCGCGCGGGGAACAGCTCGATTACTGCATCGTGGGCGAACCCACGTCCGACAAGACGCTGGGCGACATGATCAAGAATGGCCGCCGCGGTTCGCTGTCCGGCAAGCTCACCATCAAGGGTATCCAGGGCCACATCGCCTACCCGCAACTGGCGCGCAACCCGATCCACCAGGCCGCGCCGGCGCTGGCCGACCTGGTGGCCGAAGTCTGGGACCACGGCAACGAATACTACCTGCCGACGTCGTGGCAAATGTCGAACATCAAGGGCGGCACGGGCGCCAACAACGTGATTCCAGGCGACGTCGTGATCGATTTTAATTTCCGCTTTTCCACCGCCAGCACGCACGAGGAATTGAAGCGCCGCGTGCACGCGATCCTCGACAAGCACAGCCTCGAATACGATCTGCAGTGGACCTTGTCCGGCCTGCCGTTCCTGACGCCGCGCGGCACGCTGAGCACCGCCGTTGCCGACGCCATCAAGGCGGAAACCGGTGTCGAGACGGAACTGTCGACCACGGGCGGCACGTCGGACGGCCGCTTCATCGCGCAGATCTGCCCCCAGGTGATAGAATTCGGCCCTCCCAACGCCAGCATCCACAAGATCGACGAGCACATCGAGCTGCGTTTCATCGATCCGCTGAAAAACATCTACCGCCGTACACTAGAAAACCTGTTGACCTGAATATCTGAAAGGCCAGGAGATACCATGCCCAATACCCTGTTTACCACTCCGCGCGACTTGCTGCGCTACGCCGTTACCCGCTTCAATACCGCCAAGCTGTTCTTCGGCCACGGCAGCGTGGAAGCCATCGATGAAGCGGCTTACCTGATCCTGCACACGTTGCGCCTGCCGCTGGACAAGCTGGACCCGTTCCTCGACGCGCGCCTGTTGCCGGACGAAGTGCAAGCCGTGCTGGACGTGATCGAGCGCCGCACCGTGCAACGCGTTCCCGCCGCCTACATCACGAAGGAAGCGTGGCTGGGCACTTATAACTTCTACGTCGACGAACGCGCACTGGTGCCCCGTTCGTTCATCGCGGAACTGATCCCGCAATACTTCTCGCCGTGGGTCGCCGACCCGGACGAAGTCACCGAAGTGCTGGAACTGTGCACGGGTTCCGGCTGCCTGGCCATCATGATGGCGGACGCGTTCCCGAACGCCCACGTCGACGCCGTCGATATTTCGCGCGATGCGCTCGATGTGGCGCGCCGCAACGTCGACACCTACGAATTGCAGGACCGCGTGACCCTGATCGAGTCGGACCTGTACCAGAACGTGCCGAAGAAAAAATACGACATCATCGTCACCAATCCGCCATACGTGAATTCCGCGTCGATGGGCAAGCTGCCGCCGGAATACCTGGCCGAACCGCAGCTGGCGCTGGCCGGCGGCGTCGACGGCATGGACCTGGTGCGCCGCATCGTCAAGGGCGCCGCCGACCTGTTGACGGACGACGGCTTGCTGATCGTGGAAATCGGCAACGAGCGCGAATATGCGGAAAAAGCCTTTGGCGACATGGGCCTGACGTGGCTGACCACCAGCGCCGGCGACGACATGGTATTCCTGCTGACCGCCGACCAGCTGAAACTGTAAAGCATAACTATGATCCGTTTGAACAACGTCAGCCTGATGCGCGGCGTCAAGCCGCTGCTGGAACAGGCCGACCTGACGCTGAACCCGGGCGATAAAATCGGTCTCATCGGCGCCAACGGCGCCGGTAAATCCAGCCTGTTTGCCATGCTGCGCAGCGAGCTGCATCCGGACCAGGGCGATATCGATTTCCCCGCCAAGTGGCGCATGGCGTACGTGGCGCAGGAAACCCCGCCGTTGGAGCGTGCCGCGATCGATTACGCCATCGATGGCGACGTCAATTTGCGCAAGCTGGAAGCGGAACTGGAGCGCCTGCAGGCGGCGCCGGAAACGGCCGATAACGGCCTGGCCATGGGCGAGGTCTACAGCGCGCTGGCCGATGCCGATGCGTACACGGTGCAATCGCGCGCCGAACAGTTGCTGATCGGCCTGGGTTTCACGCTGGACCAGATGAAACAGCCGGTCGCCAGTTTTTCCGGCGGCTGGCGCATGCGCCTGAACCTGGCGCAGGCGCTGATGTGCCCTTCCGACTTGCTGCTGCTGGACGAACCGACCAACCACCTGGACCTGGACGCGATCATCTGGCTGGAAGACTGGCTGAAACGCTACACCGGCACGTTGATCATCATTTCCCACGACCGCGATTTCCTCGACGCCATCGTCAACGTGATCGTGCACATCGACGAGCGCAGGCTCAAGCGCTACTCCGGCAATTACTCGGCGTTCGAACGCCAGCGCGCCGCGCAACTGGTGCTGCAGGCATCGTCGATTGAAAAGCAGCAGCGCCAGCGCGCCCACCTGCAATCGTTCATCGACCGCTTCAAGGCCAAGGCCACCAAGGCGCGCCAGGCGCAAAGCCGCATGAAGCAACTGGCGAAAATGGAAGAACTGGCGCCGCTGCGGGCGGCGGCGGAATTCACGTTCGAATTCCGCGAACCGGTCAGCGCCCCGAATCCACTGCTGGTGATGGAAGACGTCAACGCCGGCTACCACCTGGAAGATGGCGACAAGGTCATTGTCCGTGGCATCAATTTCTCGCTGCAAAGCGAACAGCGCATCGGCTTGCTGGGCGTGAATGGCGCCGGCAAATCCACGCTGATCAAGACCATTGCCGGCGAACTGCAGCCGCTGGACGGCACCTCCACCACCGGCAAGGGCTTGGTGGTCGGCTACTTCGCCCAGCACCAGGTGGAAATGCTGCGCCACGACGAATCGCCGCTGTGGCACTTGCAAAAGATCGCGCCGACCGTGCGCGAGCAGGAATTGCGCAACTTCCTGGGCAGCTTCAACTTCCCGGGCGATATGGTGACCAGCCCCATCAAACCGTTTTCCGGCGGTGAAAAGGCGCGCCTGGCGCTGGCGCTGATCGTGTGGCAACGCCCGAACCTGCTGCTGCTGGACGAACCCACCAATCACCTCGACCTGGAAACCCGCGAAGCGCTGACGGAAGCGCTGGCGCAATTCGAAGGCACGCTGGTGGTGGTATCCCACGACCGGCACCTGCTGCGCGCCACCACCGACCAGTTCATCATCGTGGCCGACGGCCGTTTGCAACCGTTCGACGGCGACCTGGACGATTACAAGGACTGGCTGTTCCAGACCAAGCTGGGCAAAGGCACGGACATGCTGCCGGCCGCCGGCAAGGCCAACAAGACGGATTTCCCGCAATCGCAGCCCGTCAAGCAGGCCGCCGCCGCGCCCGTGTCGGACGTGGACCGCAAGGAGCAAAAGCGGCTGGACGCGGAACAGCGCCAGCGTCTGTCGGCCCAGCGCAAGCCGATTGAAAACCGCATCAAGCGGCTGGAAGAACAGATGGCCAAGCTCAACACCCGGAAATCCGGCATCGATGCGGAACTGGGCGGCAGCGACATTTATGAAGCGGCCAACAAGGACAAGCTGAAGACCATGCTGACCGACCAGGCGTACTGCACCAAAGAGCTGGAGCAGCTGGAAGGGGAATGGCTGGAGTTGCAGGAACAGCTGGAGGCGCTGGCCGCTTGACGGATGCGGCCCTTCGTCGCTGTTTTAAGCCACGTTGCTGACCGTGTAGAACCTATGATGTAAAAGAAAGAGCCGTCGGCATAACGATTTCCTAAACTGGAGGTGCTAACCAATCCAAATAAGGGGATCATCATGCAAACGGCTCAAACTCATTTTACGTCGATTGAATTGA
>NZ_WKJJ01000033.1 GCF_009674485.1 Pseudoduganella rivuli | reverse complement strand
CCCGCCACGGCGCGGGCGGCCAGCGCGGCGGCCGCGTTGCTGGCCGGTGCCGCGGCGTCGGCGCCGGAACGCACACCAGTGCGTGCTGTGGCACCTGAGGACACGCTTGGCACCGTGCCGGCGGCAATGCCGGCGGAGCGCCTTGCGTCCGGCAGCCAGGCCTTGCATGCGGCGGCGGTCGAAGCGGAAGTCATGGCGCGGCGCGCCAATGGCGAAGGCGAAGATGCCGTCTACCGCACCCGGGCGGCGCAATTGCCGGCGGCGGAACTGGCGCAATTGATGGCGGCCGAAGCCGCGGAAGCCGATTGGCGGCGCAAGCTGGCCGCCACACCATCCAGCTGCACGGCCGACTGCGAGGCGGCGCCGGAACACGTGACGGCGTCGGCTTATCGCCGCGACGCCACGCCCCGGCTGACGCTGGAGTAATTTATGTGACGCGTCACGGAATAAATCAAACATTCCGTGACGCGTCACGTTTAATTACGGCGTCGCGGTAGCTTGGCGCATTCCGGCACGTCGATGGTGTAGTAGACCCAAGTGCCGGCGGCGGCCGTCACGTTGGACTGGTTCAGCGTTACGTTGGCGCAGGGTGGCGTGACGGGGCTGGGCAACGACGTCAGCAGGATGGTGGTAACGTCGCCGTCCTGGCCGATGGCCACCTGGTACAGGCGGTCGAACTCGGTTTCAGCAATGTCGGCGCCCGGATCGCCGCCCAGCTGGCGGATCAGTTCCGGCGTCGTATCCGAATAGCCGACCACCAGCACATTGTCCGGCAAGGCGCGTAACTGCTGGGCGAACGCCGCCAGCTGCGTCAGGTCATAGGTTTGCGTGGTCAATTGCAGGTAGCTGGCCAGCGGCTGGGCCGTCTGCTGCGTACGGGTGTAGGACGTACTGTAGATCTTCTTGATGCCCGCCTTTTTCAGCGCCGCCGCGATATTTTGAGCCCGCACCTGGCCTTCGGGCGTCAGCGCCGGATCGGTGCCGGTGGCGGCTTTTTCCGCATGGCGGGTCAAGTAAATCATATGGGCGTCTGCCAGCGCCAGGCCGGGTGCGGCCAGGGCGAAGGCGACGGCAAGCGCGCCGAGCCGGGTAGGGAGGTGGCGTTGTGCCATGGGTGAGTCTCCTGTCGTGTGGTTTTAAAAAGGCAAAACAAGGCCCTGCCGCGCTGGTGGCGCGGCGTCCTGTTGCCGTTGACTTTTTATCCGGTGCCAGTTGCGTCATGTTTGCCTGGAACGTGGTGCTGTATATAATCACAGTATGATCCGCCTCCAAGCCTTCAAATACGAACTCATGCCAACCGGCGAGCAGGAACGCGACATGCGCCGTTTCGCCGGGTCGTGCCGGTTCGTCTACAACAAGGCGCTGGCGATACAGAAGGACAACCACGCTCAAGGCAACAAGTTCATCGGCTATGTGGGGATGGCGGCAAATTTACCGGTCTGGAAGCGCGAAGCTAGCATGAAGTGGCTCAAGGAAGCGCCATCCCAGGCACTACAACATGCCTTGAAGGACTTGGAAAAGGCATACAAAAACTTCTTCGAGAAGCGGGCCGGCTTCCCATGCTTCAAGCGCAAAGGCTGCGGCGACAGCTTCCGCTATCCGGACCCGAAGCAAATCAGGCTTGACGAGGCGAACAACCGTATCTTGCTGCCCAAGCTTGGCTGGCTGCGCTACCGCAACAGCCGCCGCGTACAAGGCGACCTGCGCAACGTTACCGTTAGCCAGTCGGGCGGAAAGTGGTACGTGGCGATTCAGACGCAATGCGAAGTCGAACAGCCGTTGCCCACGGCGACGACGGCCATCGGCATCGATGTTGGTATCGCCCGGTTCGTCACCATGAGCGATGGCGCTTTCATCGCTCCTCTCAACAGCTTCAAAAAGCACCAGCGGCGCCTGGCGCGCTATCAGCGCCGCATGAGCCGCAAAGTCAAGTTCAGCAGCAATTGGAAAAAGGCGAAGGCTCGCGTCCAGAAGATGCACACCCGCATCGCCAACGCCCGCAAGGATTTCCTGCACAAGACCACCACGACGATCAGCAAAAACCACGCGCTTGTCTGTATTGAAGATGTGCAGGTTAAAAACATGTCCAGGTCTGCCAAGGGAACGGTCGAACAGCCGGGCAGCAAGGTGCGCCAGAAAAGCGGCCTGAATCGTGCCATCGTGGATCAGGGCTGGGGCGAATTCCACCGCCAACTTGGCTACAAGCTGGCATGGAACGGTGGCATGCTGCTGGCCGTGCCGTCGCACCACACCAGCCAGACATGTCCGGCATGTGGCCACGTCTCGCAAGACAATCGGCGGACGCAGGCGCAATTCCTGTGCGTCGATTGCGGCTATAAAAATCATGCTGATGTGGTCGGCGCGATCAACATTTTAGCGCGAGGACATCGCGTTTTAGCCTGTGGAGAGTTGGCGCAGTCGGGCTGCTCGATGAAGCAGGAACCCACCGTAGCGACTATGCAAACGACCGCGTAGCGCCGAAGGAATCCTCTTCGTTCACGGAGGGGAGGATGTCAAAAATGTTGCGAAGGAGAGAATAAATCAGGCGCGTGCGCAGGTCACGCACGGATGCCTCAATTGTGACATCGGCGTGGCTGCAATGTCACAATTAACAAGGAGACAATTATTCGTGACGCGTCACGAATATTATGGAAGCGACGCCAGCAAGGTGGTGGTCACGCTGCCATCGCCGGCGATGACCAACTGGTAGACGCGGTCGAAATCCGTTTCCAGGTAAGGCATGCCCGGCTCACCGCCCAGCAGGCGGATCAGGTCGGGAATCGTGTCGGTATGGCCGACCACCAGCATCGTGCCGCCCAGCGCCAGCAATTGCCGGGCAAAGGCGTTTTGCGCGCCCGGATCGTAGCTTTGCACGGCCAGGCCCAGGCGCGCGGCCAGCGCTTCGCCGGTCTGGTGCGCACGGCGGAACGGCGTCGCATAGATATGGCCGATACCGGAACGCCGCAGCATGGTCGCGATATTGCGGGCGCGCAGCAAACCCCGCTCGGACAGTTCGGGGTCGGGTCCTGACATTTTTTCCGCGTGGCGCGTCAGGTAAACCACCATGGCGGGCGTCATGCGCGCGGACGCTGCTTGTGGAACACCAGCGGGCTGTATGGCACGGCCGACGGCGGCGGAGAATGGAGGATATTGGTCTTCATCGCGCCCACCACGTGCATCTCGCACGGCTTGCAATCGAAGCGCAAGGTATAGCGCTCGTCGCCGGACACCAAGGTCATCGGCTCGGCGCGGACCTGGCCTTGCACACCCTGGACACCCTTGGCCTGTTTCGGGCACAGGTTGAACGAGAAGCGCAGGCAGTGCTTGGTGATCATCAGCGGGACTTCGCCCGGTTCTTCGTGCGATTCATAGGCGGCAGCGATCAGTTGCACGCCGTGCTTGTGGTAGAACGCGCGGGCCTTTTCGTTGTAAACGTTGGCCAGGTAGCTCAGTTGCGTTTCCGGATACGGCACGGGCGGTTCCACCGGCGCCTTGCGTTCCGGACGTTCCCACGCGGCCAGGCGCATGGCTTCATGGGCGGCAACCGCGTCGCGCCGCAAGCCGTTGATAGCCCCGGCCGGCACGAACCACGGCTGCGACAGCGACAGCATGATGTCCTTCGCTTCGAACATGGTGTTGCCCAGCTTGCCCAAATGCGTGCGCAGCGACGCTTCGGCCTGTTCCGCCTGCTGCGCAGGCTGCAGGGCGATGGCGGCGTCGGTGACGCTGTAAATGCCGTCTTCGTCGGAAATGGCCAGGCGCAGGCCACCGTCGATTTCCTGCAAGTCCAGGCTGACGGCAACCTTGCGCTCGGAGGACTTCTTGTTCAGCGCGGCTTCCCACTGGCGGTCGCCGTTGCGGTTGATTTCCAGGTCGACTTTCAGGCCGGTCAGCGAACCGATCGGCTCGTTCGGGAAGATGCGCCACAACTGGCCGTCGTCCTGCTCGCCCAGCAGTTTCACCGTGTTGGCCTGGATACCCTCAGTGGCGCGCTTGTTCATGTAGTTCAAGCCGTCGCCGTTGGACATCGGGGCATTGGTCAGCATGTCGAAGTGATCCTTGCCGATGCGCTGCACGGTGCCCAGTTTCACGCCCACGTATTTCGGCGAATCGAATGCGCCGATATCCTGCTGGCGGCCGGTAGCGAAGTAATCCGTGTGGCCGCGGTGGAAATTCTTGTCGACGTCCGGGGTGAAGAACACTTCGGTGCGGCCGCTGGAGGCGCGGGCGAATTCCGGGCGGCGCTCCAGGATTTCATCGAGCAGCAGGCGGTAATGGGCCGTGATGTTCTTCACGTAGCCCATGTCTTTATAACGGCCTTCGATTTTCAGCGAACGGATGCCGGCATCGATCAGCGCTTCCAGGTTGGCGCTCTGGTCGTTGTCTTTCATCGACAGCAAGTGTTTTTCATAGGCCACCACGCGGCCCTGGCTGTCCGACAGCGTGTACGGCAGGCGGCACGCCTGCGAGCAATCGCCGCGGTTGGCGCTGCGGCCGGTGTCGGCGTGCGAAATATAGCACTGGCCGGAAAACGCCACGCACAGTGCGCCGTGCACGAAGTATTCCAGCGGCGTATCGACTTCCGCGTGGATTTGCTTGATCTTGTCGATGGTCAGTTCGCGCGCCAGCACCAGCTGGGAAAAGCCCGCGTTGCCGAGGAACTTGGCTTTTTCCACGGTGCGGATGTCGCATTGCGTACTGGCGTGCAGCTGGATCGGCGGCAAATCCATTTCCAGCAAGCCCATGTCCTGGATGATCAGCGCGTCGACGCCGGCTTCATACAGTTGCCAGATTTGCTGGCGCGCCAGGTCCAGTTCCGAATCGTGCATGATGGTGTTCATCGTGACGAAGATGCGGGAGCGGTAGCGGTGCGCGAATTCCACCAGCGCCGCGATATCGGCCAGCGGATTGCTGGCGTTATGGCGCGCGCCAAACGCCGGGCCGCCGATATACACGGCGTCGGCGCCGTGCAGGATGGCTTCGCGGCCGATTTCAGCGGTTTTGGCGGGCGACAGCAGTTCAAGCTGGTGGGAAAGCAGTGACATGGGCGGGATCCAGTTAATTCCGAGCGACAAAGGCGGAAATTATAGCCAGATCAACGGCTTATGTCACTTTTCAGGGACGGTGGCCATGTTGATCCGGCATTGTTATGGCAATGCCAACCGGCTGTTGCGCGCGGGAGCGATCGTCACGCGGCGCACTTTCAGCACCAGGTCGGCATAACCGACATCATAGTCCCGGTCCGGCTGGCCTGGGCGCGCCAGCGGCAGCGGTAGCGTGGTTTCCGCCACATAGCCATGCTGTGGCGTCAGCAACAACCGGACGGATTTCGCGGCTTTGCGGCTGGCTTCCTCGACTTCGCCGTGGCAGCTGGGCGCCTTGCAACTGCGCCGTTCAATGTATTCGAAGACCAGCTGGAGCTGCACGGTATAGGCGCCGGCGCCAAGGCGCACCGGGCTGTCCGGCCGCAACGCCAGCCGCAGGCGCATGGCGCCCGGCTTGGGCGCCGGCAGGCTGTAGATGCCGACGGAGCCGGGCATCGGTTGCAAACCGGCTTGCGTTTCCGTCAGGGTCAAGACCTGGAACGGACTCTTTTGATAACGCGCCAGTTGTTGCCATTCCGCCGCAGCGGTGGCGGCTGGCGATTCGGGGCGCAGTGGAGTGGCGGATGGCGGACTGGTTGCCGATGCCGGTTCCGCCGGCGCGGGGACGCTGGGCGCATGCACTGGTGCCGGGGATGGGTTCGGCCTGGCGGCCACCGGCCGTTTCGCCGGGGCTGGCGGCGCAGGTTTGTCGGTGGCGCAGGCGGACAGCAGCAGAATGCACGCCACGACAGCGCCGGCAGCCAGGTTGGTGTCGCAGCAGGGGATGCGCGAAGCCGGGTTGCGCGGCGTGTGCCGGGACGTGGCGCTGGATGCCTCGGTAACCTTGTCGGGTTTCATGGTTGGGCTCGCGAAGAGTTCATGGCTTGCCGCAGCGGCTGGCGGGCGACGCGGAAGCCCACGCGCATGTCCGGCGCGGCGCGGTCGCCATGGGTCCGGGCGACGGGACGGACATCGGCTTCCAGCGTGTCGTAAGCCCCGCCTTTCTGCACTTTTTCGCCGCAAGCCGTCTGCGGCGATGGCAACGGCTGCGCGTGGTTCGCCGTCCAGCAATCGGCGACCCATTCGTAGGCGTTGCCGACCATGTCGTATAAACCATTGCGTGGCGGATAGCTGCCGACCGGCGCAAAGCGGGGATAAGCGTTCAACGTGCCGCACTGGCCGCAATGGGCGTTGCGCTGGCCCAGCCGCTCGCCCCACGGGAACACCGTGGCGCCGCCGGCGCGGGCGGCATATTCCCATTCAAGTTCGGTTGGCAAGCGGTATTGCTGGCCGGTCTTGTGCGACAGCCATGCCGCGTAGGCGGCAGCCGCGTCCCAGCTGATGCCGGTGACGGGCATGACGGATGATTCCGCCGGTTGCGCCGGCGCGGGACAGGCGCCATCGTTGACGCACAGTTGCCACTGGCCGGCCGTGATTTCGTGGGCGGACAGCTCAAACGCGGCGACGGGCCGTTCGGCGCCGCCCAGTTCTTCGTCTTGCGCGTCCGGGTCGTTGCGCCGGGAACCGATGCGATAGCGGCCGGCGGGAATCGCGACCATCGTGGGGCAAGCCTCTGCACCGCCCGGCAGCGGACATGGGGCGGCAGCCGCTGCCGCGCCGGCGCCGGCCACTCCGCTCACGGCGCCCGATGCGCCGCTGGTGTCGAATGCCGGCGCCGCCGCGGTGGCCGATTGGTGTGCGCCGGAGGTGCCCAGGCGCAGCGGCGGTGTGCCTTCTTCCATCAGCAAGGCAATGGCGGCGCCCATGCCGATGGTGACGGCGGCGCCGCACGCCACCAGCGCCATGCGCAGGCGCTTGAGGCGGGCCGGGTTGTCCGTCGACTGGCCTGGCGGGGACGCCGCGCCGCCCGCCGTGTCGGGCGCATCCGCAGGCATGCCGGCATCACCCCAGATACCCGCATCCATGGCCGCATACGGCGCGTCGCCCGCTGGCGGCCGTTGCGCGCCACCGGTTCCGGCTTTCGCCTCCTGCGATCCGGACGATTGTTGCCACGTAGCGTCTTCCTTGGGCTCCGGCTCCACCGCCCCCGCATCCCGCGATGCGGCCGGGCTCAGCGGTCCGGCCTCCGCGCCATGCCTTGACACACGCGTTGCGTCGTCTGCGCCATGCGCCGGGGGGACGATATCTGACGTGCGCTGGCGAACACGGAGCGGCGCCCCGTCCGCCTGTGGCGGTGGCGCAGGTGGGAAGTTCAGGGCGGAGTCCGCTTCGTCAGGGGGGGCGGTCATGGGGTGGGCAGCCTCGCAGAAGGGTTGGTCATCGCTGCCATTCTATGCAGGGCGTTACAACCCCGGCGCGCAACTCAGATTTCCCACTGCACTTTCAGCGTCACCCCTTTGCTGGCGCCAGGCAGTGCGCCGTTGGCATCGGTTGTCTCGCCCGGAAAATGTTGTAATGACAAGACTCCGCTTTAGCTGCTACAGTTTCATCACTGACGCAGGAACCTTCTTATGAACGTATTCCCACAATCCGGTTTGCTGGCGCAACGGGCGGTAAGCCGGCGGGAATTGGGATTGCTGGCCGCCGTCTTTGCCGGCTATATGGCCCTGGTGGCCATGCTGGTCCCGTTTGCCGGCGTCGAATGGCCACGGCTGCCACACGTCTCGTCAGTCTTTGCAATTGGTATCGGGATACTGCATGGGCTGACGGCGCTGTTGCTGGGATTCGAATTCAAGTGCCGCCCCGGGCAGCCGTTGCGCTTGCTGGCGGTGGCGTATGCCTATAGCGCCATCATGGCGCTGCTGCATTTGCTGACCTTTCCCGGCGCGCTGCTGCCGGACACGGCGCTCCTGGGCCGCAAGGAAACCGTCGCCTGGTTGTATCTTGCCTGGCAAACCGGCTACGCCGGGCTGGCGGTCACGGCGATCGTGCTGCAGGCACGGACGCCGCGCGAAGGGGCGGTTCCCCGGATTCGGGGCGTCGCGCCCGCCATGTGGCTGACGGCGGGCGGTATTGCCGTGATTTATGCGGGTTCGGTTTACCTGCCACTGCCAGGCTACTTTGCGGGCGACCAGTTCCTGCAATTCATCAATTGGACAATGTGGTTCATGGCCGCCGTGGTCGCCGTCGGCATTGCCGTGCTGATCACCAGCCGCAATACCCACGTCTCGCTGTTTTCATGGCTCAGTATCCCGTTGCTGACCATGCTTGGTGGCATCATCCTCAGCAACATCGGCGGCGGCCGGTACACGGTCGGCTGGTATGCGGCGCGCGGCAGTTACCTGCTGGGCAGTACGGTCGTGCTGGTGCTGTTGCTGGAGCGGATCGCCCGCCTGCAACAGTCGCTGGTCAACACCGTGGAATCGCTGGCGAAGCAGACCGAGCACTTGCAGGCCGAGATCCAGAAGCGGGAAGCGACGGAAATGATGCTGGTACAGGCCCAGAAAATGGAAGTGGTGGGGCAACTGGCGGGCGGCATTGCCCATGATTTCAACAACTTCCTGCAAGTGGTGAACATGCGCATGGAGTTATTGCAATACAAGCTGCGCGGCCAGAACATGGAAGAAGACTTTTCCGTGATCCGGCGCGGCGTGCGGCGCGTGCAATCGCTGATCCAGCACTTGCTGTCGTTTTCCGGGCGGCGCAGCTACCAGCCCAAGCTGGTCGATTTGCAGCGCCTGTTGCCTGATTGCGTGGACTTCGCGCGCGCCACCATCGGCGTACGGATCGACGTGCAACTGGCGGTGGACGAGGGCACGCCACTGGTCCTGGTCAACCCCAGCGAACTGGAAGCGGCCATGTTGAACCTGATCGTCAACGCCCGCGATGCGATGCAGGAAGCGGGCGCGGTCCAGGTGCGGGCATCGCGGTTGCGGCTGCCGCCGAGCAATGCCCATCAATTGCCGCCCGGCCTGTACGCGCGCCTCAGCGTGACCGATGCGGGCTCCGGGATTCCCGCCCACGTGCTGCCCCATGTCTTCGATCCGTTCTTTACCACCAAGCAGAAGGGTAAAGGTACGGGATTGGGGCTGGCGCAAGTGTATGGCTTCGCGCACCGCCAGGGCGGCACGGCCACCATCGTGTCGCAGCAGGACAAGGGTACCGTGGTCACCATCATCCTGCCGGCCGCGGCGCCGGGCGCGGGGCCGGACAGCGACGACACGCAGCCGCTGTCGTCCTATACGCGGGGCGGCACCGTACTGGTGGTGGACGACAACAAGGCGGTGGCCGAAAGCAGCCGCGCATTGCTGGAACAGCTGGGCTACCTGGTGACCATCGCGGAGAGCGCGGACGAAGCGCTGGAAGTGCTGGCGACGGGGCAATGCAAGCCAGCCATCGTGCTGTCCGATATCGTCATGCCGGGCCAGATGGACGGTATCGGGCTGGCGCGCACGTTGCGCCAGCGTTATCCGGGGATCGGCGTGTTGCTGGCGACCGGGTTTTCCCGGGACGAGACCGATACGCTGCAGACGGAATTCCGCGTCTTGCGCAAGCCGTATTCGATGCGGGAATTGCAGGAAGGGATATTGGGGCTGCAATCGAAAACGGTGCCGGCCTGAGACCGGCGCCGCTTTCTGACCCCTGTTAATTCACGATCAGGCGCACCTTGTCGACCACGAACGACGTCTGCATCGACGAATCCTCGGTGGAGGCAAACGACAGCGTCACGGTCTGGCCTTTATATGGCAGCAGGTTGAACGATTTCACCGTGTAGCCGGCCGCCTTGTTCAGGTTGGAATACGTCGCCAGCGTGCCCAGCACGGCACCCGCGCTGTTTTTCACGGTGACGGCCAGCTTGTCATACGCCGTGCCGGTCGTGGTTTCCGCACTGTCGATGTGCAGCGCGAACGACAGCGTCGCCGCGCTGGCGCTGGACGGGATCGTCACGGTTTGCGTCAGGGTTTCCGTCGACGTCACGCCGTTGCCGCCCAGGTAGGCATACTTGCTGCCGTCATAGGCTGGCTGATTCGGCCAGGAACCGATGACGTTGGCCGTGCCGCCCCAGCTGGTGGCGCCGCTTTCGAACGAACCGTTCTTGATCAAATCCAGCATTTCCGGGCCGGTGCTGACCATCAGCACCGCATTGTTCGATTGCACGGTTTGCGGCGTGGTCGACGAATCCGTGACCTTGACGGCAAACACCGAATTGGCGTCGGATGCCTGCGCCGTGAACGAATAGGTCGGCTGCGTTGCGCCGGCGATCGTGGCGCCATTGCGCAGCCACTGGTACTTATAGGGCGCGATGCCGCTGGCGGCCACCACGGAGAAGGTTGCCGTGCCGCCGACCACCACCGTGGTTGATTGCGGCTGGGTGGCGATGGCCAGCGCGCCGCCGCCTTCGCCCAGGTCGGTACCGACATTGATGGCGGCGTAGGCGCGGGTGACGGCAACGACTTCCCGCGAACCGGCGCCATACAGTTCTGTCGCGGCCTGGATCATCTTTGCGCGCGCATCGCCATAATTGGTCGACGACGTGAACTTGGTGGTGGCGGCGCGGAACCAGATGCGGTAGGCCTTGTCATTGCCGATCCCCGTCATGGCTTGCGGCGGCTGGGTCAGGTAAGGGCTGTACATTTCGCTGGACGTGCTGCCGCTGGAGCCCTGCGACAGGAAATAAAACATGCGGTTGCTGGGGCCGGACGAATAGTGCGTGTTCAGCGTATTGAGCGTGCTGGACCAGGCATCCTTCGATGCGCCATCCTTGGACGGTTTCCACATCCAGCGCAGCGGCGTGCCCGTCGGCGACAAGTCCTTGCCCACCATCCAATCGTTGCCCGACGCGGGAATCGTGCTGCCCGTGGCGCCGCTCCGCGCATAGGCTTCCACCATTTCGCCCGTGATATCGGAGAACGATTCATTCAGCCCGCCCGATTCGCCAGTGTAATTGAGGTTGGACGTGGCGTCCGTGATGCCATGGCCCAGTTCGTGGCCGATCACGTCCAGCGACGCGATGCCGCGCCCGTTGGCGCCGTCGCCCAGGTACAGGCACTTGCAGGCCGGGTCATAGTAGCCGTTGTCGTAGTTGGTATCGACGTGGACGGCCGCGTAGGTGGCCGTGTTCATGCCATCCAGCGACGACCAGCCCTGCGTGTTCTTCAGCAAGTCGTAGGTGTTCATCAAGCCCCACAGCGCATCGACGGCGACGGTCTGGCCATTGGCGCTGGTGGCGCCGCCGCCGGTGTATGGCAAGCCGTCGCCCCAGACATTGGTGGTATTGGTAAACACGGCGCCCGGGACCGGATTCGACGCGGAACTGTTGGCCGCGTTGGTGACCGCCACGCCGCCATACGCGCCGCCCGTGCCGCGCGCGGGATCGAGCATCTTGTAGACGCCGTTGGCCAGCGTGGTCTGGATCGGCACGTCGCCGGAATACAGGCTGTGGCCGGTGCCGATGACGGTTTGCAGCGCGTTCCACTGCGCCAGCACGCTGCCGTCCTGCGCACTGATGACGGTGTCGCGGAACAGCAGTTTGCCGCCTTCGGCCATGCGGGTCTGCACCAGCCATGCCAGCGCATAGCCCGTGACCTTGTCTTCGACGTCCAGCGCGTTGAGCAGCGATTCGGCCTTGTTTTCCTTGCCGGGCACGCGCACCCGCTTGACCACGGGATAAATCACCAGTTCCGCCTGGGGCGCCGTGCGGTGCACGCCTTGCGTCGACGTGGCGCCGGCCGCCGCATCGATGGCCGTCTGCATGGCCACGGCTGGTGTCACGCTGAATGCACGCGTGGCCGCCAGCGTATTGGCGGCGCCCTGGCCCAGGCCGTTGCGGCGCTCCGAGGCCGATGCGTTGACCACGTTGCCCCGGCCATCGGTTACGACCACCGAGTCGGAACCCAGCACACGGATGCCTTTATAGGTATGGGCCAGGCGCACCACGCGGGTACCGCCTTCACCCGGGTGTTCGCGGGCCGGCGCGTAGCCGTGGTCGTTGTCCAGTCCCGTGCTGCCGTGGGCGGCGGACAGTTTTTGCGCCAGCGCGGCGCTGTCCTGCGCCGACGATTTGGCGAACGGCGCCGCCATCATGGTGGGCGCCGCGCCGGCTGATACGCAGATAGCGGCGATGGACAAGGCAAGCAGGTTTTTTTGAAGCGTCATGGGTCCTCCAGTGGGTTGAATTCAGGGGTTGAACTTGCTGATTTGATAACGCAAGCGCGAACATAAATAAACCCGCCTGGCGGAGTCAAAAAAAACGCGGAATGAGACAGAAACCACATCCGCATGAAAAATTAAACAACAGGTAATATTGATTGAAAAGTTACTACTATTGGTCCATGTGGTTTGCTGCCCGTGTCGCCATCCGAAAAACGTGACAACGCGGGCGCGAAGCCGTAACCTTTTCCTGTCGGCATTCTTCATGGGAGGGTGGGGGCATGAAAAAATTCTTGTTCGGTGTAATGCTGGCGCTGGCCGGCATGGGCGCGGCCTTCGCCGCGGACAAAGGTACGCAGGATGAAGCCGTCGCCATGGTGAAAAAGGCGGTGGCGCTGATCAAGGCCAAAGGGCGCGATGCGGCGCTGGCGGAATTCAATAATCCCAAGGGCGCCTTCATCGACCGCGACCTCTATATCTTCGTGCTCGACAAGGATGGCGTGACCCTGGCCAACGGTGTCAACCAGCGCCTGGTCGGGAAAAACGTCATGCAGCTGAAGGACGCCGACGGCAAGTTCTTCATCAAGAATTTCCTCGAGCTGGGCGATACCAAGGGCAAGGGCTGGGCGCCCGAATACAAGTGGTCGAACACGGTGACGCAGGCCATGGAAACCAAGCAGTCGTATGTGGAAAAGGTCGACAACCTCTATGTCGGCTGCGGCGTCTATAAATAGCCATTCCATGCGTTGGCGGTATTGGCGGCAATGGGTGCTGGCGTGCCTGTTGTCACTGTCCGCCGCCTTGCCGGCCGACGCGGCGCGCGTGACCGTGTACACCAATGCCACGGTCGCGCCGCTGGTTATCGACGAGAAAACCGGCCTGTACCCGGAACTGGTGGCGTACCTGAACCAGTTGAAGCTCGATGGCCTGGACTTTCACCTGGCCACGATGCCCCGCAAGCGGCTGCAGGCGGAACTGGAAAAAGGCACGCTGGACGGCATCGTCATCGGCATGATGCCGCAGTGGGTGGGTGACGGGGCGCAGGAAAAATTCCTGTGGACGGAACCGTTCGCCCACGATGCCTTCGTGCTGGTCTCGCGCGACACCAATCCGTTTTTCTTTGGCCAGCCGTCCGCCCCCAACGCGCGCGTCGGCGTGACCTTGGGCTACGTGTATCCGGGCGTGGATGACTGGATCGAACAAAACCGCTTCGTGCGCGACAACGCCGCCACGGAAGAACGCAACCTCGACAAGCTGCTGTTGGGGCGGGTGGACATGGTGGTGGTCACCGATTCCGTGTTCCGCTACTACATGCGTGTGCACCGCGTGCAGGGTGGCGTGATTTCCGAAGCGCTGCCGGGCAAGCCCAGCGACCGCCGCTTCCTGGTGCCGAAATCTATGCGCGGCGTGTACGAACAACTGGCGCCGGCGATACGCAAGCTGGGCGAAGATCCGCGTTGGAAGGTGATACAGTCGCGCTATTGAGTTTGTTATTCATTGATCACATTCTATGCGGCTATTGATCCTATCTGACTTACATCTTGAAATACACCGTCACGACCCACTACGCTTCGACCTCGACGCCAGCCGCCCGGACGTGGTGATCCTGGCCGGCGATATCGACACCGGCGCCAATGCGGTGCCATGGGCCGCGCAAACGTTCCCCGGGCGGACAGTCCTGTATGTGGCCGGCAACCACGAAGCCTACGGACACGACTTGCACGCCGTGGAGCGGGAAATCCGGCAAGCGTGCGCCGCCACGGACAACGTGCATTTCCTCAATTGCGATGCGCACAGCATCGGCCACGTGCGGTTTATCGGCGCGACACTGTGGACCGACTTCGCCCTGTTTGGCGCGCCGGAGCAGGCCGCCGCCATGCAACAGGCGGAAGAAATCATGAAGGATTACCGCCACATCCGCATCGCGGCGCCGGACAACCGCTGCTTGCAGGCCGCCGATACGTTGCAACTGCACCGGGAACACCGGACCTGGCTGGCGAACCAGCTGGCGCAGCCATTCGACGGCACGACGGTGGCGATCACCCATATGGCGCCATCGCTACGTTCGGTGGCGCCCAAGTATGCGGCCGACCTGACTTCGGCGGCCTTTGCATCGCCGCTGGACAACCTGGTGGAAAAAGCGGATGTCTGGGTGCACGGCCACATGCACGATTCCAACGATTACCGCATCGGCGCCGCGCGCGTGGTATGCAATCCGTGTGGGTACGTGAGGCGCGGCGGCGGGAATGAAAACACCAGGTTTGACCCGGCCTTTATCGTTGAACTTTAAAATTGCCACTCAATTATCTGTGACGCGTCACAGATAATTGAGCATGGCTCAAGTGCTGGCAAACTCCGCGTGCTCCCTGGCCCAGTACCATACCCAGGTGTTGCGCCCCGCGCTCTTGGCTTGATACAGCGCCAGGTCGGCCTGCTTGTACAGCGCTTCCTCGCTGGCCTGGGCGCCATGGAATGCGGCGGCGCCGATGCTGGCGCCGACCCGCATCTGATGGACACCGAAAGGAATCGGCTCGGCAATGCTGTCGATGATGCGGCGCGCCACCTGCTCGACGTCGTGCTCATCTCCCGTATTGCTGAGCAAGGCCGCGAACTCGTCGCCGCCCAGCCGGGCCAGGCGATCCGTCTCCCGTACGCACAGGTGGAGACGGCGCGCCACTTCCACCAGCAGCGCATCGCCGGCGTCGTGGCCAAGCGTGTCGTTAACCTGCTTGAAGTGATCGAGGTCGATCAGCAGCAAGGTGAACGGCGTCTTGTCGCGCGCGGCTTGCGCGCGCATGTGGCGCAGTTCGTCGTTGAACAGCCGGCGGTTGGGCAGGCCGGTCAGCGCGTCGGCGTAGGCGAGCTGTTCCAGCATCACCTGGCTGGCGCGCAATTCGGACGTGCGCTGCTCGACCATCGATTCCAACTCCGCCTGCCGGCGCCGGTACCAGCCGATACGCCAGCGCACCAGCCAGGCGATCGCGCCGGCGGCGAGCAGCACTGCCAACGCACGCACCCATGCCATCTGGTGCCACGACGGCAAGGCGTGCACGGGCAGGCTGAGCGGTTCCATCCATTCACCCGGGCGCGTTGCCGCCCGCAACTGCAGCGTGTAGTTACCCGGCGGCAGGTTGGTGTAAGCAAGGCGGCGTGAGCCGGGCGCGGTCGGGATCCAGCCGCTGTCGAATCCGACCAGCCGGTAGGCATACTGCGCGCGTTCGGATGCCGAGTAATCGAGCGCGGCGAATTCCAGCGAGAAGCCGCGCTCTTTCCACTCTGGCGTGATTTCCAGCGCGGCGGCGGCGGGAACGTCGGATCCCCAGAGGTAGCGGGCCGGCGCCACCGGCTGATCGCCAACGGCCAGATCGGTGACCACAACGGGAGCGCGGTAGTCGATGGCGGCCAGCTTGTCCGGGCGTAGCACGGTGAGCCCGGCAACGCCGCCAAAGACCAACTCGCCTTGGTCGGTCAGCGCGGCCGAATTGGTCCAGTACTGGATGATGTTCACGCCGTCTGCCTCGCTAAGCGCCTTGACGGCCAGCGTGGCGGTATCAATGCGCGCCAACCCCTTGTCGGTGCTGGCCCACATCGCGCCCTGGCGATCCGCCAACACGGCATTGACGCTATTATCCGGCAAGCCATGCGCGGTTTCGATGCGGCGAAAGCGCCGCCGTCCGTCGGCGTCGGTGCGTTCGAGCATTTGCACGCCCCGTCCGAAGGTTGAGCTCCACAGGCGGCCCTGCTGGTCCAGCGCGAGCGAGGACGTAAAACCGGGCAGCAGCCGGTCGCCGGTGGCTGCGTCGGTGGGCACGACTTCCAAGCTGCCTTCGGCCGACGGCAAAAAAACGAGGCCGGCGCGTGTGCCGATCCACAAGCCGCCGTCGGGCAGCGCAAGCAGCGACGAGACACGGCTGTCACCCAGCCCGGCATCCTCGTGCCGCAGCACCGTCGCTGTCGCGCCCGTGCCCGGCTTGAGCGCCCACAGGCCGTCGAGTCCGCCCAGCCACATGACGCCGTTCTGAAACGCTACGGCCCACGACGCCGCCCTGGCGCTGCGGCCCGGTATGCGTATTTGTTCGACCAGCTTGCCCTGGGCGTCAATCCGGTACAGGCCCAGCTGGGTGCCGACGTACACGCTGCCGTCCGGGCCGTTGGCCATGGTCAGGACCCGCCCGGTGGGCAGGCCGCCAGGCTTGCCCGCCTCGATCAGGCCAATGCCGCCGGCGACGGGATCGAGGATGGCGATGCCGCCGCCGCCCACGCCGACCCATACTTGCCCATCCGGGCGTGCCAGGAGGCTGGGCGCCGTGAACTTGCCGTCCAGGGGCAATCCTGTGTCGCGTATGGTAACCACCGCTTGTGGACGCGGGTCGTGCACGCTGTTCGCCTCGGTGGTGCCGACCATGACGAGCCCGCTGCGTTCCCGAAACAGGGTATAGATATCGTTGTCTCTCAGACTGTCCGGCGTGTCGGGCACGTGGCGGATGCGGCGTGTGAAACCGTTGCCCGGGGTCAGCGAGACGATGCCGCCCGCTTCGGTGCCGAACCAGATTTCATCGGGCGATACTTCTGCGATGGCAAACACGCGTTGCTTGTGCAAGGCGGGATTGGGGCCACTTTCCGCCACGGGAACGGCGTGCAGTTCTCCCGCTGGAATCAAGAAGGCGCCCTGATCGCGCGTACCGATCCAGATACGGCCATTCGTGTCCTGAAACAGGGCGTTGATGGGAGCGTCCAGCCCGAAAGCCATGGCGGCCGCCGCGTTCGGCGCACGGTAGAGCAAACCTTCCCGTGTACCGATCCACAAGCCGCCCGCGCGGTCGCGCAACAGCGCTTCAATGGTGCGGATGGCTGATCCGCGTGCGGAGGGCGGGAGCACGGTGTCGGACGAGGCGCTCAGCTTGCCGGAAGCATCCATATAATCGAGCCCGTTGGCGGTGCCGATCCACAAGCCGCCGGCGCCGTCGTCGGCGAAGGCAGCCACGTGCGCGTCGCTGACGCCCTTGGGCCCAGTCCCGATGACGGTAAAATCGTCGCGGACCGGGTCATAGAGGGCCATGCCCCCCGAACTCGTGCCGATCCACAGGTTGCCGCGGCTGTCCACATACACGGTGCGCACAAAATTGTCCGGAAGGGCGCGCGGGCGCTTGCTGTTGGCCGTATAAAGTCGCGATGTATAGCCATCCCAGCGAACCAGGCCTGACTGCGTGCCCAACCACATGAAGCCACGGCGATCCTGGGCCATCGAATTGGTCAGCGGCGCGAGCATGTGCTTGAATACCGTCGCGGCCATCCCGCTCCACCGGGGCGGCGCCGGGTCGGCCAGCGCGGACGGAAGCGTTCCCAGCATGGTCAAACACAGCAGAAAAGCCTGAACTTGTCTCTTTAGAATGCCAGTAATTATCTGCATGATGAGATAACCCTTGCTTTAGGGAACTAATTCACTATACATCGAATCGCCGTGCGGATTCAGCCCTTTTCCAGTGCGGCCTGGAATGGAATGCTCAGGGTAGCACTGTGCTGTTTTTTGTGACGCGTTCAACGGGTAAAGGCATGGGTTGGCTCCAGTTATCCGTGACGCGTCACGGATAATAACCGAATCCCCCTCAGCCGTTGACGATCGGTTGCGCAATGATCCACAGGCTCAGCAGCGTGTAGCCGACCATCAGCGCCAGCATCGGTAATTGGCTGACAGCGGCGCGGGCGCCGAACTGGCGCAGCGCGGTCTGGTGGCCGAGCCAGACCGCGGCGACGTGTCCGGCAATGATGGCGCCCAGCGACACGTACCACACCATGCGGGCGTCGACGATGCCAAGACGGATGAAATACAGGCGCGTGCCAAACAAATCCCAGCCCAGGCCCAGCGGATCGGACGCCAGTGGAATCAGGTATTGCGCCGCCATGGCCAGGAACGACAGGTAGTGGGCGATGTGATAGGCGATGGCGATCGGGACCAACGTCAGGACATACCATCCCGCCGTCGCCTCCAGCGACGCGCCGCCACCACACCATGCGATGGCGCGGCAGGCGCCCAGATAGACCAGCAGGAACAGCAGCGGCAGCACCAACAGCGCCGCCGTGCGCGCCCACGCCGGCGGCAGGCCAACGCTGCCTTGCAAGTCCAGCCAGCCCTGCGTCTCCATCAAGCCGTCAAAGCTGACGGACGCCAGCATCAGCATCAGCAACGCGATATGCGACCACTGCAACGGCGCCTCCACCAGCAACCCGGCGCCAAACGGCCGGACTTGCCAGCGTCCGTCCCGCACCTGGTTGGGCGCGAAGCGCGCCAGCAAGCCAAACACCACGGCAAACACTTCGCCATGCGCCAGCCAGGTGCGGCGGCCGAACACCCGCATGCCAAGCCAGGTTGCGCACGAATACAACAGCATGGCGGTGGCCAGGCTGGCGGGATGCTCGCTGTCTTCCCAGTTCAGTTCCATGTTGACGAAGGCGAAAAACAGCAGGGTGGCCGGCCATACCCCCAGCCAGCGGGGCCAGGCCAGCCGGGCCGGGCGGTCGCCCACCGTCCACTGGTACAGCGTGTCGAGTGGATTGACGAGCGCCCACAGGTCTCCCAGCAAGGCCGATACATACGCCATGCCGACCCACCAGATGGCCCAGACCATGGCTGGCGCGATATTTTTGACGGGATTTTGCGGCCCCAGGTAACCGGCCACGATGACCAGCAGGTACAGCGCCAGCACGGCGGCGCGCAACGCGAGAGCCAGCGGGCCCGCCATGGGAATCCGGGCCAACACGGTGTGTGCCTGGCCCGGCGCGCGTGCCCGCGCATGGCGCTGGACCGCGAGCAGGGCAAACGTCAGCGCCACCGTTGCGCCCGCGCCGGCCATGAACATCCACAGCGGTAAAGGTAAATCGAAGCGCTGCCCGAAACCGTGGGCCTGGGCGGGAAGCGGTATGGCTGCCAGCAGCCAGCGCTTCATTTGGGAACGACTTCCAGGTAGAGCAGGGCGGGGCCGTGGTGATGGCCTTTGCCGTGGGTGGCCAGCGGAAAGCGTCCCAGCGTGTGGGCCACCAGTTGCAACCGCCCCGGTGTGCGGGGTTTCAGCGCCAGTTGCACGTCATAGCCGTGCAAGTGCAGATCGAGCGCCGTGTCGCTATTCAGTAACAGCACCAGCGTGTCGCCCTGCGCGATGCGCAGCGTCGGCGCCGGGCTGGCGATCCGCCCTTGCTTGATTTCATAGCCCGCGCGCAACTCCGTCGCCCACAGGGGCGCCCATGCGACAAGCATTGCACATAGCAAGGAGCAAAAGAATCGTGGCATTCAGGGATATTACTGCGAATGAGCGTAATATCTGTTGTCTGACTGTCCCAGATTTCACACGATTTCTCCCGTTGCTCAAACTGCGAAGAAGGTGGTGAATATGAATACGCGACTGTTACTTCCGTTTGCCGTTTCCCTCTGCATCCCCGCCATCGCCGGCGCGGCAATCCTGGCGATGATGAATTACGAGACCAAGTCGGCCGATTCGCTCAAGGTCTTGAAAAACCCCGTCGGCCCGATGGCGCGCAAGGAAGGCATTGCCATCATCGATGTCGATCCCACGTCCAAAACCTTCGGCAAGATCGTCAAGGATATCCCGCTGCCAGCCGACCTGGTGGCGCACCACCTGTTCTATAACCACGACATGAGCAAGGCGTACGTCACCGCGCTCGGCAAGACGGAATTGCGCGTGATGGACATGAAGTCGAAAGACTATGCGATGCGCACCATCAGCGTCCCCACGTGCAGCGTCGGTGAAGACATCGTGTTTTCGCCGGACCACAAGCACTGGTATTTAAGCTGCATGGGCACGCAAAGCATGGTGGTGGGGGATGCGCGCAGCGACAAGGTATTGTCGACTATTAAAGTGGCGGCGCCGTATCCCCATGGGTTGGCCGTGCATGGCGGCGCCGACCGCATCCTGCTGACGTCGACCGTACGCGCCACGGACCTGGGCGACGCGGGTGAAGTGATCAGCGCGGTGGAAGCGAGCACCGGCAAGGTGCTGGGCACGTACAAGATGTCGGCCAAGCCGTCGCCCTCCGGCGTGGCGCCGGTGGAAATCCTGTTTGTGCCGAATGCCAAACCCGCTGTGGCCTATGTCACCAACATGTTCGGCGGCACGTTGTGGACCGCCAGCTGGCGGCCGGAAAAGAAAGACTTTGACGTGGCGCAGGCATATGATTTTGCCGACCTGAAAGTGGGCGTGCCGCTGGAAATGTATTTCAACCAGAACGGCACACGCATGTACGTGACGACGGCAAAACCGGGCCACCTGCATATCTTCGACATCTCCGCCAAGGCAACCGAACCAAAACTGATGAAGTCGATTCCGGCCGCCGAGGGCGCGCACCACGTGGCCTTCACCAAGGATGGCAAGTATGCGTTTGTACAGAATGCGCTGTTGAATTTGCCGGGCATGAGCGATGGCGCCGTCACGGTCATTGACTTGCAGAGCGGATCGGTGGTGGCCAGCATGGATACGCTGAAAAACGCGGGCTTGAATCCGAACAGCATCGTGCTGCTGCCGCAGTGGAATGACTTGATGGGGCATTGAACAGGATCCGGACGATGGCGGCCACCATAACCGGCTTTACCGCCGGGGCGCGGGGGCCGCCACCAAACCGCGCTCCAGCAACACAGCCGTGGCGAATTCCGTGAAAGTGCGCACGGCACGGGGAATGTGCCGCCTGCTCGGATAAACGAAATACACGCCGGCTTCCCAGTGATAGTCCGGCAAGACCTCGTGCAGCAACCCTTGCCGCACCAACTGCCTGGTCGTCAGCGTCGGCGCCAGCGCGATGCCCAGTCCTGCCAGTGCCCCATTCAATTGCGCTTGCAGCGAGTTGACTTGAAATCGGCCGCCGACGGCGACGTCGTGAAGTTCACCCTGGTGGCGCAATTGCCAGCGTTGCGCAACGCCGGAGCGGGCAGGGGCCGCAATGCAATCGTGGCGGGCCAAGTCGCCCGGGCAATCCGGTACGCCGTGGGATGACAGGTAGTCCGGGCTGGCGACCAGTTGCCACTGCACGGTACCGATTTGCTTCGCCACCAGCGCCGGTTCCACCATGTCTCCCGCCCGTAACGCCACGTCGATACCTTCGGCCAGCAAGTCCGCCCGCGCATCGGCCAGCACGAATTCAACGCGGATGCCGGGATGGCGGGCCATGAAAGCCGCCACCTGATCCAGCGGGAACCAGTTCAGGAAATCGACACCCGCGGCAACCCGCACCCGTCCCGTCAGGGCTTTGCCGCTGTCGGCCAGGTCTTGCGCCGACTGGCTCAGCGCATCGATCTGTTCGGCGCACTGCGCAAAAAACGCTTGCCCGGCGTCGGTCAGCGCCAGGCGCCGTGTCGAACGCTGCAACAGGCGCACGCCGCCTGCGCGCTCCAGCGCTTGCAATCGGCGGCTCGCGGTGCTGGGCGGAATGCCGAGTTGGCGCGCCGCTTCCGCAAAGCTGCCGGCACGGACCACCTGCACGAACAGCGCGATGTCATTCAAGTCCACGCATCATCCTTCCATATATGCACGAGTGCATGCCATTGATTCATCTAGTAAAGGAATAGGGCGCAGCCTACCATTGCCACACCCTTTTTGTACAGGAGCACTGGTAATGAACCCCGCGCTATTTGAACCGGCGCAGCTTGGCCATCTGACACTGAAAAACCGCATCGTCATGGCGCCCATGACGCGCAGCCGCGCCACGGGCGCCAACACGGCCAACGCGCTGATGGCGCGGTACTACGCGCAGCGTGCCGGGGCCGGCCTGATCATCGCGGAAGGCACGTCGCCTTCGGCCAATGGCCTGGGCTATGCGCGCATGCCCGGCTTGTTTACAGCGGACCATGTCGCGGGCTGGAAACAGGTGACGGACGCCGTACACGCGGAAGGCGGCAAGATCGTCGTCCAGTTGATGCATGCCGGCCGCGTGGGACACCAGGCGAACCTGCCCGAGAATGGCGAATTGCTCAGCCCCGGAGCCAGTCCCGCACCCGGTGAAATCCATACCGACGCGCACGGCATGCAGGCGCCCGGCATGCCTCGCGCGATGGACGATTCGGATATCGCGGCAGCGGTCGCGGAATTTGCCCGTTCCGCAGCGCTGGCCATGGAAGCCGGTTTCGATGGCGTGGAATTGCACGGCGGCGGCGGTTACCTGATTGAATCGTTTTTCAACGCCCATATCAACCAGCGTACGGACGCCTATGGCGGCAGTTCCGCAGCGCGCAACCGCTTCGTGCTGGAAGTGGTCGACGCGGTGGCAGGCGCCATCGGCGCATCACGCCTGGGCATTCGCTTCACGCCCCATTGCGCCGCCAATGGCGCGCTGCCTTTCGATGGGATGGATGCGCAATTCATCGCGCTGGCGCGGCAACTGTCGGACCGTGGATTGATGTATCTGCACCTGGCCGATTATGCGGCTATGGGGCTGCCGGCCTTGCCAGCGTCATTGCGCGAGGCCATGCGCGCCGCATTCGATGGTCCGCTGCTGTTTGCCGGCGGTTTCGATTCGAGCAGGGCGCAACGCGCGCTGGCTACGGGCGACGCGGATTTCATCAGTTTTGGCCGGCCATTCATCGCCAATCCCGACCTGGTGGCGCGCCTGCAAGCAGGCATCGCGCTGAATTCGCCCGATTTTTCCACATTGTATACCCCCGGCGAACGGGGCTATACGGATTACCCGATCTCGCAACAATCACTGATGGAGGCAGTATGAACACATTCAAAGCCTACCGGCTGGCCGGCCCCAGCCTGGAATCGCTGCAGCAGGTAACGGAAACCATCCCGGTTCCCGCCGCCTATGAAGTACTGGTGCGGATGCGCGCGGCATCGCTGAACTACAAGGACAATTTCTATCTGGCGGGCGACCAGGGCATCCGCTTGCCGCGCCCGACCATTCCTTTGTCCGACGGCGCCGGCGAAGTCGTGGCGGTGGGCGCCGGTGCAGGGCGCTTCAACGTGGGCGACCGCGTGGCGGGGGTGTTCGTACAGGACTGGCTGTATGGACCGATCGCGGACCATGCGGCCGATTCCAGCACGACGCTGGGCCATGGCATCGATGGCACGCTGGCCGAATACCGTCTTTTCAACCAGGAGGGATTGGTGAAGCTGCCTGAAAACCTGTCGTTTGAAGAAGGGGCGACGCTGCCATGCGCGGCCTTGACGGCGTGGAATGCGGTGCGCGGCGTCCGGGCCGGGCAAACGGTGCTGATTTTGGGCACGGGTGGTGTGGCGTTGTTTGCGCTGCAGTTTGCCAAAGCGCTGGGGGCGCGGACCATCGTGACGTCGTCCAGCGACGCGAAACTGGCGCGCGCCAGCGAAGCGGGCGCGGATCACGTCATCAATTACCAGCGCGATCCGGACTGGCACCACGCTGTGCGCGCGCTGACATCCGGCCACGGTGTCGACCACGTGGTGGACGCCGTCGGTCCCGACACGCTGGAACGTTCGATCCAGGCAACACGGCGCGAAGGCGTCGTGCATCTGGTTGGGCTGATCAATCCGGCCGGACGCATCGACCCGATGCTGATCCTCGGCGGCACCGTGACGGTACGGGGCGTGCGTGTCGGCTCGCGCGAATTGTTTGAAGAGATGAACGCGTTTATCGCCCACAAAAATCTTCATCCCGTCATCGGGCACCGGTTTTCCTTTGACGACGCAAAAGGCGCGTTTGAACGGCAATTGAGCGGGCCGGAATTCGGGAAGATCGTCATTACATGGTGATGGGCCATTTTATGGAATAACTTCGCATAATCTATATTATGTCAAATGCGAAGTTTACATAGAACGACCCAATATGCGCTTCCACCCAACTTGACTGAATCCGCGCAGCCTCCCTATCAAACGGAAGCTGCGCGGCGCAGCTTATCGCACCGCCATTACCGACCTCAGGAATTCAATAACCCTGCGCCGGGCGTCGATTGCCGCTGCGCTGTCGGCGCTGAAGTCGAAGCCGTGTCCTTCTCCCGGATAAATCACCAGGTCCGAAGGCGTTCCCAATTCGCGTGCCTTGGCCAGAATCGCTTCGCCGCCGCGCAATGGGACAACGGTATCCGCGTCGCCATGCAGTAACAGCGTTGGCGGCAATGCTTTCAGGTCCGCGTCCAGTTCGACCGGATCCGGCAACCGTGCATACAGCGCCACCAGCGCCGTTGCGGCCGGATTATCGGCGGCAACGGCAACGGCCAAGCGGCCGCCCTGGGAAAAGCCGACCACCGCGATTCGTCCATTCGACTGGTTCTGTGCACCGATACGCGCCATCAATTCACGCACAGCCACGGCCCAGCGCTTGAACCGGCCAGCGTATCCGGCGGCATCGAGCGTGCCGGCCTTTAATGCCGCCAAATCGGATTCGTTGTAATAATTGACGACATAGGCGTCGATGCCGGCCGCCGCCAGTGAACGGGCGTAGCGAGCATAGGCTTCGCTGCATGCCTCAAGGCACTGATAACCGTGCAACAAGATCGCTGCGGGGCGCTTGCCGGGAACGGTGGCGGGAAAGCGGGTGGTTGAAATGGTTTGGGTATGCAGCTGGATCCGTTCGCTGATCGGAGCCAGGGGTTGTCCGGTGTCCGCCCTGCCCGGCGCGAACGCCAGCAGGGAGAGACACATGACCAAAATCGTTTTAAAAGTGCGCACGTTGCAGCCTGATGGATAGTAAGAAGGGTAAACCGGTTGCCGGGTATGGCAGAGTCTGCTATTTTACTATCATTCCCTCAATATTATCTAATCGATAATTTCGTCAGTAATGTCGATTAGTTTGGAGTGCCAACGAATTCCGGATTCTTGCCGCGACTTTCCGTTACGCATCACGGATATATCTCAAATCGTTACGTAAGCGCGGCCTGCGAGCATTCATCGCTTGGCAGCCGGGAAATTTGAAGCGCTCCAGTAACCGCCAACCTTAGCCAGCAACGGCGTTGTGTACGCGTTTTGCCCAGGCGACGCGTGGAGCATCAGTGCTATTTACGTCGGCCGGCCAGATGCTCGACAAGTTCGTGTTCGTACGACGCGTCGCTATTCGACACTTTCGTGGCCGAGCCCCCTCCTCCTCTTGCAGTTTAACCGGCAGACACGCACCGCGTCCCCTCGACGCGTGCCGGCTTGTTCAGGGCGCGGACGGCATGAAAGTCACGATGACGCGTCCGTAGCGCGTCAGCGCCGGACTACCCTTGTCGATGACCTTTACGATGAAGTGCGCGGTCTCCCGTTTGGTGACCACTGGCGCCTGCCCCCAAACGGTATGATGATTTTCCGCATACCCCAGCTTGATCGGCTCCTTGTAGGTGCCAGCTTCGGGATACTGAAACCACAGGTAGCTCAAGCTATCCCCATCGGGGTCGGAGCTGCCGGCGGCGCTCAGCATGAAGCCCTCGCCGGATTTGACGGTCAGGCGTTCGCCAGGGCTGAGCTTTACTACTGGTGGATGATTCGCCCCCTTGTATGGCTTGGTGCTCCAATCCATGCGCGCCGCGAAATCGTTCTGAAAGTCTTTGCGCCAGCGCCAGATGGTGGTCCTGTATCCCGTGGAGACCTTGTCGTGGGCACGCACACTGCGGCCAAATTCGTTGTAGACCGTCGGTGTGTAACTATCCACGGCGTTGGTCCAGATGGCATGCGGCTCTTGTAATACAGGTACGCCCCCGGTGAAGCCGTCCGGATTGGTCGTCTCCAACGCTGGCGTGTAGAACTCGTAGCGCCCACCCCAGCCGCCCCAGTCCGGATGCTCGGGTGCGTTCAGGCCGTTTGGTATCAAAGACAGGAAGGCTGGCGTATCGCCCTCCACGCCAAACGAGACGTCTGGATACACCGCGCCCAGCGGGCCATGCCCCTGTTGAATATGCGCGGCGATCCAGTTGTTGCTCACTTCCGTACTGTCGAAGCCCGGCTCGGTCGAGTGCATGCCGGTCCAAGTGCCATTGCCATACCCGCCGGGGCTGACGATGTAGAACAGATCGGGAAACCGGGTGCGTATCCAGATACCGGAATCGTCCTGGTCGGAGATGGTGTAGACGCGCAGCTTGCTCAGCAGACGGGCGGTCTGCTCCGGCGTCCGGTCGTGGCCAATGCGATACAACGCTTGCGCAAGCGTATTGGCTCCGCCCCACACAGAAACCCACAGTGGCCGCGTATCGTTCTTCTCCAGGGCCTTGATGATGGCGTCCGATCCCGGCGTGTCCTTGCCGTCGCCGACACCTTGCATGCCATAGAGTTGCGAGCCAGAGCGCACCACCGCTTTCAGCGCCCCCGCTTTCGGAAAACCCGGTTCGTGCTTCAACAGATTGGGTTGTACCAGGCCATAGGCGTCGATGATCGCATGGATGGATGCCGGTGCGATACGCGACTTCTGATGCGTAGAGGTCGTGGCGACGATGCCTTCGATATCGATCTGGTTCGCGTACAGAAGCAAGCGCACGAGCGACTGGCTGTCATCGGGATCGGCCTCGATATCCGTGAGGACAATGAGGCGTTGTTTGGGTTCGGCGTGACCAAGGGCTGGCATGCAAGCCAGTAACGCCGAGAACATCGCCATGATTGGAAGTAGTCGCATCATCTCTTTATTGAATCGGGGGCCGCCCCCCGTAAGCGAACGATAGTGATTCAAGAAAAACGAACAGACAATCATCAGAATCACCAACGGGACTAATGATTTTCGCTTGCCGGTTGGGCTGCTGGGGATCGGTGCAACGCGATAGCGCGCCACATTGGACATGGCCGGCACGCAGACGCGCAGCAAAAGGAGACGAAAGGGTAAGCACCGAAATAACGCGAATGGAGAAGATATTACAAGGGTGCAGATAATCGCATTGATACTGCACTTTCGTGCATTCGACGTGCGGCGAAGGCGGCGAGGCCGCGCGCGCACGGGTTGCGGCCGGATCGAACCGCAGACTGTCGAGCGATCAATAACAAAATCTGCACGAGTACCGATACCAGGGGTGCAGAATTTTTGCCCGAGGGCGTCACGGCCGGCTGCCGCACATTACAGGGTGTATTTCTGCCGCAATATTTCGGATAGACTCCGCCGGATTGCGGGACAGGCGGGGCCGGCTTCCCGTCCCGCAAGCGGAAACCAGCCTGTCATCGGACAGCATACCCGACCTGGACGCCTGAGCGCGGCCAGCAATGCGGGCTGGCCGCGACCAGCACCTTGATCCAGGAATAGATAATGAAAATAGAGCGACTCTTAGCCCTGTCAGCGCCGCTGCCGACCTTGATGGCCGGCTGTGGCGGCGGTAGCGGCACCGCAGTAGGCCCCACTCCCCTGCCGCCGGCACCTGCCCAGCCGACAGCTCCTGCCGAGTCCGCCCTCCCCACCCAGCCGGCGCCCGGCGCGGGCAGCTGGACCAATGTGAAGCTCGGCGGCGGCTACGTACCAGGCTTGGTATCCACCGACTGCGGCCAGACCTGGCAGCAGGTGGCTTCGCTGTCATCGCACAAGATGAGCAAGGCGCAAATCGAAGCTGTCTCTCGGAGTGGCGTGGTCGGTGTCGAGCAAGTGATCTTCGACACTTCGAGCAAGGGTGTTGGTAGCGCTACCCAGACTATCGACACGACCGCCGCGCCGCACTGCGCCGAGGTGGCGGGGCCAGCGGACAGCACGTACAAGACCACCGACGGCGGCGCCACCTGGACCGGCATCGCTACTCCCGTGACCGGCGTCATCAACGGCGTGCGGGGCGTGTTCCGCTCCGATGATCGCGGCGGCAGCGGGCGCGAGGTGTTGTTCAATGACCAAGCACAGAAATCATGAGATCAATGATCTCGAAAATAAAACCAACCAAAATACTCTCTAAATGAAACCGTTAAGCACGACTGAAGTAACAAGAAGGCCGGCACCTGTTGTATATGGAATCATCAAGGCCATTTTCGCCTTCTTTGTTTTTATGGTCCCTGGCATTGCTTTAACTCAAGCTGAAAACCCGATAATTTTTGCTGATGTGCCTGATGTGGCCATGATCAGGGTTGGCGAAAATTATTATATGAGCAGTACCACGATGCACATGAACCCGGGTGTTCCGATTATGAAATCGACGGATCTCGTTAATTGGAAAATCATCAACTATGCCTATGAAACCTTGACGGATATGCCGGAGCAAAATTTGGCGGAAGGGAAAAGTATTTATAGCAAGGGTTCATGGGCAAGTAGCTTGCGCTACCACAATGGTACGTATTATGTAACCACTTTCGCACACGATACGCCAGGTGAAACCTATATTTTTAAAACAAAAGACATAGAAAAAGGAAACTGGCAAAGAGTTTCTTTTAAGCCATCCTATCACGATCATTCCTTGTTTTTTGATGATGATGGCAAGACCTATTTGATACATGGCGCTGATAAGCTAAAAATTATCGAGTTGAATGAGGATCTGACAGGAGTCAAACAAGGCGTCCCCGAGAAAATTCTCATTCAGAATGCCAGCTCGCCCTGCGGAAAGAATCCAAGCCTTGGGGCTGAAGGATCTCAATTATTCAAAGAAAAAGGCAAATATTATTTATTTAATATTTGCGCTCCGGACAACTGGGGAATGCGAACTGCCATCATCCATAGGGCGGATCATATCAACGGCCCTTGGGAAGGAAAAATTGCTTTTCAAGACCTGGGTATTGCGCAAGGAGGATTGATAGACACTCCCGATGGGCGCTGGTTTTCTTATCTTTTTCGTGATTATGGCGAAGTGGGCCGAATTCCCTATCTCATTCCTGTAAAGTGGGAAAACGGCTGGCCCGTACTGGGAGAAAATGGCAAAGCTCCGGAAAAGTTAGACCTGCCCCCCAGCACAGGTTTGATTCCGAGTTTGGTTGCCTCTGATGAATTCTATCGCAAGAACGGAGAGGCGGCATTACCGCTGGTTTGGCAATGGAACCATAATCCGGATAATGCGCTTTGGTCGGTAACGGATAGAAAAGGATTCCTGCGTCTCAAAACCGGAAGAATAGACACTGATTTCCTTCAGGCCAGGAACACACTGACCCAGCGCACTATCGGGCCAACCAGCTCGGCGTCTGTAGCGATGGACGTATCCAAAATGAAAGAAGGCGATTTTTCCGGATTATCCGCTCTGCAAAAAGAGTACGGACTGGTTGGGGTAAAAGTAGAAGGGAATAAAAAATCAGTAGTAATGATCACTACTGACAAAGACAAACCCGTTGAAGTGCAGCGAATTCCATTACATCAAAACCAAATTTATTTAAGAATCGATTGCGATTTCTCTGATAAAAAAGACGAAGCGAATTTCCTCTACAGTTTGGATGGAAAAATTTGGAAGCCGATAGGTGTAACATTAAAAATGAAATACACCATCCCGCATTTTATGGGCTATCGTTTTGGCTTATTCAATTACGCCACAAAGACGCCGGGCGGTTATGTTGATTTCGATTGGTTTAGAATCAAATACTAAAGGAAGATGGTAATGAAATTGAAAAAATGCGGTCTGGGGATTACGCTGTGGGCTGCCTTGGCAGTGTGCGGTTGCGACGGAAACAATGCAATTGCCAACAACGCTGCCGAACCTGATGCTCCACTTGCCAAACTGGCGTTTAACTGGACTTCCAGCCCGCCGCTGGTCGCACCGCAACCGGATCCACATCAGACAATTTACGGCGTGAAAGATCCTTCGATTGTTTATGTGGATGGAAAATACCACGTATTTCTCACAACGGCCGGATCTGCCGGCTGGGGGCTTGGGTACACGAGCTTTGACAAGTGGTCGAACGCACCGGCCGCGAAAATTGTCCCGCTGGACAAGTCCCCTATGGGGCCGGGTTATCGCGCCGCCCCGCAGGTATTTTATTTCGCTCCGCAGAAAACATGGTATCTCGTCTACCAAGGCGCCGATCCGCTTTATTCAACCTCGAAAGATATCGGCGACCCGATGTCATGGAGCGTGCCGAAACCGTTCTTTCCAGTCGTACCCGACATCGTCAAGGCCCCGCAAGGAGTCGGCTGGCTGGATTTTTGGGTGATCTGCGATGATAAAAAATGCTATATGTTCGGTACCGATGATAACGGACGTTTGCTTCGGTCGGAAACCGAATTAAGCCAATTCCCGAACGGCTTCCATAACACGGTTGCGGTCATGACCGCAAAAAAGGAAGACGTGTTCGAAGCGAGCAATACCTACAAGATTGCCAACACGAATACCTACATTACGCTGGTGGAGGCAATTTCTCCCAAAGGACGTTACTTCCGGATCTGGAAGAGCAATGGCTTGGACGGCAAATGGGAACCCTTCTCTTCCGCGCCCATGAACGCGTTCGCGACGCGCGACAATGTTGAACAGATTTGGTCCGAAGGGATTTCTCACGGCGAAATGGTGCGGACCAATCCCGATCAAACCATGACCATCGATGCTTGCCGGCCGCTCGAATACCTCTTCCAGGGGAATGATCCGGCGGTGCGTACCGACGATTACATCAAAATTCCGTACCGGTTAGGGGTGATCACGGCAAAGGGTGTAAATCCAGTAAGCGCACTCTGCCGCTGATCCGGCGCGTCATCCACTGGGAACCGCTCCGGCGATACGCCCGTGGCGGCCGACGGCAAGGCCGCCCTCACGATCAGGCCGCATGGCGGCCTTGTAGCAATCTTTAAATCACAACTGTCTGGAAATCCCGCATGAACATCATCAAACATAGCCTCGCCGTTCTCGGCATGATCGCGGCGCCGGCTTTTGCCGCCGGCCAGGTCACCATCAGCATCGATGCCGGCAAACCCGGCCCGGTCATCAACAAAAATGTGTACGGCCAGTTCGCCGAACACCTCGGCACCGGCATCTACGAAGGCATGTACGTCGGCTTGAAGTCGAACATCCCCAACACCCGGGGCTGGCGCAATGACGTGGTCGGCGCGCTCAAGGAGCTGCATGTGCCGCTGGTGCGCTGGCCGGGCGGCTGCTTCGCCGACACCTACCATTGGCGTGACGGCGTAGGCCCGCAGGACAAACGCCCGGGCAACGTCCACGCCAATGGCGCCATAGAGGAAATCAACGCCGTCGGCACCCACGAATTCTTCGACCTGATCGACATGCTGGGCGCCGACGCTTACGTCAACGGCAACGTCGGTACCGGCAGCGTGCAGGAGATGTCCGATTGGGTCGAGTACATGACTTCGGACGGCGGTTCGCCCCTGGCCAGGCTGCGCGCGCAGAACGGGCACGAAAAGCCGTTCAAAGTCGCCTACTTCGGTATCGGCAATGAGTTGTGGGGCTGCGGCGGCAATATGAAGCCCGACTACTATGCGAACCTGTACAGCAATTACGAGAATTTCCTGAGGGCGCCTGAAAAGTCCAGGCCGAAAATGATTGCCAGCGGCGGCAATGGCTTCGACACCGCCTGGACCGATGTCCTGAGCAAGGAACTGAAGGGCCGCACGGTCGGCATCAGCGTCCACCAGTACACCATCCCGGGCAGCAGCTGGGAGGTCAAGGGCAAGGACCTCGGCTTCAAGGAAGACGAGTGGATGTCGACGCTTGCCAATACCCTGAAAATGGATCAGCTCGTCAAAAATCACGTGGCCGTGCTGGACAAGCACGATCCAGAGAAGAAGATCGGGCTGATGGTCGACGAGTGGGGCACCTGGTATGACGAAGCGGGCGCAAGAAGCGCCTTGTTCCAGCAGAACTCCCTGCGCGACGCGCTCGTGGCGGCGCTCAGCTTCCACATCTTCCACGAGCACGCGGAGCGGGTGCCCATGACCACCATCGCCCAGATGGTCAATGTCCTGCAGGCGATGATCCTGACCGACAAGGAGAAGATGGTCCTGACCCCGACCTATTACACGTTCCAGATGTATGTGCCGTTCCAGGATGCCAGGTCGCTGCCGCTGGCAATCAAGGACAACACCAGCTATACCCTGGGCGCAACCACCATTCCAGGCGTGAGCGCTTCGGCGGCGCGGGCCAAGGACGGCAAGGTGTACCTGGCGCTGGTCAACACCGATCCGTCCAAGGCGGTCGACGTCGCCGTCAACGTCGCCGGCACGATGGTAAAAGGCGCGGCAGGCAAGGTGCTGACTTCGGCCACGATGGATGCGCACAATACGTTCCAGAATCCGCAGGTCATCAAGCCGGCGGCGTTCAGCGCGCGTGCCGCAGGCGGCAAGCTGGCGATCAAGGTGCCTGCCAAGGCCGTGATGGTGGTCGCATTGGAGGAGTAAGCCCCTCACGCGCCATCGCTTTCTGATCACCTTCACCATGCACGCCTTCCCTATGAGGGCAACCGGGTGCCTGGCAAGCGTTGGCGCGACATGATAGTTCAGAAAGCGTTGTGCCTAATGCAAGAGATATACAAGAAGGCGCTCCTCGCACTTATCCTCCTCGTGGCCGCGAATGCGCTGATGGTGTCCTTTTTCACTTATCAGAGCTATCGCTCCCTTTCCCTGTTGCCTTGGGCGGGAGGCGGGGTCCGCCTGAAGGCCGCCGGTTGGACGGATAGCGGGATGGGCGGTACCTCGATCGTCCGCATCCACGATGACCAGCCGGACAAACTGCGTTTCGGCATGAAACTGACGAAAGCGGTGGCATTCCCATCCGCCATTGCCGACCTGATACTCATCGACGCGAAAGGACAGCTGGTGCTGGCGGACTGGTCGAAGTACACCAGCATCACCTTCCTCGCCAAATGCACTCCGTCGAATTCGATGGTATTTTCCCTTACCACCTTCGACGAAAAGATCTCGAAGAAGGGGGACTTCCAAACCTACCGGGTTCCGGCCACCTATTTCTCCTGCAATAAGAATGGGGTGCCGGTTTCCCTGGACTTGACCCGGCTCGCCCTGCCCGACTGGTGGCTCAACAAGATGAAGCTGGACTTGTCAAGCCAGGGTTATGCCCTCGACAAGGTGGCAAAGATTTCCTTTGGCGCCAATTTGAATAGTCCCCCGGACGTCGATTCCCAAGTGGAAATCAGCGAACTGGTGCTGCATGGTCGCGACTATCACTCTTTTGCATGGCTGGCCCTGGCGCTGTTGGCCAGCTGGGCCGTATTTGCGGTCTGGTTTTTCCGGGCCCATTCCCGCGCGCTGGTTGCCAGCGTCGCAACCAGCCTGAGAAAAGATGTTCCCCTGGCTGCCTACCGTCAATTAACCCTGGAACCGTATAAGGATAAGGAGAAGGCGGGTCTGCTGAAATATATTGCCACCAATTACACCGATCCCGGCCTGCTCCTGGAGTCGGTTGTTACCGCGACCGGGGTCAACCGAACCAAAGTCAATGATCTATTGAAATCAGAACTGGGCATGACTTTCACCGGCTATGTGAATAAATTGCGGCTGACGGAAGCGGCCCGCTTACTGTCCGAAAATAGCGGCGCCGCGATCCTGGAGATTGCGTATTCCGTTGGTTATGCCAATGTTTCCTATTTCAATAAGTTGTTCAAGGAAGAATATGGCTGCACCCCGAAAGTGTTTCGATCGATTTCGGCACAACAATCTGCGCCGCTCGGGGATTTACCAGTGAAGTCAGCCGCTGACTCTCCGCCCTGACCTCTTCCACTCCTGACAGTACCGATCGCAATTTCTACAGTTTTATAGAGGTTTCGCTAGTACCGTTAGATTCACTTGGCCCCTCTATTTATGCTCGGGCTGTCGGCCGACATGGGACGACGCCACCTTTTTTGCGAGTGATTTAGAGATGAAAACAAAGCACGTAACACACAAGCCGCTGTTCCTGAACTCGGCAATGACGGCAGCCGCCGCGGCGATGACCGTATTCATTGGCGCGACAGGCAATTGCTGGGCTCAAAAGGCTGAAGGCTTGGCCAGCACCCCGCAAATGGGCTGGAACAGCTGGAACAAATTTGCCTGCGATATCGACGAGCGCCTGATCCGCGAGACCGCCGACGCCATGGTCAGGCAGGGCTTGAAGGACGTCGGATTCCAGTACGTGAATATTGACGATTGCTGGCAAGGCCAGCGCGACGCCGACGGCAACATCCAGCCCGACCCCAAGCGCTTCCCATCCGGCATGAAGGCGCTGGCGGACTATGTGCATGGCAAGGGACTCAAGCTGGGCATCTACTCGGACGCCGGCGCGACCACTTGCGGCGGCCGCCCCGGCAGCCGCGGCCACGAGTATCAGGATGCGCGGACCTATGCGCGCTGGGGCATCGATTACGTCAAGTACGACTGGTGCGACACCCCGGGCTTGAACGCCGAAGCGGCCTACACCACGATGCGCGACGCGATCGCCAAGGCGGGCCGTCCGATGGTGTTCAGCATATGTGAATGGGGCATGAGCAAGCCATGGGAGTGGGCAGGCCATGTCGGCCATTCCTGGCGCACCACGCCCGATATTTATAATTGCTTCGACTGCGAATACAGTCCCGGTTTCTCGACTGGCCTGGGCGTGTTGCGTATCCTCGACAAGCAGGCGAATCTGCGCAAGTTCGCAGGCCCAGGCCACTGGAACGATATGGATATGCTCGAAGTGGGCAACGGCATGAGCGAGGATGAAGACCGCGCCCATCTGTCGATCTGGGCCATGATGGCCTCGCCTCTTATCCTGGGCAACGACCTGCGTTCCATGACCGAGGCGACCCGCCGCATCCTGACCAACCCCGGCGTGATCGCGGTGAGCCAGGACAAACTGGGTGTGCAGGCGCTGCGCATCCTGGCCGACGGTCCGCTGGAGATCTATGCCAAGCCACTCGAAGGCGACCAATGGGCCCTGATGTTCCTGAACCGCTCGAACCAGGCGGTCGACGTGCGCCATGACTGGAAGGCGCACCTCCTGACCGATGACCTGAGCAAGCGGTCGGTCGATTTCAAGCAGACCGTCTACCGCTGGTCGGACCTGTGGAGCAAGAAGACGGGCGACACCAGCGCCAAACTGGAAGCGCGCCTGGCGCCGCACAGCGTGCTGATGCTGCGCCTGACCAGCCCGGCGAAACCCTAGGGCGCGCCCGACCTCGCCCGGCGCATGTAGCCCAACCGCTAGCCGCGTTGCGGCATGCGCCGGGCCAGGACCAGTGCAAGCATGCCGATCCCCAGCAACAGCGGCGTGGCGGGCACTGGCACCGTACCGGAGGCGACGGTGGTGGTGAAGTCATCCATCACATACCAGCCACTGTCGCGCGTGATGGTCAGCGTCGCCACGTTGGCGAAGCCGCCGGTTATCCACTGGTAACTGTCGCCAATGGCGATATTGCCGGTAGTGCCGATCAGCTGGTTGAGTGCGTCGTAGGCGGTGATGTTGATCCAGCTGGCCTTGTCACTGGCGCCTTCCGGCGTGGCGAACCAGGCGCCGGCAAAATTGAAGCCAGCGGCGCTGCTGACGCTGATCTGGTCGTCGCCAAAGCCATTGACGGCGAAATTGGCGCCGGAATGGGCGGCGTTGGCGTAGCCGCCGATGCTGCTGTCACCCGCGAACCAGCCTTCACCCCAGGAGAGGCTCGCGTAAGGGCTGGCGTCGGAGAGGCTGGTGAAGTCGCCGTCGGTGCTGACATCTTCGAACCCGATCACAGCAGCATGGGCGCCGCCGGCCAGCATCAGGCTGGCGCCCGCGAACAATGCGCAAAGAATTTTTTTCATCTTAATCTCACTCCGGTTGAAACCCCGGCCTTCAAGCCGGGGCTTATTTATTTAGGGAATTTAATAGTTGCCCGTTTAATGGTCACGGAACCTGTTTTTGCGAAGAATTGGATACCTAACCCCACCGCATTCGGGACGCCCAAAGCAGAACACGTGAATTCTGTATCTTGACCTGCAACCAGCGCTTTATAGCCAGTCCAGCAATTCCACTCAGAAGCAGTCCAACCGTCGGAGTAGGTATAGAACTGGAACAAGCCATCCATTCCGCCATTTCGATCCGAAACAAACGCCTGGTCAAAATTAAGGACCACTTTCAAGGTTGCGCCACTCCAATTGATTGGATTCGCGAAGCGATAGGTGGCAGCCGCCCCCGCCTGGTTCAGCGATAGTTGCATATACGCAGTAGAATCGATATCCGTCGCCTCATTACTCACAGTCCAGCTATGTGGGCGATTACTCAATCCGGTGACTTTTCCAGCGCCGACCAACATTGCATCAAGCACTTGTGGATCACCGACGGCCGGTGTTGTACGGTCAAACAACAGGCCTTCAGCCATCCCGATCTCCCATGCGAATGGCAAGATGCCATGGGCAAGCGCCGATTTGGTGACAACTTGATAGAAGTGTTCCCGCGAAGCGAGATGCAGATCAAGGTCAGCGCAAACCGACTGGTCACGCTTCATGGCGGCGAATTCCCCCAGCACCACCGGAATCCCTTGGTCCACAAATTTTGTTTTCATTTTGGCGAACTGCGCATCGGTATAAGCCTCTTCCATGAGCGGAAGCTTCCCCGGCGAGTTGCGATAAGTGTCGGTGAGCGACTTGTAGCCGTCGCCCCAATAACAATGCATCTGTGACCAGTCATTATCTTCCCCGTGGTTCGAAAAAGCCCCCGGGTAATAATGAACTTCAGCCATTTGGCGACCTGGTACAGTGTCGGCGGGCATGCCATTCCAATTATCGAACGTCATATCGATATCGGTTCTCAGGCCTTGGAGCACCAGCACGCGATAGGCGTTTCTGCCACCCGTCGAACGAACCGCATTGACAAATGTTTGGTGATAGCTGTCAAGAACCTTTACCTGGTCTGGGAAGATGGCATCGGGCTCATTGGCGCTGGCAAACAGGACATGCTCGTCAAAGTCACGCAGCTTGGTGGCAATTTGCTCCCAGTAGGCTTTCTGTTTGGCGTTGACAGCGGCTTTACTTGCAAAGTTAATATTCCGCTCGAGCCAGCCACCGTCCCAATGGATGTTAACGATCGCGTAGAGCCCGTTATCCACCGCGTACTGCACCACTTGCTTCACGCGGTCGAGCCAGGCGTCACTGATTTTTCCAGTGGTCTGATCGGCATACTGATCCCAGGATACGGGGATCCGGATCGCGTCGAAACCGCTGTCCTTCACCAATTTGACGTAAGCGGCGGAAACCTCCGGATTGCCCCAGCAAGTCTCTGACGCCGGGTTGCAACCATAAGCTTCCAATGTATTGCCGATGTTAGTTCCCATCTTTATCTTGGCAGCCAACTGGGTAGCGTTACTGCTCATGCCAGCCGCATTCGGCGCAACTGGAGTGGTGTTGTAGCTCGGATAAAGAGGAGCCGGAGGCGGAGGGGCCTGTGTATTGCAGATGTCGCCGAACACCAGCGGTACCGGGCCCGGTTTCTCCGAAAACTGGCTGAACAGGACGCGGAACGACACGGTTTGGCCAGGGGCGATCAGGCTGTTGTTGTCGGGCGTCGCCGTGTAGGTCGGATTGCTGCCCGTGATCGTCCCGCCATAGATTGCATTCACCTGGGTGTCGTCTTCAGAGGTCCAGTTCACCGACCAGCCGTTGATGGCCGAGCTGCCTTTGTTGGTGATTTGCACGTCGGCGGCGCCGCCGCCCCACCAGATGAAGGGAGTCAGAACGTACTTGCATTCGGCGTACTTGGGCGGCGGTTCATACGCCTGCGGTGTCACAGGAACGTCGCCGGCCGGGTCGATCTTGCCGTAGGCGATACCGCGGCCGGCGGTGCTCATGTAGACCGTGCCGTAGGTGTTCATGTCGCCGGTGACCCAGCCCATCTGCGGGCCGCCATATTGGTGGCCATCGTCGTTGACGCGCGCCCAGCTGGCGCCCTGGTCGATCGAGCGCAGCAGGCCGCGCCCGGCGCTTACCGCGCCCCACATGTACAGGGTCGGATGGCTGGCGCCCGGCGCTTCCTTGCCCAGCCCCAAAGCCTCGCAGGAGCCGATCGTGCTCACCTTGGCGAAGGTGGCGCCCGAATCGGTCGAGTGGGACAGGCCGCCCGAATTCAGGCATGCCCACAGGTCGCCCTCGACGCCGGGCGTGGCGCGCAAGATCGTCGAGCCGCCGGCGGCCAGCTGGGCTGCGGGGCTGAACGAGACGCCGCCATCGATGCTCACCAGCAGTTTTCCGGTGTCGCGGTCGTAGACGTAAAACTTGGCCGGGTTGACCGGGTCGGCCACCGGGCGCGCGTTTTTCACGGCGAGGCCGGTGACGGCCGTCCAACTGCCGCCGGCATTGGTCGAACGGTAGGTGGTGGTCGAATTTTCCGGGCTGTGCAGCAGCACCAGGCCGTCGGCCGACAGGGCCAGGTTGCCCTTTGCCGCCATGATGGACGGCGCCTGCGCCCAGCTCGCCCCCATATTGGCCGACGTGAAGAGCGAATTGCCCACCCGCGCCATCACATGCGGCGCCTGGGCGGCAACCGCCAGGCCGGTGGTGGTTCCCATCGCCGGGCTGTGTTGTGCGCCGTACTGGTCCGGCGCGTCCTGGATGAAGCCGTCGAAGTCGCCGAGGACCGATACCAGCGGCCCGTTCGGGATGCTCTCGGCGGAGAATGCGACGGTCTCTTCGATCCCGCGCACGTCGAAGTTCCAGCTGCTCTTGGGAGCGTCGATGTCGCTGGTCTTGAACAGCCCGTTGCCCGACACCACCCACGCGCTCTTTGGATCGAAGGGGTCGAACTCGATCGAAGAGGCCCAATGGATCGCCTGCCTGGAGATCCAGTCGATGCCGTTCGGGTCGACCGTCATGCCGCGGTCCATCAGGTCGGTCCAGGTGCGGCCGGCATCGACCGAAGTGAAGATGCGGTCGCCCCAGGTTTGTGCCGGCTCCTGCCTCTGTAGCCACCAGGTGTTGACGGTCGAGGCGACCAGGCGCTTGGGATTGGTCGGGTCGACGCTGATGCCGCCGAACGCCATATTTTTGCCGGCCGGCGTCACATTGGTCCAGGCGCCGCCGACGGTGTTGTATTCCCATATCTGGCCGTGGTCCAAAGGCTCGCTCGCCGATCCCCCGTGCGGCCCCGCGCCGTTGCCGTAGGTCAGGTACAGGCGGCCCTTGGACGTGAGAGCCGCGCGCTGCGGTATCAGGCCTGCCGGCGCGCCGGCCACGGGGGCGAAGGTGGCGCCGCCATCCTTGCTCATATATAGACTGGGGCCGACCGAGCCGTAACGCGACACGCCGACAAAGATGCGCTTGGCCGTGCCTTGCGTGACACTGGTGGGATCGAGCAGCACGAAGCTGATGCCAACGCCGTTGGGCGTGTCGTTGACGTTGAGCCCATTGACGCGGCTCCAGGTCGCGCCCGAGTCGATGCTCTTGAACAGGCCATTGTGGCGCGTGCCCACGAACAGCACATTGCTCGAACCCGGGTCGACTTGCAGCCGCTCGCCGGTCCCGCGGCCCATGCCGTTGCCGTGCGCCTTGAACTGGCTGGTCACGTCGGTGACGGTGAAGCTCTTGCCATAGTCGGTCGAACGCAAGACGGCGGTCTTGCCGCCGTTGAAGTATTCGGTGCCAGCCAACATGTACACATTGGCCGCGTTGCGCGGGTCGACCGCCAGCGACTCCACGCCCAACAGGCCCACATCGGCCTGGGACAGCCAGTCTGTCAGCGCGACCCAGCGGCCGGTCTGGCTGTCGTAGCGGTAGGCGCCGCCTACATCGGTGCGCGCGTAGACGACACCGCGCTCGCTCTTGCTGGGCACGATACCCGAAACGAAGCCGCCGCCGCCAATTGGGACGTTGTCCCATTTGTAGTTTTCAGCCGCTGCACTCAGCGACACCAGTGCGCCGGCAACCAGGCCGGCCATCAACGTTCTTCTCACATCCATTACTGTCCCCATTTTTAATGTATGCCTACCATTTCCACCGGCATTGGCACCGGCGGCAGGACCCGTTTAAAACCGTTATCACGGGTAATGGCGAGTCTATGGGGAGATCAAGGGGGACAATGGTATTTATGCCTCTATAAATTATCCGTATGCAGATAGTTTTACTACTTTAAGCAAGAGTTCTAAACAAGCGTGAAGGATGGTGCGTCCGGCGAAGATGCCAATGGTCGATGGCGATTAACTTTGCGCCCATATGCATTTAGTACCCCCTGGTTATATAGGCAACTCCCAATTCAGCATTCGCGGCCCTGTTTCGATCCGGGGATTATGAGCACCACGACTCTGGATGAGTGCACCCGAAATAACGCGAATGGTGAAGATATTACAAGGTGCAGATAATTGCATAGATACTGCACTTCCTTGTATCGACCATGCGGCGGCGGCGCGGTCGCTGATGGTGGCCGGGTCGCGTAGCGGAGTCTAATGCGACCAATAGAAAAATCTGCACAAATACCAATACAGGCCGTGCAGATTTTTTGCCAGACACCGTTATGGCAGGCGGCGAGGCATTTTAGCGTGTATTTTTGCCGAAATATTTGGGATAGACTCGGCCGAATAGCCGGGCAGATGGGCCTGCTCGTTCTCCTATTTCCACCTGAAAGTCGACTTCGTAAAAGAAGCCGGCTTTTTAATTCACTTGATTTGATTGTCTGTAGAAACGTATGTGTCCAATACCGCCAGAAACCAGTTTGCCCCAGTCCGAACCTGACCGTGAGCCCCACTGGCAGCGCAAGAACAATCGTTACGCCATCGGCCTTGTGATTCTCCTTCATCTGGCGCTGGGATTATTCGTGATGCTGTCGAACTTTCGACGGCCCCCACCCAAACCGGAGCCGCGCAATGTCGACGTCGTGATCTTCGAGGCGAAAGTGCCGGAGAAAGAGCTTCCCACCCCCCCGCTCGAGCCAAAGGAAGTCCAGCCTCCGATGGCGGAGATCCCGCCCATGCCGGATCTGCCACCCGCCAAGGTTCCCGACAATCCTGCGCCCGCGAAGCCCGTGGTCGATGCCATCCCGGCGCCTCCGCCGGCGCCGGTGGTCGCCGCGCCCCCTCCTCCGCCACCGCCGCCGCCCGTCGCCAAAGAGGTGGCCAGCACACCTCCCAAGCTGTTCGAAGAATGCGCCGAGGCGTCGGATCGGCATATGGTCGCCGACGTCTATCGTCTCACTGTCGGCAACCAATCGGTGTCCGAAATGCGCCGGCGCAAGCCAATCAAGCGCGTTTGCCTGACCCAGCTCGATATCACGCCGCGCTCCTTCCGCGAAGGCTTTCCCGGCATGGGCTCGACGGTCGAATGGTTCGGGATGGATATTCGCTTCACCGTCAATATTGCGGAAACCGCCACGTGGGAACTGATGCTGTTGGCCGACGATGGCGCCATTCTCAGCATCGACGATGAAAACGTGATCGACAACGATGGCATCCACGCCCCAACACCCGTGGCGACCAGGGTCAAGCTGGAGAAGGGCTTGCGCAATTTCCGTGTGCGCTATTTCCAGGGGCCAGGTCCGGACCTCGCATTAATGCTTGCCTGGAAAAAGCCCGGCGCGGCCGATTACAGCTACGTGCCGCGCAGCCTGATCGGGCGACCGCCCGCCGGCTCGCTGCCGCAGATCCAGCAGAAGGAGTGACCGGCGCCGTCGCGCCGCTGCAGATGGGGCCAATTCTCCATCCCGCAATCACAAGCCAGCCTGTCGTTGGGCTGTACTATTAATAATGTGGAGATAATTGAAATGAACAAAAGTCCTTTAATTATTACATCCCTTGTTATAGCTTTATCCGGAAGCGCTATAAGCGCTCAGGCTCAGACGTGCACACCAACCGCAGTAACTCCCTATATTTATTCGTCCGGCGCCTGGAATATAACAGCCGCTGCGGCAATTAATACTGGAAATCAGATCGTATTTGGGCCGCAGCCAATCAACGGCGGGTCCTGGTCATGGAGCGGCTGCGGAACATCAGGTTCTTCGCGCGAACAATTCGTAACGCCCAGTGCCAGCTGTACTGCAACAGCTGTCTACACCAATAGTTGCGGCGCGCAAACCACGCAATCCTTTGCGATTACAGCTTATCCTGACTACAACACCAATCCGATCGCCCCGAATGCGGCCGGCATGAGCAGTAACGCGGCTCAGTTGGCTGCGAAAATTAAGCTGGGGACTAACATTGGCAACACGATGGACGCTTATGGTTGCAGCCCGGCGTCCGAGACTTGCTGGGGCAATCCGATGATTTCCGCCGCTTACGTCAAATTGGTAAAGGACTGCGGTTTTGATGCGATCCGGATCCCCGTATCCTGGGATCAGTATGCCGATCAGACCACTGGACAAATCAGTGACGCCTGGCTCGACCGCGTCAAGCAAGTGGTGCAGTACGCGGTAAATAACGGGCTCTACGCGATCGTCAACATCCATTGGGATGGTGGCTGGCTGGAGCGGAATATTAACGACGCAAGTAAAGTCGCCGTCAACGCCAAACAGAAAGCCTACTGGCAGCAAATTGCCACCAAGCTGCGTGACTTTGACGAGCATGTCCTGTTTGCCAGCGCCAACGAGCCCGATGCCATCTTTCCAGACCAGGTAAGTGTGCTAGACAGCTATCACCAGACATTTGTCGATGCGGTTCGTTCGACGGGTGGCAGAAACGCCTATCGCGTGCTGGTGCTCCAAGGCCTGAGAACCGATATCGATATGACTTTCAATGATTGGAATGGTATGCCGTCCGACTCGGTGACGGGTCGCCAAATGGCTGAAGTTCACTATTACCCGGGGGCTTTTTCGAACCACGGGGAAGATAATGACTGGTCACAGATGCACTGTTATTGGGGCGACGGCTACAAGTCGCTCACCGACACTTATCGCAACTCGCCGGGGAAGCTTCCGCTCATGGAAGAGGCTTATACCGATGCGCAGTTCGCCAAAATGAAAACAAAATTTGTGGACCAAGGGATCCCGGTGGTGCTGGGGGAATTCGCCGCCATGAAGCGTGCCCAGTCGGTTTGCGCTGACCTTGATCTGCATCTCGCTTCGCGGGAACACTTCTATCAAGTTGTCACCAAATCTGCGCTTGCCCATGGCCTCTTGCCATTCGCATGGGAGATCGGGATGGCTGAAGGCCTGTTGTTTGACCGTACAACACCGGCCGTCGGTGATCCACAAGTGCTTGACGCAATGTTGGTCGGCGCTGGAAAAGTCACCGGATTGAGTAATCGCCCAAATAGTTGGACCTTGAGTGCCGGGGCTACAAATAATAGTTCAACTGCGTATATGCGATTTACCCTCAACCAGGCGGGGGCCGCTGCTGCTTATACTTTTGACCATCCGGTTAATTGGGGTGGCAAAACCCTGAAAGTGGTCCTTAATTTTGATCAGGCATTTGTTTCAAATCGAAATGGCGGAATGGATGGCTTGTTCCAGTTCTTTACCTATTCCGCCGGTTGGGTTACGAATGAATGGAAGTGCTGGACTGCGAATAAAGCATTGGTTGCAGATCAGGATACAGAGTTCACGTGCTCTGATTTTAGTGTCCAGAATGCGGAGGCGGTAGGTATCCAATTCGTTGGATCGGCAGGTTCCGTTACCATTAAAAGAGCAACTATTAAATAAACTCCATCAAATTTCCACCTTACAGCCGGCTTCGTAAAAGAAGCCGGCTTTTTAGTGACTTTTTATCGCTTAGCCGCACCATCTCATGAAAAAAACACCCCGCTCCGCTCTCGTTGTATTGTCCGTGCTGGCGTCGCTGCCCGCGCCGTCATACGCGCTCAATCCGGTTATTCAAACGATGTATACCGCCGATCCGGCCCCCATGGTGCATAAAGGGACGCTCTACCTGTTTTCCAGCCACGACGAGGATGTCGGGGAAAAGAACAATTTCAACATGAAGAACTGGGTGCTCTCCACCACGACGGATATGGTGAACTGGACCCAGCACGGCGCGATCGCCTCGCTGCGGGATTTCCCCTGGGCCGCCAAGGAGATCTCCGGCTGGGATGGTTTTGACAATGGCGCCTGGGCACCGCAGGCGATCGAGCGGGATGGGAAATGGTATCTCTATGCCCCGGTGCAAGGCCGCGGCATTGGCGTGCTGGTGGCCGATAATCCCCTCGGGCCCTACGTCGATCCCCTCAAAAAACCGCTGATCGCCGGCCACGCCGGCGGCCTGTATGACAGCATCGATCCGACCGTCTACATCGACGACAAGGGCCAGGCCTATCTGGCCTGGGGCAATCCCAACCTGTGGTCGGTGAAGCTGAACAAGGACATGATTTCCTACGACACCAGCGTCGGGGAGAATGGCATCATTGGCCATCCGATGACCGTCAAGGCCCTCGGCGAGCGAACCCCGCCGGACACGGTAGGCGTTACGAAGCCGAAGCCCGCGCTGCGCGGCACGTCCTACGAAGAGGGTCCCTGGCTCTACAAGCGCAAGAATCTGCATTACCTCTTTTTTGCCGCTGGTCCCATCCCCGAGCATCTTGCCTATTCCACCGGCCCCACAGCCGAAGGCCCGTGGACCTACGGCGGCGTCGTCATGGCCCCGCAAAGCGCCTTCACCAACCACCCGGGCGTGGTCGATTACAAGGGCAAGACCTACCTCTTCTACCACACCGCCGACCTTCCGGGAGGCGACGGCTTCAAGCGTTCCGTGGCCGTCGATGAGTTGAAGTTCAACCCGGATGGCTCGGTCCCGATGGTGCAGCCGACCAGGGAAGGGCCGGCGCCGGCCGCCACCCTCGATCCTTACCGGCGCGTCGAAGCCGAGACCATCGCCTGGTCTTCCGGAGTCAAGATCGAGCCCAGCAGCGCCGGCGGCCAGAATCTGCGTGACATCCATGACGGGGCTTACGTCCAGGTGCGCAATGTCGATTTCGGCGCGACCGGCGCGCGCGCGTTCATGGCCAGCCTGTCCAGCACGGCCCTGCCGCGGCAGGCCACCGGGGCGACGATCGAGATTCGTTTAGGCAAGGTCGACGGCAAGTTGATCGGCACGCTGCCGGTGGTGGGAACCGGCGGCCAATGGAAGCCGCAGTCTACCCGGGTCTCCGGCGCCGCCGGCGTCCAGGATGTCTTCTTCGTGTTCCGCGGTGCGGCCGGCGAAGAACTGTTCAAGTTCGATTTCTGGCAATTTTCCCCGAACGCCGACGCGTCCCAGCCTGTACCAAAGGCACTGGCGAATCCTGCCCATAATCCCCTTATCTGGGCCGACGTCCCGGACATCTCACTGATCCGGGTAGGAAAAACCTACTACATGAGCAGTACGACGATGCACATGAGCCCGGGCCTGCCGATTATGAAGTCGACCGACCTGGTCAACTGGAGCATGGCCTCCTATACCTATGACACCCTGGCCGACAACGAAGCGTTCCGCCTCGAAAACGGCAAGAACGCCTACGGCGCCGGCTCTTGGGCCAGCAGCATCCGGTACCACGATGGCGTGTTCCATGCCACGACTTTTGCCGCCACCACAGGGGGGCGCACCCATGTCTACACCACGCGCGATCCGGAACGCGGCCCGTGGAAAGAGACCAATTTCGAGCCCTTGATGAATGACCACAGCCTGTTTTTCGACAATGGCCGCGCTTACATGGTGTGGGGGTGCAATAAAATCATGCTCACCGAGCTGAAATCCGATCTCTCCGGCGTCAAGCCCGGCGGCGTGAACAAGCCCATCATTGACCACGTCAACGCCCTCTTCGGCGCCGAGCAGGGCGGACTCTGTGGCGAGGGTTCGCAGCTTTCCAAGATCAACGGCCGCTACTACCTGTTCAACATCGCCTCGCCCAAAACCCGCTGGGCACGCACGGTCATCGTCCACCGCGCCGACGCCATCGACGGTCCCTACGAGGGCCGCATCGTGCTCGATGATCGCGGTATCGCCCAGGGCGGCCTGGTCGACACCCCGGAAGGCAAATGGTATGCCTATCTCTTCAAGGACAACGGCGCCGTCGGTCGCGTGCCCTACCTCGTGCCCGTGACCTGGAAGGACGGCTGGCCGGTGCTCGGCAAAGATGGCGAAGTGCCGATGACGCTCGACATACCCGCCGGCGCACAGGGCGCTTCCGGCGCCTCCGGCATCGTCGCCTCCGACGAATTCGACCGCCTGCCTGGCGTCCCGGCCCTGCCCCTCGCCTGGCAATGGAATCACAATCCCGATCCGCGCAACTGGTCGCTCACCAGGCGCCCGGGCTACCTGAGCTTCGTCACCAGCCGGGTCGATTCCAGCCTGCTTGATGCCAGGAACACGCTCACCCAACGCACCTTTGGCCCTGACAGTTTCGCCACCACCAGCGTCGACGTGAGCGGCATGAAAGATGGCGACTGGACCGGCATCGCCGCTTTTCAGGCAAAGTATGGTTTTGTTGGCGTAAAGATGAGCAATGGCGCCAAATCACTCGTCATGGTGAGCGCCGACTCGGACAAACCCGAGGAGATCGCCTCCGTTCCACTCTCCGGCAATACCGTTCACCTCAAGGTCGAATGCGAATTTCAGTCCGCCCCTGAGGACGCCCGCTTCGGCCTCGACGAGGGGGGCGCCAAGGTCTACGGCATACCAGGCAAGCCTGAAGTGGCCCGCTTCTCCTACAGCCTCGACGGTAAATCCTGGACCCCCATCGGCCGTCCGTCGCGCCTTGCCTACACCTTCCCGCACTTCATGGGTTACCGCTACGCCCTGTTCTTTTATTCGACCAAGATCGCCGGTGGCCGTGTCGACTTTGACTACTACCGTATCGGTCAAAACGGCGGCGCCCACTGAGCGCCGCCCGGCAAGGAGATAGACATGAACACCGCATACAAACGCATTGTCGTCGTTGGCGGCGGTACAGCCGGCTGGATGGCGGCCACGTCACTGGCGACGGCGCTGCCCGGCAGCACGGTCGAACTGGTCGAATCGGAAGAGATCGGCATTGTCGGCGTGGGCGAGGCAACGTTTCCCATGCTGCGCGATTTTCACAAGGCGAACGGCATTGATGAGGCCGCGTTCCTGCGCGCCACCAATGGCACTTACAAGCTTGGCATCGAGTTCCGGGACTGGCGCGCCAAGGGCCACCGTTTCTTCCATACCTTTGGCAATTTCGACGATCTGGCCGGCCCCGCATGTCTATGGGGCCAGTACCGCCGCGTCAACGATGCCGCGCTCGGCGCGCTGGGCGAGCAATGCCTGCCGAGCGTGATGGCCAGCCAGGGCCGCTTCGCCACGCCGCCCAGGGAACACCCCAATCTGTATAGTTACGCTTACCATTTCGATGCCTCCCTGTACGCTGGCTTCCTGCGCGGCATCGCGCTCAGCAGGGGCGCGCGGCGCACCGAAGGGCGCATCGTCGACGTCAGGCGCCGCGCCGACGGCGGCGTCGACCAGCTCAAGCTCGACGATGGCCGCGTGGTGGCAGGCGACCTGTTTATCGACTGTTCCGGCTTTGTTTCCCTGCTGCTGGGCCGCGCCCTGGAAGAGCCATTCGTCGATTTCAGCCGCTGGCTGCCGGTCGACCGGGCCTGGGCCGTGCCCAGCGAACCGGGCGGACCCGGGCTCACGCCGCACACCGTCGCCACCGCGCTCGAAGCGGGCTGGGCCTGGCGGATTCCGCTGCAAAACCGGGTCGGCAACGGCCACGTGTTCTCCACCCGCTACATCGACGAGGAGCGTGCGTGCGCCCGATTGCTCGAACTGCTGGACGGCCCTGCCCTGGCCGAACCGCGCCTGTTGCGCTTCACTACCGGCCACCGCGAGCGCTTCTGGGTCCACAACGTGGTCGGCCTGGGCCTGTCGTCGGGCTTTTTGGAGCCGCTCGAATCGACCAGCATCCTCCTGATCCAGCGCGGCCTGGAAAAAATGATCGCACTGCTGCGGCCAGATGCGCGGCCCGCCGCGGCCGCGGTGGCCAACTACAACACGGGCATGACCAGGGTGTTCGAGCGCATCCGCGACTTCATCATCCTGCACTATTGCCTCACCGAGCGCCGCGACAGCGCGCTGTGGCGGGACATGGCCAGCATGGAATTGCCGGAAACGCTGGCCTTCAAGCTGCACGCCTGGCGCCAGACCGGCTGGCTGAACATGAACGGGGAAGAAGGTTTCGAGGCCACCAGCTGGCTGGCCATCCATGCCGGCATGGGGAACTGGCCCGAGCACGCCGACCCCGTGCTGGCCGAAGTGCCGGTCGCCGAAGCGTTGCAAGCCCTGCACCAGCGGCGCGACCATTACGCCGCTGTCGTGGCGAGCATGCCCACCCACGAAGCTTTCCTGCGCCTCATGCTGGGGCGCTGAACCGGCAACGTCGGCGGCCCCTAAGAACCGCTGACGGTGCTGCGCCAAGCGCCTGACGTCGAATCAAACCACCGTCGCGGTGGTTTTTTTTCGTACCGTCAGTACAGATCGTCGACCAGCGTGACCTTGGCCAGCCGCGCCAGCCATTCGCTCTCCTGCGGCGGCGGCAGCGCCATGCTCTCGATGATCGTCTTCAGGCTGGCTTTCCGCCGTTCTCCCATCGGGCGCTGCATGGCGTAAGCGGCTTCGGTCGAGGCTGGGTCGGCACGGATGGCTTCGGCCAGATGGCAGCGCGCCGCCTCCAGGCTGCCAGCCTTGGCGGCGCCCTGCTGCTGGTTTGCCCTAAATTATGGCTCAGGAGTGTCGACAATACTCGTGGCGATTCAGAAATCGCCGAAGCCGTGGAAGAAACGGTTGCTGACATGGCCCCAGTCCTTGACGCTCGAATAGCTTTGTCAGACATGGACAGCCCATATAAAAAAAGAGGCGGCCGGAGCCGCCTCTGAAACTGCAGCCGAAGCAGCAGAAAGGAGACTACAGGAGGTCCATTGCGCCTGCGTGGCGATGGACCTGATGTCGCGACAGCGCGAGCGACTTAGTACGTGTAACGCAGCGCCAGGCGGTAACTGCGGCCGGGCTCGAACCAGGAACGGACCATGTTGCCGATACCTTGCTGTTGGGTCTGCTTAACAACGGTATCCAGGATGTTGCTGGCGTTGAAGCTGGCCTGGACATGATCGTTGAACCGATAGTCGAACCCGAAGTCCAGCTGTCCGGCCGCTTCCTGCCAGGTCGGCAAGCCCCAGCCCACGTCGCGCGGATAGACTGTCTGGCCGTCGACAACCGTGGCCCGCGTCGGATCGGCGCTGGTGGCATCCTGGCCCTGCGTGCCGTTGACGGACACGCCCTGCAGGAAACGGCCTCGCCAGCTGTAGGCCAGGCGCATCGACATCGGCCCCCGGTCGTAGAAGAACATGAGGTTGTAGGCGTTCTTCGACAAATACTGCAGGGGCATATCGGTGAACGGCATGCCATTGGTATCGCAGCCAAGCAAGTTCAAGGAACTGTTGTTGAACGAATTGGCGGCCGGGCAGTACTTCAGATTGTACGGATGGTGCAGCGTCTGTTTGCTCTTGATGTAGGTGTAGTTCGCCGAGACGCCGAAGCCCTTGACCCAATCCGGCAACACTTCCGCCAACGCCGGTACATTGTTGAGGTAGGTCTGGCCAGCAAGCTCCAGTCCGGTCACCTTGCCGTCCGCCGCATTGTCCGGCGCGGTGATCACGAAGGTTTGCGGGTTGCCAGCCAGGTCATTGTAGTCGCGGGTATAGGCCGAGCGCATGATGATGTCACGCACTTGCTTGTGGAACAGGGCGCCCGTCAGCGACGAGCCGTTGCCCGGGTACCATTCGAGCGTCGCGTCAAAGCTGTTGGCCTTGGTGGGCTTCAAATGGACGTTGCCCTTGTTTTCACCCCGGTAGTTGACGTTCTGCACGGTGCTGGTGGCTTGATCAAAAATGATCTGCTGATCCAGCTTCACGTATTCATTCAGGTCGGCAAAGCTGGGCCGATACATCGACTTCGCGAACGCGAAGCGCGCTTGCAGCTGGGGTGTAATTTCCATCTTCAAGTTAACACTCGGCAGCACGTCGACAGCGCTGCGGCCTTCGACGATCGGCTCGTCGATCTGTCCAAACCTCGGCACCGACGGTACCGAGCCGGTGCCGTAGACCGGCTTGAACACGGTGTAGCCGCGGGCCCGGGTGTCGGTGTGGACCACGCGCACGCCGGCGCTGCCCTCGACGGGGAAGCGCAGTTCATCGAAGCCGAAGCGCGTCATCAGATAGGCGGCCTCCGTCCTCTCCGACTGGCGCGAGGTTTTGGCCGGGTCGCCGTCGTAGACCAACGGCTTCCAGGGGTCGGGCATGTTCGAGCAGTCGTTGTTGGTGCCCGATTGCACGTTGCCCTGCTCGCATTGGATCTTCAGGATCGGGTTCGCCGCCGCCGCATAGGCGTTGGGATAGTCCTTGACCGCGGCGAGGCTCGGCGCCACCAGGGCGCCCGGGTTGGGGATTTTGCCGTTGAAGAAGTTGTCGAAGGTATAAAGGTTGGTCGGCACCAGGGCCGCGACCCTCGGATCGCTCAGGTAAGTGAAATTGGCACGCGCCCCCCAGGTCGGTTCGTCCGTCTTGGAGGCCGGTTGCCCCGGTGTGGACGAATTCCTGACTTCCCATGGCCTGGAGATGCTGTACCAATTAGAACCGCTCGCTTCGACGCGGTTCGCCGTGCGCTTGGTCACGCGCACGCCGAAGCGCAGGTCGCGCAGGACTGGATGGTCGAAGTTGTAGCGCGCGTCGGTCTTCCACGCATACAGGTCGGCATCCGCCTTCTCCCTGACCGGCCCGAACATCTCCAGGTAATAGTTGGCCGGATTGCGCAGGAACGCTTGCGCCTTGTCGTCGAAGGTGATCTCCCCGATATTTTTGGAGAGGTCGATATTCATGCTCGGCACGAAGGTGGCCAGGGTCATGTTGTTGCCACTATTCTTGTTGGTGGCATGGACCCATTGCAGGTCGTTCTGGAGCGACCAGCGCTCGTTGATGGTCCACTTGGCGTTCCAGGCGATCTCGCGGGTCTGCGAGCGCCTTTCGTTATAGGTTTGATTGGAATTGAAACCCAGTCCGCCGTCCACGAAATTATTCGCGCCCCGGCCGCCGATCGGATAGGTGTACCTGGCCGACTGCAAGACGCCCTTGCTGTCGAATACCGGATTGATGAGCGTGGACTTGTAGGCGTCCTCCACACCCGTGTACAGGGCGTTCTCGGTGCCGGTTTCCTTGTAGCCTGAGTGGAAATAGGTCAGCGCGGACGAGGCCCCGCCCTTCTTCCACTGCAGCGCGGCGTAGGCGCCGACACGGTCGGTCTGGCTGAGGTTGGTGCGCCACGAGGCCGATTTGGGCACCCACACGGTTTGTCCGGCGACGACGTTGGTGCGCGGGAAGTAGCCGTCCACTTGCACCGTGTCGTTGTGGGAATTGGTCTCGTTGGCGGACAGATTGAGCAGCGCGCCCCACTGGCCGAAGTCGTTTTCCCAGCGTTTCGAGACCAGGCCGGACAGCGCGGGCGAGGTTTTCGCGCCGAGCTCGTTGTAGTTCACATAGGTCGAGGCCGCGAATTTATCGCCCTTGTAGTCGAACGGCAGCGCGGTGCGCAAGTCGACCTGGCCGCTCACGCCACCTTCGATCAATTCGGCCGGCGGATTCTTGTGCACGATCACCGCGGACATCAGTTCCGCCGGGATGTCACCCCAGCTCAACTCGCGCCCCGGCCAGCCGGCCGAGAACGATTCGCGACCGTTCAAGGTGGACGAACCCCAGGTCAAGCCGCGCACCGAAATGCCGGAACCCTCGACCGAGAAATGCTCCGGGTCGCCGCGCGAACGGTTGCGGTCCATCGTCACGCCGACGACACGCTGCAGCACCTCCGTGATCGACTTGTCCGGCAGCTTGCCGGCCTCTTCGGCGACGACGCCGTCGATGACTTCCTCGGCATTCTGTTTGAGCTTGGCGGCCGACTGCATCGCCGCGCGCTGGCCGGTCACGACCACGCTCACGGGCTCCTGATCCTTGGAAGCTGGCGCCGCGGGCGCCGTTTGCGCCTGCGCGGCGCCGCTATGGAGCGCCGCGAGCTGCGCCGCCGCGAACGCCAGCGCGGTCATCCGCAAGGGTTTCCGCTTGGTCATTGTTCCGATTGTCCTCATTGTCTCTATCCTCTTGAAATCATATTTTTCTTTGGCTGCCCGCCGCGCCGCGCGGGAGCAGTAAATCGTCGTGCGCCATCACTGGAAGGTGATTGGTCCGGTCAGCGTGATCGTGGTCTGGTAATTCGGCGCCGGCGCGGCCGGATTCGGCACCTTGAAGTTGCCGACTGGTGAGGCAAACCGTATCGCGACGACCGGGTAATCCTGCAGCTCATACCAGGGGTTCAGATCCTTCAACTCGCACGCCTCCGAGACTGCAAAGTCCCTGAGCTTGAGGTTGTAGTTCGCCGGGGCCGGGGAGCTTGGCTTGAACGTCGCCCGCAAACGCACGTTGCATTTGTCGTTGTTCGCTTTGCGGTTGAAGTGGCCGAGGATCAAGTCGACTTCGACCTGGTTGTCGCCGGTGGCGAACCATTCCTGGTTCTGCGAGAAGTTGAACTTCAGCGCCGCCTGGGCATCGATCCGCACGCCGTCCGGCGTGTCCTTGGTGTCCAACAAATTCGACACGTGGGGCGCGTACACGTCCATTTCCGCCCAAACCCGCCACCAGCGTCCGTCGGTGTAGGGGGCGTTCTTGTAGGTGTAGGTATCGCTGATGCTGCTGCCATCCGCCGTCACGCTGGCATCGCACCAGCCGTTACACCACCAACCGGTCTCACTGCTGCCACCGTGCGGATCAACCTTCCCGTCCTCGTTGGTGGTCGTTGTATTCTTGTAGCCGCTCAAGAACTTGATCTCGGGCGCCAATGCGTTGCCGATCGGCATGGTCTTGACCACTTTCGCCGACTCGTAGATATCGCCGCCGTCCATCGTGGCGGTAACGGTGCACAGCCCATCGGCGAGCTTTTGCAGCGTGGTTCCGCTGACCGAGCACACCGTTGGCGTGCTGCTGCTAAAGACGGGGGAGATACCGGCCACAGTGGACTCCGCCACCAGTTGCAACGGCTGCGTGTCCAGGGGTTGCGGCCCTGGGTTGCGGAAGAAGATTGCCGCCGGCCGCTTGGGAATAACAAAGAGCTGGCGTTGCGTGGCCGCGGCGTAGCCATTCCCGCCGGCCTGGTTGGCGTTCACCGAGCACTCGCCCGCTTTCAGCAGCGACAGCGTGGCGCCGCTGACGGTGCAGGTGCCCGGCGTGTTCGACACGTAGGTAATCGGCCCGCCCGAACTGGCCGTTGCCTTCAGCGTGATGGTCGCGATGGACGGCGGTACTGCGACCGTCTCCCCGCCCGGGAACGGGAAGGACACCGATTGCGCCATCCCGCCTTCGCCACCGCTACCTCCGCCACCGCCCCCGCCTCCGCAGCCCGCCAGCAGCGTGGCGCAGGCCAGTCCGACAGCCGTAAGCTGGAATCTCATTTTTTGTTGTCCCCTCATGATTTATGCTTCCTCTCTGTTGCGTTTACTACAACGGTGAAATTCGCCTCCGCCTGGGCACCGGCGTGCGCAGAACGCGAGGTGTGTCTTAGCCCCCGACCGCGGCCGCCACCGCTGCCTTGGCCGGGATCTTCAGGCTCAACTGCCATCGACGGCCTTCGCTGCGAACGGCACGGGCTTGACCGCATCTTGTTGGATGGCTTTCGTTTGCAGGACGGAAAGCAGGCCCCCCGCCTGACAAAACGGGCCGAGTCTATTCCAAATTTCGGGGCAAAAAAACACGCGGAAATGCGCTGCCGCCGGCCATAAGGGGCTCGGCCGAAAATTCTGCACGGCCGATATCGTTACGCGTGCAGATTTTGCTATTGATCGCTTAACAGTCCGCTGTGCGATGCGGCTTGCAGCTGTGCGCCGCCGGCGCCGCGCGCCGGATGCAAGGAAGTGCAGTATCTATGCGATTATCTGCACCTTGTAATATCTTCACCATTCGCGCTATTTCGGTGCTTAACCGTGGTGCCCTTTTGCGGCACGGCAGGCCCGTGCCGGCGATGCGCGAGTTGGCGTCATAGGGCGCCGTATCGCATTGCAATGATGCGGGGTCGCGGCGCCCGTCGTCGCCGAATGGAGACGGAGCGACGCATGCTGGATTGGGAGTTGCCCTATGCAATCAGGCGACGCTGAGGGCGGATCGGCTTCCACGTGCGGATGCCATGTTTGAACCCGGCAGCAAGGCGCGAAGCCTGGCCGGGTTGACGGGGGAACAAGGATGAACTGTGGCGCTATCCGCGCACGCTTGCTGAGCCGGGCGCGGGTGGCCGCGCCGGCGAACGATGGGGTTTTATGGCGCCGGCTTGCGCGCCTCTTTCTTGCATAATTCCCGGAATGCCTTGGGCGTGCATTCGTATTCTTCCTTGAACAGCTTATTGAAATACGAGGAATTTTTGTAGCCGACCGAATAGGCGATTTCCGCGATACTGGCGGTGCTGTTTTCCACCAACAGGCGCGACGCTTCCGTCAATCTGAGCTTGTTCAGGTAGCCGATAAAGGTGTACCCCATTTCAGCCTTTAATATGTCGTTGACCTTGTTGCGGTTGACGCCGGTTTCCGAGACCACGGTTTCCAGATCCAGTTCCGAATCCGCATAACGCGTCGCCAGCAATCTCAAAATGGCGGATTTCTCCCTTTCCCGGTGCGGCTCCAGCGCCAGTTGCTGGTACGCCACCAGCGGCAGGTCTTTCTGCATCCGCGCGTGCAAGTTATCGGCCAAGGCCACCGCGTACTGCTTGACGAACCAGATCCCGAAGCCAGCCCAGACCAGTACCAGGAACGCAGCGAGAAAATACAGGTAGCCGTATTTCCGCTCGTGCATTTCGATACTTGCGATTTCGATACGCGACGGGATGCCGACGCGGCTGGCATTGGTGGTGCCGACTTCGATCTGCGCGACCTTGGCCAGCGAGTAGCCCTGGTCGGATGGGTTGATTTTGTTCAGGGTGAGCCACCATTCCGGAATGGTCAAATGCGCCAGATCGAGTTCGGCACGGTCCCCGTCCTGATTGCATTTGATGTAAGCCGATGGCGGGCGGTAGGTGTGCAGCTGATCCGGTTTGGACAGCTTGTCATCGAAGGTGGTCAGGCCGACCCGGATGGTGCCGGCAGGGAAGCAGCGTGCCTCGAAACTGATCTTGTCGAAGCGGGACCAGTCGAACAATGCCGGTTTGCCACTGCGGTCCATGAAGAACAGGCTGGCCGATGCAAAGGAATAGGGAGTACTGCCTGACAGGACGTATTCCATGATCAGGCGCGTGCCATCGACTTTCGCGTTCAAGGGGTTGGTCGCGTCGTCGCCGTTGTGCGCCTTGCGCAACTGCCAGGAAAAATCTTCTTGCTCAAACAAGGAGACGCGGTGATAGCTGCGGCTAACGCACAGATACCCGATCAGGATACTCATACCGAGAAGCAGGACCAGCCGAAGCAGTGCCTTTGAATATAACGCGTGCATATAGATAAAAGTTGGATGGTCGAACAGCGCCGATCCTGCCGCACGCCGGTGGGGCGGCATTCGTCAGGTCTCGCAATGTACAGCATGTGATGCCGCCTGTCACTGCGGCACTGCGGCACTGCGGCATACAATAGACATGCGTCCGGCGAGTCCGACTCCCGTTGCCGCGCGGTTCTTATCGCGCCGTCAATATCGCCCTCACGAATTCAATGCCCCGGCGCCGCGCGTCGATTGCCGCTGCGCTGACGGCGCTGAAGTCCATGCCGTGTCCTTCCCCCCCCGGGATAGACAAGAGCGCCGCAGGGCGCTTGCCGGCAACCGTGGCGGGAAAGCGGGTGGTTGAGGTGGTTTGGGGGTGCAGCTGGATCTGTTCTCTGATCGCCGTCAGGGGTTGTCCTGTGCCCGCCATGCCTGGAAAGAACGCCAGCAGGGAGAGGTAAATCGTGGCCCTCAGCGCCGGATAACCAGCGGCGCTGACATATTAACCAGCGGCGCCGACGTACACATGCGCTTAGCCGATCCATGAATAGAAGGCGAACCTTGTCATTGATCGCCCCGTTCCTTCAGGAACGTCAGTTGATGTTTGTTCTTTGCGGTGCAGAACAGCTTCGTCCTGACGCGATTGGGCAGTCAAACCAGGCCCGCCGCGATCGACTTTCTTTATGATATAAATAACAATCTTAATATTGTTACAATCCGTGAGTTTTGAGATCTATTCCTTATGAAATAATTTGTATAGGGGTGTGATCTTTTAAGACACTTCCTATTTACTAAATTAAGGAGAAAGTATGCATTTAGAATCCGAACTCGCTACTGCTGTCCTACCTGTGATTCTGCATTCTGGCCACTCGGAAGGACGTACAATTGATATTCAACCGGAAAACCCAGATCCGCCCGCAAGCCCAGATGTAGTTTATTGGCCCGAAGAGCTTGAAAGTGGGAATTTTGGATTCTCCTTAGGTGGGGGGGCCCCGAGCACCGGATTTACCACAGTAATTATAGTTGGAAAAAAACTACCCCCTTATTCCAATTGGACCTACTGGAATGGAGAAGGCGCACCATTTACGTATAACAACTATGTTGTTCTCACTGGGGGAGGTGGTGGCGGCGTTTCGTCGTCCGTAAACCATTGCTCTAACGGTAGTCAACAAGTCGACTGGAATTTCATTAATCAGCACGAAGGTGAACGATTAAATGGCTATGTCCCTAAAGATAATAATGGCGTACCATTAGGCCATTCAGGCACCACCATCTCGTTTGGTTTTGATCTAGGGCAGCATAACTACGATGATTTGGGAAAACTAGGTTTGTCAAGTTCTTTAGCCACCAAGCTTTCACCTTACCTTGGGCTGAAAGGAAGTAACGCAGTCAATTTCTTGAGTTCGCATCCGTTAAGTATCTCTCATGAAGAGTCCGCCGCAATTAGTGCTGCAGCTCACTCCGAAACTCTTGCAAGGTTGGTGACGTCGTACGATAACACTCTCAATAAGCCTGGAGCATTCTACGGACTTCCTGCACGCACACAAACCGCCATTGCCGATGTTGCTTTCCAGTATGAAAATTTGGCTGCGGCCACACCAGTTTTTTGGAGCAAAATAACCGCACAAGACTGGCCGGGGGCTATAAACGAGTTGCAGAATTTTCATGATGCATATCCGACTCGGCGCAACGATGAGGCTAACTTAATAGAGTCAGACAGGGTCGAAAGCAGGTTACTACCTAACAATATCTGCCATTAAACGAAACGTGATTAAGTGGGAATGGCAAGGTACCATTCTCACATTTTTTCTTACATAAGGAGATTTTTATGAAAATGATGAATGGTGTTTTTCTCTCACTGACTTGCCTTTTTTCTTCACCAGTATTGGCAGCAACAAGTGTTCCGGCCGATGAAATTCTGGAGTTGGTACGTCAGGACGCCAAACCAGCGTTTGGAGAAATGAAAGAGGATATATATCTTCCAGATGTAAAGATTTCCTCAGCGCTCTTGGAGTTACTTGGTCCATCAATAAATGAAAGTCCAGAGGCTTTTGGGAATTATATGATGATTTATGGTTGCAGAGTGCAAAGTTGTACCGAGAAAGCTGCGGTCATAGTTGATTTTGAGAAAAAAAGGATAGCTGCAGCGGGGTTAATTAATTTTCACTGCAAGAAAAGCACAGAAAAAGGCGAAAATAGATTAAAATCAAGGGTCTCTTGCGAAAAGTCCCCAATATTAAATACCTATCTCTTCACGGGCAAAAACAAAACCCAGGACGATAATAATTCAGATCTTCTTTTAAGCAAAATTCATCAGTGGGCCACGACGCATTCTTACGAACGGGAAGTTCTAAAAAAAATTAGCAGAAAGTAAATTCAATGAAGAAATTGAGTAAATTTATCATGTCGACTTCCGTCGCCGCACTTTTTTCGGCATGTGGTGGCGGAGGTTATCCGCCCACAAGCACTACTATATCAACGAGTAAAGAGCCAATTGCGATTGTCAGCACTTTAGTAAATGGAGTAGATTATTGGCAAAATGGGTCTGCAGTGGCCGGTGGAAAGGATATTATTTTCGATAATGTCACATGTTTAACTAGCGAAGATTATCATATCCATAGCCACCTTACCATTATCAGAGATCAGACATACTTGGCCGTTCCCGCAAACATAGGCTTGCAAGGTTGTGCTTATGAACTACATACCCACGACAAATCAGGCGTAATTCATGTGGAGACCAGTAAGTATAAGAAATTCACGTTGGGACAATTTTTCGCTGTTTGGGGAAAAGCGCTTGATTCAAAGGTCATTGCCGAGTTTCATGATGTCAATTTTTTAATATATCTAACAGATGGCGATGGCCCAGTAAGATATTTTGGAAACCCCAAGGATATTGAGCTTTTAGATAAAAGAGAGATCACTGTAATCGTTGGGATACCGCCAAGCAGTTTACCCACTTATATTTGGCAATCTCCATCTTGACGAGAGCGGCGTCAATTTGGGAGCTTCCGAAATCTAACTAACGTAGGTTGCGTGAAGCGTACTAGTCTGCCAATGTCGACGCCACGAACCCAATAACCCGGCGCCGTGCGTCGATTGCCGCCGCGCGGTGGCGCTGAAGTCAAAAAGTGACTCCTTTCTGTGGATAATATAAATTCATTTATGCCATCACCGGCGGCCAATGATGCGTCTCGCCCTGACACTCCCGGCACCACGCATACAACGCGTCATACATGACCATCCCATGCCGCAGCATCTCGTGGTCATCCGCAAAGCTGCGCGACAACCCGAGCGACAGCGCATACAACCCCGCCGATTGCGGTGTCAGGTCCAGGCGTGCGGTGTCGGCGCCGCGCACGATCGACGCCAGCTGGTCCAACGCCGGATCGCTGAGCGCGTACTTCGCCAGGAAGGCATCGAAGCTGCACAAATCGCCGACGTGCGTCAGTTCGACGTCCGGTACATCGTAGGGTATGGCGCCCTGCTCTTCTGCCACACGCAGCACATCGCGCGCGGGAACATAAAGGAACTCCGGCTCCTTGTCGATGAACCGGGCGATCAGCCAGGGACACGCGATTCGGTCGATCTTCGGGCGTTCACGGGTAATCCATTTCATGATGTTCCCTCCTCCTTCAGGAATTTACGGGTGCAACAGCGGGTACAGCACCAACCCGATGGCCGCCGCCACGGCGATGACGATCGGTTCCTGCAACTTCTTGAATTTCCACAGCAAGCCCACCGTCGCGAGTGCAATGACGGCGGTCGGGATATCGACGATCGAACGCTTGGCGATGACGATCACGGAACCCGTGATGGCGCCGACCGCTGCGGCCGTGATGCCGTCGACGAAGGCAATGACGCCGGGCAGCCTGCCGTATTTCTTGAAGTACGGCGCGGGGATCACGGTGAACAGGTAGCACGGCAGGAACGTCGCCAGCGCCGCCACGGCCGCGCCGGAAAATCCCTGCACCAGGTAACCGATAAAGCCGACCGTGATGACCACCGGTCCCGGCGTGATCATGGCGACCGCCACCGCGTCGACAAATTGCCGCTCGTTGAGCCAGTGCAGTTCCGTGACGACGCCGCTGTACAGGAACGGGACGATGGCCAGGCCGGAGCCGAACACGAACGCCCCCGCCTTGGCGAAGAACACGGCAATCTGCAACAGCACCGGCGCGTCGGCGCCGCCCAGCAGGCTGCCGAGCCATGGCAATTGAGCCAGCGCCACGCCGTTGACGCCGGGTTTGCGGAACCATTGCGGCGGTGCGCGCAGCAGCCAGACCAGCACGCCGGCCGCAATGAACAGCCACGCAATTTCCGATTCGGTGATGACCGTGACCGCGCCCAGCAACAGGTAAATCGCCCACAGCAGCTTATCCTTGCCGACGCTTTTTTCCGTCAGCTTCTTTGCGCTCATGGCGATGATGCCGACCACGGCGGCGCCCACGCCATAGAACACGGCTTGCATCCACGGGATGCCGCCAAAGCGGACATAAGCCCAGCCCAGCGCCACCACCATCAGGAACGACGGCATGACAAAGGCCACGCCGACCAGTGTCGCGCCCGTCACGCGGTAATGCACATACCCCAGGTAAATCGCCAATTGCGCGGCCATCGGCCCGGGGGCAAGCTGCGCCAGCGCGACACCTTCCTTGTAGTCGGCCTCCGTGATCCAGCCGCGCCGCTCTACCAGGTCGCGGTGCATATAGCCGGCCAGCGCAACGGGACCGCCAAAGCCGAAGGTTCCCAGCCGCAGCATGTACAGCACCAGTTGCCATAGTGTGTACAGCGGTGTGGCCTGGGTCGAAGCATTGCTCATAGATCGTCCTGTAAAAATGGTATGTAGTGATCAGTCGCCATCCGGCGCGGCATGCTCCGAGAAATGCGCGTGCAACGCGTCGAGCACGGCGCTCATCTCGGCAAGGAGCTGGTCGTCATTTTTTGCCCGGCGCCGCGCGCCGCTCAGCATCGCTTCGAATCCCGCCGCTTCCGCCACGAACGCGCCGCCGACATCCAGCGCGTGGACCATGGCGCCCAGCCGGCGCAACCCGGCATCGTGCTCCAGGCCGAAGCTGGCCATCAGGACTTCGAAACTCACCCGTTCACCGACATGGGTAAAACTGGCGTTATCGAAGTCAAAGCCCAGCGCATGGGGCGGACAATCGGCCGGCGTCGCCAGCCAGAGGAACCGCGCATCCGGGTCAATGAAACGCTTGATCAGCCAGGCCGATGCCACCCGGTCCACCCACAGTCCCCGCCGCGTGGCCCATATGCGGCCCTGGTATTCGGCCAGGTCGCGCAGCGGGATAGTGCCATCGGCGGTCTGCGGCTCCCCGGGCGACAGCAGCGTTTCCGCAAGATGCACAAAGTCCAGCCACACGGCGTCGGCGCGGCGGCTCGCATCGTTGGGAAAGAAATCGACGCTGCGCAAGGTATCGAATTCCTTGCGCAATTTGCGCAGTTGCCGCTGCAAGTCAGGCGCCGCCGTTGATGCCAAGCCGGGCCGTGCCGCTTCCAGACTGGAAATGAATGCCTGGTAGTCGCCGGAGCGGTCGAACAGCGCTTGCAAACGCAGGATTTCACGGGCGGATTTGGGCGCGACGGGCAGCAGCCAGCCGCTGCCACCTTCCCTTTCGGCGTCGTCGAGCAGCTGCCGCAAAACATATTGATGGTCGCCACTGTCCGGCAACAGGTACGCGCCATCCCGCAACGCGGCGCAACCGCATGCTTTCAGGTTGCGCCAGATGCGCATGCGCGCCGACGTGGCGGTGGTTGGCAGGCTCACAATCAACAGGAGCCAGGCTGAAGTGTTATTACTCATGCCGGTATCCTAGCGTGCTACTAGCTATTAAGACAAATTCTGTAATAACCACTACATATTTTTTATTAAGTGGCACACAGGCAACAAATTAATCGCCGCGCCGGTACCGCGTTTGACCGCTGCATGGGATCGCGCGAAGATGAGAACGGCCAGCACATTGCCCGAAATCAAGAACAACGTAAGGTGCGCCGGCCCGGTTTATTTCGACAATTCCACCAAAGCGGAGAGATGACGTGATCGTGGCCGAAGAAAGCTTACATCTTGGTCAAAAACGCCTGTTGGAATTGATTGCGCGCGGCGCACTGCTGCACAAGATACTGAACGAGCTGGCGCTGCTGATTGAAGCGCAGCAGCAAGGACTGTATTGCTCGGTACTGTTGCTCGACGCCGATGGCAAAACCATCCGGCTTGGCGCGGGTCCGAACTTGCCGGCCGCGTACCTGCAAGCGCTCGATGGCTTCGAGATCGGACCGAACGTGGGTTCATGCGGGTCGGCCATGTACCGCAAGCAGAGTATCATCGTGTCGGACATCGAGACCGATCCGTTATGGCAACCCTATAAAGGACTGCTGGCGCCGTATGGATTCCGGGCCTGCTGGTCGCGCCCGATCATCCTGGACAGCGGCAAGGTGCTGGGTACGTTCGCGATGTATTACCGCGAAGTGCGCAGCGCCACGCCCGACGACCTGGCGTTGCTCGACGTGGCGACCCACATCGCCAGCATCGCCATCGACCGTGCGCAGCGCGAGGCGGAACTTGAACTGCATCGGATGCACTTGCGGGAACTGGTCGACCAGCGCACCAGTGAACTCAATGTCGCCAAGGAGCGCGCGGAAGACGCGGTGCGCGCACTGACCCAATCCAACCACGAGTTGGCCGAGACGCTAAGTGCGCTGAAACTGGCGCAGGACGAACTGGTGCGCAGCAAGAAGCTCATCGCGCTGAACTCGATCGTGGTCGGCATCGCGCACGAACTCAACACGCCGATCGGCAACTGCATGACCATGGCGTCCACGCTGGCCACGCAAACCGACTCCCTGTCCGAACGCTACCAGTCGCAGGGGCAGGCGTTGCGCAAGTCCGAACTCGAGCGGTTCATGGCCGATTCACAGCTGGCCAACGCGGTCATGTTGCGCAACCTGGAGCGTGCGGCCGGCCTGATCGGCAGCTTCAAGCAAATCGCGGTGGACCCGGCCGGTGCGCACCGGCGCAGGTTTGTGCTGGCCGACGTAGTGCGCGAAGCGGCGCACGCCGCCCGCGCTCCCGGAGAATTCCATATCGACGTGCAGTCCGATATCGCCGCGGCGCTGGAACTGGACAGCTATCCGGGCGCCCTGGGACAGGTGCTGGCCAATCTGCTGACCAACTGCCGGATCCACGCGTTCGACGGTCGCGACAGCGGCGCGATCCACATCGCCGCGCACCCGGATGGCCGGGGCGGCATGCTGATCACGGTCACGGACAATGGCGCCGGCATCGAAGCGCGCATCCTCGACCGCGTATTCGACCCGTTTTTCACGACGAAACTGGGCAGCGGCTGCTGCGGCCTGGGCTTGAATATCGCCCACAATATCGTGACCGGCTTGCTGGGCGGGCGGATTACCTGCCGCAGCGAGGCAGGCAAAGGTGCAACGTTCGCCATTGAACTGCCATTGTCCGCCCCCGGTTAAACCGTACGGCGGCCCGCCGGGCACCTAGCAAGCCGCGTGGTTCACCGTCACCACGTGGATCGCCAGTCCGCCCAGCGATGTTTCCTTGTACTTGTTGTGCATGTCCGCCCCGGTCTGGCGCATGGTTTCAATCACGTCGTCCAGGCTGACGAAGTGCGTGCCATCGCCCTTGAGCGCCAGGCATGCCGCCGTGATGGCCTTGATCGCGCCCATGCCGTTGCGTTCGATGCAGGGAATCTGCACCAGGCCGCCGATCGGATCGCACGTCATGCCCAAGTGGTGTTCGATGCCGATTTCCGCGGCATTTTCAATTTGCTCGTTGGTGCCGCCCAGTGCCGCCACCAGCCCCGCCGCCGCCATGGCGCAAGCCACGCCGACTTCACCCTGGCAACCGATTTCCGCGCCGGAAATCGATGCGTTGCGCTTGCACAGCATGCCGATGGCGGCCGCTGTCAGCAGGAAGACCCGCACGCCTTGCACCGGGTCGGAAGGCTTGCACGATTCGACGTAATAGCGCAGCACCGCCGGGATAATGCCGGCCGCGCCATTGGTCGGCGCCGTCACGACACGTCCGCCGGCCGCATTTTCCTCGTTGACCGCCATTGCATACAGGCTGACCTGGTGCATTGCGTCGTGCGGCGGTTCATGGGCGCTGCCGCCCTCGCCCGCTTTGGCGGCTTGCGTAGCCTGCTTCCACAGTTTGGCGGCGCGGCGCTTGACGTTCAGGCCACCGGGCAATGGCCCCTCCGTCACCAGGCCATGCGCGATGCAGTCCGCCATGACTTGCCAGATGCCGTCCAGCCCCGCGTCCAGCGCCGCCTCGTCGATCCGGGTGCATTCGTTTGCCCGCAACATGCGGGGAATCGTCCAGCCGGTGCGTTGCCCGTGTTGCAGCAATTCGGCCATGGTCTGGAACGGGAATGGCAATGGCGCCGCGTCGCTGCTGCCGTTCAGCTGGTCCGGCGGTGCACCGGCTTCACGGATGAAGCCCCCGCCCACGGAAAAAAAAGTGCGCTCGACGAAGCTGCCATCGTCCAGGGTCAGCGTGAAACGAATGCCGTTCGGGTGCTCCGGCAAGCTTTCGGTTTTGTGGAACAGCAGGTTGCTGCCGGCGGTGAAACGCACCGGGTACTTGCCCAGTAAATTAATCCGGCCCTCGGCTTCGATGTGCGCCAGCAAGCCGTCCACCGCGTCCGGATCCACGCCCGGCGGCGTTTCGCCCAGCAAGCCCAGGATTACCGCCTTGTCGGTGGCGTGCCCCACGCCGGTCAGCGCCAGCGAACCATACAGCGCCGCTTCGATGCCCACGGCTTTTTCCAGGCAGCCGCATTCCATCAGGAAGCGGCGCGCGGCCACCATCGGTCCGACGGTGTGGGAACTGGACGGCCCGATGCCGATTTTGAAGAGGTCAAACACACTCATGTCCATAGCCGGATTCTTTCAATAAGGTTGGGGTGTGAAAGCCGGCAGCGCGGGTAGTGCCGCCGGCCGGAATGTTTCAGGCATGGCCCGGAATATAGTGCGACACGGGACGTTGCTGTTCCCGTGCTTGCGCCACCATGCCGGCGACCATGTCGGCCGTCACGGCGCACAGTGTCCAGCCCAGGTGGCCGTGTCCCGTGTTGTAGAACACGCCGCGCGCACGGCCCGGCCCCACGCGCGGCAGCATGTCCGGCATCATGGGACGCAGGCCGGCCCACGGCACGACGCGGCTGGTTTTCACGTCGGGGAAGCATTGCGCCACCCAGTCCGTCAACGGGCGGATGCGGTCGGCGCGGATGTCGCGGTTGAAACCATTGAATTCCGCCGTGCCGGCCACGCGGAAGCGGTCGGCGCCAAGGCGGCTGGTGACCAGTTTGGTGGCGTCGTCGAGCAGGCTGACCTGGGGGGCGGCAGCGCGGCTGCGCTCGTCGTCGAGGTGCACGGTGATGGAGTAACCCTTGACCGGATAGATATTGATGCGGTCGCCCAGCATGCGGGCAAAAGCGCGGCTGGCCGTCCCGGCGCAGACCACGACACCGTCGAACGTGTGCACGGCATCACCACCGCCCTCTGCCGTCACGACCTGCACCGATTCGCCGCTGCTGGCCAGGGCACGCACGTCCTGGCCGAGCCGGATGGCGACGCCCCGGCGCACGCAAGCCTCGGACAGCCCGGTGGTGAATTTGTGGATATCGCCGGTGGCGTCGCTGTCGGTATAGAACCCACCGTAATAGTCGCCCTGCAGCGTGGGCTCGATCTGGCGCATCTCTTGCGGCGTCACGGCCCGGCGTTGCAGGCCGCCTTCGGCCAGCATGGCCGACACGGCGCGCGCGTGCTCGAAGCCGGCGCGGTCGCGGTAAATGTGCAGGATGCCTTCATGCTTGACGTCGAAATCGATGCGCTCGGCTTTTGCCCAGGCGAACAGGTGTTCGCGCGCCGCGATGGCCATGCGGGCCGTGGTGACGGTGTTGTCGCGATAGCGGGGAATCGCCGCCATGAATTCAGCGAACCAGCTCAGCTTGTGCCATGAAGGTTTGGGGTTGACCAGCAGCGGCGCATCGCTGCGCAGCATCCACTTCAATCCTTTGAATATGGTCGACCAGTGGTTCCAGACTTCGGCGTTGGAGGCCGACAGCTGGCCACCGTTGGCGAACGAGGTTTCCATGGCGGGATAGCGATGGCGCTCGAAGACCGTGACGGCAAAGCCGCGTTTCGCCAGTGCATAGGCGGTCGTGATCCCGGTGACACCGCCACCGATAACAGCAATAGTTTTCATGATGCTCAAGACTCCAGATGTCATAAAGGGAGTCCCTGCGCGGATACGCAAGGACACCCCCTCTGTTCTGGACCTGAGAGATTTCGCATGCCCCTGCCGATGGCAGTTCGATGCTTGCTCCTTCGGTGCACCGGGTGACGAATTCCGGCAGCTCTTCAGAGTTCACATGCGATATCGGTCCTTTTGCCTGAGAGTTTCCGGGGCGGTTGCTCCTTCGGCGCTGTCCTGCTGTTACGCGGGCAGTCTCTCCCGATATCACGTAGCTGCGAAGCATAGTCGAAGGCGTGACAATTTACAAAGTAATTTTCACCCGTGCGCGACGAACGATCATTCCTGCCGGATAGTAATGTGGCACGGCCGACACAGGTCTTCACCTTTCCACCATGCAAATCCGCTAAGATGGCTCATCCAATTGATTGCGCGCGGGAATTCCATGAAATCCGCTTCAGTGCCGATGTTGGCAGCGCTGGCTGGCTTGCTCCTTCCTTTGGCGGCCAGTGCCGCCACGTACAAATGCGTCGCCCTGCACTACCCGCCGCTGATTTATCACGACAGCCAGCATCAGCCTGCGGGGGTGGCCTATGGCATCGTCCAGCGCGCCTTCCAGCAACTGGGACACACGCTGACGGTGGAAATCTATCCATGGAACCGGGCGCACGCGATGATCCGCGCGGGCGAGGCGGACTGCATTTTCACGATCTTCCGCAGCGCCGAACGCGACAGCTACCTTGATTTCAGCAACGAATCGCTGCTGTTCCAGCCCATTTATTTTTATGCGCGGCGCGGACGGGCGATCCATTTCGACGGCGACCTGGAAGCCGTGAAGGGCATGCGGATCGGCACCGCGCTGGGCGTCAACTATGGACCGAAATTCGAACAAATGCGGCCCAGCCTCGCCACCGAAGCGGCGGCAACCCTTGAACTCAACTTCAAGAAGCTTGCGCTCGGGCGCATCGACCTGGTGGTCAGCAATGGCTACACGGCGCTCAGCACCCTCGATACGCCGGCACTGCGCGCCGAAGCCGGTCAAATCGACCGCGTGCCGACGCCAATCGACCACGTGCCAACCCATATCGCATTCGCCAAGGGCCGCAACCTGACCGCCTTGCGCGACGCGGTCGATGGGCAATTGCGCAAGATGGCGGCCTCGGGCGAAACCCGGCAACTCATGGAAAGTTACGCCATCGACAAGGCGGCAGGGCCGGCATCGGCGCATTGACGCGACCCGCCGGCTGCGGAAGTCGTTATTTTTGGCTATGTCACCGCAAACCGTGGAAAGTGTCCAATTGCCGCCTTGAGCAGAGATTCCGCGGTATCGATGCGATGTGCATCAAGGATGCAGCGCCAGCCCAGGTAGTTCGGCAGGTAGCGCGTGGCGACGCCGTGGAAACGGTGCAGCCAGGCCCGGAAACGGCTGTGGTAGGCGTTGACGTTTTGCA
>NZ_WKJJ01000032.1 GCF_009674485.1 Pseudoduganella rivuli | reverse complement strand
TGCGATGGCTTTGAAGCCCATGTCGCCAGCCAAGTATTGCTGGACCACATCCAGTTTGAATTGCTCTGAGTACTTCGCCAATGAAAAACCCCAAAAGTTGATGTCCAACTTTTGGGGTTCAGTTCAGCTAGGCGGGTTTTTTTATGCTGCACGCAGAGGGGTTGCCCCCTCAGCCATACGGCTTAAGCCTTGCGGCGGCGTGCAACTGCGGCGCCCAGCAGGCCCAGACCCAGCAGTGCCAGCGAACCTGGCTCAGGGATGGTGTTGGACTTGAAGTTGCCGTTACCGTTGGCGTTGTTCGGGTTGTTGTCCGGACGCAGGTCGGTGAAGCTGGAGAAGAACGACATGTCGGAACCATCAGCACGGGTATTGGTGTTGAAGTTGCCATATGCCAGGCCGCCAATGGCGTCCAGCAGACCGGTACCGGTCAAGCCTGCGATCTGGTCGTCAGCCGTGGTGGCGGTGCCTTGGTCGTCCACGGTCACGTCACCCTTCAGGGTACGGCCGTTCAGGGTGTGACCAGCCAGTTGCAGCCACAGGGCGCCACCGTTCAGGCCGGTGTTCGCAGTGGTCATGCTGTCCACGTTACCGGTGATGATGCCTGCTGGCGCGTGTACGTACACGTTGACGATACCGCCGGTGTACAGAATCGAGGTCGTGCTCAGCGATGGCAGAACAACGCCGCCGATTGGCATGAAGCCGCTGAACTGGAAGGTCAGTTCGCAACCTGGGCAGAAGATGTTCGTGCTGTTGTTGTTGATCGCATCGATCAAGCCGTAGCCGCTGACTTCGCCGGTCGTGTTGTTGATGTCTTGGTGGATCATGCCAGCCAGAGCGAAGAAATCGATTGCTGCGTCTGGATTCCAGATCACGCCGCCAACATTGATGTTCGATGCCATTGCTGGCGCGGCGACCGAAGCTGCCAGTACGGCACTTGCCATCAATTTTTTAATCAGTTTCATGGAATACTCCTTGTTAGTGTTCGCCGCTTACGTGGCTGGTTGAATTCTTTACGATGTACACTAAAGCATGTACCGTGCCAGGTCGCAGAATTAACCGCTAAGTCTTTGATTTTTATCACAACAGCGGACTGAACCACATTTATCGGGAATGTTTACTAAACAACACTGTAAAATTTCCCGACAGTAGTCAAAGAGATATTACTTATTGATAACGTCCGGGCGCCACCAGATTGCCTGGATCCAGCGCGTTTTTCAGCCGCGCATGGAAGGCCAGCGAGTGGGTTTGGTTGACCTTGATCGCTTGCATGGTGTCGACGCCGACCCGGTATGGGAACACGCCGATTTTGCGCCCCTCTTCCAGTAGTTCCTTGTAGCAAGCGCGCGCCCGCGCTACCGCTTCCGGCTGATTGCGGTCGAATAGCAACGGCACAGTGCTGTCGAACAGGCGCTCATTGACGGATGTAAAGGTCAGCAGCGGTTCCATGCCGTGTTTCTTCGCCACCCGCGTCACCAGGTTGACGTAAGCCCGCGCATATTGCGGGCGCATCGGCACCAGCGGCGCATACCACAGCAAGCCGCAACCGTCGCGGCCGGGATCGCGGCCGTCATCCGGCTGCTTGCCGGGATTGCGCCAGTACGCCAGCGGCAACGCTGTTTCATTGGGACGGCCCGCCACCAGGTCCAGCGACTTGGCCAGGGTGGCGGCCGTGCTGCCCAGCCGTTGCCCGGCCCCGCCTGGCAACAGTCTGGCCAGCTTGGCCAGGGTGCGGGCATTGCCGGGGCTCAAGAACAGCATGCGGGTGCCGACACCGGCCAGCGCCCGTTTGATTTCCTTTTGCGCGGCGGCCACCATGGTGCGCGTCCCATACAGCGTGCAAAAGCCCGTCCACGGCGCGATCTGGTATTGCCGTCCCAGGGTTTCGATCACATCAAGCGGAATCTGGCCGTTGGCGTCCGGCGGCGAATCCGGATAAGGCGCATTCATGGCCAGCACGCGGTGCCGGTTCATCAGGTTGATACCGCCCACCGTGCCCGGCAGCGAACGCAGGATATGGCGCACCCGCTCCACCGCGGTTTCCAGCAACGCATCGTCTTTCAAGTTGAACAGGCACACCTTGACGACTTCGGGACGGCGCGCCAGCACGATACTCATGCGGGTCACCACGCCATAACCGCTTTGCGTGAACAGCGGCGCCGTATGCGGGCCCAGGCCCCATTTGAACAGGCGCGCCAGTTCTTCCGTGCCCGCTTCGCGCAGGGTCGTACGGTACAGGCTGCCGTCGGCCAGCACGGCTTCGATATCCGTCACGGCGCCGAAGTGGTCCGTGTGCGGCGTCACGCCATACCCGCGCTCCAGCGCATTGCTGAGCAGGCTGCAGCTGGGGCCGGCGCCAGTGACGGGCACCATGTACGGATGCTGTTTGCTGTCGAGGAAATCGGCCAGCATGCCCTGCGTAACGCCCGGCTGCAGCGTCACCACGCCCAGTTCCGCGTCAAAACTCCATTCTTTCAACCCGCCCAGGTCCAGGATCACGCTGCCTTCGCCGGTCGGCAGCGCCGTGCCATAGCCCCAGTTGCGGCCGGTACTGATGGGGTGCACGGCAATACCATGCTGACTGGCAACGCGCATGACGGCCGACACGCAATCGTCGTCGCCGTCATTTTTCACGATGCGCACGGCGGCGCGGATGGTGCGCGTACTGCCGCCCGTATCGGAACCATAGGCTTGCTGGGCGGCGTCCTGCGACAACACTTCCGCAACACCGGGAATGGCGCGCCAGGCGGCGCAGGCGAGGTCGAGGGGATTAGGATCGAGTGGCGGGGTCATTTGAGCTCACTTGGCGGCAATCGGCGACGTCACGGGCAGCAAGTCGCGCTGGTAAGGGTGGATGGTTTGGTGATACAAGGTGGAAATCTTTTTCACGTAATCGCGGGTTTCCGGATAAGGCGGTACACCGCCATAGCGGTCAACTGCTTTCTCACCGGCATTATATGCGGCTGTCACTAGAGTAACATTGCCCTTGAAATAAGCCAGCAGCCAGCGCAGGTAAGCCAGGCCGCCGCGCACATTTTGTTCCTCATTGAACACATCCCGCACCTGGAACCGCTGTGCCGTTTCAGGAATCAGCTGCATCAGCCCCTGCGCCTGCCTGGGCGACACGGCGCGGCTGTTAAAGCCGGACTCGACTGAAATAATCGCCAGCACCAGCAGGGGGTCGACATTGAATTCCGGCGCCAGCCGGCCGACCAGCCGCGCCACCTGGGGATTGGGCGTCCACATCGATATCGGGGGCAAGTCGAATTTGGGCTGCGGCGGCAAATCCGGCAACAGGCAGGCCGGCGCCACCGGCGTCGCGCTCAGTTGCGTGGCCATGGTTTGCGCCTGCATGTGGCCCTGGGCGGCGGCCAGTGTAAACAGGTGGCGGGCCGCGCTGTCGTCGCGCGCGCCGCCGCGGCCGTTGGCCAGCATCCAGCCCAGCGCATACTGGGCCGGCGCATAACCCTGGCGCGCGGCACGGCAATACAGCGTGCGGGCCAGCACCGGATCGCGCGGCACGCCTTCGCCGTGCTCGTGGCGCGCCGCCTGCGCGGCCAGCTCTTCAGCGGATGCTTCTTCGGCCGCCCAGCAGACCAGCGGGGTACTAATGCACAGCAACGCCATCAATGAAACTATGCGCAGGTCGCGTTCCATGACTGAGCCCTCCCTGACAGGCATCATTCATTGTAGCAATTCGCTGGACAATTTCCTGGAAAGACTAAGGCCGTTCCAGTTCCGTTTCCGCCGCCGGCGTATCGCCCTTCCCTTCGTTCGGTGACAGAAACGCCTTGTGGAACAGGTGCCTTGCCAGCATCAGCGGCGGCATGCGCAGCCAGTTGCCGCGCAAATAAATCAGGAAGCGCGCCGTGGCGCTCCAGCGGTCGTCGCAACTGCTGTGCATCGGCATCAGTGCGCGGTGGAACAGGCTATCCATCAGCGCCAGCAAGACGGGATTGGGACGGCCCGCCTCCCGCGCGGCGGCCGCTTGCGGCGGCAGCGGCGTGCCCAGCAGGCGTTCCGTATAACGCAGCGCGTAAAACAGCGGGCGCGTCAGTTGCAACAGGTGCGCCCGCGTAGCCAGTCCTTCCCAGAATCCGGGCCGGGTGCTGAAATGGCGCAGCAAGGCATCCAGGTCGACCAGGTCGCGCAAGCCGTGATCGCATTCACCGTCAAAGAACAAGTGGGTGGCGCTGTGCAGCACCATGTCTTCCGGCGCCAGCACGTACACGCCCTCGATGCCGGGGACGGGCACGGCGCCGTCCCGCAATTGCTGCGGGTCCGGATGCACGGGCGCCGTGCGGGGCAGGATCGCATGGTGGACATCGATCGCGGTCTGGCGATGGATGTGCATCATGGGCGGCAATTCATGCATCCACTGGCGGTAATAGCGCTGGTCGTAACTGTCGTGGTGGGTGGTGTGCCAGCCATGCAGCATCAGCGCTTTCTCCACGTCCGACAGCAGTGCTTCGTCGACCAGGATGTCGATATCCGAATACAGGCGGCCCGGCGCCGATGGCAATTGCGCCATCGTGTAGGCCGCGCCTTTCAGCAAGATCAGCGGCCCGCCGGTTTCCCGCAGCGCCGCGTGGATATGCCGTACTTCCCAGCGGGCAGCCTGCGCATGGCGCTCGGCAATGACCCGCACCCATTCCAGCAGCTCGCGCGCCTGCGGCGGAATCACGTCCAGTTCGCCCCGCTGTTCCAGCAGGTAATACAGGCGGGCGTCGAGGTTGGCCTTGGAACACTGGCGCAACAACAAATGCCATTCGGCCGCCGTCAACCCGGCCAGGCAGGATGGCTCGCGGAATGCACGGATGGCCAGCGGCAGGGACAATGGCGTCATGGCTGCGCCGCCAGCTGGTCAAACACGGCCATCGCGTCGTCCAGCGCGCTGTAGGTGTAGCGGTAACTGCGCACATTGCCGACCACGTCGGCCAGCATGTCGAAGCCGCGGGCGCCCAGCAGGCTGTAATTGAACGCATTCTTCGCCATGTCCATGTGGGTGGGCGCCTGTTGCAGCGCTTCCAGCGTGGATGGTGCGCCGGCCTGGTAGCGGGGAAAGACGATCCACGCCGGGGGCACGCATACGCTGCCGCGCGCCACGGCATCGCCCGGAGCGCGCAAATGCGCCACCCAGCCTTTCAGCGTCGTATCCACCGGCGTGGTGAACACGGCCTGGTCGGTATCACGGCTCAGGTAGCTGCGCATGACATCGATCGAGGCGTTTTTCAGGCTGACCGGCCGTGGCACCGGCACGATCCAGCCATCTTCCGGCCGGATCAAGGTCAGTTCATCGGACAGCAGGCGCCAGCCCCGGTAGGCCAGCGCCGCGCACAGTGTGCTTTTGCCCGAGCCTGGCGGCGCCGGCAAAATCACGGCGCGCCCGCCCCGCTCCAGTACGGCGGCATGGATCATCAGGTAACGGTGGGCGCGGTTGGCCACGCACCAGTTCAAGCCCCATTCCAGCATGGGAAAGGCGTGCGCCAGCGGCAACGGCTGGAACAGCGCTTCGCCGTCGAACAGCATGTGGACTTGCGGCCGGTACCAGCGCCGCAGCGAGGCCGGGCGGTACAACTTCAAGTGAAAGTGGGCAAATGCGTCGGCGGGATGCAGCGGATAATCGCGGTACATCAGCGCGATGCCGTCGGCGACGACGGGAATCGCGGAATGCAGGTGGACCAGGAAGGCGCCCGTTTGCAGCACGATGCCATCGCGCGCCATGCGCTCACCCAGTTCGGCGCGGGACAGGGAAGCGACCGTCAGCATGCAGGGAGGGATTCGACCAGCGCCTGGCCTTGCAGTTCGCCAAGCAGGCAGTCCAGTTGTGCGAGATTGTCCGGCGTGGCGTCCAGTTGCAGCGCAGTCGCCAGCGCGGCAACGGCGACGGGCGATTGGCGCAACACTTCCAGCACTTCGATAGCGGCGGCATCCGTCAGGTGGGTATCGCCTGACAAATTGTTATATAACACGTACGTTTCGTTATCCCAGGTGCGATAGCGCAAGGCCAGCCCCGGCATCAATTGCCACATGGGCTACCGCCTTACGTCCACATGGTGCCTTCGCCCCAGGTGCCCTTGATGTAGTTGGAGACGTCCGACGAGCTCCAGACTTTGCCGGCCGGCTTGTAACCGCCGGCGCTGTTATAGCCCGTCCAGATTTCCTGTACCTTGGCGGTCGTCAGGTATGGCGACGTATAACCTTTCATGGCGTTCAGGTAGGCCGCAATCAGGTGGCGGGCCACATCCTGGATATCGCCGCCGCCCCAGCCAATCACCGTGATCAGTTTCTGGTTATAAAACTGCGAAGTCCTGCCGACCGGGAAGATTTTCTGGAAATAGCATTCCGTCATGCTCTTGGTTGTTGCCCACGGCTGTTTCGGCCACTCCGTCGGGTGCTCTTTCCAGTATCCCGGCGACACCGCGTTGCAATAACCGACTTTCGGTCCGTGGCTGCGATTGATGGCGAACGAACCGGCTGCCGACGGCGTGGCGAAAACACATCCGGACGAATTGGCTGCCATGCCCGGCTGGCTCTTGAGCGTCAGCACGGCGCCTGCGGCCAGCGCACCTGCCTTGGTGAAGCGGCGCCGCGCCGCGCCAGTAAACACCGGCGTCGCAACCGGCGCTTGCGGGGCGTTCTTGTCCCCTTCTGGGTGCTCTTGGTTAACCACGATATCTGTCCTCGATCGATGGACCGCCGAAACGGCCCGAATTCAGTTGCCTTTTGTTAAGCAATTTCCATTCCACAAAAGCTCTGCAGCACACTGCACTGATAAAAATCAAAGGCTTAGCAAAAAAATTACAGCTGAGCCACTTACTTTTTTCAGTCTAGCGCAAAACCTGTAAAAATTCTCGACAAGTTAACAGTTAGTGATTAGAAGAAACTTTCTGGAATCACCAGTACGTCGCCCGGACGCATCGGTACATTGGCGGAAATATCGCCATCCTTGATCAAGTCATTCAGGCGTACATTGAATTTCTGTTGCTTGCCGTCGACAGTACGGATCACGCTGGCCCGGTTGCCTGCCGCAAATTCCGTCACGCCGCCCACTGCGATCAGCACATCCATCAGCGACATGTCGACACGGTATGGCAGCGCTTGCGGCTTGGCGGCCTGGCCGATCACGCGGATCTGTTCATTATAGGTGCCGACAAAGCTGGTGACCACCACGGTAACTACTGGTTGCTGAATAAATTTGGACAGGGCTTTTTCAATGTCGCGCGCCAGTTCCGTCGACGTCTTGCCGCTGGCCTGCAAATCTTCCACCAGCGGTGTGGTGATCTTGCCATCCGGGCGCACCGGCACGGATTGCGACACTTCCGGGTTACGCCACACCACGATATTGACGGTATCGCCGGCGCCAATCAGGTAATCGCCGGCAGGCGCCGGGTCCATCGGCAGCGTTGGCTTGGTGGCGCATCCGCCCAGCATCAAACCCATCAGCGCAACCGCGCCGCACGCCAGCCATTTAAAAGATTGCAGTTTGGATACTTTCACTCGAGTCCTCTTTACGGGTCTGCGGTGCAGCAAGACGCACCGGTCTGTTACATGTTTGCTACGCCATGCTAGCAGGAATATTTACTATTGGGCAGTTCTTTGCAGCAGCGCCTGTACGTAACGGCCGGGAATCGCATAGGAAATTCCGCTGGGGTTGGTGATGGCGGCTTCCTTGAACCCTTTGACAAAGCCCATATTAATCACTGCATATACGATGCCGTCCGCCGGGTCATACACAGGACTGCCGCTATTGCCCGGATAGGCCGTGCCGTCCAGCTGGAAAATGTCAAACGGCCGCGCCAGCTGCGTGATCGCGCGCGCATCGAGCTGGCGGGCGCCGATGGACGGGATAATGATGGGGGTGATGGCCGACAGCATGGCGCGGTGGGTCACGTGGTGCAAGCCCAAGACCATTCCCAATGGAAATCCTGTCATCGCCAGGTCACGCCCTTCACGTAACGTGGCGGAGTCGCCCAGCTTCAGCGCCGGCAGCGGCGGGCCGCCGGCCAGCCGCAGATGCGCGAGATCGTGGTCGGGATCGACCGCCACCAGCGTTGCCGGACGGAAAGCGATGGCGTTGCCCTCGCCGGCGATCACGATGCCCAGACTTTCTTTCTGGTCCGCCTTGATCGCGTTACTGACCACGTGGGCATTGGTAATGATGCTGTAGCCGTCGCCCGTGACCCAGCCGGTGCCGAAGAAAATCACGGCGGGACTGCGCGTCGGCAACGACGTGCCGATACCGACCACCGAGGGTTTGACTGCCGCGACCGTCGCGACGAGGTCGGCCGCCCGTGCGGGCAACAACATGCCGGATAAGGCCAGGCACAGGCAAAACAGGCGGATCAGCATGGCAACACGATGGTAGTTGGGGCGTCGCCACGATATCAGATTTTCCTGCAGGCACGATAGGAGAATGCCCACACATGGCGGGCAGTTCCTGTCACAATCATAGTCTGGGCAAAATTGCTCTATCAGAAATGATTGTGTCCAAAAACAATGGTATTTATATTACCGTCGGCCCTGCCGGGCATGCAGATTTAGTAGCAACAAGCAATCATTTCTCCTGTATCATAGAGCAGATTTGATGTATTTTAGGCAAGTACAGGCTTGCCACCGCACCTTAGGTGAGATAGACCAAATGGCAGAATTACAGGCCCTTATACTGACCTTCCTCAAGGCTATAGGTAAATACCGCTGGTATGCAGTTGGTATTACCTGGGCCGTGTCCGTCATTGGATGGACGGTCGTCTATCGCCTGCCGGATGCGTACCAGGCATCGGCGCGCGTCTACGTGGATACGCAAAGTATCCTGAAACCGCTGCTGGCCACGATGACCACCGTGCCCAACGTGGAACAGCAAGTGCAATTCATGCGCCGTACGCTGATCAGCCGCCCGAACGTCGAGCGGGTGATGCGCATGGTGGACCTGGACATCAAGAACAAGAGCGTGCAGGACCACGAACAAATGGTCGAAGAGCTGACTTCGGCGATCAAGGTCACCGGCACCGAGCGCGACGACATCTATACCATTTCCTACAGCAACCCCAATCCCAAGCTGGGCAAGGAAATCGTGCAATCGCTGCTGACGATCTTCGTCGAAGGTTCGTTTGGCGGCAAAAAGCAGGAATCCGACAAGGCGGTGCAATTCATCGACGAGCAAATCAAGACGTATGAAGACAAGCTGGCCGCCGGTGAAAACGCACTGAAAGAATTCAAGCTCCAGCACATGGGCGTCCTGCCTCGCCAGGGCAGCGATTACAGCTCCATCATCACCGAACTGACGGACAAGCTGAACCAGGCCAAACTGGAACTGGCCGAAGCGGAGCAGGCCCGCAATGCGCTGAAACGGCAGATTACCGGCGAAGAGCCGGCGCCGGTCTCGGCGGCAACCGCAGCGGAAGAATCCATCAATCCTGAACTCGACAGCCGTATCCAGGCACTGGAAAAGAACCTGGACCAGTTGCGCATGCAATATACGGAAGAACATCCGGACATCGTGTCGAGCAAGCGCCTGCTGCAGCAATTGCAGGCACGCAAAAAGGAAGAAGCGAAGAAACGGGTGCGCTCCAACGACCCCGGCGCCAACTACAGCCCGATGATGCAGCAAATGAATGTGGCGCTGTCGGTGGAAGAAGCCCGCGTGGCGTCACTGCGCGCGCGCGTCAATGAATATGCATCGCGCCTGGGCACGGCCCGCGCGCAAAGCAATGCGGCGCCGGAAGTGGAAGCGCAACTGGCCCAGCTGAACCGCGATTACGCGGTGAACAAGGAAAACTATACGAAACTGGTGGAACGCCGCGAAGCGGCCCGCCTGTCCGGCGACCTGACGTCCGCCACCGACATGATGAGCTTCCGCGTGATCGATCCGCCGACGGCGCCGACCGTGCCAACCGGTCCGCACCGTCCGCGCCTGATGTCGATGGTGTTTGGCGGCGCGCTGGTGGCCGGTCTCGGCGTGGCGCTGCTGATGAGCCAGGTACGCCCGACCTTCGTCACGCAAAATGCGCTGCGCAGCGCAACCGGCTTGCCGATCCTGGGCAGCATCAGCATGAACTGGACCGATGAACAAAAAGTTCGCCGCCGGCGCCGCCTGTATGCCTTCTCCGCTGCCGTGGCGCTGTTATTTACAGCGTATGGCGGCGTGATGGCCGCGTTGCTGATGAAGAACTAGTCGATACACGGGGAAAGACATGAGCATTATTGAACGGGCGGCCAGCCGCCTGGAAAACAAGCAGCCCACCGCTGCCCCCGCTGTGCCGGCGCAAGACACCGCACCCGCAGCGGACGCGGCCACCGCACACGCTGACACTGCCCACGCAGACACCGCGGCGCCAGCACCAGCGGCCGTTGCAGCACCTGCCGCGGCGCCGGTCGCCGCGCCTGCCGCCGCACCGGCAACAGCACCGGCTGTCGAAGCGGCGGCGGCCGTGGCGGCCGAACCGGCGCAGGCCGGCGCAACCGCCAATGCGGAGGCTGAAGCAGCCGACGTCACGACCACCACGCGCCGCAATCCCAAGCGCGTGGAACTGGATTTGAAACGCATGCAGGAAATCGGCCTGGTGACCGCCGCCGGCGGCCGCACCATGCTGGTCGAAGACTTCCGTATCATCAAGCGCCCGCTGATCAAGCGCGCCTTTGCGCCCCGTGGCCCGGATGAAAATCCGGGCAACCTGATCATGGTGACCAGTTCGCTGCCGGGTGAAGGCAAGACTTTCTGCTCGATTAACCTGGCCATGTCGATTGCCATGGAACTGGACCACACCGTGCTGCTGGTCGATGCCGACGTGGCCCGCCCTTCCGTGCTGCGCACCTTGGGCTTGCCGGCCCAGCGCGGCTTGATGGATTTGCTGCTGGAAGAAAAAGTCGACATGGCTGACGTCATGTTGCGCACCAACGTCGATACGCTGACGATCTTGCCAGCGGGTACCAATTCGCCGCGCGCCACGGAATTGCTGGCCAGCCAGACCATGACGAACTTCGTCCATGAAATCGCCAACCGCTATCCCGACCGTATCGTGATTTTCGATTCGCCGCCATTGCTGCTGACCAGTGAAGCGCACGTGCTGGCCGGCCACATGGGCCAGATCGTCGTGGTGGTGGAAGCGGAACGCACCACCCAGCACGCCGTGAAAGAATCGCTGCGCCAGCTGGAAGGCTTGCAGAACGTTAACCTTATCTACAACAAGACCCGCGAGTTCCCCGGCACCGAGACGTATGACTATCACTATGGCTAAACTGCACCGCCGGCCAGCCGCCGCGGCGGTGTCCCTGGCGCTGCTGTCGCTGGCGCCGGCCTGCCGGGCAGACTGGAAATTCACACCGACGGTCGAACTGCGCGAAACCTATACGGACAACGTGGCGCTGCGCGCCAATGCACAGGCAAACTGGGTCACGGAACTGGCGCCATCCTTCAGGCTCGACCACACCGGTCCCGGCTTGCAGATGAGTGCGACCTACTCGCGCCGTTTTTATGAATATGCGGACAAGGATGTCGGCGGCACGTATGGCGCCACGCAAGACTTGAACGCCAACGGCAAGGCCAGGATCATCAATGAATTGCTGTTCGTTGACGCCAGCGCCAGCATCGGCCAGCGCGATACGTCCATCTTCGGCGCCGTCCAGCAAAACACTGGCAACACGTTCGCGACGGCCAACTCGGCGGAAGTCAAAACCGCCCGCATCAGCCCGTATCTGAAACAGCGCTTCGCGTCCTACGCCGATGCGGAATTGCGCTACGCGTATGACCGCGTGATGACGTCAACCCGCGGCCTGAATGATTCGACCGGCAATTCCCTGTCACTGAACGTTACCAGCGGCAATGCGTTCCGCCTGCTGGGCTGGGGCTTGCAAGCAAGTAAGAGCAAGCAAAAAGGGGTGGCAACCACGACAGCCGGCGGCGAATCCACCAGCGACAACTATGCGTTGACGTTGCGCTGGGCCGCCACGTCGCAGTTGAACCTGACGGCGCTGGGCGGCTATGACAGCTATGATTACCAGGCGCTGGGCGGCAGCAATGGCGGCAGTGCATGGCAACTGGGCTTCGACTGGCAACCCAGTTCCCGTACGCGCCTGCAAGCGAGCGCCGGCAAGCGCTATTACGGCAATAGTTATTCGCTGCAGGCGCAGCACCGCGCCCGCGTGTCGATCTGGACCCTGAATTACAACGATTCCGTCACCAGTACACGCCAGCAATTCCTGCTGCCATCGGCCATCGATACGTTCAGCATGCTGGACCGCCTGTTCGCGACCACGATTCCCGATGCCGATGCACGGCGCCAGGCAATAGCGGCGTATATCCAGGCAACGGGATTGCCGACGTCGCTGGCCAACAACATCAATTACTTCAGCAACCGGTATTACCTGCAAAAGCAATTCCAGGCGGCCGTCGCGCTCAACGGCGCGCACACCACGACAGTGCTGACCTTGCAGGATATGCGCCGCAACGGCCTGTCGAGCACGAATGTGGATTCGGGTTTGCTGGGCAATACGTCCAGCATTCTCAATGACAACACCCGCCAGACCGGAGGCAATATCACATGGAACTGGCGCCTGTCGACCCGCACCGGCGTGCTGGCCACGGCGGACTTGACGCGCATCCGTTCCATTTCCGCCAATACCAGCACCAACAACCGTGGCATGCGGATCGGCCTGACGCACCAGATGCAGCCCAAGCTGCACGCGGCGGTCGACGTGCGCCGTGTGTCGGGGGGCCTTGGCGCGGCGAAATACACGGAAAACGCCATAGCGGCGTCCCTTAATAAACAGTTCTAGCGGAGTCTGCAGGATGTATGAAAGTTATTATGGGCTCAGCGACAAACCGTTCCGTCTGCGCCCCGATCCTCATTTCTTCTTCGGAAGCAAAGGCCACAAGCGGGCCATGGCTTACCTCGAGTATGGCTTGTCGCAAGGCGAAGGCTTCATCGTCATCACGGGCGAAGTCGGCGCCGGCAAGACCACGCTGGTGCGCAACATGCTCAGCACGCTGGAAGCGCAGCACATCGTAGCGGCGCACCTGGTCAACACACACCTGAATCCGGAAGACGTGCTGCGCATGGTGGTGTCGGCGTTCGGCCTGCCGGCGGAAGACGCCACCAAGAGTGCGCTGCTGAGCCGCCTGGAAACCTTCCTGCGCACCTGCGATGCGCAAGGCAAGCGCGCGCTGCTGGTGGTCGACGAGGCGCAAAACCTGTCGCCCCGCACGGTGGAAGAGTTGCGCATGCTGTCGAACTTCCAGACCGACGACAAATCGCTGCTGCAAACATTCCTGCTGGGCCAGCCTGAATTCCGCACCACCTTGCACAGCCCGGACATGCAGCAATTACGCCAGCGCGTCATCGCCACCTATCACCTGGGGCCGATGGATGCGGTGGAAACCCAGGCGTATATCGAGCACCGCCTGCACACGGTCGGCTGGAACAATGACCCGTCGTTCACGCCGGCCGCCCATGCCGCGATTTATGAATATTCCGGCGGCATCCCGCGCATGACCAACCACCTGTGCGACCGCCTGATGCTGATGGGCTTCCTCGAGGAATTACATGAATTCACGGACAAGCATGTCGACGACGTGATCCGCGACATACAATCCGAATTCCAGCCCCCGCCTGCCGCCATCGCCGCCGCCCCCGCGTCGCGGCAGGCCGACGAGGCGGAACTGGCCGCCGCCATCGCGAGTTATCCGGATGGCATGGACGAACGCATGATGCGGCTGGAAAAGTCCGTCGTGTCGGTACTGAACATCCTGAAAAAAATCGTGGCCACCCCGGCCAGCAACAATTCTCAGCTGGACAATAACGAATGAATACCGCAGCCCAATCCCCTTTCCGCATCCTGTGCGTCGTCGGCGCCCGTCCGAATTTCATGAAGATGGCGCCCATCATGGCCGCGCTGGCCGAACTGCGTCCGCACGTGGACGTGCAACTGGTGCATACCGGCCAGCACTATGACGTGGCCATGAACCACCAGTATTTCGCCGCGCTCGGCATTCCCGATCCGGACATCAACCTGGAAGTGGGTTCCGGCAGCCATGCGATCCAGACCGCCGACGTCATGAAAAAATTCGAGCCGGCGCTGGACCAGGTGCAGCCGACCGCCGTGCTGGTGGTGGGCGACGTGAATTCCACCATCGCCTGCGCGCTGGTCGCCGCCAAGAAAGGCGTCCCCGTGATCCACGTGGAAGCGGGCTTGCGCAGCTTCGACCGCGCCATGCCTGAAGAAATCAACCGCGTGCTGACGGACCAGATTTCCGACCTGCTGTTCACCACGGAAGAAAGCGGTGAAGCGAACCTGCTGCGCGAAGGCATCGCCAAGGAACGCATCCACTTCGTCGGCAACGTCATGATCGACACGCTGGTGCGCAACCTGCCCCGTGCCATTTCGGCGGAACAGATCGTGGCCGACCACGGCAAACCAGGCTTTGCCAGCGGCGCCGAAGGATATGCCGTGCTGACCCTGCACCGTCCGTCAAACGTGGACGACTTTGCCGTGCTGCGCACCTTGCTGGAAACCGCCAACCGCATCGGCGAACGTACGCCGATCATCTTCCCGCTGCACCCGCGCACCCGCGGCATGATTGAAAAAGCCGGCCTGAATCACCTGGTGGAAAACAGTAATATCCTGCTGCTGCCGCCAATGGGCTACCTGGAAATGCTGGGCCTGATGAAAGGCGCCCGCGTGGTGCTGACGGACTCCGGCGGCATCCAGGAAGAAACCACGGCGCTGGGCACGCCGTGCATCACGCTGCGCAACAATACCGAGCGTCCGATCACCGTCGATGAAGGCACCAACACCATCGCCGGCCAGGATCCGGACAAGATCATGGCCATCTACAATGAAGTCATGGCGGGCGGCGGCAAGGCCGGCCGCGTGCCGTACTTCTGGGATGGCAAGGCTGCCGTGCGCATCGCGGAAAAACTGCAGGCCTGGATGCAGGCCGGCTGCAAGACATCATGAACGCGCCCCTGTCCCCGCAGGAGGGCCAAGCCCTGCACCAGGCGTCGGCAATCCGCAACGCCATGACCATCGACGTGGAAGATTATTTCCAGGTCTCCGCCTTCGCGCCGTACATCACGCGCGAAAGCTGGCCCGACCGCGAATGCCGCGTGGAAGCCAATGTCGACCGCATCCTCGCCATCCTCGACGAGGGCGGCGTCAAAGCCACGTTCTTTACGCTGGGCTGGATCGCCGAGCGCTATCCGGCGCTGGTCAAGCGCATCGTCGCCGGCGGCCATGAACTGGCCAGCCACGGCTATGGCCACTTGCGCGCATCGGACCAGGACCGGGCCCAGTTCACGCAGGACATCAGCTCGGCCAAGGCCATTCTGGAAGACATCGGCGGACAACAGGTGCTGGGTTACCGCGCGCCGAGTTTTTCCATCGGCCACGGCAACCTGTGGGCGCTGGAAGCGCTGCACGAGGCAGGCTACCGCTACAGTTCCAGCATTTACCCGGTGCGGCACGACCATTACGGCATGCCGGACGCGCCCCGCTTTGCATGGCATCCGAACGGCAGTGACGGCTTGCTGGAAGTGCCGATCACGACCGTCCGCCTGGGCCAGCGCAACTTGCCGGCCGGCGGCGGCGGTTATTTCCGCCTGTTCCCGTACGCGTTGTCGCGCTGGCTGATGCAGCAAGTGAACCAGCGTGACGGCCAGCCCGCGATCTTTTATTTCCACCCGTGGGAAATCGATCCCGGCCAGCCTCGCCCGGACGGCATCAACCTGAAAACCCGTTTCCGTCACTACGTCAACATGGAAAAGATGGATGGCCGCATCCGCGCCCTCACGCGTGATTTCGCGTGGGACCGGATGGACCGCATCTTCCTGAAATAACGATGAGCACTGACCTGGCAGAACTGCCTCAGGCGGCCCCGACCGCCGCCATCACCCTGCGCCTGCTGCCGCCGGCCGTGTCGGCTGATTATGCCCGCTGGGACGCTTTCGTGCAGTCCTGCCCGGAAGCGACCTTCTTCCACCGCGCCGGCTGGAAAACCATCATCGACAAGGTGTACGGCCATCGCACGTGGTTTTACTATGCCGAGCGCAACGGCGAAATCGTCGGCGTGCTGCCGCTGGCCGAAGTCAAAAGCCGGCTGTTCGGCCACTTCCTCGGTTCGCTGCCGTTTTGCGTGGTGGGCGGCATCGCCGCTGTCGACGACCAGGCGCGCGCGCTGCTGGACGCGGAAGCGGAACGGCTGGCGCGCGAACTGGGCGTAGGCCATTTGGAGCACCGTTATGAAACGTCCGCCCATCCGGGCGACCCGTCGTGGCACACCAAGGAACTGTACGTCACGTTCCGCAAGGAAATCAGCGCCGACGACGAAGAAAACATGAATGCGATCCCCCGCAAGCAGCGCGCCATGGTGCGCAAGGGAATCAAATGCGAATTGCGGGGCGAACTCGACCAGGACGTCGACCGCTTCTTCACGGCTTACGCCACCAGCGTGCACCGCCTCGGCACGCCGGTGTTCCCGAAGAAATACTTCAAGGTCATCAAGGAAGTATTCGGCGACGAATGCGAAATCCGCATCATTGTGCGCGGCGACGAACTGATCGCCGGCGTCATGAGTTTTTACTGGCGCGATGAAGTGCTGCCGTATTACGGTGGCAGCCTGCCGGCCGCGCGCGAGTGCGCCGGCAACGACTTCATGTACTGGAACCTGATGCAGGCCGCGGCCGCGAAGGGTTGCCGCAGCTTCGACTTTGGCCGCAGCAAGCTGGGTACGGGCGCGTTCGATTTCAAGAAAAACTGGGGCTTTTCCCCCACCCACCTGGGCTACGAGTACAAGCTGATCAAGGCAACCGCGTTGCCGGACAATAATCCGCTGAACCCGAAGTACCAGCTGTTCATCAAGATGTGGAAGCGCCTGCCGCTGCCTGTGGCCAATTTCCTTGGCCCGTTCATCGTGCGCAGCCTGGGTTAAGGAACGGCACATGGACGATTTATTGATGCTGGTGCATCGGATTCCATATCCGCCCAACAAGGGCGACAAGATCCGGTCGTATCACCTGCTCAAGCACCTGGCGCAAAACCACCGCGTGCACCTGGCCACCTTCGTCGACGATGAAGACGACTGGCAGCACGTGCCCAAGGTGGAAGCGCTGTGCGCCAGTTCGCACTTCGCGAAGCTGAACCCGAAGCTGGCGCGCGTGCGCAGCCTGGGCGCCCTGCTGGGCAACCGCTCGCTGTCGCTCGACTATTACCGCAACGCCAAGCTGCGCGCGTGGGTCGCCGACACCATGCGCCAGTACGGCATCCAGCGCATCCTGGTGTTTTCGTCCGCCATGGCGCAATACGCGGACGCCTTCCCGCACGCGCACCGCGTGGTGGATTTTGTCGACGTGGACTCGGAAAAGTGGCGCGAATATGGCGAGAAAAAGCCATGGCCCGCCAGCCTGCTGTTCCGCCACGAAGCCAAACAATTGCTGCGCTATGAGCGGCAGGTGGCGGCATCGTCCGCCGCCTCGCTGTTTGTCTCGGCGCCGGAAGCGGCCTTGTTTACCCGGCTGGCGCCGGAAAGCGCGCCGCGCATCGGCTACTTCAACAATGGCGTCGATACCGCGTACTTTTCGCCGGACGCCGGCCTGGCGTCGCCCTACGCCCCCGGCGAGCAAGCCGTGGTGTTCACGGGCGCGATGGATTACTGGCCGAACATCGATGCCGTGCAATGGTTCGCGGCCGACATCCTGCCGCGCATCCGCCAGGCGTGTCCCGGTGTGCGCTTTTATATCGTCGGCGCCCGTCCCGCCGCCGCCGTGCAGGCACTGGCGCAAACGCCCGGCATCGTCGTGACCGGCACCGTGCCGGACGTGCGTCCCTACCTGGCCCATGCCGCGCTGTCGGTGGCGCCGCTGCGCGTGGCGCGCGGCATCCAGAACAAGGTACTGGAAGCGATGGCCATGGGTAAGGCGTGCGTGGTGTCGCCGCAGGCGCTGGAAGGCATTGAAGCCATGCCAGGCAACGAAGTGTTGCTGGCCGATGGCGCCGCCGCCTTTGCCGATACCGTCATCGCCCAGCTGCACAACATGGCCGCCACGGAAAAAGTGGGGCTGGCCGCCCGCACCCGCGTGCTGGCGCGCTACAGCTGGCAAACCAACCTGGCCAGCATCGAGGCACAGCTATGCAATTGAATTCCGCCACCGCCATGCCGCCCGCTTCCGTCTCCGCCACCAACAAGCCGTTGCCGGCATTGCTGTTCACGGCGCTGGTGATGGCCGCGCTGTTCGCGCTGTACTTCAACACCGCCTCGTCCATCGTGGCGCTGTGGAACAGTTCGGAAACCTTCGCGCACGGTTACGTGATCCTGCCGATCAGCTTGTGGCTGATCTGGCGCCGCCGCGCGAATTTCCTCGTGTATCCGCCCCGCCCTTTCTGGCCCGCCTTGCTGGCGCTGGCGCTGGCGGGCGCCGCCTGGCTGGTGGCGCGCATGGGCGAAGTGCAGGTGGTGATGCAATACGCGTTTGCCACCATGCTGCCGCTGGCGGCGCTGGCCATGTTCGGCCTGGCGCTGGCCCGTTCGCTGGCGTTCCCCCTGCTGTTCGTCCTGTTTGCCGTGCCGTTCGGCGAAGTCTTCATCGACCCGCTGATCAGTTTCACCGCGGATTTCACCGTATGGTGCCTGCACGTGATCGGCATGCCGGTGCTGCGCAACGGCACCCATTTTGAAATCCCCAGCGGCAGCTGGTCGGTGGTGGAAGCGTGCAGCGGTGTGCGCTACCTGATTTCCTCCATCACGCTGGGCTGCCTGTATGGCTACCTGACTTACCGCACCTGGGGCCGCCGCCTGTTGTTTGTCGGCCTGTCGATCGTGGTACCCGTGATTGCCAACGGTTTGCGCGCCTTCATGATCGTCATGATCGGCCACTACAGCGGCATGACGCTGGCGGTCGGCGTCGACCACCTGATCTATGGCTGGCTGTTCTTCGGCCTCGTGATGCTGCTGATGTTCTGGATTGGCGGCTACTGGCACCAGGACCAGCCGGATCCGGTGGCGGCGCCCGCCGTCGCCGGCCAGCCCGCCGTTCAGCAAGCATCCGCGAAATCGCATGCCACCCTCGCCGGCGCCGTGATTGCACTGGCGGCGCTGTGGCCCGCATGGGCCGCATGGAGCGATGGCGCCAACCACAACCCGCACGCGCCAGGCCTGGCGCTGGACTTGCCATTGCCGCCGGCAGCACCGTTCACGCGCTGGGAACCGCGCTATACGCCGCCCGACGCCAGCCTGGCGCGCCTGCTCCAGGCGGACGGCGGCCCGGTCGCCGTGCACATGCTGTTCTACCGCAACCAGCGCAACGACAAGGCCCTGATCACGTCCAGCAACGGGCTGACGGGGGAAAAAGACCCCTATCACACGGTGGACGCGGAGCGCCGCAACGAACAGATAGCCGGCCGCCAGTTTGCCGTGCGCGAAGCGCACATCAGCGGCCCGGACGGCGACCTGCTGGTGTGGCACTGGCTGCGCGTGGGTTCCCATGCCACGGCGAATAATTACGAGGGCAAGTTGTGGCAGGCTTGGCGCAAACTGTCCGTGCAGGGCGACGATGGCGCCGCCATCATGGTGGCGACGCCGCTGCAGCCCAAGAATGCCGAAGCGGCGCGCACCGTGCTGCGCAACTTCCTGCAAGGCCAGTTGCCCGCCATCGACGCCGCCTACGATTCCGCGAGCAGGAAATGAGGAACGATATGCCGCCATTGCCGCAGGACGAACGTCCACTGGTGGTGCACCTCGTGTACGCGCTGGACGTGGGCGGTCTGGAAACCTTGCTGGTCGACTGCATCAACCGCATGCCGCCGGAGCGCTACCGCCATGCACTGGTGTGCCTGACCCACTACACGTCGTTTGCCGAGCGCATCACGCAGCCCGGCGTGGAAGTGCATGCCTTGCACAAGCCGCCCGGCCAGGCGCCCGGCATCCACGTGAAGCTGTGGAAGCTGCTGCGCCGGCTGCGCCCCACGGTGCTGCATACGTATAACCTGGCCACGCTGGAATATGCGCCGGCCGCCATGCTGGCCGGCGTGCCCGTGCGCATCCATGCGGAACACGGGCGCGATGCGCGCGACCCGCAAGGCTTGAACCCGAAACACAACCTGCTGCGCCGCCTGGTGGCGCCCTTCATCGACCGCTACGTCACCGTCTCGGCCGACCTGGAAAAATGGCTGGACCAGGTGGTGCGCATTCCCCGCGCCAAGGCGCAATTGATCAACAACGGCGTCGATACGGATCGCTTCCGTCACGGTCCGTACCAGTCCGGCGGTTCGCCGTGGGGCCCGGAACACTTCGTGATCGGCACCGTGGCGCGGATCCAGGACGTCAAGCACCACAAGGGCCTGGTGGAAGGGTTCATTGCGCTGCGCACGCTGCTGCCGGACCAGCATCACCGCCTGCGCCTGTCGATCGTGGGCGACGGCCCGCTGTTGCCGGCGCTGCGCGAGCAGGTGGCGGCGGCGGGATTGCAGGACGTGGTGTGGCTGCCCGGTTCGCGCAACGATATCGACACCGTGCTGCACGGTTTTTCGCTGTTCGCGCTGCCGTCTCTGGCCGAAGGCACGCCCGTGTCGCTGCTGGAAGCGATGGCGTGCGCGCTGCCGGTGGTGGTGTCGCGCGTGGGCGGCATGCCGGAAGTGGTGACCGAAGGCGTGCATGGCAGCCTGGTGCCGCCGGCCGACGCACCCGCGCTGGCGCAGGCGCTGGCGCGCTATGCGACCGACGCCGAACTGTGCCGCCAGCACGGCGCGGCGGGCCGGCAGCGCGTGATCCAACACTACAGCATGGCCGCCATGCTGGACTCCTATCTCGCGCTGTACGACGAACTGCGCCAGCAAAAGCTGGGCCGTCCGGCGGCGCGCGTTCATTAAAGCTACAGGAATTGCACCATGTGCGGAATCGTCGGAATTTTTGATACCACTGGCCAGCGCGACATCGATCGCGCCGCCCTGCACCGCATGAATGAAAGCCAGCATCACCGCGGCCCGGACGAGGGCGAGCTGTATCTGGAAAAAGCGCTGGGCATGGGCCACCGCCGCCTGTCCGTGATCGACCTGGCCACGGGCCAGCAGCCGCTGTTCAATGCGGACAAGAGCGTGGTGATCGTCTACAACGGCGAAACCTACAACTACCGCGAACTGATGGCCGAGCTGAAAGGCATGGGCTACGAATTCCGCACCAAGTCCGACACGGAAGTGGTGCTGCACGCGTGGGAAGCGTGGGGCCCGGATTGCGTGCACCGCCTGCGCGGCATGTTCGCGTTCGGCATCTGGGACCGCAACAAGCAAACCATGTTCCTGGCGCGCGACCACATCGGCGTCAAACCGATGTTCTATTCGCTGCTGCCGACCGGTTATTTCGTGTTCGGTTCCGAGCTCAAGTCCATCATGACGCACCCGGAACTGTCGCGCGAACTCAATCCGCAGGCGGTCGAGGATTATTTCGCATACGGCTATATCCCGGAACCGAAAACCATCTTCCACAATGCGTACAAATTGCAGCCGGGCCACCGCATCGTGCTGAAAGTCGGCGATACGGCGGTCAGGCAGGAACGCTGGTGGGACGTGCCGTTCAAGCCCGTGAAGGTCGGCAGCGAAGCGGACGTGGCGCGCGAAGTCATCGAGCGCGTGCGCGAATCCGTACAAAGCCAGATGGTGGCCGAAGTGCCGCTGGGCGCGTTCCTGTCGGGCGGCGTGGATTCGTCGGCCGTGGTGGCCACGATGGCTCAGGAAAATGCGCCGGCCGTCAACACGTGCTCGATCGGCTTCGACGACGCGAATTTCGATGAGACCGCGTACGCCACCCAGGTCGCGCAACAGTACAAGACGCATCACCACGCGCAAATCGTCAGCGGCGACGACTACAGCCTGGTCGACCAGCTGGTGCACCTGTATGACGAACCGTATGCGGACAGTTCCGCCATCCCCACCTACCGCGTGTGCCAGCTGGCGCGCCAGCGCGTGACGGTGTCGCTGTCGGGCGATGGCGGCGACGAGAATTTCGCCGGCTACCGCCGCTACCGCATGGCAATGGCCGAGCACAGCGTGCGCGACCGCATCCCGGCCAGCCTGCGCAAGCCGGTGTTCGGCACCTTGGGCAAGCTGTATCCGAAAGCCGACTGGGCGCCGCGCGTGTTCCGCGCCAAGACCACGTTCGAATCAATCGCGCGCGACCTGGTGGAAGGCTATTTCCACGGCGTGTCGTTCATGCCGGACCGCGTGCGCGCCGAACTGTTTTCGGACCGCTTCAAGGCTCGCCTGCAGGGCTACCGCGCCGTGTCCGTGATGCAGGACCATGCAAAAAATTCGCCAACCGACGATCCGCTGTCGCTGCTGCAATACCTGGACTTCAAAACCTACCTGCCGGGCGACATCCTGACCAAGGTGGACCGCGCCAGCATGGCCCATTCGCTGGAAGTGCGCGTGCCGCTGCTGGACCACACCTTTGTCGAATGGGTGTCGGGCTTGCCGCCCGACCTCAAGCTCAAGGGCGGCGAAGGCAAGTACATCTTCAAGAAAAGCCTGGAACCGCACCTGTCCCACGATGTCCTGTACCGCAAGAAAATGGGCTTTTCCGTGCCGCTGGCGGCCTGGCTGCGGGGGCCGCTGAAGCAGCGCGTGCGCGATGCGCTGCTCGGCCCCCTGCTGGCCGATACCGGCATTTTCAACCAGGCGTATTTGCGCGACCTGGTGGAACAGCACGAATCCGGACGCCGCGACAACAGCACGTTCATCTGGACCGTGCTGATGTTCGAAGCCTTCCTCCGCAAAGAAATGGCAGCCTGAAAAGTAACCGAAAAGTGAATGCAACCCCGATGAACGCCCCACAGAACGCCAAGGCACTGCGCATCCTGCACGTGCTCGATCACTCGATCCCGCTGCACAGCGGCTACACCTTCCGTACCCGCTCGATCCTGCAGCAACAGCGCGCGCTGGGCTGGGACACGTGCCATATCACCAGTTCCAAGCAGGGCGACGTCAAGCAGCCGAAAGAAAGCGTGGACGGCCTGGACTTTTTCCGCACGCCGCCCGCATCGGGCCTGATGTCGCGCGTGCCGGTGCTGAACCAGCTGGCCGTCATCGACAGCCTGGCCCGGCGCCTGCTGGAAGTGGCGAAGGAAGTCAAACCGGACATCCTGCACGCGCACTCGCCCGCCCTGAACGCGATGGCGGCGCTGCGGGTGGGGAAAAAACTGGGCATCCCCGTGGTCTATGAAATCCGCGCGTTCTGGGAAGATGCGGCGGTCGACCACGGCACCAGCACGGAATGGGGCATGCGCTACCGCCTGACGCGCGCGATGGAAACCTATGCGCTGCGCAACGTCGATGCCGCCACGACCATTTGCGAAGGCTTGCGCAGTGAAATCATCGCGACCCGCGGCATCCCGGCCAGCAAGCTGACGGTGATCCCGAACGCGGTCAACATCGAAGATTTCAGCGTGGGCGGTGAAAAAGACAGCGCCATGGCCGTCAAGCTGGGACTGGAAGGCAAGGCGGTACTGGGCTTCATCGGTTCGTTCTATGCGTATGAAGGCCTGGACGTGCTGCTGCAGGCGCTGCCGGCCATGCTGCAAAAAAATCCCGATATCCGCGTGTTGCTGGTGGGCGGCGGTCCGCAGGATGCCGCACTGAAAGCCCAGGCGCAGGCGCTGGGTGTGCAGGACCAGGTGAGCTTCACAGGCCGCGTGCCGCACAGCGAAGTGCAGCGCTATTACGACCTGGTCGACGTGCTGGTGTATCCGCGCCTGAAAATGCGCCTGACCGACCTGGTCACACCGCTCAAGCCGCTGGAAGCCATGGCGCAGGGCCGCGTGCTGGTGGCGTCCGACGTGGGCGGCCACAAGGAATTGATCGAGCATGGCAAGACCGGCATGCTGTTCAAGGCTGGCGATCCGCAGGCGCTGGCCGAGCAGGTGCTGGCCTTGCTGTCACAACCGCAGCAGTGGCCCGCCATGCGCGCACAAGGCCGCCACTTCGTGGAGGCGGAACGCAACTGGGCCGCCAGCGTGGCGCGCTACCGTCCCGTGTACGCGGCGCTGAGCAAGGGTAAAACCGCCTGAATCATGAAGCTTTTGACGTTCAGTACGCTGTTCCCCAACCAGGAACTGCCCGGCCTTGGCATTTTCGTGGAAACCCGGTTGCGCCACCTGGTGGCCAGCGGACAGGTACAGTCGCGCGTGGTGGCGCCCGTGCCGTGGTTTCCTTCCCGCTATGCCGAATACAAGGGCGTGCCCGAACGCGCGACGCGCAACGGCCTGGAAGTGCGCCATCCCCGCTACCTGAACGTGCCCATGGTCGGCATGAACATGGCGCCATGGCTGCTGGCGCAAAGCGCGAAACGGGAAATCAGCCGCCTGATCGACGAAGGCTTTGATTTCGACGCCATCGACGCCCATTACTTTTATCCGGACGGCGTGGCGGCCGTCATGCTGGGCAAGTACTTCAACAAACCGGTGGTGATTACCGCGCGGGGCTCCGACGTCAACCTGTTGCCGGAATACCCCTTGCCGCGCCGGATGATCCAGTGGGCTGCCCGCAATGCGGCCGGCATGATTACCGTCAGCCAGGCACTGAAAGACCGGCTGGTGCAACTGGGGGCGCCGGCGGCTGCCGTGACGCCGCTGCGCAACGGCGTCGACTTGCAGCGCTTCGAACCGCTCGACCGGGCCACCATCCGCAACCAGTTGGGTATCGACAGGTATACCATACTGTCGGTGGGGAACCTGATCGAGTTGAAAGGCCATCACCTGATCATCCGGGCGCTGCAGCGCATGCCCGATGTGATATTGTTGATTGCTGGCAAGGGGCCGGAGCGGGACAAACTGGAAGCGCTGGCGCGGGAATTACAGGTGGCGGATCGCGTGCGTTTCCTGGGCGCCGTGCCGCAGGCAGAGCTGAAACAGTATTTCAATGCCGCCGACGTGATGGTGCTGGCGTCCAGCCGTGAAGGCTGGGCCAACGTCTTGCTGGAATCCATGGCATGCGGCACGCCGGTGGTGGCCAGCAACGTGGGCGGTTCGCCGGAAGTGGTGGCGGCGCCGGAAGCGGGTTTGCTGATGTCCGACTACAGCAGCGATGGCGTGGCTGACGCTGTGCAGCGGCTGCGCGCGCGCAACCCGGACCGTGCGGCGGTACGCCGCTATGCCGAACAATTCAGCTGGGACTTTACTACCCGGGGCCAGATTGAACTTTTTGAAAAAATCATCGTGGGACGCGCACAGTGAAACCAGGACGTCCAATGCCGGGGAGTTGCGCGGCATGAACACTTATCAGCGATCCGCAGCGCCGTTGCCGACGCTGATGCGCGCCATCGGCAACAGCTATTCGCTGTGGCAGGCCGGGCGCGGACGCCTGTGCATCGTCAATTACCACCGCATCCTGGAAACGCACGACCCGCTGCTGGGCAATGAACCGGACCTGGCCACCTTCCGCGAGCACATGAAAATGCTGGCGGATTGCTTCAATGTGCTGCCGCTGCACAAGGCCCTGCATGCGCTGCAGTCGCACACGATGCCGCCGCGCGCAGTCTGCATCACGTTTGACGACGGCTACCGTTCGACCTACGAACTGGCGTTGCCGGTACTGCAGGAATTTAACTTGCCGGCCACAGTATTTGTCACGACCGGCTACGTGGACCGGCGCGAAAACATGTGGAACGACCGCATCGTCGAAGCCGTGCGGTCGATACAGGGCGACCAGCTCGACTTGCGCCCGGCAGGTGCCGGCCGCTATCCGCTGGCCACCGTGACGGAACGGTGCGTCGCCGCGCATGAACTGACGCAGAAAGCCAAGTACCTGCCGCCGGCGGAGCGCATGGCGCTGATCGCCAGCCTGGAAGCCGTCACGGATTCCCAGGCGGCGCCCTTGATGCTGAGCTCGGACATGATCCGCGCGCTGCACCGCGCCGGGATCGAGATCGGCGCCCATACCGTGTCGCATCCTATCCTGACCAGCCTGCCGGACGACGTGGCGCTGCAGGAAATGGTGGACAGCAAGCGCACGCTGGAAGCCATCATTGGCGAACCCGTGCGCTATTTTGCCTATCCCAATGGCAAAGCCGGACTGGATTTCGACCAGCGCCACATGGCGATGGCGCGCCAGGCCGGTTTTGCCGCCGCGTTCACGACGGCGCCCGGCCCGGTCAGCGCCTCCCAGGACATGTACACGCTGTCCCGCTCGCGGCCGTGGGACGCCACCACGTTCTTTTACATGCTGCGCCTGTTGCGCTGGCTGGCAGGCTGACCATGGCCACGGAAGCACGCCATGACTGACGTGGCCGGCTCCTCCGCGCGCTGGCTGGCGCCGCTCGCCCCCGTGCTGGGGTGGCGCGACTTCCTGCCGCAACGGGGCGCGCGCTTGCCGTCCGTGCTGGACCTGGAGCAGCGCCGCCTCGTCACCAGCGGCCGCATGGCCATCGGTCTTGCCTTGCGCGCCATGGGCGTGCAGCCCGGCGCGCGGGTACTGGTGCCGGCGTACCACAGCGCATCGATGGTGCCGCCCGTGCTGCACCTGGGCGCCACGCCGGAGTTTTACCGCATCGGCCAGGATACCGGCGTCGACCTCGAAGACCTGGCCATGCGCCTGCCCGGCGCCGGCGCGCTGATGGTCACCCACTATTTTGGTTTCCCCCAGCACATGGCGCCGATCCGGGCGCTGTGCGACCGCCACGGCGTGCCATTGCTGGAAGATTGTGCGCACAGCCTGTTCGGCGCGCAGGGCGGCCGTCCGCTGGGCGCCTGGGGCGACTATGCAGCCGCCAGCACCATGAAATTCCTGCCGTCGTACGATGGCGGCTGCATCGCCTCGGCCCGGCATCCGCTCGGCGCCATTCACTTGCGTTCCGCGGGCCTGCTGTTTGAAGCCAAGGCAGCGCTGGGCGCGCTGGAACACAGCTTCGCCCACGGCCGCCTGCGCGCCGCCGCCCTGCTGCTGGCGCTGCCGCAGCGGGCCGTACAGGCAGTGTGGCGCTGGCGCAAACGGGGCCTGCCGCCGGCGCGGCAAACCATCGCGCCGGCCGCATCGGAAAACGATGCCGATTTTGACCCGCGCTGGCTGGACAAGCGCAGCGCCTGGTTTTCCCGCGCCCTGCTGCGGCTGTCGTCGCGCCAGCGCCTGTGCCGCCGCCGCCGCCGCCACTACCTGGCGCTGGAACAGGCGGTGCGGGACTTGCCCGGCTGCCGCCCGCTGCATCCGGCGCTGCCGGAGCAGGTCGTGCCCTGGGTCTTTCCATTGCTGGTGGACGACCCGGAACCCGCATTTCACCGGCTGCAGGCTGCCGGCGTGCCGCTGGTGCGTTTTGGCTGGCCGCTACCGGCGGAAACCGGCAGTTGCGCCGACGCACAGGCCCTGGCACGGCAAGTACTTGGCTTGCCATGCCACCAGGGCCTGTCGGATGGTGAACTGGCTGCAATTGTTACAGCGTTGCACCAATGTTTCACAGCCGCGCCGCCCTGACCGTTATCGGCCAGGTTTCATTTAGAACGAGAATCATACGTGTTACCCTTATGCAAACAGTGTTTTGCAAAAAGACTTGAGAAAGCCGCAGATGCATACCCGGAGCAAGCAATGTACATCCACCGACACCATCGCGCCGACCGTGCAGCCAGATGGTGCGCCTTACCTCGATGCACAGGAGCCAGCCATGATTAACCGTGGCAATGGCCAAGCCATGCCGGGCGTGCTGATGGTGGCATTCCACTTCCCGCCACAGCGCGGCAGCAGCGGAATCCAGCGCACGCTGAAATTCACGCAGCATCTGCCGAAAATGGGCTGGCAGCCGATCGTGCTGTCCGCGCACCGGCGCGCCTATGCCGACAGCAGCGACGACCAGATGGGCGATGTGCCTGGCGGGATGGTGGTGCGGCGCGCCTTTGCACTGGATTCCGGACGTCACCTGGCCATCCGGGGCCGCTACCTGCGCGCGCTGGCGCTGCCGGACCGCTGGATTTCGTGGCTGCTGGGCGCGGTCCCGGCCGGCCTGAAACTGATCCGCCAGCACCGTCCCAGCGTGATCTGGTCGACTTACCCGATTCCCACCGCGCACCTGATCGCCTATTGCCTGCAACGCGTTTCCGGCCTGCCGTGGATCGCCGACATGCGCGACCCGATGACGGAAAAAGGCACGCCGGCCAATCCGCTGGTGTGGCGCTGCTACCGCTGGGTCGAGCAATTGACGGTACGGAATTGCACGCGCCTCGTGTTCACGACGCCGGGCGCGCAGGCGGTCTACCGCGCGCGCTATCCGGACGTGCCCGCATCGCGTTTCCGCCTGATCGAAAACGGTTACGATGAAGACGACTTCGTGCGCGCCACCGCCAATTACCAGCCGGCCGAGCGGAAAACCGGCGGCCCGCTGGTGCTGCTGCACAGCGGCATCATCTATCCGGTGGAACGCGACCCGACCGCGATGTTCGAAGCGCTGGGCGAACTGCGCAAGCAAGGCAAGATCAGCCCGGACACCGTGCGCATCGTGCTGCGCGCCGCCGTGCACGAAGACTTGCTGAACGAATTGATCGCGCGCCATCAGGTGGAAGGCATCGTGACCCTGGCGCCGCCCATCCCGTACCGGGCCGCGCTGGCGGAAATGCTGGACGCGGACGGCTTGCTGGTGATGCAGGCGGCCTTCTGCAATGCGCAAATCCCGGCCAAGATTTATGAATACATGCGGGCCGGCCGCCCGATCCTGGCGCTGACCGATCCGGACGGCGATACCGCCGCCACCATGCGCGGCGCCGGCATCGATACCATTGCCCGCCTCGACAACAAGGAAGACATCATGCGCGGCCTGCTGCATTTCATCGACTTGCTGCGCAAGGGCGAAGCGCCGCTGCCGCCGGAAAATGCCAGCCAGACGTATTCGCGCCGGGGCCGCAGCCGCGAACTGGCGACCTTGCTCAATGAAGTGATCGCGGAAAAGAATGGCGGCAGGGCCGCTTCCGCCTGACGGCAAAACCGGCGCAGCGCGCCGGTTTTATTTTCAGGGCTTGGCCAGGCAGGCGTTGAAATCTTCAAACGCGCCATAGCGCGGCGTGCCGGGGCGCTTGCCGCCGCACAGGTCCGGCACCTCTTCGCTGGCCGCCAGGCGGCTGTCGGCCGGCGTGCGCCAGCCAAAGTCCAGCGCGGTGGCGTCGCGGAACAAATCGCGCTGCGGATGGCCGCCCAGGTACAGGCGGGCCGTCGCGGTCTGGCGGTTATCCCCCAGGTGCAGGATGCCGCCATCGCGGCTGCGGATGGAGCCGTCGACCAGGTTGCCTTCGATTTCCGCACTGCTTTCCGCAAAGCGCACGCTGATGCCGCCCGTATCGAGCAACGTGTTGTGGACCAGTTTGCTGCGCGACGCGGCGTTCAGGTAAATGCCGTCATCCGAACACGACACCACCAGGTTGGAGCGGATCACGCCGCCCGTTTGCTCCGTGATACAGCGGCCGTCGCGGCAATAGTTTTTGCCCGTGCCGCCGCCGCCCAGCGACAAGCCGACCCGCTGTCCCGGCAAGCCGCGCAGCTTGTCTTCGCAAATCACGATGTTCTGGGCGATCACATTATTGCTGCCCGCGCCTTTGACGAACGCGCCGTAACTGATCTTGTCGCCGGACGACTTGATGAAATCGCTGATCAAGTTGCGCTCGATGCGCCAGTGACTGGCGGCCACCAGGTCGACCGGGGTCACCGGCTTGCTGGACTCGCGCGCACTGTCGTTGCGCAACGTGTTCGAGGCGATCAAGCCATGGTCGGGAAACTTGCCGCCATCGCCATTGATCTTGAAGTGGGCGTCGAAATCCACGATGGTGTTATTGACGGCGACAAAGTGGTGGGCGTTGCCGGAAATATGGAAGAAATGCTCGCACTGGGTCGCGCCCTTGCATTTTCCCCGTATCGTCAGGTTTTCAAACCGCCAGTACGGCGCCTGGATGCGCAACGCTTCGTCCGTCGCCGACTCCACCGTCACACTGCCCGGGACTTGCGCCCGCACCGTGATGGGCGCACCCTCTTCGCCCGGGCGCATGACATCGACGGAATGGTCGATCAGGTAACGGCCAGGCAGCAGCGTGATGGACTGGCCCGGCTGGGCCCCCGCCATGGCGCGCAGCCATTCCACGTCATTGCTGACCAGGACTTCCTGGCCCCGGGATACCGATTGCGCCGCCACTGGCTGGGCGCCGATGCTGCTGCGCCATTCCATGCTGCGCAACGGTTGTTCGCCGCGGTCGACCCGGGTCAGCCAGTTTTGCGCAGCCCGGCCAATGCCTTCGATGGCGGCATTGTGGCCATCGCTGCGCTTGGCGATGTACGGCCCCAGCGCGCGCGGGGTAATGCCGTAATCGTCCAGCACATACAGCGCAGCGCCCACGCCGGCCAACCCGGCAAACATGCCCAAGCCCAGCAGCCAGGGCCACATCCGCATTTTCTTCCTGGACTGGCGGCGGTGACTGCGGCGCTCACCGCCTGAGCGCTCCGATCGCCCGGAACGTTCGGATGGTGCGTGGCTGTCCTGGTCGGTGTTATGCATTGGCGCTGATGCCGTGGCGGCTCATCAAGTCATACATGGTCGGACGGCTAATGCCCAGCAACTCGGATGCCTTGACGATGTTGCCGTCCACCCGCGCCAGCACTTTGACGATGGCCTTGTATTCCGCCTCATCGCGCACCTGGCGCAGATTCAGCGGCTGGTCTTCGGCCGGATCCGTGGCCAGGCCCAGGTCTTCCGGCACGATCTGTGCGCCATCGGCCATGATGACGGCGCGCTTGATGCAATTTTCCATTTCACGCACATTGCCCGGCCACGGGTGGTTTTCAATCACGCTGAGGGCTTCCTGGCTGAAGTGCAGCGCGGAACGCCCTTCCTGCGCGCAGAACTTGTTCTTGAAATGGTGCGCCAGCAGCGCCGCATCGCCGATGCGCGCGCGCAGCGGCGGAATGGTGACGACGATTTCCGACAGGCGGTAATACAAGTCTTCGCGGAAGCGGCCGGCCGCGGCCAGTTCTTTCAGGTTGCGGTGCGTCGCGCACACGATGCGCACGTCGACCGGGATTTCCTCATGGCCGCCGACCCGTTCGATGACGCGCTCCTGCAGGAAGCGCAGCAGCTTCGCCTGCAGCGCCATCGGCAAGTCGCCCACTTCATCGAGGAAGAACGTGCCGCCATGGGCCAGTTCGACCTTGCCCTTGGTTTGCTTGGCGGCGCCCGTGAACGCGCCCTTTTCATAGCCGAACAACTCGGATTCCAGCAGGTTTTCCGGGATCGCCGCGCAATTGATCGCCATGAAGCGCTCTTTCGCGCGGGGGCTCAGCTGGTGCAGCGCGCGCGCCAGCACTTCCTTGCCGGTGCCGCTATCGCCCAGCAACATGACGGAGGCGGAGGTGGGCGCGACTTTTTCAATGCTGCGGCAAACCTTTTGCATGCCCGCGTCGCGCGAAATCACGCCGGACAGCGGCGAATCCGCCTGGGTTTGCAGCATGCGGCGGTTTTCCTGTTGCAGCGCATGCAAGTAAAACGCACGCTGCACCACCAGGCCGAGGATATCCGGGTCGGCCGGTTTCTGGTGGAAGTCGTACGCGCCCATGCCGATGGCCTTGACCGCGTGCTCGTGATCCTGATTACCCGTCAGGACGATGACCTTGGTGTCCGGCGCCATGGCCAGGATTTGCTGCAACGTGGCCAGGCCTTCGGTGGCGCCGTCCGGATCGGGCGGCAAGCCCAGGTCCATGGTGGCCACGGCCGGTTCGTGGCGGCGGATTTGCGCCAGCGCGCTTTCGCGGTCGCCGGCCACCAGCACTTCATACGCGTCGAAGCTCCAGCGCAATTGTTTTTGCAGGCCTGGATCGTCTTCAATGATCAACAATTTGGGTTTGCTCACGGTATTCCTTTGACGATATCGGCAGGTGTGCGGTCACGGTCAGGCCGCGCGGTCCTGTGCTTCCTGGGCATGCAGCGGCAGCGTCACACTGAACGTGGTGCCATGTCCCGGCACACTCCGCACTTCCAGCCTGCCACCCAGTTCATGAATGTATTCCCGGCTTTCAAACGCGCCGATACCCATGCCGGCCGGCTTGGTGGATTCAAACGGTTTGTACAGGCGCTCGCGGATGAATTCGTCCGTCATGCCCTGGCCGGTGTCGGTAATGTCGATGCGAACGGCGCCGCCGTCGTTACGCAGTGTAATCGTTACGCTGCCATCGCGGGGCGTGGCTTCAATCGCGTTCTGGATCAGGTGCCCCAGCACGCGCTCCAGCCGCTCGCCGTCGGCCACCACCTGCAATCCGGCCTGTTCCACGTGCAATGCCGGCGTCGGTTCGAATGCCGCTTTCAAGGATACGGCCTGACGCAACAGCTGGTCAATTGCCAGCGGCACCGGACGCTCCGGCGCATCGTTGCGGCTCAGCTTTTGCAGCATCAGCTTCATCTTTTGCACCGAATGGGTGACGGTATCGAGCATGTCTTGCTGGAATTCCGGATTGTTGCGGTGCTTGTGGGCGTTGGGGATCAGCAGCGACAGTTGCGCCACCAGGTTTTTCAAGTCATGCACGACGAAGGTCGACATGCGGTTGAACGACTCGAACTGGCGCGCCAGCATCAGCGCCGTCACGGCTTCCTGCTGCGCCAGGTAACTGGCGGCCTGGCTGCCCGCGATCTTCAGCAAGTCGATGACTTCCCAGTTCAGCTGGACGGTGCTGCGCGGTTGCAGCAGCAACATGAAGCCATACAGGCGCCCCTGCAACGTCAGCGGCACCACGATCCACGCGCGCGGAATGGCGCGCAGCCAGCCCGGCAACACCATGTCCCCATACATTTCGCCATTGCGCTCGTATTCTTCCAGGTCGACCACCCACTGGCGCTCCTGCAGGAAACGGATAAATGACGACGACACCGGTTCCGGTTCCGGGACAGCGGGGCAATTCCAGTGCGCCACCTGTTCAAACTGGTCATTGTCGCGGCTGATCCAGACGGCGCCGCCATGGCTTTCCACCAGCGCCGCCACGGCCTGGATCGTGCGGTCGGCCAGGCCCGGGCCATCCTGCGACAGCAGGCGCGTAAAGCGCAGCCACTCTTCGCGGTAATCGTAGTTGTACGAATAAAAATGCTTGCTGATGAAAACTTTCAGCCACGCGCGGAACGTGCCGGAAAACAGGATCCCCACCAGCAGGACGCCGGCGCCGAACAGGAACGCCAGCTGCATGACGGAGCCCCAGTCGCCGCCGACAAAGCGCAGGTAGTAACCGGCCGAACTCATGGCCAGCAGGTACAGCGCGGAACCGGCCAGCGCCGCCGAATGGAACAGCACGCGGCGCGACACCGACAGTTCGGACGACCACGATGCGCCGCGCGCCGATGCGATCATCAGCAGCGGCGCCGTCAGCGCATGCACGAAACCGCGCGCCGCCCAGATATCGTCATCGATGCGGCGGAACAGCATGGCGTCGCTGTACAGGTAAAAATCGAAGATCCACATGCCGCCCACGCCCAGGCAGGCGAATTTGACGCCCCAGCGCTCTTGCGGGGTCTTGCTGCGGTACAGTTGCTCGACCAGGATCAGGCCCAGTACGGCGACGCCGGCCCGCACCATGACCAGCAGCAGCCCGCCCCCCAGGCTGAAAATCAGCCCCGGCAGCCACGCGCCCAGCACGGTCACGCCGATATACAAGCCGTACACGCCGGCCACCAGCCGCAGCAAAAGGCTGCCCCGCTGCGCGCGCCAGTCGCTGCCCGGCCGCAGATAGCCCAGCAACAGCAACATGAAATACGCCCAGGCGGCATTGCGGAGAATATCCAGGCCGCCGGACAGCATGCTGGGAGCCCAGCCATTCCAGCCATGCCAGGCCATCAGCGCCGACCACAGCGCCGTGGCCAGCGCCGCGCCGGCCAGCGCCAGCGCAAATGCGCGGCGGTGCCACACGCTCACCTGCAGCACGAACAGCACCAGGAACACCAGCGCTGCCAAACCATAGCTGGCCGCAACCACGTTCACCATGCCGGCGCCTCCCGCATCAGCGCCCACTACCGAATAGCACGACCTTCATCGTATCGATCAGCACCAGGATATCCAGGAACAGGCTGTTGTTTTTCACATAGTACAAGTCGTACTGTAATTTTTGCACGGCATCTTCGACCGACGCACCATAACCATAACGCACCTGGGCCCAGCCCGTGATGCCGGGTTTGATGCTGTGGCGGACGTTGTAATACGGAATATCGTTGCTCAATTGTTCAACGAAGAAGGGACGCTCGGGACGCGGACCGACAAAACTCATTTCACCCTTGAACACATTCCACAACTGCGGCAATTCATCGATACGCACTTTGCGGATGAAATCGCCGACGCGGGTGACGCGGGGGTCGTTTTGCTGGGCCCAGATCGGCTTGCCGGCTTTTTCCGCGTTGATGCCCATGCTGCGGAATTTGTGCACCTTGAACGGGCGGTTGCCGCGGCCCGTGCGCTCCTGGCTGTAAATCACGGGGCCGCCGTCTTCCAGGCGGATCAGCAGCGCCGTGATCAGCATGATCGGCATGGTCAGCAGCAAAATAATCACGGACACGATAATGTCGAATGCCCGTTTCATGAAGGTACGGACGAAACTCTGGTCGAAGCCGCCGCCAAACACCAGCCAGCTCGGTTGCAGGGATTCGACGCGGATCTGGTACGTTTCCCGTTCGAAGAACGTCGCGGCATCCGTCACGGTGATGCCAAACAACTTACATTCCAGCAATTCCCGAATGGGAAAAGTGCCGCCGCGGCGGTTTTGCACGGCGACCACGATTTCGCTGGCGTCATACTTGCGCGCCAACGCCACCAGCGACATGCCCGGTTCCATCTGCAACACGGACGACGATGGCACCACGCACTCTTCGCCCGGCATGGCGACATAGCCCGCCACATCGTATTTGTGATAACTGGACGCCGTCAGCGCCATGTCGCCGCATTCCTTGGCCAGGGGGCCGATGCCCAGGAACATGATGCGCGATTCCAGGAAGCGGAATTCCGACGTGGTAAAGAAGATGGCGCGCGCCGCCAGGATACCTAGGGCGGAAATCCCGAACACCAGCAGCAGGATGCCGCGGCCGAAATACAGGTCCGGCACGATGTAGAACACCAGCGTCAGGATGCCGAACGCCATGGCAAACGAGGGCATCAGGCGCAGGAAGAAGGGGTTGCGCAAGCCGTCCGCAAAATTGAGCTGGTACATGCCGAGCGCGCTCATGCTGAACACGATGGCGCCGGCAAACACGCAAGCGGACAGCAGGAAATGCTCGAGCTTGGGCAGCACGAAGTCATCGCCATCGAAATACCGGATGGCGGAACCGACATAGAACGAGCCGATCAGGATGAGCACTTCCACGAACAGCAAGCTGAACGCGACTTTGGATACGTAGTGATTGGATATTCTTAGCATTTTATGGTTCCTCCCCGCCCGTGCCCCCCCGCGCGCCGGCAGGCCCCGCAGGGTAACACGTCAGCCCCGGTCTTTACGGACGGGTCAGGCTGGCGACATACCAGTCCATCGCCAGCGCCAACCCTTGTTCTATATTGTGTGTCGGCACATAACCCAGCAGTTGTGCCGCCTTGTTGATATCAGCCTGCGAATGGCGCACGTCGCCGGGACGGAAATCCTTGTATTCCGGATGGTGTCCGGCCAGGTGCGGGAAGCGCGGCTCCAGCAGCGCCAGCATCATGGCGTACAGTTGATTGAGGCTGGTGCGGCCGCTCAGCGCCACGTTGTAGACCTGGTTGACGGCTTCCGGCTTGTCAGCCATCGCCGCCAGCAGGTTGGCTTGCACGACATTTTCAATGAAGCAAAAGTCGCGGCTGGTTTCGCCATCGCCATTGATGGCCAGGGGGCGGTTATGGATCAGTGCCGATACCCACTGTGGAATGACCGCCGCATAGGCGCCTTGCGGGTCCTGGCGCGGGCCAAACACGTTGAAGTAGCGCAGGCCGATGGATTCCATCCCATAGCAGCGTGCAAACACGTTGGCATACAACTCATTGACATATTTGGTGACGGCATACGGCGACAGCGGATTGCCGATACGGTCCTCGACCTTCGGCAAGGCCGGGTGGTCGCCATAGGTGGAGCTGGAGGCGGCGTACACGAAACGCTTCACCTTGGCGTCGCGGGCGGCCGTCAGCATGTTGAGGAAACCGGTGATATTGGTGTCGTTGGTGGTTTGCGGATCGGCGATCGAGCGCGATACCGAGCCCAGCGCGGCCTGATGCAAAACATAATCGACGCCTTCGCACGCATGCGCGCAATCGTCGGGTACGCGGATATCGCCGCGGATGAACTGGAAATGGGACCAGGCTTCGTCGCCGACAGCGGCTTGCACCTGGTCAAGATTATGCTGGTGACCCGTGGCGAAATTATCCAGTCCCGTGACGCGCTGGCCCAGCTTTAACAATGCTTCGACCAGATTGGACCCAATGAACCCTGCCGCGCCAGTTACCAGCCAATGGTAGCGGGCTGTTCGCAATTGCTGCGCCACGCGGGGAAAAGCGCCACCGCGCCCGGATTGATCATTCATCAGTGCATCCATCTATTGAGTCAGTACGCCGCAAGTTGTTCAGCTCGCGAGCATTGAATTAAGTGTCGGCGAGGATACCACCCAACGCAAGTTTTGCGTTGGGGTTCCGCGACATTACTGCTGGGTTTGGAGAGGATAGTCGTTATCGTCGGTGAGTTTGTAAATAAATGCAAGCTTTATAACAAATCGAACTGAAAAGCAATGACAACAAGGAATTATTTAGTTACAACACCTATGTCATTATAGCAATGATTGCGTACATTGATGCCAATACAACATATTTTAGCCGATCCATATCTGTCGTTGTTTTCGAGAAAATTATCCTTGACAAACATACTGAATAACAAGACAATCAAGCGTTGTTTTTAGGATTTATTTTTGCGGGGAATGTTAAATTTTTCCTGCAGCCAACTCATTTCCGCGCTAATCTGAATCTATCCATACGGCATCATTTCGGCGCCGCAATTTTTCAGGACAGATCAGATATTATGCGTAACTCCCTGACCACTTCCCTGCGTCCCATGTTCGCTTCGCTCCTGTGCGCTTCGTTAGCTGCATGCGGCGGCGGTAACAGCGACACTCCGAGCCTGCCACCGGCAAGCCTGGTCACCATGGGCGGTCCGGCGATCACCAATCCCGGCACGGTCACCATTCCCGCGACCGACGCTTCGTCGGCCACGCAAGGCAACACCACCAGCAGCACCGTACAAGGCGGTAAAGCACAGGGCGCCCTGTCGGCCGGCACCGCCACCGGGCTGCTGTCGGCCGGTGCGGCACCCGCTCCGACCACGACCACCGCGCCGTCGTTCGCGACCATCACGTCGGTCACGCTGACCAGCACGGCGGCCGTACCGCAAGTCAATACGCCATTCACGTTCGGCCAGGTATTTGCCGTGGGCGACGTGAAGAGCACCGAAGGCATTGCCGCCAAGACCGCCGCCGGCGCCAATGTGCCGCTGCAAGTCGACGTCAAGGCCCGCCATGCCGACGGCTCGGTACGCCATGCCGTCATTACCGGCCAATTGCCATCGAGCATGCCGAAGCAAGTCCAGACCATTTACCTGGTCAAGGGCAACGCCACCACCACCACCACCGGCGCCGCGCCGGCACAATTGCTGAACGCCGGCTTCTCGTCGACCTTCAACGCCACCATCGGCGGCAAGGTCTACAGCGCTTCGGCCGATGCACTGCTGAAATCCGGCAAATACACGACTTGGCTGGCCGGTCCGCTGACCAATGAATGGCTGGTATCGGCGCCGCTGAAAACCGCGTCGGGCGAAGAACATCCGCATTTGCATGCACGCTTTGCAATCCGTGCCTATGGCACCAGCGCGGCCCGGGTGGACGTGACGGTGGAAAACACGTGGGCCTTCGAAGCCTCGCCGCAAAACTATACGTATGACGCCCAGTTGCTGGTGGGTGGCAAGAGCGCGTATACCCAGGCTGCCGTGCCGCACTATCACCATGCGCGCTGGCGCAAGACGTTCTGGTGGGGCAACGCGCCGCTGCTGGACTTGCGCCACAATGCCGCCTACATGGTGGCGTCGAAAGCCTTGCCGAACTACGACCTGACGCTGAGCATCAAGGAAACCACCATCGATGCGTGGAACAAGCGCTGGCTCGCCGCCAAAACGGGCGCGATGGACGTCGGCCTGGGCCAGCCTTACATGCCGACCACGGGCGGCCGCAGCGATATCGGCCTGCTGCCGGCCTGGAGCGCCCTGTACCTGACCAGCATGGACCAGCGCATGAAAAACATCATGCTGGGCATGTCGGAACTGGCAGGCGGCTGGTCCGCGCACTACCGCAACAAGACGACGGGCAAGCCCATCACGCTGGCGGAATACCCGTACATGACGCTGCTGGGTAATCCGGGCGACACGTACAATCCGGTCACCAAGCTGCGCGAAGCCTTCCCGGACTGCCCGAGCACGGCCTGCACCACGCCGTTCCGCGCCGACACGTCGCACCAGCCGGCCTTCGCCTACCTGCCGTACATGGTGACGGGTGATTACTACCACCTGGAAGAACTGGAATTCTGGGCCAACTACAACACGTTCTCGACCAATCCGGGTTACCGCGATTATGGCAAGGGCTTGTTCAAGGCTGACCAGATCCGCGCCCAGGCATGGAGCATGCGTACCACCGCGCAGGCGGCGTACATCCTGCCGGACAACGATCCGCAAAAAGCACTGTTCACGACCATCCTGAACAACAACATCGACTGGTACGACGCCAACTATACGAACAACCCGGCGGCAACCAAGCTGGGTGCGTTGACCCATGGTTACGCGGTGATTTACAACGACAACACGGGCCTGTCCCCATGGCAAGACGACTTCTTCACGTCCGCCATCGGTGTTGCCGCCGAACTGGGCTTTACCCGCGCCAAGCCGCTGCTGGCATGGAAAGCCAAGTTCCCGATCGATCGCATGACCGGTGCAGGCTTCTGCTGGATTTCCGGCGCCATGTACGCCATGAAGGTTCGCGATAGCGCAACGTCGCCTTTGTATGAGACAATTGGCCAAGCGTATAAAGCAAGCAGTACCGACCAGTTGAATTTGCTGGGCTGCAACACCACTGCAATGGCAACGCTGCTGGGATTGAAACTGGGTGAAATGACGGGTTATTCCGATATGCCAACCGGTTATCCATCCAACATGCAGCCAGCACTGGCTTATGCCGCAGGCGCCGCAACCGGTGGTCCGGCCGCATGGAAAGTGTTTATGGCGCGTACGGTGAAACCGGATTACAGCCTGGAGCCGCAGTTCGATATCGTGCCCCGCTAAATCCCGGCCCGCTGGTTAACAGCGGCAAAAATCAGATCGCGCAGCACCACATCCCTGTGCTGCCGATATCGAAAGCCTGGCTCTGCCAGGCTTTCGCGCTTCCTTGCCCTAGCAACGCAATGTTGTCAACTTTCATAGGCGTTCCCCGCATTGCAGGAATTACTCTGGAGGTATAGCATATTTACTCACGGAAATTAACATCTACGCAATTTATTGAAGATAAGAGACCGCATGCGCACACGGGTTTGTATCACGATCGACATGGAGTTCAGTATCGGAGGAGCGTTTAACGACCCTTCCTGCACTCCCGTTGCCGAGCCCGCTGTATGGTGCAATTCCCACGGCCGCTCGGAAGGTCTCGGCTACATGCTGGACACGTTCCGCAAGTACCATGTTCCCGCAACGTTTTTCGTGGAAACGGTACAGCGTACTTATTTCCGGCACGACCCCATGCGGGACATCGTCCACCGCGTGTACGGCGATGGGCACGAAGTCCAGTTGCACTCGCACCCGTGCTGGACGCTGTTCCGCCACAGCGACTGGCGCAGCCGTTTGCCGATTCCCGAGGGCAGCGATAATTTCCATGGCCGCGCCGTGGAAGATTCGATGAGCCTGATTCAGCAAGGCATCGACACCTTCAGCGACTGGGGCATGCCCCGGCCCAAGGCTTTCCGCAGCGGCAATTTGCAGCACGACGACAATTTGTACCGTGCGCTGGCGCAGAAAGACATTCCCTATGCTTCGAACGTCGGCGTGGCCATTTTCGACAGCGGCGATCCGAACTATGCGCTGTACAGCGGCCGCCATGAGCGGCACGGCGTACAGGAATATCCGGTCCTGACGTTCTCCGACTGGAACATGGGTGGCCGCCAGCACTTGAAGTCGCTGACGATCGCCGGCACCAGTTTCCAGGAAACCGTGTCGCTGCTGGAAGACGCGCACGCGATGCAAATCCCGCTGGTGGTGGTGCTGACCCATCCCTTTGAGTTCGTGCACCGCCGCGATGTCGCCTTCACACAATTGGGCCGGCACCATTTGACGCAGCGCCGCCTGCTGCAACTGTGCCAGTTCCTGGACCGGCACAGCGACCGTTTCGAAGCGTCAGGCTTTGCCGCGGCAGCGACGGCGTGCGAGCACGCCCCGTCGCGCAATACCCTGCTGAAAACCAACCTGGGCCAAAGCTTGCTGCGCATGGCGTCGCAAGTCACGCACGACAAGCTGGGTAATTTGATGACCCTGCGCTCGTCCGCCACCTGACAGGGTCAGGAGCGGGCAGCCTTGACGCTGCCCGCAGCGGTGCGTCCCGTCAGTTCCGCCACGTCGCGGGGAAACAGATAACGCTTGAACGGCGACGCCATCACAACGCGCGCCACCGCCAGCGCGATGGCCGCCGTCAGCGCCAGCGAAATGGCGAGGATGGCGACCGGATGCGCCACCAGGCTGGTGCGCATCAGCACCTTGGCGATGGCCAGGCCGATAAACGCATGCACCAGGTACACCTGCAGGCTCACTTCGCCAAACGCCGCCAGCAGCTTGCCCAGCGGCAGACGCGCCAGCTGGAACAGCAACAGCGCCCCCGTCACCCCTTCCAGGTCGTCGACCAGCATGGATGGCCACGCATCGAAGCCCGGCACTTCCATCGCGCCCAGTTCATACGGCAAACGCCAGTGCATCTGTCCCCACTTGACCAGCGCAAAGCTCCCCAGCGCCAGCAACACGGCGGCCGGGACGGGCAGGCGCAGATACAGGTGGCGATGGCACAGCACGACCAGGTAGCACATGGGAATCACATACAGTGCAGGCAGCAAGCCCAGCGGCACATAATCCTGGATCCCGGCCGCCACCGGGCCCAGCACGCCATGCAGCGCCACCAGCAGCGCCATCAGCATGGCTTTGCCGGTACGGCCCTGCGCCTCGATCACACCGTGCAATAACACCAGGGAAATGAACGACGGCAAATACCACAGCAGGCCCATGTTGGTGGCGGCTTTCAGCGCATAAAAATTGCCGCTATACAGCGCCACGGCAATGGCCCGGACGCGCTCCTGCCACGGCTGCCCCCCCAGCACCATCAATGCCGCGCCCATCGCCAGCGTCATCAGCAGGAAGGGGAAATACAGCCGGAACACATACTGCGCGGCGCGGCGCGAGACAGGGTTCAACGCATCGCGCAGGAAGGGGATCGCGAGGAAGCCCACCACATGGAACGACATCCCCCGCAGGAAGTCCGCAAACACGCCGCGCGAAAAATCGTTATGGTCGAAGATCACGGTCAGGATCAACAACCCCTTCAGGATGTTCAGGTTCATCGTGCGCGCACTGCTTTGACCGGCGCGGGTGTGGCGGGCGCCACCGCCGCCCTGGCGCTCTCGATCGCCGCCAGCTGGGCCGGCAGGATGCGGGAATCCATCACCTGGATCAGCGCCAGCAAGCCGAACATCAAGTCGAAGTACGCAAAACTGAGGGCGGCCGCCCCCAGGCAAAACGAGTAAATACACAATTGCAGCATGGTGCCGAGCGTCCCCATCCAGGCGGTCTCGACATGCTGCCGGGCCCGGCGCGACAGATTGCCTGCCTTGCGGAAGGCCACCACGATGAAGGACAGGTAAATCGCCAGCCCAGCGAAACCGTGCTCGCCCAGCAGCTGGAAATAAATACTGTGCGCGGCGTGCGTGCCTTTCGGATCCGGCCGCGCTTCGCCCGTATAAAAGAAGGGGAATGAATCAAATTCCTGGCTCAGGGCTTGCCAGTTGGGCCAGTACTCGATGACCTTGAAGCCGCCGCCAAAAATGGGATTGTGGACGGCGACAATAAAGCTCAGTTTCCACGCGACGACGCGGCCCATGAAGGAATCGTCCTTGCCGGCGTTGCCGATGGTGTCCATGCGCTGCGCCCATTCTTCACTGATGAAATACGACGCCACAAAGATCAGCACCCCCGCCAGGATCGCCAGCGGTATCTTGCGGTCGCTCTTGATGAACATGTAAATGAACAGGCCCGTCAGCGCGATCATGCCGCCCCGCGACTGCGTGCCAATGATCGACATGACAATCAGTCCCATCAGTCCCAGCATGCCCCATTTGATGATGTGGCTACGCTTGCCGAACTCCGTCAACAGGTAATAACAGATCGGCAACAGGATCACGAAGGCCACCGACAATTCATTGCGGTCACCCAGCACGTGCCCCGGCAAGCCTTCGATCTTGTGGCCGCCGCCGCTCCCCAGGAATTTCAACCCTTCCAGCGCGGCAAAGAAGCCCACCGAAAACACCACGCTCCACAGGAAAAAGTCCACGTGCAGTTTCTTGGCGACGATCAGGTTCACGAAATAAAACAGTACAACGATCTTCAGCAGATACGTCCAGCGGTCCATGACGTCCACCGGGTTCCCCGTCCCCAGCAGGCTGGACATACAAGTCCACAGGAAAAAGATCGTGACCAGCGTACCAATGGCGCCCCAGCGGGTCGGCGGCTTGTCTTTCTGGACCAGGTAGCCAAAGATGGTAATCCCGGCAAACATCAGGTTGTAGCGGATGGTGTTGCCCAGTCCGTACATCCATGCATTGGGGAAAAACAGCGCGGTCCAGATCCACATGCCGAGCGCGATAAACGGGCGCTTGGCCATGCAATACAGGATAACCGGCAGGAGTGTCAGGAAAATAAGGTCGCGCATGCGGATTACTTGCGTTCAGACGGTTTGCGGCCCGGCGCGGACGGCTCTTTGGGCGCATCCTTGGGCGGCTGGTCTTCGCGCAAGGCCCAAATGCACAAGATACATACGGCCACGATGTTGAGGGCCCACAATGCGCTTTCCATGAAACTGTCCTGACTCTGTCCGCGTGGCCGGTGCATTGGGTCGACAGTACCCGCCCGGAGATGCCTGAGATTGTACGTCAGAAACCTGCGCCCGGACATTACTGCGCAGGCATGGCGGCCGATGCCGTATCGAGCAGTGCACACAATTCCCGGTAGCGCGCCGCCGCCACCATCTCGCGCACGCCTTGCGCCACGCGGGGCGCCTGCGCGTCCAGGCCGGATACGATGTCCGACAGCGCATGCTGGTCCAGGCTGACGACGGCCAGCCGCAGTGCGGCGCGCACGTCGGCCGGCAGCACCGCCAGGTCGGCCGGCGCCAGCGCCGGCGCCTGCTCCGCCGGACCGTTCTCGATGTCGGCGTCCAGGCCGGGGTTGTCGCCGCCGGCACGCACGAACCGCAAGCCCAGGTGGCGCTCCAGGCATTCGAAGATTTCTTCGCGGCGGTAAGGCTTGCGGATGAAATCATCCATGCCCGACTCCATCACTTCATCGCGTTCGTCCTGGAACGCGGACGCCGTCACCGCCACGATTTTCACTTCCGCGCCGCCCGGCAGCGCGCGGATGCGGCGCGTCGCCTCGATGCCGCTCATGACGGGCATGCGGTTATCCATCCAGATGAAATGCGGATGCCACGCTTCGAACTGTTCCAACGCTGCCTGCCCATTGGTGGCGACTCGCACATCGAGCCCCGCGTCTTCCAGCAGCCGCTGCAACAGCAGCCAGTTTTGCATCTGGTCTTCCGCCACCAGGATGCGGTACGCGGGCTGGCCCGGCGCCACCCGCTCCACGCGCCCCTGCCGCTCCGAGCGCACCTGCGGCGCTTGCAGCGAAGCGCGCTGCATGGGCAGGTCGATGCGGAAACACGAACCCCGCCCCGGCGTACTGCTCAACGTCAGCGCGCCACCCATCAATTCCACCAGCTTGCGCGTGATCGACAAGCCGAGGCCGGTGCCTTCCTGGGCACGGGCGCGGTCCACCTGCACGAACGGTTCGAACACGCGCTCCTGGTCCGCCGCGCTGATGCCGACACCGCTGTCTTCCACTTCAATCACCAGCGCAGCGATGTCGCCGCCCCGCTCCGCCGTGGCGGCGCGCAGCGTGACGCCGCCCTGCTCCGTGAATTTGATGGCATTGCCGATCAGGTTCAGCACGCACTGGCGCAACTTGGTTTCATCGCCATGCAGCACGGAGACCAGCGGTTCGCCCAGCTCCAGCACCAGTTGCAATCCCTTGTCGTGGGCCCGCACCGCCATCAGGGCGGCAATGTCCTGGCACATGACCGCCACGTCGAACGGCGCCCGGTCCACGATGGAACGCTCCGCTTCGATCTTCGACATGTCCAGCACGTCATTGATCAGCGACAACAGGTTTTCACCGCTGCGGTTGATCAGGTCGAGCGTCTTGCGCTGCGGTACCGTCACGTTGTCTTCATGGCGCAGCAACTCGGAAAAGCCCAGGATGGCGTTCAGCGGCGTGCGCAACTCATGGCTCATGTTCGACAGGAACACGCTTTTCGCGCGGTTGGCCGCCACCGCGTCTTCCTTGGCGGACGCCAGTTCCCTGGTCCTGGCGTCGACCAGTTCCTGCAAGTGCAGCCGGTAATGCTGCAATTCCTCTTCCCGCGAACGCCGCGTGGCCACTTCCCGCTCCAGGTCGGCAGTGCGGCGCTTGACCATGACCCGCAATTGCACGATGAAGGCCGTGGCCACGACGATGGCGGCCAGCAGCGCACCCAGCGGGCGGTAATCGATTTCCCGCGCATACGTGATGTTGGCCCACTTCTGGCGGAAGCTGTCGCGCTCGGCCCGGGGAATCGCCGCCAGCGCCTGGTCCAGCATCGCCACCAGTTCCGGCCAGTCGGAACGCACGCCGACACGGAACTGGTACGTGTAATCCGTTTCACCGGCCACGCGGATATCGTTGGCGCCCATTTCCATCATCTGGTGCGACGCTGTCAGCAGCGCCCCCGCGTAGGCCTGGGCCTCCCCCTTGCGCAGCAAGCCCACCGCCTCCTTCACGCTGGCCACCGGCACTCGCACCACGCCCGGCCATTCGCGCTGCATCCACTCGTCCAGCGACGTGCGGTGGATCACGGCGACTTTCCTGCCCGTCAGGTTCGCCAGGCTGGGCGGCGACGCCCCGACGGCGGAAAACAGCACCACCGGCGTGCTGATATACGGTTCGGAAAACCGCAGGTATCCCTGCCGGGCCGTCGCCTGCGCGGCGGAAGCAATCATGTCCACTTCGCGCCGCTGCATCGCATCGAGCAGCGCGGTCAGGCCGTCGTAGGGCAGCAATTCAAAGCGTACGCCCAGCATTTGCTCGACGCGGCGCATGAATTCAATCGATATCCCGCGCGGCGCGCCATCGTCGCCTTTCCATTCGATCGGCGTACGATGCGTGTCGTAGCCGATACGGATGGTCTGGTGGCCGCCCAGCCATGCGCGCTGCGCTTCGCTGAGCGGCAAGTCGCGCTGCACCGGGATGCCTTCGGCCGCCGTCAGCCAGCGCGCGCGGATCAGCGCATGTTCGTCGGGACGGATCGCCGCCAGGCCCTTGTCGAATATCGTGTGCAGCAGCGATTCATCGTTGCGCAGCGCGAAGCGGACGGTGGCCGCTTCCGAGTAGTAATACAGCAGGCCGATTTTCAGCTTGACGCCGCCCTGCGCCAGGTGCCGCTGCACCACGGGCAAATCGTCAAAGAAACCATCCGCTTCATTGCGCTGCACGCGCGCCACGCCATCGGCCGGCGTGTCCACTTCAACCAGCACGCATTCCGGGCAGCGCGAGCGCAGCACGGGAATGCGCACGGTATTTTTGACCACCGCGATACGGCGTTTGCCGAAATCCGAGAGCGTGCGCACTTCCGGCATCTGCGGCGGCACCGCCATGGCGATCGGGAATTCCAGGTAGGGCGCCGTGAAATTCAGGCGGGCCTTGCGTTCCGGCCGTTCGCGCGCGCCCATCACGCCATCGACCTCGTGCGCCATGGCTTTATTCAGCGCTTCATCCCAGGTCGAGCCGGTATAGCGCACCGTCAGGCCCGTTTTGCGGGCGATCAGGTTGGCATAATCAATGGAGGCGCCGCCAAACGATGCGGCGTCGGCATCTTCGCGGCGGAAGTTCAGCGGGGGATTGTTCTGGTCGACCGCCAGCGTCACCACCGGGTGGGCGCGCACCCAGGCCTGCTCCGCATCGCTCAGCACGGCCCGCTCGTCCCCCTGGGCCGCAACCGGCCCGGCATGCAGCGTGCACGCCATGAACGCCAGCGGTAACAACGCGCGGCCCAAGCGCATCCAGAGAACAGAAACTGCGTGCATAACCCGCCTACAAAGATGTAGGACCCATCCTACATCAATCACCGGGTGGCGACAGTTAAAAATACTGGTTACAAAACGGTTACTGTCGCGTCCGGGACTCACACCGGTGACCTGTGTACACGCTCAGTGACCTGGCGTGCATTTCGGGCACCCTGTCCCGGCACCCTATAATTGCGGCTATGAACACGAAACGTCCCTTGCGCGGCAAGGAATCCAACACCACCACCAAGGGTTACGAGCGGTCGGCCGCCATCATGGAAGCGGCCCGCATCCTCCTCGCCACGGAAGGCTATGCGGCGCTGTCGATGCGCAGCATCGCCCAGCGGGTCGGTGTCAGCCTGTCGAACGTACAGCACTATTACCCGAGCCGCGACGCGCTGATCGAAGCGCTGCTGGAACAAACCCTGATGCATTACCAAGCCGACATGGACCGCATCGCGGCCGGTACGGAGTCGCCGCAACTGCGCTTCAGCGCCGTGATCGATTATTTCGTGGGGACGCTGGCAGGCCAGATGCAGAGCGGATTGCTGTTTGAAGTGGCGGCGCTGGCCAACCGCCATCCGGTGGCGTCGCACGTGTTCGACAACATGCTGACGCGGGCGCGCAAAAATCTGCGGCGCCTGATCCGCGACATCGATCCGCACATGGCGCCCGCGCAATGCGACTTGCGCGCCGCGCTGATCGTGTCGCAACTGATCGGGGGCATGGTCTTCATTGCGGAAACCCGGCCCCGGCATGAGGAACTGGCCGGGCTGCAGCAGGAAATGGCGGCCGCCATCCAGCGCATCGCCTTCGGCACCTCCTGACCGGCCGCCCGGGCTTCAACCGATATTGTCGATGCGGTCGAACTGCTGTTCCAGCATCAGGCCATCCATGAAGAACTTGGTGGCCCAGTTCGGATAGCGCCACTTGATGTATTCGCCATTGATCGGATGCGATCCCTTCATGGCGCCGCGCACGTTCAAGTCGTCCGTCGCGATATCCTGGATGCTCATGTTGAAGCGGTTCGCGCGCTTGGCATGCTCGATCAGCGACTTGTCGCCGGTGATTTGCGCCAGGCGCAGCCAGTTGATGGCCATTTGCGAATTGCCCGTGACGCACGACCATTTGACGCAGGTTTCCCAGTTTGGCAGGTACAGCGCGTTCAGCGCGCCATCCGCACGCTGCAGTTTCGCGACGTGCTTCGCCATTCCCAGCGCGTGCTCGACGAACTGGTCACGGCCGGTCGCCACGCCCACTTCCAGCAAGCCGCGGATCGAATACGCGATGGTGTGCGTCAGCGCGGCCTTGTTGTCGCGCGCCAGCAGGCAATTGTCCGGCAGCCAGCCATTCGGCTCGGCGCGGCTCAGCGCCCATTCCACGTTTTTCACGGCGGCCGCGAGGTAGCGCTCGTCGTTGCCCAGCGCCTGCGCCGCGCGCACCAGGCCAAACGCGGTGCGGGTGTTGTAGCTGTTCAGCTTGGAGGTGGTGAACGGCGAAGCAAAACGGCGCCACGCGCCATCGTCGTCCATCGCATCGACCAGCCAGTCCGACGCGCGGATCAGCGATTGCTTGTAACGCTCGCTGCCGGTGTCCTGGTACGCCTTGGCCCAGCCGAACAGCGCCTGTCCCGTATTGAAAATCGTGGGCGCGACGATCGGCGCATCCATGGTGCCGGCGCGCACGCCGCCATCTTCCATCTGGATGTCGCATTCCCAGTCCGTCATTTTCAGCGCCGCTTCCTTGAAGCGGGGCGCGTCATAGTACTTCGCATATTCCAGCAGGGTGGGAATGACGTAGCCGGTGGTTTCCGGATACGACGCTGCCCAGCTCCTGGTTTGTACGTTATAGCTGTGCGCCACGCCGTCGTCCGGCGTGCCGGCCTGCGCGCGCAGCAGCCATTCGGCCGCTTCGCGCAAATGGGTTTCGATGGAATTCACCGGCTGCGGCGTCATGCCCAGGCTATCCTTGACCAACTGCCTAATGTGCTTCATTTGCTGATTTCCCAATCTGACTGGTTGATTCCAGGGCTTGCCGCAACAGGCCGCAAACCTGGTCCACTTCTTCCTTATCCATCCCCGCGCGGAACGGCAAGCCAACCAGGCGGCCCATCCACGCATCATCTCCACTGTTGCCCGCGGGCGCCGGATAGCCGGTCCGCGTTTCCACGCCCAGCACCTTCAGGCGCGCGCGCAACGCGGCGACATCCACGTGCGGCGGCAGCGCCACCATCACGCGCGCCAGGTAACGTCCCGGCGCATATTGTGGCATGGTCACCCCGGGTACGGCGGCCAGCGCGCGCTGGTACGCTTCCACCACGGCGATGCGGGCTTTTTTCAAGGGTTCCAGCCGGCCCAGTTGCGCCAGCGCCAGCGCCGCGTCGAGGTTGCTGATCTTCGCATTTTCATCGTACTGGCGGGGATGAAAGCCCAGCATGCCTGCCATACGGGTGAAATAATAGCCAATGTTGCCGGCCCGGCGTTTCCACACGTGGTTAAACAGGAAAAACACCAGCGCGTGCAGGCGGCCCCGCGCGGGCGCCAGCGCCTGCCATTGCGCGCGCAACGGCGCATCCAGTTCATGGTTATTCACCAGCAGCAGGCCGCCCGCGCCCCGCACGCCCGCCACCACGGTTTTCGATTGTGCAAAACTGACGATGCCGATATCGCCGAACGTTCCCAGCTGGCGCCCGTCGCGGGCAATGCCCACCACTTGCGCCGCGTCGTCGATCAGCCACACGCCGGCCGCACGGCACACGCGTTCGATGGCGCCGATATCGGCCGGGCAGCCGAACATATGGGGAGCGATGACGGCCAGCGTGCGCGGCCCCAGCACGGCCTGGACGCTTTCCGCCGTCAGATTCAGGTCCGTGCCGACGCCGGCCATGACCGGCGTCAGTCCCGCCCCCTGCACCGACTGCACGACGCTGGGACAGATATAGCGGGGAATCACGACTTCAGTGCGGCCGCTGCCGGAAGTACGCTGCGCAAACAGCGCCAGCGCCATGCGGATCGCCGTATGGCCGAAATTCACCGGATACACGGACGATGGCGCATACAGCGCGGCCAGGCGCTGCGCCAGCAATGCGATCTTGCCACCGTTGGCCACCCGGCCCGTGGCGATGCAGCGCAGCGCGGCGCGGTATTCCGCGCCGGACCAGTCCGCATATGAAATCGCATGCATGGTCAGCCCGCCAGGCCCAGCTTGCTCTTCACGCGATGGACGAACAGGTCGATGCCCGGCACCGGATCGTTCCAGCGGAAGTACGCGTCATAGATGGCGTGCGATTGCGAGCGCGCATCGGGGCCATCCTGGCTTTCCTGCTGCGACCAGCGGTCCGCCTGCGGGTCGCGCCAGATCCGGGGCACGGCCGGCTTTTGCGGCGCCGCCTGCGGCAGGCCCAGTTCATAGCAATAGGCGGCCAGCGGCAGGTTGACGCCGTTGATGGACGCCACTTCTTCCTGGAAGTCGGTGCGCGCCACTGTCGGCTCCACCATGTAGAACTTGTTGTCGCGCAGGTCGCGCTTGTATTCCATGCTGCCCATGCCCGTGAAGCCCACGTCGCGGAAGAAGCGGGTGGTCATGGCGGCCAGTTCGCGGTCTTCTTCCCATGCGGCCGTGCAACTGGCCGTGCCGCCGATGCGGGGCGGCCACGAACGGATTTTGCGGCCCGTGAACGACGCGCACGGTTCGCCATCGGCGCCGATGTATTGCAGGCAGAAATAGATTTCCGAATCGCTGCCTTCGATCCATTCCTGCACGATCATGTCAGCCAGCACCGGGTGGATTTCACGGTACTGTTTCGCCGCCTCTTCGGCCGACATCATCTTGTACGCCTTCTTGAATTTCGCGCCGTATTCGTAGCTTTTTTCGCTGGGCTTCAGCACGCACGGATACGTCAAGGCTTCGATTTTCGGCAAGTCTTCCAGGCCCGCCAGGCGCACGGCGCGCGGCACGGCGGAATGGCAGGCTTCGGCCAGTTCCTGGAAACCCTGCTTGTGCATCAGCGCCAGCAGGCGCTCGTGTTCCGGCAGGCGCACCAGGTAGCGGCCGGCCAGGCGCTCACGCTGTTCCGACACGGACACCACGGTTTTTTCTTCCGTCAGGAACAGCGGCACGGGTTTGCCGAAGCCGCGCGCCAGCTCATCGAGCGTGGCGAACAGGGGCTCGCCTTCCAGCGCCTGGCACTGCACCTTGCGCCCGTGGCGCGACCGCATGGCGGGCGCAGTAGGGTCGCTGTCGACGACGATGACCGGCACCCCTGCGCTGCCCAGGCTGCGCACGATGCCCAATGCATTCAATCCCCCACCCAGCACGACGGCTGGCGTTTCATATCTGGCCATACTGCTCCTCAAATCTGTTCGCAGCGGGTAAACGGCCAGCGGTTCAGGCGCTGCTTCGATATGCCGACATCCAGCATAATCTGGCGCAATTCCGACAAGCCGTTACGGTCCCCGTACACGATCCACAATCCATACGCGATGGCGCCCGTCGCCACTTCCAGCACCAGCATCGCCGGCACCGGCAAGCCCGCCGCCAGGCCGGCCCAGCGCACCACCAGCACGCACACCGCCATCACGCAGGCCGCCAGCAACACGGGCGCCAGGTTGCTGTAGTAGTCCCGCATGCGCATGCCGATCACGCCGCACGCATTCGACAGCAGGCGCACCGACAGGATCGGGTACACCACGGCCCAGACGATCGACACGCCGCGCAAGCCATCGAGCCAGGCGCCGGCCAGCACGGCGGGCGCCATCGTCATGCCGCACAGCAATGTGTACGCCGACAGTTTTTTCGCGTGCCCGGTGCCGATCAACAGTTGCGAGAGCAGCGGATCGACGGATTTGATCAAGCCCATCAGGCACAGCGCGGCAAACGGCAGTTGCACTTCCGCCCATTCCGGTCCCAGCACCACGGGGATCAGTTCATGCGACGACACCAGCATCCCGACCAGCGCCGGATAGGTGACGTAGGCCAGCGCACGCGTCAGCGACAGCACGGCGCCGCGCAAGCGTTCATGGTCGTCCTGCAGCTTGGCAAACACCGGCGAGGCGACATTGGTGACCATGGTGGTGATTTGCCCGGTCGGCAAGGTCGCCAGCGAAAACGCCATTTCATAGATACCCAGCGCGCGGCTGCCCAGCACCTTGCCGATAACGAGCTTGTCCACGCTGGAATAGATGTAATAAAAGATGCGGCTGGCCGTCACGTGGATGCCATACGTCACCAGACCGGCGGCGGCGCGGTAGCCGACACGGCCGCGCGGACGCCACGGCGACAGGTAAAACGTTCCGATCGCCTGCACCACGTTTTGCACCACGAAGCTCGACACCAGCGCCCAGACGCCGTAACCGGCGGCCGCCAGCGCCAGGCACACGGCGGTCTGGATCAGCACCGACAGGAAATTGATGCCGGCAATGGCCTTGAAATGCATTTCCTTGCGCAGGAATGCCTGCGGCACCGTAAACGTCGCGCCGATAAAGAAGGCCGACGCCAGCACGGCAATCATGGCTTGCAGCCGCGCATCGCCAAAATAGTGGGCAAACACGCCGCCCAGCAAGCCCGTCACCAGCGCCAGCACGGCGCCCGTCATGATGGAAATGGCAAAACAGCCATTCACTTCTTCGTCGGTGAGCTTTTCTTTCTGGACGATGGCCGAACCGATGCCCACGTCATTGAAAAACGACACGAACCCAATCACCACCATGGCCAGCGCCATCAAGCCATAATCGGCCGGGGTCAGCAACCGCGCCAGCACCAGCGTCGACGCCAGCGACACGATCTTTCCCGCCGCTCCGCCCAAGCCAAGGTGCCCCATCGCCCTTACAGTTTTTTGGCGGAGATCGTTGCTCATAATCAGGGCTTCTTCAGGGTTCGGATTGACATTCTTGCGCCACAGCAACGATCATCAACTGCAATGACCGCGTCGGAGGTGGGTGTAAGACAGACGCGCGTAGCAGTTACGCGTGCGCTAGGGAAACTTCACCAATGATATTATTTTCGTGCAGTTTTCGCAATCGATGTTCCCGTACATCAGGAATTACAGGCTGTAGTATTGCCTGTAATTCCTTGTATCTTCCCTGTATTTCCGCTTTATTTCTATTAAGCAACGATACGTTCCACCAGCCACCATGCACCCGTGGCGGCGGCCACGGCCGACCCGCCGCGCATCAACCGTGGCTGCCAATGCGCGGGCAAGCGGCGCGTCACCAGCACCAGCAACGCCAGTACCGCCGACACAAAGGCGACCTGGCCCAGCTCGACGCCCACGTTAAATGCAAACAAACTCAGCGCACGGTTGCCGCTCGACAAGCCCATTTCCACCAGTACGGTGGCGATACCGAGCCCGTGCAGCAAGCCGCAGGCAAATACCAGCCAGGGCCGGTGCCGGGCGGAAGCCGGTCCGCGCCACAGGTTATCCAGCGCCATCAGCACGATGCTGGCGGCGATCAGCGGTTCCACCACGGCAGACGGCGCGCTGACATAGCCGAGCGCGGACGCCACCAGCGTGATGCTGTGTGCAACGGTAAAGCTGGTGACCACCGCCAGCCAGTAGCGCCAGCCGGCGCCCACCACCAGCACGGTCAGCAGGAACAGCAAGTGGTCCGGGCCCAGCAGGATATGTTCGGCGCCCAGCCGCGTGAAGTCCTGGAACACGGCCCACGGCCCCGCGAAATACTGGTGCGCGTGGCGCTCGCGCGTCAGCACCGCCAGCTCCGTTTCGTCGCCCCGGATCACTTGCAAGGCCAACCGTTTGCCGGCGGTGGCGTCCGCATGGAACATGCGCACGGAGATGTACGGCGCGGTGACAGGCCCGTCCCACTGGTAGCGCCGCAACAGCGCAAATTCCGCTTCGCCCTGCCCCTGCTCCGTGCCGGGCCCCGGGTGCGACAGCAGCATGTCTTCGAACAGCACGCGGCCCAGCGGCCCGTGCGGGCCATTGCTGCGCAGCTCGAACATGGCGTTCAGCTGCATGCTCAGCATGTCGCGGTGCGCATTGATTTCCGCGGCGTTGATCAGGCCATCGTGGTTGTCGTCGAAGCCGGCCAGCGCGGCGACGGGGACGGCCACCGTGACATAGGCGGAGTCGCCCACCAGCCGTATCGCCCCCTGCCCGGACGGCATCAGGTGCGCCCATGCCACCGGTACGGCCAGCATGGCGCACAACATCAGCCATACCAGCCGCCCCCACCGCCAGGACTTGCCAGACATCATTTACCTGCCGCCAGTGGTCGACGATGCGGTGCCTTTCACGCAGCGCTGGATGTACGGATAGCTGTCCGTGATGTAGTAGTGGTAAATCCCGTTCGGGAATTCCGGCGTGACGCCCGTACGGCCGTTGCACTCGTCCAGGTCGCCCAGGCCGGCCACGTATTCATAATCCTGCGTGAACGTGCCCATGGCGGCAATCGACGTGGAAGGCCGGCCGCTTGACGCCGTGGTCTTCATGCGATAGCTGGACGTCATGACTTTCACGCCGCTGGTGGCGTCGCCGGCCGTCTTGTAGCCATAGCGCGCATAGATCGGGAAGCCGTCGACGGCGAAGCCGACCAGCGTCATGGTGGACGTGCCTTTGCCCAGCTTGGTGATGTATTCCTCCGGCATGCCGTGGTAGTGATAAGCGCCGTCCGGCTGCACGTGCGCATTGTTGGTATCGGTGCCGAACTTGAAGTAGGTCTGGTTCAGCGCTTCGATTTTCCACACGCCCGCGTTCTGATAGCTTTCCGCCGTCGACGGGTCGTACTTCACGCTGTTCATCGCGTAACCGAGGATATGGTCGACCGCCGTGCCGGTGCTGCTGACAACGGCCGGCGTGACCGTGGTGGTGAAGTCGACCGTGATCTGGCCGATGGTATTCGGATTGCCGGAATTCGGGAACGTGCCTACCTTGTGATCCGGCACGCCATTGCCCGTGAAGCGGCGCTGCGTGCTGGTGCAGCTGACCGCCGCCGTGCTGGCCATGCTGGTGGTGGGATTGGTGGTGCTGTTGGTATAGCTGCAATACACGCCCGCCGTGGTGCTGGTGCCGGATGACGTGCTGCCGGCCGTCGGCGTCACCGTGACCGTCGCCGAGGCGGCGCTGGAACCGGCCGAATTGGCGGCTTTCACGCTGCAGACGTACGCGGTGCCGTTGGTCAGGCCCGTGACGGCGACGGGGCTGGCGGTGCCGGTCGCGGTCTTGGTGGCGCCGCCGCCCGTGCAGCTGACGGTATAGCCGGTAATGGCGGCGCCGCCCGTCGACGTGGGGGCCGTGAACGCGATGCTGGCGCTGGTGCTGGCCGCCGTGGCCGCGCCGATGGTGGGCGCGCCCGGCACGGTCACGCTCGGGGTGACCGGATCGGTCGGCGTGGTGGCGCCCGCCGGCGTCACCGTCACAGTGCCGGACGCCAGGCTGCTGCCCTGCGCATTGGCGGCTTTGACGGAACAGGTGTACGCCACACCGTTGGTCAGGCCCGTCACCAGCAAGGGGCTGGTCAGGCCGGTGGCGGTCTTGCTGACATTGTTGCCGCTGCAGGTGGCGGTATAGCCGGTGATGGTGCTGCCGCCATTCGATGCCGGCGCCGTATACGCGATGCTGGCCGTGCCATTGCCGGCCGTGCCCGCGCCAATGGTGGGTGCGCCCGGCACGGTGGTGACGGCGATGCGGCTCATCGGCGTATAGCGGATGCCGTTGGCGATGGTGGGCGCCACGGCGTCATAGTTTTCTTTGCCGGCGGCAAAGAAGGACAGCACGTTGTCGACCGTATCGAGCTTCTTGTCGAGGATGTTGAGCCAATAGGCGTAACCGGCCTGGTCCGGGTCGCGGTGCAGCACGTTGCGGTAAAACGCGTTGACCATGTCACCGTTGGAGGGATTGGCGCCATACAGGCTTTTGAATTCCGCGGAAGCGATGAACGATGCGGACACGGCGTTCATGCTGATGCCGTCGTCCAGCACGCTGATCCAGTAACCCAGGCCCGCCACGTCCGGCGTGCGGTTCAGCGCCGCCTGGTACAGGCGGTAAGCCTTGCCGGGGATGCCGTCCACATCGAGGCTGATATTGGTGTCGGCAAATTGCAGGCGCTGCGTACGCGTCACCGTCACGGCGCCATCGCTGCCTTCGGTATCCGTCACCGTATAGCCGGTGCCGCTGGCGGCGATCGTGTAGCGGCTGGCATTGCCCGCAAACGCCACGGTCGCCACGCCATTGGTCGCGGTGCTGTTGACAGGCGCGCCCTGCACCGCGCCGCCCATCAGTGCACGCACCGCCTGGCTGGCGCCCGCGCCGGTATCGGTGGACCCGCCACAGCCGGCCAGCAAGGCGGCACAGGCAGCCAGCACGGCGCCGGCCATTGGTTTCAGATGCACTGTCATGGTTTCCCCCAAGGATTTTTATTGCTGTTCATTATCAATCGGAAATATGGAGAAATTATGCACAGGGGGGCGAGGCTGTCGCCAATATGTTGTTTATCCGCACAACATATTGGATGCATTAATGACACATAATCGAATAAATATAATGCGCAAATAGCACTCCTTTAGATTTTGTAGCGGCATTAAAACCTGCCAAAACAATTTAAAAATGGAGACTTAAAAAGTGAAACTTTCTACATGCTATAAAGCTTTAATTACCGCTGCTGTACTTTCATTTACTGCCCCTGCTTTTGCGCAATATCAAACCACGGCATATCGGGCCTCGATCCTGCATTTCGTGGCGGATCCCGCTGTCAGCCAGACGCCCTATGAATACTACGAAGACGGCGTGCTGGTGGTGGGCACCGACGGCAAAGTCAAGGCCGTCGGCCCCGCCAATACCGTCCTGAACAATTACCCCTACATTCAAGTTGTCGATTATTCCGGGAAAATATTGATGCCCGGATTTATTGATAGTCACGTGCATTATCCACAAACAGAAATGATTGCTTCTTTCGGGGAACAATTACTCGAGTGGCTGAATACTTATACGTTCCCGACGGAACAGCAATTCTCGAATAAAACTTATGCCAAAGGCGTCGCTAAAACATTTATTAATGAATTAGTTCGTAATGGCACCACGACCGCGCTGGTGTTCGGCACTGTCAGCCCGAATTCCGTTGACGCGCTGTTCGAGGAAGCACAGACGCGCAACATGCGCCTGATTGCCGGCAAGGTCATGATGGACCGCAATGCGCCGGACTACTTGCTGGACACCCCGGCCAGCTCGTATACGGACAGCAAGGCGCTGATCCAGAAATGGCATAAAAACGGCCGCGCACTGTACGCCGTCACGCCCCGCTTCGCCCCGACCTCCACGCCGGAACAGTTGACCAAGGCCGGCCAGTTGCTGCAGGAATTCCCGGATGTGTACATGCACACCCATCTGTCCGAGAACAAGGGTGAAATCGCGTGGGTGCAATCGCTGTTCCCGTCGTCGACCGGCTACCTGGACGTCTATAACAGCTTCGGCCTGTCGCGCAACCGCTCCGTCTACGCGCACGGCGTGCACTTGCGCGACGATGAATTCCAGTCGCTGGCGCAAACCGGCTCGGCCATCGCGTTTTGCCCGACCTCGAACATGTTCCTTGGCAGCGGCCTGTTCAACCTGCAAAAGGCGGAACAGTATGGCGTGAAGGTGGGCCTGGGTACGGACGTGGGCGCCGGCACCAGCTTCAATGCGTTCCAGACCATGAATGAAGCGTACAAGATGACGCAGTTGCGCAAGGCGTTTGTCGACGATCCGGACACGGTCAATCCGCTGAAAGCCGTCAAGGCGTATTACCTGGCCACCCTGGGTGCGGCGCGCGCGCTGAGCCTGGAAAACCAGGTCGGCAGCTTCAAGATCGGTAATGAGGCGGACTTTGTCGTCATCAATCCGAATGCCACGGACTTGCTGAAGTTCCGCATGCAAAAGACCACGACCATCGAAGACAAGCTGTTCGTGCTGCAAATGCTGGGCGACGACCGCGCCATCCAGAATACATACGTGATGGGCAAGAAGCAGACCGTCAACGGTTACGGTTCCGGTTATTACCAGTACACGTATAACTAAGATATAAACGCCTCAGTGCCTGGGGGCCCACCCCAGGTTATCCAGCAGGCTGTCGCCGTAGCGGAATTCCGTCAGCATGTTCTGGTCCGTGATGGTGGACAGCCTGCGCCCCGCGCGCCGGGCAAACACGGCTTCGTCATACCGCTCGAAACGCCGGTAATCCTCCCGCACGCGCGCCTGCACGTCCGGCTGCCCGGTATCGACCAGCGCGCCCACACGGCGCACGGCTTCCTCTTCGTCCGGCAAGGCCAGGGTATCGCCCGCCACCACGAAATTACGCAACTTGTAGACATGGCGGAACACGCCGGCGGCCGTCTTGTAGACATCGGGCGCATCGGTGCTATTGAAGGCAATCACGCCGCCTGGACGCAGGTGGCTGCGCGCCATGCGCAGGAAATCGTCGCTGAGCAGCATGGTGACGTAAGCGCGGAAATGGAACGTGGTGTTCATGACCAGCAAATCGTATTGCTCATCCGGATGGCGCTTCAGCCAGCGCCGGCCATCGTCGACATGCAGGACGATACGGGGATCGGCCAGGATGGGCCGCACCGCGTCGTAGCGGCGGATCACGTCCACGTAGCCGGGATTAATTTCCAGCACATCGATGTGCTCCACGCCGGGGAAATTCGCCAGCACGCGCGTCCATGACCCGCCGCTCATGCCCAGCACCAGCACCCGCCTGGGCCGGGGCTGCACGGCAGCCAGCAGGTAGACGCGGGAAATCAGGTTGCTGTCCACCATGTAATCCGTGTTGATGCGGCCATCGTAGGCATTGCCGCCATAGACGATGTCGCCGTCGGCGCCCCCGTCCAGCCAGTGCACAATGCCATAGCGGTTTTCCACGGCGCCCTTGAACGCATGGCCGCCGGTCCCCATGGCGGCCACCAGCCGGCCCAGCCAGACATCGGGTATTGCCGCCACCGTCACCGCCGCCACCAACGTCGCGGCCGCCAGCGCGGGCAGGGCCAAACGGCCGCCGCCCGCGTGCAGGCAAAAGGCGGACACCATCAGAGTCGCGCCCGCCATCAGCGCCAGGCTTTGCTGCAATGTGCACAGTTGCAGCACGATAAAGCCCGTCACCAGCGGGCCCAGCGTGGAACCGGCGATATTGGCGAAATACACGCGCGACACGGACGAACCCACGTTGGCCGCGCTGGCGCTCGACCCCAGGTGGTGCGCAATGGGGAACACCATGCTTTTCAACAGCGCCGTCACCAGCACACACAGCATCAGCACCGCCGTCCCCACGCCGCGCTGCACGCCGAAGGCCATCACCACCAGCCACGGGAACAGCCAGTCCATGACTGCGGCCACCAGCAGGATCACGGCGGCCACGCGGAACAGGTTGCCCTCGCGCGCGCAATAGCGCTTGCCCCAGCAGGCGCCCAGCGCTATGCCCAGCAGGTACAGCGCGAGAATGGCGCCGAACGCCTGCGGGGCGCCGTGGTAAATGAAACCGGCCATGCGCACCCACAGGATTTCCTGGCTCAGGCTCAAAAAGCCCATGAAAAACGACAGCCAGCGCGCCGCGCCCGGGACGCCGCCATTCATGCGCGCCCCCGGCCGTGGCCCACGTAGACCGACCCCGACACCAGGAAATTGCCGGCGGCCGCCAGCCAGATCGACTGGTCCAGTGTCAGGTAGCGGAACAGCAGCACGCCGGCGGCCAGCGCGCCCAGTGCGGCGCCCATGGTATTGGCCCAGTACAGGCTGCCGATCGACAGGCCGACATTGGCATTGTCCCGGAACAGGTGCGCCACCAGCATCGGCAACGTGGCGCCCATCAGACTGGCCGGCAGCAGGATCAGCAGGAAGTTGGCGGCCGCGATCACCGGCAGGCTGCTGTGCAGGAAGCGCGCGCCCACGGCCGGGATCAGCACCGTGCTGGCCAGGCCGAACAAGCCGATGCCCAATTCGCACAGCGCAAACAGTTCGACCGTGCGGTGTCCCAGCCGGTCGGCCAGTTGCCCGCCCGCCAGCGCCCCGCAACCGAGGCCCAGCATGAAGGTGGAGACAATGATGGTGATGGATTCGATATCGACGCCAAAGGCGCCGAACAGCAGGCGCTGCCAGGCGACCTGGTAAATCAGGGCGGAGACGCCGGACAGGAAAAAGACGCCGAGCAGCAGGGGGCGGGAGGATTTACCGGACACGCAGACTCCTGGAAACGGTTGGTGAGTAACCACTTCGGTACTGCAATGCTGAAGATGAATGGAAAATGTACCATGCCTTGTTGGCATGACATTCTGTCGCTAGAACGATAACTTTGCCGCGGCAGGATGCATAACATTGCCAGAGGCGTCTCCCAGGTGCATTCGTCGCCCGGGATGGAATATGCCCGCAGGCCCGCTTTCCGAGGAGCCGGAAGCATAACTTTGCCGTTCCACAATCTCGGAACCATATCGTTGCCGCGTGCTCGTAAGTGGCAGCTGGGAAAACGAACTTGAACAAGTAATTTGAACTTGAGCTAGGTTGCCAGGGTGGCATCCATACGCCTCTGCATCTCCATCAACACAAGCCAGAATTGAAAGCATTTCATGAGACACGGCATCCAGTGAATGCATTTAAATGAAGGGATAGCATAGCTACGCTGACAGTACGGACGCAGCACTGAAGCCGAGGTTAGGGAAATTCTCGCGTTGGCGGTCAAACCGGCAGCCCGTGTACGCATGGGCGATACGCTGGTGGACTTAGGCCACCAAATCGGCTTGACCAATGAGGGGGTTGATGTGCTGGAGCAGGGCCGCGATCAGACGCCGGCTACGCCGCTGGGATTTGACTGATGATGGTGTTGGATGCCAACGTCGTTTCCGAAGCTATGAAACCGGAGCCGCATCCGGTGCGTGCCTGGTTGAACGAGCAGGCCGCCACGACCTTGTACTTGTCCAGCCTGACGCTTGCTGCTATTTAGCATTGCGGCGCTCCCGGTCGGCAAGCCAACCCCGCCCATCCAAGTCCACTATACGAACCAAGGCGCTCGCTAACAGGTCAGGAGTTCTCTTTCTTCGACTTACGCGGCGTAGGTAACTTGCGTATTACGGCCCCTTTTCCCTCAAAAACGATGTTCTCCGCCTTGCCCTCCTCGCGAACAACCCAACGTTCACCGAGCGCATTTAGGAGATGGATTTTTGTTAGGCGACCTGCGTCTACCCCTTCGCACGAAAGACGGCTTCGATCTGTCAATGCCTCCTTGACCAGAAGGCAGGTTGCAGGTGGAAGTACAACTTCGACTGGACGTGGAATGGCAATACCCAGTGGTGAGCAAGATGCGCTACGTTACCTGGAGGAGGAAAGTTGTAATTCCTTATCTCGAAGAACCTTGGATCACAAACTTAGACCCGCAGGGTTGGCGCTAGCTCGTCCTGAAATAAGGGAAATCTATCAACGGATGAGCAATAATCTCGATTGCATCTCGTGGCTATTCCTTTGCAATTAATTCGAGAACAGAAACTGGCTAGCCCAGTGCACGCAAGAATGGATGAAGAGCAAGCACAGCTCGCCCTATACCAGGCGCTTAGCTGCACATCTCGACACCTAATGCGCAGCATAGCTAATGTCTCTTTAATGCCCGATTTCCACAGAGTGCATTCGCACCCTACTTATACTGTAAGAATATCCACAGAATTCGTCTGGTGACTCAAGAGAGGTAATCTCAATTTTTCACAAAGTGTTGCGATTCAACCACTCGTGACAAAAGGTGAGAATGTTGATGCATTTAGCAGCTATGGTTGAAGTAGATCAAAAAACTTTTGGTTGGTTTGTAAAATTGACCTTGTCGTAGACAAACTGTCTGTTCGGGCTATATACAACATAAGCAAGCGCTTCGTCGTGGTTAACGCGCATGGTCCGCACTTTTTATTCCTACTAATACAGCTATCTACACACCTTTCATGCAAAATTAATAATTATTATTACAATAATGTACCTGGCAAAATTTTGAATGAAGAAATTCATTCACGCATTACTTTATTCAATCTTTAACTTTACTGTTTGACAATTTCATTCTGTCCGTTCTTGGAGTCATTATGAATGTCTCAATCGGTTCAGTTTTTATCCGGCTTCTAATTTTATGCTTCACTTTGCCAGCTTTGGCGGAAGATTCCGTTGCCTTTGCGACGCGTACTAGTGTCTGCGTAAATCCAACGACCCCACCCAGAACCGCTCATAGCGTAGAAGAGCAAAAAGCTGCCAAGGAATGCTTGGAGTGGTCGCAGTTCGGAGCAGGTATTTCGATAATTGATCGAAATACTTTCAAGCAATGTGAGGGGGGAGCCCTCATGAGCGACAAATTGCTTCCATTACGGAATTTTCTAAGAGAAGTCCTTTATGCCTACCATGGTAGGTATCCCAGTAATGAAAAGATAAACACCGAGGCGATTTTAAAATCACCCGGGAAGTTTGGTCTGCGGCCAGTGAGAAAAGGGGAATCACGTCTCGGTTCCTTAATGATCTGGCCAAAAAGTGCAGCGTTAGTGGCGGAAGACGGAAATGATACTAATACAGCATTTTCATTGCAAAAAATAGCAGTATGGTATCCGTCGACAAAGAATTGTGGTGCTCTCGAGACAATTACAGTTGACAAACTGGTTTCTCAAACCACGTCACTTACAGATATTCGTTATTTCCAACCGATACATCCACGCCTCTTTTGGAATTCATGGATCGATTCGGATGACGGCAGTGAGCAACCGGTTACTTTGGAAACTGGAAAACTTTATCGATTCAGGCTTGCTTTTTCTGCACTTGATTTTAACGCGCAAAAGAATGGTGCGGACAATCCTCGGGAAAAAATTGAACTACAACAGACAGAGGATTATTTACCTGATTTTGAGCCCTACAACATCACAGTTGTTCCAGTTGGTAAGTTCCGTACTAGAAAACCCCTATTGTCGATGGTCACTATTAGTCGCGATACTCTTACTCGGACCCTTATACAAGATAAGATTACGACAAGAAAACTCAACGAAATGTCGAGAGAGCACAACGCAATCAAGTTTGAGGATGGGGACAACACTATTCTGTCGAGTGCGTTCATCCCGATCGAACCGGGATGTATTTCGTTTGTGGTGGTAGTATCAAGTAAAGCTACTCGGCGCCTTGTAACATCTTGGCGAGTCAATGCTATGGTAGGTGACCAGGATGCAACGCAATGCGTTACTACTTCAATTTCACGTTCCGTGGGACCAAGCGCTATGCCTTGGTTTGAGGTATCGGACGAAAAACAGGCAGTGGCAAGGCTTGGAATCTTGGATTTTGAAGATTTCGCCATTGGTAGTTTTCAGAAGGCACGTGACGCAGACCAAGACCCCATTTCATGGGTACTGAAAGGCCCACTGGAACGAGCACTCCGCGACCTGAGCGAATACATTAATGACAATATAGGGTCCGATGCGCTCGACCTAAAGCTTGTCAGTCGAGAACTGACAAAAACACTTTTTGATTGCGCCACGAACGGCGATAGTGATGAAGATCCATGCGATGGTAATATTGCTCTGCAAGAGCTTCGTTCTCTTGCATCCACATCAAAAAATGATCGAGTGCAAGTAAATTTACGCAACATCGTTGCAAATAGAAATTACTACGCCCCTGTCCAACTGATTAGCTACTCCGAGAGCGAGGCACTAGGAAAGTATCTAGACTTTGTGCAGCCACTACCGATTCCACTACCACCTGTACTCGGCCCTACGAAGTGCATAAGCGACTGGACTTCTGGATTAATTGTAACGGACGCAGCTTTCACTGAAACCTGGCGGCGCACGCTTGTACCTTCAATAGTTGAACCATTGCATCATCGTAGCCCCGCAACATTTGATGACCTAAATCTCCTTAAAGGATATTTAACAAGTAGTTCGCCAATGTGCGAGAGGCCAGAAGCTTTGGTACTGTTGGCACATCACGGCCGTGGATTTCTCGCAGATACACAAAAGAGGAAGAGGATAGAAGGCATTCCCGCAGAGCAGGTTTCGCGAAAATTTAAGAACGGCTCAGTCGGTATTTTGATGGCATGTTCGCTTGGCGCAATTGGGGACAAAGACAATGACGGTGCCATGTTTCTCGAACGATTAAATGAAAAAAACATGCGCGCGGCGGTTATTAGTCCAGTGATTGTGCCTGGTCGATTAGCAGCTCGTTTTCTCGAAAATGTGAAGACTGTGGCATCAAAGCTAGAAAAAGATACGACTCTTTCAGAAATTTTCCGGCTGGCTCGCCAACGGATACTTAACGGCCCTGATCCGCAAGATAACAATGAGGCTGTCCGTATAGCAGCCAACTTTCTCATGATTGTCGGGGATCCCGATACTTCGATCTGTGGAGCGATTAAATAATGCGCAAATGGCTCATTCTGGTCTTGGCATGGTTCGTATCTAGCGCACAAGGCCAATTGCTCTCTCTGTCTACATCAGGTCCTGGCCCACGGCCAATCTTTGTTATCAGCGATCTTCATCTTGGTGTTGGCAAATTGAATGGGCGCTGGCATCCCATGGAGGACTTTCGATGGCCCAAGGCATTCGATGGGTTTCTCAAGCAAGTTAGTGCTGATAACCCGAAGGGGGCACATCTTGTAATTGCAGGTGACTTCCTCGAGTTGTGGCAGCATCCGACAGTGGCATGCGCACAGCTTAAAGACACGGAGTGTGGATGTACGGTCGAAGAAATGCAGCGCATTGTGGATGATGTGCTTACGGCACATCCCGATGAGTTTCGCAGTATCGAAGCATTTTTAGTATCTCCCAATAACGCCGTTACCATTATTCCAGGCAATCATGACGCGGCGCTAATAGATGATGTAATTTGGGAAAGAATCAGTACAAAGATCAATAAAGGAAGGGATCGCTTCACACGAGCCTCAAATGGAAGTTTCACATCCGACGATGGGAAAATTATTGTCGAGCACGGACATCAGCAAGCATTTGATGTGAATTCGTTCCCATATTGGCCAGGGAACGTAAAGCTCTCATGTGGCACCGAAGTGCGTTACTTCCGACCATGGGGCGAGAATTTCGTTCAGTCCTTATACAACGACGTTGAGATTAAGTTTCCTTTGGTCGACAATATCGTGCCTGACTCGGCCGGAGCCCAGATCTATAAGACCTATAGTGAAGAAATTGGCACTAAATGGGCTGATATGGCGAAGTTCATTAAGTTCAACCTATTACAAACTTCGACTTATCAAAAAGTACAGGCACTTAATTTGCCAAATGGAAATGAGGAACTCAGCGAAGAAGAGGTGCAACGTTGTCAAGCATGTCTTAGCGACACGTTACTAACGCTCGAAAACCCATTGGGGCAGAGAACCATAGCAATTGAAAGTGCAGACGCATTACGTGGAGCGCTTAAGGCAACAGCCGAGCAACTGAGACCAGAAGAAGCACGTGCATTGTGTACGCGAATGGCGACATTACAAGGAGGTCAACTCGACCTACAAAGTGCTGGATCGAAGAATCCTCTTTGCGAGAAATCTCTTGCAACAGGAGTGCGGGGAGCCCTTGATCCAGATGGTACAGCGATGGTGAAGCAACGTATTCAGGAATTATACGATCGCCAGAATGGTCGACTGAGTGTGTACGTATATGGCCATACACATGAGTCGAAGAAACCATTCGCCGTCAGAGTAAAAGACGGACTACGCATAAGTGCAGCTAATACCGGTGCTTTTCAGCGTTTGATGAACGTGCAATATCTTGACAGCAAACTCCTACCTAATGAAGGTCGCATTAAGGCGCTAGAGCGGCTGACTCACACCGACTTAGCCTCGTGCTACTCGGTGATCAAACTCGGTTATGACGGGCGTCGTGTAACGAATGAGCTAAAACAGTGGTACATGCCTGAGAGCGAAGAAAAGGGTGTGTTCCTTGATGCATGCGACCCATTGTGTTCTGCTCCACCTGCAAATTGCCCTCTAGGCAAGTAACGTCGTGATTCGCATTCTTTCGTGCCTCGCCCGAGAAGCGTAATGCATTCTCGGTATCGTTCAAGTCACTTGCAAGGAGCCATGCCGAACTGTCGTAATGAAGCTGACATTGAATGCACACGGCTTACCGTGGTACTGCGAATATCTGTGCGGCCGCATGCCAATTCTGCAACGTCAGGTGACTTTTATCGTATTTTTCGAATTAGGATTGTGCCATTCTTATCTTTCATCCCGGCTAAGCGTCTATAGAAAGATGAGTCAGATTTATCGATTGACGGTGAAGTCGGTCGCGTGCATGGATAGCAGTTATAGCAGTGTCAATAGGACTAAAACTAAGGAGGAGAAAATGAGCGAGTGGAGACATTACACCCGAAAAGCAAGTGCGATTGGTAATTGGAAGGCTGAGCTTGAAACTATTCTCAATACTCCCCCTCATAAGAATGGGTTAGAAGCAGTATGCGCTTGCTTATCGGCAGGGGACGACTTTCATGTTTGGGCAAAAGTTCGAGAACCTGGTGACCCGGTTGGCCCAGATTTGGAGTTCGCATTTTTGCCACCCCATGGCTTAGGTACAAATGAAATGTTGAAACTCCTATCGCTAGGTCGGGGCATCCCGGTACAGTACAACGTCGGCAGCCCAGCTCAGATGTGGGTAATTAAGCGCAAAGATTTTCAGATGGGTACCCCGGCTCCAAACTATCAAAATTTGGTATTTACTGCGAGTGATGCCGTGGCTAATGGGACTGGGTGGCCAGCCGCCCTTGAGAACTGGCTCAACTCTTTGCCTATACCTACGGGCCTCAACAAAATTTGGTGCGCGCTTTCTGGGGGAAATGATTTTCACATGTTTGTTGAGCCAGGCCAAAATCCTGATGAAATTAGCTATCTTTACCAAGCGGGAACATTTCCAAATGCCACCTGCATTCAGGATATGGTAGCGCTCCTCAATCGCGGTGAAGGCAAACCCCTAGGTTTTAATGTGGCAACTGCGCCTCAGCTCTGGTATATCGCCAAAGTACCACAGGTTTGAGGTAACAGCGATGTTACAAGACGCTTTCCGACGAAATCTGCTGGCTGCTTCGCTGTTGCTCTCAGGGTGCGTTGCTGATGCCAAAGATGGATGGGCCTATATTCCGCCTGGAGCGTACGTCGGATTTTCTCAGGTAGCCCAGGTGCCTCTGAGAATTCAATTGGATCTTGCTCAAATTCGACGTGCCATGGAACCAGAGATTGCCAAAGCTATCCGCAATGCATCGAGCGGGACCATAGGTGGGATACTCGACGCAGAATTAGTAGGGTTGAATTTTGCGGGTTATGCTGATGGGGCCAATACAATCGAGTTGGATGCATATGTGCGCACCAGTCACTTCGACTGTCATGTTCGCCCCAGATGGCAACTACCTCGAAGAAAGTACGTAGAGGGACGCGTTGTGAATGATGGCAGTAAAACAGATTGCTCCAACGCGTCTATTGTTATTGCACCTTTTATATCGAGCATCGAATCAAAAGTCACTGACCAAATTGTCGAGGCCCTCGACAAAGCGAAGCTCGTGACCGATCCAGAGACATTAGAGGCTTGGAAACGCTACGATCCCAACTGGTGGTCGCAGTTGGTCGAAAAGGCTTACCTCACTATGCACTATTGCCAGGTGTTGCGCGCGGAGTAAAAATGAGCCACTTCGCGCAAAGTAAAACTGAGCCACTTTTTTGTAAAGTCAGGTCTTTTGCGCGAGACCTGAGTGCTACACAAGGAAGAGTGGATGGAAATACATGTGCT
>NZ_WKJJ01000031.1 GCF_009674485.1 Pseudoduganella rivuli | reverse complement strand
CGTGGCGCCACCACAGCGCCAGGCCAATCGCCGCGCACGCCGCGGCGCCGCCCAGCGCGGCAGGCAGCCACGCGGGACGGGCCGCGCTGCGCGCCGCATACGCATCGATGGTCGGCGCATGGACATCCGGCGCGGCGCCCAGTTGGCGCTCCGCCTGGGCTTTTTTCAGGGCTTCAAGTATGTAAGACATGGTTTATTTTCCCGCCACCGCAGTTGCCACCGTTGCCGTCCCCGCCGCGCGGGTCAGGTGTGGCTCTTGCATACCGGCCAGTTGCTGCAGCCGGATCATGGTTTTCGGTCCCGCCACGCCATCGACTTTCAATCCCTGCGCCTGCTGGAATTTCCGCAGCAGCTGCAAGGTGGCGCCATCGAGGGGACGGTTGTCGCGCGGCTTGTTTGTTCCATTGATGTCGGCCAGGCGGCGCGCCAGCCAGTCGACGTCGGGACCACGGTCGCCTTCCACCACTTCGTCGCGCCATGCGCGGGGAGCGCGCCACAACGTCGTATAGGCGCCGTCAAAGCGCAGCGCCAGCGTGGCGGGCGCCATGGTTTCCGTCTTGCCTCCCACCTGCAATACCGCATTGCGCTCGTCCAGGCTGGCCAGCAGCGCATAGCGGGGCACGACGCCATCCGTCAATTGCAGCACAGCCGGACGGTCCAGTGCACGCAATTCATCCAACCCGCCCTTGCCGCGCAGGCAACGCAAATTCAGCCTGGCGGCGGAAGCACAAAAATCGCCCTCCGGCACGTGCTGCCCCCACAGCGCCGCCAGTTGGCGCAATGCCGCATCGCCCCCCGGCGTGGCCTCGGCGGACTGCGCCGGCGCACCTTGCGCCACGGCAGGAGCGGTTCCCGGCATGGCGGCGGACACCTGCCCACCCTGCGAACCGGCTCCCGCCGTGGATACGGTGGAGGGAGCCGTCGCGCCAGGCAAGAACTGCCACGCCGCGGCGCCCGTCAGCGCAGCGCCAGCCAGCACGCCGGCGGCCGCATAGTGCCAGCGGCGGCGCGCCGACTGCGGCGCCGATGCCATGTCCGCGAACACTTCGGCGCCGGCGCGGCGCAGGATGGCGCGCGTCACCGTGTGCGTGTTTTCCACGTACGCGCCCAGCAATGCCCGGTCGCACAACAGGTTGATACGGCGCGGCACCCCGCCCGTCATGCCATGGATAACAGACATCAGCGGACGCGGGAACGGTGTCCCATGCGCGCCCGCCACCGCCAGGCGGTGGCCGATGTAGCTGCCCGTTTCCTCCACCGACAGCGAACCCAGGTGGTAGCGCGCAATCACGCGCTGCGCCAGTTGTTCCAGCTCGGGACGGGCCAGCATGGCGCGCAACTCCGGCTGGCCGATCAGGATGATTTGCAACAGCTTGCGCTCGGACGTTTCCAGGTTGGTCAGCAGCCGCAATTGCTCCAGCACCGCCGCCGACAGGTTTTGCGCTTCGTCGATCACCAGCACGTTATTGCGCCCGGCCGCGTGACTGGCCAGCAAATGGCGGTTGATGGCGTCGATATACCCTTTGACGCTGTGCGCCGCATGGTCCGGCAGCGCGATGCGGAACTCTTCGCACACCGATTGCAGCAATTCTTCCACCGTCAGGCGCGGATTGAAGATGTAACCCAGCTCGCAATTGGCGGGAATCTGCTCCATGAAGCAGCGGCAAACCGTGGTTTTCCCGGCGCCGATTTCGCCCGTCAGCAGCACAAAGCCGCCGCCGCTGCCCACGCCATACAGCAAATGCGCGAGCGCTTCGCGATGGCGTTCGCTCATGTACAGGTAGCGCGGGTCGGGCGCGATGGAAAACGGCGACTGTTTCAGCTGGAAGAATTGCGTGTACATGAAGCCCCTGGCGCCTGTCCCGGCGCCGGCGCCTCACCTTAACGCGGGCGGCAGCGGCTTGAACTTGGCGCAGTAAATCTTGGATTTGCGGTCGAAATAAACGATCCTGCTTCCCGGCCTGGTTTCCCGGACTGGAAAGCGCGAATTGTCAATTTTCGCATACCGGACGCCGCTTTGTGCAGTCACGGCCTGTTCCAGCAAATCCGGCGTGGTTTCCGCCACGGCGCCGACGAACACCAGCGGCCACGTATCGTCGCTGACCATCACTTCGCTGATCTCGGTATCCCACAGCCGCGCATCGGGCGTACGGAACCACCAGGCGCCGCCGTCACGCTTGTACGGCGGGCCAAAGAAACGCACCATGTAATCGTAAAACGGCTGATTGACGGTCTGGTCGTTGCACAGCAGCGCGCTGCCGATCACCGTGCCAAACGTGGTGGGCGTGACCGCGTGCGCGGAAAAGGACAGCACGGCGGCAAGCAGCGCGCCGCCCTTGAGGAACGAATGCAACGGCATGTCAGGTCTTGGACAGCCACGCGCGGTTGGCGCTGATTTTCGCCTTGGCGGCGGCCGGCAGCGCCTCGTAGCAGCCGGGATATTGCTTCAGCGCGCCTTCGCGGACTTCCTTTTGCTGGCCATTGATCAGGAAAACGTACAGCGTTCCGCCTTCGCCGGTTTTTCTGGTCCCGAGGTATTTGATCATGTTGTTTCTCCTGTGCTGGCTGAGCCATGCACCACTTGCATGCATTATGACACCATCCGTATAGGGTGCGCCGCTTCCTTTGGTATCGGCAACCCGACAGGAAAACTGTAATCGTTACAAGGCAGACAACCATGGATCGGCAGCCGGATCGGGAAACGCTTGTGTCATGAAATCAACAAACGCCCGTACCTTGGCCGACACCAGCTTGCGGCTCGGATAAACCAGCAAGACTTCCAGCCGTCCCGTGCAATATTCCGGTAACAATTGCACGAGTTTTCCCGTGCTCAAGTCGTCACCCAGTGTGTAGGAAGTACGCAACATGATGCCCATGCCGGCCAGCGCCGCCTGGCGCAACACTTCGTTGCTGTTGGAAATCATCTTGCTGACGATGGGGACACGGATTTCCTTGCCGTTGCACTGCACGCGCCACGCGTGGTGGCGCATCTGGTCGAAGGAGTGGTTCAGGCAATCGTGGTCCGACAAGGCCTTGGGCGCCAGCGGTGCGCCGCGCCGCCGCACATAGTCCGGCGAGGCCGTCAGGATCACGGTGGAACTGCCCAGCGGCCGCACGATCATGTTGCCATCGACCTTTTGTACGCCGATGAAAATGCCCGCATCATAGCCGTCTTCCACCAGGTCAACGGTGCGGTCCGCCAGGGTCACATCCAGCACCAGGCCGGGATGGGCGGCGGCAAAGCGGGGCAGCATGTGCGCCAGCTGGGACTGGCCGAAATTCGGGTGGCAATACAGGCGCAAGGTGCCTGTGGCCTTGCAGGCCGCCTCCGATGCGGCGGCATCCGCCTCGTCGATATCGGCGAGGATCTGGCGCACGCGGTCCAGGTAGCCGTTGCCGGTTTCCGTCAGCGACAGCTTGCGCGTGGTGCGGTTCAGCAGACGCGTCCCCAGGTGCTGTTCCAGGTCCGCCACGTGGCGCGTCACCACGGCATTCGACATCTCCAGCGCCATGCCGGCGCGGGCAAAACTGCCCTGCTCCACCACCTTGGCAAACACGCGCATCGATTGCAGCCGGTCCATACCACCACCTCCATTATTTCCAATACAGGAATTGTGCATTGCGATTATTCGCCTTTTTTGCTGACATCGCAACGATTAAACTGGCAACATCAAAACATCGTTCGACCTGAAGGAGCCTGACATGAATACCAAACACACCATCGCCGCGCTGGCCATTACCCTGCTGGGCGCCACGTCATCCTTTGCCGCCGACACCCCGGCCGAGGCGAAACAGGCGCCGCAAGCGGACAGCAAAAAACCCGTGCTGCTGGCAAGCGCCTCGACCACGGCCAACACCACCACGGCCGCCACGGCCGCCGTGACCGCCGTGGCCGCCAAGCCGGTTGGCCGCACGCGCGAAGAAGTGCGCGCCGAAGCAGCCGAAGCCGTGCGCAACCACCGCTCGACGATGTCGCAGCAATACGACCTGTTGAAGTAATCGACAATATGGTGCCAGGCCCTGTTTACTCGACATTACAGGGCCTGGCCCCTGATCCTGACTCGACATTACAGGGCCTGGCCCCTCTTGAGCGGCCGGAGCGGGGCGGCAACATTTCAGCGCCCATTTTTTGCAGCTGATCCCCCGAAATCGCGCTTTCATCCCTTTCCGCACGCCATCGTCCGGCATTTAGCATATTGTTCACACACTTAATTTGAGGTGTGACAATGAACCTGATAAAAACCACCGCCGTTGTTTCCGCCCTGATCCTGGCCGGCCTGGCCCAGGCCGACAACAAGGAAGACAAGTCCCCCGCCACGGAAACCCGTCCCGTCAGCGCCTTCAGCGCCATCGAACTGGCCGGCCCGTTCAACGTGGTGGTGACCGACAATGGCCAGGCCGCGCTGACGTTGCGCGGCACCCGCCGCCAGCTGGACAACATTGAAACCAAAGTGGAAAACGGCACGCTGGTGGTGCGCTCGCTGAAAAAGCAGGGTTTCACCATCAACATCGGCCGCTCGCCGGACCCCGCCACCGTCACCATCAGCGCCGCCGGCCTGCAAAGCTTGCGCAACGCCGGCAGCGGCGACGTGAAAATTGAAAAAGTGCATGGCCAGCAATTCGCGCTGACGTCGTCCGGTTCCGGCGACGTGCGCGCCGAAGGCGCCGTCACCAACCTCGTGGTGCGCGGCACCGGCAGTGGCGACATGGACTTGCGCTCGCTGCGCTCGGCCAGCCTGAACGTGCAATTGAGCGGTCCCGGCGACACGCACATCGGCAACGTCACGCAAGACGTCAACCTGGACATCGGCGGTTCCGGCGACGTCGACATGCATGAGCTGAAAGTATCGACCATCAATGCGTCGCTGCACGGTCCCGGCACCGTCACCTTGCGCGGCAGCAGCCGTGAAATCCGCGCCGAAGTCGCCAGCTCCGGCGACCTGGAAGCGTGCAGCCTCAGCGTGGAAAACGTTTCCGCCGTCCTGCGCGGCCCCGGCAACGCGTGCATCGCCGGCAACATCAAGAAATTCGATGCGGAAGTGCATGGTTCCGGCGACCTCAGCGCCCGTGGCTTGCAAAGTAATAACGTGCGCGTGATCCTGGACGGCCCCGGCAGTGTCGACCTGTCCGGCAGCAGCGCGACCCTGAGCGCGGAAGTCAACGGTTCGGGCGACCTTAATGCGAAAGACCTGGTGGTCTCGCGCGCCGTGACCCGCAACCGGGGCCCCGGCAATATCTACCTGAAGAAAGTCAGCGATACCCTGGACGCGGAAGTGCGCGGCTCGGGCGATCTGAAAACCACCACGCAATGTGAAAAGGTCAAAGTCACGATGAGCGGCCCCGGCCAGGTCGTGCTCGACGGCACCACCGCCACCCTGGACGCCCACCTGACCGGCTCCGGCAACCTGGAAGCGCGCAACCTGCTGGCCAAGCAGGCGGAAATCCAGGTGCACGGCCCCGGCAACGCCACCGTCAATGTGCAGGGCCAGCTCAATACCGGCCATACGCGCAGTTCCAACAACGCGCCCCGCGTCGTCATGGTCGACCGCAGCGGCGTGCGCGAGCGGAACTAGACAGCTCTCCCCTTTCTGTCCTTGTGCCCGGCCCATGCCGGGCTTTTTTTTGTTTACACGCCCCCATGCCACTGAAAAATTGGCATTAGGCCAGACCAGATGCAATACCAAATTTAAAAAACATCTTTCACAATAAAAACAATTACTTAGCACACACATAGCAACAAATTACGCTAGTCCACTTCATCATTTTTTAATACCAGTTAAATACCTGTTGACAAGCTGGTTAGGCAAACTTATAGTGCCCCACAGCTTCTCATCTCGGATTACAAAATGATCGAATTCTTCATCGGCGTCGACGGCGGCGGCAGCGGCACCCGGGTGCGTATCGAGCGCAGCAACGGTGTGCCAGTGGGCGAAGGCGACAGCGGCCCGTCCGGCTTATTGCACGGCATTAAAAATGCATGGAACTCGGTGGAAGATGCGGCCGCCAAAGCGTTCCAGGCCGGCGGCCTTGACGTGCCGCCACGTGGCGTGGTCGCCATCGGTCTGGGCCTGGCGGGGGTGCATAACCCGCAGTGGGCCGGCAATTTCATCGAAGCGAATCCGGGCTACGCCGCCGTGGCGCTGGAAACCGACGCTTACACCACGGTGCTGGGGGCGCACAGCGGCAAGCCGGGCGCCATCATTGCGCTGGGCACGGGCAGCGTGGGCGAAGTGCTGCTGCCTGACGGGACGCGGCGCGAAGTGGGCGGCTGGGGCTTCCCCGCCGGCGATGAAGCCAGCGGGGCATGGATGGGTTTATCCGCTGTCAACCACGTGCAGCAGGTACTCGATGGCCGTGTACAGGGCGGGGCCTTTGCCATCGCGGTGGCGGTGGCGTGCGGCGGCGAGCGCCACGCGATCCAAGTATGGCTGGCCAACGCCACACAAACCAGTTACGCGAAGCTGGCGCCGATCGTGCTGCAACACGCGAACAATGATCCCACCGCGCGCGAAATCCTGCTGGAAGCAGGCCGCCAGGTGGACTTGATTGCCACCGCGCTCGATCCGGAACGCAAGTTGCCGATCGCGCTGTGCGGCGGCCTCGGCGAACCGATGCGCGCTTACCTGCCGGTCGACTTGCTGCACCGTATCGTGCCGCCGCAGGGCGATTCGGCGGCAGGCGCGTTGCGTTTGATCCGCAAGAAAGTTGAAGGCTAATTTCCCCTTTTATATAAGAGAGAAGAGAGGCAAAACCATGCTCGATCAGTTGAGCGATTTCAGGCCGGATCACACCAGCGACACGCCGCTGTACATGCAGTTGGCCAACAAGCTGTCCGATAGCATCACCTGCGGAGACTGGCGCGCCAATGAAGCGCTGCCGTCCGAACGGGTGCTGTCTGAAATTCTCGACATCTCGCGCGTCACGGCGCGCAAGGCGATCGACTTGCTGTGCGACCGCGGCATGCTGACCCGCAAACGGGGTTCCGGCACGTATATCACGCCGAAACTGGAACAGCCGCTGTCGCGCCTGACGAGTTTTTCCGAAGAGCTGCGCCAGCGCGGCTTTACGGCGGGATCGCGCTGGCTGCAGCGCGAACTGGGCGTGGCGGCGCCGCTGGAATTGCTGTCGCTGGGCTTGTCCCCCAACATGCCGGTCGCGCGATTAAAGCGCTTGCGGACGGCGGACGACGTGGTGATGGCGATTGAAACGTCGACCATCCCGGCGACCTACATGCCGAACCCGCACAGTGTCACGGGTTCCCTGTATGGCTACCTGGAAGCGAATGGCACGGTGCCCATGCGCGCGCTGCAGCACATCCGCGCGGTCAATGCGAATGCGGAACAAGCCCGGCTGGCCAACATCCAGCCCGGCGAAGCGATGCTGCACATTACACGCGTGAGTTACCTGGAAAACGGCGCGGCCGTGGAGCTGACCCACTCCTATTGCCGCAGCGATTATTATGAATTTGTAGCGGAGTCGCGCAGATGAGCGGTGCAACAATCCAAGGCAATATCCTGACCCCGACTGGCTGGGTCCATGGCGGCATCACGTTTGATGAACGCATCGCGGCGGTGCAAGGCGCGCCGTCCAATCCTGACACGAATGGCGATGACTATATCCTGCCCGGCTTTATCGACCTGCACGTGCACGGCGGCGCCGGCAAGGATGTGATGGAGGGCGGCGACGCCGTTCATACGATTGCACGAATCCATGCGCGGCACGGCACCACCAGCCTGCTGGCCACCACCATGACGGCGCCGCAGGACGAGATCGACGTGGCGTTGACCGCCATCGGCAAGGCCGTCCGGCAGCGCGGCAAGAACGAATCGCGCGTGCTGGGCGCGCACCTGGAAGGGCCGTACATCAATTCCGGAAAACTGGGCGCGCAGCCGAATTTCGCGCGCGCCGCCACGCTGGCGGAAGTGCAGCGGCTCGAAGCGCTGGCGCCGTTGAAAGTCATCACGGTGGCGCCGGAAATCGCCGGCCACCTGTCACTGGTGCGCGAACTGGCCGCCGAAGGCATGCGCGTGCAGATTGGCCACACGCTGGGTTCCTATGACGATGGCGTGGCCGCGCTGGAACATGGCGCATCGGGCTTCACGCACCTGTTCAACGCGATGAGCGGCTTGCACCACCGCGAGCCCGGCATGGTCGGCGCCGCGCTGGCCCATGCGGAATATGCGGAACTGATTCCGGATTTGCTGCACGTTCATCCAGGCGCGATCCGCACCGCGCTGCGCGCGATACCGCGCCTGTACTGCGTTACCGATTCGACGGCCGCCACGGGCATGCCCGATGGCGAATACATGCTGGGCCGCCATACCGTGCACAAATGCATGGGTGGCGTACGCCTGCCGGATGGCACCCTCGCGGGCAGCACCCTCACACTGGACCAGGCGCTGCGGAACCTGGTCGGACTCGGCCTGCCGCTGGCGGACGCCTCGGCCCGGGTTTCAACGCATGCTGCCGATTACCTCGGCTTGCAGGAGCGCGGCCGTCTTGCGGCCGGCGCATATGCCGATCTGGTGGTACTGGATCGCGATCTCACCATCAAAGCCGTTTATATCGAAGGAGAACGTTGTGACCTCAATGATGCTTAAAGAAGCCCTGTCCGCCGCCGAATGCGTCGCGCTGCAACTGGCGAATGACGCCGACCGCTACGCGGAGCTGGGACGCAAATTGAGGAGCACGCCGTACTCCACCGCGCTGACCGTGGCGCGCGGCAGTTCCGACCACGCGTGCAATTACATCGCGTACCTGATCATGGCGCGCCTGGGCCGCGTGGTGGCGTCGTTGCCGATGTCGTTGGTCACCTTGCACAAGTCGCCGCTGATCACCCGCGATACGCTGACCATCGCCGTGTCGCAATCGGGCCAGAGCCCGGACGTGGTGGAACCGATCCGCTACTTCCGCGACGGCGGCGCCACCACCGTGGCGCTGGTCAACGACATCACGTCGCCGCTGGCCAACGCCGCCGAATGGGCGATGCCGCTGCACGCCGGCAAGGAACAATCGGTGGCCGCCACCAAGAGCTTCATCACCAGCCTGGTGGCCGGCGCCCGCCTGGTGGCGCAATGGCAGAACGATCCGGAATTGCAGGCCGCGCTGGCGGCGCTGCCGGAATCGCTGTCGCAGGCGGGCCAGCTGGACTGGTCGCCAGCCATCGACGTGCTGGCCCCGGCCAAAAACATCATGGTGGTGGGCCGCGGCATTTCGTTCCCGGTCGCACTGGAATCGGCATTGAAGTTCAAGGAAACCTCGGCACTGCAAGCGGAAGCGTTCAGCGGCGCGGAAATCAAGCACGGCCCGATGGCGCTGATCGATGAAGGCTACCCGCTGCTGATCTTCGCCACCCGCGGCCCGACGCAGGCCGGCTTGCTGGCGCTGGCCGATGAAATGCGCGGCCGTGGCGCGCGCGTGCTGCTGGCCGCACCGGATGACGTGGCGCAGCGCGACCTGACGTTGCCGGTCGCCGCCACGCCGGACCTGGACCCGATCGTTGCGATCCAGGCGTTTTACGTGATGGCGGCCAAGCTGTCGGCCGCGCGCGGACTGGATCCGGACAAGCCACGCCACCTGAGCAAAGTCACGAAAACCAATTAAGAAACCCAGGAAACGGGACGCAACTCCGTAGGGCGGGTTTTACCAACCCGCCACGCATGCGCCGACGCACATCATGCAAGGCGGATTCGACGAACCCGCCCGACAGGCTGACCATGAAGACCAGATTATTGCTTACCGCTGCAATGGCGCTGGCCATGGGAGCAGGCCCGGCTCCGGCTTTCGCTGAAAAAATCGAATTCTGGACCTTCAGCATGAAGCCCAAATTCACGCCCTACTTCGAAGGCGTCGTCAAACAATACGAAGCGTCGCACCCGGGAACAAAAATCGAATGGGTCGACTTCCCGTGGGACATCATCCAGACCAAGCTGGTGACCCGCATCGTGGCCGGCACGCCGCCCGCGCTGGTCAACCTGAACGTGCCGTGGGCCGATGAACTGGCCCGCGACGGTTTGCTGACGCCGGTCGACACCATGCTGGAGGGGCATCGCACGCAATACCTCGCCAGCACGCTGCAAGACCTGACCTTCCACGGCAAGACGTACGGCTTCCCCCTGTACAGCAATGTCGCCGTGATTGCCTACAACACGGAAATTTTCAAGGCCGCGGGCCTTGACCATCCGCCCCGCACCTTGGACGAGCAACTGGCGTTCGCGCGCCAGATCGCGCAGCGCACGGGTAAGGCTGGCCTGTGCCCCGCCCTGTCCAAGATCGATGGCTTGATGATGCAGCAGGGCCTGCCGGTGCTGGCCAACGGCCGCGCCGCCTTCAACACGCCGGCGCACGTGGCGCTGCTGGAAAAGCTGGCGCAAACGTACAAGGCTGGCGGCCTGCTGAAAGATGCGCTGTTCGCCGAAGATAACTTCCCCGCCGCAATCGACGCCTATAAAGGCGGCCGCCTCGGCATGTTGCTGGCGCCGCCCACCGCCGTGCGCCGGATTGAAACGGATGCCAGGGATATCTATGCGAAAACCGACGTGGCCCCCGCGCCGCTGGGTCCCACCGGCATTGCCGACGGCGGCTGGCTGATTCATTTTGCCGTGCCGGCGCGGGTCGAAGCCGGCAAGCTGCCCGCGATCGGCGAGTTTGCGCGCTTTCTGACCAACGATGCGAACCAGCTGGCGTTCGCGAAGCAGGCCAGCGTGTATCCGGCGGCGGCGCGCGCGGCGCAGGATCCGTTCTTTACCCGTGCCGCCGGCTTGGGTGCGACGGAAAAGGCGGTGCCGGCGGGCGCCGTGTCGATGCCGCATGCGCGCACCATGTATGTGGCGGGCGTCGAGGATTACGACGAATTGCGGCGGGTGCTGGTGAAGGCGGTCGAGGCGGGCGTGACGGGACGGGCCGACATCAGGACGGCGCTGGATGAGGCTGCGGCGATCTGGAACCGGAAGCTGGGCCGTCAAAAGCATGCTGGGATTTCCAGCGGCGCGGGGGCAGGTCGTGCCGATCTGTCGTTGCCTGCTGGCGCGGCGGCTTTGGAAAAGCCGCCCTACGGGATGGGGGCGTGATGAATCGCCCCACGTTGCAGGCATGGCTGTTCCTGGCGCCGGCGCTGGTGTTGCTGGCCGTGTTTTCATTCTGGCCGGTCGGCTATGGGTCGTATCTTGCATTTACCGATTACAGCCTGGTGCGGCCCACGTCGTTCGTCGGGCTGGATAACTTCCGCTACATCTTCGGCAACGACATGTTCGTCACCGGCCTGAAAAACTCGCTGGTGTTCCTGTTGATGGTGCCGTTCGTGCAAATCGGTGCGCTGAGCCTTGCCGTGCTGGTCAATAATCAACTGCCCGGCATCAAACTGTTCCGCGCCGCGTTTTACGTGCCGGTCGTGACCACCGTATCCGTGGTCGGCATCATGTGGGGCTTCATGTTCCACGAACAGGGCACGCTGAATTACGTACTGACGGTGCTGCGCCTGGTGGACGCGCCCGTCGGCTGGTTGTCCGACGATACGCTGGCCCTGTTTTGCATCATGTTCGTCACCATGTGGCGCGGGCTGGGCTGGTACATGGTGATGTACCTGGCCGCGCTGCAGGCGGTGCCGGCCGACATGCACGAAGCGGCCATGCTCGACGGCGCCACGCGCTGGCAGCGCTTCTGGAAAATCACCGTGCCGATGCTGAAACCCACCATTGCCGTGTGCTCCGTGCTGTCGGTGCTGGCCGCATTGAAGGCATACCAGGAAGTCGACGTGCTGACCCAGGGCGGCCCGATGAACTCCACCTTCACGGCGCTGTATTACGCATATGATCAGGGCTTGAAACACTTGAAGCTGCCGCGCGCGCTGGCTGCCAGCATGGTGGTCTCCGTGTTCTGCATCGGCATCGCGGTACTGTGCCTGCGCTGGCTGAAACCGGGGAAGAAATGAAGAACCGCGCGTCGACCGTCATGCACTACGCCGCGCTGTGCGCCATCGCGGTGATCTGCGTGTTCCCGTTCTGGTGGACCGTGGTGACGGCCCTGTCCACGGAAGGCAATATCTTCGCCTTCCCGCCCACGTTCTGGCCCAAATCGCCATCGCTGGTGAATTTCGAGGAAGCGTTCCGTGTCATCCCCTTCTTCGCGTTCTTCAAGAATTCCGTGCTGATTGCCGCGTTCACCGTGTTCTGGAAACTGGTGCTGTGCTCGATGGCGGCTTACCCGCTGGCGCGCCTGCGCTTCCGGGGCCGGCAACTGGTGTTCGGCCTGATCCTGGCCACCATGGTGCTGCCGTCCGAAGTCAATTTCCTCGTCAACTTCATCACCGTCACCAAGCTGTCGCTGGTCGACACGTATGCGGGCGTGATCTTGCCGAACGTGGTGACGGCGGTCGCCATCCTGCTGCTGAAGCAGGCGTTCGAAGAAGTGCCGCAAGACTTGATCGATGCGGCGCGCGTCGATGGCGCGTCGGAATGGATCATCTTTACCCGCATCATGCTGCCGCTGGTGGCGCCGTGGCTGGCCACGGTCGGCATCCTGACCGCGGTGGAAGCATGGAATGAATATATCTGGCCCTCGATCGTGATGAGCAAGCCGGACGAGTTTCCGCTGTCGGTGGGCGTGCTGTATTTGCGCGGCACCTTCGGCTCGAGCACCCGCGTCATTGCGGCCGGTACGGTGCTCACCATTTTGCCTACGTTGGCAGCCTTCCTCTTTACTCAACGATATTTCATGCGTGGCATGGACGGAGCCGTTAAATGACACATCAGGACTTACGCAAAATCGCCGGACAATTGATCATGATCCGTTTCCCCGGCACGGAACTGGACGCCGACACGGCCGACTTTATCCGCCGCAACGGCATCCGCGGTGTCTGCCTGTTCCGCGGCAACATGGTCGATTCCGAGCAATTATCCAGGCTGACGGCCGCCCTGCGCGCCGTCATGGGACCGGAAGCGCTGATCGCCATTGACCAGGAAGGCGGCGCCGTGGTGCGTTCGACCTGGGTTCCGGCGCCGCCGGCCGCCATGGGCCTGGGTGCGGCCGACGATACGGACCTGTGCTACCGGACGGGCGCCGCCGTGGCGCGCGCCGTGAAAGCGCTGGGGTTCAACTGGAACTTCGCGCCCGTGCTGGACTTGAACAACAACCCGCACAACCCCGTGATCGCGGAACGCTCGTTCGGCGAAGAACCCGTGCGCGCGGCGGAACTGGCGATGGCCTGGATGGCCGGCAGCCATGCGGAAGGCGTGGCGTGCTGCGTCAAGCACTTCCCCGGCCATGGCGACACCCACGTGGATTCGCACCGCGACTTGCCGACCGTCGACAAGCCGTTGTCCGAACTGGAAAACTTCGAATTCCGCCCGTTCCGCATTGCCGCGCCAAGCGCGCCGGCCATGATGACGGCGCACATCGTCTACCCCGCCATCGATGCGGACAATCCGGCCACCATGTCGCCGGCGATCCTCGACGGCATCCTGCGCCGGCGCTGGAATTACCAGGGCGTCATCATCACGGACGGCATGGACATGCACGCCATCGCGGGCCGCTATGGCGTCGGCAACGCGGCCGTGCGGGCGCTGGCGGCGGGCGCCGACATGGTGATGGCGCTGGGCACCCGTGAAACGCAGGAAGAAACCCTGACCGCGATCGCCAACGCATTGGCCGACCGCACGCTGCCGCAACCGGGTGTCGATGAACGGCTGGCGCGCCTGTCCGCGCTGGCCCACGAATACCCGTGCAAAGGCCACGCCTATGAAACCGACGCGGCCGACCGCGCCATCATGGCGGAAGGCTGGCGCCGCAGCCTGACGGCGCGCGGCGCCCCGCTGCGTCCGCTCGCTGGCGCCAAGGTGCGCCTGGTGGCGCGCCAGGACGTGGTGTCGGACGGCGTGTCGGAAGCGGGCGTGCCGGCCGCCAAGGTCGCCGAGTCGCTGGGCCGCCTGTACGACGTGGACCTCGTGACGTATGCCGACGCGGATACGTTTGACTGGCGCACGCTGCCGAACGATGGCCGCTACACGATCCTGGCATCGACGTCGCGCCTGCGCTATGGCGCGAACCCGCGCGCCACGTGGCGCCCGCACCTGCACCTGGCGCTGTGGAATCCCTACCAGGCGCTGGACATCGACGCCCCCGCGCTGATGACGTATGGCTTCGCCCAGCCGGCGCTGGACGCCATCAATGCGTGGCTGTCCGGCGAACTGAAAGCGGCCGGCGCCTGTCCGGTGCCCGGCTTCAAATAACAAGGAGAACAACATGGAAGCCGCACGCCGCAACATTCCGCTGAAGTGGATCCCGTCGCTGTACCTGGCGCAGGGCTTGCCCTACTTCGCCATCGCTCTGGTTTTTGGCCAGATGATGAAGAGCATGAACATGTCGAACGACGAGATTACGCACTGGCTGGCGTTCCTCGGCGCCGCATGGATCTTCAAGCCGTTGTGGAGTCCCTTCCTGGAACTGGCGTCGAGCAAGAAGCTGGTGATCGTCAGCCTGCAATTGCTGGGCGGCGTGTGCCTGGGCCTGGTGGCGCTGGCGCTGCAATTCCCGTTCTGGCTCAGCGCCAGCATTGCCGTGCTGTTCCTCGTGTCGGTCGCTTCGGCCACGCACGACATTTCGTGCGACGGCCTGTATATCGCATCGCTGACCAAGAAAGAACAGGCGCAATACGCAGGCTGGACCGGCACCTTCTTCAACGCGGGCCGCTTCCTGGCGCAGGGCGGCTTGCTGATGCTGGCCGGCTACCTGGAAAAGACCCAGGGCGTCACTTCCGCATGGACCGTCATCTTCGGCATCCTGGGCCTGACCATGTGCGTGCTGGGCGGCTATAACGCGTGGGCGCTGCCCGTCAGCCCCAATGCGCGCCTGGCGGACCACACGGTGGCCGGCGTGGCCCGCACCTTGCGCGAAGTGATCGTCGATTATTTCCGCAAGCCTGGCATCTGGGTTTCCATCATCTTCATCATCCTGTTCCGCGCCGGCGAAGCGCAGGTGCAGACCATCGGTCCCCTGTTCCTGCGCGAAGCGCTGGACAAGGGCGGGCTGGGACTGACCACGGCGGAAGTGGGCGCCGTGTATGGCACCAGCGGCACCATCGCCTTCATCATCGGTTCGATCGCGGGCGGCTATTTCACGTCGTGGCTGAGCCTGAAGCGCGCGATCCTGTTCCTGATCCTCGCGATGAACTTGCCGAACCTGGTGTTTTATTACCTGTCGCACGCGCTGCCGTCGGACCTGACCTTGATCGGCATTGCGCTCAGCGTTGAAATGTTCGGCTATGGCTTTGGCTTTGTCGGCGTGATCCTGTACATGATGCAGGTGGTGGCGCCGGGCAAATTCCAGACGGCCCATTACGCGTTTTCCACCGGCATCATGCAGCTGGGCTTCGTGCTGTTCCGCTGGATCAGCGGCGATGTCCAGGTCGCGCTGGGGTACCAGCAATTCTTCCTGTGGGTGCTGCTGGCCGCGATTCCTGTCACCGTGATGTCGCAATTCATCCCGATGGAAGCGCTGCAGCCGCACGCGAAGAATGGCGATGCCGGTGAATCCGGCCATCCTGTACCGGAGGCGGGCTGACCATGGCTGCCGTTTCACTGCACGGCGTCGTCAAGCGCTATGACGACAAGCACACCGTCATCCATGGCGTCGACCTCGATATCAGGGATGGCGAATTTGTCGTGTTCGTCGGCCCGTCCGGCTGCGGCAAATCCACCCTGCTGCGCATGATCGCGGGACTGGAATCCATCACGGCCGGCGAGCTGCGGATCGGCGGCAGGCTGGCCAACGATGTCGCGCCCAGCGAGCGGGGCATCGCCATGGTGTTCCAGTCGTACGCGCTGTATCCGCACATGACGGTGTTCGACAACATGGCGTTCGCGCTGAAGCTGGCGGGCCACAAGCCGGCCGACATCCGCGCGGCCGTCGAGCGCGTGGCCGCCACGCTGCAACTGACGCCGTATTTGCAGCGCAAGCCGAAAGACTTGTCGGGCGGCCAGCGCCAGCGCGTCGCCATTGGGCGTGCCATCGTGCGCAAGCCGGACGTGTTCCTGTTTGATGAACCGCTGTCCAACCTGGACGCCAGCCTCCGTGTGCAAATGCGGGTGGAGCTGAGCCGCCTGCACCAGGAACTGGGCACGACGATGATCTACGTGACGCACGACCAGGTGGAAGCGATGACCCTGGGCGACCGCATCGTCGTGTTTTCCGGCGGCCGCATCGAACAGGTGGGCACGCCGCTGGACTTGTACCACCGGCCCGCCAACCTGTTCGTAGCCGGGTTCCTGGGATCGCCGAAAATGAATTTCCTGCAAGTGGAGGCGGTGGCCAGCGCGCCGGACTTTATCGCCGTGCGCCTGCCGTCCGGCGATATCGTGGAAGTGGCGGCCGGCGGTGGCGACGTGGCGCGCGGCACGCGTTTCACGCTCGGGGTGCGGCCGGAACATGCGGCATTGCTGCCGGACGACGCGGAAGATGCCGGCCTGCTGCCGGTGCAAGTGGGCCACGTGGAATTCCTTGGCGACCAGGCGATTGTCTACGTCAGCATGGCCGGCGTGGACGACATGGTGGCCGTGCGCTACCTGTCGGAACAGGCGCCGCCGGCGCCCGGCAGCCGGGCAAAATTGCGCCTGCCGCCGCCGCGCTGCCTGCTGTTTGATACAAACGGTAACACTGTTCCCGCCCCTGAACTGTCCACCTGCGCGGCGTAACAGACGTTACAATCCTGCGCACGCCACATTTCAGCATAACTGCTATTTTGTGGGACAATATCTGTTTGTTTTCGACTGAATGAAGGGTAACCTCGATGACCAAGTTCCGTTTCGCACGTACCAGCCTGCTCGCAGCCGTTCTCGGCCTGAACTTTGCGCCGGCCGTGCTTGGCATGTCTCCCGTACTGGCCGCTGAAGAAAAAGCGCCGGAAGCGGCAAAACAGGAAACTATCCGTCCTGAACTGTACAAGCTGATTGACCCGAACCAGGTCAAGGAACTGATGGCCGCAAAGAACTATGCGGAAATCAAAAACCGCATCAACCAGGGCGCAGCCCTGCCGAACCTGACCCCGTTTGAAACCTTCATCCTCAACGATGCGCGCGTGCGCGTGGGTTCGGCCAGCGAAGACACGGCCATGCTGCTGCCGGCGCTGGAAGCCATGATCGATTCCGGCCGCATGTCGCAGCGCGACAAGCTGAACTTCATCGAAGCGGCCGGCAATACGTACTTCCAGCAAAAGAACTACGACAAGGCCATCACCTGGTACACCCGCTACAGCACGGAGTCGGGCGACGCGAACAAGACGCGCCTGCAAATCCTGCGCTCGCTGTACCTGAAAAATGACTTCGCCGCCGTGAAAACCGAGACGAAGAAAGATATCGCGGCCCACGAAGCGGCCGGCCAGCCGCCGACTGTCGACGAACTGAAACTGCTGCAAAGCGCGGCGGCCCAGGGCAAGGACATGGTGACGTACATGTCCGCGCTGGAACTGTTCGTCAAGTACTACCCGACCGAAGCGAACTGGAACGAACTGCTGAACCGCACCCGCGGCAAGGATGGCTACAACATGCGCATGGACCTGGACATGCTGCGCCTGAAGAAAGCCGTGCTGCCGAAACTGGAAGGCGACGACCTGTATGACCTGGCCGACCTGGACGTGCTGGGCGGCTTCTTCACGGAAGCCAAGGCCGCGATGGATGCCGGTTTCGAACAAGGTTCCCTGGGCACCGGTCCTGACGCCGCCAAGCACAAGGCGCTGCGCGACAAGGCCAACAAGGGCGCGGCTGACGATGCAAAAAACATCGACAGCGGTATCGCCGCCGCCACCAAGTCGAAAGACGGCGTGGGCCTGGTCAACCTGGGTTACGTGTACGTGACGATGGGCCAGTACGACAAGGGCCTGGACCTGATGCAAAAAGGTATCGCCAAGGGCATCGCGAAGTTCCCTGAAGACGCCAAACTGCGCCTGGGCTATGCCTACGCCATGGCCGGCAAGAAGGAAGAAGCCACGAAAGTCCTGGCCACCGTGAACCCGGCCGACGGCCGCGGCGACCTGGCTCGCTACTGGACCATGTGGGCGAACCGCACCGCGCCTGTTGCCCCGGCAGCCGCCGCCAAGTAATCCCTGAGGCTTGCGCCTCGCAAAAAGCCGCCACGGTGCCATATGCACGTGGCGGCTTTTTTACGCCCATGGCATCCGAATCCGCAGGGCGGTAATCCTCCGGATTGCCGCCATGCTTGCGTTACGTCGACGCATGCATGGCGGATTCACCGCTACATTCGTAATTTCAAGCCAAACCGGGTCGCCAGCGCAGTAACGGCAACCATCACCAGCGCCAGCACCGCCGCATTCACCAACCCCGCCGCCCCGCCCTGCTGCCACAGCGGCCACCAGAACCTCGGCACGTGCAACAGCGCCGCCAGTTGCTCCCACACGTCCGGCGCGATATACGCGAGCAGTGCATTGCCGCCCGCCGGCAACAGCCAGGCGCACCAGCCGCGCCAGCCCAGCACGTCGCACAGCCAGTAAAACAGCACGAACAGCGCCAGCGTGACGCCTGCGCAGACCAGCGTGTACGGCGCGGTCGCATGGATCTTATTGATACCGTAAAAGGGGCGCAGCAACAGGCCGCCCGCGAACAGGACCAGCGCCAGGGCAGCCAGCGGCGCGATGGCGCGTTGCGGCGCTACCGCCGATGACGCCAGCAGTATCCGCCCCGCCAGCACGCCCGCCATCATGTTGGCCGACGTGGAGCCCAGCACTTGCGGGATATTGACGAAGCCGTCCAGCGGCGCGGGCAGCGGCAGCCAGCCATCGGTGCCACCCGCGTACAGCGCCAGCAGCGACAGCAGGCAGCCCCACAATGCGGCATCCTGTCCCCGCACGGCCAGGTACAGCACGCCGCACACCAGGTATGCCCAGCCGATCATGCCGAGGATGCCCCACCAGCTGTGCTGCAGGTAGACCGAACCGGCATCGCCATCCGCCTTGCCGCGATATAGCAGCGGCAACGCCGCCATCAGCGCGGCGCCCAGCCAGAACGGCCAGCCACGCCCGCCCGCCTGGCGCCACAACAGCAGCATCGCACCATAAAACAGCGTGAAGTACAGCGCGCGGGGCAGCAGCGCGGCCCCATCGTCATAGCGCCACGCTTCGGCCATGACGACACCGGCCACCATCAGGCTGACCGCGCGCCACAGCAGACGGCCCAGCAGCGGCAACGTCAAGCCATCCGGCGCGTCGCGCCGCAAGGCCAGCGGAATGGCCATGCCGGCCATGAACAGGAAGGCGGGGAACACCAGGTCCGGCAAGGTGATGCCATCGGCCCGCGGTCCCGCATGTTCCAGCCAGTAGGGGATGCCCGGCATGCCGGCAACGTAATTCACCCAGATCATGGCCAGGATCACAAAACCACGGAATGCATCGAGGCTGACCAGGCGTTGCGAAGGGACGGACGTCATGGCTATACCTTGATATAGATTTTGCGCCGGTCCAGCCAGTAACCGGCCAGCCAGCACGCCAGCATGAAGGCCACGGCAAACAGCAGCGACGCCAGCTGCGGCGCGGCCAGCGGCTGGAACGTCACGCTGTACAGCCACCCATAGGCATCGCGGCCGCCGATGTGCGTACGTACCAGCACCACGACCGCCAATTCCGACAGCAGGTAGATGAACAGCGTGTTCTTGCCGAACACTTCAAAGAAGTACGTCCAGCCCCGCCCTGCACTGCCTGTACTGTCGCCGCGCATCTCCACCAGGTAAATCATCAGCGGCAGCACCAGCAAGTCCAGCCCCACCGTCAGCAGCACGTAGGAACTGGTCCACAGCTTTTTATTGAATGGCAGCACCTGGTCCCAGCACAGCGCCACGGCGATGCACGCCACGCCCGCCAGCATCAGGCGCGCCAGCGTTTCCCACGTCGCGCCTTTGTCGGCAAACAGGCGCCCCGCGAAATAGCCGGCGATCACGTTGACCGTGGCGGGTATCGTGCCCAACAGTCCTTCCGGGTCGAACGGGATGCCTTCGCCCTGGTACAAATGGCGCCCGCCCAGCAGCCACAAGTCGAATTTCACGGCCGCATTGCCGGCCATCGTCAAATCGCCGCCCAGCGCCAGTACCGCCCAGTAACCGAGCAGCGCCAATACGCAATACAGCCACGCCCCCGCCTCCTTCGCGAAATGCAGCAGCAGCGACGCCAGCGCAAAGCACAGGGCAATGCGCTGCAAGACACCGGGAATTCGCGCACCGGACAGGGAAATCAGGCCCCAGTGTCCCGCGCTGTCCGGCGCCACGAACGGGAACCAGAACAGTAAAAAACCCAGCGCGAACATGATGGCGCTGCGCTTGCCCACCCTGGCCAGCACGGCGCGCGTGCCCAGTTGCGCATACTTGGGCAGCGCAAAACTCAGCGCGTTGCCGACCACGAACAGGAACGTGGGAAAGACCCAGTCGGTCGGCGTGAAGCCGTGCCACTGCGCGTGCAGCAGCGGCGCGTACACGGTGCTCCAGTCGCCCGGCGTGTTCACGATGATCATCAGCGCGACAGTCAGGCCGCGCAGCACGTCCAGCGACGGGTAGCGCCGCGCGGCGGCCGCCCTGGCGGTGGCGGAATGGCCCGTATCCGGTACCGCCCGCAACGTCATTGCGCCACCTGGCCCAGCGTGCGCGCCATCGCGCGCAGGTAGGCGCCGGCGGGGACACCCGGCATCGTGCTGCACGTGGCGTCCGCGCCTTTCACCGGCTTGCCGCATGGCGTATCGCGGTCCAGCGACCAGTAATGCAGCCCCGCCAGTTTCATGCGCAATACCCCTTGCGCCACCGCCTGGGCGTCGCGCAGGGTGAAGACATTTTCCACCACGTCGTTTACACCGATCATGGCCGTCAATTCAATTTGTTCATACGGCACGCCATACTTTGCATGCACGTTGCGCGCCGCCTGCAATGCGGAGGCGCCCATGTCGCAGCGGGCCTTGCCACGCACCTTGTGCACCACGCAGGCTTTTTTCGCGGCGGGGCCGTAATCCATCACCATCAGGTTCAGTGCATAGTTTTGTATGCCGGCCTTGCGCACGGCCGCCAGCACGGCTTCCGCCGTTGGATTCAGGCTGATGCGGCTGCCGTCGGATGCCGCCAGCGTCGGCACGGTAAAGCTCATGCGCAAGTGCGGCCGCAGTTTCTGCGCCACCGCGATACGGTCCGCCAGCGACGCGATCTGCTCAGGCGTCTGTTCCGCTTCGATGTCGAAATCGAAACCGATCAACTGCGGCGATTCATAGCGGCGGATAAAGCGCTCCATGCCGTCGTCCGTCGCGCAGGTGAATACGTTGCCCTGCCCGCCCGTGGAAATAATGTAACCGATCCCTGCCTTCGCAAACGATGGCACGTTGGCGTCGGCCACGGCCTGCGCAGGCTGCCCGCCCCAATGCTCATCGCCGCACTCGCCGCTGGCGAATGCCCAGGTCAACGGCTGTTTGCCGAATGGCAATGCGCCATCGGCGATATAAGGTGTTTTCACGCCATTGGGCGCGGCGGTGATGACGTTGTTGGCGGGATCGTTCCACATCGCCAGGTGTTTATAGGGACTGTAGACGAAGGCGGGGAATTCTGCCGCATGAGCTTGCGGCGCCAGGGCGGCAAGCAGCAGGAGCGTGGAAATTGAGCGCATGGATATCTCGAAAAAAAGGCAGGACTCCCGGAGGAAGCCCTGCCAAATGCAGCGTCAAGCTGAAGGAAACTTACATTTTGCCGCGCAGGCCCAGGAAGAATTGCTTGCCGTTCTTGTAGAACGCGCGTGGCTGGTCTTTGCTGGTTGCATACGACTTCAGCAGCGGATCGTTCAAGTCCTTGCCTTCGAACGACAGGGTCAGGTTGTCGCTGATGTTGTAGTTCAGCGCCAGCGATACCGTACCCACCGCATCCTGGTAAATTGCGCTGTTGCGGTCCAGGCCATTCAGGAACGCCGAGCGGTAGCTGTAGTTCAGGCGGGCGCTGAAGCGGCTGTTTTCATAGAACGCGGACACGTTGTACGAATTGCGCGACGTGCCGATCATGCTGCAGTCACCGAGGTCCGCGCAAGCCGATTTTGGCGCCTTGCCGGTTTCCTGGCCATCCGCGTACGTGTAGTTCGCGCTGGCGCCGAAGCCGTTACCCAGGTCCTGGCTGTACTGCAGCTCCACGCCTTTCACGCGGGCCTTGGTATTCAGCGCGGAGCTCATGTTGTAGTTCGTGATGGCTTTCACGGACTGGTTGAAGAACTGCTGCGTCGACGCGCCGAAGGTCACGTACGAACCCAGGTGCATGTCATACAGGTTCACGGCCAGCAGCGACTTCGGCATGAAGTACCACTCGACACCGGCTTCCACGTTGTTCGAATAAATCGGCTTCAGGTTCGGGTTGCCGCCGGTGCCGGAACGGGTCAGGTCGTTCAGCGACAGCGAACCCAGTGCGCCGAAGTCAGGACGGGCCATGGTGCGGCTGGCGGAAGCACGCAGCACCACGTCTTTCGACAGGTCGGTGCGCAAGTTCACGCTCGGCAGGATGTCCTTGTACGTGTTGGACGTGTGTACCGGGCTCCAGACCGTGTTCGGCGACGCGTTGTCGACGTCGATGTCGGTCTGCACATAGCGCACGCCGAAGTTACCGGTGAAGTTGCCGGCGGCCAGGTCACCCATCGCGTAGACGGCGTTGGCCTTTTCACCGATCTTGAATTCGTTCTGGTACGAGTGGCTGGCGAACGTCACGTACTTGTCGCCCCAGACCTTCATCGAGTCGGCGGTGAAGGTCCATGGCTTGTCCAGCACGTTGGCCAGCGGGCTGGCCGGATAGTTGGTCAGGCCGGTCGGACGGTTGGCCAGTTGCGCGCCAGCTCCCGCCACGTCGCCCTGCAGCCAGGTCAGGCCACGGTCATGCTTGGCGGTGCGGACGCCGAAGCGCACGGTCGGCACCACATCCCATGGCGTTTTCCAGTTGCCGTCGATCTGGCCGTAGGTTTCCTTGTCCTTGGCCGTGGTGTCCGAGGCCCAGCCGCCGAAGAAGTCGGCGCCGGTGCGCGGGCTGAATGTACCGGAATTATCGATCGTGACGTTGGCCGGCGCATCCAGGCCGTGCATGGTCATGGTGGCGCCGGAATAAGCCAGCCACGCTTCATAGCCATAGTCGCGCGCATAGCCGGTGCCGCGCGTGGTGCCGATCTGGCCGGTGAACGACAGCGCTTCATTGGCGCGGTATTTCCAGTCCAGGTTCAGGAATTTCGAATCGCTGTACGAGCCGGGACGGGCGATGATGTCCTGTACCGACGGGCCCATTTTCGAGCAGTCCGCCACCGGGCAGGTCGACGGCAACGTGATCGACGTGATCTGGTTGCCGGTCACGGTCCACTTCGATGGCACCACGGCGCCCACGCCGGACCAGTTATTGGTCAGCGCCTGGTATGGCGAAAACATGAAGTTGGCGTTGATGTTGTCCGCGCTGAGTTTGGTGTACAGGCCGCTGATGTCGAAAGTGAAGTCATTGTTGACTTTCACCTGCACGTCGACCATGCCGCCCTTGCGCTCACGCTGTTGCTGGAACAGTGCGGAACCGGTCAGCATCGACAGGTATTTGCCGTCCACTTCCGGATTGGCTTTCACCCAGGCCGGCGACATGCCGTCGGACAGCTTGTCCCACCACAGGAATTCCTGGCCCAGGCGGCGCAGCGAACGCTTTTCATCGAAGGCTTGCACCAGCACGCCCAGGTTGCCTTCGTCATTTTTCCAGTTGACCAGGCCGCTGATCTGCGCGTCGGTCTTCTTGGCCGCGTCGCCGTAAGCGGCTTCCACGGAACCCATCAGGGTCAGGTTTTTCTTGAAGCTCAGCGGCTTGCGGGTTTCGATATCGACGGTACCGGCGGCGCCACCTTCGGTCAGGTTGGCTTGCGCGCTCTTATGCACAGTCACGCGGCCGATCAGCTCGGACGGGAACATCGAGTACGATACCGAGCGGCCGCCGCTGGTGATGTTGGAGATATACCAGTCGCCGGACGACACGGTGTGGCCGTTCAGCGTGGTCAGGGTCAGGTTGGACGGCGTGCCTTTCAGGCTGACGCGGTCGTTTTCACCAAAACCGCCTTCGGTACCGCCGGCAGTCGCCACCGATACGCCCGGTACGCGCTGCAGCGAGTCGGCGACGCTCTTGTCCGGCATCTTGCCCACGTCTTCCGCAGTAATGACTTCCACCAGCGATTCGGCGTTGCGCTTCTGGTTGATCGATTGCGCCAGTGCCGCGCGCACACCGGTCACGATCACGACGTTGTCCGCTGCTTTGCTGGCGTCTTGTGCGTGCGCCGTCAGTGCGGTGCTGGTGATCAGGATAGCGACCGCGCTGGCGATCGGCGTCAGATTGCGTTTCATGTACTCCCCCTTGATGTGGGCTACCAAAGTAGCCCGGTCAGATTAACGAGATCCGTATTCCGGCCGCCGCGCTCCCCGCGACATCCTGCAGATCTTCTTTACAACCACTAACAAAACCAATTGAACGCCAATATACCCTGAACTAATACCAGAACACTACCAGTTTCCGTATTTTTTTCGCATGTTGTAGTGCCAACACAGACCACTTCGTCATAGTTTTCAGTAAGTTAGCGCTATCTCCCTCTAAGCGGTAGCGTGGTGGCATGCGAACCGCTTTGTCGCGGTCTTTTTTTGGTATTATCGGAAGGCAAAAATATAATGATGTCGTCCCCGCCGAGGACGTCCGACAATGAGACCACTACATGACCACGCTTGCCCAGATCATGCAGCACCTGGCGGAGACCAGCAGCCAGCCCCTGTACCAGCAATTGCAGCGCGCGCTGCGCGAAGCGATCGACAAGCGGATCTTCGCGCCGGACGAAGCGTTGCCGGCCGAGCGCCAGCTGGCGGCGGATTTATCGGTGTCCCGCATCACCGTGCGCAAGGCCATCGACGGCCTGGTGGATGAAGGCTTGCTGGTGCGGCGGCCCGGCTCCGGCAATTTCATCAATACCCGTATCGAGAAAAACTTCGCCAAGCTGACGTCGTTTTCGGAAGACATGCGGGCGCGGGGACGCACGCCGCGCAGCGTGTGGCTGAAACGGGCGGAAGGCACGGTGACGCCGGAAGAAGCGCTGCGGCTGCGGTTGTCGCCGGGCGCGCCCGTGTTCCGCTTCAACCGCATCCGCTATGCCGATGAGATCCCGATGTGCATTGAATACGCCACCATCGTCGCCAGCGCCCTGCCCTCGCTCGATGCGGTGGGCGTGTCGATGTATGAAGCGCTGGAACACGCGGGCAAGCGCCCGGTACGCGCGCTGCAGCGCCTGTCGGCGCTGTTGCTGAACGCGGAACAGGCCAAGCTGCTGCAAGCGAAGGAAGGCGATGCGGGACTGGCCGTCGAGCGGCTGGGCTTCTTGCGCGACGGCCAGGCGGTGGAATTTTGCCGCTCGATTTTCCGGGGCGACCTGTATGACTTCGTGGCGGAGCTGAGTACACCGTAACGCATGGCGGCTTCGCCGACGCGAAACCGCCCTACGGAATTGAAGGGCTATTTAGCTTTCTTGCTGTCCCCCGCCAGCACCACATTCAGCTTGTTCAAATCCACCGCCTTGCGGAAGGCGGCATTGACCTGCGCCGGCGTCAGCGCCTTCAGCTTGTCTTCAAACGCCTTGCTCCATGCGTAGGTGCGGTTCAAATACAGGAACGTGGTCCAGCCGGCCGCCAGCACGCCATCCTGCGACCGGTTTTGCAGGCGCTGCTGCAGGATGCCGGAACGGGCGCCGTCCACTTCCGCCTTGGTAAAGCCATCCTTCAGCGCGCGGGCCAGTTCTTCGCGGATCGCGGCCTTCAGCTTGTTCAGGTTTTGCGGCGCCGCGATGGCCGACACCGACAGGTGGCTGGCGCGGTCGATATCGCTGACGGCCAGCGACGAACCGCCGCCGTACGACAGGCCATCCTTCTGGCGGATGCGGTCCATGATGCGCGACTTCAGGCCGCCGTCGCCGAGGATGTAATTGGCCAGTTCCAGCGCGGGGTAATCGTCGTCTTCCGAGTTCAGGTCGAGGTCGATGCGCGCCGTGTAAAAGCCGTTTTCCTTGTCCGGCGTATCGAGCAACTGGTCCAGCGGCGGGTGCGGCACATTACTGTCGACAATGCGCGCATAGGACGCCTTGCTCTGCCAGTTGCCCAGCTCCTGCGCCACCACGGCCTGCGCGGCGGCCTTGTCGAAGTCGCCCACGATCGCCATTTCACCGTGCGACGCGCCATAGAATTCACGGTGGTACGCCTTCAGGTCGTCCACCGTCATGGCCTTGATTTGCGCGATCTGTTCATCGATGGTCAGCGGCGTGCGCACGTCGCCTTTCGGATAGTGGGCGTAGTGCTGCGCCAGCGCATTGGCCGCCACGGCCTGCGGTTCGCTGCGCGACGCTTCCAGCTGCACCAGCCATTGCTGGCGCAATTGCTCGAATTCCGCCGCGTCGAACGTCGGCTCTTTCAGCACGTGCGCGGCCAGGCGCAGCGCCTGGTCCAGGTTGGCGCGCGTGGTCTCGAACTGGTACACCGAGCCCGTCATCTTCAGCTTGTCCCACGCATCGGCCAGTTGCGCGCGCGTGTATTTGCTGGTGCCCCGGTTCAGCATCTGGCCGGTGGCGGCCGCGATCATCGCCTTGCCGAACTGGTTCTTTTCATCGCCCCAGTGCAGGCGCAGGCTGACGGACACGGTCTCGCCACGGTTCTTCTTCGGCAGCAGCGCCAGTTTCAGGCCACCCACCGTCGCCAGTTCGGTGCGGGCCAGGATATTGGCCTGGCTGGGGTCGAACACTTCGGATTGCAGCGTCGCCGCCTTGCCCTGGTAGCCCTTCATGACTTCTTCCACCGTGGGCGCCGTGGTGATTTCCACCCGTTGCGGCGCATCTTCCGGCACGAACAGGCCCGCCGTGCGGTTGTCGCGCTTCAGGTAAGTGGCGGCCACCTTGCTGACCTGTTCCTTCGTGACTTTCGGCAGGCTGTCGCGGCCCAGGAACAGCAATCGCCAGTCGCCCAGCGCGACCTGTTCCGACAGCGTCACGCCCACCTTTTGCGGATCGTTCAGCGCCTTCTCGATGCTGTTACCGATGTTGCGGCGCACGCGCTCCATCTCATCTTCCGTGGGCGGCGTCGTGGCAAAGCTTTCCACGGCGGCGATCAATTCCTCCTTGACCGGTTCCAACGGCTGGCCGGCCTTGACGATGGCGCCGATCAGTTGCAGGCCCGGCGCATAGCCGGTCTGGCCAAAGCTGAACACTTGCGCCGCCTTGCCGGTTTCCACCAGCGCCTTGTGCAGGCGGCCATTCGGCGTGTCGCCCATGATTTCCGACATGAAGGCCAGTGCATCGCCATCGGCATGCAGGGCGGCGGGAATCTTGTAGCCCAATAAGACCACTTGCATGTCACCCTTGCGGCGCACCATGAACGAACGCTCGCCATCCTGCACCGGCTCCACCGTCCAGAAGGGCGGCAGCTTGCGCTTGGGTTTCGGGATCGCGCCAAAGGTTTTGCCGATCCAGGCCAGCGTTTGCGCCGGGTCGAATTTGCCGGCCACCAGCAGCACGGCGTTGTCCGGCTGGTAGTAGGTGCGGTAAAACGCCTGCAGGTTGTCGATCTTGACGTTCTCGATGTCGCTGCGGTTGCCGATGGTGGAACGGCCATAGCTGTGCCAGTCATACGCCACGCTTTGCATGCGCTTCAGCAGCACTTCGAACGGGCTGTTTTCGCCGCTCTCGTATTCGTTGCGCACCACCGTCATTTCCGAATCCAGGTCTTTCTTGGCGATGTACGAACGCGTCATGCGGTCCGCTTCCATCTCCAGCGCCCACTTCAGGTTGTCGCCGCCCGCCTGGAACACTTCGTAGTAATTGGTGCGGTCATATGACGTGGTGCCGTTGAAATCCATGCCCCGCTCGGAAAACTGCTGCGGGATGTTGCGGTTCTTCGGTGAGCCTTTGAACATCAGGTGTTCCAGCAAGTGCGCCATGCCGGTTTCGCCGTAATTCTCATGGCGCGATCCCACCAGGTAGGTGACGTTGACCGTGACGGTGGGCTTGGATGCATCCGGGAACAGCAGCACTTTCAAGCCGTTCGGCAAGCGGTATTCCGTGATGCCTTCGACGGACGGGCCTTTGGTAACGCCGGCCGGCAAGGATTGGGCAAGGGCGGGCGGCAGCAAAGTCAGGCTGCACAGCAGCGGCAACAGGCGGAGAGCGGGAAGTCGGGTCATGGGCGCAAGTCAATATTGAGGAAACGCTAAGGGAGTCGCTATCGTACGCCAACTTGCCGGTGTGACAAAGCGCGCATTTTCAGGCAGGTTCCGGCGTCTATACTGCTGGCTTCATTCATTTTGAACAACCTGCATGAAACGACTGTTAGCGCTGCTGGCAATGGGAACTGCAATCGCCATGGCGCCCGCCATGGCCCAGGAACGCGCGACCGATCCCCTGGGCGGCCTGGCCCACTGTTTCGACGACGGCGAATTCCGCGTCGCCTCCAGCGCGCGCCTGCCGGCCAACAAGCAGTTCCGCGAAGTGCAGACCCGCAATGGCGCCGCCAAAGTGTCGACGGTCGACGGCTACCGCCTCATGCTGCACAAGGACAGCCGCGCGCCGCTGGTCAACCTGAAGGTGGAAAAGTCCGCCGATGGCCAGTTCGAGCAAGACCGGGCGGCCGTGCTGGCTTACATGGAAATGTTTTCCGATACGCGCGGCGAAGGTGCGAATCCGCTGGAAGTGACGCGCCAGGATGGCGTGGAAGTGATGGCGCTGAACCAGGCCGGCATCGATGGCGGCGGCCCGCTGAGCTTTTACAGTTTCGCGCACCAGGAGTCCGGCGTGATCGGCACCGCGTATATCCTGGCGCAGCCGCCCGCGATGCGCGAATTCCGCAACTATGCCGAATATGCATCGCTGCGCGACCGCTTTGTCGGCAAACTGGTGCACTGCATGGCGCAGCAGCCGTTGCCGCCGCGCGGTTAGCTTCTAGCGATCGCCCGGCATCGGCAGGAAGCAGGCATCGACGAGCTGCAAGCCGTTATCTTTCGCGAAGTTGACGACGAAGTGGTACGCCATCGGCTCCACTTCGCGCAATTCGTGGCTGACCACGACGGCTTTGGTGTTATTGACGACAGTGGGCCGCACCAGCGGCGAATATTGCAGGTGGGCGTTCGGCCCGCCGCTGCCTTCGGGACGGAAGCAGGACATGACGCCGCACAGGCGTTCTGCCCAATCGCTGGGACGGAATTGTTTTCCATCCGCTGTGAGACCTAGGATAAAGAACTCTTTGGCCCGTTCTTTCGTGGGTTGCGCTGACTCGGCCATATGGGACTCGCTGGAAACCAGGGGGTGCGTGAAAAATCTTAGGTATTATATCTTATAGAAGACCTAAGCGAGTAAGTACTTGATTTGAAAGCCGCATTGACGGGCTGTAACAGGGAAGCAGCTCCGCCAAAGCTGCTATTGTAACTCTGGCAGAGTATCGGTTTTCTTTCAGTGGAAGGAATGTGGCGCGGCGCGGACAAGCGGCCCGCGCCGGCATCGGAAGGGAGTGGAGCTCAGCTGAGCCAGACCGCGCCCGACAACAACAGCAGCAACAGCATCCACAGCACCAGCGCGCGCCACACCAGGCCTACCGTCGATTGCAGCGAACGCACGCCCGGCTCTTCGCCCGGCAGCGCCTCGCCTTCCATGTCGCCGCTGTCGACCGTGGCGGCATCGGCAGGCAGCACGCGGGCCGCGGTTTCCTGCGGCGTGCCGAGGCGCACGCCCATGGCGCCGCCGCCGGCGGCAAGGATGATGCCGCGCGCTTCGTCGGACCAGCGGTGCGCGAAATTGCGCCACGCGTAAATCGCATCTTCAAAGTTGCCGACCACGGCAAACGCGACGGCCGTCAGGCGCACGGGAATCCAGTCGATCCAGTAAAACGCCCTGGCGGCAAATTCGCCAAATGCTTCGTTGCGCATGTGTTCCGGCTCATTCCACGCGCGCGACAAATATTCGGAAACGCGGTACAGCACGGCGCCGGCAGGGCCCAAGGGCATCAGGAACCAGAAGAACACGCCGAACACGCTGCGGTGCGTGGTGATCAGCGCCTTTTCCACGGCAATGCGGGCAATCTCGCCCGCTTCCATGCCGACCGTATCGGTCTTGGTCCATTCGGCCAGCAGCGTGCGGGCCGCCGATTCGTCGCCCGCATTCAGCGCCAGCTGGATCGACGTGAAATAGTGGCTGTAATGGCGGAAGCCCAGGGTCAGGTACACCATCAGCACGTTCCAGCCAAATGCCACCAGCACCAGCTTGTAGTACAGCAGCACCCAGTAAATGATGGCGGTCGGTCCCACCAGCGCAGCCATCATCAGGAACCAGCCCATGCGGCCGTGGCTGGCGTGCCCCGCGTTGAACCACGCTTCCATGCGCACTGCCAGCGACTTGATCTCGGCATAGATGGGATTATCCGCACGGAGCGGTTTCATCTGCTCCAGCAGCAGTGCACACAGAATGGAAAGAAATGTCATCAGTGGTCCTTAATTTACGCGGCTACTTAATGCCCGCTACGATAACGCACAGCCCCGCCGGAATCAAACACTAAAGGCCGTCCCTGCTTATTCCGCGCGCAGGAAGTGGAACAGGTTGCGCAGCATGCCGGCCGTCGCGCCCCAGATGTAATAGCCCTGGTACGGCATCGCGTAAAAGCGGCGGCGGATATCGGCCAGCTCCGCCAGGATGCGCTGGTGGTTCAATCCATCCATCAGGAACGACAGCGGCACCTCGAAGATTTCCGCCACTTCGTGCGGGTCGGCCGTCAGTTCGAACGGCGGATGCACCAGCGCCACCACGGGCGTCACGGCATAGCCGGTGCCGGTGTAATACACGGGCAAGGTTCCCAGCACGTCCACGTGGCTGCGCGCCAGGCCGATTTCCTCTTCCGATTCGCGCAGCGCCGTGTCGACCGGGCCGTCATCGAAATCTTCCGCACGGCCGCCCGGGAAGCTGATCTGGCCGGCGTGGTCCGTCAGGTGCGCGGTGCGCTGCGTCAGCAAGACATGCAGTCCGTCCTCGCGCGCCACCAGCGGTATCAGCACGGCTGCCGGCGTCGGCTGCGCCTTGCGTGACATCTGCGCCTCATCGGCCGCTTCCGGCGTCCACTCGGGCGGTTGCGCGAAGCGCGCGCGCAGCCAGTCAGGCGCCAGGCGCTCCAGCGCGACGGCGGCTTCGCCGGCGATGGCTTCTATCGGTAACTGCTGCGGGTCGAATGCTAATTTGGCCAAGGCTGCCTCGCGTTATCATGTGCTATAAGCAAAAAAGGGGCGCCACCCAGGCGCCCCTTTCCCCCAAACCCAGAACGCGATTACGCGTCTGCTTTTGCCGCTGCTGGACGGCGGTTTGGCAGTTTTTCCTTGATACGTGCGGATTTGCCCGAACGGTCGCGCAGGTAGTACAGCTTGGCGCGACGTACGTCACCACGGCGTTTCACTTCGATCGAAGCGATCAGCGGGGAGTACAGCTGGAAGGTACGCTCAACGCCTTCGCCGGACGAGATTTTACGAACGATGAAGTTCGAGTTCAGGCCACGGTTACGACGGGAGATCACAACGCCTTCGTAAGCCTGGGCGCGCTTGCGGGTGCCTTCGACTACGTTCACGTTAACGACCACGGTGTCGCCAGGTGCAAACTCAGGAATGTTTTTGCCCAGGCGAGCGATTTCTTCTTGCTCGAGTTGTTGAATCAGGTTCATTTAAATGACTCCAATGACCATCTTGCCGGCGCGCACATCGCCCGGTAGAGGATGGGGTTAAACAAGCAGGCGTGAAGCCTGCTACATAGCGGATTTTTCTAAATCCGCCAAAAACTTTTCATCCTGGCGCGTCAGCAAACCTGCTGCGCGCGCCTTGACCAGCAAGTCCGGCCGTTTCCGGCTGGTGGCCTCCAGCATGCGCTGGCGGCGCCACTTGACGATCTCGGCATGGTTACCGCCCAACAGCACGGGCGGCACGGTCACGCCTTCATACGTTTCAGGCCGCGTGTAATGCGGCGAATCCAGCAAGCCGTTGACGAAGCTGTCTTCAACGGCGGAGGCATCGGTGTTCAGCACGCCCGGTATCAGGCGCACCACGGCATCCATCAGCGCCATGGCCGGCAATTCGCCGCCGGACAACACGAAGTCGCCCAGGCTGATTTCCTCGTCGACGCAGCGGTCCAGCAAACGCTGGTCCACTGCTTCATAGCGGCCGCACAGCACCACCAGGCCCGGTTCGGCTTTCAGCTGCACCACTTTTTCGTGCGTCAGCTGTTTGCCTTGCGGCGACATGAACACCACGCGGGGCGCCGGCAACCCGGCATCGACCTGGCGCTGCTTCGCGGCAGCGATGGTCAATTCCAGCGGTTTGGCCAGCATCACCATGCCGGGGCCGCCGCCATAGGGGCGATCATCCACGGTGCGGTGATTGTCGGTCGTGAAATCACGGGGATTCCACAGCGACAGGCTCCACTTGCCCTGTTCGTGCGCGCGGCGGGTCACACCCGATTGCGTCAGCGCAGCGAACATTTCCGGGAACAGCGTCACAACATCGAATTGCATGACGTCCCCGGTTAGTAATCCAGGCCCCAGTCCACCGTGATTTTCTTTGCTTCCTGGTCCACCTTGATGATGAACTGGTCAACAAACGGAATCAGGCGTTCCGGCGCGGTTTCACCGTCAGGCACGACTGGCGCGACACGCAGTATCGACTGCGGGCCGTTGCTCATCATGTCGGCGACGACGCCCAGGCTTGCGCCTTGCAGGTTTTCTACAGCCAGCCCGATCAGATCGGACCAGTAAAACTCGTCTTCTTCCAGGACCGGGAAATCCGAGCGGCGGATGTAGACGGCGGCGCCTTTGAGCGCTTCCGCAACATTCCTGTCGCTGACATCCACGATCGTGGTGACGACGTCGCCGCCATGCAGCTTGGCGCGGCGCACGTCGACTTCATGCAGGCCGGGTTTATCCAGCCACCAGGTTTTAGCGTGCAGCAAGGCATCCGCTTCTTCGGAAAACGGGCGTACCCGGATTCCGCCAGTGATACCGTAGGCGCCGTAGACAAAGCCTACTTGCACCAGGTCGTCGGGGATTTGCACCCCGGATGCCTTCACGTCAGCCAAACCGGTCAAGCAGTATTAAGCTGCTTTTTTGTTGGCAGCAACCAGGCGTGCCACGGCTGGCGACAGTTGCGCGCCAACGCTGGTCCAGTGGGCCAGACGGTCTTCGGTGATGCGGAAGCCTTCAGCTGCGCCGGAAGCCATTGGGTTGTAGAAACCAATGCGCTCGATGAAGCGGCCGTCGCGACGGTTACGCGAATCGGTTGCAACGATGTTGTAGAACGGGCGCTTTTTGGCGCCACCACGAGCTAAACGAATAACGACCATAATATTTCCAAAAAATGTGCTGAGACGGAAAAAGCCGCAGATTATAGCGTGCTTTCTCTCCGTGCATCAAGCTGATGTTGACAAGGATGGGTTTGGGGCAATCAAAGATTATCCCCTACTATGAACGCAAGGACAAGCATTTATAGCGAAAAAATGCTGTGCGGCGGCCGCGTTTTGCCCGATACTGCGGTTTTTCAGCTCCGCCAGCCACCATGTCCTTTGCTCCACACAAGAACAAGACTTTCGCCACCCTGCTCGCCGCCCTGCTGGGGGGCGCCGGCGTCCACCGCTATTATTTGAAAGGCTGGGGCGACATGGGCGGCTTGCTGCACACGGCCAGCATTGCCTGCGTCGGCATCGTGATGGCGGTCGCGCCGCAGGCCGACATCTACTTCAAGCTGCTGCCGCTGTTCATCTCGATCCTGATCGGCTTCCTGGAAGCGCTGGTGCTGGGACTGACGCCGGACGACAAGTGGGATGCGCGCTACAACCCGCATTCGGGCAAGCAGTCGAACGCGCGCTGGCCGCTGGCCGTGATCCTGGTCGCAACCATGATGGTGGGTGCCACCGGCCTGATCGCCACGATTTCACGCCTGTTCGATTTGCTGTACACGGGCGGCGCTTACGGCTGAATTTCTCTGTTGCAATTCGTTGCCATTTCATTTCCGTGCGGCTATTGGTCAACGCTATACTGCGTTGACCACCAGTTACCGGAGAAGAACACCATGAACATTCGCACCCTCACCCTGTCGCTGATGCTGGCCGGCCTGTCCGCCGGCGCGCTTGCCCAGCCGACCGCCAAGGAAGTCTACGCGGCCGACACCAAGAAAGCTGCCGCACGCTATGCGGAAGACAAGAAGCTGTGCAGCGAAGAAAAGGATTCCGGCGCGCGCATGCAATGCCAGCGCGACGCGAAAGCCGAATACGACAAGGCGCTGGCTGCCGCCAAGTCCCACCTGAATGCCGCCAACCCGAAAGCCGTCGCCTGCAACGAGTGCGGCCGCGTGGTGGGCGTCAACGTGGTCGAGAAAAAAGGCGAAGGCAGCGCGGTCGGCGTGATCGCCGGCGGCGTGGCGGGCGCCCTGCTGGGCAACCAGGTCGGCGGCGGCAGCGGCAAGAAGCTGGCCACCATTGCCGGCGCGGCGGGCGGCGCCTATGCCGGCAACAAGGTCGAAGAACACATGAAGACCACCAAGCAGTGGCATGTAAAAGTGCAGTTCGACAACGGCACGCAGGGCGACTTCACGTTTGCCAAGGATCCTGGCTTCGCCAACGGCGACCTGGTGAAGGAAACCAACCACACCGTGGTGCGCCGTTAAGCGTCATCCCCTGAGCGCCGCCCGGTAACGGGTCGGCGCGCATCCCACCGCTTGCCGGAAGCGCCGGCTGAAGTGGGCCAGATCCCCGTAACCGCAATCGTCCGCCACGCGCTGCATGGTGCAATCCGTGCCGCGCAGCAGTTGCCGCGCCCGCTCGATGCGGCGCATGGCAATCCACGCATGGGGCGGCATGCCGAACGAGGCGCGGAACACGCGCAGGAAGTGGAATTCGGACAGGCACGCTTGCGCGGCCAGCGCGCCCAGGGACAGCGGCTGGTCCAGGTGCGCTTCGATGTAATCGGCCAGCCGGCGCCGCAGGTACGGCGGCAGGCCGCCGCGCCATTGGGCATCGCCGACGCCCCTGCCCTGCGCGTGCAGCAAGGCGCTGAGCGCTTCATGCGCCAGCGTGTTCGCGCGCAGCAGGCCATCGGGATCGTGCCCCGGTTCGGCCATCAGCGACTGGCACAGGTGCGCCAGCCTCTCCGCTTCGACATAGCGCCGGTCGTGCAATTGTGCGGCGCGCGGTTCGCAATCGAGTTCCAGCACGGCGCGGCGTTCGATTTGCTGCGGGGTGAAATACAGGTGCAGGAAAGTCAGTTCGCCGCGCACCAGCCAGTGCGACACGTGACGGTCGGGCAGGCTGCAGATGTCGCCATCGCGCAAGGCGCTGTTGTCGCCCTGCCGCCGCGTGCCGCTGCCGGCCCGCAAGTAATACGCGAGCGTGTGGTGACCCGGCTGTTCATAGGCGATTTCCAGCCCGGTCGTCGCGCGCCGCCACAGCGCCAGCGACATGCCGTCGCCCAGCTCGATCCGGCGCAACGGCGCCAGTCCGGTCGCGGACAAGCCGGCGAACACACTGGCCGCCATATGCGGCGCGTTATTTGACGGAGTGATATCGTGTCGCATGATCGATATCCACTTTAGCACGGGATCAGCAATTTCAGACAAGCGCCACGCGGCCAGGCGCGGCAAGATGGCCGTCACCCACTGACGTTGAAAGGACCTGCCGTGCCCTCGCTTTCCACTCCTGCCATCCCCTCTTTTCCCGCCGCATGGCAACCCATTGTCGACCAGGCCGCCACCGCGTTGCGCACGCTGGCGCTGGACCAGCATGCCAAGGAGCGCTTTTGCAGCGATCCCGTCTTGCAGGCATACATGCACAAGGTATCGCAACGCTACGTGGCCGGCCGCACGGTGGCCGATGCGGTCCGCCGCGTCGCGCAAATCCAGGCGGCGGGCCACAAGGCGTCCGCCGAATACATGGGCGAAAGCGTGCATGACGAAGCGCTGGCGAATGCCGAGACGGACGTGTTCCTGGACCTGGTGCGGGCGCTGGATGCGGCTGGCCACGATTGCTCGATCTCGTTCGACCTGTCGCACCTGGGCTTGCTGGTTGACGAGGAACTGGGCTACCGCAATGCGCGCCGCCTGGTGCAGGCGGCTGCAGGCTCCGGACGCGAAGCGATGATTTCGATGGAAAACTTCGACCGCACGGACGCCATTTACCGCCTGTATGCGCGGCTGCATGGCGACGGCTACGCCAACGTCGGCATCACGATGCCGGCGCGGCGCCACCGCAGCGCGCAAGACTTGCCGCGCCTGATGGAAATCCCCGGCCGCATCCGTCTCGTGAAAGGGGCGTTTCAGGAACCCGACAGCGTCTCCTACCCGCGCAACAGCCCGGAACTGGCGCAAGCCTACCGTTCTTATGCGGCCACCCTGCTGCGCTCCGGCCATTTGTGTTCGATCGCCACGCATGACCGGGCGATCCAGCACGACGTGACGGCATTGATCGCGCAGGACGGCATCGCGCCGGGACGGTACGAATTCGAGTCGCTGGACGGCCTGGGCACGGAACAGGTGGCCGCGTTGCGCGCGCAGGGATACGCCACGCGCGAATACGCGGTGTTTGGCGAAGAGCACTTCCTGTATGTCCTGAACCGGATTGCCGAGGAACCGGTGCGGGTGTACCAGGCCATCACGGACGTGCTGGGTCCCCGCTAAACGCGGCGCGACAGCATCAGGCCGATGCCGGCCGATGCCAGCAGCCCGGCGCAGGCGCGATTGAAGATGCGCTTGCCGCGCGGTTGCGCAAACCAGCGCTTCAGCCGGGTGCCCATCCACGCATAGATGGCGATGGCCGCCATTTCCAGCGCCAGGAACAGGGCGCCCAGCACCGTGAATTGCAGCGTCATCGGTTGCGCGGGGTCGACGAATTGCGGCAGGAACGCCGTGAAGATCAGGATGGCTTTCGGGTTGCCCGCAGCGACCAGGAATTCCTGGCGCGCCAGTTGCCACAGCGGCACGGGCGGCGCGGCCACCTCGTCATTGCCACCCGGCGCCGCGCGCCACAGCTGGTATGCCAGGTACAGCAGGTACGCCGCGCCCAGGGTCTTGATCGCATAAAACAGCAGCTCGGACGTATGCAGCACCACGGCCAAGCCCGCTGACGCCAGCGCAATCATCCCGGCAAATGCCAGCAACCGCCCGGTTCCCGCCAGGCAGGCGCGCTGAAAGCCATAACGCGTGGCATTGCTGATCGACAGCAGGTTATTGGGCCCCGGCGCCATATTCAGCGCAAAGCAGGCAGGAATGAACAAGGCAAGCGTGGCGTAATCCATGGCGGCATCCTTTCAGCAGAACCCCCATTGTATCCCGCGAAAGCGGCCCGCAGGCCGCCTTCGCGTTACGCCATGGCGGTGCTTAGAACAGGTCGACGTCCAGCGCCAGCGTGCCGGCGCTGCCTTCGACGATCGACAAGCGGATGCCCGACGACTGGCTGACGAAGTGGTCCGCGAAGAAGCGGGCCGTGACGATTTTCGCTTCGTAGAAAGCCTTGTCGCCATCGCCGGCGGACAGTTTCTGTTGCGACACCAGCGCGGCGCGGCCCATCTGCCAGCCGCCCAGCACCAAGCCGGCCAGCTTCAGGTACGGCACGCTGCCGGCAAACACGGCGCGCGGATTGGACTTGGTGTTGGCAACCACGTATTCCACCACCGCTTCCAGGTCGGCCGCGCCCTGCACCAGTTGCTTGGCGATCGCGGCAAACGCATCGCCCTGCACTTCGGCCAGTTGCGCCGCCGTCGCGCGCACTTGCGCGATCAGGCCCTTGGCGACTTTACCGCCATCGCGCACGGTCTTGCGGCCCACCAGGTCGTTGGCCTGGATTGCCGTCGTGCCTTCGTAGATGGTCAGGATCTTCGCGTCGCGGAAGTGCTGCGCCGCGCCGGTTTCCTCGATGAAGCCCATGCCGCCGTGCACCTGCACACCGTCACGGGTCACGTCTTGCGACATTTCCGTCGACCAGCCCTTGATGACCGGCACCAGGTATTCATACACGGCCTGGTTTTCCGCGCGCACACCCGCGTCGGCGGCATGGTGCGCGGCGTCGTACAGCGATGCGCCCACGTAAGCCAGCGCACGGGCAGCTTCCGTCTGCGAACGCATGTTCATCAGCAGGCGGCGCACGTCGGGGTGGTTGATGATGGCGACCGGGCCGGCCGAACCCGCCACGTCGCGCGACTGTACACGGTCCTTGGCAAACGTCACCGCCTGCTGGTACGCGTTTTCCGACAGGCCGATACCCTGCATGCCCACGCCGAAGCGGGCCGCGTTCATCATGATGAACATGTATTCCAGGCCGCGGTTTTCTTCGCCCACCAGGGTGCCGATGGCGCCGCCGTTGTCGCCGAATTGCAGCACGCAGGTCGGGCTGGCCTTGATGCCCAGCTTGTGTTCGATCGATACGCACTGCACATCATTGCGCGCGCCTGGCGTACCATCCGCGTTGACCATGAACTTCGGCACGATGAACAGCGAAATCCCCTTCACGCCTTCCGGTGCGTCCGGCGTGCGGGCCAGCACCAGGTGCACGATGTTTTCCGCCATGTCGTGCTCACCGTAGGTGATGAAGATCTTGGTGCCGAACACTTTGTAGGTGCCATCACCCTGCGGCACGGCGCGCGAACGCACGGCGGCCAGGTCGGAACCGGCTTGCGGCTCCGTCAGGTTCATGGTGCCGGTCCATTTGCCGGTCACCAGCGGTTCCAGGTAAGTGGCTTTCTGTTCATCGCTGCCGGCCGTCAGCAGCGCTTCGATGGCGCCGTCGGACAGCAGGCCGACCAGTGCGAACGACAGGTTGGCGCCGTGCAGCATTTCCACGCATGGCGTGCCCACCAGTTTCGGCAAGCCCTGGCCGCCGAAATCCGTCGGGTGCTGCAAGCCTTGCCAGCCGCCTTCCGCGAATTGCTTGAATGCTTCCTTGAAGCCCTTGGAGGTGGTGACCGTGCCGTCTTTCCAGAAGCTGGGCTCCTTGTCGGCAGCGTGGTTCAGCGGGGCGACCATGCCGGTGACGAATTTCGCGTTTTCTTCCAGCACGGCTTCAGCCGTCTCCGGCGTCGCGTCTTCGCAGCCCGGCAATTGGCTCACGCCTTCCAGGTTGGCCAGTTCGTTCATCACGAACAGCATGTCTTTCATAGGGGCTTGATAGGCCATGTCTTTCTCCAAGGACGTGTGATGTCTAATTTATTCTAGGGCGGAAAAAAAGCCACGCGGCTGATTACTGCCCGCGTGGCTCGGTTGATCTCTTCAGCGATCAGCCCAGTTCTTTGACCAGCTCAGGAACCACTTCGAACAGATCGCCCACGATGCCATAGTCGGCAACGGAGAAGATCGGCGCTTCCGGATCCTTGTTGATGGCCACGATGGTTTTCGAATCTTTCATACCAGCCAAGTGCTGGATCGCGCCCGAAATACCCACGGCGATGTACAGCTGTGGCGCGACGATCTTGCCGGTCTGGCCAACCTGCCAGTCGTTCGGCACGAAGCCGGCGTCGACTGCGGCGCGCGATGCGCCCATGGCGGCGTTCAGCTTGTCCGCCAGCGGTTCCAGGATCTTGAACGCGTCGCCCGAACCCATGCCGCGGCCACCGGAAACGATGATCTTGGCGGCGGTCAGTTCCGGACGGTCCGACTTGGCCAGTTCACGGCCAACGAATGCGGACTTGCCGGAGTCGGCGACAGCCGACAGGCTCTCGACAGCAGCGGCGCCACCGGTGGCGGCAGCGGCGTCAAAACCGGTGGTACGCACGGTGATGACTTTGACCTTGTCCGACGATTGCACGGTGGCGATCGCGTTGCCGGCGTAGATCGGACGCTCGAACGTGTCCGGGCTGTCGACTTTGGTGATTTCCGAAATTTGCGCCACGTCCAGCTTGGCGGCAACGCGTGGCAGGATGTTCTTGCCGTACGCGGTGGCCGGGGCCAGGATGTGCGAGTACGAACCGGCAACGGCCAGCACCTGCTCGGCGACGTTTTCCGCCAGGCCGTCCGCGAAGTGCGCGCCTTCGGCGACCAGCACTTTGGTCACGCCGGCGATTTGCTTGGCCGCTTCCACGGCGGCGCCGGCATTGCTGCCTGCGACCAGCACGTGAACGTCGCCGCCGCACTGGGCAGCCGCGGTAACGGTGTGGTGGGTGCTAGCCTTCAGGCTGGCGTTGTCGTGTTCTGCGATAACTAATGCGACCATGATGAATTCCTTGAAGAGTATGAACGAGCGGTCTTAGATGACCTTGGCTTCGGTGCGCAGCTTGGCAACCAGCGTCGCCACGTCCGGCACTTTGATGCCAGCGGAGCGCTTGGCAGGCTCGGCCACTTTCAGGGTTTTCAGGCGCGGGGTCACGTCGACGCCCAGGTCTTCCGGCTTGACGGTTTCCAGCGGTTTTTTCTTGGCCTTCATGATGTTCGGCAAGGTCACATAACGCGGCTCGTTCAGGCGCAGGTCGGTGGTGATGATCGCTGGCAGGGTCAGCGACAGGGTTTCCAGGCCGCCGTCCACTTCACGGGTCACGACAGCCTTGCCGTCTTCCAGCACCACTTTCGATGCGAAGGTGGCTTGTGGCCAGCCCAGCAGCGCAGCCAGCATCTGGCCGGTCTGGTTGGAATCGTCGTCAATGGCTTGTTTGCCCAAGATAATCAGTTGCGGCTGCTCTTTGTCAGCCAGCGCTTTCAGCAGCTTGGCCACAGCCAGCGGCTCCAGCTCGGTGGTGGTTTCCACCAGGATGCCACGGTCGGCGCCAATCGCCATACCGGTGCGCAGGGTTTCCTGGCACTGGGCTACGCCGGCCGATACGGCCACCACTTCGGTCACTTTGCCCGCTTCTTTCAGACGGGTCGCCTCTTCCAAAGCGATCTCATCGAACGGGTTCATCGACATTTTCACGTTGGCGATATCGACGCCAGTGCCGTCGGACTTGACGCGTACCTTGACGTTATAGTCGACCACGCGTTTGACGGGTACCAAGACTTTCATAGCTGTGCCTTTGGGAAAATTTAATAAAGATATTACTGACTAAAATGTGGGCTAGATTATAAAAGATATTCCAGCGGCAAGCAGAATTTAAGCACGATCGTGCGTTTTTTTGTTAGTGTAATCCATCTAAAAAAATTTTACGCATCATTTCGTCACTGGATTTCTGCGGAGTTACTGCGGGTGGTAGGCCACCGCTGGGCGGCCCGGGCGGGGATATTGAATCAAGTGATCCTGCGGTTATTTGCGCTGCATGAGGAAGACGAATTCCATGCCGTACTGCGCATGCGACAACAGCGTGTTGCCGGTCTGCTTGGCAAAGGCCTGGAAATCGCGCACCGAGCCGGGATCGGTAGCCATAATGCGCAAAATTTCGCCACTTTGCAGCTCAGCCAGCGCCTTTTTTGCTTTCAGAATCGGCAGCGGGCAATTCAGCCCGCGTGCATCGAGTTCTTTTTGAAATTCCATGATTTCGGTATCAACCAGAGTGTCACTCATCACTATCCCGCTCAGAAGTTGTGCTGATAAATCACAGTCTACTCCAATTCACCATTTTTGACGCGGTGCACCAAAATAGTTGCTAGTGCGTTGCAAGCACACAACGAGCGAGACCTTGACATGCGGCTTGTGCACCTGCACAAACCGCATGTTTGCTAGCTTTACAACTTAAACGCGCTGCTCGACCCAGCCTGCCACACCAGCCAAAGCGCCTGGCAGCGCCGCAGCATCGGTACCGCCTGCCTGGGCCATATCTGGACGGCCGCCGCCTTTGCCGCCCACTTGCTGGGCAACGAAGTTCACCAGTTCACCGGCCTTGACCTTGCCCGTTGCATCCGGCGTCACGCCGGCGATCAGGCTGACTTTGCCGTCGGCCACGCTGGCCAGCACAATGGCGGCGGTTTTCAGCTTGTCTTTCAGCTTGTCCATGGTTTCGCGCAGGCGCGCCACGTCGGCGCCTTCCAGCGTCGCGGCCAGCACTTTCACGCCCTTGATGTCGACCGCCTGGGTGGCCAGTTCGTCACCCTGGCCGGAAGCCAGCTTGGACTTCAGCGCCGCCAGTTCTTTCTCCAGCGCTTTCACGTGGTCCTGCACCTGGACGATTTTCGCGGTCAGTTCATCCGGGTTGGTTTTCAGCGCGGCGGACGCTTCGTTCAGCTTCTTCGCCATCGATTGCACCAGCGCCAGCGCGCCCTCGCCCGTCACGGCTTCCACGCGGCGGATACCTGCCGCCACGCCGCCTTCCGACACGATCTTGAACAGGCCGATGTCGCCCGTGCTGTGCACGTGCACGCCGCCGCACAGCTCTTTCGACGAGCCGATGTCCATCACGCGCACTTCGTCGCCATACTTTTCGCCGAACAGCGCCATCGCGCCATGCTTGACGGCGTCGTCGAACGACATGTTGTGCGACTGGGTCTGCGCATTGGCCAGGATTTCCGCATTGACGATGGCTTCCACCCTGGCGATTTCCTCGGCCGTCAGCGGACCATGGTGCGAGAAGTCGAAACGGGCCTTGTCCGGGTCAACCAGCGAACCCTTCTGCGCCACGTGCGCACCCAGCACTTCGCGCAGGGCTTTGTGCATCAGGTGGGTCGCCGAGTGGTTACGGATGGTGCGGCCGCGCAGGTGCTGGTCGACTTCCGCGCCCACCGCGTCGCCGACTTTCAGCGTGCCGGACGCCACCACGCCATGGTGGCCAAACACGTCGGCCTTGACCTTCAGCGTGTCGGCCACGGTGAATTTCGCGCCGGCGGACTGGATCACACCCTGGTCGCCCACCTGGCCGCCGGATTCAGCGTAGAACGGCGTGACGTCCAGCACCACGATGCCCTGCTGGCCCGCCTGCAATTCCTGCACTGGCGCGCCGTTCGCGTACAGCGCCACGACTTTCGACGTGTGCAGCAGTTGGTCGTAGCCGACGAACTTGTTCTTCTCGCCCGTGTATTCGACGCCAACGGCCATCTGGCCCTTGCCGCCCTTGCGCGAGTTATTGCGCTGCTCTTCCATCGCGGCGGCGAAGCCGGCTTCGTCCAGCGTGATTTCGCGCTCGCGGCAGATATCGGCCGTCAAGTCCAGCGGGAAGCCATAGGTGTCGTACAGCAGGAAGGCGGTGGCGCCGTCGAGGTTTTTCGGATCCTTGGCCAGCTGCGCTTCCAGGATCTTCATGCCATGTTCCAGCGTTTCGCCGAAACGCTCTTCTTCAGCCTTCAGGGTTTGCGCCACGCGGTCCTTGGCTTCCGCCAGTTCCGGATACGCCTGGCCCATCTCGATGTTCAAGTCTTCCACCAGCTTGTAGAAGAACGCCTTGGTCTGGCCCAGCTTGTGGCCGTGGCGCAGCGCGCGGCGGATGATACGGCGCAGCACGTAGCCGTGGCTTTCCGGACCCGGGATGATGCCGTCGACGATCAGGAACGAGGCGGCGCGGATGTGGTCGGCAATCACGCGCAGCGATTTGTTTTCCAGGTCGGTCGCGCCGGTTTCGCGGGCGGCGGCCTTGATCAGGTTCTGGAACAGGTCGATTTCATAGTTCGAATGCACGTGCTGCAGCACGGCGGCCAGGCGCTCCATGCCCATGCCGGTGTCGACGCAAGGCTTCGGCAGCTTGTGCATGACGCCCGCTTCGTCGCGGTTGAACTGCATGAACACCAGGTTCCAGATTTCAATGAAGCGGTCGCCGTCTTCCTCGGCCGAGCCCGGAGGACCACCCCAGATGTCGGCGCCGTGGTCGTAAAAGATTTCCGTGCACGGACCGCATGGACCGGTGTCGGCCATTTGCCAGAAGTTATCCGATGCGTAACGCGAACCCTTGTTGTCGCCGATGCGGATGATGCGTTCTTTCGGCACGCCGATTTCATTGGCCCAGATATCGTACGCTTCGTCATCCTCGATGTAGACGGTCACGGTCAGCTTTTCAGCCGGCAGCATGTACACCTTGGTCAGCAATTCCCACGCATAGTTGATCGCGTCGCGCTTGAAGTAATCGCCGAAGCTGAAGTTGCCCAGCATTTCAAAGAACGTATGGTGGCGCGCCGTGTAGCCGACGTTTTCCAGGTCGTTGTGCTTGCCGCCGGCGCGCACGCAGCGCTGCACGGTGGTGGCGCGGGTGTACGGGCGCGTATCCTGGCCCAGGAACACATCCTTGAACTGCACCATGCCGGAGTTGGTCAACAGCAGGGTCGGGTCGTTGCCTGGCACCAGCGAGCTGGAACGGACGATCGTATGACCCTTGGATTCGAAGAATTTAAGGAACTTCTCGCGGATTTCAGATGATTTCATGTCGTAATCGGTAAGTTGGCTGCTGGTGCAAAGGGTTGATTATACGGTATATGCCTGCCGCAAATCAGGGCCGGCGGCACAGGCCCGGTGCTGATTCCATATATGGCGCCACTGCCCATCGTTGCGATGATGCAACAATTACAAGACGTTGCGCCGCACCGCGCCAAGCTTCCCTATACTGAAACCCCACCCGCCGCAGTATTGACCTGGAGAGCGTCATGCTGAACACCCTTCATATCCGCACCAAACTGCTGTTCTTGCTGGCCATGGCGATCACCGGGATCGCGCTGGTCGGCGGCGCCGGCCTGTTCGGCATGCGCAGCGCGGCAGCGTCCTTTACCGAAGTGGCCGAAGTGCGCATGCCGTCGCTGCAAGGGCTGAACAAGATCAAGCTGGGCAACCGCGCGATCCGCATCGGCGCCGTGTCGGTGTTCCGCCATGCCGACGATCCGAAGGCTTCCTCTAAAATCGGCGCCGAAGTCTCCGCCATGCGGGCCGGGTTCGCGGAAGTCGAAGCCGGCCGCAAGATCTACGATCCCCTGCCGCAAACGCCGGAAGAAGCGGCGCTGTACAAGGATTTCCTGTCCGCGTGGGAGCCGCGCAAGGCGTTGGGCGAGCGCGTCGTCGCGGCGGCCGAGCGGCTGGCCGCACTGCCTGAAGGCAGTACCGACAAGGCCGCGTGGGAACAGTTCCGCCACGCGGTTGCCGACGTGGGCCCCCACGTGGAAAAAGTCAGCCTCGCACTGGACAAGGTGGTCGACCTCAACATGAAAATCGCCACCGATGCGGTGACCGCCGCGCACACCGACATGGATGCCGCGCAGCACACCATGGCCATCGTCTTTGCCGTGGCCGGCATTGCCGTCACCGGCCTGTCGCTGGCCATCATGTTTTCCACCTTGCGCCAGCTGGGCGGCGATCCCCGCTACGCGGCCGAGATCGTGACCCGGGTGGCGGGCGGCGATTTGACGGTGCAGATCAATACCCACCCGGACGACCGCGGCAGCCTGCTGTACGCGATGAAATCCATGGTCGAGCGGCTGGCCGGCGTCGTCGGGAATGTCAATTCCAGCGCCGATGCGCTGGCCAGTGCATCCGAACAAGTCAGCAGCACGGCGCAATCGCTGTCGCAGGCGGCCACCGAGCAGGCAGCCAGCGTGGAAGAAACCAGCGCCTCGGTCGAGCAAATGACGGCCTCGATTTCGCAAAACACGGAAAATGCCCGCGTCACGGACGGCATGGCCAGCAAGGCCGCCGGCGAGGCCGTCGAGGGCGGCGCCGCCGTGTCCAGCACGGTGGACGCGATGCGCCAGATCGCCCGGAAAATCCTCATCATCGACGACATTGCCTATCAAACCAATTTGCTGGCGCTGAACGCCGCCATCGAAGCGGCCCGCGCCGGTGAACATGGCAAGGGCTTTGCCGTGGTGGCGGCCGAAGTGCGCAAGCTGGCCGAACGCAGCCAGGTGGCGGCGGCGGAAATCGGCGAAGTGGCGGGCAGCAGCGTGGAACTGGCGGAACGGGCCGGCCACCTGCTGAGCCAGATGGTGCCGAATATCCAGAAAACCTCGGGACTGGTGCAGGAAATTTCCGCCGCGTCCGACGAACAGTCGACCGGCGTCAGCCAGATCAATACCGCGCTGAACCAGTTGAGCCAGGCCACCCAGCAAAACGCGGCGGGATCGGAACAACTGGCAGCCACCGCCGAGGAAATGAGCGTACAGGCGGAAGACTTGCAGCGCACCATGGGTTTTTTCAAGGTGACGCAGCAAGAGCCGGCCCGCGCCGCGCACCGTCCGCCACCGCCCAAAGGCGCCCCCACCAAGCGCTACCAGCCGAAACGGGGCAAGCTGGCGCCGGTGCCGGACAGCGCCAATAACTGGGAACCGGACGAATCGAATTACGTGCGCTTTTGACGTTTCAATCAGCGAAGCCCGGGCCGATCAGGTCGATACGGTCCGTGCAAAAACCATCGACGCCCCAGTCCAGGATGGTGCGCGCCCGCTCCGGGTCATTGACGGTATAGCAAAACAAGCCATAGCCCGCCTGCCGGATGTCGCGCGCCAGTTCCGGCGTCAGGTGCTTGTGGTTGGTATGGATCGCCACCGCCTGCAACGCCTGCGCCTGTTCGCGCCAGTCGGCGGGCACGGTGTCGAACAGGCAGGCGCGCGGCACGTCCGGCGCCGCGTCGCGCGCGGCGGCCAGCGCCGCCATGGAAAACGACGACAGCAGCGGCACGGCGGCCAGGTCGCCCGCACGCACTTCCTCGATGAAGCGGGCGCGCGTTTTTTGCGCCACCCAGCGCCCCGTCTCGTCGTCGAAACCGGGCGCCGGCTTGATTTCAATATTCATCCAGATGCGCTGCGAACGGCAATAATCGACGAACTCCGTGAACAGGGGCACCGGTTCGCCGGTAAATTCCGCGCCGAACCAGCTGCCCGCGTCCTTGCGCACCAGGTCCGACGCGGCGGTGCGCGCCACACTGCCCTGCCCCGCCACCGTGCGGCCGAACTCCGGGTCGTGCATGATGACGCCGACGCCGTCCTTCGACAGCATCACGTCGAATTCCACGGCGCGGAAGCCGTACGCCAGGCCGCAGCGCAGCGCCGCGATGGTGTTTTCCGGGGCCAGCTTGCCGCCGCCGCGATGGGCCAGGACCCGGGGATATATCCAGGGCATAGTTACCTCTTATTTATGAAAATGCATGTCGCACCCGTGATTTCCAACCTTAACACAACCGGCTAATCTGGCGGTCTCTACGACTCTTCGAGGCAAAGGCAATGACAGCAATGACACCGAAAGCGCTGGGACATATCCGCGTGCTGGACCTGTCGCGCGTGCTGGCGGGACCATGGTGTTCGCAAAACCTGGCGGACCTGGGCGCCGACGTGATCAAGATCGAACGCCCCGGCGCAGGCGACGACACGCGCGCCTGGGGCCCGCCCTATGCAAAAGACAGCCAGGGCCAGGACACCACGGAAGCGGCGTATTACCTGTCCGCCAACCGGGGCAAGCGCTCCGTCACGGTGGACATCGCCAGCGCGGAAGGCCAGCAACTGATCCGCGAACTGGCCGCGCACTCGGACGTGGTGCTGGAAAACTACAAGGTCGGCCAGCTGAAGCGCTATGGCCTCGATTACGAATCGCTGAAAGCCGTGAAACCGGACCTGGTCTATTGTTCCGTCACGGGTTTCGGCCAGGATGGCCCGTATGCGCACCGCGCCGGCTACGACTTCCTGATCCAGGGCATGGGCGGCCTGATGTCCGTCACGGGCGAGCGCGACGACTTGCCGGGCGGCGGCCCGCAAAAAGCCGGCGTGGCCCTGACGGACCTGATGACGGGCATGTACGCCACCATCGCCATCCAGGCCGCGCTGATCCACCGCGACCGCACCGGCGAAGGCCAGTACATCGACATGGCGCTGCTCGACGTGCAGGTGGCGATGCTGGCCAACCAGGGCAGCAATTACCTCAACAGCGGCAAGGCGCCCAAGCGCTGGGGCAATGCGCACCCGAACATCGTGCCGTACCAGACCTTTGCCTGCAGCGACGGCTACATCATCGTCGCCACCGGCAACGATGGCCAATACCAGAAGTTCGTCGAAGCAGGCGGCCGCCCCGACCTGGCGCAGCACGAACGCTACGCCACCAACCGCCTGCGGGTGGAAAACCGGGACGAGCTGGTGCCGATCCTGGCGGACATGGTGCTGCGGCAGGCGCGCGACTGGTGGATCGATAAACTGGAAGCGGTCGGCGTGCCGTGCGGCCCGATCAATGATCTGCACGACGTCTACCGCAACCCGCAAGTGCAGGCGCGCGGCATGGTGGTGGAAGCGCCGCACCCGACCGCAGGCCACGTCAAGCTGGTGCGCAGCCCGATGCGGCTGTCGGCCACACCGGCCGATGGCGGCACGGCGCCGCCGCTGCTGGGGCAGCATACGGAGCAAGTGTTGCGGGAAGTATTGGGACGCAGCGATGAACAGATCGGCGAATTGAAGGGCAAAGGCGCCATCTGATGCAGGGAACAGGGCGCCGCCACAGGCGCCCTGAGACCGTCAAGACACGGTCAATGCAGATCGCGCTTCAACTCCTGTAACTCTTCATGCACGTGCAACACCGCGCTTTTCATTTGCGCGGTCAACGTCGGCACGTTGATGCACACGCGGCGCGCCCGTTCACCCAGCACGCCCAGCTCTTCCACCATCCGGCCCAACGCGGCGGCATCGAGCACCGCCGCCTCCTGCTGCACTTTGTCCGCCTGCCGGTCCAGCTTGTGTATGCAATCGCGTAATTCCCCTGGCAAATTCCTCTCGGCGGAACATGCTTGCGATGCTTCTCCGATGGCCCGTTCCACCCGGTCAAAACGTTGCTTCAGCTGTTGCTGCATGGCGCTCTCCTTGGTCGTTGGCAGGCACGGCGTGCCTGGAATGCATCTGACCGTCCGCCGCTGATTCAGTTGCGTTCGCTTGTTTGAGCCGGCGCAATACGCCACCGTTGTAAGAATTTGTGAAACTTATAAGAAATTCGCACAGGCAACGTTACATTTCCTGCATGACTTTTTCCTCTCCACCCCGGCTGAATCCCTTTGCGATGCTGGTCATGGCCGTGCTGCATGCCGCACTGTTCAGCGCGCTGCTGGCGCAGCGTTTCCGCGCCGTGCCGCCGCAGGAAGGCAAGCTGGTGGAGCCGATCCAGTGGCTGTTGCCACTCGCGCCGCCAGCATCAAAAAAGCCCGTGCCCGATGCCGGCCGGGCAGCGCCCGTGGCACAGCCGCCGCGCCCGGCAGTGCCGCCCGCCACGGCCGGAACCCGCGCGGAACCGATCAGCAGGGAAACCGCGGCGCCCTCCGCCCCGGCAGCAACAACGGCACCATCCTCCCCTGCCGACCCGTTCGACCTCGCCAACGCCCCGCCAGCCGCCGCCACTGACGCGCTGCTGCACCGCCGCGACTGGGGCGCGGGCAAGGCGGATCATGAGCTAAGGGGAGGCAAGCTGGCCAGGCTGGTGCGGCCCACGGATACCTTGCAGGCGGGACTGGAACGGGCGTTCCAGGATGCAGGCGAAGCGGTGCCGCCCAAGTGGTTCAGCGCCCCGGAGATCCGCGAGCTGTCCGTGCCGGAAGGCCGCATGCGCATGTATAAAATCCGCACCGCAATGGGGACCTACTGCTTCTACAAACCCGACCCCAGCCTGGAAGCCAAATACGACTACAAGCTGATGACGTGTCCGCGCGAAAAGTAATGGCTTACGCGGCGATGGCGGGCGCCGCTTCCGCCACCGGCTCCAGCTGGCGCAGCCGCAACGCAATCAACAGTCCGCCGCACAGGCAGGCGCCCAGCAGCGCCACCACGCCGGTCCAGCCGCCACGCGACCACAGCAAGCCCGTGGTCCACGCCACCACGCTGGAACCCAGGTAGTAAAAGAACAGGTACAGCCCGGACGCCAGCCCCGCCTGCGGACGGCTCAGCGCTTGCGCGCGGCGTCCCACCCAGCTGCTGGCAATCGAGTGCCCGGCAAAGAAGGCAAACGTGAAGACCGCCATGCCCAGCAAGATCAGCGGCAGCGACGACGCCAGCGTCAGCAGCAAGCCGCCCAGCATCAGCGCCATGATTTTCCACAGCACGTTGCGGCGGCCCAGGCGGTCGACCAGCCGTCCCGCCCACACGGAACTGAAGATACCCAGCACGTACAGGAACGACACCAGCCCCGTCACGCTCTGGCGCAAGCCGTACGGCGCGCTTTGCAGGCGGAATGCGATATAGCTGTACGCGCTGACCATGCACCCCATCAGCACGAACGCCAGCGCAAACAGCAACCGCATGCCGTCATCGCGCAAGTGCAGCGACCAGCCCTGCCATGCGCCGCTCCAGTGAATGGCGCCGCGGGTGAAGTGGCGCGAACGCGGCAGGCTGCGCCAGAATTCCCACGCGGCGAGCAAGCCCGCCACGCCCAGCGCCGCCATCGCCACGCGCCACGAATACATATCGCACAGCACGGACGTCAGCATCCGTCCCGCCATGCCGCCAAAGGCGCCGCCGCTGATGTACACGCCCATCGCCGCGCCCAGCGAACCGGCTTCCATTTCTTCAGACAGGTACACCATGGCAATGGCCGGCATGCCGCCCAGCGCCAGCCCGGTCATGGCACGCAGCGCCACCAGCTGGCCATAGTTGTGCGCCAGCGGGCTCAACAAAGTAAGAATGGCCGCCACGACCATCGCGCCCACCATCAGCGGCGTACGTCCCAGCCGCGCCGACACCACGGTCGACACCACCAGCGCCAGCGCCAGCGCGGCCGTCGACGCCGCCAGCACCAGGCTGCTCTGCGCCGGCGTCAGCGCATATTCGTGTCCCAGCACCGGCATCAGCGGCTGCACGCAATACAGCAGGGCAAAGGTGGAAAACCCGCCCAGGAACATGGCGCGGGTGGAGCGGGTGAATGCGGGTGTACCGGCGGCGATGGCCATGGGGCCTCCTGCGACAAACAATGGCCCCATGGTAGGATTGCCCTGTAATACTGTCCAATATATATTTCAGGCGTCAGTAATATTTAAAAACGATATATGGAATTGCGCCACCTCCGTTATTTCATTGCCGTCGCCGAAGAGCTGAGCTTTACGCGGGCGGCCGAACGGCTGCACATCGGCCAGCCGCCGCTGAGCCAGCAAATCCAGGCGCTGGAACTGGAAGTGGGCGCGCGCCTGCTGGAACGCAACAAGCGCTGGGTGCGGCTGACGGAAGCGGGCAAGCTGTTCCTGGCCGACGCGCGCCAGATCCTGGCCCAGTCGGAACAGGCAGTCGTCACGGCGCGGCGGGCGGCGCGCGGCGAAGCGGGCGAATTGCGCGTGGGGTTCACGTTTTCCACCCCGTTCACGCCCCTGTTTGCGCAAGTGATCCGCCAGTACCGGCAACTGTATCCGCACGTGGCGCTGACCTTGCATGAAATGGCCACCCTGCACCAGCTGGACGCCATCGAAGGGCGCAAGCTGGACCTGGGATTCGTGCGGCCACCGGAAGTGGCGCTGCCGGATGCCATCGCGCTGACCATGCTGCGCGAAGATCCGCTGGTGCTGATCCTGCCGGCCGATGCGCCGCTGGCGCGGCACCGCAAGATCCGTGTCGCCGATTTGCAGGGCATGCCGTTCGTGATGTACCCGAAGGAAGCCGGCACCGGGATTTACCACCAGATTTTCCGCCTGTGCCGCAGCGCCGGATTCGTGCCGCACATCGCGATGGAAGCGGGCGAAGCGTCCACCATCATCGGGCTGGTGGCGGCCGGGCTGGGCGTCAGCGTCCTGCCGCAGCCGTTCGACCGCATCCGCATGACCGGTGTCGCTTACCGCCCGCTGGCCGACAGCGCCGCCACCACCGCGCTGCTGCTGGCGCAGCGCAGGGATGACGCCAGCCCGCTGGTGGAAGCCTTCATCGGGCTGGCCACGGCGGCGGCTCGGCACACCGGCGCCGCATGACCGGCCGCGTCACAACGGCGGCAAATACCACAGCTCGCGTTCAGCCAGCGGCGTTTCCGGCGTCAGCCCCGGATTGTCGAGGGTGAAGATGCGCCGCCGCGCCAGGCCGGCGCGCTGCAGGTAGGGGCCGTGCTGCGCCATGAACAGCCGCTCGAAAGCGCCGTCATCGATCGCCTTGCGCAAGCCCTGCTCCAGCACGGCCGCCAGCGCCCCATTGGCCGGGTGGACGAAGAAATACAGCGCGGAGGGAAAATGCAGCGCAAGATGCGGCTCCACCACCAGCCCCAGCTTCGCATAGTGCTGCGCCTCCACCCACGCTTGCCGCAACGGACGGGGAAAGTAATCGAAGCGGCGCGCCGCCAGCATGGCGGGCAGGCTGGCGGTATGGTTGCCGGTGACGACGGGCAAGCCGTTGGCGCGCAACACGGCGGTTTCCGCCCAGTCGAAACCCGATCCGGCCCGGAACCGCGCCAGGTCCGCCAACCGCGTGACCGCGGCAAAGCGCTCGGCGTCGGCGCGCGGCACCAGCGCGATACGGCAGCCGCTCAAGCCCCGGTCCAGCGGAATGCGGACCGGCAGCAGCGCCGCTTCCCGCTCGCGGCTGGTGACGGCCCACGCCACGTCGAGATATTGCCCGCGCGCCAGTTCATGCAGGGCGCGGTTGCGCTCGACCCGCATGGGCCACGGCTGCACCGTATACGCGCCGGATGCATGGTCCAGCGCCAGGTGCAGCATCTCCTTGCAAACCTGGTCGATATCGTTGTCGACGCGGGGGCAGCGCACCACCGCCGGCACGTGCGCGGGCGCCTGCGCCGGCAGCAAGGGACAGGCCGCCAGCGCCAGCGTTCCCGCGCCCCATCGCAGCACCTTGCGGCGTGCGGGGCTGGGGACACAGGCGCTGGCCTTCATGCCGGTCAGTCGTAGTCCGCGTCCAGCTCGGAACCGGCATAGTTTTCCAGTTCCGCAAACAGCGTTTTCATGGCCGTGCGGCCCCGGATGTTTTGCAGCACCGTGCACGTGGTGCGGTACGACTCGATGCGCTGCAACAGTACCGGGTGGTGCTGCGCCGGCACCTTGGCCACCAGCGCGGCCCATCCCTCTTCGTAATCCGGCTTGTTCTTGCGGACCGCCTTGACGAAGCGTTCGAACTCTTTCTGCCCGGTGCGCGCCACGATGCGGCCGCCGCCCTCGACGGCAAAAATGATGGCCAGCGCAATCACGCCTTCCGCATTCAAGTCGCTGTCGTTGACGGCGCCGCCGTCATGGTGGCGGCGCAGCCAGCCGGCCAGGCGCACGATGGCTTGCACTTCCTTGCGCTGCTTCAGTTGCGTTTCGAAGCGTTCCGGACCGGACCAGTTCTGGTTCGGATCGGCCAGGCAAATGTCGACGAACAAGTCGCGCAAGCGGCGCTGCGCATACACGGGGTCGTTGTCGTATTCGCCCACCAGCGTATCTTCCGGCATTTGCGCCAGGTCCTTGATTTGCCGGAAGCCCGCCTGGAACGCGGCTTCCGCGCCGTTATCGATGAGGAAGTCGAGCGCCGCCGCGTCCGAATCCACCGTCAGCACGGATTCCAGCCCCAGCGACACGCCGCCCACCGTCAGGTGCAGCGCGCGCTGGATGCCGTCGGCCGTGCGTTCGTTGGTGAATTTTTCCGCCACCATGGCCGTGATGCCGGTCAGTTCGTCGGCCAGGATAAAGGCCGCATCCGGGCGGGGATCGCCCGGCAACAGCTTGATTGCGCGCGTAAGCCGCGGCAGGCTTTCCTTGACGAGTGCGGGCAGCATCAGGAGAAGATCCCCGTGCCCATGCTGCGGCGGCCGCTGGCCGCTTTCGGCGCACTGCGCGTGCTTGGTACTTGCTTGCGCAGGCGGTACAGCAATTCACGGGTGGTGCGTTGCAGGAATTTCGGTTCCTCGTCGGGGTCGTCGGAAAATTCCGCGTCGGCCAGGTCGGCGCTGTGGCGGAAGTCCGGGAACAGTTCGAACAGGGCGCGGTCCCAGCCATCTTCCGACGCTTTCGCCAGTTCCAGCGCCAGCGGCACGACGTCGTTGTCGGACGTGGTTTGCGCGCTGACATACGGGCCCTTGGAAATGATTTCGCCGGCCAGTTCCAGGATTTCCTTGGGCGCCAGCGAGAACAGCACGGCAAACGCGGTGCAGCCATGGTCGGTGGCGGACGCTTCGCGCAGCAATTCTTCGCGGCGTTCCTGGTCTTCCGTGGAAAACACCACGCCGTGGATGTGCGCAAACAATTGCTCGGCCAGGCGCTCCGGGTCGTCTTCGATCAAGTCGTCCTGGAACGTCGCGGCAAAGAACGCCAGGCTGTCGGCCCACGCCTTCGGTGGCACTAATAACGTCGTCAGCGACAGCTTGCCGCCGTCAAAGCCCGCCATGTGCAGCGCCGTCACCTGCGGCGGGATGGTCGACAGCACTTCGGCCACCGCGTAATCGCCGAACTGGTCGGCCGCGTCGGCAAAAGCCTGTTCCGCGTGGCTCAGCGAGCCGGCCAGCACCAGTTCCGTTACCTGCTTGCTGATGGCTGGCAGATTTTTGTCGGACATTAATGGTCTCCTTCCTGGTCAAACATGTTCGCGAAGTCGTCAGTCACTTCGCCCTCGTCGTCAAATTCATCGTCGCCTTCATCGCCTGCAGCCAGTTGGTCCAGCGAAACATCGTCGTCGTCCCACATGCGCGGATGCTTGTGCAGGAACGCCGTGATGACGGCCTGGCGGCCGATTTCCGGGAAGTTTTCTTCTATTGCAGCATACATCTTTGCCGCCACGCCGTCCGGGCACGACGCCAGCGAGAACACGCGGGCCGGGTCGCCATCTTCGTAATCCTGCGCTTCGGCCACCATGGCTTTCGGATTGTCGAACCGGATGTGATCGACCAGCGCGAACGCCATCATGTTGACGTCTTCGATACCGCCGCCCGCGGCGTATTCGGACACCAGCGCATCGAGCATCATCTTGTAATTCTTGCGGTCGGGCGGATCGCCCAGGATGCCTTCGATCTGGCCTTCCAGTTCGCGCGCCTGATAGGCGAATTCAGGGTGGACTCTTCTCATTTTGTTGCTCTTTCAATATTGATTGGCGGTACCGGTGGCTTCCGCGCCGCGGAAGCCACCTGCTCGTCCTGCCATCGGTGTATCTGCTTATGCGACCGGGATCGTCACGCCATGCAAGCCGAACACGCCGCGCCACAACTGGTACGCTTCCGCTTCCGGGTCGATGATGATGCGGTGGTTCAGGCTCTGGTCATGTTCGGCCCGTTTATCGGGGTCCGACAGCACTTCATATGCCTTGGCGATGCCTTTGAAGCGCACGTCCGCGCCAGGTTCCGGGTTGCGGTCCGGGTGGTAGCGCATCGCCAGTGAACGGTAAACCTTCTTGATTTCCTCGTCTGAGGCGTTGGGCGCGACACCGAGCACGAGATAGTAATTTTCCATAAGGAAGCTCCGTAGGGTCGTATGCCGTGATGTTATAAAGACGAATTATCCTACAGAAAAGCGTATGCCGTCCCGCCCCGGGTAGCCGGTACGGTAAAATGCGTACCATTTCGCTTTCAAAAAATCCGGTTTTTCTCACTTTTACATGAGCAACGACAAAAAAAATCCTGCATCGGCCGCTGCGCTACCCGCGCTGCCATCCAACTTCCTGCGCGCCATCATTGAAAATGACCTGGCGGCCGGCACCCATACCCGCGACGGCATGCCGAATGTGATCACGCGCTTCCCGCCGGAACCGAACGGTTACCTGCACGTGGGCCACGCCAAGTCGATTTGCCTGAATTTCGGCCTGGCGCGCGACTACAACGGCCGCTGCCACCTGCGCTTCGACGACACCAATCCGGAAAAGGAAGAACAGGAATACGTCGACACCATCATCGACAGCGTCAAATGGCTGGGCTTTGACTGGAACTGGCAAGGCCCCAACGGCAATGAAGTGCACCTGCACCATGCCAGCGATTATTTCGACCAGTTGTACACGATGGCGGAATACCTGATCAACGAAGGCTATGCCTACGTCGACAGCCAGAGCGCCGAGGAAATGGCGGCCAACCGCGGCAACTTCAATACGCCGGGCGTGAACTCCCCGTTCCGCAACCGTCCGCGCGAAGAATCGCTGCAAATGTTCCGCGACATGAAAGCGGGCAAGTACAAGGATGGCGAGCACATCCTGCGCGCAAAAATCAGCGAAGACGCGATGTCGTCGCCCAACATGAACATGCGCGACCCGGCGATCTACCGTATCCGCCACGAACACCACGTGCGCACGGGCGACGACTGGTGCATTTACCCGATGTACGACTACACGCACCCGATTTCCGATGCGCTGGAAAACATCACGCACTCGATTTGCACGCTGGAATTCCAGGACCACCGCCCGTTCTACGACTGGCTGCTGGAAACCCTGTCGAAAGGCGGCTTCTTCACGCTGCCGGTGCCGAAACAGTATGAATTCTCGCGCCTGAACCTGACGTACGTGATCACGTCCAAGCGCAAGCTGCGCCAGCTGGTGGAAGACGGCGTCGTCACGGGCTGGGACGATCCCCGCATGCCGACCATCGTGGGCTTGCGCCGCCGTGGCTATACGCCGGAATCCATCCAGTTGTTTGCGGAACGCATCGGCGTGACCAAGTCGGATGGCTGGATCGACATGAGCACGCTCGAAGGCTGCGTGCGCGAAGACCTGGACCCGAAAGCGCCGCGCGCCACCGCCGTGCTGCGTCCGCTGAAGCTGATCGTGGAAAACTTCCCGGCCGACGCCAGCGAACCATGCTCGTGCCCGGTCCATCCGCACCACCCGGAAATGGGCGTGCGCAACTTCACGTTCACGCGTGAACTGTGGATCGAAGCGGACGACTTCATGGAAACCCCGACCAAGGGTTACTTCCGCTATACGCCGCCGGTGGGTGACCAGCCAGGCAGCCGCGTGCGCCTGCGCCACGGTTTCGTGACCGAATGCACCGGCTACGACAAGGATGACAACGGCAACGTCATCGCCGTGCGCGTGAAATACTTTGAAGACAGCAAATCCGGCACGCCGGGTTCCGACAATTACAAGGTCAAGGGCAATATCCACTGGGTCTCCGCAGCCGACTGCCTGGAAGCCGAAGTGCGCCTGTACGACCGTCTGTTCACGGATCCGCAGCCGGATGCCGGCGGCAAGGATTTCATGGCGGCGCTGAACCCGAATGCGCTGGAAACCGTGACGGCTTATCTGGAACCAGGCATGAAGGACGCCGCAGGCGACCAGCGCTTCCAGTTCGAACGCCATGGCTACTTCGTGGCCGACCGCGTGGATTCACAGCCCGGCAAACCAGTGTTCAACCGCATCGTCACGCTGAAAGACAGCTGGACTGCAAAATAAATACCAAACCAATACCTGTTTGGAAAAAGCCGCCTTCGGGCGGCTTTTTTATTGATCTTTGTCTAATACACCGAATATTTGCAAAAACTGTTCTTGACGAAAGTCACCTTTTATTTATATATTATGTAACTAATTGATTGGAAGAAATCTTAACCATTAGCCACTTCGGCATAACGCATGCCCTTGAATATGGCCCGCAACAGACTGTTCGCCCCAACCAAACCACTCTGGTGGAGTGGCGTCCTGCTGTCCTTGGGCGTAGGTGTCTTGCTGTACGGCGCCACGGCGAGATCCCTGGACAGCGAAGTCAATGCGCGTTTCCGCAGCCACGCACGCAACAGCCAGTACATCATCACCAACGCCATCAAAGCGTATACCGACGTGCTGCGGGGCGCGGCCAGCTACTTCCAGTCGGCCGACACCATTACCCGCGACGGCTTCCACCGCTATGTCAGGGGACTGGACTTGCCGCGCCACTTCCCGGCCATCACCACCCTCAATTATGCGCAACACGTGCCAGCCGGGGCAAAACCGGAGGCCGCCATCATTACGCTGCTGGAACCGCTGGCGGGACTGGAGGGGAAAGTAGGCTTCGATATTGCCGCCAGGCCGGCTGTGGCGCGCGCGCTGGCGCGCGGACGCGACACCGGCATGCTGACTTCATCCGGCGTGCCGATCGGACTGGACGACAACAATCGCGACGCCGTGCTGGCCATGCGCATGCCGGTCTACCGCCCCAATCTGCCGCTCGCGACCATCGAACAACGCCGCGCCGCTTACGTGGGCTCGATCGGTATCGGTTTTTCCGTCTACCGGCTGGTGCTGGGTGCGTTGGAGGAAATGCCGGTGCGCAATACCCGGCTGATCCTGCAAGACATCGGCGACCAGGAATCCGAGGGAAATCATACGCTGCTGTTCGACAGCATGGAGCGGGGCATGGGCGGGCCAGCCGAGCAGGATACGTTGAGCTACATCTTGCCGATCGACTTTAACGGGCGCGTGTGGCGTGCGGAATTCACCGCATCCAAGCATGCGCTGTATTCGCACTTCGACATGTTCCTGCCTTGGCTGGCCCTGCTGACGGGCTTCTGCGGCAGCATGCTGATTTACGCCTTGTTCCACACGCTGTCGTCATCGCGGCTGCGGGCGATCCGCATGGCCAAGTCCATGACCAAGGAATTGCGCGACAGCCAGGCCAAACTGCAACTGTCGCACCATAAATTGCGCCGGCTGGCGGCGCACGCCGAACAAATCAAGGAGCAGGAACGCAAGCGCATCGCCCGTGAAATCCACGACGACCTGGGCCAGAACCTGCTGGCGCTGCGGATCGAAGCGGACGTACTGACCACGCGCACCAGCCACCGCCACCCGCGCCTGCATGCCCGGGCGCGCGGCACACTGGCGCAAATCGATCACACCATCCGCAGCGTGCGCCAGATCATCAATGACTTGCGGCCCAACGTGCTGGACCTGGGCCTGGGCGCGGCCGTGGAATGGCAAATCGCGCAATTCCGGCAGCGCTCGGGCATTGTCTGCGAATTCATCGAAAGCGGTGGCGACGAGGGTATTGACGACCATTGCGCCACGGCGTATTTCCGCATCTTGCAGGAATCGCTCAGCAACGTGCTGCAGCATGCCCACGCCAGCCTTGTGAAAGTCGAACTGCGTCGTGAAAACAACATGCTGAGCATGACCATCAGTGATAACGGTGTCGGCCTGCATGCGCGCAGCCGCAATAAATTCGGCTCGTTCGGGCTGGTCGGCATTGAAGAACGCATCAATTTACTGGGCGGCACGTGCTCGATCCACAGCGCGCCCGGCACCGGCACCGTGGTACGGGTATCGGCGCCGCTGCTGCAGCCGGGCGCCGCCTATCCCCGCCTCGAACAGTTCGCCTAGGACAATTCTGTTGCAATTAGGAATTTCCCGAACTCATGTTGACGAAAATCAAATCCCATTAGTTTCAAAAAGACAAGAATCGTTCCTGTAGTGCCCTGCTCAACAACCGAAAGGAACGAACTGATGAATGATGCTTACAAAGCCATTGCTGAACTGGACCTGGAACCAATCAAAGTCAAACTGATGCACCAGGAATCGGGCGAAGGCTGGAGCCTCGAGCGCGCCAACGCGATTGAGTTCGAATACCGCCGCTTCCTGATCCTGATGAAAAAATACCCCGACGAACAGACCGCGCCACTGGTCGACGTCGACACGTTCTGGCACTACCACATCCTCGATACGCTGAAATACGCCGCCGACTGCGAAGCCGTGTTCGGTTACTTCCTGCACCATTTCCCCTACATCGGCTTGCGCGGCGAAGCGGACGAAGAAGCGCACCACCGCGTTGGCCAGCGCATGAAGGAACTGTACGAAGAAACGTTCGGTGAAGATTACATCCGCACCGCGGCAGGCAACGATGCGGCTTATTCCGGCATCGCCACCGCGGCGTATTCCGGCATTGCGGCACAGGACAAAACCGCCTACTCCGGCATCGCAGCCCAAACCGCTTACTCGGGGATCGCGGCACAGGGCAAAGCAGCACAAGCCGGCGCACAGACCGCTTATTCGGGCATTGCCGCCAAAACCGCCTATTCCGGCATTGCGGCGCAAGGCAAAGCTGATCAGGCTGGCACGCAAACCGCGTATTCCGGGATTGCCGCCAAAACCGCCTACTCCGGCATTGCAGCGCAGGGCAAGGCAGAACAAGCCGGGGCACAGACCGCTTATTCTGGCATTGCCACCAAGACCGCTTATTCCGGCATTGCGGCGCAGGGCCAGGCTCAGCAGGCTGGTGCCGAAACCGCGTACTCCGGCATTGCCAGCGGCAAGGCGGACATTGCAGCGTTTTATACCACCCGTCCACGCCTGCCTGTAACCGCCTGATTCACTACTGTCTTGGTAGGAACGTGGGAACACTAAGTCTTTGTTCCCACAAGCATTTATTGACCCCGCGCACGATTGCAACACTCGCTTGCAATCCACTACAGTCTGCTTATACTAGATTTCGTTGACACGAATCAACTCTCGTTCCCAACCCTACGAACCTGAGCGCGCCGGCCCCTTCAGCCAACTCCTGCGTATATCCAATCTTTTCTACAACTGAACCTTTTATAGAGGGATGTCACCCATGATCTCAGCAGAAAGCTTTCAAGCCATTGCGGACCTCGACCTCGAGCCGATCAAAGTCAAGCTGATGCACGAAGCGTCCGGTGAAGGCTGGTCTCTGCAAAAAGCCAACGCGGTGGAATTCGAATATCGCCGGTTCCTGTACCTGATGAAGACGTTCCCGCACGAGCAGACCGCGCCGCTGATGGACGTCGACAAGTTCTGGCACTACCACATCCTCGACACGATGAAATACGCAGTCGACTGCGAAGCCGTATTTGGCTATTTCCTGCACCACTTCCCTTACATCGGCTTGCGCGGCGAAGATGACGAAGAAGTGCACCACCGCGTCGGCGACCGCATGAAGGAATTGTACGAAGCCACGTTTGGCGAAAGCTACCTGAAAGCAGAAGCAGCCTACTCGGGCGTTCCTGCGCAGCAAGCGGACGCGGCTTACTCGGGCGTGCCGACTGTCGCGTATTCCGGCGTTCCTGCCGCCGAAGCGAAAACCGCCTACTCCGGCGTGCCAACCGTTGCGTATTCGGGCGTGCCGGCGGCACAGGCAAAAACCGCTTACTCGGGTGTGCCTGCCGCCCAGGCCAAGACGGCTTACTCCGGTGTGCCAACCGCGCAAGCTAAAACCGCTTACTCCGGTGTGCCGACCGCCCAGGCGAAAACCGCTTACTCCGGCGTGCCGACCGCCCAGGCGAAAACGGCTTACTCGGGCGTGCCCACTGCCCAGGCAAAGACCGCCTACTCCGGCGTGCCGGCGGTCGCTTACTCCGGCGTTCCCGCCGCCCGCGCACAAACGGCATACTCCGGTGTGCCGGCAGCCCAGGCAAAAACCGCGTATTCCGGCGTGCCTTCCGCACAAACAGCCTATTCCGGTGTACCGGGCGCCTCTGCCCGCCAGGTCGCGGACATGTACATGGAACGTCCGCGCCTGACGCCGGCAGCGTAAAGTACTGGCTACAAATAACAACGGGCCGCAACCTGGCGACAGGTGGCGGCCCGCTTTATTTCCGATGTGCCCGATCAGGCAGACATCATTTCACGCAGTTCGCGGATGCTGAAATCGCTGATTTCATGCATGCGGATCAGGATGGTGGCGCCGATCGGCAGCGTGTTGTGACGAATCTTGCTGATCACTGGCGGCGCCACTTCCAGCGCGCGCGACAGTGCCGCATCGTTTTTCAACTGCAGCTTTTCAATGATGGCATCCAGTACACGGTTAGGGTTGTACGTGGGCGAAGAAGTGATTTCCTTGAGCGAGGTAGTCATTTGGTCGGTTCCTGGCAGCCAATGTTGTACAAAAGCCACACTTTCACAAAATATTTAACGGGATAAATACGGTCGCGCGCTATCCCACAAGGGGGTTTTGCTATGTTTTATAGCACATGACCCGTATGATACACGTTTTTATTGCTTATAGGCTAATCTGGCGAGAAATTTGTGAGAATTCGATAGATTTCTCACTTGCCAGCTGTGATAGGAATTGTTAAATACGAAAATCGTGATTTTTCGTTATCGCCGGCCATAGAAACCGGACGCGAGGAACATCCACTCGACCGCGATGGCCGCACTCAGTTGCGCCAATGTACCAGGGAAAAACAGCCCGAATTGCGGTGAGGGAAAAATCAAGCAAGGCGTAGCATCTTCGCAACGCCAACTCCATCCCAGCTGGCGCCGGATTTCATTCGGAGCCGGTGGCGGCTGATGGGCCCGCCCCCGCAACATCATATATAAGCGAACCTGTTCCTTGGATGGGTGCGGGGTGGTTTGCATAGGGTCTCCTACAGGAACGTTGTCGGATTGATTATGCGCCTGCTAGCTGACACACACCTTGCGCTGTTGTAGGCAATCCACAACCCGGGCATAGCGCAACCGCAAACCCAGTTCATTTTTCAACCGGTTGTTGCGCAAACGCCGCGATTCCGACATGAACGACAGCAATGCGGGCGATACCAACTGTTGCAATTCCGCACGCGGCAAGCGTGGCGGCCGCGCCAGGCCATACGCATCGGCCACCGCATCGAAATACGCCGCCATCTTCATGTCGCTGTCATCGGTCGCATTGACCACCCTGCCCGGCAACCCCTTGAACAATGCCAGCGCAATGGCGCGCGCCAGGTCATCGGCATGGATGTGGTTCGTGTACACATCGTCTTCTTCACGCAACGCCGGCGTGCCCGCTTTCAGGCGTTCCAGCGGCAGGCGGTCTTCCGCATAAATCCCGGGCGCGCGCAGGATCGCCAGCGTGCTGCCGCTGCGCCGCGCCCAGTGCCGCAACACTTGTTCGGCATCGACACGGCGGATCGCGCGGGCATTGCGGGGCGCCACGGGACGGCTTTCATCGACCCACGCGCCCTGGCAATCGCCGTAAACGCCCGTGGTGCTGATGTAAACCAGCCGCCCCCGCTCGGGTAAAATGGCGGTCAGATGGCGCGTGCGCTCATCGCACTGGCCTGCGGACTGCGGCGGCGCCAGGTGCACGACATGGCGCGCCAGCCCTTTCAGGCGGCGCAGCGTGGCGGGGTGGTCCAGGTTGGCCACCAGCGGCACGGCGCCTGCAGCCCGTAATTGTGCGCAGCGCTCCGGTTGACTGGTGATGGCAATGACGCGAAAGGCGTGCCGTACCAGCGGCAACAGGCGCATACCGACATCGCCGCAGCCGACGATCAGCAAGCGCGGACGGGCAAATTTATTAACGTTGACGTTTTTCATAAGTAAGGATTGTATGACTTTCCAGATTACTGTTCAGCCGAGCGGCCACCAATTCACTTGCGACGAAGATGAAACCATCCTGGCCGCGGCCATGCGCGCCGGTGTCGGCCTGCCCTACGGTTGCAAGAACGGTGCGTGCAGTTCGTGCAAAGGCAAAGTCATTTCCGGCAACGTGACGCACAAGGCGCACCAGCAACGCGCGCTGACGGAAGAAGAAGCGGCGGCCGGCCTGTCACTGTTCTGCTGCGCCACCCCGCATGCCGACTTGGTCATCGAAGCGCGCGAAGTGGCCGGCAGCAGCGATTACCCGGTCAAGAAAATGCCGTCGCGTGTGTCGTCGATTGAAAAAGTGGCGCCGGACGTGGTGGTGATTTCACTGCAATTGCCCGCCAACGAAAGCTTGAAATACCGCGCCGGCCAGTACATTGAATTCATGCTGCCAGGCGGCAAGCGCCGCAGCTACAGCATGGCGACCGCCCCGGACAACGGCCCGATCACCCTGCACATCCGCCACATGGCGGGCGGCTTCTTTACCGAGCAAGTGTTCTCGACCATGAAAGAGCGCGACATCCTGCGCTTCGAAGGGCCGCTGGGCACGTTCTTCGTGCGCGACGACAGCGACAAGCCGATGGTGCTGCTGGCGTCCGGCACCGGCTTTGCGCCCATCAAGGCCATCGTCGAACACCTGGTCCAGATCGGTTCGACCCGCAAGATGACGCTGTACTGGGGCGGACGCCGTCCACAGGACTTGTATATGGATGCGCTGTGCCGTGACTGGGCCGCCAAGCTGCCGAACTTCGACTATGTGCCGGTGGTATCGAATGCGTTGCCGGAAGATAACTGGACGGGCCGCACCGGTTTCGTCCACCACGCCGTGATGGCGGACTTGCCGGACATGTCCGGCCACCAGGTCTATGCCTGCGGCGCACCCATCATGGTGGAATCCGCGAAAACCGACTTCGTCGCCCAGTGCAAGCTGCCCGATGAAGAGTTTTATGCCGATGCGTTCACCACCGAGGCGGACCTGGCCAAATAATCCGGGCCTGCAAGCGCATCATCCCGGAGGGCGGCTTATACAAAGCCGCCTTGCTTGCATTGCGATGCGGTATGAGCTTGTGGCGACGCAGGCATCAGCGCGCGTTAGCGATATCAGGCACAATAGCAGGCTTGTCCCGCCCGCCTGATTTCCCGCCATGCCCGCCTTTGACGCCACCGGTTTTTCCGTCCTCAAGCACCGCAATTTCACCAGTTACCTGTCCGCCCGCCTGCTCGGCACCCTGGCCGTGCAAATGCAGCACGTCGCCATCGGCTGGCATGTTTATGCGCTGACGGGCAATCTGTTTGACCTGGGCTTGATCGGCCTCGCCCAGTTCGCCCCGTTCCTGCTGCTGATCCTGCCTGCCGGCCAAATCGCGGACCGCTATAACCGGCGCACTATCGTGGCGCTGTGCATGGCGGCGCAATTGTTGTGCGGCCTGCTGTTGCTGGCCTTTACGCTGAGCGGCGCCAAGACCGTCTGGCCCGTGTTTGCCATCCTGGCCCTGTTCGGCAGCGCGCGCGCTTTCATGACGCCGGCCGCGCAAGCGATGGTCATCAACCTGGTGCCGGCCGACAGTTTCAGCAAGGCCGTCGCCCTCAGTTCATCCACCTTCCACGTGGCCGTCATCCTCGGCCCGACCCTGGGCGGTTTGCTGTATTACTACGGCGCCACCATGGTCTTCGTCGTCTCGTCCGCGCTGCTGGCGCTGTCGGTGGCGCTGATGTGCCTGACCAAATCCGTCAAGCAAGCCATCAGCAAGGAACCGGCCACGTGGCACAGTGTGCTCGAAGGCATGCGTTTCGTCACGTCGCGCCCCATCGTGCTGGGCGCCATTTCCCTGGACTTGTTTGCCGTGCTGTTCGGCGGCGCCACCGCGCTGTTGCCGGCGCTGGCGGCCGACGTGCTGCACGTGGGTCCCGGCGGCCTGGGCTTGCTGCGCACCGCGCCCGGCGCGGGGGCCGCGCTGTGCTCGATTGCGCTGGCGTTTTTCCCCATCACGCGGCGCGTCGGCGCCTGGATGTTTGGCGGCGTGGCGCTGTTTGGCGCGTGCACCGTGGTGCTGGGCGCCACCACCAGCTTTGCCGTGGCGCTGGCGGCTTTGCTGCTGATGGGCGCGGGCGACATGATCAGCGTCTATGTGCGCCACTTGCTGGTGCAATATGAAACGCCGGACGCGATCCGTGGCCGCGTCAGCGCCGTCAACGCCGTGTTTATCGGCGCGTCGAATGAACTGGGCGAATTCGAGTCGGGGGTGACGGCGGGCTGGTTCGGCCTGACGCGCGCCGTGGTGTTCGGCGGCATGGCCACGCTGGCGGTCACGGGCTTGTGGAGTGTGCTGTTCCCCGTGCTGTCGCGCATGGACCGGTTCCCCCACGCGGAACGGGAAGCGGCGGAAAAATCCGCAGCGGCCTGACGTGGACCGTCCCCGGGCAACTTGTCAATTGTAAGGCTTGCGCACCGCCGCGGGGCAATTCCTGAGTTCCGCGCTGCACTAAATTGGCGCTCTGTGGCAAAAGGAGTAAGATGGTTTCACAGGCCGGTCATCTTCCGGTGCTGTATTGATGAACAAACGGGAGCAGTATATGCAGATCAACGTCAATTGCGATAAAACCATTGAACGTCATGCCGGCCTTGATAGCCACGTACAAACCGTCGTGCAAACTGCCATCAGCCGATTCTCTGAACACATCAGCCGTGTTGAAGTCCACCTCAGCGACAATAACCGCGAAAAATCGCTGGATGGCGACAACCGTTGCCTGATTGAAGCCCGTGTCAACGGACTGCAACCCGTCGCTGTCAGCGACCACGCTGCCACCCTGCACCAAGCCATTAACGGCGCCGCAGACAAGCTCAAACGCGCACTCGACAGCGCCCTGGGCAAACGTGCCGAGCACAAACGTGCACCGGTGACACCGGAAATCGTAGACGAAGAAGAAGCCTGATTCTTCGCTGTAAAACCTGGGCGGGCCGCCGGACAACGGCGGCCTTTGCATTTCTGCTACAGCAATTGCCGCAAGTAGCGCAATCCCTGCAGCGCCCGGCTGCCATACCACGACATCATTTCCCCATCCACCAGTTGTACGGGTTTACCGATCTGCTTTTCCAGCGCATCGACGTGCGCTTCCGTGAAGCGGTACGGCTCGGATGACAGCAGCACCTGGTCGATCCCCGCCACCAGCGCATCGTTCCATTCGAAGGCCGGATAGCGGTCCGGACCCAGGTCCGGGATGCGCCAGCCGATTTCCGCCAGCATGCGGGCGATGTACGTGTCGGCCGAGATACTCATCCACGGGTCTTGCCAGATGCAGTACAGGACGGTTTGCGGCGGCCCCTTCGGCAGCGCCTGCAAGGCCGCGTATTCCTGTTCGAACGCGTGGCACCAAGCGTCAGCCTTGTCTTCCACGCAAAAGATGCCGCCCATCAGCCGGGCCAGCGGCACGTTGTCCAGCGGCGCCAGCGGATGCGTGACCACCACGTTCGGCACGAATTCACGCAACGCGTCGAACACGGGCTTTTCGTTTTCATCGATGTTGACGATGACGTGGGTCGGCGCCAGCGTGCGGATCTTGTTCAGGTTCACATCCTTGGTGCCGCCCACTTTCGGGATGGCGCGCACGGTGTCGGCCGGGTGGATGCAAAACCCCGTACGGGCCACCAGTTGTGGCGCCAGTCCCAGGTCGCACAGCAATTCAGTAATGGAAGGCACCAGCGACACGATGCGTGCGCCGGGCGCGGCGGCAAAGGTTTGCCCGATGGCGTCGGTATAAGTCATGGCGATAGGATGGCGATTGGTGAGCGTGGCGGTATTGAAACACAGCGGGGCCGCCATGCGCCAGCATCGGATATCATCTGGCTATCATTTCCGCAGGTAATTATCTTGAAGCCCATCACGTTCAGCGCATCGCCCTACACCATCGATAATATCCAGTTGTTCAAGGGCGCCGACCAGGCCGTCGTGCGCAAACTGCTGGCGCCCTGCCCCATCATGCACGTGGCGGCGGGCCGCCCGCTGAACCCGGGCGGACGCGCACTATATATCGTGCTGAGCGGCGCGTTATCGGTGGCGGCGGACGCCCGCATGGGCATGGCGGACGGCAATATCAACAAGGTGTTGCCGGGTGAAAGCGCCGGTGAGCAGTCGGTGCTGGATGAGGAAGCCAACCTGACCGCCATCACGGCGCTGGAAGATTCCGACGTGCTGGCCATCGATGCCGAGACCGTGTGGAAGCTGATCGACGAATCGAACGGCACGGCGCGCAACCTGTTGCGCCTGCTGTCCTTCCGGGTCCGCGCCGCCAATGCGCAATTGCGCCGGCGCCAGAAGGTGGGCGAGTTTTACCGGCAAATGTCGATGGTCGACGGCTTGACGGGCTTGTACAACCGGGCCTGGCTCAATGAATTGTTGCCGCCGATGGTGGGCCAGGCCCACGGCACGGAACAGCCGCTGTCGCTGATCATGGTCGACCTCGACCACTTCAAGAAATTCAACGACAGCCATGGCCACCTGGCCGGCGACCAGGCGCTGCGCGCCGCCGCGCAAGCCATCAGCAATGCGCTGCGGCCGTCGGATTTCGCCGTGCGCTACGGCGGCGAAGAAATGCTGGTGCTGTTGCCGGACACGGGCGCGGACGTCGCCGTGGTGGTGGCAGAGCGCCTGTGCGACCGCATCCGCCAGTCCGTGATCTTCCACGACATGCGGCTGCCGATGCCGCACATTACCGCATCGCTGGGCGTGGCCAGCCTGACCGAAGGCCAGGATGAGCAGGCGCTGATCGCGTGCGCCGATGCCGCGCTGTACCGTTCCAAGGAAGCCGGCCGCAACCGCGTAACAGCCGCCTGACCCGGCTCACCGAGTAAAACACGGCCCGCAATGCCGGCCGCGCGCGCCAATCGCGTATCATGGCGCCGCACAACCGCATTCCACTAGATTATGAGCACCCACACCTTCCTCTGGCACGACTATGAAACCTTCGGCGCGCAGCCGCGCCGCGACCGCCCCGCCCAGTTCGCGGCCATCCGCACGGACGCGGAACTGAACGAGATCGGCGATCCCATCATGCTGTTTTGCCAGCCGGCGCCGGATTTCCTGCCCGATCCGCAAGCGTGCCTGATCACCGGCATCACGCCGCAGCAGTGCCTCGAACAAGGCGTGCCGGAACACCAGTTCGCCGCCACCATCGAGCAGGCCTTCGCCACGCCGGGCACCATCGGTGTCGGCTACAACACGATCCGCTTCGACGATGAAGTCACCCGTTTCCTGTTCTGGCGCAACCTGATCGACCCGTATGCGCGCGAATGGCAAAACCAGTGCGGCCGCTGGGATTTGCTGGACGTGGTGCGCATGACCTACGCGCTGCGCCCGGAAGGCATCGAGTGGCCGGTCAAGCCGGACGGCAAGCCCAGCTTCCGCCTCGAAGACTTGACCAGGGCGAATGGCCTGGCGCACGAAGCGGCGCACGATGCGCTGTCCGACGTGCGCGCCACCATTGCGCTGGCGCGCCTGCTGCGCTCGAAACAGCCGCGCCTGTTCGATTTCTGCCTGGCGCTGCATAAGAAAGACCGCGTGGCCGATGAAATCGGCATGCACGTGGCGCCCGCGCTGCGCCAGCCTTTCCTGCACGTGTCCGGCATGTTCCCGGCCGAGCGCGGTTGCCTGGCGCTGGTGTTCCCGCTGGGCGTGCACCCGACCAACAAGAATGAAGTGCTGGTGTGGGATTGCGCGCAGGATCCGACGGAGCTGTTCGGACTGGATGCCGACACGGTGCGCCTGCGCATGTTCACGCGCAGCGCGGACTTGCCGGAAGGCGTCACGCGCCTGCCGATCAAGAGCATCCACCTGAATAAATCGCCAATGCTGGTGTCGAACTTGAAGACGCTGTCGCCCGCCATGGCGCAGCGCTGGAACATCGACCTGGAAGCGGGCCGCCGCCACGCGCACCTGGCCGCCACGGGACCGGATTTGTCCGCGCTGTGGGCGCAGATTTTCCGCAAGGAAGACGCCGGCGACGTCGACGTCGATGAAGATTTGTATGGCGGCTTTATCGGCAGCGCCGACCGGCGCCAGCTGGAATCGCTGCGTCGCCTGCCGGCCGCGCAACTGGCGGGCCGCACGCCGCCATTCGAGGATGGCCGCCTGGCCGAACTGGTGTTCCGTTACCGCGCCCGCAACTTCCCGCACACGTTGTCGGAACACGAAATGGAACAATGGGAACAGCACCGCGCCGCCCGCCTGTTCGATGGCGCCGGCGGGGCCCGCACCGTGGAGCAGTTATTTACGGAAATCGACCAGCTGTCGGAAAACGTCGACGAGCGCGGCGAGGAAGTGCTGGGGGCGCTGTACGATTATGCGGAGATGGTGGCGCCTCAGCGCTATTGATGCACCCCGCCTGAACCGCCGATACGCTTGCCCCCGTAGGGCGGTTTCCGCGCAGCGGAAGCCGCCATGCAAGCGCCGCGTTGACGCCCGGGATTGCTTACTTGCGGTACTGATTGATCGCGTCGCGGGTTTCTTCCGCCACGCGGCGCGCCGCGGCGGCAAAGTCTTCCCCCGCCTGCGGCGCCGCGTACAGAATCGCGCGCGACGAGTTGATCATCATGCCCGTCCCCGCCGCCGTGCGGCCCGCGTTGACGGTGGCGGCAATGTCGCCACCCTGCGCGCCGATGCCCGGCACCAGCAGCGGCATGTCGCCCACGATGGCGCGCACTTGCGCCAGTTCTTCCGGGAACGTCGCGCCCACCACCAGCGCGCACTGGCCGTTGGCATTCCATTTATTGGCCACCAGGCCCGCCACGTGCTGGTACAGCGGCTTGCCGCCCACGTCCAGGAATTGCAGGTCGGAACCGCCCGCGTTCGACGTGCGGCACAGGATGATGACGCCGCGGTCGGCCCACTCCATGTACGGTTCGACGGAATCGAAGCCCATGTACGGGTTGACCGTGACGGCGTCCGCGCCATAGCGGTCATACGCTTCGCGCGCATACTGGCGCGCGGTCGCGCCGATGTCGCCGCGCTTGGCGTCCAGCACCAGCGGGATGTGCGGGTAGTTGTCGCGCAGGTAGGCGCAAATGTCTTCCAGCTGGCGCTCGGCGCTCAGCGCGGCAAAGTAAGCGATCTGCGGCTTGAACGAGCACGCCAGGTCGGCCGTCGCATCGATGATCTCCTTGCAGAATTCATAGATGCCGTTGGGCTGGTTGCGGAATTGCGCCGGCAGCTTGTCCATGTCCGGATCCAGGCCCACGCACAGCAGGGAGTCGTTGCTTGCCCATGCGGCATTGAGTTTATTGATAAAAGTCACGACTTCCCTCCTGGACAGTGAATGGCAAACCCGCAATTATAACCTGCCCGATACGCACGGCCGCTGGAGTAAAATTCCGCCACACAACCCATTGAAAGGACCGCGCGAATGAAACTATCCAATAAAGTCGCGATCGTAACCGGCGCCACACAAGGCATCGGTCTGGCCTGCGCACAACGCCTCGTCGCCGAAGGCGCCAAAGTCATGCTGGTCGACATCAAACCGGAAGGCGCGCAAGCTGCCGAAGCACTGGGCGACCAGGCCCGCTTCTTCACCGGCGACGTCAGCCAGAAATCCGATGTCGATGCGCTGGTGGCGGAAACGCTGGCCGTGTTCGGCCGCATCGATATCCTGATCAACAATGCCGGCGTCACGCACAAGGCCGATTTCCTCGACCTCACCGAAGACGATTTCGACCGCGTGTTGCGGATCAACCTGAAATCCATGTTCCTGTGCGGCCAGGCGGCGGCCCGCGTGATGGTCAAGCAGCAAAGCGGCTGCATCATCAATATGTCGAGCGTGAATTCGGAACTGGCGATTCCCGACCAGGTGCCCTACGTGGTGTCCAAGGGCGGCATCAACCAGCTGACCAAGGTCATGTCGCTGAGCCTGGCGCAGCACGGCGTGCGCGTCAACGGCATCGGCCCCGGCACCATCCTGACGGAACTGGCGAAAAAAGCCGTGCTGGGCAGTCCGGAAGCGCGCCACACGATTTTGTCCCGCACGCCGATGGGCCGCTGCGGCGAACCGGAAGAAGTCGCGTCGATTGCCGCCTTCCTGGCCAGCGATGACGCCAGCTATATGACAGGCCAGACGCTGTTTGTCGACGGTGGCCGCTTGGCACTGAACTACACGGTTCCCGTACGCGACTGAGATATTCTTAAAATTTATATCAGGTATGGAAACTAAAAATTAGACATATATGTGGCGATGCAACATAATTACACCTGTCTCCACTATTCTCCTCCAAAGAAAATAGTTTCAAGCCCGCGCAACAGCGGGCTTTTTTTTGGTTCTTCACGGATTGCCGGGATGAGCATGCCGTAAACGCAAGAGAGCAGTAAGGAAGAGTTATTGTGTTTGTGCGACCAAACCCAAAAACTAAACCACTGCTCTCATGGCA
>NZ_WKJJ01000030.1 GCF_009674485.1 Pseudoduganella rivuli | reverse complement strand
CCGTTCGACTTGCATGTGTAAAGCATGCCGCCAGCGTTCAATCTGAGCCAGGATCAAACTCTTCAGTTCAATCTCTGTTTTTCCAGCATTGCTGCTGGAGGTCACTCACTCAAAATACTGACGAAATTTCCGAAGAGATTTACGTTTAATTTTGTGCGAGTGTTAAATAATAATTTGAGCATCAGTATCCAAAAGATACCGGGCTGATCTCATCTAACACCCACACTTATCGACTGTTTATTTTTAAAGAAGGCTGCTTACTTTCGTATTCGACGAAGCGTTTTGTTCGTCAGCAGCAGAGAAGCGAGATTATGCAGTGTTTCGTTTGAATCGTCAACACCCTCTTTTTTCCCTTCCTTTGCTGCGAGCATTGCTCAGCAGCGCGGGGACAGAACTATAGCCGAAGCCAAGCACCTCTGGCAAGGGTAAAATAACGGCCGTTACTTCTGAATGCCTATCATGACCATCCTGCTCACCACCCTCAACGCCCGCTATACCCACGCTTCGCTGGGATTGCGCTACCTGCTGGCCAACATGGGGGAGTGGCAGGAACAGACGAAAATCCAGGAATTCGTCATCGGCGCCAAGACCACGGAAATCGTCGAGCGCATCCTGCAGCACAACCCGAAGATCGTCGGATTCGGCATTTATATATGGAATGTCGAGGAAACCAATAAGGTGGTCGGCATGCTGAAACGCGTGGCGCCGCACGTCACCGTGGTGCTGGGCGGACCGGAAGTGTCGTACGAGACGGGCGAGCAGGAGATCGTCAAGCAGGCCGATTATGTGATCACGGGCTGGGGCGACGTCACCTTCCCCAAGCTGTGCGGCGAAATCCTCAACGGTCCCAAACCGATCATGAAGGTCCACGCTGGCCACCAGCCACCACTGGCCGACATCCAGCTGCCCTACTCCCTCTACTCGGACGACGACATCAAGAACCGCACCCTCTACGTGGAAGCATCGCGCGGTTGCCCGTTCAAATGCGAATTCTGTCTGTCCGCCCTGGACAAGACCGCGTGGCCATTCAATATCGACGCTTTCCTGGCGGAGATGGAATCCCTGTACCAGCGGGGCGCCCGCCTGTTCAAGTTCGTCGACCGCACGTTCAACCTGAATATCAAGACCAGCCTGAAGATCATGCAATTCTTCCTCGACAAGCTGGCGGCGAATCCCGACGACCCGGTCTATGCGCACTTCGAACTGGTGCCCGACCACCTGCCCGACGCGCTGAAGGAAGGCATCAGCAAGTTCCCGCCCGGCGCGCTGCAATTCGAGATCGGCATCCAGAGCTTCACCCCGGAAGTGCAAACGCTGGTCAGCCGTAAGCAGGACAACCAGAAGGCTGCCGACAATATCCGCTGGCTGTGCGACCACTCCACGGCCCACATGCACGTGGACTTGATCGCGGGCCTGCCCGGCGAAACCGTGGAAAGCTTCGCGGCCGGCTTCAACAAGCTGTGGGCGCTGGGACCGCACGAAATCCAGTTCGGCATCCTGAAGCGCTTGCGCGGCACGCCGATCATCCGTCATACGGAACCGTTCAACATGGTGTTCGACCCGCATCCGCCGTACACCATCCTGGCCAACAAGCACATTGACTTCCCCACCATGCAGCGCCTGGTGCGCTTTGCCCGCTATTGGGACCTGGTGGCCAATTCCGGCCGTTTCACCAATACCTTGCCCGTGCTGCTGGGTGCCACACCGTTTGAACACTTCATGGCGTTTGCCGACTGGCTGTATGCCAATACGGACGCCACGCACCGCATTGCTCTGGACAGGCTGGCAGCCATGGTACAAAAGTGGCTGGTGCAGCGGGGGATGGAACCGCAGGAAGCGGCGGCGCTGGTGGCCAGCGACGTGGCAACCGGCAAAAAGCATACCCACGAGGCGCCCAAGGCCGTGGCGCCACAACGCCAGGTGCGGCATCTGGCCGCCTGAGACACGGAACCACGGGGCAACGGGTCTGTTCGGGGCATAACAGAGCCGTAAGCGCACGCAACTGGCTCAAAGTGGCGCCAGGGAACAAACTCCCTTACACTTGAGCTTATGCCCAGCCCTCCCGCACCCTCCTTAACCATCAGTCCCGAGGTTGTTACTGCCAGCGGGACATGGCAAGTGCACGCACTGGCGAACCGCCACACGGTGAAAGCCGTGCAGGCGTCGCTCAAGCAATTGAAGGGAAAGAAAACCCGCTGGGATTTAAGCGGCATCGACGCCCTGGACCACATCGGCGCGCAAATGCTGTGGAATGCGTGGGACAAAAAGCGCCCCGCGGACCTGAAACTGGCCGACGGCCACGACGAATTCTTCAAACGGCTGGAAGACGCCGGCAAACTGCAACTGCCACGCCAGCGCAAGCACCGGCTCACGTCCGTCATGAAGCTGGGCTTTGCCGTGATGGGCTTCTTCGAGCACTTGCTGGGTTTTGTGAAGCTGATCGGCCAGGTCACGCAAGACATCTTCCGCTTTGCCCGCAATCCGATGCGGGGCCCCTGGCGCGAAATCTCCGCCAATATCTATCACGCCGGCTTTGAAGCGCTGGGCATCACGGCGCTGGTCGGCTTTTTGATCGGCGTGGTGCTGTCCTTCCTGTCGGCGCAACAGTTGCGCACCTTTGGCGGCGACATTTACCTCGTCAACCTGCTGGGCATGAGCGTCATCCGGGAACTGGGGCCGCTGCTGGCCGCCATCCTCGTGGCGGGCCGCTCCGGCTCCGCCATCACGGCGCAGCTGGGCGTCATGCGTGTGACGGAAGAACTCGACGCGCTGCTGGTGATGGGCATCTCGCACGGCTTTCGCCTGATCCTGCCGAAAGTGCTGGCCCTGGCCGTCTCGCTGCCATTGCTGGTGATCTGGACCGACACGATGGCGCTGATCGGCGGCATGGTATCGGCCAAGATCGAATTGAACTTGTCGTCGCGCTATTTCATCCAGAAATTGCCGGATGCGGTCCCGCTGGCAAACTACCTGATCGGCCTCGGTAAGGGCGTGGTATTCGGCATGCTGATCGCGCTGGTATCGTGCCACTTCGGCTTGCGCATCAAGCCGAACACGGAAAGCCTGGGCCATGGCACCACCACGTCCGTGGTGACCGCCATTACCGTCGTGATCCTGGCGGACGCCGTGTTTGCCATCATCTTCAATGGGGTGGGCTACTGATGAATGACGAGACCAAGCCCGCAACAATGCCTGCCGAAGACCCGTGCGCGTGCCCCGAAGGCAGCGGCGAACTGACGCTGGATGGCAGCGTCCCGGTGGTGCAGATCACCAACCTGCAAACCCGCTTTGGCCGCACGGTGGTCCACCAGGATGTGAACCTCGATATCGAGCAGGGCGAAATCATGTCCATCGTGGGCGGCTCCGGCACCGGCAAGACCGTCCTGCTGCGCCAGATGCTGGGCCTCGAGCGTCCCACCCGGGGCTGCGTGCGTATCTTTGGCGAAGACATCACGGAAGCCAACGCCGAACATTTACAGCAATTGCGTAACCACTGGGGTATGTTGTTCCAGCAGGGCGCGCTGTATTCCGCGCTGACGGTGTTCGACAATATCGCACAGCCGATGCGCGAACTGCGGACCTTGCCGGCCGACGTGGTCAATGATGCGGTGCTGCTGAAAATGAACATGGTGGGCCTGGGCCCGGAACACGCCGCCAAAATGCCGGCCGACCTGTCCGGCGGCATGATCAAGCGCGTGGCGTTGGCGCGCGCACTGGCGCTGGAACCGCAACTGCTGTTCCTCGACGAACCGACCGCCGGACTCGATCCGGATTTGTCGGAAAGCTTCGTGGCGCTGATCAAATCGCTGCACCGCGAACTGAACCTCACGGTGGTCATGGTCACGCACGATCTCGACACCCTGTTTGCGCTGTCGACCCGCATTGCCGTGCTGGCGGAAAAGCACGTGATCGCCGTGGGCCCCACGCGCGACGTGATCAAGGTGGATCACCCCTTCATCAAGGAATTCTTCCTCGGCGACCGCGGCAGACGCGCGCTGGAAGCGCTGGATGACAAGAACAAGGAATAATCATGGAAAACAGATCGCACGCCCTGATGACCGGTTTCTTTACGCTGACATTGCTGGCGGCGGCCATCCTGCTGGGCATCTGGTTCAACCGCGACCGCGTTGAACGGGACCCGTACATGATCGCCACCACGCTGTCGATCCCCGGCCTGAATCCGCAAGCGGCAGTACGCTACCGGGGCCTGGAAGTGGGCAAGGTCGACGACATCGATTTCAACCAGAAGGTGGCGGGCCAGATCCTGATTCACCTGTCGATCGACCCGGAAACGCCCATCACCAAAACCACCTATGCCACGCTGGGCTACCAGGGCGTCACTGGCATCGCCTATGTGCAGCTCGACGATGAAAAAACCGGCTCGCCGCTGCTGGGCACCAGCAAGAAAAACCCGTCGCTGATCCCGCTGCAACCAGGCTTGTTCGACCAGCTGGAAAAGCGCGGCAAATCCATCCTGTCGAAAGCGGAACAGGTGGCCGACCGCATGAACAACCTGCTCGATGACGAGAACCGCAAAGCCATGGTGCAGGCCTTTGCCGACGTCAGTGAAACGGCACGCGCTTACCGCGAACTGCCGACGAAACTGCAGCCCGCGCTGGACAAGCTGCCATCGCTGGTACAGCAAGCCAACGGCACGCTGGCTTCCGTCAACCGGCTGGCCGACGACGCCAAAGGCATCACCTCCAGCCTGCAGGGACCGAACGGCGCCATTGCACGGCTGAATAACACGGTGGACCGGGTCGGCCTGTCACTGGAAACCGTGGCGGGCGGCGTCGAACTGGAAACGCTGCCCAATATTAATGCGCTGACCGATGAGACCCGCTCGTCGATGCGTTCCGTGCGGCGCGCCATGAATACCCTGAACGAACGGCCGCAAAGCATCTTGTTCGGCAATGTGGAAACGCCGCCGGGCCCGGGCGAGCCGGGGTTTGCCGCGCCGGACGGCAAGCGCTGATAGCCGTAATCAATAGGGAGCGTTATCATTGCGGGTTGCCGCGACCCGGCGACATCACCGGGCACCACTGGACACCAAAGGACTGACGATGAACACCCCAACCATCCGCCGCCTGAGCACTTTGCTGACGCCGCTGTTGCTGCTGGGCGCCTGCGCATCGAAAGCGCCCGCTCCCGCCGTGTATGACTTCGGCCCGCTGTCCGCCATACAACCGTCGGCACAAACCACCCCCATGCCATCCGCACTGGTGGTCGCCGACGTCAGCGGCCCCGCCTCGCTGGACAGCAACCGCATGGTCTACCGCCTGCTGTACGCAGATGCGCAGCAGGCGCGCCCTTACGCACACAATAACTGGAGCGTCACGCCGCTGCAGCTGATGTCGCAGCGGCTGAAAGGCCGCATTGCGCAGGCCGGCGTCAAGGTGCTGGCCACCACGGATGCGGCGGTCGGCCTGCCGTTGCTGCGGCTGGAAGCGGATGACTTCAGCCAGCACTTCGACAATGCCGCCCACAGCACAGGCCAGGTCTCGCTGCGCGCGTCGCTGTTCCGCAACCACAAGCTGGTCGACCAGCGCACGTTCACCCGCAGCACCGAAGCGCCCAGCGCCGACGCGGCAGGCGGCGCCCGCGCGCTGGCGGCATCGACCGACGCGATTGCCGCCGATATCGTCGCGTGGCTGGCGGCGCTGCCGCAGCAATAAGACGGCGTCAGCATGATGGAACAGCCGGCCCTCACGCAACCGACAGTGCGCCAGCGCGCACCGTCGCCGGTGGCGCGCGCCACCCTGGTTGCGTATGCGGCGCTGATCATCTATGCCAGCTGGTATCCATTCTCCGGCTGGCATAACCAGGGCCTGTCGCCGTTCATCTTCCTGCAGCATACGGAAATGCCCCGCTACTGGACGCGGTTCGACGCCATCATCAACGTGGTGGGCTACATCCCGCTGGGCACATTGATCGTGTATGCGCTGTATCCGCGCGTGCGGGGCGTGCTGGCATTCCTGGTCGCGGCGCTGCTGGGCGCGTTTGTCTCCGGCCTGATGGAAGCGGTGCAGACTTACCTGCCCAGCCGCGTGTCATCGAACCTGGATTTCTATACCAACGCGGGCGGCGCCGCATTTGGCGCGCTGCTGGGCGTGCTGACCGTCACCCGCCTGCTCGATGGCAGCCCGCTGTACCGGATACGGCAGCGCTGGTTCGTGCAGCACACCAGCCAGGGCCTGGTCTTGATGGCGCTGTGGCCGCTGGCGCAGATTTATCCGCAAAGTTTCTTGTTCGGACACGGGCAAATCCTGCCCATCCTGTCGGACTGGATGTCCGAATGGCTGGACATGAGCATCGACCTGGTGGAATTGCTGCGGCCGGGGGTGGAATTGACGGTGGAGCAGTACTGGCTGTCGGAAACCATCGTCACCGCGTGCGGCATGGTGGGCGCGGGTTTGACCCTGCTGTGCCTGACGCGCCGGCCATCACCCCGCGCGTGGCTGCTGGTGGCGCTGGTCACGTCCGCCGTCATCATGAAGTCGCTGGCCACGGCGCTGCTGTTTTCACCGGAAAATGCGTTCGTCTGGGTCACACCGGGCGCGCAGGGCGGCTTTTTGATCGGCGCCATCATGCTGTCCGGCCTGGTCTTCGCCCCACACCAGGCACAACGGCGGCTGGCGGCCATTACCATCGTACTGAGTTTATTAATTGTTAATTCCACGCCACTGAATCCGTATTTCCTGTCGACATTGCAGGGCTGGGTACAGGGTAAATTCCTGAATTTCAATGGCGCGGCCCAGTTCCTGGCCGTCATGTGGCCGTTTTTCGCGCTTTGGTTCCTGCTGTTGCCATCCCATAAGCTGAACCCCCAATAAGCGCTGTCCGCGGGGGACGGGTATCATAGCGGCCTGAGGATAAGCGAGGCCCATCATGAGCAACGACAACAACAAACCGTATTTCGAACGTCACGTGTTCTTTTGCATGAACAAACGCGACGACGGCCGCAACAGCTGCGGCGACCATGGCGCGGAAACCGCGCAAAAACACGCGAAAAAGCGCTGCAAGGAACTGGGTATCAACGGCCAGGGCAAAGTCCGCATCAACCAGGCCGGCTGCCTGGACCGCTGCGATGAGGGCCCCGTCATGGTGGTATACCCGGAAGGCACGTGGTACACCTACGTGGACACCACCGATATCGATGAAATCATCGATTCGCACCTGGTGGGCGGCAAGCCCGTGGAACGACTGAAAATCTGATCCCCATGCTGAACAAAAACTCTGAACGCTTCACCATCGCCGGCGGCGCCGGCCAGATGGAAGGTTTGATCGACCTGCCGGCCGACGGCGCGGCGCCGCGCGGTATCGCATTGGTCGCGCACCCGCACCCGCTGTATGGCGGCACCATGGACAACAAAGTGGCCGTCACCCTGATGCGCACCTTTGTCGGCCTGGGCTACGTGGTGGCCCGCATCAATTTCCGCGGCGTGGGCGCGTCCGAAGGCGTGCATGACCATGGCCATGGCGAAACGGACGACATGGGCATGCTGTACCAATACATGACGCAAAAGTTCCCCGGCTTGCCGGTGACGCTGTCCGGCTTTTCGTTCGGCACCTACGTGCAGTCGCAACTGGCCAAACGCCTGGCGGAAGCCGGCACGCCGGCCCAGCGCCTGGTCCTGGTCGGCGCCGCCGCCGGCAAATGGCAAATGGCCGATATTCCTGCCGACACCATTCTGATCCACGGCGAGCTCGACGACACCATTCCATTGCAGGCGGTGCTGGACTGGGTCCGCCCGCAAGATATACCCGTGATCGTGGTTCCCGGCGCCGACCACTTCTTCCACCGCAAGCTGGGCCACATTAAATCGTGGGTCCAGGCGCTGTGGCGAATCGAGCCGGCGAGCGGCCAAGTGCGCGACTCCGACGACGAGTGAACCTCTATAATGTCGGCCATTCTCTAGACCAACCGTATATTGAGCAATATGAAAAAATACCTCGCAGCACTGGCGACCAGTGTGCTGTTGATGACTTCCGCAGTCGCTCAAACCATTCCGGCACCAACCATCGCCGCCAAATCGTGGCTGTTGCTGGACATGACGAGCGGCCAGATCATCGCTTCGCAAGACCCGAACGCGCGCGTCGAACCCGCGTCGCTGACCAAGATCATGACGGCCTACGTGACCTTTCAGGCCATCCGCGACAAGAAACTCGACCTGAACCAGAAGGTCAACGTTTCCGTCAAGGCGTGGAAAGTCGATTCCAGCAGCTCGAAAATGTTCATCGACCCGGCCACGCCCGTGTCGATCAACGACTTGCTGTACGGTTTGATGGTGCAATCCGGTAACGATGCGGCTGTTGCCCTGGCGGAAGCCGTGGCCGGTGACGAAGGCACGTTCGTGACCCTGATGAACCGCGAAGCGCAGCGCATGGGCCTGACCAATACCCGTTTCGCCAATCCGCACGGCTTGCCCAGCCCGGAAAACTATTCGACCGCGCAAGACTTGTCCGTATTGGCCAAGCACGTGATCAAGGATTTCCCGGACTTTTACAAGATCGATTCGGTGAAAAGCTTCACCTACAACAAGATCACGCAACCGAACCGCAATCGCCTGCTGTGGCTGGACCCGACCGTCGACGGCATGAAAACCGGCCACACGGAAGCGGCCGGCTATTGCATGATCGCGTCGGCCAAGCGCCCGAACGGCGGCAACGGCGACCGCCGCCTGATTTCCGTGGTGCTGGGCACCGCATCGGATGGCGCCCGCACGGCGGAAAGCCAGAAGCTGCTGAACTGGGGCTTCCAGAACTTCGACACGGTCAAGCTGTATAGCAAAGGCCAGGTGATCGACAATCCGGAAATCTGGAAAGGTTCGCAGAACAAGGTCAAGGTCGGCTTCACGCAGGACGTGCTGGTGACCGTGCCGAAAGGCGTCGCGCAAAAGATGAAACCGCAGCTGGAACGCAAGGACCCGCTGGTGGCCCCACTGGCGGAAAACACCCGCGTGGGTTCCGTCAAGATGATGGTGGACGGCAAGCCGCTGCTGGAATTGCCGGTGGTAACGCTGGAACCGGTCGGCCAGGCATCGATTTTTGGCCGCGCGATCGACTCCGTACGACTCTGGATGAAGTGATGCACGTCCCCATCTATGCAGGAGGCTTGCAGCTGTCCTGCGTCGTCGCGGGCATGTGGCGGATGACGGAATGGGGCATGGCGCCGGCGCAGCGGCTGGCGTTCATCGAGCAATGCATGGACTTGGGCGTGACCAGTTTCGACCACGCCGATATTTATGGCGACTATGGCGTGGAAACGCTGTTCGGCGAAGCGCTGGCGTTAAAACCGTCGCTGCGCGACAGCATGCAGATCGTCAGCAAATGCGGCATCAAGCTGCTGTCCGCCAAACACCCGAGCCACACGATCCAGCACTACGACACCACGGCCGCGCACATCACGGCGTCGGCCGAGACGTCGCTGCGCGCGCTGCGCACGGATTACCTGGACTTGCTGCTGATTCACCGCCCCGACCCGCTGATGGATTTCGACGAGATCGCAGGCGCCTTTACGCGCTTGCGCGAGCAGGGCAAGGTCAAGCATTTCGGCGTCTCCAATTTCAGCCGCCACCAGTTCGAAGCGCTGAACCGCCGCATCGCGCTGGCCACCAACCAGGTGGAATTCTCGCCGCTGCACCTGGCGCCGATGTTCGATGAAACCTTCGATGGGTTGCAAGACGTGGGCGTGGCGCCGATGATCTGGTCGCCATTGGGCGGCGGCCGTCTGTTCTCGGGGGGCGACGCATCCGATGCTGAAGCCCATGCGCGCCTGCGCGCCGTGATCCAGCGCGTCGCCGACGACGTGCAACGCCCGTTTGCTTCGGTGGTGTTTGCGTGGATCATGCAGCTGCCGTGCCGTCCCGTGCCATTGACGGGTTCCGGCCGCATTGCCGCCATTGCGGAAGCCGTGGCCGCCACGGAATTCACGCTGAGCCGCACGCAATGGTTTGACATCCTGCGCGCGGCGCGGGGACACGAGGTCGCGTAATTTCCGAGTAACTTAGAGGTCTTCGTTGCCGTACACGATGGGGGGCGCAATGCCCTTCCATCCCGATTTCCACGCCAGGTTCAGCGCCAGCGTGCCCGCCACGTACACAACGAAGAACAGCGCGAAGAACGACGTGGTCAGCCAGGCGAACAGCGCCAGGCACGCCACCAGCAACACCAGCGCGGCCTTGCTCTTCTTTTGCTTGGAGCTGGGGAAGCGGATGGTGGACACCATCAGGAAGCCCACCAGCAGCAACAGCACGACGATCAGGTACGCGTGGCGCGCCGTGGTGGCAGGTTCCGGCCACGCCACCACGGCCGACGCCACGCAGGCGGCGCCCGCGGTAATCGGCATGCCGACAAAGTATTTCGGGTCCGTGCGTCCCACCATCACATTGAAGCGGGCCAGCCGTAACGCGCCGCACGCGACAAAAATAAAGCTGGCGATGCCGCCGATGCGCAGCAACTGCCCGTGATCCTGCCCCAGCAGCACGAATCCATAGCAGTACAACAGCACGGCGGGCGCGCAGCCGAAATTCATCACGTCGGCAATCGAATCGAGCTGCACGCCGAATTCCGAGCTGGTGCCGGTGGCGCGGGCAACAAAGCCGTCCAGCGCATCGAATACGCCGGCCAGCACCAGCAGCGCGGCCGCCATCTGGTAATCGTGCGCATCGCCGAGGTAGGCATTGTCGACGGAAATGACAATGCTGCCGAAGCCGCAGGCAATCGACAGCAACGTGACGAAGCTGGGTAAAGCGAACTTGGCGCGCTGCAAGCGCTTCTTGGGTAGGGTCATCAGTTTCTTATGTTTCTTATGGCTAAGGTTGCTAGGAAAATCATTTCGCCTATTTTACCCCGCCCCCCAAGCGCGTCTTGATGTGTAACAAATGTAAGCAGCGTCGCCCCTGAAGAGCCCTGGCATAAAATCAAAGCAAGGAGATTTTCATGGACGCCTTACTGCGGTGTAAACCCTTGCTGCTGACCGCTGCACTGGCGGCCATCCTCACTGCCTGCGGAGGCGGCGGGGGCGGCAGCGACGTCGCCAGCATCCCGACCACACCGGTCACACCGCTCGTCCCTGCGCAGCCGGGTTCTCCCACGCAAACGGGCGATACCGCCACCGATGGCTACAACTGGTTCAACTACCGCCGCCAGCAGGTGGGGCTGTCGGTACTGGCGCGCAGCTCGCTGATCGATGCCGCCGCGCAGGGCCATTCGGATTACCAGCGGCTCAACAACACCATTACGCACGACCAGACCAGCGGCAAGCCGGGTTATACGGGCGCTACCCTGCAGCAGCGGCTGACCGCCGCCGGTTACCGCCTGTCCGGCGCCAATATCTATGGCGAAGTGATTTCCGCCGCCAACCAGACGTCGGGCTTTTATCACGCGGAAGAATTGATCGGCGCGATCTACCACCGCTTCGTGATTTTCGAACCGGTATTCCGCGAGATGGGCACGGGCGCCGCCACCAGCAGCAATTACACGTATTTCACGGCGGATTTCGCCGCCAGCGGCGGCTATGGCCCCGGCGTCGGCCGGGGTAACCTGGCGCACTACCCGGCCACCAGCCAGACCATGGTGCCGACCAATTTCTTCAGCGACAGCGAAGCGCCGGACCCGGTGCCTGACCGTAACGAAGTCGGTTATCCGATCAGCGTGCAAGGCGACGTCACGTCCACCGTCACCGTGAAGAGCTTCACCGTGCGCCAGCGGGGCGGCGCGGATTTGCCGGCGCGCCTGCTGTCCAACGCGGCAGACAGCCACACGCCGAAATCCGCCGCCGCCATCGTCCCGCTGGCCGTCCTGAAATCCGGCACGGTCCATGACGTGACCTTCGCCGGCACTGTCGATGGCATTGCCGTCAGCCTCAATTGGTCTTTCACGACCAGATAACAACGTTGTGATACACCAACGTTCGGCGCGTCTGCTAAATTGTGGTGATGACTTCTTACGTCGATCCCGGCGAACCACCCGCCGTACAGCACATCCTCGATATCGAAGAGGGGCTGGATCGCCTGATGGGCGACCAGCAGTTGTACGTGCAAATGCTGCGCCGCTTCCGCCAGGATTACCAGCACGTGACAGGCCTGGTGCGGCAAGCGCTGGCGCAGGGCGACACGGAGCGTGCGCAGCGCCATATCCATAGCCTGAAAGGCGCGTCCGGCATGATCGGCGCGCAGGAATTGCACCATTTGGCGATCGCCGCTGAACACGGATTCCATTCGGCTGGGCTGGAATTGCAGGCAAGCCTGGCGCTGGTGGAAACCGCGCTGGCAGGCTTGCTGCGCGTGCTGGACGTCTACCTGCAGGATACGGTGAACGGCCCCGGCGCCATCAGCCAGGCGCGCGCACCCGCGACGCCGGAAACGCGCGCGCTGCTGGCGCGGCTGGCCATGCTGCTCGATGAGGGAAATGGCGATGCCATCGATGTGCTGGAACAGTCAGCCACGCTGCTGGCATCGTGCCTGGGCGTGGCGAAATTCCAGGAAGTGGCGTCCGCCGCGCACCAGTATGATTTCGAAGGCGCGCTGGCCGCGCTGCAACCGGCGCTGGCCGGCTGAAGCGCGTTCGTTGACTTCACTTACTTTGTAAATTCGTCTTCTTCGTCGAAAGCGTCGTGGCACTCCTTGCCGCAAAAGCGTTTCACGCTGTCGAGCGGCTTGTCGCAGTACCAGCAAAAACCTTTCGCCGGCAACGATTGCCGGGTGTCCACTCGGCGCGCCATGGGCGGCGGCATCGTGCTTGCATCGTCGGGCGGATTATTCTGTAGCGGCTCCACGGATTTCCCCTTTTCAGACACAGATTCTGCGTGGCAAAAGCTCACATTGCCTGAACCCATAATAGCAGGATTGCCGCGTGGCTACAGGCTCTCTTGTGTGTGTTGGCTCACACTAGCACACAAATTTTTGGGTCCACCAGAGGGAGAAAAAATCTTTAAATTGAAATGAAAAAAATGATAGTAGCGATAGCGAAATTACATCCCTAAAACCCATCTCTCGTAACGTCCCGCACCCTGTCTGATATGGCCGCATAATCCCCAACTGTGCCTGTTCACCCCGCAGCCATTCCATGAGAATCGGTTGTACAGACAAGGGAGAGCATATGTTAGGTTTCACCGCGCTGGAACTGGCGCGCATACAGTTCGGCTTCACGATTTCCTTTCACATCATCTTCCCCGCCATCACGATCGGCCTGGCCAGCTACCTCGTGGTGCTGGAAGCATGCTGGCTGCGCACGGGCCGCACGCTGTACCGCGACCTGTACCACTTCTGGTCGAAAATCTTTGCCGTCAACTTCGGCATGGGCGTGGTGTCCGGCCTCGTCATGGCTTACCAGTTCGGCACCAACTGGAGTTTCTTTTCCGATTTCGCCGGCTCCGTGACGGGGCCATTGCTGGCCTATGAAGTACTGACCGCGTTCTTCCTGGAAGCGGGCTTCCTCGGCGTCATGCTGTTCGGCTGGCAGCGCGTGGGGCCGGCACTGCACTTCATGGCGACCGCCATGGTGGCGCTGGGTACGCTGGTTTCGGCCACGTGGATCCTGGCGTCCAACAGCTGGATGCAAACGCCGCAGGGCTATGAAATCGTCGACGGCCGCGTGGTGCCGACCGACTGGCTGGCCATCATCTTCAACCCGTCGTTCCCGTACCGGCTGGTGCACATGAGCGTCGCCGCCTTCCTTGCCACGGCGCTGCTGGTGGGCGCGTCGGCCGCCTGGCATCTGCTGCGGGGCACGGATAACGCGGCGATCCGCAAGATGTTCATGATGGCGCTGTGGATGGTGGCCATCGTCGCGCCGATCCAGGCCATGATCGGCGATGCCCACGGTTTGAACACACTGAAGCACCAGCCGGCCAAGATCGCCGCCATGGAGGGGCACTGGCGCCACGGCGCGCCCGGCGAAGGCGTGCCGCTGATCGTGTTCGGCTGGCCGGACATGGAGCGGGAACAAACCCGCTTCAAAGTCGAAATTCCCCGACTCGGCAGCATCATCCTCACGCACAGCCTGGACGGCCAGGTTCCCGCCCTGACGGACTTCGCGCCGCGCGACCGGCCCAACGCCACCATCGTGTTCTGGTCGTTCCGCACCATGGTGGGTCTCGGCATGCTGATGATCCTGCTGGGCGTGTCCGGCCTGCTGCTGCGCTGGCGCGGCACGGTCTGGCACAACAAGGCGTTCCTGCGCTTTGCCATCTGCATGGGACCGGCCGGCATCGTCGCCATCCTGGCCGGCTGGTTCACGACGGAAGTGGGGCGCCAGCCGTGGGTCGTGTACGGCGTCATGCGCACGGCCGACGCCGTGTCGCGCCACGGCGTGGCGGCGCTGGGCACCACCCTGGCGATCTTCATTGTCGTGTACATCGCAGTCTTCGGTACCGGCATCGCTTACCTGCTGCGGCTGATCCGCAAGGGCCCCGTCATCGATGAAGGCGCCCATCCGGAAACCGGCGGCCCGGGGCTGCCGCGCACGCCGGCGCGGCCCATGTCCGCCGCGCGCAAATCCGACCGCGACGACGCGGCCGCGTCCACGCCGACATCTGCGGAGGAGAACTGACATGGGGATCGATCTTTCCATCATCTGGGCCGTCATCATCCTGTTCGGCATCATGATGTATATCGTCATGGATGGCTTCGACCTGGGCATCGGCATCCTGTATCCGTGCTTCCCTGACCGGCATGAACGGGACGTCATCATGAACACGGTGGCGCCGGTCTGGGACGGCAACGAAACGTGGCTGGTGCTGGGTGGCGCGGGCCTGCTGGCCGCGTTCCCCCTCGCGTATTCCGTCATCCTCAGCGCGCTGTACCTGCCGCTGATGTTCATGCTGGTGGGGCTGGTGTTCCGCGGCGTCGCCTTTGAATTCCGCTTCAAGGCGCTGGACCATGAGCGCCATTTCTGGGACAAGGCCTTTATCGGCGGTTCCATCACCGCCACGTTTTTCCAGGGCGTCGCGCTGGGCGCGTACATCCAGGGCTTTCCCGTCGAGGGCCGCGCCTTTGCCGGCGGCCCGCTGGACTGGGTGACGCCGTTCGCCCTGTTCTGCGGACTGGGCTTGCTGGCCGCCTATGCGCTGCTGGGCAGCACGTGGCTGATCATGAAAACGGAAGGCCCGTTGCAGGATCATGCGTACCGCATCACGCGGGTGCTGGTGTGGGCGCTGCTGGCCGCGATCGCCATCATCAGCCTGTGGACGCCGCTGATCGATGCCCGCATCGCGGCGCGCTGGTTCACCTTCCCCAACCTGCTGTGGTTTGCCCCCGTGCCACTGCTGGTGGCGGCGTGCGCATGGCGGCTGCTACGCGCGCTGGCCGGCCGCAAGAACCGGCAACCGTTCCTCTACACGCTGGCGCTGATTTTCCTCGGCTACACGGGGCTGGGCATCAGCGTGTGGCCGCACATCGTGCCGCCGGGGATTTCAATCTGGCAGGCCGCCGCGCCGGCGCAAAGCCAGGGCTTCGCGCTGGTGGGGGCGGTGCTGATCATTCCTGTCATCCTCGCGTACACGGTGTGGTCGTATTACGTCTTCCGGGGCAAGGTGCGCGTCGGGGAGGGGTATCACTGATGCGCGCACTGTGGCTGAAACGGCTGGGGTGGCTGGTGTTGATCTGGTGTGCCAGCGTGGGAGCGCTTGGACTGGCGGCGTTATTGATGCGCTGGCTGATGAATGCTGCAGGATTGAACCGCTGATATGCGTTGTGGCCGACACATGCGATATCGGGGTGCACGCACGGCGACAATCCTGCGGATTACCGCCCTACGGTGACACGTGAACCGGCATAGCGGGCGCTGTGGTTGCCAGGCAGCCCAGTCCGCGCAATGTCGCTTCCACCGCGTCATCGAGCGCCGTATGCGGCTCGTGGCCCAGGGTGGCGACCAGCTTCGCGTTATCCATGCGCACCGGCTGGCGCCACAGGTAGCGCATTTCCAGCAATTCGCGCAAGGTTTCCACGAATGGCGACGCGAGTTTCAACAGCCACCATGGCACAGCACGGATCGCGGGCGCCTTGCCGCCGTGGCGCGCCACCACGCGGCGGATCGCCTGCACCATGGCCGTGCCATCGGCATCCCAGTGGCCGCCCATGTGGAACGTGGCAAACGGTGGCAGCGTATCGCGCCGGGCGATCAGCGCCAGCATGGTGCGCGCCACGTCCGGCAAATAAGCCCACTGGTGGCCGACACCCGCATCGGATGGATTGCTGATGCTCGTCACCGGTCGCCCCGGTTTCAGCAAACCCTGCGAAAACCAGCTGTTGCCCACCTGCGGCCCAAAGAAATCTCCGGCCCGCACCACCAGCACGCGGCCGCCCTGCCCCGCGTAATCGCGCAGGCGCTGTTCCATTTCCACGCGGATCCGGCCCTTGCCGGTGACGGGATTTTGCGGCGACTCTTCCGTCACGTGCGGAAACGCATCCGGGCCATAGTTGTAGACCGTGCCGGGCAACACCACCAGCGCGCCGCTGCGGCGGGCCGCCGCAATGGTGTGGTCGATCATCGGCAGCACCAGCTTCGACCAGTTGCGGTAACCGGGCGGATTGACTGCGTGGACGATGACGCTGCAACCCTCGGCCGCCTGCGCCACGTCGGCGGCGTTCAATGCATCGCCACTCAGCCACAGCATACCGTCGCGCCGTTCCGACGGCTGCGCCATGCCGCGCTTCAGCGCCTTGACCGTCCATCCCGCGTCGCGCATCTGGCGCGCCACTTCGCCGCCGATACCACCGCTCGCACCCAAAACCAGTACCGTTTTTTCTGCCGTCATTACCGCCTCCGTGATTGAGTTGATGGATGACAGCGTACCTTGGCGGCAGTTCAATTAAAATTAGTGAACATCATCTAGCCACTATACAAAATTGTATGACTCAACCAATTGAATGGGAGTGGTACCGCGCCTTCCTCAGCGTCTTGACGGAAGGGTCTCTGTCCGGCGCCGCCCGCGCGCTGGGCATTACGCAGCCGACGGTGGGCCGCCATATCGCGGCGCTGGAGCAAGCGCTGAACCTAGTGCTGTTTACGCGCTCGCAGGCGGGATTGCTGCCGACCGACGCGGCGCGCACCCTGCAACCCCATGCGCAAGCCATGGCCAGCACGGCGGCAGCGCTGGAGCGGGCCGCCACGGGCGAAGGGCAAGGTATTCATGGCGTGGTGCGGGTCACGGCCAGTGAAGTGATCGGCGTGGAAGTGTTGCCGCCCGTTGTGGCGGCGCTGCGCGAACAGCATCCGGCGCTGAAAATCGAACTGGTGCTGTCGAACCGCGTGCAGGATTTGCTGCACCGGGAAGCGGACATCGCCGTGCGCATGACGCCGCCGAAGCAGACGCAGTTAATCGCGCGCCACGTCGGCAATATCGAACTGGGCTTGCATGCCCGCGCGGATTACCTGGCCCGCCATGGCACACCTGCCACGATCGAAGACTTGTCCTCCCACACGGTGATTGGTTTTGACCAGGTCACGCCCTTTATCCGCAAGGCGTTAAGCAGCATGCCCGCCTTCAGCCAAGACGTGTTTTCCGTGCGCACCGACAGCGACCTGGCGCAACTGGCGATGATCCGCACCGGCGTCGGCATCGGTTTTTGCCAGGCGCCACTGGCCCGGCGCGATCCGGCCCTGGTGCGCGTACTGCCGCAGGCATTTGCGCTGCAATTGGGCACGTGGATCGCCATGCATGAAGATTTGCGCAACAGCCCGCGCTGCAGGGCTGTGTTTGATGCGCTGGCGGGGGGATTGCGGGCTTACCTGGATACTGAGATTTGACGATGTTGAGCCGCATTGGCTGAAATGCGCCTCACAACATGAGGCGTATTTCACTGATGCTGACTTACTTGCCAATACAGAACCGGCTAAAGATCACCCCCAGCAAATCATCCGGCGTAAACTCCCCGGTAATGCTGGACAACTGGTTCTGCGCCAGCCGTAACTCTTCCGCGAACAAGTCCAGCGACTGGTCCGACACGGCTGCATGCTCGCCCGCCAGCGCCAGGTGTTTGGCGGCCGACTTCAGTGCGATCAGGTGCCGCTCGCGCGCCAGGTACAGCGATTCGCCCGTCTGCTGCCAGCCCGCGATGCGCAGCAGTTCCGCGCGCAGCAGGTCGATGCCCTCGTGCTCGTGCGCGGACAGGTAAATGTGCGTGGCGTCTTCCGCCGCGTCGACACCCGGCTTGTGGCCGGACAAGTCGATCTTGTTCCACACGCGCACCACCGGCACGCCCTCGGGGAAATTGGCGACGATGGCTTCGTCCTGCCGCGTCGGGCCCTGGTCGGCGTCCAGCAAGTGCAGGATCACGTCCGCCTTTTCCACTTCGCCCCACGTGCGCTCGATGCCGATGCGCTCCACCAGGTCGGTGGCTTCGTCATGGTGGCGGATGCCAGCCGTGTCGATGATGTTGAGCGGGATGCCTTCGATCTGGATGGTCTCACTGACCTTGTCGCGCGTGGTGCCGGCGATCGGCGTGACGATGGCGACGTCGGCGCCGGCCAGCGCGTTGAGCAGCGACGATTTGCCCACGTTCGGCTGGCCCACCAGCACCACGTTCAATCCTTCGCGCAGCAGCGCGCCCTGCGCCGCCTGGCGGAACACGGTGTCCAGCGCTTCCACGATGCCGGTCAGTTGGCCACGCGCATTGGATTTTTCCAGGAAGTCGATTTCCTCTTCCGGGAAGTCCAGGGTCGCTTCCACCAGCATGCGCAAGTTCGTCACGCGGTCCACCAGCGCGTGGATGGTTTTCGAGAAAGCGCCCGACAGCGATTGCGACGCGGATTTCGCGGCAGCTTCCGTCGACGCATCGATCAAGTCCGCCACCGCTTCGGCCTGCGCCAGGTCCAGCTTGTCGTTCAGGTAGGCGCGGCGCGTGAATTCGCCCGGTTCCGCCAAACGCAGGCCGGATTCGTGGCCCGCTTCCAGCACGCGCTGCAACAGCATTTGCAGCACGATGGGGCCGCCGTGGCCTTGCAGTTCCAGCACGTCTTCGCCGGTGTACGAATGGGGCGCCTTGAAATAGATCGCGATGCCCTGGTCGATGACCGTGCCATCCGCCTGCTTGAACGGAATGTAGGTGGCGTGGCGCGCTTTCAGGCTGGTGTCGCCGAACAGCGCCTGCGCCAGCGGCTGCAAGTTCTTGCCCGAGGCGCGGACCACGCCGATGCCGCCGCGGCCGGGGGCGGTGGCGATGGCGGCGATGGGGGAGGTGTCGAGTTTCATGTCGTCGATTCTAAAGAAAAAGCCCGTGGGGGACACGGGCCTTTGGTACAGCTTGTGGTGTTGACGCTGCGTTACTTCGCGTCAGGCGCAAACTTCTTGGTGATCACGTATTGCTGGCCGATGGACAGCACGTTGTTCACCACCCAGTACAGCACCAGGCCGGACGGGAAGAAGAAGAACATCACGGAGAATGCCAGCGGCATGAACAGCATCATCTTCGCCTGCACCGGATCGGCCGGCTGCGGGTTCAGCTTGAAGGTCACGTACATCGAGATCGCGTACAGCACCGGCAGCACGAAGAACGGGTCAGGCTGGGTCAGGTCGGTAATCCAGCCCACCCATGGCGCGCCGCGCATTTCGACCGACGCGTTCAGCACCCAGTACAGCGCCAGGAAGATAGGCATCTGGATCAGGATCGGCAGGCAGCCGCCGAACGGATTGATTTTCTCCGTCTTGTACAGTTCCATCATGGCCTGGTTCAGCTTTTGCGGATCGTTCTTGAAACGCTCGCGCAGCGCCGTCATTTTCGGCGTCACGACTTTCATGCGCGCCATGCTGCGGTAGCCGGCTGCGGACAGCGGGAACAGCGCCAGTTTGATCAGGATGGTGAACGCAATGATGGTCCAGCCCCAGTTACCCAGCACCACGTGGATCTGGTCCAGCAGCCATTGCAGCGGCTTGGCCACCACGGTCAATTTGCCGTAATCCTTCACCAGCTCCAGGCCGGTGGCGACTTTTTCCAGCGCCTTGTCGTCCTGCGGGCCGGAATACAGCTTGGCCGTGTTCGACAGTGTCGCGCCTGGCGCCACGGTGCCCAGTGGTTCCAGCACGCCGATCGCGTACAGGTTGGTGTCGACCTTCTTGGTGAAGATCTCGCGCTGCTGCTTATCCTGCGGCACGAATGCCGACACGAAGAAGTGCTGCGAAATCGCGATCCAGCCGTTGTCGGCTTTCTCGGCATGGCCTGGATCGAGCTTGGTGCCTGGATTTTTCTTCAGCGATTCGTCGTTTTTCTCGACCTTATCGAAGGTCAGTTTTTCATAGTGCTTGTCTGCCGTGTACAGGGTCGGGCCCGTGTAGCTGGAATTGAACCAGGTGTCGCCTTCCGGCTTGTTGCCGTCGTGGACCAGCTGCATGTACAGCTGCGGCGCCAGCGGCGCGGTGGACAGGTTGGTCACGTCGTGGCGCACGTCGATGGTGTAGTCGCCGCGCTTGAAGGTGAAGGTTTTCACCAGTTTCACGCCGCCCTGCTCCGACTCCAGCACCAGTTGCACCTGGTTGCCGTCGCCCAGCACGCGGGCGCCCGGTTTCGCGGTGAAGCCGCTGGTGTGGTTAGGCAGGCCAGGCGCGCCAACCAGGCCGGTTTGCGCCAGGAATTTGCGGTTGCCTTCCTGCTGGAACAGCACCTGGTTTTTCTTGGTATCGAGCTTGTCGTGGTGCTTCAACAGCTCCAGGCGCGTGATCACGCCGCCCAGGGTGTCGATGTCGGCCTTCACCACGTCGGTGGTGATGGTGACGGTTTCGCGCTTGAATGGCGCAGCGTCGGTCGCGCCCGATGCGGCGGCCACCGCGGCCGCACTTGCGGCAATCGCGGAGGTGGACGCAGGCAGGTCCGATTTCTTGGCGGCTGCCGTGCTTGACGCCGGAGCAGGCGGCGCGAACATGGAAGGACGGCCGGTGGAGATCATCCAGTTGTTCCAGAGCAGGAACAGCGATGCGCCGAACACGATCCACAGTATGGTACGTTTATTGAGTTCCATTACGACACTTATCAGGAGTGGTTGCAACCGCAAGCGGTCGAAGAATGCTTGGCCGGGACGGGATCAACTCCGCCCGCGTTCCAGGGGTGGCAGCGGCACACGCGGCACACTGTCAGCCAGCTGCCACGCGCGGCGCCGTGGACACGGAGCGCTTCCAGCGCGTAGTTGGAACAGCTGGGATAGAAACGGCAGCGCGGCCCCAGCATGGGGCTGATGGCTACCTGGTAAAAGCGCAGCAGCAAAGTCAGCAGCTTGCTCATGTGGCTCATTTTGGAATGCGTGCCTTCTTTTGGGAGGCAAACAGGCGCGTGAGTTCCTGGCGCAGTTCCACCTTGAGTTTGGTGGTCGTGGCCGGCTGGTCTTTGCTGTTGACGGGGCGCGACAAGCGCACCACGCAGTCGATAGGAGGCAGAGCGGTCACGCGGAACAATTCGCGGGTGACACGTTTGATGGTGTTGCGCGTAACGGCGCGCGGCGCAAATCGTTTCGCCACCACTACCCCGAGCCGCGCATGCGCCAGCTCATTGGGACGGGTGTAGAGCACGAAGTGCGCGCTTTTTTGCACAGGGCGCAAACGAAAAACGGATGAAAATTCATCCGTTTTTATGATGCGCCGAGCGCGTGCGAAGTCGTGTGAACCTTCGCCTGTCGAGCCGTTCGTCTGAAGGCTGTCCACGCGATCAGCTAACAAGCGGATGGCTTATACCACTGCCAGACGCTTGCGGCCTTTGGCGCGACGCGCGTTCAGGACCTGGCGGCCACCACGGGTAGCCATACGAGCACGGAAGCCGTGGGTACGCTTGCGGCGCACTACGGAAGGTTGGTAAGTACGTTTCATGTTGGTCTCGCTGAAAAAGCAAACAAAACCGGAGCAAAAAGCCCCGTCTTTAATATGGTGCCAATGACATTTCGCGCACCTATGCCGTCCGGCACAGCTGGGTCCATCTCATCGCCCGCTACTGTAAATCCACGCTTATCCATATATGTTCATGTGAATAAACACGGCATACGGGCGGGGAACCCTGAATTATCAATAGATTGGCGGCCCTTGTCAACCATCAATGCGTTTCGGCACGGAGATGCATCCCCGGCCACAGTGCATTTCCAGCCACAAATCGACCGCAGAGTATACCCTCCAAACACAAAAAAAATCCCCGCGCGCCTGTGGATAACCTTGTGCATAGGGAGTAGAATAGCGCGTTACGCTTGGCGATCGGACCGCCTTGCAGCACCTTAACTGATAGAAGATTCAATGGAAAATTTCTGGCAGACCTGTTCCGCGCAACTGGAACTGGAACTGACCCCGCAACAATTCAATGCGTGGATTAAACCGCTGGTCCCTCTCGATTTCGAAGAGGGAAAGCTGCGCATTGCCGCGCCCAATCGCTTCAAGCTGGACTGGGTGAAGTCCCAGTTCGCGAGCCGCATTACCGCGCTGGCCTGCCAGTACTGGGAAGCGCCGACGGAAGTCCAGTTCGTGCTCGACCCGCGCCTGTCCGCCAATAAAAAACCGCCCGTGGCGACTGCCGCAGCCCCCGCCGCGTCCGATGCGGCGAGCGCCCCCGGTTTCAATGGCGCGCCGGCGGCACCGGCCATCACCGGCATCTCGAATGCGGTGCAGGAAAACCTGGCCAACTCGCCGCGCCGCGAACAAAGCCGCATCAACACCGACCTGACGTTCGACAGCTTCGTGACCGGTAAGGCCAACCAGCTGGCGCGCGCCGCCGCGATCCAGGTGGCGAACAACCCGGGCGTGTCGTACAACCCGCTGTTCTTCTACGGCGGCGTGGGCCTGGGCAAGACCCACTTGATCCACGCGATCGGCAACCAGGTGATGGCGGACCAACCCAATGCGCGCATCCGCTACATCCACGCGGAGCAATATGTGCGCGACGTGGTGACGGCGTACCAGCGCAAGGGCTTCGACGACTTCAAGCATTACTACCACTCGCTGGACATGCTGCTGATCGACGATATTCAATTCTTCGGCGGCAAGAGCCGCACGCAGGAAGAATTCTTCTATGCGTTCGAAGCGCTGATCGCGGCAAAAAAACAGATCATCATCACGTCGGACACGTATCCAAAAGAGATCACGGGCATGGACGACCGCCTGATCTCCCGTTTCGATTCGGGCCTGACGGTGGCGATCGAGCCGCCGGAGCTGGAAATGCGCGTCGCGATTTTGCTGAAGAAGGCAAAATCCGAAGGCGTGACCCTGAACGACGACGTGGCCTTCTTCGTGGCCAAGCACCTGCGTTCCAACGTGCGTGAACTGGAAGGCGCGCTGCGCAAGATCCTGGCTTATTCGCGCTTCCACGGCAAAGACATTTCCATCGACATCGTCAAGGAAGCGCTGAAGGATTTGCTGTCGGTGCAGAACCGCCAGATCTCCGTGGAAAACATCCAGAAGACGGTGGCGGACTTCTTCAACATCAAGGTCGCCGACATGTATTCGAAGCGCCGCCCCGCCAACATCGCGCGGCCGCGCCAGATCGCGATGTACCTGGCCAAGGAGCTGACGCAGAAAAGTTTGCCGGAGATCGGCGAGCTGTTCGGCGGCCGCGACCACACGACCGTGCTGCACGCCGTGCGCAAGATCGCCCAGGACCGCACCAAGAACCCGGAATGCAACCACGAACTGCACGTGCTGGAGCAGACGTTGAAGGGTTAATGGGATGCGGGCATGGCGGCGTCGCTGCGCGAAACCGCCCTACGGAATACAGGAGTTGGCCATAACAAAATCCGTGGCCCGGAATCCGTAGGTCGGTTTTGCGCAGCAAAGCCGACAGCCTTCCGCAAAATTTGTTATTAGAAGAATATCGTTAATTTTTCACATTGAGGATACACACATGCAATTGGTCAAAACCACCCGAGATACGTTACTTCGGCCACTGCAGATCGTGAGTGGTATTGTCGAGCGTCGGCACACTATGCCGATTCTGGCCAATATCCTCATCCGCAAAGATGGCGAAAACGTATCGTTCCTGTCGACCGACACGGAAGTGCAGATCACCACGCACGCGGAAATCGGTTCGGGCGCCGACGTGACCGGCACCACCGTGGCCGCGCGCAAGCTGCTGGACATCCTGCGCGCGCTGCCGGAATCCGGCGACGTGACGATGACGCTGCTGAACAAGCGCCTGACGGTACAAACCGGCAAATCGCGCTTCGCGCTGCAAACGCTGGCGGCCGAGGAATTCCCGACCGTGCAGCAAGCCGACAGCTACACCGCCTCGTTCGCCCTGCCGCAAAAAACCCTGAAGCACCTGTTCAACATGGTGCACTTCTCGATGGCGCAGCAGGACATCCGCTACTACCTGAACGGCCTGCTGCTGGTGCTGGACGGCCAGAACGTGATCGCCGTGGCCACCGACGGCCACCGCCTGGCGTTCTGCCAGGTGGCGACGGAGCAGACGTTCGAGCGCCAGGAAGTCATCATCCCGCGCAAGACCATCATCGAGCTGCAGCGCCTGCTGGAAGAAAACGACGAGCCGGTGCAAATGGACATCGCCGCCAACCAGGTGAAGCTGACCTTCTCCGACATCGAACTGATTTCGAAGCTGGTGGAAGGCAAATTCCCCGACTACACGCGCGTGATCCCGAAGGGTTACAAGAACGACTTCACGATTTCCCGCGACGAGCTGCTGCGTTCCCTGCAACGCGCGGCCATCATGACCAGCGATAAATTCAAGGGCGTGCGCTGCATCCTGGCGCCAGGCAGCCTGAAAATCAGCTCGACCAACGCGGATCAGGAAGAAGCCGTGGAAGAACTGGAAATCGACTACGGTGGCGACGCCATCGACATCGGCTTCAACGTGACGTACCTGCTGGACGTGCTGAACAACCTGAAGTGCGACCAGATCAACATCTCGCTGGGCGACTCGAATTCGTCGGCGCTGATTTCGATTCCTGAGAACCAGGACTTCAAGTACGTTGTGATGCCGATGCGGATTTAAAATGCCCGCGTGCCGCGGGAAGCAACGGCGGACGGCGGCTTCGTAGAAACCGCCCTACGAAACGCCTGATTCCCGTAGGGCGGCTTTTACAAAGCCGCCATGCCAGCAGCAACCCAGAATTAAACAGTTTCGCTATAGAGAAAGCAGTCCATGTCCGAAAGCCCTAACGAGAAACCCGTACCAGCAGCACCAAAGGCGGAAGAATACGGCGCCGCATCGATCCAGATCCTGGAAGGCCTGGAAGCCGTACGCAAACGTCCAGGCATGTATATCGGCGACACTTCGGACGGCACCGGCCTGCACCACCTGGTGTTTGAGGTGCTGGACAACTCGATTGACGAATCGCTGGCCGGCCACTGCTCGGAAATCCACGTCACGATCCACTCGGACAACTCGATCTCGATCACCGACAACGGCCGCGGCATCCCGGTCGGCCTGAAGATGGACGACAAGCACGAACCGAAGCGCTCCGCCGCGGAAATCGTGCTGACGGAATTGCACGCGGGCGGCAAGTTCGACCAGAACTCGTACAAAGTGTCGGGCGGCCTGCACGGCGTGGGTGTGTCTTGCGTGAACGCACTGTCGAAACTGCTGCGCGTGACGATCCGCCGCGACGGCAAAGTGCACCAGATGGACTTCGTGCGCGGCGTACCGCAAAACCGCGAACTGGAAATGCGCGACGGCGTGCAAGTGTCGCCGATCAAGGTCATCGGCGAAACCGACAAGCGCGGCACCGACGTGCACTTCTGGGCCGACGAGGAAATCTTCACGCACGTGGAATTCCACTACGAGATCCTGGCCAAGCGTATCCGCGAACTGTCGTTCCTGAACAATGGCGTCAACATCAAGCTGACCGACCAGCGCAACGGCAAGGAAGAAATCTTTGCGTTCGAAGGCGGCACGCGCGGCTTCGTCGAGTACATCAACAAGGCGAAAACCGTGCTGCACCCGACCGTGTTCCAGGCCGTGGGCGAGCGCCAGTCGGACCAGAACACCACGATTACCGTGGACGTGTCGATGCAGTGGAACGACGCGTTCAACGAGCAGGTGCTGTGCTTCACCAATAACATCCCGCAGCGCGACGGCGGCACCCACCTGACCGGCCTGCGCGCCGCGATGACGCGCGTGATCAACAAGTACATCGACGAGAACGATTTCGCCAAGAAGGCGAAAGTCGAAATCGCCGGCGACGACATGCGCGAAGGCCTGACCTGCGTGCTGTCGGTGAAAGTGCCTGAGCCGAAATTCTCGTCGCAGACCAAGGACAAGCTGGTGTCGTCCGAAGTGCGCGGCCCGGTGGAAGAAATCGTCGCGAAAACGCTGTCCGACTTCCTGCAAGAGAAGCCGAACGACGCCAAGATCATTTGCGGCAAAATCGTGGAAGCGGCCCGCGCCCGTGAAGCGGCGCGCAAGGCACGCGACCTGACGCGCCGTAAAGGCGTGATGGACGGCCTGGGCCTGTCGGCCAAGCTGGCCGATTGCCAGGAAAAGGATCCGGCCCTGTCCGAACTGTACATCGTCGAGGGTGACTCCGCAGGCGGCTCCGCCAAGCAGGGCCGCGACCGTAAGTTCCAGGCGATCCTGCCGCTGCGCGGTAAAGTCCTGAACGTGGAAAAGGCGCGCTTTGAAAAAATGCTGTCGTCCGAACAGATCACGACCCTGATCGCGACGCTCGGCACGTCGATCGGCCCGGACGAATTCAACCCCGATAAGCTGCGCTACCACCGCATCATCATCATGACCGACGCGGACGTCGACGGCGCCCACATCCGCACGCTGCTGCTGACGCTGTTCTACCGCCAGATGCCGCAGCTGGTGGAACGCGGCCACATCTACATTGCACAGCCGCCGCTGTACAAGGTCAAGGCAGGCCGCGACGAGCGTTACCTGAAGGATGACGTGGAAGAAGCGAGCTACATGATGACGGTGGCGCTGAACACCGCGGCGCTGACGCCGCGCGAAGGCGCCGACATCATCCAGGGCGAGCAACTGTCCGAACTGGCGCGCCAGTACAACCTGGCCAACGCGATCATGACGCGCCTGACCCGCGTGATCGACCGCGCGGCGCTGACCGCCATCATGACCGGCGTGCAGCTGAACCTGGACACCATCGACAACGCCAACGCATCGGCGCGCGCGATGGAAGAGCGCATCAACGACGCCTCGGTACGCGTTTCCGTGCGTTCGGATGAACTGTCCGAGAAGCACATGCTGTGGATCGAGCGTATGCACCACGGTAACGTGAAAGTGTCGGCGATCGATGCGGACTTCGTGCAGGGCGCGGATTACCGCGTGCTGGCCGACGCCGCCGCCACCTTCGAAGGCTTGATCGGCGAAGGCGCCGTGATCCGCCGCGGCGAAGGCGAGCGCACCAAGGAATCGGCGGTGGTGGACTTCCACCACGCGATGCAGTGGCTGCGCGACGAAGCCGAGCGCGTGGTGTCCAAGCAGCGCTATAAAGGTCTGGGCGAGATGAATCCGGAACAGCTGTGGGAAACCACGATGGATCCGACCGTGCGCCGCCTGCTGAAGGTGCAGATCGAAGACGCGATTGCCGCGGACCAGATCTTTACCACCCTGATGGGCGACGACGTGGAACCGCGCCGTAACTTCATCGAGACCAATGCACTGCGTGCTGGCAACATCGACGTTTAAAAATTCTTGACACAAGAAGTGAAAGAGCCAACCCTTGAGGTTGGCTTTTTTATGGTCACGAACAACACGCCGCAGTGGCTTAACTAAATCGCGACCTCAACTCGGTAGGGCGGTTATGCGCAGCATAGCCGCCATCCCAGCAAACCAATACGCTTACAGCACCCACGTCATCTCCGAAAAGGCTCCCGACTTGAACACCGCGTTTCCAACGTACCGCGATCCCAGGCGAATGAGCGCTGCGCTGGCGCTGTCGCTGGTATTTCATGCGGTGCTGTTGAGCGTGACGTTTGGCGGATCGACGTTCGGCTTGCCCGGATTGCGGCTGCCGTGGAAAGAACGGCGCGCCGGGGCCGATGATCTACGGGTCGTGCTGGCGCCGCTGCCAGCGCCTTCTTCACTGCCTGCGGAGCCGGCAGTCAAGACGGACGTGGCGCCTGCCGCCGCCCCTTCGCCGGTGACACCGCCGGCAGTTGCGACGGCTCCCGCGCCAGTTCCCGCCCCCTCCTCTTCCATGACGGCAGTGAAGCTGCCTGAAGTCCGCCCGCCGGATACCGCCGATGTACCGCCACCGGTGCGAGTGCCCACTCCGCCCGTGGCGAAAACTGTTCCTGCGCCGGTTGTAGAAGCATCAGCGGCCGATGCGGCGCAAAAGCAGATCGAACAAGAGGCGCGGGAACGTGCACTGGAACTCGCCAGAATCGAACGCGAGAAGCAGCAAGAGGCGGAGCGACAGCGGCAGGCGGAATTAATCGCCGCCATGCAGCGGGAAACGGCGCGGCAAGAACAACTGCGGCAGGAAACCGTCCGGGCCGAGGAAGCGGCCAGGAACGAAGCCGCGCGGCTGGAGGCGGAACGGCAGAAGCTGGCGCGGGAAGAGGCGCTGCGGCGCGAAGCGGCATTGAAGGAAGCGGCACTGCGGCAAGAGCAGGCCAAACTGGCCGAGCAAGCGCGCCAGGATGCCGCCGCCCGGCAGGAACAAGAGCGTCGCGCCCAGGCTGCACGGCTGGAAACCGAACGGCAGCAAGAGTTGGCGCGGCAAGAAAATCTGCGCCGGGAAACGCTCCGCCAGGAGCAGGCACGGCAGGAGGAAAAGGCACGGCAAGAAACCGCTCGCCTGGAACAGGAGCGGGCCGAGGTGGCGCGGCGGGATGCCGAGCGCAAGGAAGCCCTGCGTCTGGAACAGGCAAAGCAGGCTGCCCAGGCAGAAGCGGCGCGGCTGGCGCAGCAGCAGGAAGCGGCGCGGCAGGACGCCAGCAAACAGGATGCGGCACGACAGGAAGCCGCCAAGCAGGAGGCGGCCCGGGCGAAACTGGAGCAGGCGCAGCGTGAAAAGGCCGAGCGGGAAGCCGAGCGCGAAGAACGGTTGAAGGCGATTGGCCGGCAATTGAATGAGGAAGCGGCGCAGCGGGATGCTGCGCTGAATAATCCGTCACGCTCGTCGCTGCCGTCGGCCAGCAATCAGCGCCGTGGCTGGCTGTTGGGACGCGCCGACCAGAATGCAGATCTGGTGCTCTATGCGGAAGCCATGGCCAAGAAGATCGAGATGAGCATGGCGTTCAATTCCATGCGTGAGCTGGTGAAGCAGCGGCATGTGTGGCCGGTGGTGACGGTGGCGATCCGGGCGGATGGGTCGGTGGAGAAGGTGACGTTTGTGACGTCCAGCGGGGTGCCGGCGATTGATGAGGCTGTGAGGAAGATTGTGGCTAGCCAAGCGCCGTATGGGGCGTTTCCGCCGGGGGTGGCGCGGCAGTTTGATGTGATTGAGATTCGGAGGACTTGGGTGATGGATACGGGGGTGAGGTTGCAGTGACAAAAATAGCTAATTACCGATTTATCAAAATATAGTAACTCGGCGACATTTTAGTCGCATATTAAAAAATACTATATGGCTCTCCCACCAAGGAGAAACTTAGTCCACCCCAAAATTTATATTGCAGCAAGGAATACTAGCTGAAGTAAATCACCATTATACGGAACATGCCACAGATCCGCAGTTACATTTTTAACTAGCATTGATTTAATAGTACTGCTCTATTCTTCAGCACAAAATTTAAAAAATTCGACAAAAAAAATAACTATGCTTAACCAAATTAGCGAAATATCTAACGAACAACTCCTTGAATTAAGACTAGCAGTAGACGAGCTATTAGAAATACGTGGACTAACTCTAAATGTTGGCGAACTGGGCGAAAAGCTAGTCCTTCAACATTTCAATAACACATTAGGTTTACCAACGTTAAAAGAAGCACCTAAAGGGACCAAGAACGTTGATGCGCTATCCAAGGATGGCGATCGCTATTCTATAAAAACAGCACTAAAGGCAAAAAAGACGGGAACCATCTATCCGGATTCAAACAATAGTGAGAAGCAATTGTTCGAATATATTCTTATTGTCACTTTGTCGAAAAAATACGACATTCAAACCATTCATCGATTTTCATGGGAGCAATTCACGCAAGCACGCTCCTGGGACATCCGAATGAATGCTTGGTATATTCCGATAAGTCAAAAAAAACTGGCGATGGGTGAGAGAATTCTATGACTTAAAAAAGACTCTTTACATACAGAAATCAGATGCCCTCAATCCTTTTCAAAAGGATACCAATCTTCGTATGATATTGAAGTGAATCCTTCCCCGTTACTTTTTCTCAAGTTACATGTCGCACATAGAAGCTGGATATTTGTCACATCATTAAGACCACCTCGTTCAAGTGGCACAATATGGTCAAAATGATCCTCTGACCAAATGTTCAATAAGCCAGATAGATCCACTCTACAGGAAACACACATACCTCGATCTCTATAGAAGACCGCCCGACGAACCCAATCCGGCATATATGCTCTCTTCAGAACCCCTGATCGAGAAAAATAATCTAAGAAATCCTCTGGGGAATCATCCAAAGAGCTATCACTTATGTGACCAGCCACCATATCGTTAAACAACAACAAAACGTGTCGATCCCTAAAGAGCAAGAAAAACACTTCACGAATAGAATGAGTAAGAAACTCCTCATAAGCACTACTTAAGCGAAGGTCGTTCAGAAATTCGTAAATATCGTCCGAGGTAGCTTCGTGAAATGAAATATTTTTACTTGAAAGCCAATCGTCGAAAGTCTCAAAATCATACCCATGATGCCGCAGTGCTAGTTCGATTGGCAGCGCTGTTGGTTGCATATCTTCAATCGCACCTGGAATATTTTTAAATTTTTCGGCAATACTGGATCGCTCTTCAATATCAACATTTTCCGTCGCATCTCTTAGCAATCCATCAATAACAAATGCCAAAAACGAATGGAATGCCGAGTAACGTTGATAAGGCTTGGTCAAGTAAAAATACTGATCATCACAAAAAAATTCATGTAATGACCCAAGAAATTCAAATTGATCCTTAAGAATATTTTGAACAACATTGGCAAAATAGTATGTTTCGTAGAAGCGGACTTCTATTATTGGTCGATTCATTTAAATAGTTATTACGTAAGAATTTTCTGAAGAACCATGCCAGAAAAACATTATCATCACAGCGTTCTCAAGGAATAGGCTTGTAAGCCTCCTGCTTCAGCTCTTCAATTATTTTCTGAAGAAAATCATTCTTATGCGCTTGACATTCCCAAATGACAATGACACGCCATCCAGCATCCTGAAGTACGCTACAGATGTCCTTGTCTCGCTGCTTGTTACGCGCAAGCTTTTCAGACCACCATTCCGAGCGGGTCTTAGGTATTCGAAAATTATTGCAGCCTTCATGGCAATGCCAAAAGCACCCATGAATGAAAACAGCTATCCGCCTAGTGGTAAAGACGATATCTGGCTTACCCGGCAGTGATTTTTCATGCAGACGGTAACGAAGCCCAGCGGCCCAAAATGCCTTACGTACAGTCAACTCTGGCCTCGTATCCTTGCCCCTGATCCGCGCCATATTCTCAGAGCGGGTCATTGGTGTTTTCTTGGCCGCCTGTCGTCGACGTACTCCTGTTTTCCCTGTGAATCCAGCCTTATCCGCATTCATTTAATTGATTGGCGTCTTTAATAATCTCTATGACCTCGTCAATATCCAGTGATGGCAAATTAGCAAGGTTAACCGTGTACTTTACAGAGACTACTCCAGATGGCAGCTCAAAGTCGTCCGGCAGACGAGGAAAGTCCCCATCAACTGCAAAAATCTCTTCCGTCCTCGTAAAGAAGCGAAGCAACTCTCCAGAACTCCTGAGCTCATCAGACCACCCTACGTTTGTCAACTTGGCCATGAACAAGTCTAATGCGGCGGCGTCAGAACGCAAAAGTTCAATCACCGCATCGATTTGTGTAGCCAAAGATTCATCGCCACTTGCACTCTCGTCCAGTTGGAGTGAGACAAATAGCAATTGGCGGCCCGTCGGCACTCTCAACTGATCCAGTCGAGAGATTTCATGCTCAGCACGGCTTTTCCTCGTTGTTTTTACCTCGATGTGTAAATGCTCGCCAACAAAATCATGTCGCTCTGAGTCCGGCCCGCTCCATTGATCAACAGCAACGGCCCCGAGTGCAGGAATCATCAGTGAGCGCAGCACCAACAGTTCCCCGAAAAGGCCGACTTGTGTGATCTTGTCCATTGCTTGCCGCATTGGTTTCCAAGCAGATTGCCAAGCACGCACTATTGCGGCTACGGCCTTCCATGGATCACGCAGTTGCAGCACTACCGCATCTATAACTTCAGCGCAAAACGGTGTGAAAACCTGCTCATGCGACGACGGAGCGGACAAATCAAGAACCTCTCCAATGGCCAAGCTTCGATGTCGCACTTTCAACCCGTTTAAGTCTGAAGGAGGGTTTCCAACTGGTCCATGCACTACTGGTATGAGCAAATGCAAATGTCCTGCCTGGTCAAGCGCTGCGGATAACGAGGTTTCACTACCTTGGATGCTAATCGCAATCGTTGCCAGTGCATCTTCGCTCTGCGGGCGCATGGAACGAAGGAGAGTCCAATGCTGAGGTGTAATACTGTCAGTCATTGCTCACCATACTATTCATAACCCAGGTAGTACTTGCATCAGAGGTCTGCGGGAGGCTCAGTGCCAGCGCAATAACCGGATCCGTTTGTGGAATTTCAAGATATCCGGGATCAAGAGGGTAAATCAAAAGAAGCCCTTGCGTTGCTGGCCGTGCAGCGCGCATAGCTTCCGAGTCGAATGCTCCACTTTCCCTCTTATATGCATCAGGCCCTTTCATCAAGTCAACGCCTTCATGCGCAGGGTCTGTCAGAATACCAATGCTTTCGCTGCTTATACGTTTGCGGCGAACCAACCCGATCTCCTTGCCGCCTAATTCAGCAGGTTTTCCTTCCGCTGGTGAGGCAATAAAGACTGCCCAATCAGTAAGCTCACCAGCCACCGCTCTTTCCATGATCCAATCAGCGAGGAGGTCATTGCGAAAGGTAACGATATCCTCATGAATCTGATAATCACGCAGGAATTTCACAATGGTTTCAGGCTCGACATCATGTGCCAGTAGGCCCCCATGACAGCGCACTGAGGGAGCCGTATTGGCAATAAATTGATCGGTCAGCTCAACGTTTTCGCGCAGTTTTTTTGCATCAGATAAAGGTAACAAAACTGTCTGCGGGTGTTCCCCTGACCACGAGTCTTGCTGCGACTTAGCAGTCCCGGACTTGTTGCGGGCAGTTAGCAATAAATCGCTGTGGGCACGCAATCGGATTGCCATTTGATCTGGCCTGCGACCTGCGCGGGCAAGCGCGATAATCGAGTCGCGCAATGATTGCTCAACCAGGGCCAACTCAGCAAACCAGCGAGCGATTCCATCAGTCGTCCAAATGCGAATCAGGTCTTCATATCCATGCCGGAAACCATACCAACGCGCCATTTGCAACAAAGTGTCGCACATGGTTGCGGTCCGTAAAAAATAGGATATCGTGAGTCCTTCCAAGGTGAGGCCACGGGACAGTCGATTACCGCCCACTGCTACGATATGCCGTCCAGGCTTTTCTTCATACTCCAGATTTTCGCCAGTCGAGCTGTTAAGCTCCAAAACTACGATTTCCCGCAGCACTCCAATCGCAGCAGTCATAACGGCTTCGTCGCTGAATGCAACATCCAAGCCGGCCTTCATTTCATGCCACACTGGCTCAAACACTATATCCAGGTGTTGTCCCTGCCGCTGCGCCTCACGCCACAAATCCAATTGATCGCTGATCGCGCCGGCTATCCGGGCCTGATCATCTGTTCGGTGGCTCACATGCACCAACATTGTATGAGGTTTGCCTGAGTGGCCCCTCAGAAGTCGTACTCCGCCTGCCAAACAGAACGAAGCCAGCGCATCAACCAATGAATCCGGAAGTGCGTCATTGGCCTGCTCAAGAACAATTTCCGCCTTCCTTCGTCGGCGTGTCCCCCGTAGTGCTTTTACATCAATTTCCGGCACTGTTCTTAGGACATCTCTTGTCTGCGCCGAGACCCCGAACAACTCCTCTGTTCCGGTATATCCCTTGGGCCTGGGCAGTTGAATTACAAAGTCTTTTGGGAACAGGTCAATCCCTACGCGGCGATCCTCCGCCTCCGGATCTATCAAGATGTTAGCAAAAGGAGTGGCGGTATAAGCCACGTATGCTACCCGGTTCAACTTCGAAAGAATGGAGCGAATCAATTCGTTCGTACGGGAAGGGGAGAGATCCTCATCTTCCGTCTCGTCTTCACGCACTGACGGATCAAGAGGACGATTACCTTTCGTATTGATTGACGCTTGATCAGCTTCGTCATCAATTACAAGCACGGGCTTGTCTCGAAGGAAATCAGCATTGGCTTCGATCCAGCGATCCAACCGTTTCAATACCGGAACAATCTTCTTTACCACCGAAAGAAATGGCCCCTTGCTCTGAAGAATGGAATCTGGCGGATCTTTGAAGTCCTCCTCAGGAGCCGTCAGCGTGATCCATTGACGCGTGGGGCCGGATTCAGATTGAGTTATGCCTTGGTTACCAATGAGTTCGCGCTCCAGGCGCAATTGAGTCTGATTACGAAGCGAATCATGTATCCCCGAAAGAACAATCACGACACGATAGCCAGCATCTACCGCACGTGCAGCAACTGCAGTGTAGTTAGCGGTCTTACCGCTTTGCACATACCCAACGACCAGTCCGCGTCCTTGGAAGGAGGCTGCATTTTGCGGGTCAGGCAGCTGCGTAAGCACCTTGAATGATTCTGCTGCAACGGAATCGACTTGCGACTCCTGCCACTTGGGATCTGCGCGTAACAGCGCTTCGAGCTGCGCCCAACTTCCTGCCAGCGCTTGATCTGCAAGGCGGGCAGTCCAATTGGAGCGCGATGCCGCTGCTCTGACGATCCGAACCTCACTCATCAAGCATCTCTTCCAGCGATTAACTTCTGCTGAGCTTCAGTATCATCCAGCTTGCCGAGGAACGCCGCTAAGTGCGCCAAGGCATGAGGATCAGACTGGATCTGTTTTATCAAAGCTGCCAAGTCTGGATTGAGCTCGCTAACTTGGATGTCGAGTGATCCCGTTAGCGTCTTCGTTACTTTCCAAACGAACTTTTCTGTTTTCACTTCCTTTACGCCGATCTTAGGCACTGGCGCGGGCGACGATGAATTACCTGGAGCCGGAGACGTCTGTGATCCCTTTACCGGTTTTCCTGTGCTCACAGAATTGCTTCCAGCGCCAGTTGGCGAAGCAGAAGAGCCCGGGGCAGTTGTCGTAGAAGTACGTGGCTTTCTATATTTTCGTTGACTGTCAGTTCTAGCCACCTTAGCCAATGTCTTGATTTCAGCCTGCAATTGCAGCGGCAGCTGGACGATCTGCTTGCTAATGTTGATTTTGAACGCGTCGTCCAAGACCGCGTCAAAGTTCACCACTACGCGGGCAAGTTTTGTCTTCTCGTCATTGGTTTCCCACATCTGATGCCACCCGCCCCACTTGATGAGACGGTCGTGCCTATAAATGAAGAGTCCCTGTGTTTCATTACGTTTCCCATGAAGCCCGATCAACTCAACAGCTCGACGTGCAGATTCGCTGTCCGGATGAAAGGCGGCAATTTGATCTTCTGTTGGAAGAAGAAACGCCTGCACAGATACTTTTCCATCATTATCCGCGGTTGGAATACGAACTGTTTTGGCATCGTATTGCTCAGTAAGCGGGTGACCAACCGGGTTATTGGGCTCGACAGGAATCTTGTTAATTGTAATTCTGACTTTCTTGCGACCTGCCGCCTTTCCCTCCAGGAAGCGATGAAAAACCAGGGCCAAGTGTCGCTCCAGCAATCTAACCTCAGCGGAATAGGGATCGAGTCCACGTGCGGCTGGCATCAGTTCCGGCGGACGCATTTCTTTCCATATCACGACTGTCCCGTGATTTTGAATTAAGCTGGCTTCTTCTTCCCATGTTTCTAATGGATCGGCTTTAGCCCGCCAGCCTTCCATGTCATCAACATCCCATGTGAGATGATGGACTGGTGCGTTGGCAGGTTTGGACACAACGGTAAAAATCTTAGCCTGTGACCAGGAAGCGCCCTTCAAACCATATCCGTACTTGCCCAGGCTATTTGCTTCATAATCCGAATTACTACCGATTCTCATCGCTTCAGCCAAGACAGCTGGAGCCATTCCAGAGCCATTGTCTGCGATGCTCATCCATCGTCCATGACCTGCATCCGGGCGCCCAAAATGTATGGCGATTTCTGTGGCATCCGCACTAATTGCGTTGTCCACCAAATCAGCGACGGCCGACGGCATCGTATGCCCAACTGCAGCGAGTATTGCAACAAGCCGCGCAGGATTGGGCGCCAGCTCAACGCCATTGGAGGATGGCTTAACAGCGGCATTCATGTCGTTAACCACCTTCTTAGGAACAGTGAAAAGATCTGGTCTCGCTCGATTAAGCGTCTGCCAGGTTTGAGAACCTTCTTCGTCGTGCAGGGCGATCATGGCTGACTTCGCCAACCTACTGCTCTCCCCATCGGCCAGAATCGCCTGGGTTACTTCGTGCTCAGCAGGAAATACTGCCCATGCCCCAACTGCGGGAGTGGAGCCTGCTTCAATTTCCATTACAAAAAGGCATCCAGGCATGACGAACCGATAGCACTCATCCTTGGGGCAATTACCCTCCAGGCGCCAATTCTTGTCCTGCCTTTTCAACCGTTGATGAGACACCGCGACTCCACTATCAGTGTCATATTGCAACTCCATTTCAATTACATCAGAGTCTTTTGCAGCTGGAAAAACACGGTCAACAACATCCCAGTCAAAGTTCACTGCACGCTGTTTTGAACCTTCCCGTCCCTGCCGCCGATACTCGTGGAACATGCCGAGTTCACTATGAGTAAGTAGTCTCAATATCAGGAAACGCATAATGCTTCGTTCAGCCCTATTGTTGTCGCAAACGTCTCATGGTTTAAATTAAGCAATTCCCGCCGCATATCCGGTATCGTCCGGCAGCCAATCGCCGAACGGATAGACATCGCAATCGCGTAAGCAACGAGTGGCGGAACTGCATTTCCAATTTGCTTGAATGCAGGGTTCATGCTACCACGCAATACAAAACCGTCCGGGAAAGATTGAAGTCGCGCAGCTTCTCGCACGGAAATTGGTCGTGCCTGATTACTATCAAAATGAATGTGACTATATGAATCTTTACCCAGGTGAGCTAACAATGTCCGGACTGGTTTATCGCCATACAATTTCCACCATTTGTTAGGAAACTTACTAGGATCGTATGGCAATGTCCATGCCTTAATAAAGCTCTGAATCTCTGCAGCATCCTTTTTCAGCGAACCACCGGATTTCCATTCCTTCTCCAACAGCTGCTGCCGCTTTTCCTCGACAAATTGCCATACTTGCGGGTATTGCCAGCCCTCTTCCATCAGTTGAAATATCTTATAGTCGCGTGGAAGGTACCTGATGACGTGACCGGTCGTATATTCCTTAGTACCGAAAGCTGGCCACTCTCTCATCAGTCGGGACCAAGTTGTAGTGGGCTTCTTAGATGTGTATTTGACGAGCTCAGCTGGATCTTTACGCCCCCGGGAGATCAAACCGTTTTTCAGTAACTCAAGAGCATTAATCGGAGGAAGGTCTGCCAGTGCCTGACGTGCAGTTGTTGCGGGCGGAAGACCATCCTCAATGGCAGGGTCATTAATCCAGCAATGGCTGTGCTGAACCTCCATGCCATCCAGCACCTGTTGCGGAATCAGCTTGCGCGCCGTAGCTCTGGTGCCCTCGTAACCTGATGGCAATACGGAGAAGTGAGTAGGAGTAGGGAACAAGACATCGTGGTCCAGGTCTTTATGCACCCCAATCAAGAACATACGCTCCCTCGTCTGTGGGACACCAAACCAGGATGCGTTCAGCAACGTATAGCGGACCACATATCCTTCTTTTTGAAGGTGCTCGGCCACTGTTTCCGCAACGTTCTTTCCCCCATGATTCAAAATGTCTGGCACGTTTTCCATCAGCAGCGCCAGCGGCTTCGTTTCACGTACATAGTGGAGATAGCGCTGCCATAAGTTCACACGACCATCGACGAGGAAGGCGATGTCGGCATCATCATCTTCGCGACGATGTGCCTCCGCGCGAAGCTTTGCTCGACCAACCCTGGCAAACGCTTGGCACGGCGGTCCGCCAACAAGTACATCCACTTGTTCATCAACTGCACCGCCGATACCAAGATCGGCAAAAATTGAGGCCGGATCTTCTTTCGTTATGTCCCGCGCCTTGAAATGCGCCTCAGCATTCGTACCATGGCTGATCCCAGCAAAATTGGCGCCATGTGACTCGGCAGCCCATGGGTCCATCTCGACGGAAGCCACCAATTCAAAGCCGGCCGTAGCAAAGCCAAGGGAAATCCCCCCACATCCTGAGAAGAGATCCATGAATCTTGGAGGATTCCCTGACCGAAGCCGTGAAATCTTCCGTTGAATTGCTTTAGACACAGCCATTAACCTTACCCCCAAAATTCCAAACTTGCGCCGATACACCCGGACAGCTAGAACAGCTGCCATCGACAGTGATACTCACCGAACACTATCCTCACGCACTGGTATGGCTTATCGATAATTCAGTCCGCGATATCCCCGCCATGAAGCACTTTCTTGACACGCGGGAATGTTGCGTAGATTACAATGATAGACGAGACCTAGCTGGAGGATGAAGACTCTTTTTCTCCAATTAAGGTTCTGCCCAGACAACTCAATACATGACGACCGTTGACTTGAGTCAAAACTCCACAGAATAGTGCAGAATTTTTAAGACAGCAATGGAAGGCAGTTAACTCTTCAACGGTATTTTTCAACAATGAGAAGGCTCCTCTTCCGGTAGCACGCGAGCATTCGCATCCCCAAAAAACGCAACAAACCTATTCCGTTCAAAAATTGCAAATTAACATCAAAATACTTAAAAATCAGAGTGCGCATCCATGCTCCCCGCCGCCCTCGCCCTCCTGCTAACCGGCTACCTCACCCTCTGGCCCTCCCCCATCAAGCCAGTTGCATGGCAGGCCCCCAAATCTGAAGGCTACACCGGCCCCCACGCCGAAAACCACAAACTGACCACCCTGCATAAAATCCCCCTGCAAGGCGAAACCGGCCCCGAACACATCACCCTCGGCCCCGACAACCACCTCTACGTCTCCGTCCTCGGCGGCCACATCCTGCGCATCCCCCAGGACGGCAGCGCACAACACCTCTACGCCGACACCGGCGGCCGCCCCCTCCGCACCGCCTTCGACCACGCCGGCAGCCTGGTCGTCGCCGACGCCTACAAGGGCCTGCTGTCCGTCACGCCACAAGGTACCGTGACGGTGCTGGCCAGCACCGTCAAAGACAACGACCCGATCCGCTTCGCCAACGCCGTCACCATCGCCCGCGACGGCACGATTTACTTCACCGACGCCTCCCGGCGCTTCGCCCCGGGCGACCATGGCGGCACGGTAAACGCCGCCATCCTCGACACGCTGGAACAATCCGCCACCGGCCGCGTCCTGGCCTACGCCCCCGCCACCCGGCAAGTGCGCGTGGTGGCGAACGGCTTCAGCTTCGCCAACGGCATCGCCTTGAGCAGCGACGAACAAACGCTGTTCGTCAACGAAAGCGCCCGCTACCGCGTCTGGAAAATCGCGGTCGACGCCCGGGACATCAACGTGCAGCAGCCATCGGCCCAGGCCCAGGTCCTGTTCGACAACCTGCCCGGCTACCCGAACAACCTGATGCGCGGGCGCGATGGCAGGATCTGGCTGGGCTTTGCCGGCATGCGCGACGGCCTGGACGCCATGGCGCCCCACCCTGCGCTGCGCAAGGTGGTGTGGCGCGTGCCGCAAGCGCTGTGGATCCGGCCCCGGAACTACGGCCACGTGATGGCGTTCACCGAAGACGGGACCATCGTGGCGGACTTGCAGGACCCGACCGGCAATTCGCCCGCTACCACGGGCGCCACGGAAACGGCGGACCGCCTCTACATCCATAACGTGACCGGGCAGGAATTGGGCTGGCTGCAGAAGTAACGCCAACATCTTTTTCGGAATTTCAGAAATAGTTTGATTTTCAGCCGGTTTTTGCGCACTATTTCTGAATCTCCGAAATTGCTGAGGCCCCCATGGACACTTCCAAGCTGAGCGCCCTCGAACTGGCAAACGCCCTGGCGCAAGTTCCTGCCGTGCAGGTGATGACCGATATGGCCGACGTGGGCATGCAGGTGCGCGCCCACCGCAAGCAGCAAAAGCTGCGCATCGACAATGCTGCGGATCTGATCGGTGTGTCCGTGGACCTGTTCTCGCGGCTGGAAAACGGCGCGGGCGGCATCCGCACCGACAAGCTGCTGACGATACTGGATAACCTGGGACTGGTGATGATCATCGCGCCCAAGGACCACAGCTATGTAAAACAGCTGCCGCGCGATAAAGTGTTCGATACTTACGGCAAGTAAGGTCCCCTCCGCCCCATGAAAATCCTGGAATACGCCGAATTCACCCCGCCCCGCAACAGCCCGCAGTACGACAAGGTCCGGCAAGCCATCGAGCGCGACGACTTCCGTTCGGCGCAGGTGAAAAAACTCGTGAATCTCTCGCACGGCAAGTTTTACCGGGCCAAGCTCGATTACGCGGACCGGCTGCTGTTTTCCACCGTGCGCTACCAGGGCGAGGTGTACGCGCTGCTGCTGGAAGTCATCGAAAACCACGCCTACGACAAATCGCGCTTCCTGCGCGGCGTGGCGGTCGACGAGGACCGCATCCCGGACATCGAAGCGGCCGAGGCGCAAGCCAACGCCGAACCGGTGCGCTACCTGCACCCGCGGCACAACCGGGTGCACTGGCTCGATAAGGCCATTTCGTTCGACGACGCCCAGCAATCGGTGTACCGGCTGCCCGCGCCATTGATCATTGTCGGCAGCGCCGGCAGCGGCAAGACCGCGCTGACCCTGGAGAAAATGAAGCACGCGCCGGGCGACGTGCTGTACGTGACCCACTCGGCCTACCTGGCGCAATCGGCGCGCGACCTGTATTACGCCGACGGCTTCCGCAAGGACGGCCAGCAATGCACGTTCCTGTCGTACCGCGAATTCGTCGAATCAATTCACGTGCCGGCCGGACGCGAAGCGAGCTGGCACGATTTCTCCGCCTGGTTCGCGCGCGTCCGCCAGCAATTCAAGGGCATCGACGCGCACCAGGCGTTCGAGGAAATCCGCGGCGTCATCACGGCCGATGCCAACGGCGTGCTGTCGCGCGAACAGTACCTGAACCTGGGCCAGCGCCAGTCGATCTTCGCCGAGCGCGAACGCGCCACCCTGTACGACCTGTTCGAACGCTACCGCGCCTGGCTCGGCGAAGCGCAGCTGTTCGACCTGAACCTGGCCGCCCACGAACGGTTGCCCCAGGCGGCGGGCCGCTACGACTTCGTCGTCATCGATGAAGTGCAGGATTTCACCATGGTGCAACTGGCGCTGGTGCTGAAGACCTTGAAGAAGCCGGGCCAGTTCCTGATGTGCGGCGATTCGAACCAGATCGTGCACCCGAATTTCTTTGCATGGAGCCGCGTCAAGACCCTGTTCTGGCGCGACGCCGCGCTGGCGGAACAGCAGCAGCTGCAAGTGCTGCGGGCCAATTTCAGGAACGGCACGCAAGTGACGCGCATCGCCAATACGCTATTGAAAATCAAGCACAGCCGCTTCGGCTCGGTCGACCGCGAGAGCAATTTCCTCGTCGATGCCGTGGGCGGCGACACCGGCGCCGTCTCGCTGCTGGCCGACAGCGACAAGGTGCGCCGCAATCTGAATACGCAAACGCGCCGTTCCACGCGCTTCGCGGTGCTGGTGCTGCGCGACGAGGACAAGGCCGAGGCGAAAAAGCAGTTCGATACGCCGCTGATCTTTTCCGTGCACGAAGCCAAGGGCCTCGAATACGACAGCATCGTGCTGTTCCGCTTTATCTCCGACAACCGCGCGCCGTTCGGCGACATCGCGGATGGCGTCACCATCGCCGACCTGGCGGCGGAAGAATTGCAGTACAGCCGCGCGAAGGACAAGGCCGATAAATCGCTGGAGATCTACAAGTTTTATGTGAACGCGCTGTACGTGGCGCTGACACGGGCGGTGCGCAACGTCTACCTGATCGAGTCGGACGTGCTGCACCCACTGCTGCGGCTGCTGGAGATCGCCGACAGCGGCGCCGGCGCCAGGGTCGAAGCGCAGGCGTCCAGCCTGGAGGACTGGCAAAAGGAAGCGCGCAAGCTGGCCTTGCAGGGCAAACAGGAACAGGCCGACGCCATCGAGCGCATGATCCTGAAAACCGCGCCGGTGCCGTGGCCCGTGTTCGACGAAGCGCGTCTGCGCGACACGCTGCGCAAGGTGTTCATCGACAAGACGCCCGGCAGCAAGCACAAAAGCCAGCTGTACGACTACGCGCTGGCCTACGACGAACCAATGCTGGCGCTCGCGCTGGATGCGGACACCGGCTACGCGCAGGCCGGCAACTTCGCGCAGGCCGGCTTCGCCCCGGCGCGCCGCCACTTCCTGCCCTACTTCGCACTCAGTTTCAAGGACATCCTGCGCCAGTGCGACAAGCATGGCGTCGAGCACCGCACGCCGATGAACCTGACGCCGCTGATGGCGGCATCCGCCGCCGGCAACGTGCCGCTGGTGGAAGCGCTGCTGGCGCGCGGTGCCGACGTGGAAGCGGTCGACCACCTGGGCCGCAACGCGCTGCACTGGGCCATCGCCACGGCGCTGCGCGATCCCGCCTATGCCGAGAAATCGCTGCCGGCCATCTGGCAGCTGGTGGCGCCGGCCTGCATCGACGTACAGGCCGACGGCCGCCTGGTGCGCATCGAGCGCCACCAGTCCGAATACCTGCTGTGGCAACTGATGTGGGTGCTATTCAAATCGTGCTTCGGCAGCCTGGAAGGCGACGACCACGGCGCGTTCGATGCGGGCATGCTGGCGGCGGCGCTGGACAAGCTGCCGGACGCCATCGCCGCGCCCGAACGCAGGAAGCGCGCGTACGTCTCCGGCGTGTTGTCGCGCAATGAGCGGGACCGCGAGTATGCATACAACCGCCAGTTGTTCCTGCGCGTGACGACGGGGCTGTACCAGTTCAATCCGGCGCTGTCACTGCGCCGGCGCGGGGCGGAGGGTGGCGATGCGTGGGTATCGGTGTTTGCCTGTCTCAATCTGGCGCTGGTCAAGGAACTGGCCGAGCCGAGTTGGGAGGGGCATATTGATGTGTTGTTGAATGAGGCGGAGTTGCCGGCGGCGCCTGAGGCTATGATGTTTGTGCATCATAAGGAGAAGTGGGGGGCGCAGGACTAATTTGCGCCGGGTACCTTGGGCACTGCAAATTGGCCGGGTACCCGACCGCCAACACGCGTCATCTCATCCTCCAATTTTCGGCACCATACCCGGCCCGGATTGCTCCATCAGATGCCACGTCAAGTCTTTCTCGTCCAACTCCAGCAGCCAGTCACGTCGCGGCTGCGGGAACGGCTGCCCCTTCAGCAGGAATACCTGCCGCCAAGGCTGGTTGACAATCGCTTGCAGCGGGTGCGATTCCGGCACCCATGGCTGCCATATACCGCCAACAGTGCAAACTTCGTGGCTGCGATGCGTTACCGGTTTTGCCGGGCGCGGGACGGTTCGGGTCAATCCAGGCAACGCGATGGGATCGACTTCATATTCCGTGTTGCGGATGGTGATGTGATATACCCAAGTCACATCCGTTAAAGGCTTGCTAGCGTATTCACCCGGCACATACATCACTGGGAAGGGTTCATTTTTTTCGTACAGGGCAGGTGGCCGGTCTTTGACTGCCTGGCCATTCACCAATGGCTGCCAGTAGCCACCAAATGGCGCTTTCTGTGCATTCGTGGTTTCCGCAGTTTTGCGCAAGCGATAGGCAGGATCGACGAAATAGCGGTCGCCGGCGGGACGCGGTGTTTCCGGCGGCAAGGCTGGTGAAAAGGTGACGCCCATGACGGCGTTCAGCAAAGAGTCGCGCGTACCGTCCCATGGCGGCAGATCCGCAGGGGGCAGAGGGAGCATTTTATCGAGATTGGGGAAGCGGCGGCGGTGGTCAAAACCAAGGGCATCGCTTAGTTTGACGTACCGCTTCGCCCTTGCTTTATCTATAGCTGCGGGCAACATATGGTACTTATCTGATGAACCATCAAATTGCAAGTAAAGCTTACTGGCACTAGGCTCCCCACCTTGCTTGGTTGCTTCGTGTAACAAGCGTAGTGCCTTGCTTTTGGTTTCTGCTGTCGGTGATTCAACAATCTTTCCGTCAGCCCCTCGCGGAACCCGGTATGAATCATGCAACCAGAAGGCCACTTCCATATTGCCTTGGCCGAATGCACACTCCATCATTTTCGTAGCGACAGGTATATTGGACCAGCTATCGCCTTCATCCCTGTTGGTATAAAGCTTTTTCGCCAGGTATGCCAGTGCATAGGAATTTCCCATCTGTGCAGCCTTTTGCAGGAATGCATAGGCACGCGTTGCGTCCGGAGTCACTCCTGTTCCATTCATGTGGTAGATACCCATCCGGTCATAGGCCGCAGGAATACCAAGTTGCATTGCCTCCTCGACCAGCATCACCGCGTCTCCCACACCATGTTTCGGGTCGAACCCTTCAATGTAAAAACTGGCCAGATTGATCATGGCTTGCCAGTGACGCCGATCGGCGGCCTGGCGTGTGAGCCGCACAATCTTCGGATAGTCGCGCTCTTCTGGAAACAAATGGAAGTCTTCCAATTTGCGGGCTTCAAGAAACCAAGCGTGCGCTTGGGCATCTACAGGCGGTACTGCCGCCACTTCAGAAACACAGTCAAATTTTTCTGTATGGGGATGAAATAGCGGTAATTCCTGATTACGGGGCAATTTGTAGATTGGGTTCGTCATCGCATTTCCTATCACACCAGCGGCTATTAGTAAAACGCAACCAATTAATCGAAGTTTGATCTCAACCGACTGTTTCATTTTTTATCCCAGCCGGTAGGTCGAGAAACGCTGTTCTTCGAACAGCATCAGAAAACCGATCATTTTCTTTTCATCAGCACTCTCTCCGCGCCCGACCTTCTTCGCCTTGTTTTCAAGCCCCCGATTTACCCACTTTCTGAAAAACTCCTCACGATCTACTTCCTGCGTAGCGAATGCTTCACCGCCCAGTAATCCCCAAACCCGCCGTCGTAATGTGCTTGCCAACGCAGCGTCCTGCACAGCAATGTTCAATTCACTATCAACCGCCATGCTCCGCTGGTTCATATTGGCGCTACCCAGCATGAAGAAGGTATCGTTGGCAATCATCAGCTTCGAATGAATATAGATTTCCCGATAACGCCAACGTCCATTTTCAAAGCCGCAGGTATTGAGCATGGAGATGCTAATTTTCAGTCCGTAAGTTGCCTCCATCTCCGATACGCTAGGCTTGTAAATCGTGTTCGCGTGTTGAACCACATCTGGCAGTTCATCGACCATCGGCGTAGACGCCCCGAATTCATCCTTCGTCTGCCGTGGCTTGCGCAAATGACGCTCCTTGATCATGTCGTTCTGACCAGTCATCCCCTGATCCTGTCCCAGGGTTGCCAGCATGTCGTGCGTGCGCGGAATCATTTGCTCCCGCTCCGGAGCCGGGATCACGACCAGCACATGCATGACCGGCAAATCTTCGATTGTCTTCCCGGCTGCCGCGCAGCCTTGCCGCCACTTGGCAATTGCCGCTTTCCGCGCTTCCAGCAAATGCTTCGCCCATGCCTCGTATTGAAAATACTGGTTCTCGATATACAGGTAGCCCGCCGTGTTGGCTGCCATGCTGGTCGCCAGCCAGTACATTTCCCGGATGCTCCTGTCGTTCTCTTCCGGTTGCGTCCGCACCACCTGCACCGTCGAGTCGCCTGGCTGCGCCTTGCGCAGCAATGCAGCAGGAGGGCTGGCGCAGCCGGCCTCCTTGCTCGTGCACTCCTTGGATGCCTCTTGGGTCCGGTCATCGATCGCACGGTCCCAAGCCTGCACAAAATTGCGATATACCGCGATCAATGCGCCGCCGCTATCCAGCCTGCACGCATAGTCCTGATAGGGCTTCAGTGTGTGGAAGCCGGGATCATCTTTGCGGTCCTGCACGCATTCCCTCGCCTCGGCGTTACCGCCCTGCTCGCGCCGTACATCCTCGACAAGGTGCGACGTGGTATCCCAATAATCGGTTACGGAGTTCAGCCCGATCACGTAGCCAACCGCGTGGCGCCCTTCGTCGTGCGCATAATCGATCAAGATAGTCTTCTGGTGGTGGCTGCCGAAATGCTCGATAAAGCCTCTCTCCAACTCGGCTTTGGTCAAGCCAGCAGGCTGTACCGGTTCACTTCTCAGGCTGCGAACAATGTCGTCACGGCTGCCGCTACGGGTGCGAAAACGTATTCTTGTCAGCAGATTTTTTTGAGCAGCCTTGTACCAACTATGGCAATACTCTTCTCGTGCGTGCTGGTGAATGGTATTTTTGGTGACCTTGAGGAGATGGACATAATCTGCCCGCTGCATTGGCTTGGTCGGTACTGGCGCACTTTTCATGGCGTCTTGCAACCGCTGCAAACTGGCTTTGGCATTGATCTCGTCCGCCCCCGCGTCACCACTTCTGTAGTACCAGGGATAGGTTCCATGGGTGTAGCCCGGCATATTTTTCGCTGTCCCGCCACCCAGCCGGTCGTACCAGACCAGCAGGCGCACGGTGACGCCACGCTTTCCCGCCGCAATCAACAAGTCACCGAACGTTTCGCCCCGTGGCCATGCTGCGTTCTGGTCACGTTCCAGTTCCATGCCTGGATCGAATCCCCAGCAAATCAAATCGATGGACTCCCGGGCCGCCTTGATACTCTTTGCGATATCGGCAAAACCCTGCTCGCCGCAGATGAACATCGTCAAACGGTTGTTGTGCGTGATTGGATGCGTAGCGTCTTCTCTGGCGTTGCGCAGCTCCTGTAACCACTGCACCGAACACGCAGCAGTGCGCTTCACCTCATCGATATGCGTCGTCTCTTTCCTGGTGTACTCCTTGGCCATCGCCATGCTCCTCATGGTAGTTGTGCCAGAAACTGTTCCATGCACTTTGCCATTCGTCCTGCAGCAAATGCAGTGACGGGATCAGCGGTTCTCACTAGCTGGGCAAGTCTGATCCCAACGCGTCACACGCATCGCATCTACCTGCTCGCCAACGGTATCGACCCGCAGGCATCTCCGTTGCTTCTCGTAATAAAAAATGCACAGGCTCCCCCTGTCCATCGAACATACTTCGACCTCATAAATGTGTCGTTCAGCGAGGAGCCTTTCCGTTCCTGTGTATTCGTACTCGGGACTATGCATCCGGGCAGGCTTCCAGCCTCTCTTGATGAGTCCAGCACGTACCGCCAGAAACAAGGCGCCTCTTTGCAGGCCCACGCTTCTGACATTGCCTGATCGCTCGGCAGCGCAAGCTTCGCCATCGACGACAAGCAAACACAGCAACATAAGGGCACACCCCATTACGTTGACAGACTTCATTTTCCTGTCCCTCCAGCAGCCTTATACATTGCAAGGAATTTTTCATAGACCACGTAAGGCTGTTTGGGATAATGATTCCGCCGACCTGGTCCTTCCGGAAGAGCCGCCCATCGTCCGGCGGCCCTTGGCATGGCGCCTGCAATATCGCCGGCGTTGATCTTGTCAATGATGCCGAGATGCCGCAGGAGATCCACGGCGATAAGATCCTGGGTTCTTGGCGTAAAGTCCGTTAGCCCCATATTCTTTCCCGCATGGTCACGCCATGTATCGATCGTAATTTGGTACATGCCTGCCGCAGTAGACTGGCCTCCACTGCCAGGGCCGGGATGCGTCGACATGTCAGTAAAGCGCCACGGGTCATTACGCTTCCCTCTCACCGCGCCATACTTGAAGTCGTAACCGCCGCCTTCGGCCTCGGCGACCGCTTTCAGAAATGCCGAAACATTCGCATTCTTCAGCCACGCTTCGTTCTCCGCCATGCGAACCTTCGGATCGGAAGTGACGTGGATGGCCTTGGCTTTATTGTCCTTCTTTGGTGTAGTCGTTCTGCTTGCCTGATAGTTCAAGGTCTTTCCGGAAGGTGCAACGATACGCGTGTCCGTCATCGATTCCTCCTTTGCGATTCAGAAGCTCGCTTTGAACTCAAATATCGTTCGCAATGTAAATCCTGATCTGCTCAGGCTTTGCCGTCAGGGAAAGAAGATGGGTTTCCCCCTTCTCGTTCGTCTTGCCGTACTCGATTTTTCCATTTTCACGTTCGATGGCATATTCGATGAACGGCACCGGATCACCGGCTTGGCTTAACAGCACGAATCGGTCATCGAAGCCGGAATCATGTAATTCTTCGGTCTGCTCCTCCTCGTCGCTCGCTCCGGCTCCGCCACTTGAAACAAGTGACGAAATCAGCCGGGCGCCACACTCGGTAACGTCATCGTGATATGCGTAGGGCTTGCCTTCATGCCGGGCTCCGGCCCCATCCGGCTTCAACGCGAACTTGCCTTTGCACTGAGGGCAAACCGACATGTCGCCGTCGAGCGCCGCGAGTTTTCCCATCACTACCGTACCGGACGATGCAGATATCACTTGCCCACCGTGGCTGGTCTTGTCCCCAATCCGGATAACGCCGCGCCCTTCATGCTTCATCTGATCCCTCCATCATTCGTGGCGCCGTCCCTCGGCAGTTCCATCCATCGCGCGCCGCCCTTGGTTCGACAACACATGTTCCTCGTAGTCAACCGTCCCGTTCGCCGCCAGCTTCGGATGCACCTTCAACTCAAACTCCGCCCCATTGGGCAATTCGATCCGGTAATCAGTCACGCCATCGTCATGCTCAAACTCGATACATCCGTCGCTATCGGTCAGCGATTCCTGCACCAGCGTGTCCCCCTTGTAGAGCGCATACGGCACATCGGCCAGACCTGCCGTATCCTCAGGGTGCGCAAGCAGCGTGACCTGCATGCGCTTTTTCGGGTCGACCATTTCCTTTTTTTCCGGCTCCGGTTGCGGCCTGTTCTTGGGTCCCAGCGTCTCCAGATTCCCGTGGAATAAGGTCGGCTTCGGTGTAAAAAACTGCACCCGCTCACTGATTTCCACCATGCAGTCGCCACCGTGTAGTCGCACGCCCTTGCGTCCACGGATATCCACCCAGTCGGATTGACTCAACAAGGTCAGCACCTTTTGCGCGACGACTTCCACGTCATCCGATTCGGCGCGCACACTGACTTTTCCTGCCGCAGCCACGAGTTTCATGCCTGCCTTGTGCACGAACAGGCGGAAGGTTTCACGGATGCTGGCGAACAGGCTATCCCCGGCTGCCAGCGATAGGCTTCGCCCCGCGCTGAGCGCTGTATGCTCGCCGCTGGCGACGTGCGTGGATTGCGGTGTGACCGTCTCAATGCCGGCAACACCTGCCAATACCAAATGCGGCTGCGCCAGTTCGGGATGCGCGTTTCCGTCATGTCCTTTCACGTCGTCCTTCTGCTTCTTCAATTCCAGCACCACCGCTCCCTGCTGGCTCATCGCATCGAGTGCGCCGTGGCGTTGCGCTTCTTCCGCCATCTGCCGATGGACTTCGCTTGCAGCGGCCAATTGCCGTATTGGCCCTCCCATGCTTTTCGCATGCGACGCTGCACCTGCACGCTCCTCCGTCGTCACCAACATCCCCCGTCCCGCCCGCACCACCCCATGCCCATCCGTCCTCAACTCAAACCCCTCCCCCCGCACCTCGCCCCGGCCAGCCTTGCTTTCCACCCGCACGATATGCCCCAGCGCCAACTGGCTATGCAGATGATCACTGCGCAACTGCGCCTGCAACTGATCCCGCGTGTCATCCATCACTAATTGGTTCCCACGCGAACCGCCCAACTCCCTGCTCCGCCACCCCGACAACGCCCTTTGCCCCCGCAACTCCCACGGTGGCGCATGCCTGCCGTTGTAAACCACCCCCGTCACAATCGGATGATCCACATTCCCGTTGACAAACTGCACCACCACTTCCTGCCCCACCCGCGGCAACCCGATCTGCCCAAACCCCGCACCAGCCACCGGCATCGCCACCCGCACCCACGGCTCGGTGCCGCCCGTCCCCGTTCCCAACCGGTCCCAGTGGAACTGCACCTTGATCCGCCCCAGGTCATCCGTGTAGATCTCTTCCCCCGCAGGCCCCACGACGATGGCCGTCTGCACACCCGGGTCGGCGCAAGGCTGGCTGTGATAACCCCGCTCCGGATACCAGCGCCGCTCCTGGCGGATACACGTGAACCGGTTCGTGTAGCGCGATTCCGCGTGGCGCCCGTCCTGGTAGTTGTTGCTGGCGTTGTGCTCCACGGCCAGGATCAGATAGCTGCGGCCCTCGCGCGAAGCGTCGCCGATTTCCTTGGCGGGCGCCTGGCCGCTGAAATGCTCTTCCAGCTTGAAGCAGCGCCCCGGCTGCGCATTGCGGTCATTGCCGGACGCTTCGAAGGTCTGGTACAGCGCTTCCCGCCCGTCGCTGCGCCGCTGCGCCAGCGGTTCCCCTTCGCGGCTGCCCTGGTATGCCCTGGCGCCCGCGTATTCGTGCACTTCATGTTCGAACAGGTCGCCCTGCAAATAACGGGTCTGTGCCGAGATATGTTGTGGCGACGGGTTCTTGTAATCGAACGTGGACAACGTCAGCCTGTTCGCGCCGATGCGGCGCACGGCCTGCCATTGATGGATGCTGTCGTCTTCCTTCGATCCCGCTTCGCTGCGGAACGGCATGCCGTCCGGCGCTTCCGTGCCGTCGCGCGCATCGATGGGGTCCAGCATCATCGTGTCGTCACCCAGCCACAAGGTATGGCCATTGGCGCGGTGCTCGTACCAGTAATGCCAGCCGCGCGCTTCCCAGCGCCGGTGCAAATGGTTGTAGTCCGTCTCGTTGTACTGGTTGGCGCAGGTGATGGGCGGATCGCCGTGATACAGGCGCGTTTGCCAGTCGTGCTGCACGCAGTGGCGCAGCGTCAGTTCCGTGATCTGCTGCAGCGTACGGCCATGGAAGCCGACGCAATCCTGGCGCAGCCGGACAAACGCCATCCACGGCTCCAGCACCATGCGGTATTTCGCCAGGCCGCCATCGGCGCCCAGCAGGCTGAATTCCGTCACGTAGCCATTGAAATGGCGCAGCGAGCCGTCGTTGCGCACCAGCGAGATGGTCACCATCTTGCCCATCATCGACGTCAGCGCGATATGCGCGTCGTCCGACAGCAATTCCGCTTCGTAGCGGAATGAGCGCGACATCTCTTCACGCGCATGCAGGGTATTGACCAGCAACACCGCATATTCCGGGCCATCGCCGCGCGGGAAATCCATCGTCAGCAAACGGCCATGCTGGCTTTCGCCATCCAGCACCGACTGTATCCACGTCCTTGCGCCATCCATACCGGGCCCTTTCGATAATTGCTGACAGGAATCGGATCAGGGGGCCAGTATGCTGTTCATATCCAATAGGCAATTTGCGCAAAAGCAAGTTATGAAACGGGTGTGGTTTCGCCCAGACATTCCCAGTACAAGCGGTTCCAGTCCGGCGCCCGCTCCATGGCAAAGAACCAGTCGCCTTCCGCTCCGTTCGGGTCGTCCGGCAATTCATAGGCATCCAGCCGCGCCTTCAGCGTGCCGATATCGTTGAACGCTTCCAGCTGGCGCATGGCAACGTCCATGGCGGCTTTGACTTCCCGTCCATCCTGCCGCAGGTAGTGGATGGCGCCGGCCGGCGTGATGTCATCGAGCGGCAATTCCCACTCTTCCGACAGCGGCAGCAACTGGCTGAACAGCACCGCCGACACCGCCTGCAATTCACGGCGGACCAGGCTGCAATACGTGTCGAGTTCCGTGTCGTCCATCCGGTCCAGTCCCGCCTTGTCGTGCCAGATTTCACGCAGCATCCACAGGGTTTGTGCGTGATCGATTTCCGGCGGCGGTTTGACCGGGAACGCTGGCGAGGCCGGTGCGGGAATGTGCGTGACGCCGGACGCGGCAAAGACATCTTCGTCATCCCAGGCAATGTCTTCTTCCCAGCGCGACACGTCATGTTTGTCCAGCAACGCCACCATGCCGGCGTCATCTTCCAGCGCCAATACCTGTTCGGCAAAGGCGCAAATCAGCCAGGCCAGCTTGATGCGCTGCAGGTCATCCAGCGCGCTGTCGGCATGCACGGCGTCGAAGCGCAGGGCCAGCTGTTTCAGGCAGCGGTGATATTCCCGAGTGAGCGGCTGCAATTCCCACGCGGCCACCTTGCGCACCGACGCGCGCTGGTCGGTCCACTGGGCCGCCAGCAGCGTGATGCGGTACAACTTGCGCATCGTGCGGTCGAAGCGCCTGCGCGCGCGGGACGGCGCCCTGGGCGGCACCAGCGACAGGCAAACCGGATACAAGGGCGGCTGGGTCATGGCGTGTCTCCTTGGCGAAAATCGCGATGGTGGCACGCCGGGTGACGCCGGCTTTGATGAAGCTCAGCTACAAGGTGAGCTACCGCGGAGTCAACTTCAGGAAATGGTCGAGGATATGGAAATGGTCGTCATACAGTTGGTCTTCCATACCGGCCACCTGGGCAAGCGGTATCCATTTCGCCTCCGCCGCATCATCCGCCCCTTTTACTTCCGGCAAGTGATCCAGCCGCAAGTTGAAATGGTGCGCATGCGTGATGGTGCGGCCCCGCTGGCTGCGGTCCGGGTGGTCGAATACGCGCACACCGGCCAGCGCTTCTTCCAGCGTGGACGGCAACAGCGCCAGTTCGGTTTCTTCCCGCAATTCGCGCATCGCCCCTTGCAGCAAGCGTTCGCGCGGCTCCAGGTAACCGCCCGGCAATGCCCACAAGCCCCTGCCGGGCGCGCCGCCACGGCGGATCAGCAGCACGTGGCCGGCCGTCTGCACCACGGCGTCGACAGTGGTGAAAATCACCGGATACGGCGTACCGGCCCACGCGGCAAGGGTTTGCGCGATCACCGCATGTTCTTCCGCCAGCCGCGCGCAATGCGGCAGCAAGGTCCACGCTTTCAGGTATTGCAGCACGGCAGGCGGCACTTCGCCGGCCAGCGCATCCAGCGACGGGCCGGTGTGCTCCGTTTCAAACAGTACGCGGCGCAGCGCGGTGGCGTCGGCGAAGCCTTCGCGCGGCGCTTCCACCAGTTGCCATTGCGGGAAATGGTTCAGGTAATAGCTGGAATCGTCCTTGAAGTGGCCGACCAGCGCGATTTCCGCGCCCTCGTCCACCAGCGCTTCCACCGCGTCCTGCACGCGGGCCGACCAGCGCTCGTCGTCAAAGTAATCGCGCACGGGAATGAAGGAGACGCAGGCGCGCTCCTCTTCCGACAGCGAAGCGGAAATCATCGCCACCCGCTCGTCGAACGTGAACGGGTTCCTGGCGCTGCGGGCGCGGTGCGACGAGCCGATCACCACCGCCACTTTCGGCGCGCACGTCAGCGCCTGGCGCAGCAGCGCCGCATGGCCGATGTGCCATGGCTGGAAACGGCCGATCACCACGGCAAGTTCGATGGGTAAAGGCGCCGTCGTCATTCGATTCCTCCTGCAAATTTCGCCGCAATCGGCACTTGCCGTCCACTGCCGAATGCGCGGGCGCGTACGCGGATGATGGGCGGCGCCTGGCGGCGCTTGTATTCGTTGCGCGCCACCAGCGACAGGATACGCCGGACCAGCGCGCGCCCGTCGTCCGTTTGGCGCAACCGTTCGACGAACGCGCTGGCTTGCCGCCATTCATCGGCAGCCAGGCGCGGCCCTTCAATGTGCCATTTCAGGATTTCGTCCAGCACCTCGTACGGCGGCAGGCTGTCCGTATCGCGTTGCCCCGGCGCCAGTTCGGCTGATGGCGGTTTTTCCAGTACGGCGGCGGGAATGATTTCCCGGCCCGCCACGGCATTCACGTGCCGCGCCAGCGCGTAGACCTCGGTTTTATACAGGTCGCCGATCAGGCCCAGGCCGCCGTTGGTGTCGCCATATAACGTGCAATAGCCGACCGAGATTTCGCTTTTGTTGCCCGTGGTAAGCAGCAATGCGCCATGGGCGTTCGAGTATTCCATCAGGATGGTGCCGCGGATGCGTGCTTGCAGGTTTTCCAGGGGCAGACCTTGCAATGGGTGGCCGAATGTCTGCTCGTAGCCGTCGGCGTATTGCTTGACCAGCGCGGCGATCGGGTGGGTGTGCAGGCGGACGTTCAGAGCATCGCACAGTTTTTGCGAATCCGTGACGGAGCCAGAGCTGGACCAGTCGGACGGCATCGTGATGGCGGTGACGTTGTCCGGGCCCAGGGCTTCGGCGGCCAGGGCGATCGTGATCGCGGAATCGATGCCGCCTGAGGAGCCGATGACGGCTTTGGTGAAGCCGCAGCGGCGGGCGTAGTCGCGCAGGCCCAGCAGGATTTGCTCGTGGTAGAAGGCTGGTGGTGTGCTTGGCGGCTTCGCTGCGCGAAACCGCGCGACGCAGTCGGCGCCGGTGTCCATATCGCGCAGGGTTTGGCCGTCGAAGGAAACCATACGCAGTTCTTCTTCGAACTGGCGGCAGGTGAAGGTTACGCCTTGCTGTGGCGTGACGCCGAAGGAGGCGCCGTCGAAGACCAGTTGGTCCTGGCCGCCCACCTGGTTGACGAACAGGATGGCGAAGCCGTTGTTGCGGGCCGCGTCGCCGAACAGTGCATGGCGCTGCGCCAGCTTGCCGATGTTGCTGGGGCTGGCGTTGATACTGACGACCAGTTCCGGCTGTGCCTGGCGCAGTGCGGCGAAGGGGTTGACCGCGTAATCCTTGCCTGCGTCGTTCCAGCCGTCTTCGCAGACCAGGAAACCGACTTTATGACCGCTGATTTCCAGCACGCAGGCGCGTTCGGGGCCTGGTTCGAAGTGGCGGTATTCGTCGAAGATGCCGTAGGTCGGCAACAGCTGCTTGTAGTACTCGGCCACGATGGCGCCGTTGCGGATGGCCAGCAGGGCGTTGTGCAGCGGCTTGCCGGGGCCGGGGTTTCTGCGGGCGGCGCCGACGATGGTGGTCAGTTTCGGCCATTGCTCGGATTGCCGGACGATGCGGGTGATGCTGTCGTCCATCATGTCCAGGAATGCCGGGTCTTCCAGCAGGTCGCCGGGGTAGTAGCCGCAGACGGCGAGTTCGGGGAAGATGGCCATGTCGGCTTGCGCCTGGGCCGCTTGCTGCATGGCGGTGAGGATGGCTGCTGTGTTGCTATTGAAATCGCCTACTGTGGGGTTTTGTTGAGCTATGGCTATGTGCAGCATTTTGTGGCTCCGGTGGGGGACCTACGGAATGACGTCGTGGTGGAAGACCTGGCGCAGGTAAGCTAAGAACGTTTCGTCTTTGCACAGCGTCTTGCCGGGGGCGTCGGACAGCTTGGCGACGGGCTGGCCGTTGCAGCTGACCAGCTTCATGACGATGTTCAGCGGAACCAGGCCGACGTCGTTACTCAAGTTCGTGCCGATGCCGAAGCCTGTCATCGTGCGGTCCGCGAAGTGGCGGTACAACACGTAGGCCTTGTCGAGGTCCAGGCCGTCGGAAAACACCAGGCGCTTGGTGTGCGCGTCGAGGCGCAGTTTCGCGTAGTGGGCCAGCGCTTTCTCTCCCCAGATGACCGGGTCACCGGAATCGTGGCGCAGGCCGTCGAACAGTTTGGCGAAGTACAGGTCGAAGTCGGCCAGGAAGGCATCCATGCCCACCACGTCGGTCAGCGCGACGCCGAGGTCGCCCCGGTATTCCTGCACCCATCCTTCCAGCGCGGCCTTTTGAAAATCGCGCAGGCGCACGCCGAACGACTGGTAGCTTTGCAGGTATTCGTGCGCCATCGTGCCGATCGGCACCAGCCCGTATTTCCTGGCCAGGTACACGTTCGACGTGCCCTTGAACCATTGCGGCGCTTCCCGCGCCAGCGTCGCCACCACTTCGTCGTGCCAGGCGCCGGAATAACGGCGGCGCAAACCGAAGTCGAAGAATTCAAACGGGTGGCGGCACGGCGGCTGTTCACCCAGGGCACGCAGCCGGGTTATTTTGCCGGACAGGCGGCGGCGCCCTTCCGCCAGCGCGGCTTCCGCGTCGAAACGGCGGAAATACAGTTCATTGACGATGTACAGCACGTAGATTTCAAAACCCATCACGTGCACTTGCGGGCCGCGCGCCACGATGGTCAGCGCTTCGCCATCCGCCGTGACTTCAATAAAGCGGAGCTGGAAGCGGAACACCGTCAGAAAGTCGACGAAGTCGCTTTTAATGTAGCGCAGGCCCCGCAGGTACGCCAGTTCATCGTCCGTGAACGACAAGGTGCACAAGTGGTCCAGTTCGCGCTCAACGTCGGCTTTCAATTCCGCCAGCGGATAGGCCGGCGTATTGCGGCAATTGAATGCATATTCCGTCTGCGCGCCGGGATGGCTGTGCAGCAGTGCCTGCCACATGGTGAATTTGTATAAATCGTTTTCCAGCAGACTTTTGACGACCGGTCCTGCGTACTTCACGATATTCCCCTTTTTTTACGCGTTGTCCTTCAGTTCTTGCAATGCTTCGGCCGACGTCGCCAGCCGCACGCCCTGTTCCGCCATCGCGGCCAGGAACGCCTGCTGCTGCGCCTCGAAACCCGTCACGGGGCTCATGCAATCGGTCAGCAATACCAGCTTGCCGCGCCGCGCGGGACCGAACTGGCGGACGATGTCTTCCACCGTGGCCTTCACGCAGTGGCTGCCCGCTTCGCCGGCCACATAAATGCGCTCGGCCTGGCCCAGGTGCGCAATGAATTCCGTGTTCAATTGCGTGCCCTTGTCTTGCGGGTCGGGTACTTCGGCCAGCACGGCGGAATAGTGTTCCGTCCACGGATTGGTACCCTTGATGACCTTGTGCACCGGGCGCAGCGTGCTTTCTTCCCAGCGGTTGTAGGCGGCGCGCACGTCGGCGTGCACGTTGTGGCCCCACGAACCGATTTCACAGTGCACCGGCCACACCATCAGCTTGTAGCGCCCCGCCGCTTCCAGCGCTTCCAGGTACGACAGCGCGCGGGCCATGGCGGCCGGCTTGCGCGGCGCGTAGCGCCCTTCGCGCACGTCGCCGGCGGTGATTTGCGTGAATGGCGCCACGGCGCCGCCATCGGCGGTCTGCCAGAACGCCGGGTGCGCGATATCGATGCGGTGGTGCGAATCCAGGGTCACGCTGATGCCGGCGATACCCGCGGCTCCTTCCCGGATCAGGTGCGCGGTGCGCTGCATGTCGGCATGGGCGCCGGCCACGGGCAAGGCCGGGCTCACCCTGCCGCCACCGGAAGCCTCTTCCGGGCGGTAAGCGTCAGGCAAGTCGCAGAAGTCGTTTTGCGGGTCGATCAGCAGCAGGTGCAATTGGCGTTTCATGGATGACTCCGGTTGGTAGGTGAACTCATTCTAGTTCACTTAGTTTACAAGTGCAACTAAGTATTTTCACTTTGCTGCTTTGTTGAATAACGATTAAGATAATCCTGTTACTAAGTCAAAAGAAAGCTGGAGCAGCCCTTGGATCCTGTCATCTGCACTGTCGACGTAGTACTGCTGACCTTGCAGGACGACGGTTTGAAAGTCGCGTTACTGAAACGCGAACGCGAACCCTACAAAGGTGTGGCAGCGCTGCCCGGCGGTTATATTCACGTGGACTCGGACGCCGATACCCACGATGCGGCCATGCGCATGCTGCGCGACAAGGCCGGGATTGTTCCTCCGTACCTGGAACAACTGGCGTCGTTTTCCGGCCCGGCCCGCGATCCGCGCGGGTGGTCGATTTCCATTGCGTATTACGCGCTGGTGCCGGCCACCTTGATTCAACAGGAACGCGTGCTGCTGGCCGACGTCGACAGTGCACTGCAATTGCCATTCGACCACAAAACCATCCTCGATGCCGCCGTGCAGCGCTTGCGCAGCAAGAGCCAGTACTCATCCTTGCCGTGCTACCTGGCGGGCGAATCGTTCACCTTGCCGCAACTGCAAAAGGTGTATGAAGTGCTGATGGGCGAGCCGCTCAACAAGGTCAGCTTCCGCCGCAAAATGGATGAGATGGATATGCTGGAAGCCATCGAAGGGCAGATGCTGGCGACCGGTGCGCACCGGCCGGCGCAGGTGTACCGGTTGAAGGCGGCGTTCCGGAAACGCTTACAGTTGCTGGAGCGCGGGCTTTGACTTGATGCTGGCAATGGCAGCTCAGCCGTTAAGAATTATTTGTCGTACAAAGCGCACATCGCACGAACTAAATCTATTCAATCCGGTCCAAATCCCATCGCTGTGACAATGCGCGTATTTCTGCCCCGGGGCAGCGCGCTAAGTTGAACGTATAACTTGAACGTATAGCGCTATGGGAGGCGACCATGAACCTGGACCTGCAACGCACCACGCTGTCCGGCAAATCCACCATCGGCACCTTGTCCGTCAACGGCCAGTTCGAATGTTTCACGCTGGAAGACACCGTGCGGCCAAAAAAGATTCCGGGAATCACTGCCATTCCCGCCGGCGACTACGAAGTGGTCATCACGTACTCGGAACATTTCCGGCGCATGCTGCCGATGTTGCTGAACGTGCCGGAGTATGACGGTGTGCGCATTCATACCGGCAACACACCGGAAGACACGCAAGGCTGCATCCTGGTGGGACTGGAACAGGGCCAGGACCGCATCCACGCGAGCAAAATGGCGTTCGACCATTTATTCGTCCAGCTGGAAGCGGCGCTGCGCAGCAAGGAAAAAATCCTGCTGCACGTGCATTGAAAGGCCATGGACACGCACTACACATGGCTTGCGGACCAGGCGCTGCCCCTTCCCATGCAGCAGGAAGAGTTGCGCAACATCGCTTTGCGGCGCGCCCTGCAACAACCGCCCGGTGAAGCTCAGCAGGCGCCCCGCGCCGTTGCCGACTCGCTGACGGGACTGGCGCTGTCCGGCGGCGGCATCCGCAGCGCCACTTTCGGCCTCGGCGTGCTGGAAGCGCTGAAGGAGCAGGACCGGCTGCGTTCAATCGATTACCTGTCCACCGTCTCCGGCGGCGGCTATATCGGCGCCTGGCTGAGCGCGAATTGCCGCCGCGCTGCGGGGCGGCGCGATGCGCTGGCCAATGACAAAGTCCCTGCTGCCATCGGCGGCAACCGGCTGTACCGCCATTGCTATGCACAGGCCGCCACCGACTGGCTGTCGCGCACGGCCAACTGGCGCGAATCGATTGCGCACCTGCGGCGCTATTCGAATTACCTGTCGCCCCAGTTCGGCATCTTCAGCGCGGACGCCTGGTCGATGGTCACCACGTGGGTGCGCAATGCGCTGCTGGTGCAGGTGACGGTGATCCTGTTCATGGCCGCGCTGCTGCTGGTGCCGCGCCCCCTGCTGTGGCTGTTCACGGCATGGCCGGACATGGGCAACTGGCGCTGGACGTCGGTCGTGCTGTTCGTGCTGGCCGTGTCCGGCGTGGCGGCCAACCACTGGCGCCTGACCACGCGGCGCGACGTGCCGCAATTGAAGGCCCGCCACTGGAAAGCGGGCGTCCTGTGTTCCGCCGCCTGCATCGCCGTGGCGTACGGCATTTGCTACTACATGGATTACAGCCCGTTCGAAGACAAGCGCAACAGCCTGACGCTGTCGCTGCTGACGGCCATTCCCATCATGCTGGCGGGGCTGTTCCTGCTGCCGGCCGGCGTGCGGCTGGCCAAGCCCATGCTGTACGCGGGACGGCGCCTGATCCCCGGCTGGATCGCCGCGCGGGCGCCGCGCCGCATCGATTACGGCCAGGGACTGACGCAGGCGCTGGTCATCATTCCGCTGCTGCTGACGGGGTATTTCCTGTCCGCCGTCATGTGGGGGCTGGCGGTCGGTTCGCACGTGCCGTCGTCGATGGTCGATCTCGGCACCTATGGCCAGTTCTTCATGGAGGGCTGGCGCTACTGGCCCTTCCCGCTGGCCCTCACGTTTGTCGCCTTGTGGCCGCTGTCGTATTTTTCCCGCGTGCCCAGCCGGCGCAGCCTGCTGGCCGCGCTGCTGGCGCCCCTGCCCTCGATGGTGGTGCTGCACGCGCTGCTGTCGTTCATCATGCTCTTGATGCACCAGTGGGCGCAATTGCCGGACCAGCGCAACTGGCAGCAGGGCGCGTGGTATGCGCTGGTGTGGGGGCCGGCGCTGGTGCTGTATGCGTTTTCCCTGACCATCGTGGTGCAGATCGGCATGCTGGGGCGCCATTCGCCGGAAGGCGTGCGCGAGTGGTGGTCGCGGCTGGGCGCGTGGCTGCTGGTCTACGGCGTGGCGTGGATGCTGGTGTCGGTGGCGGCCGTGTTCGGCCCGTTGTGGGGGCTGACGGCGCTTAACAGCGACTGGATTTCGCTGCCGGCGCTGGGCGGGTGGCTGGTCAGCACCCTGGGCGGCCTGATCGCAGGCAATGCCGGCAGTACGCAGGGGCCGAAGGTCAGCGTAGCCGACACCACGTTCACCGGCCGCCTGCTGAACCTGTTGGCGGTGGTCGGACCCTACGTGTTCATCGCGGGCATGTGCATCGGTGTGGCGGCGCTGCTGCACCTGGTCATGGTGTACACGGCCAGCGACAGTTGCTGCACGCTGGCGGGCATGGAGCGCTATTACTGGCTCGACATGTCGTTCCCGTCGCCGATGGTGATCCTGTCCACCCTGGCCGGCCTGCTGCTGGCGGCCAGCGTGTTTGCGTGGCGGGTCGACATCAATGTCTTCAGCCTGAATTCGTTTTACCGGGGCCGCCTGTCGCGCTGCTACCTGGGCGCCACGCGTTTTGTGCCGCGCGAACGCACGCCGCAGCGCTTTACGCTGTTCGACGACGACGACGACATGCCAATGCCGGACCTGGGCGGCGAAGGCTTGACGCCCTCCACGGGCCCGCAGCGGGCGCTGGCCGGGCCGCTGCATATCGTCTGCTGCGCGCTGAACCTGGGCGGCTCCAGCGATTTGTCGCTGCATTCGCGCCATGCCGCATCCTATGTGCTGACGCCGTACCGGGCCGGCACCGGTTATTACCTGCGCACGGATTGCGGCGGCTATGTGCCGCTGGGTTACCGGCCCATTGCGCAATATTGCGGGCGCGCGTCGCAACCGACGCTGGCGCAGGCGATTTCCGTTTCCGGCGCGGCGGCCAGCCCCAACATGGGTTACCACACGTCGCCCGGCACGGCCTTCATGCTGACCATGTTCAATGTCCGCCTCGGCTGGTGGTTCCCCAATCCCAAGCTGGCGCACATCACGCGTCCCTCTCCATCGTTCAGCATCCGCTACCTCGTCAAGGAATTGTTTGGCGCCGCCGAAGGGCGCTCGAATTACCTGATGATTTCCGATGGCGGGCACTTTGAAAACCTGGCCGTCTATGAACTGGTGCGGCGGCGCTGCAAGGTCATCATCGCCAGCGACGCGGAATGCGACCACCATTACCGCTTCGAAGGCCTGGGCACATTGATCCGCATGTGCGAAGTGGATTTCGGCGTGAAGGTCGATATCGATTTCACGGAAATCGTTCCCGTCACGGCGGCCGGCAGTGAAACGCCGTGGGCGCGGCGGCGCTTTGCCATCGGCTCCATCGATTACGGCAATGGCGAACATGGCGTGCTGATTTACCTGAAAGCCGCCATGACGGGCCGCGAAGATGCGGCGGTGCTGCAATACAAGGCGCGCCATCCGCGCTTCCCGCACGAATCCACGGGCGACCAGTTTTATGGGGAGGACCAGTTCGAGAGTTACCGGCAACTGGGCTATGACATCGCGCAGGCCGTGTTTGCGCAGGTGGCCATGTATCCGGACTTGATCAGCGCCGCGCAGGCGCTGCAGCAGAAATACTGCGGGCACCGGCCGCACCATCCGCATGGACCGGGCAACCTGCCTCCGCACGTGCCGCCACCACTGCCAATCCACCGACCCCAGCCACACCGTCTGCCCACGCACGCATCGCAACCGCATGGGCTACACGCGCAGGTATCGCAGGCGCACTTGGTGCAGGAGCACTTGGTGCAGGAGCAATTAGCCCAGGCACAGTTAGCTCAACCGAGTTTATCCCAACGTATCCCGCCAAATGTTGCGCGCCCAGGACATCGCGTACACGCCTTCCGTTTCATTCGCGGCGGCCGACACGCCCCCTGATCCCGGCACCACCAGCAAGGTTTTCTTGTCCGCGTCATAGGCGTGCACGGACGCCACGTGGATCACGTCGCGGTCCGAGACGAAGCTGTAGCACGTGTTGGTCAGCGTGGGTTTCGGTTCCGGCGCGCGTCCTGCCAGCAAGTCCACGATGGCGGCGGCGCACACTTTCGCATGCTGGTTCGCCATGTGCGCGGATTTCGGCATCAGCGGCGCGGCCTGCAAGGCATCGCCCAGCACGTGGATGAAAGGCACGGCGGTCGATTCGAACGTGAGGAAATCCACCACGCACCAGCGCCCGTTGCCATTGGCGACGCCCGCCTGCACGGCAATGGCGGCGGCGCGCTGCGGCGGCACCACGTTCAGCACGTCGGCCTGGACTTTGTCGCCCAGTTCTGACACGGCGGTGTTCGAAATGGCGTCGATATCCACGGTCTTGAAGCCGGGCCGGTATTCGATGATGCCGCCATAGCGTTCTTTCCACGCTTTCTTGAACAGCGGACCTTTCGATACCACGTCGTCATTCGCGTCGAGCAGCAGCACCTTGGATTTCGGCTTGTGGCGGCTGAAGTAATGGGCCACCTGGCAGGCGCGCTCATACGGGCCGGGCGGACAGCGGTATGGCGCGGGCGGCACTGTCAATGCATAGACGCCGCCATCGGGCATGGCTTCCAGTTGCGCGCGCAATGCCACGGTTTGCGCACCCGCTTTCCACGCGTGCAGCACGCGGTCCTGCGCGCCGGGTTTCAGCATGCCGGGCAACTGGTCCCACATGAAATCGACGCCGGGCGACAGGATCAACCGGTCGTATGCGATCACATTGCCGCCGGCCAGCGCTACCGTGCGTTTAGCGGCATCGACCACTTGCACGGTATCCTGCACCACCTTCGCGCCATGCCTTTCCGACAGCGCATCGCGGCGCAGGGTGACATCCACCAGCGCTTTGGAGCCCCCAAGCACCAGGTTCGACAGCGGGCAGGAGATAAAACGGGGCGTCGGGTCGATGATCGTGACGTCGACTTCCCCTTCGCTCCACAGGCGGATGTAACGGGCCGCCGTGGCGCCGCCATAGCCGGCGCCGACAACGACCACGTGCGGGCGGCTGGATGTCGGCAGCGATGCGCAGCCGACGGCGGACATGGCCGCCAGCCCGGCCGCGCCGGTTTGCAGGAAGGCGCGGCGCTTCATGGCTGGCCCCCGGTGGCGCGCAAGATGGGTGAGACATGGCCGTATCCGGCGAACGTGCTGTGTTCCTGTGTCCAGCCGGTGACGGCGACGCGCAATGCCGGGGGCGGTTCCGCCGCTGCCGCCTTGTCCTGCAATGGCGGCAGCGCCGCGACCGGCACCGGGGGCTGCGCGGCAAAGAATTCCGCCAGTTGCGCCAGTTGCTCGTCCGTGTAGCCCTTGGCGATCTGCGGCATGATGGTTCCCTGCCGGGCGCCCGACTTGAACGCTTTCAGCGCCACCAGCAACACGCCCTTGCCCTGCCCCGCCAGCGATGGCAGCGCGACACCGTCCGTCATGCCGCTGGTGCCGTGGCACGCGGCGCAATTGGCGGCCAGGCGGGCGCCTGCGGTGATGGCCGGCAGCGACGTGTAGCGGGTGGGTGCTTGCAGTGCCGATGCGGGGACAATCGCAGGCTGCGCTGCCGTGGCTGCGGCCCGCGACTGCGGCTGATCCTGCGCTTGCGCCTGTGCCGCCATAACGGCCATGCAGACCCATGCTGTCGCGCGCACAGCGGCGCGCAACGGGCCGCGTTCCCGCACTTGCTTCCAATACCGCAGTCGATTCATTGCTTGCTCCTCACGGTCGTACGCCCGGGGTTTCCAGCGGCATCCCCCGGGCGCGCAGGGCCAGCCAGGCTTCGAGTTCCACCAGTTCCATTGCGCCGTAGGGCGGCGCTTCCGCGCGCACGCCATTCATGCAATTGCGCAGGCGCCGCTGCAATGAGCCCAGCGACTGCCATTCCAGCCGGTAGATCGGGTAAGCATTGGCATGCGCCTGCGGGATCACGGCGCTGGCCAGCTTGCCACCCCAGTGATCGTCATGGCACTGCGCGCACGACAAGTTCAACTGGCCGATGCGCTGCTGCCAGCGTAACCTCCCCCGTTCCGCCGCGGCGCGCGTCTGTTCGTCCTGCGGCGGCGCCAGCGGCATGCCGCGCGACTGCATGCCGACATACGCTTCCAGGCTCAATAAGTCGTCGCTTTCCGGCGCCAGCGGCGGCGCCTGCTGCGCGCCCTGCCGGCACAGTTCGATGCGCTGCGCCAGCGTGATGACTTTGCCGGCCTTGCTGTCGTACGCGGGATAGCGTGCCGCCACGCCGCGCATGGCAGTCTTCGCGTCGCCGTGGCAGGACATGCAAGAACGGCTGGCCTTGCCCGCCGCGGTCTGCCACAGCGTTTCACCGCCCGCGACCCACAGCATGGCGGGGTTTTGCCGGTCGTCCTGCTGCATGGCTTGCGTGGCCGCGCTCATGAAGTGCGTGCCGGACTGGCGGGGGTCGCCGCTGTCCGCTGGCCTGGGCGGTGACGGGTGGATGACGGCGGCCAATAACGGGGCGGCGCCAGCCAGCGCGCACAGCCAGGCAACGAGCCGTGCCGCCCTCTTCATGGCGCCACCGTGAGCGTGACGCGCTCGGTCTGCGCAAAACCCTTGTCGCCGGTCCACGTGAATTCCAGCGTGCCCGTTTCCACCGCCACGGTATAAAACGCGATATACGGATTGGCGGAAACGGCAGGGTGCAGTTCCGCGCTGAACACTTCCTCGCCGTTGTAGCGGCAGCTGAAATACGTGAGGATGTCGCGCGGCAGCGGCTTGCCGTCCGGGCCGGGACGGTAGCCCGTTTCCATCGGATGGCCGATCAGTGCGCGGATTTCCACCACGTCATTGCGCTTTGCCGTCGACGGCATGTGGATCAGGGCGCGCGCCATTACATCGGCTCTCCTTCGATACAGGCGGCCAGCGCCACGATGACGTCCACCGTTTGCTGCCAATAGCTGCCATCGCTCATGCGCACCACGGCCGCCAGCTTTTGCGACGTGGCCAAGCGGATGCGGGTCGACACTTCCGCCTTGCCGCTGCGGGCCGTCAGCGTAAAGCGCACGATGTCCGTTTCCGGGTTGCGTTCGTTGAACAGCGCGATGCCGGTCACGTGGTCTTGCTGCGTCATCGGGCTGTCGGCGCGGATGGTGACGGGGACCGCGTTGCCGTTGTCGATCAGTTTGGCGATGTCGAACGTGACTTTGCCTTCGTTCGGGACTTTGTTCCCGGTCCAGCGGGCGATGGCGGCGCGCATTTCGTCCGGCGTGGCGGATGCGGGGCGGACCAGCGCCAGCAGCGGCAATGCGCCTGCCGCGCGCAGCAGGGTGCGGCGTGTGGCGGCATGGTCCATGCATGCAGGGGTGCTGTCGCCGGCCACTACGGTTTCTCCTTGGACGGCCCGGCCGGTGGCGTGGGCTGCGGCGGCTGCGCAAACAGCGTGCGCAGGGTTTGCAGGTAAGCCACCACGTCTTCGACCTGCTGCGCCGTCAGGATGGTCTTGCCCCGGTATTGGGGCGCCACGTGCGACAAGCCTTCCGTCTTGTAATACGCGGGCATGATGGTGGCGGGATTGATGCGGCCCGGGTCGACGATGCGCAGCCGTAGCTGGGCCGCCGTCGAACGCTCGCCCGCGCCCGTCAAGTCGGGGGCCAGGTTGCCCTGGAACGGTTCTTCCGGGATCGGGCCGGAGTGGCACAGCAGGCACAGGCCGAGCTGGCGGTTGGCCACGATGGCGCGGCCGCGCTCGACGTCGCCGGGGGCGGTGCCGGGTAGCGGGTCGGGGATACCGTCGGTGGCTGCCGTGGCGGTGGACAACAGCAAGGTCGTGAGCGCTGCCGCAAGGCCCCGGCGCGGGAGCGGATTGGACAGATCGCGCCGGGCAGCCATGATTGCGCTATGCCTTGGCTTTGAGGCTGTGATTCTTCAGCGGCAGGTCGCGGATCCGCTTGCCCGTCGCCGCAAAGATCGCATTCAGCACGGCGGGCGCCGCCACGGCGATGGTCGGTTCGCCCACGCCGCCCCAGAAGCCGCCGGACGGCATCACGATGGTTTCCACCTTCGGCATTTCATCCATGCGCAATGGCACGTAGGTGTCGAAGTTGGTCTGTTCGACGCGGCCATCCTTCACCGTGCATTCGCCATGCAGCGCGGCCGACAGGCCGTAGACGAACGACCCTTCCACCTGCGCTTCGATCTGCTGCGGATTGACGGCGTGTCCCGGGTCGGTGGCGGCAATGATGCGGTGGATTTTCAGGCGCCCTTCCTTGCTCACCGAGACCTCGGCGCAGGCGGCCACGTAGCTGCCGAAGCCCATGCACTGCGCCAGTCCCCGGTAAATGCCCTTCTTCGGCGGCTTGTTCCATCCGGCTTTTTCCGCCACCGCGTTCAAGACGGCCAGGTGCTTCGGATGGTTGGCCATCAGCTTGCGGCGCAGCGCCAGCGGGTCCTGCTTCGTGGCGTGGGCCACTTCATCGAGGAAGCATTCCAGGTAAATCGTATTCTGGTTCAGGTTCACGCCGCGCCAGAAACCGGCCGGCACCGGCGGGTTGCGCATCGCGTGGTCGACCAGCAGATTCGGGAACGTGTAGCCGATCGATGCTTCCGGCCCCGGTGGATTCAAGCCCTGGAACACGGCCGGGTCCTTGCCATCCTTGAGCGTGGCGCCCAGCGAAGCCAGGATCGACTGCCCGGAAATGCGCATGTGCAGGCCCGTGATATTGCCCTGCTCGTCCAGCCCCGCCGTCAGCTTGCACTGCGTGACCGGGTGGTAGCGGCCATGCTGCATGTCTTCTTCGCGGGTCCAGATCAGTTTGACGGGCGTGCCGGGCAATTCCCTGGCGATCAGCACCGCCTGGCGCACCCAGTCGTGCGTGGCGCCCCGGCGGCCGAAACCGCCGCCCAGGTGCAGTTTATGGACGTCGCATTGGGCGGGCGGCAAACCCGCCGCTTCCGACGTGGCGGCCAGCGCCGCTTCGCCGTTTTGCGTGGGCGTCCACACTTCGCAGCGCTCCGGTGTCCAGACGGCGGTGGCGTTCATGACTTCCATCGTCGCGTGGTTCTGGAACGGATACGAATACACGGCTTCCACGGTCCGCCTGGCGGACGCAATGGCGGCGCGCGCATCGCCATTGCTGTTGCCGACCACGCCTTCCGGCGCGTTCAGTCCCTCTTTCAGCATGGCGGCGATATCGGCGCTGCTCAGTTTCGCATTCGGGCCTTCGTCCCACACGATGGGCAAATCCGCCAGCGCGCTGCGGGCGCGCCACCACGTGTCGGCCACCACGGCCACGGCGCTGTCGCCCACCTGCACGACTTTTTTCACGCCGGGTCGCTGCGCGATCGCGGCCGCATCAAAACTTTTGACCTTGCCGCCGAATACCGGGCAATCCTTGATGGCGGCATTGACCATGTTCGGCAGCTTCAAATCCATGCCGTAAACCTGCGCGCCCGTGGTCTTGTCGACCGTATCGAGCCGCGCCAGGCGCTTGCCGGCCAGCTTCCAGTCTTTCGGGTCTTTCAGTTTGACGTCCGCAGGCACCGCCAGCTTGCCCGCCGCCTCGGCCAGCTTGCCATAGGTGGCGCTGCGCCCGGAGGCCGCATGGGTCACGGCGCCATTGGCCGCGCGGCATTCCGCCACCGGCACCTGCCACTGGTCGGCCGCCGCCTGCATCAGCATCATGCGGGCCGCCGCGCCGCCCTTGCGCACATATTCGTTGGATTCGCGGATGCCGCGGCTGCCGCCGGTCGAATAGCTGCCCCACACGCGTTTGCGCGCCAGGTTACGGCCGGGGCTCGGGTATTCCGTCGTGACCTTGGCCCAGTCGGCATCCAGTTCCTCCGCCACCAGTTGCGCCAGGCCGGTCAGCGTGCCCTGGCCCATTTCGGAACGGGCAATGCGGATCACCACCGTGTCGTCCGGTTTCACGACGACCCACGCGTTGATTTCCGGCGGCTGCTCGCCGGCCTGCTGCGCCTGCGCATCCAGCGGGATGGCGAATGGCACCACCAGGCCGCCCAGCGCCAGGGTGGAGATTTTCAGGAAGCCGCGCCGTGATGTAGAAACTGGCAACGGCGCGTTCATGCCTTGTCTCCCACGTGCTGGATGTCCAGGCCGGCCGACTTCGGACTGGCCTTGGCGGCCACCACCTTGATGGCGGCGCGCACGCGGTTATACGTGCCGCAGCGGCAGATATTGGTGATGGCGGCATCGATGTCCGCGTCGGTGGCTTTCGGCTTGTGCTTCAGCAGTGCGCTGGCGGCCATGATCATGCCGGACTGGCAGAAACCGCACTGCGGCACGTCCAGCGCGGCCCATGCCTTTTGCACCGGGTGGCTGCCATCTTTCGACAAGCCCTCGATGGTGGTGATCTTCTGCTTTTCCGTCAGCGCGGACACCGGCAGCACGCAGCTGCGCGTCGCTTCGCCATCGATGTGCACCGTGCACGCGCCGCATTGCGCGACGCCGCAGCCATACTTGGTGCCGGTCAGTCCCAGCTGCTCGCGCAGCGCCCACAGCAGCGGGGTGTCACCCTCCGCATCGATTTCCCTTACCACCCCGTTGACGTTGAGCCTGGCCATGCGTTCTCCTGCGATGCGTGATGTGAACTGCGATCTTACTCCGCACCTTTTCGTTTTGGAACTTTTGACATGTATCAAAGTTTTTACTGCTTGGGATTCATACACTTTGTTTCGAACTCAACAGCAACGAAGGAAAATGTGTATGAAAGTCACCATCGCCGCCATCCTGGCCTCTCTTTTCAGCCTGTGCGCAGGCAGCGCGTATGCCGCCGATTATGCCGCCGGTAGCGGCTCCCTGCTGGTCCGTGCGCGCGCCGTGCATATCAATCCGGCCGACCATTCCGATCCTGTCGGCGGCGCCGGCGCATCCGACCGCATCGCCGTCAGCAGCAAGACCATCCCGGAAGTGGATATCTCGTATTTCTTCACGCCGAATGTGGCGGCGGAACTTGTGCTGACCTATCCGCAAAAGCACACCGTGTATCTGGACCGCAAGGACATCGGCACGTTCCGCCATTTGCCGCCCACGTTGCTGGCGCAATACCATTTCATGCCGGGCCAAACCGTCAGCCCATACGTGGGTGCTGGCGTCAACTGGACCACCTTCTCCAAAAACAATCTGTTGAATGGCGGCGCCAGCCTGGAACACGACAGCATCGGCCTGGCATTGCAGGCAGGCGCCGACGTGCGGCTCGACAACCGCTGGTCGCTGAACTTTGACGTGAAAAAACTGCGCCTCCGCAGCGACGTGCTGATCGGCGGAGCGAAAGCCAGCCGTGTCAAGGTCGACCCGGTCCTGTTTGGCGTTGGAGTCGGCTACCGCTTCTGATCCAGCAGCGCATCCTGCAATTCCTGCGCCAGGCGCCGCCGCTGCGCATCCGGCGCGTACACGCCCACTTCCAGTGACGTACCCTTCGCTTCCAGCAACACCAGGCTGCGGGGCGAATCCGGCTTGGCGACGCGCGTAAAGTACGGTTCCAGCACGGTCTGCGACGCGCGTCCCGCCGACACCCGCTCCACGAGCAGGCAGCCGGCGGTCAGCACGATGTGTTCATAGTCGGACGCGTGGCGCGCGTACAGGATGAAGGCGGTGGTGACGGCGGCCAGCTCGATGGCCGTGAACACCAGCACTTGCCACACGCCCTGTAGCAGGAACACCAGGGCCACACCCAGCGACAACGCGCACAGCGCCGCATACGCTGTCACCGTCTGGCGCGGTGTCAGCGAACAATTGCGGCGCAACAGCCATTCGCGTTTTTCTATATCGCGTTGCATACCGTATTTCCAGGTCCCCGTACATGGATTTTACTGCTGCTGTGAAGGATCGCCCGTTACCGTTGTTGCATGGCGACAACCAGCCCGCGTCCCTGTCCGTGGCGGGAAGACACCCGGGCCAGGATGTGACATTCTTCTGGAAATTACTACACGGGGGAGTCATGTCGCTTGCGAATTTGAAGATAGGGGTGCGCCTGGGCGTTGGATTTGGCGTGGTATTGACGTTGCTGACAGCCATGATGCTGCTGGGATTGGCATCGATGTCGCGCATCGGCAGCCGCACGCAGGACATCCTGAACGACAAAAGCGTCAAGATGGCGGCCGTACGGAGCATGGTCGGCGATGTTCGCACCATTACGCTGGCGTTGACCACGATGACGGTGGTCTCGACGCCGGAGCTGATCAATGCGGAACTGGCCAAGGTCGATGACGCCCGCAAGCGCTACAAGGATTCGCGCGACAAGCTGGCCGCGCTAATGACGGACGACAAGGAAAAAGCGCTGCTGGCGGCGGTCGATGACGCGCTGAAGACCGGCGCGGAAAAGAACAACCAGCTGATCAAGCTGCGCAAGGAAGGCATCGCCGAAGAGGCGGTCGACTACCTGCTGAAGGAAACCGGCCCGGTGCAGGCCAAGGCGCTGGCTGCGCTGAACGACGTGTTCACGCACGAAACCAGATTGATGGATGAAGCGGGTGCGGACGTACAGGAGGTCTACAGCAATTCCCGCATCATGCAGCTGGCGCTGGGCACGATCGCCATGGCGATGGGCATCAGCGTGGCCTGGTTCATCACCCGCTCCATCACCACGCCGCTGAACCGTGCCGTGGCCGTGGCGGAAACCGTGGCGTCCGGCGACCTGACGTCACGCATCGATACGGAAGGCAAGGATGAAATGGGCCGCCTGCTGCAGGCGCTGAAGAAAATGAACGATGCGCTGCTGGGCGTGGTGGGCCAGGTGCGCACCGGCACGGACGCCATCACCACGGCGTCGCATGAAATCGCGGCGGGCAACATGGATTTGTCGGCGCGCACCGAGCAGCAAGCCAGCTCGCTGGAAGAGACCGTGTCGTCGATGGAACAGCTGACGTCCACCGTGCGCCAGAACGCGGACAATGCGCGCCAGGCCAATACGCTGGCCCACTCCGCGTCGGAAGTGGCGTCGCGCGGCGGCGCCATCGTGGCGCAGGTGGTCGATACCATGGGCGCCATCAATACGTCGTCCGGCAAGATTGCCGACATCATCGGCGTCATCGACGGCATTGCGTTCCAGACCAATATCCTGGCGCTGAACGCGGCGGTGGAAGCGGCCCGCGCGGGCGAACAGGGACGCGGCTTCGCCGTGGTGGCGTCGGAAGTGCGCTCGCTGGCGCAGCGCTCCGCGGCGGCGGCCAAGGAAATCAAGGAATTGATCGACGCATCCGTCGCCAACGTCGATGCCGGCTCGCGCCTCGTCAACGACGCGGGCCAGACCATGGGCGACATCGTCGACAGCATCCAGCGCGTGGCCGACATCATGGGTGAAATCACGTCGGCCAGCCAGGAACAGACGCTGGGCATCGAGCAGATCAACAAGGCCATCGCGCAGATGGACCAGTCCACGCAACAAAATGCCGCGCTGGTGGAAGAAGCGGCCGCCGCATCGCAAAGCATGCAGGAACAGGCGGACAAGCTGGTGCAGGTGGTCGGGTTCTTCTCGACAGGGGCGCATGCAGCGCCGGCGCCGGCACCTGCGCGGTCGCGGGCGGTCGCATTGGCGCCGAAGGCGCCGAAAGCGCCCGTACGGACGGCGGCCAAGGCCGCGCCAAAATCCGCTGCGCAACCTAAGCAGGATGAGTGGGAAGAGTTTTAAGAATGCAGCCGGCTTAACTCCGTAGGGCGGTTTGCGCGCAGCGCAAGCCGCCATGCATGCGCCGCGTTGACGCATGCAGGCGGCTTCGTAGAATCCGCCCTACGGACTCGGCGCATCACATATTTCCGCGTTCCGGCCTGGCCAGCAGCGCATGCGGCCCGTTGACGCCAACAATCAGCGCATCACGAATTTCCACGTTCCAGCCTGGCCAGCAGCGTACGGATATCCCTCAGCGGCAGCACCAGGTCCGGCTGCCGCAGGCGGATCGCCGCTTCCGGCATCAATGGCGATTGCGCCTCGTGCGGATCCTGCACCACGGTCAAGCCACCCGCCGCGCCGATCGCCGCCAGTCCCGCCGCCCCGTCGTGGCTGGCGCCCGTCAGCAGGATCCCCACCAGATTGGGGCCGTACGCATCGGCCGCCGATTGCATGGCGAAGTCGATCGCGGGGCGGGAAAAGATGTGCAGCGGCTCGTTGCTGAGCGAGAACGTGGCGTCATTTTCAACCGACAGATGATAATCGGCCGGGGCGAAATACACGGCGCCCGGCGCCACGTCTTCCTTGTCGCCCGCTTCGCGCACCGGTATGGCCAGGCGCGATGCAAACAATTCCGCCAGCTGGCTGGAACGCCCCCGCAGCATGTGTACCACCACCACGACCGGCACCGGCACTTCCCGGGGCAAGCCGGGCAAAATCTCCAGCAGCGCCGCCACGCCGCCGGCGGACGCGCCGATCACGGCCGCCTCGAAATGCCGTCCCTGCAGCAACGCCGCCAGGTAAGCTTCCAGCTCCGTCAGCGGCGCCGGCGTGCTCATGACAGCTTCCGGTAAATGCGCTCGCGCCGCGACACATCGTCGAAGCGGGACCGGAACCGGGAAAAATCAAGGGTCTCCTTGCTGCCCAGTCCCAGGAAACCCCGGTGGCACAACGATTCGTGGAACAGGCCGAACGCCCGTTCCTGCAAGGCCTTGGTGAAGTAGATCAGGACGTTGCGGCAACTGATCAAATGCGTTTCCGCGAACACGGCGTCGGTCGCCAGGCTGTGATCGGCATACGTGATGTTGTCGCACAGCGAGCGGTCGAACAGCGCTGCGTTGTACGCCGCCGTGTAATAGTCGGAAAACGCGTGCCGGCCGCCCGCCGCCTGGTAATTGGCCGTGTAGCCCCGCATCGCTTCCAGGGGGAACACGCCTTTGCGGGCCTTTTCCAAGGAGGCGGGGTTGATGTCGGTGGCGTACATGATGGTGCGCTCCAGCAGCCCTTCTTCCTTCAGCAGGATCGCCAGCGACAACACTTCCTCGCCTGTCGAGCAGCCAGCCACCCACACCTTCAGCGACGGATACGTCGACAGCACGGGCAGCACGTGTTCGCGCAGCGCCGCGTAATATGGCGGGTCGCGGAACATTTCCGTCACGGGGATGGTCAAGAATTGCAGCAACTGGGAAAACGCGGCCGGTTCGTGCAAGACGCGCGATTGCAGCACGGAGACCGTGGGGCAATTCATGTCGCGCATGGCTTGCAGCACGCGGCGCTTTTGCGAGGCGCCCGTGTATTCACGGAAGTCGTAGCTGTATTTCTGGTAAATCGCTTCCATCAGCATCGACAGTTCAATGTCCGTGTCCGACATAAGATTCCCTTACAAGCGCCCGGTACCAGGCATCCATACGCGCAGCAGCGAATACAGGCGCGACAGGTCGATCGGCTTGGCCAGGTAGTCATTGGTGCCGGCGGCCAGGCACTGTTCCTGGTCGTCTTTCATGGCCTTGGCCGTGATGGCGATGATGGGAAGCCGCGCAAAGCGGGCATCCTTGCGGATGCGGCGCGTGGCTTCCAGGCCATCCATCACGGGCATCATCACGTCCATCAGCACCAGGTCGATGTCCGGCACAGTATCGAGCTTTTCCAGCGCTTCCACGCCATTGCGGGCGATTTCCACGATTGCCCCTTTTTGCTCCAGCGCGCTGGTCAGCGCAAAGATATTGCGCACGTCGTCGTCAACCAGCAGGATGCGCCGCCCTTCCATCACCTGGTCGCGGCTGCGCACGGTCTTCAGCATGGATTGCCGTTCGCTCGACAACCGGGATTCCACCTTGTGCAGGAACAGCGTGACTTCGTCGAGCAGGCGCTCCGGCGAACGGGCGCCCTTGATGATGATGGAGCGCGAGTACTTGTGCAGGTCCGCTTCCTCGGCCCGCGTCAGGTTGCGGCCCGTGTAGACAATCACGGGCGGGAACGATGCGATTTCCTCCTGCGACATGCGCTGCAACAGTTCCCTGCCCTGCATGTCCGGCAACTTCAAATCGATGATCATGCAATCGAAGATCGTGGTGCGCAGCAGCGCCAGCGCCGCTTCGCCGGATTCCACGGCGGTGATGTCGATGTCGTCGTCGGCAATCAGCTGCACCACGCTGTCGCGCTGGCGCTGGTCGTCTTCCACCAGCAGCAGGCGCTTGATCTTTTGCGTGAATTTTTCTTCCAGCTTGCGGAACACGGCTTCCAGCTGCTCGCGCGTGGTGGGTTTCAGCGCATAGCCGATGGCGCCCATGTGCAGGGCGGCTTCCTCGTTGTCGGCGGCGGACACCACGTGGACGGGAATGTGCCGCGTTTCCGCGCAGTCCTTCAATTGCTGCAGCACGGACAGGCCGGAACGGTCCGGCAGGCGGATATCGAGCAGGATCGCGTCCGGCTTGTATTGCGTCGCCAGTTGCACGCCCTCGTCCGCGCCAAAGGCCACCAGGCAGCGGTAGCGCATGTCGTGCGCGAGGTCGTACAGGATGCGGGCGAACGCGGGTTCGTCTTCGATCACCAGCACCAGCCGTTCAGGTGGCGGCGGCAAGGCGCGGTCGTCGTCGAAGGGCCGGGGCGCGGTCGTCGGCGCCGGGGTTGCCGGCAAGGCGCCCGCCGGCAGCGCCATGGCGCCGTGGGC